>NZ_CP072611.1:1274103-2548207 GCF_017815515.1 Aureimonas populi
GATCACTGGAGCCTCCAGCGGCATCGGCGAGGGCATAGCCCGAGAGCTTGGCGCCGCCGGCGCGCAAGTGCTGCTGGGCGCGCGCCGCAGGGAGCGCATCGAAGCCGTCGCCTCGGAAATCCACGCGGCGGGCGGCACCGCCGAGGCCCAAGCCTTGGACGTCACCGACCGCCAGTCCATGGCCACCTTCGTTCAGACCGCGATGGACAAGTGGGGCCGCGTCGACGTCCTGATCAACAATGCCGGCGTGATGCCGCTCTCGCCGCTTGCCGCCGGCAAGCAGGACGAATGGGAGCGCATGGTCGACGTCAACATCAAGGGCGTTCTCTGGGGCATCGGCGCCGTGCTGCCGGTGATGGAGGCGCAGGGCAGCGGCCAGATCATCAATA
This sequence comes from Aureimonas populi, assembly GCF_017815515.1. Lineage (NCBI taxonomy): Bacteria > Pseudomonadati > Pseudomonadota > Alphaproteobacteria > Hyphomicrobiales > Aurantimonadaceae > Aureimonas > Aureimonas populi. The sequence goes on from NZ_CP072611.1 coordinate 1,274,493, forward strand.
TCGGCTCCATCGGCGCGCTCCATGTCGTGCCGACGGCGGCGGTCTATTGCGCAACGAAGTTCGCGGTCCGGGCGATCTCGGACGGGTTGCGCCAGGAAAGCACCAACATCCGCGTCACCTGCGTCAATCCCGGCGTCGTGGAGAGCGAGCTCGCCTCGACGATCACCCATGAGGAGACCATGGCCGCGATGGACGCCTATCGCGCCGTCGCGCTCCAGCCGGCCGACATCGCCCGTGCCGTCCGGAACGTGATCGAGGCGCCCGCCAGCGTCGATACCACCGAGATCACCATCCGCCCGACCGCATCGAGCAATTGATGCCGGCCCCGATCAACTTCCAGAATGGAGTGACCCCATGATGCCTGCTTCACGAAGCGCAAACGCGGTGGCCGCCGCCCGCAACCTGCTGATCGCGCTCGCCTTCGTCGTCGCCGTCGCGCCGGCGCAGGCCAGCATCGCCACAGCGCCGGGCATTGATACTGAGGCCCGCAACGAAGCCATCGTTCGCGAGGCCTTCGGGGGATGGGCAACCGGAGGCGGCAATGTCTTCGATCTGCTCTCGCCCGATGTCCGCTGGACGATCCACGGTTCTGGCCCTGTCGCCGACACCTACAACGGCGTGGAGGACTTCGTGCAGCGCGGATCGGTTCCCCTCGTCAGCCGCCTCGCGACGCCGCTGACGCCGGAGGTGCATCACATATGGGCCGTTGAAGACCGGGTCATCGTCCGCTTCGACGCCTCGGCCACCACGACCTCCGGAGCGCCCTACAACAACCAGTTCGTCTGGATCTGGCGGATGGAGGAGGGTTCGGTCGTCGAGGCCGAGGCCTTCCTCGATCTCGTCGCCTACCAGGAAGTCGTCGACAACAACGAGCCCCGCGAGCAGTAGGCCGCTCAAACCAACCACGCCAGACGGGCGGCTTCCATGCCGCTCGTCTCAAATCAACTCACATGGAAACAAGGAGTTCGACCATGCAGCGTGCCTTCGTCGCCCTGATCGCCGCAACGCTCCTGGCCCAACCCGTCCAAGCCGAGGAAACGGAAGTGCAAGCCCATCATTCCTATGTCGGCCTCTGGGTCACGCAGGACGGTCACATCCGCCACGAGCTTCTGCCCAACGGGCGCTATGTCGAAGCACGCGGGACGCGCGAGCGCGCCTATGAGGGGCGTTACGAAGTGACCGGCACGCACATCGAATACTGGGACGACACCGGCTTCACGGCCGACGGCGATTTCATCGACGACGTGCTCCATCACGCTGGCATGATCCTCTATCGCCAGTAACGTCGATAGGATCGTTCTCCATAGACGGCCAGCCTAGTTTTCGACGCGTAGAGGCAAAGCGGTCATCATCTTCTGGCTGGCATCGCGCGCCGCCATACGGTCGAACCACGCGGCGACGTTGGGGCGCTTGGGGCACGTTGAACCACGGAATCTCCCCGGTGGCGACGTTCGTCCCGATGAAGCCGTACAGCATGATGTCGGCCATCGAGAGATTGTCGCCGGCGATGAAGGTCTTGCCTTCGAGATCCTCGTCGAACTGATTGAGGCCCTGGTCGGCGAGCAGCCGATGCGAGCGTTTGGCCTCCGGCATGAGAATCCGGTGGCCGCGATAGGCTTCCTCCGCCGCGTCGGTGCCCCGCCACCACGTCACGAACGGAAGGACGACTTCGAGATAGGCCCGCCGGGTCCACATATGGATCTCCGCGCGTTCCTCAGGCGTGTTGCCGAACAACCGCCGCCCGCCTTGCGCGATCTCGTCGAAATAGCCGCAGATCGCGGTGATCTCGGTGATGATCCTTCCATTATCGAGGCGGAGCGCTGGCACCTCTCCCCGAGCATTTACAGTGTTCCGATAAGTCGGCTTTCGATTCTCCAGACCGGCGAGATCGATCGTCTCCACGTCGAACCGAAGCCCCTGGCGCTCATGGACGAAGAGCCGGACGACGGCCGGGTTCGGTCCGGGCTGTTTTGCATCGTACAGGATCAAGGTGCGGTCTCCTCTGCCCACGCCTTCGCATCCGCCCCGGCGTCAAGACCACTGAGGCCGGCGGGCCGACGGAGTATGATGCCGGCAAGAAGGTGAAAGGCCGGAAGCGCCAGGCCATGGTCGATACGGACGGACGCGCCCTGGTTCTCGATCCTCAACCGCCAGCGTCCAGGATCGCGATGGCGCCGTCCCGGTCCTACGCCTGTCGCGGCGTTCCTTCCCCTTCGTGACGAAGGCCTTTGCCGATGCAGGCTTTGCCGGTGAACGGCTACGTACCGCCACGTTGATCGACATCGAGATCGTCAGGAAGCCGCCAGAACAGGTCGGCTTCGCCGTCCATCCAAGGCGATGGGTCGTGGAACGCTTCTTTGCCTGGATCAGCCGAAACAGGCGCCTCTGGAAAGATACCGAGGCTACGCTCGCCTCCCCGACAGCCTTCCTCTACGCCGCTTCCGTCATGATCCTCCTGCGCCGCATCGCTCGCGCATCATGAATTCCCGGACGGTCTCTCAGATCAGCGCATCGTGTTTCGGCCGCCTGGATCGGCGAGCCTGCGCGGCAGGTCACGCTGCGGATGGAGGAAGTCGGTTATCACGACCTCCGAGTCCATCTTGACGAAGATGATGAGATGTCCGCCTGCGCGCGTGAAGCGGAGATTAGCGGGGAGGGCCGGATCGATGATCTCCCTGCAGCCTTGCGAATGGGCCGCTCCTGCTGCAATGGCCTCGCAGCGAGCGATCAGGTCTTCCTCATAGACTTTTGGCCTGACGGGGACCAAAGGTCTCCAGCGTCCAGCACGCGATTGCGAACAGTGACTCCTCGGCCTGCTGCGTCAGTCGCTAGGGCTTCGGCATCTACTGCAGGGCTTTTGCCCGGGTGAAGGCGCGGCGAATGGCGTCGGCACCGGTCCCCTCGGCCAGCTTCCCGCTTCGAGCTTGGTCGAGGCGCTCCGCGAGACGGTCGCGCAACGCGGCGACTTCCGCCTCCTCGCGTTCCAAAAGGCGCAGACCGGCGCGCAGGTCGATGCGCGGCAGCAGGTAGTAGTCGAGCGGGGCCTTGTTGGCGGCATCCATTCTAACGGCGATGGTGATGTCAGGCTGGAGGCTCGTGTCGAAGCGGAGCCGCCATCGGTAGGAACCGTCGGGTGTATGGTGGCACCGTGCGATGACAACCGAGATGGTGAGTTCGCCGTTCACCGAAATCAGTTCGCTACCCGGGATGGTCAGGATCTGGCACCCGGCCGTCTCCAGGCCGCCGAGGATTTCAGTCATCACGTCAGGATGAAGGGCGCGCAGATGGCGGTTGATCTCGACATACCGATAATCCGCTTCGGCGTGTAGCCGACCAGCTTGTAGGCCTGCAGCAAGCTTCCAAACCGCGAGCTGTAGGCACTGCTCGACGGCAGCCCTTCGGCCTCGTCGATAATCAAGCCTGAAAGCAGGCCTTTGTCCCTGCGCAGATTCCGCAGCGCCTCCAGCATCTCCTCATCCGACAGCCGGAATGATCGCTCGCGAATGATCGTCTGTGCGGCCTCGAAGAGGTGGCGGTCGACGATCGCCGGAAAGACGCCATCGGCACGGAACCACATATCGGGGCTGTTGCGGACGCGCTTTTTCTTCAGCTTGAAGGAGACCCGATTCCATACATTGTTGCCGATGTATTTCTCGTTGATCAGGATCTGATGGACGGTGCCCCTCGTCCATGATCGGCCAAGGTCGGTGACAATGCCGCGAGCGTTGAGTTCATCGGCGATCTGCCGCTCCGGGATAAGGTCCTCGACGAAACGCCGATAAATCTCACGGACCATGGCGACCTCTTCGTCGGGGCCGGCAACCAGCACGACGCGATCGGTCTGGATGCTTTTCTGCTCTCCATGGGCAAGCTCGCCTTTGAATGCGCCGCTCTGGTCGATCAGCGCACGGCGCAGGCCGTATCCCGCCGGGCCGCCTTGACGGTGCCCGAGTTCGATATGCCGACCTTGACCGGCGAATACCTTGACCGAGAGTTCGCGGCTGTATTCGCCAGCCATCGCATTCTTTACGCCCTTGATGATGGCTGCGATCGGACTGCCGTCATTCTCGAACTGCTCTGCACAATAGTGAACGCCGACACCCGCACGCTTGCAGATGTACTCGTAATAGGCGCTCTCGTCCGTATCCTGGAATCGGCCCCACCGGCTGACATCGTAGACCAGGATCGCATCGAATTCATCTCGGCCGCTTTCGACGTCTTTTATTAAGCGTTTGAAAGCGTCGAGACCGTCAGTGCTAAGGTCGCTTTTACCTTCGTCAGCATAGGTTTTACAGTGTCGATTGCTCGAGCGGCTGCATACTGGCGGATCGCATCGGCCTGATTTTGGGTCGAGTGTTCCTGATGGTCTGTCGACATTCGAAGGTACTCGGACGCGCGGATTCGCTTCTCCGGCAGTGCCTCCTTGTCGAAATGATGTGCATTCGGTGCCGCCACGACGTTGCGTCCTTACTCGGCTCTGGTCCGAGGAAACGCCACGCGACACCTCGATTCGCCAACATGACGGCGGTCAGGGTCGCGCCTGCCGCCTCCGCATCGTCATCAGTCTAACTGCTGAGGAGCGGAAACATGTTTCCGAAAAAGGGCAAGAAGTTGCACCGGGGCCCAGAAGGGCAGGGACACAGAATTCAGGCAAGCCGTTGCGTCCGCCGACGTAACGTTCATGGCTCCAGCGAGGTCGCGAGTGGCGAGGTTGAAGACGAACGCCCCTTGCGGATGGTATCCTTCCGTCCCTCGCTGCTGAACAGCAGGATCGGCGGCCTCTCCGACACGATGTTGAAAAAGCTATAGGGAGCGAGGTTGGCAATCCCGTCCGGGCCGAGCGTGGAAATCCAGCCGATCGGGCGTGGCGCGATGATCGCCTTGATCGGACTGTGAGCCAGCCGGTGTCCTTCGTGCGGATCGTAGCTGTGATAGATCGTCATGAGCGATTTTCCCGGTGCTGGATGGGATGGAAGGGAACGAATGGTCCCGCCAGACGGGAAAGCCGGCGCTACGCCGGCTGGGCCGCCTTGATGAACCGCGCCGCCAGCAGGTCCTCGCAGCCATGCTCCTTCAACGCTGCGTCGAGAGCCTTTTCGTAATCCGGCTGCGAGCTTTCGAGACGTTGGCGTCCCTTGTCGGTGAGGACCGTGTAGACGCCGCGCTTGTCGTCCAGACAGAGATCGCGAACGGTCAGACCGCCCCGCTCCAGACGCTCGACCATCCGCGACACCGAGCTTTGGTTGAGGCGCAGATGCGCAGCCAGCTCCTGCATGCGAAGCTCGGAATCGGGGAAGCGCGCCAGCACTTCCAGCGCGCGATATTCCGAGAGGCTGAGCCCATGGTCCGATTGCAGAACCTTGCCCAGGTCCGCCTCGACATTGGCGACGACGTGTATCAGCTTGAGCCATGACGCGCTTTTTTTCGACATGAACGGCGGCTCCTCTGGGCAATGTTCGAGACGATTGATCATATGTATGCCCATGCAATCATTGCCTCAAGATGCCGCGCGCATTTCAGAACCTGTGCCGAGCTGCATGGAATTCGGTGAACGGCCGCAGACCCTCCGGCACGGCGAGCTTTTTCTCGGCCATTGACCGCCAGTTCACAGGATCGCCGGCGAACAACGCGTAGCCGCTGCGATAGTCGAAGCCGTGCGCGGCCACCTCGTCGTGATCGACGGCGAAGAACACCTGCGAGATGCCCGCATAAAGCGCGCTCACGTAACACATCGCGCAGGGCTCGCCTGAAGCGAGCAGCGTCGTTCCATGCAGATGGGTCGTTCCGTGGGCGCGGCACCCATCACGAATTGCCTCGACCTCCGCATGCGCGGTCGGGTCGTAATGCTCCCGGCCGCGTAACTTTCCGCCACGATCCGTGCCTTGTCTTCCGGCGACAATTCGCGCCATCGGCCAGATCCCGTGAAAACCTCAAACCGGCGCACCGGCTCCGGATCGTTGGACCTTAGCGTAAACTCTGAAATCGTCATATGTCGAAGCCCTCAAAGGCTCCGAACATCGTCCCTACGCCCTCGCGCGAAAGGTGCTCCCAGAACAGCGCTTACGACCCAGCGGAATCAAGCTCCGCTGGAGGTCTGCGAAAGGCCCGTCGGCGGGGTTCATCTCGGTATCGGTCGAGCCTGGCTGAACAAGGTTCACTGTGACGTCGCGTGGGCCGAGCTCGCGCGCGAGACCGTGCGTGAACGTCTGGAGTGCCGCCTTGGTCATGAAGTAGAGCCTGCCCGTATCTCCGACGATGCGGTCGACTCCTCTGGAGCCAATCGTGATGATGCGTCCACCCGCTGGAAGGTGCCGTATGGCCGCCTGAGACGTGAGGATGGGGCCGCGCACATTGACGGCGAACATTTCGTCGATCGTTTCTGCGTCGACTTCGGCGATCGTCGTATAGGCTGCGGAAGCCGCATTGTTGACGAGAATATCGAGGCCGCCGAGGGCGGTCGCCGCCTCGTCGAAGGAGCGCTGGCCCGACGATATCCGGGCGGGCCTGTCGCGCTATCTGGAGCCCACGGCATGATGCACGAGAGCATCCAGCCCGAAGGCTGGGCGAAGCCCATCGGCTATTCCAACGGAATCAGCGCGCGCGGGCGCATCGTGCAGGTGGGCGGCCAGATCGGCTGGGACGAGAACGGGCGCTTCCAGTCCGACGACTTCGTGGAGCAGGTGCGCCAGACGCTTCTCAACATCGTGGCCGTGCTGCGTTGCGCGCAGGCGCGCCCCGAGCATCTCGTCCAGATGACCTAGTACTTCACCGACCGCCAGGCCTATAAATCGCGCATGAAGGAGATCGGCGCCGTCTATCGCGAGATCATCGGGCGCCATTTTCCGCCCATGGCGGCCGTGCAGGTGGTGGCGCTGATGGAGGATCGCGCCAAAATCGAGATCCAGGCTCTCGCTGTCGTGCCGGACTGAGGTAAGCATTCGTCCCCAACGGCAAGGAGGAGCATCATGAGCGAAACGGTCAAGGCCGTCGTCACGCGCAAGGGGCAGGAGGACGGGCGCACCGGCCAGTCCGGCGGCTGCGTGCGCATCAGCGGCGTCGGCCCCCAGCGCACACCCGCCACGAAGATATGGTTCGGCACGGTGTCGAACGAGCCGCGCTACCGCTCCCTTCCCCATCACCACGGCGAGGCGGAAACCGGCGGCTATGTGCCGAAGGGCAAAGGGCGCATCTATTACGGCGAGAACTACTGCGAATATCTCGACATGGAGGAAGGCGACTTCGTCTTCGTGCCGCCGCATTTTCCGCATGTGGAGGTCAACATGTCCACAACCGAAGAACTGGTCTGGCTGACCACGCGCACACTCGACAATATCGTCGTCAATGTGCCTGATGTCGATAGCATCCTCGCCGGCTACAGGAGGGCCTGATGAAGCTCGTTCGATGGGGTGAGCCCGGCCGGGAGCGTCCCGGCCTTCTGGATGCGCGCGGCGAGGTCCGCGATCTCTCCGGCGTGGTCGCGGACATCGGCTGCGAGACCTTGTCCGACGAGGGGCTGGCGCGCCTGGCCGCGCTCGACGCGGCCTCGCTGCCGCTGGCCGATGCCGGCCGCATCGGCCCCTGCGTCGCCCGCGCGGGCAAATTCATCTGCGTCGGGCTGAACTATGCCGACCATGCGCGCGAGGCGGGCAAGGAACCGCCCGCAGAGCCCATCCTCTTCATGAAAGCCACGAGCGCGATCTGCGGCCCGAACGACGACATCGAGATCCCGCGCGCCAGCCTGAAGGCGGACTGGGAGGTGGAACTCGGCGTCGTGATCGGAAAGCGCGCTAAATATGTCGGCGAAGGAGACGCGCTGGAGCACGTCGCCGGCTATTGCGTCGTCAACGACGTGTCCGAGCGCGCCTTCCAGTCCGAGCGCGGCGGCCAATGGACCAAGGGCAAGAGCCACGACACGTTCGGGCCCCTAGGCCCGTGGCTCGTGACGCGCGACGAGGTTCCCGACCCTCAGTCGCTTCGCCTGTGGCTGGATGTAGACGGCGTGCGCCGGCAGGACGGCACTACGGCGGACATGATCTTCAAGGTCGCCGTCCTCATCTCCTATATCAGCCAGTTCATGACGCTTCAGCCCGGCGACGTCATCGCCACCGGCACACCGGCGGGCGTGGGCATGGGCTTGCGTCCCGAGCCCGTCTTCCTCAGGCCCGGACAGCGCATCGACCTTGGCATCGAGGGCCTCGGGGAGCAGCACCAGACCACCATCGCGGCGGCGGGCTGAGATCCATCGACGAACTCGACAGGCTCCTCCATCCGCGAAAGCCACGCTTACTGCGCCGCCGCCACCTGCCGTCCATCGGTCCATTGCGGTGGCGCTCCTATCTTGGCGGCGGCCACGCCCATCAGGCCGGGCGCCCGGCCGAAGGCGTCGCAGGCGGCGTATTTCGGCTTTCCGCCGAACCAGGATTTCGTCCGCTGCCCCGAGGGCAGCGCGATATCGAGCGCCTTGGGCTCCTCCCCGGTGACGAGCATCCGGGCGAAGTCGTTGCCGAACTTGGACGCCAGGCCGTAGGCGTCGCCCACCTCCGAGACGCGTGGGTTGTTCTGGATGGAGTTGGCGCCCCGGGCCCAGACCATCGCAGCGCGCTGGAAGCCAGCGCCGTCCACCGCCTCGGCCTCCACCGCCAGTCCCCCGAGCCCCACCGGCAGGCGGGGAACGCTGACCGGAAGGACGGCGCTGCTGCCCAGCGAAACGGCCGTGGCCACGCCCGCCAGCGTCTTGTCCGTCGGTACGATGTCGGTGACGACGGTTCGAACGACGAGGTCGGCGGGCTGGCCGCTCGGCACGATCCGGTACTTGTCGCTCAGCGACACGCAGACCGCGCGGTCCAGCGCATTGGCCACCAGCAGGCGGTCGGCATCGGTCTTGATGCGCGAGGAGGCGGCCGGCGAAAAGGCCGTCGGCGTGATGCTGACGGTCTGAAGCCCCGCCAGGCCTTGCGCGTCCACATAGGTGCGCGACTTGCCCACCTTGCCTTTCGGCTCCCCCAGATTGGCGTAGGACGAAAGCGTCCCCGCCTCCTTCAGCGGCACGGAGGCGCAGCCCGGCAGCGCCAGGCCCAAGGAAAGCAAAAGTCCCGCAAAACGCAGCCGCATCGCCGTTTCATGCCCTCAGGAAGGAAAATGGCCGGGCCGCAAGTCTCGGGGGCCGGGCGCGAATGAGTGTGGGCTCGAAAGTGGCAGGCAAGGATTGCCGCAGCATTACGCGCGATGCGCCGCGCGATGCAAAGCCGGATCGGCCGATGTTCAGAGCCGGATCCGCACCGTGGTTCCCGTGGCGCCGCTCTCGATCTCGACCTCGCCGCCATGGTTGGTCACGATCTGCTTCACCAGGCTCAGCCCGAGGCCAGCTCCCTTGCTGCGCGGCGTCACGCGGTAGAACGGCTCGAACACCAGCTCCCTGTGGTCTTCGGCGATCCCGCGCCCCTGGTCGGAGACGGCGATGTCTCCCTGCGCCGAGACGGACACGCAGATCGCGCCGGCATTGCCGCCATGGTCGATCGCGTTGCGAACCAGATTGCTGACCGCGCGCGGCAAGGCGGAGGGGCTGCCCTGCCGCGTCAGCGTCTGCGCCTCGCTTCGGAACGAGATGTCGTAGCCCGCCGCGATGGCCAGCGGCGCCAGCTCGGCCACGACCGTCCTGGCGATCTCCACGAGATCGATGCTCTCGGGCGGATCGGCGGCCTGGTCGTTGCGCTCGAAGTCGAGGAGCTGCTCGGCCGTCTCGCCGAGGCGGGCGACGTCGTCCAGCAGGCGCCGGCGATCATCGCCCTCCGGCATTCCCTCGATGCGCGTCTGCATGATGGCGATGGGCGTCCTCAGCTCGTGGGACGCATCGACGAGGAAGCGCCGGCGCGCCCGGAACTCCTGCTCCAGCCGGCCGAGCACGCCGTTGAAGGCCACCACGAGCGGGGCCACCTCGCGCGGAACGCCGGCCGTGGGAAGGCGCGCGCCCTGCCGGCGCGGCTCGATCTCGGATGCCTGGCGGGCTACCTCGCTCAACCCCGCGAGCGCGCGCCGCACGATCCGGGGAACGGCCAGGAAGATGGCGGGCAGAGCGATGGCAAGCAGCGGCACGTAGATCGGGTAGGTGACGGCCAGAAGCGTGAGGAAGGGCCAATGCTGCCCGGAACCGCCACCGAACAGGATCCTGACCTCGCCAGCCGCTGTTTGTACTGTGTCGATCGAGGCGATCTCGTCCGTATCCGCCGATCCGCGGATGTCCGCCTCCCGGAAACGGTGCACCACCGGCGCCAGAGGGGCATAGGGCGCGGGCACCGCGCCGTGGGTCTGGAAGGCGCCGTCGATGGTGGCGACGACATACCAGAGGTCCGGATTTTCCTTCTCCAGCGCTTCGAGCTCGGCCGTGCGGGCGATCTCGAACCGGCCCTGGGCGGCCGGGACCACCGCCTCCGCCATGGCCGCGCGCAGGGTCCGGGCCATCGTGATGTTGGGCGAAAGGGTCATGGCGCCGTAGACGCCGAGGCCGAGGATGACGGCCGTCACCACGGCGACGAAGACGAGGCTGAGCTGCCAGCTCAGCGTCCAGCGAAGCGAGGCGTCGCGCATCAGTCTTCCTTCAGGAGATAGCCGACCCCGCGGATATTGTGGACCGACACGCCGGCCCCCGCATCCGCCAGGCGCTTGCGCAGGCGCGAGATATGGGCGTCGAGCGCGTTCGACTGGATCTCTTCCTCGTAATTGTAGACCGCCGCCTCCAGCGTGGAGCGCAGCACGGTCTTCCCGCGCCGCTTGGCGAGCGCGACGAGGACGAGTAGCTCGCGCCGGGGCAGGTCCAGCGGCACGGCGTCGACCGAGACGGCGAGATTGAGCGGGTCGATGACCATCCGGCCGACGCCGAACTGCGGCTCGGCCAGATGGGCGGGTCGGCGCAGGACGGCACGGATGCGCGCCATCAGCTCCTCGACGAGGAACGGCTTGCCGAGATAGTCGTCCGCGCCGCTGTCGAGACCCTCGATCCGCTCCTTCGTCTCGTTGCGGGCCGTCAGCACGATGACCGGCGTGTCGATGCCGGCCTTTCTCAGCCTCGGGATGAAGGCCAGCCCCTCGCCGTCCGGCAGGCGGCGGTCGAGCAGGATGGCGTCGTAGAGCGTCTGGCGGGTCAGCTCGAGCGCGTCGGCCAGCATCGCCGTGTGGTCGATGACGATCCCGTGCTTGCCGAGCGCCACGGACAACGCCCCGGCCATCTCCATCTCGTCCTCGACCAGCAATATTCTCATGCGCCTCGCATCCGTTTCGCCGCCCTATCGTCCAGGCCGACCGTTGCGGCAGCATTGCGGTGGCGCGCCGGGGCGCGGGTAATGCTGCCGCAATGCTTGCCCCCTACCGCTGGGAGGCAGGATGGCCCGCAAGCCCCGTGCATGACGCTCCCCACGGCAGAGCCTTGCGGGCGTGCGATGTTTCCCGCAACGGTTTTCGAAGGACAAGGCCCCATGGCGCGCAAATGGACCGGAAGGCTCGTCGCGATCGCGGTTCTGATCGGCGGCGCCTATGCGGGCCTCGTGCGGTTCGACCCCGGAGGCGCGGCGGTCGAGGCCAATGCGCGGCAGGCATCGGTCGCTCCCGTCCCCCTCCCGGACCCTGTGCCCCGGCCGCTCGAGCTGGCGGCCATCGAGGTCGTCGAGGTCGCGCCTGCCCAGATGGCCGAGCGCCTGCGCGTGAGCGGCGAGCTGCGGCCCGTGAACCGGGTGGTGCTGCGCTCCAAGGCGGCCGGAACCGTGCTGGAGGTGAAGGTGCGCGCCGGCCAGTCGGTGGAGGCCGGCGATGTGCTGGTGCGTTTCGAGACGCAGGACCTGCAGGCAGCCCTGGCGCAGCACACGAGCAACATGGAGGGCGCGCGGGCCGAGCTTCTCCAGGCCGAGCGCACGCGGGGCAGGGTGGAGGAGCTTGCCCGCCGGAACATCTCCTCGGCCGAGCAGCTCGACAGGGCGCTGAGCGATGTCTCGGCGGCACGGGCGAAGGTGCAGGGCCTGTCGGCGCAGATCGACATCGCCCGCTCCGCCCTCGCCAATGCCGAGATCAGGGCGCCCTTCGACGGCGTCGTCTCGCACCGCGCCGTGGACCCGGGCGCCGCCACGGCTGCCAACGCCGATCTCCTGACGTTGGTCGATGTCTCTGTCCTGGAAGCGGAAATGCTCGTCTCCACGAGGGACGTGGCTCGCCTCAGGGTGGGGCACACCGCCGAGCTGGAGATCGACGGGCTCGAGGGCGGGACCGTTGCGGGAACGGTGGACCGGATCAACCCGGTCGCCAACGAGGGCTCGCGCTTCGTGCCGGTCTTCGTCCGGCTGGCCAACCCGCAGGGGCGCCTGTGGGGCGGCATGTTCGCCACGGGCTCCATCCTGGTGCGACAGAGCCGGGACGCGCTCGTCCTGCCGGCCACCTCGCTGCGCGAGGACGAGGGGGGCGCGTTCGTCCTGAAGCTGGAGGAGGGCAGGCTGGTCCGCCAGGCGGTCGCGGTCCGCGCGCGCTGGGACGGCGGCGCCCGCCTGGAGGTGGAGGGCGTGCTGGCCGGCGACGTCGTCGTCACCGCGCCTCTGCCCGAGCTGCGGCCCGGCGCCGCCGCGATCCTGGCGCGGGCCGGCTGACATGATCCTCACCCGCATCTCCGTTTCCCATCCCGTCTTCGCCACCATGATGATGGTGGCCCTGCTCGTGCTCGGCGTCTTCTCGTTCCAGCGGCTCGGGCTCGACCAGTATCCGAACGTGGACGTGCCGATCGTCGTGGTCATGACGGCCTATCCGGGCGCCACGCCCGAGACTGTCGAGACCGAGATCACGCGCCCCGTGGAGAACGCTCTCAACGCGATCAGCGGCCTCGACGAGATCACCTCGACCTCCTACGAGGGCCGCTCCGTGGTGCGGGCGAGCTTCAGGCTGGAGGTGCACGGCCCGGCGGCGGCCCAGGAGGTGCGCGACAAAGTGGCGGCGCTGGAGGCGGACTTTCCCGAGGATGCCGACAAGCCCATCGTCTCGCGCTTCAACCCCTCGGACCAGCCCGTCCTGTCGATCGCCATCAGCTCCCCCACGCTCGGCGTGCCGGAGCTGACGACCATCGCCGAGCGGCGCGTCGTGCGCCAGCTCACGACCGTTTCCGGCGTGGGACAGGCCACGCTCGTCGGCGGGCGCAAGCGGCAGGTCGACGTCTCGATCGACGAGACGCGCATGCGCGCGCTCGGCGTGGGCGTGGACGAGGTCATCGAGGCCCTGCGGTCCGGCAACCGGAACCGGCCGGCCGGCAGCGTCGTCGGCGACTTCTCCGAGAGCACCCTCCAGGTGCAGGGCCGCATCGAGCGGCCGGACGAGCTTCTCGACATGATCGTGGCCCGGCGCGGCGGCGGGCCGGTGCATCTGCGCGACATCGCCACCGTCGCCGACGGGGCGGCGGACGCGGAGAGCCTTGCCATCTACAATGGCCAGACGGCGCTGGCCGTCGATGTCGTCAAGGTGCAGGACGCCAACACCGTGCAGGTGGTGGCGGACGTGCTGCGGCGGCTGGAGCGCCTCGATGCCGAGCTGGCCCCGCAAGGGGTGCGGCTGAGCGTGGTGACGGACGCCTCCGTCCCGATCCGCGAGTCGGTTTCGCAGGTTCAGGCCACCCTTCTGGAGGGCGCGGCGCTGGCCATCGCCATCGTTTTCCTGTTCCTCAACTCGTGGCGCTCCACGGTCATCACCGGCCTGACGCTTCCCGTGGCGATGCTCGGCACGCTGGCGGTCATCGATGTCCTGGGCTTCACGCTCAACACGCTGAGCCTTCTGGCGCTGACCCTTTCGATCGGCATCCTCGTGGACGACGCCATCGTGGTGCGCGAGAATATCACCCGCCATCTCCACATGGGAAAGTCGCACCGCCGCGCCGCGCTGGAGGGGACGAACGAGATCGGCCTGGCGGTGATGGCGACGACGGCCACCATCGTGGCGGTGTTCCTGCCCGTCGCCTTCATGGACGGCATCGTCGGCCGTTTCTTCTACGAGTTCGGCGTGACGGTCTCGGCGGCCGTCCTGATCTCGCTTCTCGTCGCCTTCACGCTCGACCCGATGCTGTCGAGCGTGTGGCACGACCCGGATTCGCAGCCCGGCGCGAGGCGCGGGCCCGTCGGCCGCCTCGTCGCACGCTTCGACCGGGGGTTCGAGGCGCTCGCCGAGCGCTACCGGGGCGTCATCGGCTGGACGCTGCGCCACCGCCTCCTCACGCTGGCGGCGACCGCCGGCCTCTTCGTCGCCAGCCTGTTCATGGTTCCGCTGGTGGGAACGGAGTTCGTGCCCAATGCCGACGAGGGGCGCTTCCAGGTCAATGTGACGACGCCCGCCGGCTCCTCGCTTCTCTACACGGCCGCCAAGGTGGGGCAGGTGGAAAGCGCGCTGCGCGAGTTCCCGGAGGTCTCCGCGATCTATTCCACCGTCAACACGGGCAATTCGGTGGGCAAGCATCGAGCGGCCGTCCTGGTGAGGCTGGTTCCGCACGCCGAGCGCGCGCGCACGCCCGCCATGCTCGCGGACCCGATCCGCGAGCGCCTGTCCGTCATCCCCGGAATCGAGATCGCCATCGTCCAGGAGGGGCTGGGCGGTGGCGACAGCCCCATCCGGCTGAGCGTGATGGGCGACGACAGGGCCGTGCTGGAGCGCATCGCGGGCGAACTGGCGCGCGACATGCGCGCGATCGCGGGCATGGTGGACGTGACCTCCAGCGCCGAGGAGGCGACCTCCGTCCTCTCCGTGCGCCTGAAGCCCGAGGCGGCGAGCGACCTGGGCGTCGGCGTCCCGGAGCTCGCCGCCATGCTCTCCCCGCTCGTCGGCGGCGAGGCCGTCTCGAACTGGACCGACGCGCTCGGCGAGACCTACGAGGTCGTCGTGCGCCTTCCGGCGGAGAAACGCTCCGACCTGGCCGCCATCGGCGAGCTGATGATGACGACCGGGCGCACGGACGAGAGTGGCGCGCCCGAAATGGTTCGGCTCGACCAGGTCGCGCGGATCGGCGCCGTGCCGGCCGCCTCCGAGATCCGGCGCCTGGACATGCTGCGGGAGGTGCAGGTCTCGGCGGACGTATCGGGCCGCACCATCGGCGACGTGACGGGCGAGCTGGAGGCGCTGATCGCGCGCAGCGACCTGCCGGAGGGCTACGGCATCCGTTTCGGCGGCGAAACGGAGAACATGCAGGAGACGATGGGCCACATGATCACCGCCCTCGCCATGGCTGTGATCTTCATCTACATCGTGCTCGCCTCGCAATTCGGCAGCTTCACCCAGCCCATCGCCATCATGGCCTCGCTGCCGCTGTCGCTCGTCGGCGTGCTCATGGGCCTGATGGTGGCCGGCAGCACGATCAACATGTTCTCCCTGATCGGCTTCATCATGCTGATGGGCCTCGTCACCAAGAACGGCATCCTCCTGGTGGACTTCGCCAACAGGGAGCGCCGGCGCGGCCTTTCGCTGGACGAGGCGCTGGCCAGTGCCGGCGCCATCCGCTTCCGGCCCATCGTCATGACGACCCTGGCGATGATCTTCGGCATGATCCCCCTCGGCATGGCCGTGGGCGGGGGCGGTGCCCAGCGCGCCCCGATGGCCCATGCGGTCATCGGCGGGCTCGTCAGCTCCACCCTTCTCACGCTCCTCGTCGTGCCGGTCATCCTCTCCTGTCTGGACAGCATGACCCGCCGCCTGTCGCGCTTCATGCCCGCCGCGCCCGACGAGGGATCGCCGGCGGTTTCGAACGCCGATCCGTAGAACCCTCCGGCGCTTGCCCGCGCGACCCTCACTTCGAGGGTTTGTAGGCGATGAGGCGCAGCGCGTTGGCGGTGACGAGGACCGTCGCGCCGGTATCGGCGAGGATCGCCATCCAGAGCGTGGTGACGCCGAACAGGGTGGTGACGAGGAAGACGGCCTTGAGGCCGAGCGCGATGGCGATGTTCTGCCAGATGTTGCCGAGCGTGGCCTGCGAGAGCGCGATGAGATCGGCGATTCCTGTCACCCGGTTCTTGAGAAGGGCGGCATCGGCTGTCTCCAAGGCGACATCGGTGCCCGCGCCCATGGCGACGCCGACGGAAGCGGCGGCCAGCGCCGGTGCGTCGTTGATGCCGTCGCCGACCATGGCGATGGGCCCGGCCGCCTTCAGCCGGCCGATCTCGGCCAGCTTGGCGTCGGGCAGAAGCTCGGCGCGCGCCTCAAGGCCCAGATGCGCCGCGATGGCCTCGGCCGTGCGTCTGTTGTCGCCGGTCAGCATCAGCGCGCGCACGCCGCGGTCCGTCAGCCGCCTGACGCCCTCGGCGGCATCCTCGCGCGGCTCGTCACGCAGGGCGATCAGTCCCTCGACGGACTTGCCCTTCATCAGCACCACGACCGTCTTGCCCTGGCTCTCCAGCGCGGTGATCGTCTCGGCGGTGCCAGCCTCGAGCGTGGCCTGCTCGGCGGCGTGGCGCGGCGAGCCGACCGAGGCGAAGCCCTCCTTCAGCCGCGCCGTCACGGCCTTGCCGGGCGTGGCGATGCCACCGCCGAAGGTGGCGGGCAGGTCGAGCCCGCGCGCCTCGGCCGCCTCCACGATCGCCACCCCGAGCGGATGGCTGGTGTTGCGCTCGACGGCCGCCGCGACGGCCAGCACGCTCTCCTCGCTGCCCCCGACCGGCACGATGTCCGTGACCTGCCCGCGGTCGCGCGTCTTGTGGCGACGGTCCGAGCGTTTCCAGCGCCGCCCTTGATCAGCAAGCCCTGCCGCGCCCCGGCGGCCAGCCCCGAGGCGATGGCGGCGGGCGTCGAGATGACCAGCGCGCAGGGGCAGGCGATCAGGAGCGTGGCGAGGCCGCGATAGATCCACGTCATCCAGTCGCCGCCGAAGGCGAGCGGCGGCACGACGATGATGAGGGCCGCGACGGCCATGGCTGCGGGCGTGTACCAGCGCGAGAAGCGGTCGATCATCCGCGCGGTCGGCGCCTTGGATTCCTGCGCTTCCTCGACCATGTGGATGATGCGCGCGATGGTGTTGTCGGCCGCGACATGGCTGATTTCCACGCGCAGCTCGCCATTGGCGTTGATCGAGCCGGCGAAGACCTTCGCGCCGGCCTCCTTCAGCACCGGCACGGATTCGCCCGTCACCGGTGCCTCGTCGACCTCCGATGCGCCGTCGATCACCGTGCCGTCGGAGGGTACGCGGTCGCCGGGACGCACCACGACGACGTCGCCGACCGCCAGCTCTTCCGCCGCGACCTTCTCGATCGCGCCGCTTCGCTCGCGCAAGGCCACGCGCGGCACGAGGTCGATCAGCGCCTCGATGCCGGCGCGGGCCCGGCCGGCGGCGACGGTCTCCAGGAGTTCGCCCACCGCGAAGAGGACGATGACGACGGCAGCCTCCTCCGCCTCGCCGATGGCAACCGCGCCGAGCGCCGCCACGCTCATCAGCGTCTCGATGGTGAAGGGAGAGCCCGACATCGCCCCGGCGACCGCCCGTCTGGCGAACGGGATCACGCTGATCAACGCGGCTCCCGAATAGAGCCATTGCTCCCACTGCGGCAAGACCTGCGCGAGCAGGAAGGCGAGCGCAAACAGGGCGGCGGTCATGAGGACGAGCCGGCCCTTGGCTCCCTGCCACCACGGCTCCCGGACGCGTTTGGTGGGCAGGGCAGGCTCGGGTTCGGCACCGGCGTCCACCGGCGTATAGCCGAGCGCGCGGACCTTCTCCGCGATGGTGCGCGGGGCCGTCCGGTCCTCGTCCACCCGCAGCGCGAGCGTGCCGTTCGCGTAGTTGACGTTGATGTCGCTGACGCCCGGCAAGCGCTGCACGGCGGTTTCGATCTTCAAGGCGCAGGAGGCGCAGTCCATGCCCTCGATGCGCAATCTGTAAGGGCTCGCCGCCGCCATGGTGTCACCTCGAATCTGCCGACATGACGGTTCGGATAGACCCTGTAGCCACTAGAGGGTCAAGCACGGAAAGCGCGCGATCCGTCGCACCCGTGGCCGGCGCACCGGCTTGACCCTGTAGCTGGTAGAGGGTGCACAAGCGCCGCGACGAAGCAGGAAGCAGGACACCCGTACGATGCAGGCAGGGCAGGGGAAGACGGCCGCTCCACCGCGCGAGCGCGCGGCCGCGAACGCCTTTGCGTTCCTGTTCGCGGCATGGCTCGTCGCGCTGGCCGCCGCGCTGGGCGCCCTCTTCATCGGCGAGGTGCTGGGACAGGCGCCGTGCGACCTGTGCTGGCACCAGCGCGCCTTCATGTTCCCGCTGGCGGTCATCCTGGCCGTGGCGAGCTTCCGGGGGGATGCGGACGTCTGGCGCTACGGCCTTCCCCTGGCCGCCATCGGCGGGGCGGTGGCCGCGTTTCATTCGCTGCTCTATGCGGGCATCGTTCCGGCGGCCATCCAGCCCTGCGGGCGGGACGGGCCCTCCTGCTCGGGCGCCGGCATGACCATTCTCGGCGGCCTGCCGCTTCCCTATCTGTCGCTGGCCGCCTTCACGGCCATCGCCCTTCTCCTCCTTCTCGTGCGCCGGAGTCGTTCCGCATGACCAGACGGTCCCTCGTTCTCATCACCGGCCTCGTCGCGCTGATCGTCTTTGCCGGCGGCGCCTTTCTCTATGACCGCTATGGCGCCAACCCGGCGCAGCCCGTGGCGGCGGTGGAAGGCGATGCGCTGGTCCGGGGACATTCGCCGATCATCGGCCCCGCCGAGGCGCCGGTGACGATCGTGGAGTTCTTCGATCCGTCCTGCGAGGCGTGCCGGGCCTTCTATCCCGTCGTCAAGCAGATCATGGCCGCCTTCCCGGGCGAGACGCGCCTCGTCATCCGGTACGCGCCCTTCCACGACGGATCGGACGAAGCCGTGCGAATCCTCGAAACGGCGCGCCTTCAGGGCCGGTTCGAACCCGTGCTGGAAGCCCTTCTGGAGCGGCAGCCGGAATGGGCCGTCCATGGTGCGCCCGATCTGGCGAAAGCATGGGAGCTCGCGGCGGCCGCCGGGCTCGATGTCGAGCGCGCGCGGGCCGACATGTCGGCCCCCGGAATCGACGCCGTTCTCGAACAGGACATGGCCGATGTTGCGAGCAACGATGTCCGCCAGACGCCGACCTTCTTCGTCAACGGCAAGCCCCTGCCGTCCTTCGGCCCGCAGCAGCTCTACGACCTGGTGCGGGGCGAGGTGGAAAGCGCGCGGGCGACGCAATAGGCGGGACGGATCGACAGGCGACAGGATCGACCGTAGACTGACCCTGCATCCATTGCAGGGTTTCCCGATGAGCGCATCATTCCTGTCGATCGGCCATCTGGCGCGGCAGACCGGCACCAAGGTGGAGACGATCCGCTTCTACGAGAAGAACGGACTCCTGCCGGCGCCCTCGCGCACCGAGGGCAATTACCGCGCCTACGAGCCCGATCACCTGAACCGGCTGAGCTTCATCCGGCGCGCCCGCGACCTCGGCTTCTCGCTCGACCAGATCAGGGCGCTGCTGACGCTGGCCGACGATCGTGGGCAGTCCTGCGCGGCCATCGACGCCATCGCCAACGAACACCGCGCCGAGGTCGAGAAGAAGATCAATGACCTCTTGGCGCTCAAGGCCGAGCTCGACAGGATGATCAACCGGTGCGGACACGGTGTCGTCGCCGATTGCAGGATCATCGAAACCCTCTCGCCGCGATAGCGGCGAGAGGGAGGCCAATTGTCTCAGCCGGGAAGGCCGGTTTCGTTGAGGGCGGGGAACTCGCGCTGCGACCATGTCGGATAGGCGGGCGGCGCATCGCTGGCTCGTCGAGCCGGGCGATCTGCTCCTTCGTCAGCGTCCAGCCAACCGCCCCGGCATTCTCCACCAGTTGCTCCTCGTTGCGGGCGCCGATGATGACGTTGGCGACCGTCGGCCGGCTCAAGAGCCAGTTGATGGCGATCTGGGGGATGGTCTTGCCCGTTTCCCCGGCCACCGCGTCGAGCGCATCGACGATGCCAAAGAGGCGCTCCTCGTCGAATGCGGGCCCCGTGCCGGCGATGTCGTGCGCGCGGGTTCCCGGCCTGGCGGGCTGGCCCCGGCGGATCTTGCCGGTCAGCTTGCCCCATCCCAGCGGGCTCCACACCGTCGCGCCGACGCCCTGGTCGTGGCCGAAATGCATGAGATCCCACTCATAGTCGCGGTTGAGCAGCGAGTAGTAGACCTGGTGGGCGACATAGCGCGCGTAGCCGTAACGCTCCGATGCCCCGACGGATTTCATCAGGTGCCAGCCGGAGAAGTTCGAGGCGCCGATATAGCGCACCTTGCCCTCGCGCACGAGCTGGTCGAGCGTGGAGAGCGTCTCCTCCACCGGGGTGTTGTAGTCCGGGCGGTGCATCTGAAGCAGGTCGATGTGATCGACGTTCAGGCGCTTGAGCGACGCCTCGACCGCCCGCAGGAGGTGGTAGCGCGAGGAGCCGTAGTCGTTGGCACCCTCGCCCGTGGGCGCGGTCACCTTCGTGGAGATGAGCACGCGCTCCCGCTTGCCCTTGATCGCGCCGCCGAGGATTTCCTCGGCCAGCCCCGCCGAATAGCCGTCGGCGCTGTCGAACATGTTGATGCCGTGGTCGAGGCACACGTCCACCAGGCGGCTGGCGCCCTGGCTGTCGGTGGCCCCCCAGGCCTTGAAGAAGTCCCCGGCTCCCCCGAAGGTGGCGGTGCCGAGGGAGAGGGCGGGCACGCGAAGGCCCGATGCCCCCAGGCGGCGATATTCCATCAGTCGTTTCCTTTTCCCGAATCCGGACGCGCGGGTGGCGTCCCCGGCCCGTGCGGGCCGGGGACGCGGGACGGTTCTCAGAAGGGCGCGTCGATATCGACGACGTCGATGAGCTTGTGGTTGACGAACTCCTTGAGACCGAGCCCGATCAGCTCGCGGCCGTAGCCCGAGCGGCGGATGCCGCCGAAGGGCAGGTCCGCCTCCACCTTGGTGGGGTGGTTCACGAAGACCATGCCCGTCGAGATCCTCTTCGCCACTTCCGCCCCGTGCGCCGGGTTGGACGTGAAGACCGAGCCTCCGAGCCCGAAGGGGGAATCGTTGGCGATGCGCACGGCATCGTCCTCATCCTTCGCCCGGAACAGCATCGAGACCGGACCGAAGAACTCCCAGTAGCGGGCCGGGTTGTCCTCGGCGAGATCGGTCAGGATCGTCGGTTGAACGAAGGCACCCTGATTGGGAATCGGCGCCCCGACCTCCTCGGCCTTGGCGCCGAGCTTCACCGCCTCGCGGATCTGCTCCCTCACATCGTCGGCGGCCTTCTGCGAGGACAGCGGGGCGAGCGTCGTGTTCGGGTCGAAGGGGTCGCCCGCCACCAGGCCCGCGACACCCGTCCTGTAGCGATCGAGAAACTGGTCGTAGACCGGATCGGCGACGATCATGCGCTTGGAGGAGCAGCAGACCTGCCCGCCGTTCCAGTGACGGCCGAACACCGCCCATTTCGCGGTCTTCTCCAGGTCGGCATCGGCCAGGACGATGAAGGCGTCCGCGCCGCCGAGTTCCATGGTCGACTTCTTCAGCGCCTTGCCGGCCTGCGCGGCGACGACCGACCCGGCAGCCTCCGAGCCGGTCAGCGCCACGCCATGGACGCGGTCGTCGTTGAGGATGAGCTCGATCTGCGAGCGCGTGGCATAGAGATTGCGGAACGCGCCCTCGGGCAGCCCCGCCTTCATCATCAGGTCCTGGAAGGCGGCGGCGCTCTGCGGCACGTTGGAGGCATGCTTCAGGAGCACCGTGTTGCCGGCCGAAAGCTGCGGCGCGATGATGCGGGCGATCTGGTAATAGGGGAAGTTCCAGGGCTCGATGGCGAGCAGGACGCCGAGCGGCTCGTGGACGAGGATCGCCTCGCCCTCGGCAGGGTCGAGCACCGGCAGCTTCTCGGGCTTGAGCAGCTCCTCGGCGTTGCGCACGTAATATTCGAAGATCTTGGCCGAAAGCTCCACCTCGGCCTTCGCCTCGGCGGTGAGCTTGCCCATCTCCAGCGTCAGCAGCCTGGCATAGGCGTCGCTGTTCTCGCGCAGGATGTTCGCCGCGTTCTGGAGAATGCGGCCGCGCTCGGAGAAGGGCATCTCCTTCCAGCGCAGAAAGGCGTCGTGCGCCTTGCCGATCGCCTCGCGCACCTCGGCGTCGGTCGCGTCGGCGAAGGTCTCGAGCGTTTCGCCCGTGTAGGGATTGATCGTAGCGTAGGCCATGGATGGCTGCCTTCCAGATGTTTGCCCGATGAGGCCGCCGGCGGGAGGCCGGATATCCGGCTCCCGCCGGCGGAGCGGGCACTTGGGTTGCGGATTCGATATGGGGTGGGCGCGCCGGCCCGGTTACCCCTTCAGAGCGGCCGCGACGGGCACCGAGAGCGGCGTGGTGGGCCGGCCGATCAGCGCCGAAAGCTGCTTTGCATCGTCGAACAGAGCACCCTGCGAAACCCCGGCGTCCCAGCTCGCGATCGAGGCCGCGAAACCTTCCGGTACGCCATGACTGGCCAGGGCGGCGGCGTAGTCGGCTTCGGGAAGGTTCTTGTAGGGAATGTCCTTGCCGGTCTGGCGGGAGATCTCGGCGGCGAGGTCGGACAGCGTCCAGGCCGTGTCGCCGGCCAGCTCGTAGGTCTTGCCCTCGTGGCCGGCGCCCGTCAGCACGGCCACGGCCGCCTCTGCATAGTCGGCGCGCGGCGCGGCGGAAATCCTGCCCTCGCCGGCGCTGCCGATGAAGGCGCCGCCCGCCACCGCGCCGCCGATCGAGCCGGTGTAGTTCTCGCTGTACCAGCCATTGCGAAGGATGGTGTAGGCCACGCCCGATGCCTTCAGATCGGCTTCCGTCTGGCGGTGCTCTCCGGCCAGATTGAGCGGCGAGGTGTCGGCGTGGAGCAGGCTAGTATAGACGATGCGCTTCACGCCCGCCTTCTTCGCCGCATCGATGACGTTCTTGTGCTGGACGGCGCGCTGGCCGATTTCGTTGGACGAGATCAGAAGCAGCGTGTCGACGCCGGTGAGCGCCGTGTCCAGCGTCTCAGGGCTCGCATAGTCCACGGCGCGCGCCTCCACGCCCAGGTCTCGCGCCTTTTCCGGGCTGCGCACGAGGGCGACGATCCCGGAGGCCGCCGTCTTCTGCTTCAGCTTTTCGACGACCAGGCGGCCGAGCTGGCCGGTGGCGCCTGTCACGGCGATGGTCATGGGGCGAACTCCTTGTCTCGGTTGGCAGTCGCCATCATATACGCGTGATGGTGACGTTTCGTTAGTGCGCACACAAAGGTAAGCATGGGGAATGTCATGGTAAAGACGGACGACTGCCCCGGGGAACCGGCCATGACGCTGTCGCAGAAGCTGGAGCGCGGCGACCTCATGGCGGCCGCCTGCCCCTCGCGCGATGTGCTGCGCCACCTGACCAGCCGCTGGGGCGTGCTCGTGCTGATCGCCCTTCAATCGGGCACGCAGCGTTTCAGCGACCTGCGCCGCAAGGTGGGCGGCGTCAGCGAACGCATGCTGGCGCAGACATTGCAAAGGCTGGAAGCCGACGGAATGGTCGAGCGCAAGGCCTACAAGATCGTTCCGCCCCATGTGGAATACACGCTCACGCCGCTGGGGCGGGAGGCGGCCGCCAAGGTGCAGGACCTGGCCGGCTGGATCGAGGCCAGCCTTCCGCGCATCGCCCTTCATTGGGACGCGGCGCGCCGGGACGACTAGCCGCAAGCGGCGGGCGCCGGCCCACGGGACGGGACGCCGCCTCTTCGTGCCTGCCCTGCGTGGACATCCCATGCCCGTGCGGGCACGGGATGTCCTGGCGGATCGTGGGCGCATGGTGAATCAGGGCTTGAGCAGCACCTTGCCGGCCTTGCCCGGAGCGAGCGAGGCGGCGACGGCTTCGGTGGCGCGCTCCAGGGGGAAGATGCCCTCGACCGGCAGCTTCAGCTCGCCCGCGGCCACGAGCCGCAGCAATTCGCCGATCAGCCGCACCTTGGTCTCGCCCGGCATCTGCGCGTTCACCTTCGAGCCCCAGAAGCCCTTCACCACCGCCTGCCTGAAGATCAGGTCGCCGGAGGAAAGCTGCATCGGCTCGCCCGCCATGGTGCCGAAGGAGACGAGCAGGCCGCCCTCGCCGAGCAGCGACAGGATGTCGCCGCTGGCTTGGCCGCCGATGGAATCCACGGCCGCGCGGATGGGGGCGCCGCCGGTGATCGCGCGCACCTTGTCCTTCCAGCCGTCGGTGGCGGTCGAGACGGCGTTGGCGATGCCGAGCGTGGCCAGCTCGTCCACCCCCGCGTCGCGGCGCACGAGGTTGACCACCTGCACCCCGCGCGTGGCGGCCAGCATCGCCAGCATCTTGCCGACCGCGCCGTTGGCGGTGTTCTGGATCACCCAGTCGCCGCGCTCCACCTCGAGGAAGTCCAGGAGCGTGACGGTGCTGAAGGGCATGGCGATCAACTGCGCGGCCGCTTCGTCGGCAATCGCGTCGGGCACGGGAACGAGGCCGGAGGCGGGAGCGAGGAAATACTCCGCCCAGGTGCCATGGACCGAGGCCACCGCGACGCGCTGGCCCACGGCCGCGCCGCTCACGCCCTCGCCCAGCGCGTCCACGATGCCGACCGCCTCGGAGCCGCCGATGGCCGGAAGCTCGGGCTTGTAGCCATAGGTGCCGCGCACGGTCCAAAGGTCGTGATTGTGGATGGGCGAGAGGATCGTGCGGACCCGCACCTGGCCGGGTCCGGGCTGCGGCACGGGGCTGTCAGTGAGGGTGAGGACGTCCGCCGGTTCGCCGAAGCTGGCGTGGATGGCGCTGCGCATGGGGGGCTCCTTAAAGCGTGGTGACGTGCAGGCGCACGTCGATATTGCCGCGTGTGGCGTTGGAATAGGGGCAGACCTGGTGCGTCGCCGCGACGAGTTCCCGCGCCGCCGCCTCGTCGAGGCCCCGGATTTCGGCGAAGATATCGATGTCCAGCTTGAAGCCGCCCTCGGGCGTCTGCCCAATACCCACCTGAACCGAGGTCTTGCTGCCGGCCACGGTCAGTTTCTTCTGCTGGGCGACGTGGTTCAGCGCGCTGTCGAAACAGGCGGCATAGCCGAGGGCGAAGAGCTGCTCGGGGTTCGCGCCCGCCTTGCCGGAGCCGGGCGTGGCCAGATCGAAGGCCAGGCTGCCGTCCTCGAGCGCCGTATGGCCGGAGCGGCCGCCGGTCGCGACGGCGCTCGTCTTGTAGAAGATCTTCATGGTCTGTGTCCTTTTCCGGAAAGGTCTTCGGGCTCGCAAAGGAGCAATCGCTCGGTGGCGCCGAGCGCGTGCCGCATGGGGCCCTTGTCGCGGCTGAGCCTCGCCAGCAGCGCGGCGCCCAGCCACATCTGGTACAGAACCTGTGCCAGCCCCGCCGCCTCGGCCCCCGGCGGCAGCGAGCCGTCGGCCCGCGCCTCCCCGATCATCGCGGCCAGCCGCCCCGTCACCCGCTCGACACCATTGCTGAGGACGCGGCGCATGTCGTCGGACAGGTCCGCCACTTCCGCGCCGAGCTTGACCACGAGGCATTCCTCCCCCCAGCCCCTGCCATCGGGCCGGGAGGGGTCGCTCATCCAGGCATGCCAGTAGCGCATCAGCCTGTCTTTTCCCGTGCCGCCGCCTTCGGTCAGCTCCTCCAGCCGCGCGGCATAGGTCTCGACATAGTCGGCGAGAAGCGCGCAGCCGAAGGCCTCCTTCGAGGGGAAGTAATGGTAGAAGGACCCCTTGGGCACGCCCGATTCCTTCAGGATCTCCTGCAACCCGAGGCCCGTGAAGCCCCTGCCCAGCACCAGCCGATGGCCGGTATCGAGAATGGTGCGTCGTGTCGCTTCCGCTTTGGCCGTCAGGGTCATGACGTGCATATAGTAAAGAATAGACCAGTCGTCTAGTGATTCGGCATCGTTTCCGCCCGTCCTCCTCGCGTGCCGGGAATGCTCATCGGCTCTTGAGGTAGACCCGCCCGCCGGTCCGCTTCCTCCCCGTATCCTCGACGCCGGGGAAGGCGCCCTTGCGCACGAGGTTCATGAACTCGCGCCCGAGCTTCACCTTGTCGCCCATATAAAGCTCGTTCCAGCCGGCGCCGTAGATTTGGGGAAAGTGGAACTCCCCCGGCTTCAGCGCGGCGATCGCGTTCTTCAGGGCCGTCAGCCGTTCCGCCTGCATGGGTGCCTCCTTTCCCGCGCCGCCTTGGCAAGGCCGTTCGCTGTCGCCGGCCATGAAGGCCGATCCTGGAGCCTTCCGGCCACCCGTCTTCATCTTCCGCCCCAACTACGTTCGAGACGCCTTCCTGTAACATGCCGGGCGACGGGGAGGCCGGCCGCCCCGAGCCGCCACGGGTGACGGTCAGACGGCGTCCTGTCGCGCCGGGGCGTCATGGTCCGACGGGAGAGCCGTCTCGACGCGGTTTCGCCCCATCTCCTTTGCGCGATAGAGCGCCTTGTCGGCGGCGTTGACGAGATAGGCGTGGTCGGGATGGCCGTCGAAGGCGGCCACGCCGATCGACGCCGTCACCGTCAGCTCGCCTCCGTCCGGCAGCCGCAGGCTTTGCTCGGTGAATGTCTTGCGGATCCGCTCGGCAAGTCGCACCGCATCCTCCAGGCGGGTCTCGACCAGGGCGACGAGAAACTCCTCGCCGCCATATCGAAAGACGAAATCGCTCTGCCGCACGCTGTCGAGGATCACGTCGGCGATCTGGCGAAGGACGAGGTCGCCCGCCGAATGCCCGCCCTGGTCGTTGATGCGCTTGAAATGGTCGATGTCGATCATCAGGACGCAGAAGGCCGCGCCGCTCGTCGTGGCGAGGGAAATCTCCCGGCTGAGGATGGAGGGCAGGAAGCGCCGGTTCAGCGTCCGGGTCAGCGGGTCGCGGCCGTTCTCCAGCGCGGCCGCGCCCTGGAACAGTTCGGCGAGCAGGAAGTTGATCTCCTCGATGGCGGCCTGCAGCCGCTCCACCGCCTGCGGCAGGCCGGAGGCGTCCCCCGTCCGCGTATCGGCGATCTTGGGCAGGAGCACGCTGTCGATCTGCTGCATGATGCCCTCGATCGGATCGAGCGCGGCCGCGCCCTGGAACATCATGCCGGCGCGGTGGCGAAGCCACAGGCCGAACGAGGAGGCCGAGATCGGCTTGAGGGTCGCGTTCCCCTGACCGCCGAACAGGCCGAACAGGGCGCTCTGGCTCCATTCCATCAGGGCGGCGCGCTGGCTTTCCCGCTCCATGCTGATGTCCTGCCCCAGCGAGAAAAGCCGATACGCCTCGTCGACCTGCGCGCGCTGGCGGGTGCCGATGAAATAGGCCTCGCTCATCAGGCGCATGGCCAGGTCGACCCGCTCGTCGAGCAGGATCAGCACGGCCGCCATCTCCTCCCCGGTGAGGCTGGAGGCGGGAAGGCGGCGGGCGATGCCGCTCTTCACGAGGCTGGCCCCTTCCAGCACCAGATGGATCGGAATCTTGATGCGGGCGTGGACCTCGCCGATATGCTTCTGCCGCGCGGCGAATTCGGTGTCATCGGGCTCGTCGCGGAAGAAGGCCCGCAGCCAACGGCACAGGGAATGGCTGAGCCGCTCCTGGACCACGGAATGGCTGAGGAAGTTCGCCGCTTCCTCATGCTTCAGGAATGTCCGGTAGAAGGAGGCGACCAGTTCCTCGGCATCGCCCTCGATGATTCCGAGCAGCGCCTCGCGGGCCCCCACAGGGGCCGTCTCGCCGGTCCGCCGGCTGGCCGCCGATCCATCCTGATCGCTGAACACCGTTCTGCCCCCGCATCCGCATGTGAACGCTGGCTAAGCGCCGCCCGGCGATATGGCAAGCCGAGTGAATACCGCCGGCGTCACATCCATATGCGGAGCGCCGGCCCTTGAAAACCGTGCCGGCGCATGGGGTGGATGGCGCGCTGCGCGCTTCAGCTCCTCCAGGGCAGCGTGCCGGGGGGCAGGCGGCGGCCGAGGCGGTCCAGCAGAAGCGCGAGCAGGAGGACGAACAGGACCGAAAGCGTGGAGATCGCCGCCGCGCCCGTGGAGTTGCCCTCGTACTGGAGCGAGAAGATCATCACCCCCACCGTCTCGACACCGCTCGACCAGAGGAGGGCGGACACGGTGAGTTCGTTGAAGGCGGTCATGAAGACGAGCAGGCCGCCCGCCACCGCCGCCGGCGCGACGACAGGCGCGACGATGAAGGCGAGGCGGCGGAACAGGCGCGCGCCGAGCATGCGCCCGGCCTCGTCGAGCGCGGGCTCGACCGCCTCCAGCGCCGAGGTCGTCGGCCGCAGGACGAGCGGCAGGAAACGCGCCGCGTAGGCCAGGAACAGGATCGTCGCCGTTCCGTAGATCGAGACGCCCAGAAGCGGGAGCGGGGCCAGGAAGACCAGGATCATCGCGAGCGCGAAGACCGTGCCCGGCACCACGAAGGGCATGTCGGCGATGCTCTGGACGAGGCGCGCCGGGCCGCTTCTGCGCAGGGCGCAGAGATAGGCGAGGGGAATGGCGATCAGCACCGCCGCCGCCGCCGCGCCGAGGGAGAGCTGGAAGGAATTGGCGAAGGCGCGCCGGACCGTCCCGCTCGCGCCGATCGTCGCGGCGTAGTTGGCGAGCGTCGCCGTCTCCGGCGACAGCCGAACGCCGACGGCCGGAACGAGCGAGGCGCCGACGAGCGCCAGGAGCGGCGCCACGGCCGTCAGCAGGATCGCGCCCCAGACGAAGAGGCCCGCCGCCACGGCCGCGCGCCCCCGCAAGAGCGGGCGCAGCGGCTGGCCGCCCGCGATGGGCACCGACAGGCGCCTCACCAGCACGCCCCGCGCGCAAAGCGCGGCGGCGGCCATCGCCAGGAGGATCATGGACAGCGACGCGACCTGCCCCATCACCGAAGGCCCGAAGCCGGCGAGCCGCTGGTAGATCAGCGTCGTGAGCATGGGAAAGCGGCCGGGAATGCCGAGCAGGGCCGGCACGCCGAAATTGCCGAGCGCCGCGGCGAAGGCGAGGATCGAGCCGGCGAGGACGGCCGGCAGGGCCAGCGGCAGCAGGATGTGCGACACGACGCGCCCCGTGCGCACGCCCGCGATGCGCGCCGCCTCGATCAGGTCCTGCGGCACGGCCAGAAGGCTGGCGCGCACGGCCAGGAACACGAAGGGCATGTGCTCGATGCCCATCAGGAGGGCGATGCCGGTGCCAGAATAGAGCGGGTTGGGCGTGCCCGGCGTTGGCGCGAGCCCGAGCGGGGCGAGCAGGGGGCTCGACGAGCCGAACAGCTCGATCCAGGCGAGCGCCGTGATCTGCGAGGGGATGAGAAGGGGCGAGAGGATGAGGAAGGTCGCCGCGACGCGCGCGCGCACCGGCGCGAGCGTGACGCAGAAGGCCAGCGCCGTTCCCAGAAGCGCCGAGACGGCCACCGCCGCGCCGGAGGCGCCGAGCGTGTTCCAGAAGGCGCGCCGCACGGCCCGGCTCGACCAGCTTTCGCGCAGCGTGCCCAGGAACTCGCCCTCGGCATTCGCCCCCAGCGCCTCGGACAGGAGGCGCAGCAGCGGGAAGGCGCTGAACAGGCCCACATAGAGCGCGAGGCCGAGCAGCAGCAACGCCTCCCCGCGCGGGCGGGGAAGGCGCCGGGCGCCCGGCAGCGGCGCGCGCCCCAGGCTGATGCCGATGTCAGCCACCGAAGAGGTCCGCGAACTGCATCTTGATCTCCTGGTCCTCGGCCAGCATCCGGTCCGTGTCGGCGGGAAGGATGGTGAGGTCGGCCACGGCCGGGTAGCCGGCCGGGGGCTCGACGCCCGCGATCACCGGGAAGTAGCCCTGCGCGACCGACTGCTCCTGCGCGGCGCGGCCGAGCTGCCAGTCGACGAAGGCCTGCGCGGCCTCGCGATTGTCCGTTCCTTTCACGATGGCGACCGGCTGGGTGATCGTGGAGACGCCCTCCTGCGGAAAGACGAAATCCACCGGCGAGCCGTTCGCCTTGGCGTTCAGCGCCATGTATTCGATGATGATGCCGTAGGCCTTCTCGCCGCGCGCCACCGCCTCGATCACCGTGCCGTTGCCTTGCCCGGCCACGGCCCCGCCATCGGCCAGCGCCTCGTAATAGCCCCAGCCGAAGCCGGGCTGCTGCACCATGGTGCCGACATGGATCACCGCCGCGCCCGAATAGAGCGGGCTCGGCATGATGACGCCGGAGGCGACGCCCTCGGCCGTCAGATCGGCCCAGGAGGCGGGCGGCGTCTGAACGAGATCGGTGTTGTAGACGATGCCGGTGGTGATGAGCTTGGTGCCGAAGAAGGTGCGGTCGGGATCGACCAGCGCTTCCGGCAGCCCGTCCACCGGGGCGTCGGCGTAAGGCTCGAGGCGCCCGTCGTTCTTGAGCTGCGTCATGGCCACCGAATCGGCGATCAGCAGAAGATCGGCCTGCGGATTGCCGGCGGCGAACTCGGCCTGCAGCTTGGCCATCAGCTCGGTGGTGCCCGAGCGGAACACCTCGACGGCGATCTGCGGATGGTCGCGGTTGAAGGCCTCGATCACCGCGTTCATCTGGTCGGTCGGCTGCGAGGTGTAGACGGTGATCGTGCCCTCCTGCGCCTGCGCGGCACTGGCGAGCATGGAGGCGGCGAGAAGCGGAAGGGCGATCTTCGCGAGAAGGGGCATCTGGGGTCGGCTCCGGGGGTTGGGTCGGGTCAGCCTCTAGGCGTCTTCCGCGACAGGGCGGTGACAGCAGGATTTCGGATCGATGACGCGCCACAGCCCGTCCCCGCCCCGCCGCCACTCGCTCAGGGCGGCGTTGTCCGGCCGGCGGAAGGGCTCGTGCGGCAGGAGCGTCTGCCACAGGACGCGCGCGGTGCCGGAATGGGCGACGATCAGGACGGGGTGGGGCGGGGCGATGCGGGCAAGGCCCCGTCGCACCCGGCCGGCGAACGCGTCCGGCCCCTCGCCTCCGGGCGGGGTCGCCTCGCGCCGGATGATGGAGCGCGGGCCGCCTTCCCAGGCGCCCCAATTCCGCTCGCCCAGTTCGGGAAGCCGGTGCAGCGGCCGGCCCGTGAGCGTGGCGACGGCCTCGGCGGTCTGGATCGCGCGCGTCAGGGCGGAGGTCCAGATGCTTGTGAACTCCATGCCGGCGAGCAGCTCCGCGGCCGCGCGCGCCTGCGCCTCGCCCGTCGGGGAAAGGGGGATGTCGGTCACGCCCGCCACGATCCCGGCCGCGTTGGCGGGCGTCTGCCCGTGGCGCAGGAAGAGGAACCGCCCGCCGAGAAAATCCTCCGGCGGCATCACCATTTCATCCTCGGCCGGTCGGCCAGCCGGAAGCCCGGCAGGGCCGCCGCCAGCGCCTCGCGCCCGCCCTGCGCGACGAAGGCCGGCATGGCGAGCCGGGGGCGCACCGCCTCCAGGAGCGCGGCGATGTCCGTCAGGCGCGGATGGACGTTCCAGCGCAGGAATTGCGCCTTTCCGGCCGCCACCAGCGCCTGCGCCGGGGTGCCCGCCGAAAGATGGCCGGTGAAGACGATGCGCGCCTCGCCGCTCCGGGCGAAACGCTCGGCCAGCGCGGCCGCCACGCCCCCTTGCGCGTTGGGCTTGGCGGCGATCATCACGCCGCGCGCCGGCGCGTCCGGGCCGAGCGGCGCGGCCTTTTCCAGAAGGGCGCACAGGCGTGCGGCGAGGCGGGGGGAAAGCCCGCCGCTCTCCAGAAGGATCGAGGCGACCTCCAGATGCGCGGGGCACAGCGCGACCTCCGCCCCCGCCTCGCAGAGAAGAAGCGCCATCTCCAGTCCGCGCCCGCCCGCCGGCGCGGGCAGGAGAAGCGGCTCCTGCGCCAGCGCCAGCAGGCGGGCCAGGGCCGATTCCAGCGGCTCGTCATAGACCCCGTAGGAGGCGTCCAGCACGAGCGCGGCGGCGCGCGGCGGGCATCGATAGGCGAAGAGGACGCTCTCGGGCGAACAGTCTCCGGTGTAGAGAAGGCCCTCCTCGCCGCCGAGCCGCATCCAGACCGCGCCCGGCGCATGGCCCGCGGGGCCCGTCTCGACCGTGACGCCGGCGATCTCGCTCGCCCCTTCCATCGGCAGGGGCAGGACCTCGCCCGAAAGGCCGCGCGCCGCCGTGCGGGCGACGAGGCCGGTCGCATGGACCGGCGGGTTGCCCAGCGCGCCCTTCATGTCGAGGGCGCCGACATGGTCGGGATGGCCGTGGCTGACGAGGATGGCATCGACCGGTCCGACGCCGGAAAGGTCCGGCCGGCGCGCATCGTCGGGGCCCTCCCCGAGGTCCAGCAGGAAGCGGCGGCCCTCGATCTCGGCCAGGAAGGCGGCCGGCCCCTTGCGGTCGAAGCCGGAAAGCGCGGTCAGGCGGTTCATCAGGCGGCCCTCAGCACCCAGCCGCCCGTGGCGGCGAGCGAGACGGCTTCGCCCCGGCGCCGCGCCGAGGCGCTGCGCACGGTCACGCGCGAGCGGTGCGGCCCGTCCTCGATGACGACGGTCAGGAGATGGTCGCCGCCCTCGAAGCGTGCGTCCTCCACATGGCCGTGAAGCCGTGGGCCGGGCCCGCCCTCCTGGGCGAGGGCAAGGTCACGCGGGCGAAGGCAGAGCAGGCCCTGGCCGGACGGCGCGTCTCCCGGAAGGTCGAAGACCTGCTCCTGGAGCCGGATACGGCACAGGCCCTCGGCCGGGCGCTCGGGCGCGACGGCCACCGGCACGGTGCGTCCGCCCGCGATGAAGCGGGCCACCATCGCGCAGGCGGGCTTGCGAAACAGCGTCTGGGCGTCCGCGACCTGCTGGAGCCGCCCCGCATCCATCACCGCCACCAGATCGGCCAGCGCCATGGCCTCGGCCTGGTCGTGCGTGACGAAGACGAAGGTGGTCTTCGCCTCGCGATGGATGCGGCGGAACTCGGCCTGCATCTGCTCGCGCAGATGGGCGTCGAGATTGGCCAGCGGCTCGTCCAGAAGGATGACGGAGGGACGCACGGCAAGGCTGCGCGCCAGCGCCACGCGCTGGCGCTGGCCGCCGGAAAGCTCGTGCGGGCGCCGCCGGGCATGGCCGGCGAGGCCCACCAGCTCGAGCGCGTCCCGAACGCGCGCGCGCCGCTCTGCCGCCGGCAGGCGCCGCACGCGCAGGCCGAACTCGACATTGGCGAAGACGTCCATATGCGGCCAGAGCGCATAGGACTGGAAGACCATGCCGATCCCGCGATCCTCCGGCTCCACGAAGAGCCCGTCCCCGGCCACGAGCCGCCCGCCGATGCCGATCACCCCGCTATCCGGCCGTTCCAGGCCGGCGATCAGGCGGAGCGCGGTCGTCTTGCCGCAGCCGGACGGCCCGAGCAGCGCCAGAAAGCACCCGGCGGGAACATGCAGGTTCAACCCGTCCACCGCCGCCGCTCCCGTTCCGAAGCGGCGCGTCACATCGCCAAGCTCGATCTGCGCCATGAACTGCAGGCCCTCGTTCCGGGGAAGATGCGAAGGGCGGTAACGAAGATCTGCGACAGGGCGATGACAGGGCCCGCGATCCTTCCGGCGAAGATTGCCAAGGGCGAGCAGCGGGCGAGATCCCCGGAGACCATGCGCCGAGGGCTTCGACCAGCCCGAGATCATGCTCCGGCACGTAGGCGCGAAAATCCCGGCTTCGACCCGACCTGCGGCGCCGGGCGCACGGCCCGCCACCCCCTGCCGGCCCGCACGTCGGCGGACGGGGCGGCCTGCCCTGCCGGGATCAGGCGGCCGGGGGCAAGTGCGGGGGAGGGGGCGCCTCCCCCGCGTCCAGCCGTAAATACATGAACTCAAGGTCGAGCCAGCGGCCGAACTTGGTTCCGACCTCCTCGAGCCGCCCGGCGCGCTCAAATCCCAGCCTCTCGTGCAGGCCGATCGAAGCCGCGTTCCCGGCCTCGATTCCCGCCACCATCACATGCTTGCCGCACAGGCGCGCGCGCTCGATGAGCGCGACCATCAGGCTCTTCCCGATGCCCCGGCCCCGGGCATCGCTGCGGACATAGACGGAATGCTCCACCGTGTGCCGGTATCCGTCGAAGGCCCGCCAGTCGCCGAAGGAGGCGTAGCCGCACACGCAGCCGGTCTCGTCCAGGCAAACCAGCACCGGATAGCCGCTGGCCTGCCGCGCGGCGAGCCATTTTGCCCTGTCGGCGGCATCGACCGGCGTCTCGTTCCAGATCGCGGTCGTGTTGGCCACGGCGTCGTTGTAGATGCCCATGATCCCCTCCGCATCACCGGCATGGGCATCGCGCAGCTCCATCATGGTCCTTTCCACCATCGTGGTATGATATGATAATATATTATAACGAGAGATGGAGCTGTCAATCGAATGCCGCAGAGGCGGGCGGGGCTCGCCTCGCGGCCTGAACGGGATGGGTCAGGGGATGCTGTCGCTGCCGTGCACCTGGAATGCGGGACGCTCCTTGAGGCGCGCGTAATAGGCGTCGAGGGCCGGGGAGGACGGGCGCGGGATCGGGCTCATGCGCCAGCGGTGAACCGAAAGGCCCAGCACGATGTCGGCGAGGGTGAAGGCGCTTCCGGCGGCGTAGGCGCCCGTCGCCGTCAACTGCCCCTCGAGGATGCCCATCGCCCTGTTCCATTCCTCGATGCTCTGCTCGATCATCCGCGCGTCCTGAAACCGCGGGTTCAGGCGCACGAGGCCGAGAAAGGCATGGCGCCAGGCCACGTTCAGGTCCGAGGCCTGCCAGTCCATCCACTGCTCGACGAGGGCACGGTCCCGGCCGCCCGGCGGGAGGAGGTCGGCGCGGCCGTGCCGGCCGGCGAGATAGCGGCAGATGGCGTTGGACTCCCAGAGGACGCCCTCCTCGTCCTGGATGACGGGAACCTGGCCGTTGGGGTTGAGGGCGAGGAAGTCGGGCGTGCCGGTAGGCCGGTAGCCGTTTCCCCAATCCTCGCGATCATAGGCGAGGCCGATCTCGTCGCATGTCCACAGAACCTTTCGGACATTGATCGAGGACATCCGTCCCAGAATGCGCAGCATCGTTTCGCTTCCCCTTCCGGCGATCGTTCACCATAGTGGCACGATGGACGATCATGACGACATCGACAAGCGCATCGGGGCCCGCATCAGGATCGAGCGGGAGAGCCGGGGCTGGTCGCTTGCGGAACTGGCCCGCAGGGCGTCGGTCTCCCGCGCCATGATCCACAAGGTGGAGCACGGGCAGAGCAGCCCGACGGCCAACCTGCTCGGCAAGCTGTCGGGCGCGTTCGGGCTGAGCATGTCGCGGCTCATGGCGCGGGCCGAG
Organism: Aureimonas populi; assembly: GCF_017815515.1. NCBI lineage: Bacteria > Pseudomonadati > Pseudomonadota > Alphaproteobacteria > Hyphomicrobiales > Aurantimonadaceae > Aureimonas > Aureimonas populi. The sequence continues at coordinate 1,309,664 of NZ_CP072611.1, forward strand.
CTTCCCCACGGCCGCCTGCTTCGCAAGGCGGACCAGCCTGCATGGACCGATCCCGAGACGGGCTACGAGCGCCGCCACGTCTCGCCCAGCTCGGACATGCCGCTGGACCTCGTGAATGTCGTCCTGCCGGCGCAACGGCATGTGTCCATGCCGGCCTCGGCCTATATCTTCCTCCGCCAGCTCGTCTGGGTGCTGGAAGGGGAGCTCGTCTTCCTGGAAGGCACGGTCCGGCACGAGCTGCGGGCGGGCGATTGCCTCGAACTCGGCGCGCCGGCCGATTGCGAGTTCCGAAACGAGACGACCGCCCCCTGCCGCTACGCCGTCGTCGTTCTACGCAACCCCTGAACCCGCGCCACCGCCAGCGTTCGACGGGCGATGGCGACGGTGCGGGCAGGTCTGATCCAGACGTTTCTTGCCCGTCATGCCTCGATCAGGGTTCGGGATGCGTGGGGGTGCTCATGCTCCACATCGCATCGAACATGGCAGCCTGGAACACTGCGAACTCCGCGCTGTCGATGATCAGGCCGTAGCTCTCGCGCGCCGAGGAGATCATGCACACCTTGTTGCCGTAGACGAACGAGGTCATCGCCAGCGTGTATTGCGACGGCGCGTAACGCAGCTCGCGCTTCTCCTCCCTGCTCGACGGCCAGATCGGAATGATGTCCCGCTCCTGCGACCGGATCACCCGCAGCCATATGCCCCGCCGCGCCCTTTCGGCCAGATAGCCGCCGATCTCGTCCAGTCCCGGCTCCGCCATCAGCTCCCTCATGGACAGCGTCGCGCGCAGCACCGTTTCCTCGCCGGCCAGGGTGTCCCACAGGGCAGCCCTGATCCCCTCCGGGCCGGGGTGGAAGCGCACGTTCGGCTGTCCGCTTTCGTGATGATACATCGAGCGCAGCACCGGCATCACCTCGTCGAGCATCTGGCGACGCGCCTCCAGCCTCTCGAGCAGGATGCTCGGGTCGCGCGCGACCACGAAGCGGCGCCGGCCCTCGTCCACGAACTTGACCAGCCCCTCCTCCTCCAGCTTCGCCAGCGCGTCATGGGCGGTGGTGCGGGCGAGACCCGCGCGGGCCGCGATCTCGGCGACGGACGCACCGCCGAGGCTGATCGCCGTCAGGTAGAGCTTGTAGAGCGTGCCGGTGATCCCAACGCGGGCAAGCTTGTCCTCAAGATTCACGATCGATCTTCCTTCCTGCTCGCGGACGGGCATGTCCCAATTCGCCGGAGTTATCAATGTCGGTTTCTTCCGACAAATGTCAAAATCGGCATCTCATTAATTAGGCATATTCCGCCGATATAGCGCCAAAAAAACAGACAATATGGAATTTACGTTCGAAAATTCCCCGATAATGTAACAAAATTCTGAATTACAAAATGTCGATATATGCCGACATTTTGCTCTTGCTGTAGTGCGGCATGTTGAGGATGATCAGGGCGCGCCGAGGAGGCGATCTCCTTGCGCACAATCGTGAAGCTTACAGGCATAACGAGAGGTTGCCATGTCAAAGGGCATCGGAACACCTGTCCTGCCGGGTGGCGCCGGCCGAACGGCCTGGCCGGCGGGGGCGCGAATGCTGAACGGAAGGGCCGCCCGGGGGGCGATCGGCCTCTTCGCCTTCTTCGCCGTCTGGCAGGGCCTGACAAGCTCCGGGATCGTCGATGGCTTCCTTCTGCCCTCACCCTTCGCGGTCGCGGGCGCCCTGTGGCAGATGGCCCTCGACGGATCCTTGTGGGTCCATCTCGGCGCCAGCCTCCAGCGTGTCGCGGTCGGCTTCCTTCTGGCGTGCATCGTCGGGCTGGCGCTGGGCTTGCTCTGCGGTTGGTGGCGGGCGTTCTCGGACTATATCCGCCCGGTGGTCGAGGCGCTCCGGCCCATCCCGCCGCTGGCCTGGATTCCCATCACCATCCTGTGGTTCGGTCTCGGGGATGCCGCCTCCTACTTCCTGGTTTTCCTCGGAGCGGTGTTTCCCGCTTTCCTGGCCACTTACACCGCGGTGAGGGGACTGGATCGCAACCAGATGAACGCCGCCCTGTGCCTGGGCGCCGGCCCCTGGCAGTTGCTGCGGGACGTGCTGATCCCCGCTTCCCTCCCTATCATTCTGCCGGGCCTGCGTATCGCTCTGGGCATCGGCTGGATGTGTGTCGTGACGGCCGAGCTGATCGCCGCCCAGACGGGCCTCGGCTACCTGATCCAGCAATCGCGCATGCTGTTCCAGATCAACAACGTCGTAGCCGGCATGGTGACGATCGGCCTCGTCGGCTTCGCCATGTCCGCCCTTCTCGAACAGGTCGAGCGCCGGGTGAACGCCTGGGCGCCCTCCGAGCGTCTTTGAGGTAGCGACATGAACAGCGCCGTGACTTCCATCGTCCCCGTCGCCGGGCGGGGCCCCGGTCCCATCGAGGGTCCCGTCCAGATCAGCATCCAGAACGTCGGCAAGATCTATGGCGACCCCAACGCCGAGAGCGCGGTCGTTGCCCTCGACGGGGTGACGCTCGGTGTGCGGCGCGGGGAGTTCATTTCCCTGCTCGGCCCCTCGGGATGTGGAAAGTCCACGCTTCTGGGCATCGTCGCCGGCTTCCAGCCGGCCTCGAGCGGGCAGGTTCTCCAGGATGGGCGGCCGATCACCAGGCCCGGCCCCACGCGAACCGTCGTCTTCCAGGACTACGCCCTGTTCGGGTGGATGACGATCCAGGCGAACATCGAGTTCGGCCTCAAGGCGAAGGGCCTGTCGAAGCGCGAGCGCGGCGAGGTTGCCCGGTCTCTGATCGATACCGTCCGGTTGACGGGTTTCGAGGACAAGTACCCTCACGAGGTGTCTGGCGGCATGAAGCAGCGCGCGGCCATCGCCAGGGCGCTGGCGCCCGATCCCGACATTCTCCTGATGGATGAGCCCTTCGGCGCCCTCGATGCGCAGACCCGTGTTCTCCTGCAGGAGGAAATCGCCCGCATCTCATCGGAGGCGGGAAAGACCGTCCTCTTCGTCACCCACGGCATCGAGGAAGCGGTCTTCCTCGCCGACCGCGTGGTGGTCATGAGCCCGCGGCCGGGACGGGTGCGCGAGGAAGTGGCCGTCCCGCTTCCCCGGCCGCGCACCGCTGAAATGAGATCCGACCCCTGGTTCGTCTCCACCGTCAACGAACTGTGGGAGACGCTGAAACCTGAATGGCAGAAAGGAGAACAGGAATGACGATGAACATGTCGCGTCGTCGGTTCGGCCAGTTGGCCGCCGGCCTTGCCGCTTCCGCCCCGCTGATGACCCCCGCGATCCTGCGCGCGCAGGAGGGCGATCTGGTGCGGATGTGCTGGTTCAACACCACCACGGTTTCGGCCCAGATCGCCCACGTCCTCATGCGGACCGACATCGCCGCCCGCAACGGGCTGCGCGTGGAGATGCTGCAACTGAACGCCTCTCCGGCGATCAACGAGGCCCTCGTGTCGGGCGCGGGCGATATCGGCACCCTGTCGGACTTCGCGGCTGTCACCACCATGGCCGTCGGGGCGCCCGTGACCACCGTCTCGTCCCAGGCCCGGTTCCGCTCGGCCATTCTTGCGACCACCAATTCCGGCATCACGCAACTCTCGGACCTGAAGGGCAGGCAGGTCTACGGCACCTTCGGGATCACAGCGTTCCAGAACGCCCAGGAGGCGGTGCAGAGCGTGGGGCTGGCGCCGGGGCGGGATGTCGATTTCGTCAATATCGGCCCGGCGGAACTGGCCGACGCCGTCGGTTCGCAGAGGATCGACGCCTTCTTCACCTACGATCCCTTCGTGACCTTCTTCGAGGATGCGGGCTTTGCCAGCGTCGTCTCGCAGAACCTGACGCCGGTCATCGTCCTGACCGCGCGCAGCGAATTCGTCGACGAGCGCCCCGACGTTTTGAAGCGCTTCCTGAGGGCGAACTCCGAGGCGCTGTTCTTCGCCAGCCAGAATCACGACCTCGCCAATGGCTGGTTCCGTTCGCTCGAGCCGGCCAAGAACATTCCCGAGCATGTCCTCCAGACGGCGTCGAGCTACGATCCGGCCTGGAGCGCACAGTCCTTCACCGACGTCAGGGCGGCGCTCTCGGGCGAACAGATCGACCAGATGCAGACCCTTGCCGACTGGGGTGCTGAAGCCAGTCTTCTTCCCCGCGCGCCCGAGGTCTCGCAGTTCGTCAACACGGCGATCGCCGAGCAGGTGGATGCCGAGGCGGCCACGAGAGGCTTCGATCCTTCGACCGTGACGATCACCGGCTAGCAGTCGAGGCGCGCCGGTCCTCTGCCGGGAGCGCGCAGGAACCTGCCGGCGCGCCGCAGGCGTGTCCTTGCTGCGACGATGAGGGCTGGAAACGTAGGGGATGCGGGACGCATGCTGGGGAAGAATGGGGCGCGGACCACGCCGGCGTCCGGCGGGCACGAGCAGGCGGAACAGGCCGGGCGACAGGCGCAGGCGAGCGCCGGGCCAACGCGTCACTTCGACTTTTCCTCCCTTTCCGGCCCGGAGCGCTACCGGCTGCTGACCTCGTCCATCATGCCGCGGCCCATCGCCTGGGTTGTGACCTGTGCGGCCGATGGGGGGATGAATGCCGCTCCTTATTCGTTCTTCAACGTCTTCGGGGCCGATCCGCCGGTGCTGGCCATCGGCATTCTTCCCGGTCCCTGCGGTCGCAAGGACACTGCCGCCAACATCCTGGCAACGCGCGAATTCGTCGTCAATCTCGTGCCTTTCGCGTTGGCGCGGGAGATGAGCGCGACCAGCGTCGAGGCGCCCCCGGAGGTGGACGAACTGGCGCTGGCCGACCTTGCCACGCTGCCGAGCTTGGCCGTCCGACCCCCGCGCATCGCCTTGTCGCCCGTCACCTTCGAGTGCCGGCTGACCCATGGCCTGGAGACCGGCACCGACCAGTTCCTGATGGTCGGCGAGGTGCTGCACGCCCATTTCGCGCAAGGCGTCCTCACCGGGAATCCGGACCGGCCGCGCATCGACGCTGCGGCACTGGACCTCGTCGGCAGGATGCACGGGCCGGCGACCTATGCCCGTACGAGAGAGACTTTCGAGATGGCCCGGCCCGCATGGCGCGACAGCGCGGAGACGCAGGGCAGGGTGGATAAAGAGGACGATTGAAATGACGAAGATAAAGGTCGCGGCGGTGCAGGCTGCCACGGTTCCCTTCGACGCAGCCGCCGCCACGGAGCGCACCGTCGCCCTGATCGGCGAGGCGGCGGCTGCCGGCGCCGTGGTGGCCGTCTTCCCCGAGGCGTTCATCGGCGGCTATCCCAAGGGCCTCGACTTCGGTTGCTGCATCGGCCGGCGAACGAGCGAGGGGCGCGCCGACTTCGCTCGCTATGTGCGGGGGGCCATTTGCGTGCCGGGACCGGAAGTCGATGAACTCGTCGCGGCCTGCGCGCGTCATGGGCTATACGCCGTGGTCGGCATCATCGAGCGTGATGGCGGCACCCTCTACTGCACGGCCCTGTACCTCTCGCCGGCTGGCCTCCTGGGCACCCATCGCAAGGTCATGCCCACCGGTGCGGAGCGGCTCGTATGGGGGTTCGGCGACGGATCGACCCTGACCGTGGTGGACACGCCGCATGGGCGGCTGGGCGGCGCAATCTGCTGGGAGCATTACATGCCGCTCATGCGAGCGGCCTATTACAGCAAGGGCGTCCAGCTCTGGGCCGCCCCGACGGCCGACGATCGCGAAAGCTGGGTCGCCACCATGCGCCACGTTGCGATGGAGGGGCGGTGCTTCGTGATCGGCGCATGCCAGGTCATGCGGCGGTCGGACTACCCGGACGATTACGCAAGCCGGATCGAGGTGGCGCCGGACGACTGGCTCATGCGCGGGCGCTCGGTCATCGTCGGCCCCCTCGGCGACATTCTGGCAGGCCCGCTCCTCGATGAGGAAGGCATTCTCACCGCCGAGATCGATCTCGACGAACTGATCGGCGCACGGCTGGATTTCGATCCCGTGGGGCATTACGCGCGGCCCGACATCTTCAGGCTGACGGTCAACGAAGCGAGCTGCTCGCCGGTCGTGTCATCCGGTCGCCGCGATATCGCTGCGGAGCGCGGGCCAACGAGCCAGCCGCAGCTCTGAACCCGTTCGCGTGTCGCCGTCCCAAGCCTTGCCGGGGATGCTTCCATGAGGCGCTCTTTCAGGAGTCCCGGGCCCGGAGAGCCCGTCGAAGGAGGCGTTTCATGGCGAAAGCTCCTTGCGAAGGGCTTCCATGAACATTTGCGTGCGGACCGGAAGGAGCCTTCGGCCCGGTATGATGGCCCATATGGGAATGCGGGCCTGATGCCAGTCCGTCAGGATTCTGACCAGGGAACCGGATCGCACCATCTCCGCGACGAGATGGTTGGCCAGCGGCGCGATGCCGGCGCCGTTCATCGCCATGTGCATCAGCACGCCGGGTGAGTTGGCGGTGACACGGCCCTGCGCGACCCCCTCCCAGCTTTCCGTTCCGGATGCGAGCTTCCAGCCGGGCGCCTCCCCGATCCGCTGGGTGAGGTGCAGGGCCTCGTGGAAGACGAGATCCTCCGGGCGCGACGGCGTTCCGCGGCTCTCCAGATAGCCCGGTGACGCATAGAGGCCCATCTCGATCGTGCCGATCCGCCTGGCGGCAAGGGTGGCGTCGTCCTGGAGGTCTCCGATGCGGACCGCCAGGTCGAAGTTCTCCGTGATCGGATCGACGCGACGCCGCGAGACGTCGATGTCGACGGAGAGCTTCGGATAGGTCGCCATGAAGCGTGTGATCAACGAAGCCAGCATGTCGGCCGTGAAGTCCGTCGGGATGGATATCCTCAATCGGCCGCGCGGTTCGGACGTTCCCGTCTGGACGAGATGGCCCGTCGCCTCCACCTCCGCCGCCACCTGCCTCGCATGGATGAGAACCGCGCCGCCGAGGTCTGTGAGGGCGATCGTGCGGGTGGTCCGGTGCAGGAGCTTCTCGCCGAGACGGCTTTCCAGAACCATGATGCGCCTGGAAATCGTGGAATGGGGAATCCGCAGACGCTCGGCGGCTTTCTTGAAGCTCCCCTCCTGCGCCACGAAGGAGAACATGATCAGGTCGTTCGGATCGATGCCTTCCATTCTTCCTTCCAGTGAACCGCTGTCGGCGCGCAGCCTGAACTCACTGATTATATCATATGCGGGATTCTGAAACCCGATATCGGGTCTTTATGCCAATCTACATCAGAGTACATTCTCCTCATCGGCAGCCTGTCGCTGCCTTGCAAGTTGGAGAATCTACCATGTCCGGCACCAAATCCCGCAGAAGCCATCTCCTCGCCACCGCCCTCGCCGCCACGCTCTCCGTCGCCGCCTATGCCGGCGCGGCGTCCGGTGCCGCTGCGCAGACCAGCAGCGCCGAGGCCCAGTCGGCGGCGTCCCTGGCCGTGGTCATGGACTTCCTGTCCAACACCGCGCCCGACAAGGTGGAGGCGGCTGCCGAAAGGCTGGTGGCGCCCGACGCGACCTATGTCTCGCTCAACTTCGAAAACCCGGAACTGAAGAAGATCCTGCCCTGGGCGGGTACCGATCAGGGGCCGAAGGCCTATAGCGGCACTTTCCTGCGAGTGGCCGATTACTGGAACATCGAGGACTTCACCGTTACCGATCAGATCGCCTCGGGTGAGGATGTCGCCATCTTCGGCAAGTTCACCTACCGTTCCGTCACCCTCGGCCATGTCTTCACCTCGCCCTTCTCGATCCATGCGAAGGTGCGCGACGGCAAGATGACCTACTTCCAGTTCATGGAAGACACCTATGCCTCCGCCGGATCGTTCCGCCAGTCCGGCTCGTGGACGGTGAAGACCACCGAGGATTCGGCACCGCTCGAGGTCGGCGCGGAGTAATCGACCCTCGACCGTCGGCCCTGGCGTTGGCCCCTTCGGGGCCTCCGCCCGGGCATGGGTCGACATCCTGCGCGCCACCCTCGACGCTGACCGCCCGGCGGCGAGCCATGGCCCGCCGGATATTGCCAGCCCATGGCTGCGAGCGTCCCCGGCGCTCAGATCATGCCGCCATTGGCGCGCAGCACCTGGCCGTTGATCCAGCCGCCATCCGGGCCGGTCAGGAAGGACACGGCGGCGGCGATGTCCTCGAGCGTGCCAAGGCGTTCGAGCGGGCTCATTTTGGCCATGCGCTCGACCAGCTCGGGCGACTTGCCGTCGAGGAACAATGCGGTCGCGGTCGGCCCCGGCGCCACGGCGTTGATGGTGATGCCGCGGCCTCGCAACTCCTTGGCCAGGATACCGGTCAGCGCCTCGACCGCGGCCTTGGTCGCGGCATAGATGCCGCAGGTCTCCAGCTTCAGCCCGACGACGCTGGTGGAGAGGTTGACGATCCGCCCGCCGTCCTGAAGCCGCCGGGCCGCCTCGCGCAGCGTGTTGACCGTGCCCTTGAGGTTGATGGCGATCTGGCTGTCGACCAGCGCGTCGTCCGACTGCGCCATCGGGGCCAGCCTCATGATCCCGGCATTGTTGACCAGGATGTCGATGCCGCCGAAGGCCGCCTCGGCGCTGTCGAACATCCGAGCCACGGCGGCCGCATCGCCGACATCGGCCTGATGGGCCGTCGCCTGACCGCCCGAACGGACGATATCGGCGGCCAGTTCCTCGGCGGCGGCGACAGAGCCGGCGTAGTTGACGATGACGCGATGGCCATCGGCGGCGAGGCGGCGCGGATGGGCCTCGGGCTGATCCAGATTCCGCGCTACCACGCCGAGGCGCTCTGGCGTCTGGTGATCTGGTCGAGATCCTGCCCCATTGTCCGCCATCGCCGACGCCGGTCTCGCTGCTCTACCCCAGGAACCGGCAGCTCTCGCCACGGGTGCGGGTGTTCATGGACTGGCTGAGGGCCCAGATGCCCGCCCAAGCCCGCAGCAGCGCATCGGCCTGACCGGGCCGGGGGATTCACGTGAAACGGCCGTCCGCGGGCGGTCCCCTGGGGCGGAAGCCCTGCGGCATCAGTTCGGGGATGTGCTGGAAAACCTTGGATGAAGCGCAAGGCATCAAAGCCTTGCGTATCGGCGCGGTCTGGCGCCAATCTTCTGAGAGCGCGATGCCCGGACATTTCCCGGCCGGCGATCCCATCCAGGCAAAGGAGCCCTCCATGCGCTACCGTTCCCTCGGCCCGAGCGGGCTTCTCGTTTCCGAGCTTTGCCTCGGCACCATGACCTTCGGCGGCAGCGAGGGCATGTGGGGCCAGATCGGCCGGTTGCGGCAGGACGAGGCCGATACGCTGGTCAAGACCGCCGTCGATGCCGGCATCAACTTCATCGACACCGCCAATGTCTATGCCGGCGGGGAAAGCGAGCGCATTCTCGGCCAGTCGATCCGCAATCTGGGGCTGGCCCGCCAGGATCTGGTGGTCGCCACCAAGGTGCTCGGCCCCATGGGCGAGGGGCCCAACGCGCGCGGCGCCTCGCGCTACCATATCCTCGAACAGGCCAAGGCCAGCTTGCAGCGGTTGCAGCTCGACCATATCGACCTTTACCAGATCCACGGCTTCGATCCGCTGACGCCGCTCGCCGAAACGCTGGAGGCGCTGGATACGCTCGTGCGGCACGGCCATGTCCGCTATGTCGGCCTCTCCAACTGGGCGGCCTGGCAGATCGTCAAGGCGGTGGGCATCGCGGAGGCGCGCAGGCTTGCGCCGATCATCTCCCTTCAAGCCCATTACACGCTCGTCGGGCGTGATCTGGAGCGCGAGATCGTGCCCATGCTGAAGTCCGAGAAGATCGGGCTGATGGTGTGGAGCCCGCTGGCCGGCGGCTTCCTCTCCGGCAAGTACAGCGGCGGCAGCACCGCCAATGCCGAGGGCCGGCGCGCGAGCTTCGATTTCCCGCCCGTCGACATGGAGCGCGGAGACGCGGCCATCGAGGCAATGCGCGCCATTTCGCAGGCCAAGGGCTGCTCCGTCGCGCAGGTGGCGCTCGCTTGGCTGCTGCACCAGGAGGTCGTGACAAGCGTCATCGTGGGCGCCAGGCGGGTCGAGCAGCTCGAGGACAACATCGCCTCCACGCAGGTGCAACTCTCGCGTGAGGATCTGGACGCGCTCGACGCCGTCACGAGGCTTCCGGCCGAATATCCGGGCTGGATGCTGGAACGCCAGGCGCAGTACCGCGCCCCGTTCCTGACGCCGCCGGGGAGGTGAGGCCGGGCGGCCGGCCCTGTCGCGCTGCGTTCAGCCGGGGAGGGCGTAGGGGTTGAAGCCCGTCCTGCCGTAGCCCTCTGCCGTGGCCGCCTCGTCCAGCGCGAGGCTGGCGAGGTCGTCCGCCACCACCTCCGCCTCGGGGTCCCGCTCCTGCGAGACGACCTTGAGATAGCCCCCGCAATGTCCGCAGCTTTCGGCGCGCACCACGGCCTCGGGCGATTCGAAGCTCAGATAGTCGAGCTGCCCGGCATCGCCGCAACTGGAGCACTTGGCGCGGACCATGTGCCATTCGCATTCGCACAGGGCGCAGTGCAGATAGCGCAGCCCCTGCCGGTCGCCCGTGTGGATCAAGCTCGCGACCGGCGCCGTGCCGCAGATCGGGCATTGCGCATGTTCCTGCGGGCCGGACGCCCGCAGCGGCGCCGCGCGGGCGGCGAGCGCCACCTCCAGCGAGAGCGCCGCCCACAGGAAGGGCGCGATGGCGGCCGGCACCGCTTCGAAGCGCCCCTCGGCCAGAGCCAGGCCGAAGCCGATGCGCGCCGGCAGCGGCAGGGCGGCAAGCTCGCCCAGATGCGGCGCGACCGGCCCGGGAGCAACGGATGCCAGGTGTTCGAGCAGCGTGTCGAGGTGACGTGACCAGTGCCCCTCGCGCGCGATGGCCGCCGGCTCCACGCCGGTGCGCTCGCGCGCCTCGCTCCCGGCGATCCCGGCCTGCGCCTGCGCTGTCGCGGCGGCAAGGCGCAGATAGTCGGCCAGTTCGTGCCCCTCGGCCAGCGCCCTCAGGCGCTGCGCGCGGGCGATGTAGAGACTGGCCAGATCCGGGCGCAGCACGGGGTCGAAATGGCGGGAGGCGGCTTCCGGCGGGACCGAGGAGCGCAGGGCGGGCGGCTGGCTCATGTCTCGCTGCCCTTCGCCCGGGCTTCCTTGGCCGCCAGCTCGTCATACCAGCGGTCGTGATGCTGATGCACCCATCGGCGGGAGACATAGCCCGTCACCATGCCCTTGATCGAGCCGCGCACCCAGATCGCCAGATAGATGTGCCCGAGGATCAGGAGGATCAGCCCGATGCCGGCGACCGAATGCGCCAGGATCGCCAGGCGCAGCACGGGGATGGAGAAAAGATGCGAGAAATGGGCCCGCCACATGACGATGCCGGAGAGCATGAGAACGATGATGGACAGCATGATCAGCCAGAAGAGAACCTTCTGGCCGGCATTGTACTTGCCGATCCGCAGGGGCTGCGCGTGATCGTTCAGGAGCACGCCCTTGACGTTGCGAAACCAGATCGCGTCCGTGCGGGCGGGCAGATTGTACTTCACGAAGCGCACGAACATGTAGCAAAGGCCGGCGAACACGGCGATGCCGAGGAAGGGATGCAACATGCGCGCCATCTGCGGCGTGCCCAGAAACCCGCTCAGCCACGAGAAGGACGGGTAGAACCAGGACAGGCCGGAGGTGGCCGCCAGGAAGAAGCAGATCACGATCGCCCAGTGGCAGAGCCGCTCAGAGAACTTCGTGCGCAGAATCCTGTCCTGCCCGCCTTTCGAAGAATGTGCCATCTGCGCTCCTTCCTCAGCCCCGCCCGTCCGGGAACGGGCCGTCCTCGTCCGTGGTGTTGGGGCCGACGCCCACGAAATGCGCCACCATGCCGGCCACGGCCGCGGCGCCCGCCACCGCCGCCACGGGCTTCAGCACGTCCTTCCAGCCCGCGACGACCGGGCTGATCTTCGGGTCCTTCGGCAGGCCCGCATAGCGCTGCGGGTCGTCGGCATGTTGCAGCACATACATCACATGCGTGCCGCCGACGCCCTCCGGGTCGTAGAGGCCGGCATTCTCGTAGCCGCGCTCGTTCAGCTCGCTCACGCGGGTCGCGGCAAGGTCCTTCATCTCCTCCTTGGAGCCGAAGGCGATGGCGCCGGTCGGGCAGGTCTTGGCGCAGGCGGGAGACTGGCCCACGGCCAGCCGGTCCGAGCACAGCGTGCACTTGTAGGCCTTGTGGTCCTTCTGCGAGATGCGCGGGATGTTGAACGGGCAGCCGGCCACGCAATAGCCACAGCCGATGCAATGGTCGCTCTGGAAGTCCACCACGCCGTTGGCGTATTGCACGATGGCGCCGGGCACCGGGCAGGCCTTGAGGCAGCCGGGGTCCGCGCAATGCATGCAGCCGTCCTTGCGGATCAGCCATTCGAACGTGCCGGCCTCGTCGTCATGTTCGGTGAAGCGCATCAGCGTCCAGCTATCCGGCGAAAGATCGCGCGGATTGTCGTAGACGCCGACATTCTCCTCCACCTCGCCGCGCAGGTCGTTCCACTCGTTGCAGGCCACCTGGCAGGCCTTGCAGCCGATGCAGATCGACACGTCGATGAGCTTGGCGACCTCCATCTGGTGGTCGCGGATCTGCGGGCCGGGGGTCTGCGCGTTCGTGGCCGAGCGGCGCACGATGTTCTGCGAGTTCATGCCAGCGCTCCTTCCGCCTTCTCCACGTTCACGAGAAAGGCCTTGAACTCGGGCGTCTGCGAGTTCGCGTCGCCGACCCCCGGCGACAGCGTATTGGCCAGATAGCCCTTGCGCGTGGCGCCCTCGAAGCCCCAGTGGCAGGGGATGCCGATCTGCTCGACCTCCTGGCCGGCCACGGTCAGCGTGCGCATGCGCTTGGTCACCACCGCCTTGGCGGTGATGTAGCCGCGCTTGGTGGAAACCTTCACCGTGTCGCCATGGGCGATGCCCTTGGAGGCCGCCAGGTTCACCCCGATCTCGATGAACTGCTCGGGCTGGAGCATGGCGTTGAGGTGGCTGTGCTTGGTCCAGTGGCGGAACAGCTCGGTCACGGAATAGGTCGTCGCCACATAGGGGTAGTCGTCGCGGTTGCCCATGCGCTGCGCGTCGTTCTGGAAGATGCGCGCGGTCGGGTTGTGCGTCACCCGCTCATGCAGCGGGTTCTTGGCGATCGGGCTCTCCACCGGCTCGTAATGCTCGGGGAAGGGGCCGTCGTTCATTCCCCGCTCGGAGAACAGGCGGCCCATGCCTTCCGGCAGCATGATGAAGGGCAGGGCGGGGCTGCCCGGCGGCAGGTTCGCGGGGAAGTCCGGCACGTCGGAGCCGGTCCATTTCTGCCCGTCCCAATGAAGGATCTGGCGATGGGGGTCCCAGGGGTTGCCCATCTCGTCCATCGAGGCGCGGTTGTAGAGCAGCCGCCGGTTCGCCGGCCAGGCCCATGCCCAGCCCGGCGTGTTGCCGAGCCCGGTATCGGTGTTGTCGCGGTTGGCCATCTGGTTGCCGGCCTCGGTCCACGAGCCGGTGAAGACCCAGCAATAGCTCTGCGTGGTTCCGTCGTCGCGAAGCTGGGCGAAACTGTCGAGAAGCTGGCCCTTGCGCAGGATCTGGTTGCCGTTCTCGTCGAACACGTCCTCCAGCGCGTAGCCGTTGGCCTCCCTGGCCATCTCTTCCGGGTGCGGGAAGGAGGGGTCGTGATAGGTGTCCGCGTCCCACGTCATGTGCAGCACCTGCTCGGGGCAGGCGCCGCCTTCTTCCGCGTAGAGCCGGCGAAGCTCCATCATGATGTCGCCGAGGATCTTGGGGTCGTGGCGCGCCTCGCCCGGAGGCTCCTGGCCCGCGAAGTGCCATTGCAGCCAGCGCCCCGAATTGACGATGGCCCCGTCCTCCTCCGCGAAGCAGTTGGAGGGCAGGCGGAAGACCTCGGTCATGATCTCCTCGGTCTTCACGTCGTTGAAGCGCCCCTCGTTGCGCCAGAAATTCGACGTCTCCGTCACCAGCGGGTCGATGACCACGAGGAATTTCAGCTTCGAGAGCGCTAGCGAGGTCTTGTTCTTGTCCGGCATCGCGGCCAGAGGGTTGAACCCTTGAGCGATATAGCCGTTGACCTTGCCCTCGTACATCATGTCGAAATAGGCCAGCATGTCGTAGCTGCGGTCCCATTTCGGCAGGAGATCGAAGTCGAAGTCGTTCTCGCGCGTGGCATTCCTGCCGTAGAGGTTCTTCAACAGCGAGATGAAGAATTTCGGCGTGTTCTTCCAGTAATTGACCTGGCCGGGCAGCACGTCGCGCGGCGTCGTCTCCTCCAGATACTGCCCCAGCGTCTGCTGGTCGTCGGAGGGCAGGTTCATGTAGCCCGGCACCCGCAGGGAGAGGAGGCCGAGATCGGTGTAGCCCTGGATGTTGGAATGGCCGCGCAGCGCGTTCACGCCGCCGCCCGCCATGCCGATATTGCCGAGCAGGAGCTGGATCATCGCCGAGCCGCGGATGATCTGCGCCCCGCCCGTATGGTGCGTCCAGCCGAGCGCGTAGAGCCAGGTCAGCGTCCTGTCCTTCGCCGCGCACGAGCCCACGATCTCGGCGATGCGCAGGAAGTCCGCCTGTTTGACGCCGGTGATGTCCTCGACCACCTCGGGCGTGTAGCGGTCGACATGGCGGCGCAGGAGTTGCAGCACGGAGCGCGGATGCGTCATCGTCGGGTCGCGAAGCGCGTTGCCCTCCTCGTCCGTCTCGTAGGTCCAGGAGGATTTGTCGTAAACGCGCGTTTCAGGGTCGAAGCCGGTGAAGACGCCCTCGTCGAAGCCGTAATCCTCGCGCACGATGAGCGAGGCGTTGGTGTAGGCGCGCACATAGTCGTGCTGGATCTTGTCGTTCTCCAGCAGCCACCGAACCATGCCCATCAGGAACGCGGTGTCGGAGCCCGCGCGGATGGGCGAGAAGATGTCGGCCACCGCCGCCGTGCGGTTGAAGCGCGGATCGACGACGATGACCTGGGCCTTGTTCTTGATCTTGGCCTCGATCACCCATTTGAAGCCCACGGGATGGGCCTCGGCCGGGTTGCCGCCCATGACGATCACGACATTGGCGTTCTTGATGTCGACCCAGTGGTTGGTCATCGCGCCGCGCCCGAAGCTGGGCGCCAGCGCCGAGACGGTGGGCGCGTGGCACAGCCGCGCCTGACAGTCGAGGCCGAGCATTCCGAGCGCGCGGGCGAACTTGAAATCGAGCACGCCCGTCTCGTTGGAGGCGGCCGAGGAGGCGAGGAAGCCGGACGAGAGCCAGCGGTTCACGAGCTGGCCGCGCTCGTTGCGCTCGATGAAATTGGCGTCGCGATCGTCCTTCAGGAGCCGCGCGATGCGCTTGGTCGCCTCGTCCCAGGAGATGCGGACCCACTCGCTCGATCCCGGCGCCCGGTATTCCGGGTGGATCAGGCGGTTCTTCGAATGGATCATGTCGAGCAGGCCCGCCCCCTTGGGGCAGAGCGAGCCGCGGCTGACCGGGTGGTCCGGGTCGCCCTCGATGTGGAAGATGCGCGGCTTGGCGTTCCGCGCCCCGTCGCCCAGCGAGTACATCAGGATGCCGCAGCCGACCGAGCAATAGGTGCAGTTGTTGCGCGTTTCCTTGGCCCGCAGCAGCTTGTAGGGCCGCACCGACGCGCCCGCCTGCGCCTCGGCCGTGGAGAGGCCCAGGGCCGTCGCCGTGGCGGAGGCCGCGCCCACGCCCAGAATCTTGAGGAACTGGCGTCTGCCGAGTTGGAATGCGCTGCCGCTCATCCTGCCTGCCTTTCGGAACCGTTCAGGCAGCAGACGCATTTCGGAGGTATGCCACCCTTAGTTTTGAGCGGCTATAAAGTGCGGGACATTTCGCCGCAACGCATCAAAATGTGAAAAAGGCGCAGCGCAAGCTGCGGGCCAGAATATGAACGGCTCCAACGCCTGATTTCGCAGCCGCGCGTACACCGGCCCGGTTCCATGACGACAGTGCGTTCACACCTCCGGTCGCCCTGCCTCGGCCGATGCTTCCTTGCGCTTCACCCGGAGGCGCAATGCCTGCCCGCCCTGCGTGATCAGGCGCGAGCTTCGTTGGTTGCGCGTGTGAATCCACAGCCAGCTCAGGGCGACGCTGACCCGGTTGCGCACCCCGATCAGGAAGTAGATGTGCGCAAGGCCCCATATCCACCATGCCAGCGCCCCGCGCAGCTTGACGCGGCCGAAATCGATCACCGCGAGGCGTTTGCCGATGGTGGCGAGGCTCCCCTGATGGCGATAGCGGAAGGGCGCGCCGCCGGGCGCCCCTTCCAGACGCCGGCGGATGGCGGCGGCCACATACGCCCCTTGCTGCTTGGCGGCCGGCGCGATCCCGGGAACGACCCCGCCCTCCGGCATCGCGATGGCGGCCGTATCGCCGATGATGAAGATGTCCGGGTGGCCGGGCACGGTCAGGTCGGACTCCACGATCGCGCGGCCGGCGCGATCCGCCCTGGCGTCCACCCATTGGGCGGCGCGGGAGGCCTGCACGCCGGCCGCCCAGACGATGGTGGCGGCCGGGAGCCGGTTGCCGCCGTAGGTCACTCCGTCCTCGGTGCATTGCGTGACCGGCGCGCCGAGCTGGACCTCCACGCCGAGCTTCTCCAGCGAGCGGTGGGCGTAGTGCGACAGCTCCTCGGCGAAGGCGGGCAGGATGCGCGGCCCCGCCTCGATCAGGACGACGCGCGCGGTGCGCGTGTCGATCGACCGGAACTCGCGCACGAGGGTGTCCTGCGCCAGTTCCGCGATCGTCCCGGCCATTTCCACGCCGGTGGGGCCGCCGCCGATGACGACGAAGTTCAAGAGGGCCTGCCGCCGCTCGGGGTCGCTCTCGCGCTCGGCTTCCTCGAAGGCCAGCAGGATGCGCCGGCGGATCGTCGTGGCGTCCTCCAGCGTCTTCAGCCCCGGCGCGACGCTCTCCCATTCGTCGCGGCCGAAATAGGCGTGGCGCGCGCCGGTGGCCAGGACCAGCGTGTCGTAGGGCAGGGATGCGCCGTCTTCCAGAAGCACGCTGCGGCCCTCCTTGTCGACGCCCTCCACCCTTGCGAGCAGCGTGCGCACATCGGGCCGGTTGCGCAGGAGATGGCGGATCGGCCAGGCGATTTCCGATGTCGCGAGGGAGGCGGTCGCGACCTGGTAGAGCAGCGGCTGGAAGAGGTGGTGGTTGCGCTGGTCCACGAGGGTGATCTGGACCGGGGCGCCGCCGAGCCGGTGCACGGCTTCCAGGCCCCCGAACCCCGCCCCGACGACGACGATGCGGTGGGCTGCGGGCGATATGGCGTTGGACGAGGTCATCGACCCTGCTTCCTCATTGATCCCGACCGTGACGAGGCGAGCGCGACGATCGGGCAGCTTATGCGCGCCCCCGACGCCGCCGGCACGAGCGGCTTCGGCAAGCCGCGACGGACGGAGCCGTATGCCGGCCGCGCGCAGCAAGACCAGCGTAGGGCATCGGCATGGCTGTTACAGAGCCCTACGGGGAGCGTCAACGCGTGCGAACCACCTCACGCGCCGCCCTCCGGCGCCCGCGTCGATCCGCCGCGCCACCCCTGATGGGGGCCGCCCGACGGCCCATGGCCGACGCGTCAGAGCGTGCGGCGTGCAAAGTCGATGAGGCTTTGCACGTGGGAGGCGACGGCCAGGCGCGTTTCCTCCGGGTCTTCGGCCTGGAGGGCCTCCACGATCCGCAGATGCTCGGTGGAATCGGGAACGAGCCGGTCCTTGAGCTGGTCGATCTCGAAGAGGCGGGTGGTGGTGCGCAGGTCGCTCAGTACGCGCCCCATCACGGCGTTACGGCAGTGTTCGATGATCGTTCCGTGCAGATTGTCGTCCGATTCCCAATGGGCGTCGGTGTGGTAGGCGGTCGCGCTCATCAGTTCGAGGATCTCGCGATGGACCGCGACGAGGCGCTTGCGCGGAATATGGCCGAGCGCCCGAACAGCCGCCTCCGGTTCGATCAGCAGGCGCAAGTGCAGGCTCTGGAGATATTCGCCCAGATCGACGCGGCGCACGACGTAGTTGCGCCCGTCGCCCTTGTGCACGAGGCCTTCGCCCTCCAGCCGTTGCAGGGCCTCGCGCATGGGCGTGCGCGAGATGCCGAGCGTTTCGGCGAGCTTGACCTCCACGATCACGTCGCCCCCGCGAAGGCGGCGATGGCGGATCATGTCGGACACCGAGCGATAGGCGAGATTGGCGAGGTTGTGCGCGCGCGCGGCCCCGCTCGCCGCGCCGGTTCCCCTGGCCGTTCCCGCCTCGTCCGCTGCCGGTGCGCTCATATCCACCTCTTGACCCGCCATGACCTTTGAACGGTATGCCACTTGTCTTCAATAGCATTCACGAAGGGGCGACGATGAGCAGCGAAGCGGACGGACAAGGCGGAAGCCAACTGGCCGACCAGGCCTATCGCCATATCCTCAATGCCATCCTCTCCGGCCGCATGCCGGCCGGAACACCCGTGCAGGAGCGGCGGCTCGCCTCGCAGCTCGGCGTTTCGCGCTCTCCCATGCGCGACGCGCTCGGGCGGCTGGCGGGGGAGGGGCTCGTCGTGCGCGGCAACACGGGCGCCCTTACCGTGCGCGCCATCAGCCTGCGCGACTATTTGCAAAGCCTCGACATGCGCATGCTGGTGGAGCCGAGCGCGGCGGCCCTGTGCGCCGAATCGCTCGACGCCGGGGATCTGCGGCGCCTCGCCGCGGCGCTGGCCGCGATCGAAGCGGCGCCGGATGCCGCGCCCGAGGCGCGGCTTGCCTTCGACGACGATCTTCACGAGACCATCGCCCGCCGCTGCGGCAATCCCTTCATGGAGCGCACGCTGCGCGAGATGCGCCGCTACACCACCATCTACGAGCGCCAGGCCGGGCGCATCGGGGCCTCGCAGGCCGATGCGAAGGAGCACGGCGCGATTCTGGAGAGCCTTGCCGAACGGTCTTCGGCGGGGGCGCGCCGGGCCATGGAGCAGCATCTGAAGGCGATCCGCGAGCGCGTCCTGCAGGAATTCTGAGCCACGGGCCGGAAAGCGGCTTGAAGCACGCAGCGCATTGCTGCATGATAGTGGTATACCAATTATATGCGAATGCTCCTTCCCGATCATCGAACCTTCAGGATCCGATCCATGCAGCTGCGCGTATCCCTCCTTGCCGTCCCGCTTCTGCTGGCCGGCGTCTCGCTCTCCCACGCTCAGGAGTGCACGCCGCGCGTCGCCGATGGCGACCTCATCAAGCCCGGCACACTGGTGATGTCCACCAATCCGACGCTTCCCCCGCTCCAGTTCATCGATTCGTCGGGCGAGCTGAAGGGGATGCGCGTCGAGCTGGGCACCGAGATCGCGCGTCGCCTGTGCCTCGAGCCGGAATATATCCGCATCGAGTTCTCGGCGATGGTGCCGGGCCTCCAGTCGGGCCGGTGGGACATGATCAACACGGGCATCTTCTACACGCCCGAGCGCGCCGCCATCATGCAGATGATCCCCTACGAGAACCAGGCGATCAGCATCTCCACCTCCACCCGGTCGGGCGTGCGGATCGAGAAGCTCGACGACCTGGCGGGCCTTTCGGTGGGCGTGGAGATCGGCGGTTTCGAGGAGAATCAGGCCAAGGCCATCGACGCGGAGCTGCGCGAGAAGGGCCTTGACGGCATGACGATCCGCACCTTCGACAATTTCGCCCTCGCCTATCAGGCGCTGCGCGCCGGGCAGGTGGACGCGATGGTGTCCATCGACGGCGTGGCGGAGGAATACGCCAGGCGCGGCGATTTCGACCGCGCGATCGGCGGCTTGCGCCCCACCCCCGTCGCGCTCGCCTTCCAGAGCCGCGCGCTCGCCGAGGCGGTGGGCGAGGTGCTGGAGGAGATGCGGGCCGACGGATCGTTCCAGGCCCTGTTCGACGAATACGGCGTCTCGGCGCTGGACGGCGAAATCGAGGTCCACGGGCCGTCCAACTGACGCAGGAGAAGGGTTCGCGGCATCGGCCGCGAACCGCCCCCGCCCTGAAACATGAGGTTCGCGCATGCTGAACTGGAGCTGGTCGGGATTCTTCGGCTACCTCGTCAATCCGTTCATCCTCCAGGGCGTGTTCACCACGCTCTGGTTGACCGTGGTGGCGATCCTGGCCGGGCTCGTGCTGGGCTTCTGCATCGCCATGATGCGGCGCTCGCAGAACCGCGTCGTCTCGGCGGCGGCGCGGGTCTACATCTGGCTGTTCCGGGGCACGCCGCTCCTCGTCCAGCTCATCGTCATCTACACCGCGCTGCCCGAGCTCGGCATCCGCTTCAACGTCTGGCAGGCGGCGCTTCTGGGCCTCGTCCTGAACGAGGCGGCCTATCTGGCCGAGATCGTGCGCTCGGGCATCGAGGCCGTGCCGAAGGGGCAGGTCCGCGCGGCGCGGGCGCTGGGCATGCGCGAGCGCCAGATCATGCGCTACATCGTGATGCCGCAGGCGCTCAAGATCATCATCCCGCCGCTCGGCAATTCGGTGAACGGCCTTCTGAAGACGACCTCCGTCACCTCCGTCATCTCGATGGAAGAGCTTCTGCGCCGCACCCAGGTGCTGATCCAGGAGCGCTTCGAGGTGCTGGAGCTGTTCACCGTCGCCGCCCTCTACTACCTCCTCCTCACCACCTTGTGGGACATCGTCCAGCGCCGCATCGAAAAGCGCTTCGGCCGGTCCGACCAGCCGCTCGCCGCCGGCGAGCAGCGCTGACATCCAATGGAAAGATCCATGCGCAAAGCCTTTCGCGGCGTCTTCACCGTCATGATCACGCCCTTCGACGCGCAGGGCGAGCTCGACCTTACAGCGCTCGCCGCCTTCACCGACTGGCAGATCCGGGAGGGAATCCACGGCCTCATCCCGCTGGGCTCCACGGGCGAGTTCCTCTCCCTGGCCGAGGAGGAGCGCGTGGCGGTGGCGCGCACCGTCATCGAAACGGCCGCCGGCCGCGTCCCCGTGCTCGTGGGAACGGGGGCCGAGGACACGCGCGAGGCCGTCCGGCTGACGCGCCAGGCGCAGGAGATGGGCGCCGACGGGGCGATGATCATCCCGCCCTTCTACTCCACGCCCACCGACGAGGAGCTGGTGCACCATTATCGCACCATCGCGGCCGCCGTCACCATCCCCATCATGGTCTATAACAACCCGGCCACGGCCAATGTGGACCTGAAGCCCGACCTCGTGGCGCGCATCGCCGGGATCGAGGGCTGCGACTACATCAAGGAATCGACGCTGGAGGTGACGCGCGTGCGCGACATCATCCGCAAGGCCGGCAAGGACATGACCGTCTTCGGCGGCATTCTCGGCTTCGAATCCTTCGTGGAGGGTGCGCAGGGCTGGGTGGCGGTGGCGTCCAACGTCGCGCCGGGTCCCATGGCCCGCATCTTCGAGCTGGTGGCGGACGAGAACCGCATCGCCGAGGCACGCGAGCTCTATCTCGAATGGCTGCCGCTCATCGAGGCGGTCGGCGGCCATTTCTATGTCGCCGGCACCAAGGCGCTGCTGCACCATATGGGCCGCCCGGTCGGCGCCCCGCGCCCCCCGCGCCTGCCCTTGCCGGATGCGGACGACGCGCGCATGAAGGCGCTGGTCGAGCAGTTCGGCCTCGCCGCCGCGAAGGCCGCCTGAGACGGCCATGATCGAGGCGGTCCCCTCTTCCCGGCCCGGCGCCGAGGCGCGCATCAGCTTCGACGGGCATCCCGTCGCGGCCGTGCCGGGCGAGAGCGTGGCGGCCGCGCTGATCGGGGCGGGTTGGCGGGCGCAGTCTCGCGGCAAGGACGGGACGGCCCGGGGCCATTATTGCGGCATGGGCGTGTGCCATGAATGCCTCGTGGTGGTGGACGGGCAGGCCGGCCAGCGCGCGTGCCTCACCAAGGTCCGTGACGGGCAGCGGATCGAGACGCAGCCGGCGCGCCTCGACCTCGCCTCCCCGGCGCTCGCCGAGCTGACGCCCCTGCCGGAGGCGATCGAGGCGACCGAGGTCGATCTTCTCGTCGTGGGGGCGGGGCCCGCGGGCCTTGCGGCGGCGCACACCGCCGCCTCGCTCGGCGCCCGCGTGGCGGTGATCGACGAGCGACCGGCGCCGGGCGGCCAGTTCTACAAGCAGGCCCGGACGGCGCCGGCCCGCGCTCTGGGCATCGACCGGCAGATGCGGGATGGCGCCGGCCTCATCGCGGCGGTGCGCGCGCTCGGCGTTTCCTTCCACGGCGAAACCATGGTCTGGGGCGCCGAACGCGACGCGTCGGGGGGCCTCGTGATCGGCGCGATCCGCGAGGGGCGGGCCCTGCGCTACCGCCCGCGCCAGCTCGTGATCGCGACGGGCGCCTACGAGGAGCCGCTGAATGTGCCCGGCTGGACACTGCCGGGCGTGATGACCACGGGCGCGGCCCAGACCCTGCTGCGCGCCTATGGCGTGCGCCCCGGAGAGCGCGTGCTCATCGCCGGCAACGGGCCGCTGAACCTTCAGGTCGCGGCCGAGCTGCACCGCGCCGGCGCGCGGGTGGCGGCCGTCGCCGAGCGCGCGCCCTCGCCTTTCTCCCGCCCGGTCGAGGCCATGGCGCTCCTGCGCGCCCATCCCGCCCTCGCCCTTTCGGGCATCCGCCGCATCGCGGCGCTGAAGGCGGCCGGCGTCGAGATCGCCTGGGGCACGGCGCTGAAGCGGATCGAGGGAACGGATGGCGTCGAGGCGGCCGTGACGGGTTCGGATCGCGGCGAGATGCGGTTCGAGGTGGACACGGTCCTGATCGGCAACGGCTTCTCTCCGGCCAACGAATTGTCCCGCCTGCTGGGCTGCGCCCATCGAAGGGCCGGCGAGCGTCTGGAGGTCGAGCGGGACGAGAACGGCGCGACCTCGCAGCCGGACATCTTCGTGGTGGGCGAGGCGGGACGCTTCGCGGGCGCGCATGTCGCCATGGCGCAGGGGCGCCTTGCGGGGCGCGAGGCGGCGCGCCGCCTCGGACGGGCCGTGCAGGGCTCGGGCGCCGAAGAGCGCGTCGCGCGCCGCGCCCTGCGCCGGCAGGAGGCCTTCCAGCGCGCGCTCTGGACATTGTTCGAGGCCGGAGCCGCGTCCGGGGCGGAAGCCGGCGAGGGGCTGGCCTGCCGCTGTGAGGCGGTCGCCTTCGAAACCCTGCGCCAGGCGGCGAGCGGCACGGGCGGCATGGATGCGGCCGCCCTGAAGCGCCTGACGCGGGCCGGGATGGGGCGCTGCCAGTCGCGCTATTGCGGCCCGGTGCTGGCGCGCATGGGTGCGGATGGCCGCGCCGCCGCGCCGCCGCGCCTTGCGCCGCAGATGCCGCTGCGTCCGGTGCCGCTGGCGGCGCTGGCGCTGGAGAAGCCGGAATGGGGCGGCCATCGCCGCGCGCTGCTGCCGGAGCGGCAGGCGGCCGGCGCGGCCGAACCCCTGCCGCCCATGGATGTCGGCACGCTGGTGATCGGCGGCGGCATTGCCGGGCTCTCCACCGCGCTGTTCCTGGCGCGCGCCGGCGAGAGCGTGGCCGTGCTGGAACGCGGCACGGTCAATTCGGGCGCCTCGGGCGGCAATGCGGGCAGCCTGCACGCCCAGCTCCTCTCCTTCGACTACGGCGCGCGGGCCGAGGCCGGCGGCGGGCCGGCGGCCATGACCCTGCCGCTGCAACGCGATTCCATCGAGCTTTGGCGGACGCTCGAACGCGAGCTGGCCGCCGATTTCGAAATCGGCGTGACCGGCGGGGTGATGGTGGCCGAGACGCAGGAGCATCTGCGCTTCCTGGAGGCCAAGACCGCGCTGGAACGCCGTTTCGGCATCGACAGCCATGTGATCGGCGCCGACGAGCTGCGCCGCCTCGAGCCGGCCCTGTCCGAGCGCTTCCTGGGCGCGGCCTTCGCGTCCCAGGAAGGCAAGATCAACCCGCTCGTGGCCACGCACGGCGTCCGCCGCGCCGCCGAGGCCGCCGGCGCACGGGTTCTGGAGGGCGTAGAGGTGCTGGGCCTGTCGCGCGAGCCTTCCGGCGCATGGAGCGTGCGCACCCATCGCGGACTCCTTCGCGCCCCGCGCCTCGTCAACGCGGCGGGGGCCTTCGCATCGCGGATCGGGGCCATGGCCGGGCTCGACGTGCCGGTGTTCGGCGCGCCCCTGCAGATGGTGGTGACGGAGGCGGTGGCCCCGCTCGTCTCGCGGCTCGTCGCCCATGCGGGCCGGCACCTGACGCTGAAGCAGGCGTCGAACGGCAATGTCGTCATCGGCGGCGGCTGGACGGCGGCGCTCGACCCTGTGCACCAGCATCCGCGCCCGCTGCTCGACAGCCTGGAGGGCAATCTCTGGGTCGCGCAGCACGTGGTGCCCGCGCTGCGCAAGGCGCATGTCATCCGGAGCTGGGCGGCGATGAACATCAATATCGACGGGGCGCCCATCCTGGGCGAGCACCCCGGCGCGCCGGGCTTCTTCAACGCCGTCACCTCCAACGGCTACACGCTCGGGCCCCTGGTCGGGCGGATCACCGCCGCGCTCGCCACGGGCCGGGACCCGGGGCGCGACATCGAACCCTTCTCCATCGCACGCTTCGCGAAAGGCCGCTCATGATCGAGATCGACCGCGTCAGCAAATCCTACGGCCCCTACCGGGTGTTGAAGAACTGCACGACCAGCGTCGCCAAGGGCGAGGTCGTGGTGGTCTGCGGGCCCTCCGGCTCGGGCAAGTCCACGCTGATCAAGTGTGTCAACGGGCTGGAGCCCTTCGACGAGGGGTCCATCCGCGTCCACGGAATCGAGGTGGGCGATCCGGCGACGGACCTGCCGGCCCTGCGCACGCGCGTGGGCATGGTGTTCCAGAACTTCGAGCTGTTCGCCCATCTGTCGATCATCGACAATCTGACCATCGCGCAGGAGAAGGTGCTGCTGCGCAGCCGCGATCTCGCCCGGCGCAAGGCGATGGCTTTGCTCGACCGGGTGGGGCTGGCCGACCAGGCGGCGAAATATCCCGCCCAGCTCTCCGGCGGGCAGCAGCAGCGGGTGGCGATCGCGCGTGCGCTGGCCATGGACCCGATCGCCATGCTCTTCGACGAGCCGACCTCCGCGCTCGATCCCGAGATGATCGCCGAGGTTCTGGACGTGATGGTGGGCCTGGCGCGAGAGGGCATGACGATGATCTGCGTGACGCACGAGATGGGCTTTGCCCGGAACGTCGCCTCGCGCGTCATCTTCATCGACGGCGGGGAGATCGTGGAGGACCGGCCGACGGACGCCTTCTTCTCCGACGTCAGCAATCCGAGGACGAAGAGCTTCCTCGGCAAGATTCTCAATCACTGAAGGAGGCGTTTGATGTTCGACCTTGTGATCCGGGGAGGCATGCTTTCGACGGCGTCTGAGGTGTTTGCGGCCGATCTGGGCATAGTGGGCGGTCGGATCGCTCAGATCGGCTCGGGGCTTGGAGCCGGCGCGCGGGAGATCGACGCTGAGGGTAAATATGTGCTGCCGGGCGGGATCGACAGCCACGTGCATTTCGCCCAGCCCTCCGGCGAGGGCATCGACATGGCCGACGATTTCGAGAGCGGCACGCGCTCGGCCCTGTTCGGCGGCAACACCACCGTCCTGCCCTTCTGCCTGCCGGAGGAGGGGCAGAGCCTGCGCGAGGCGCTGAAGGCCTATCATGCCAAGGCGCAAGGCCAGTGCTACACGGACGTCTCCTTCCACCTGATCGTCACCGATCCGAGCGAGGCGGTGCTGGGGCAGGACCTGCCGGCGCTGGTGGCGGACGGCTACACCTCCTTCAAGGTGTTCATGACCTATGAGGGCCTGCGGCTGAACGACGGGCAGATTCTCGCCACGCTCGACACGGCCCGGCGCACCGGCGCGCTGGTGATGGTCCATTGCGAGAACGAGGACGCGATCCGCTATCTGATCGGGCGCCACGAGGCGGAGGGCGACGTCGCGCCGCGCGCCCATGCCTCGACGCGGCCGGTGGCGGTGGAGCGGGAGGCGACGCACCGGGCCCTTTCGCTGGCGGAGGTGGCCGAGGTGCCGATCGTCATCGTCCATGTCTCGAACGGCGAGGCGATGGAGGAGATCGGGCGGGCGCGGGCGCGGGGCCAGAAGGTGATCGGCGAGACCTGCCCGCAATATCTGATGCTGACGGCGCGCGATCTCGAGGGCATGGACTGGGAGGGGGCGAAGTTCGTCTGCTCGCCGCCGCCGCGCGACGAGGCGGCGCAGGCGGCCTGCTGGCGGGGCATCGAGACGGGCGTGTTCGACCTGTTCTCCTCCGACCACTGCCCGTTCCGCTACGCGGACGAGCGCGGCAAGCTGAACCCGAGGGGCAGGACGAGCTTCCGCCATATCCCGAACGGCATTCCGGGCGTGGAGACGCGCCTGCCCATCCTGTTCTCCGAAGGGGTGATGAAGGGGCGCATCGACCTGCCGCGCTTCGTGGCGCTGACCTCCACCAACCACGCCAGGACCTACGGTCTCTACCCGCAGAAGGGCACGCTGGCGATCGGCGCCGATGCCGACATCGCCATCTGGGACCCCGCCCATCGCCGCACCATCGCCCATGCCGACCTCCACGACGGTTCCGACTACAGCCCCTATGAGGGCCTGGCGGTGACGGGCTGGCCCACCACCGTCATCCTCGGCGGCCGCGTCATGGTCGAGGACGGCGCACTCCTCGGCCAAAAGGGCGCGGGGCAGTACCGCAGCCGTTCCATCCCCGGCATGGCCGGGCCAACCCCCTTCCGACAGGAGACAACCGGATGAGCGAACTCGTCATCAAGATCGAAGGCCACGCCTTTCCCGCCCGCTTCGAGAGCCAGGCCGCGCCCCGGACGGTGGCGGCGTTCCGCAAGCTCCTGCCCTATTCGGAACGGGTGATCCATGTCCGCTGGAGCGGCGAGGCGTGCTGGATTCCGCTCGGCGACACCGATTTCGGCCTCGGCTACGAGAACGCCACCAGCCACCCCCATCCCGGCCAGATGATCCTCTATCCTGGCGGCGTCTCGGAAACGGAGATCCTCCTCGCCTACGGCCCCGTCGCCTTCGCCTCCAAGGCCGGGCCGCTGGCGGGCAACCATTTCCTGACGATCACCGATGGCCTCGACAAGCTTGCCGAGCTCGGCCGCGACACGCTCTGGCACGGCGCCAAGCCCATTCTCTTCTCGGCTTCGTAAGCCCGGCCGGGCAGGGGGATCGGCCCCGGGCGCCCTCCGGGAGGTGAGGAAAAACCACCGATCCGCCATCCGATGCGGTATGGGATGGTTCCATGTGGAGCACCCTCTCGACCTACTGGCCGCATCTTCTGGCCGTCCTCTCCGTGGCGATGGCCGCGGCCGGGATCATCCACGCGGTGATGACCAAGGAGGAGGTGCGCGCGGCCATCGGATGGGTGGGCGTCATCATCCTCTCCCCGATCCTGGGCGCCCTCGTCTACGCGGTGGCCGGGATCAACCGGATCCGGCGCGCCTCCATCACCTCGGAGCGCCGCAGGACCAGCTCCGCCGTCCTCTCGCGGCTGGGGCAGGCAGACGTGCCGCGCTCGCTCGTGACCGATCTGTTCGGAGAGCGGTTCGGGGCCATGAAGACGCTCGGCGACCGGGTGTCGAAACACCCCATGACCTCGGGCAACGCGATCCTCCTCCTGAAGGATGGCGACGAGGCCTATGCGGCGATGATCGCGGCGATCGACGGCGCGCGCCGGAGCATCATCCTCGAAACCTACATCTTCGATCGCGACGCCATCGGCCTGCGGCTGGCGGGCCGGCTGATCGCGGCGGTGGGCAGGGGGATCGAGGTTCGCGTGCTGATCGACGCGGTGGGCGCCAGATACTCCGCGCCCAGCATAATCGGCGACCTGCGGGCCGGCGGGGTTCCGGTCGAGCTGTTCAACGGCCGGCTCATCGCGGGACTGCGCCTGCCCTATGCCAATCTGCGCACGCACCGCAAGATCCTGGTCGTGGACGGCGCGGTGGCCTTCGCGGGGGGCATGAACATTCGCGAAGGCTTCACCCGCGAGTTCGCGGGCGAGGCCTTCTCGCGCGACACGCATTTCCGGCTGACCGGCCCGGCGGTGTCGGAGCTTTTCCAGGTGGCGGCGCAGGACTGGCGCTTCGCCTCCGGCCTCGCGCTGGAGGGCGAGGCGTGGCGGGCCGCGCTGCCGCCCACCGCGCCGTTCGGCGCGCCCGTCTTCGTGCGGACCGTGCCCTCGGGGCCGGACGCGATGGTGGAGACGAGCCACCGGATGCTGATGGGGGCGTTCTCGGTGGCCCAGCGCTCCATCCGCATCATGTCGCCCTACTTCCTGCCCGACCGCGAGTTGATCAGCGCGCTGACGACGGCGGCCCGGCGCGGCGTGGAGGTCGATATCGTCGTGCCGGCCAACAACAACCTTTTCCTCGTCGACAGGGCGATGCTGGCGCAGTTCGACCAGGTGCTGAAAAACTATTGCCGGATCTGGCGCCGGCCCGGGGCCTTCGACCATTCCAAGCTGCTCTGCGTGGACGGGGTGTGGGCCTTCATCGGTTCCTCCAACCTCGATCCCCGCTCGCTGCGCCTGAATTTCGAGATCGACATGGAGGTGCTCGACGCGCAGTTCGCCGGAGACATCGACCAGCGGATCGCCGAGGCCATCGAAGGCGCCGAGGCGGTGACGCTGGAAGGCCTGCGCGCCCGGCCCTTCCCGATCCGGCTCATGGACCGGCTCCTGTGGCTCGGCTCGCCTTATCTCTGAGGTCTCCGAGGCGTCAGCCCGGAGGCACGAACTGCCCCGTGTCGAGGAAACGGTCCAGCATCTGCCGGTAGGGGCTGATGTCGATGCCCTGCGCCTTCAGCCATGCGGGGTTGAAATAGGTGTCGGCGTAACGCTGCCCGCTGTCGCAGATCAGCGTCACCACCGAGCCCTCCTTCCCCGAGGCCATCATGTTGGCCGCCACCCAGCACAGGCCGAAGAAGTTCGTGCCCGTGGAGCCGCCGATCTGGCGGAAGAGGCGTTCGGACAGCACGTGCGCCGCCGCGATGGAGGCGGCGTCCGGAACGCGGATCATGTGGTCGATCACGCCCGGCATGAAGGAGGGCTCGACCCGCGGGCGCCCGATGCCCTCGATCCGCGAGCCGGCGGCCGTGATCAAGGCGTCGCCCGTGCGCCACGCGTCGTAGAAGGCCGAGTTCTCCACATCCACCACGCAAAGGCGCGTATCGAGATTGCGATAGCGGATATAGCGGCCCAGCGTGGCCGAGGTGCCGCCCGTGCCCGCGCTCATCACGAGCCATTCGGGCACCGGGAACTCCTCGCTGTCGAGCTGGCGGAAGATGCTTTCGGCGATGTTGTTGTTGCCGCGCCAGTCCGTCGCGCGCTCCGCGTTGGTGAACTGGTCGAGATAATGGCCGCCGGTTTCGGCGGCCACGCGCATGGCCACGTCGTAGACCTCGCCCGCCCGCTCCACGAAATGGCACTGCCCGCCGAAGCTCTCGATCGTCTGGATCTTCTGCCGGCTGGTGGAGGAGGGCATGACGGCGATGAAGCGCAGCCCGAGCAGGCGGGCGAAATAGGCCTCGCTCACGGCCGTGGAGCCGGAGGAGGCCTCCACGAGCGTCGTATCGCGCCCGATGCGCCCGTTGCAGATCCCGTAGAGGAACAGCGAGCGGGCGAGCCGGTGCTTGAGGCTGCCGGTGGGGTGCGTGCTCTCGTCCTTCAGATAGATGGAGACGCCCTTCAGCCCCGGAAACAGCGGCTTGAGCAGATGCGTGTCGGCCGAGCGCCGCCCGTCGCCCTCGAGGAGCGCGATGGCCTGGCGCGCCCATTCGCGCTCCCGGCAGTCCGGCAGCGGCAGGAGGGTGGGGCAGGTCCGGCTTTCGGGACCGGTCATGCGGGCTCCTCGCGCGGCGCGCGGGAGGGTTCGGCCCCGCCCGCGCCCAGGCGCCGGCGCACCAGCTCGCACCAGTAGGAGCACCCCCAGGCGATGGCCTCGTCGTCGAAATCATAGGCGGGGTGATGGAGGCCCGCGCTCGGCCCGTTGCCGATATTGATCATCGCGCCCGGCACCTCGGCGAGCATGAAGGCGAAATCCTCGCCGCCGAGCGTGGCCGGCATGTCGCGGCCGACCCGCCCCACGCCCGCCACCGCCTCGGCCGCGAGGGCCGCGAGCTCGGTTTCGCGCGCATGGTTGACGGTGACGGGATAGTGGCGCGAATAGTCGAGCCGGCCGCTGGCCCCGAAGGCCGCGGCGATGCCCGACACCGCCTGCCCCAGCCGCGTCTCGACATGGGCGCGGACATCCTCCTTCAGCGTGCGCACGGTGCCCGTCAGGCGGATGCTCTGCGGTATGACGTTGAAGGCGTCGCCGCCGTGGATCGTGGTGATGGAGATCACCGCGCTGTCCATGGGGTCGATCGTGCGCGCCGCGATGGCCTGCACGGCCTGCACGAGGGCCGCCGTCACTGGCACCGGGTCCACCGTCTGGTGCGGCGAGGCCGCGTGCCCGCCCACCCCCTCGATCTCGATCCCTATCATGTCCACCGAGCCCATGATCGGGCCGGGCGCGATGGTGAACTCGCCCACGGGCAGGCCCGGCCGGTTGTGCATCGCATAGACCTCCTGCACCGGCCAGCGCCGGAACAGGCCGTCCTCCATCATCGCCCGCGCCCCCGCGCCGCCTTCCTCCGCCGGCTGGAAGATCAGCACCGCCGTGCCGTCGAACGCCCGCTCGCGCGCCAGCCCCATGGCGGCGCCGAGCAGCATGGTGGTGTGGCCGTCATGGCCGCAGGCATGCATCTTCCCCGCCGCCAGCGAGGCCCAGGGCTTGCCGGTCGCCTCCGCGATGGGCAGCGCGTCCATGTCCGCCCGCAGGCCGATGGCGCGCCCCGAGGCGTCCGTGCGCCCGCGCACCACCGCGACGACGCCGCTGCCCCCGACACCCTCCACCACCTCGTCGCAGCCCATCGCGCGCAGGGCGGCCGCGACCTTCGCCGATGTTCGCGGCAGATCGTAGAGGAGTTCCGGGTTGCGATGCAGATCGCGCCGGAACGCGATGAGTTCGTCCAGGTGATCGCTCACCCAGTTGTCGACGGCCATGGTCTTTCCTCGGGTTGGAGGCTTTGGTCTTCGTGCGCCCCGTCGTCGGGGCCCGCCATTCGGTAGCGGAAATCGCAGTGGCTCGCCCCGCCCATGATGGTCTGGGTCCGGGTCATCTTCATCTTCGGATTGTATCCGATGCAGAAATCGCCATCGCGGTTGCAGGACAGGAGATGGCCGATGCGGCCGAGCCCCATCTCGCGGTACATCTCCGCGTAGCGGCAGCGAAGGACGTTGAAGTCCAGCCGCTCCGCCGAGGTCTCGACCGTCTCGATCCGCAGCGCGTCGTCCTTGGTCCACAGCGGCAGGATCGCCGCGAAGTCCTCGAAATCGGGCTCGCGGCCGAGCGCCTCGGCAAAGCCGCGCCCCTGCTCGATCGCCGAGCGGCTGACCGCCTGGCCGATCACCGCGTCGGCCTCCTCCACGCCGGAGCGGGCCGCGATCGTCTCGTGCACGTTCTTCAGAATTTGCGCCTCGATGCGGCGGCGCTCGAGCATGGGCAGGTCGGTCACGGGGCTCTCGCGGGTCAGGATTGGGGCAGTTCGATGCGATCCCGGCGGCGCAGCCAGGCAAGGTAGGAAGGCGCGATGCGGCGGGCCAGCGAATGGAAGGGCAGGGGCCGGGGCTCGGACACCGGCAGCGCCAGATCGCCCACCGCCTCGCCATGGACCGCGCGCGCCATCTCGCGCCCGAGCGAGACGCCCACCGCCACCCCGCGCCCGTTGCAGCCGATCCAGGCCCAGCCGTCCGGCCCGAGCTGGTGCACGCGCGGGAAACGGTCCCACGTCATGCCCAGATAGCCGCTCCACACATGCGTCATGCGGGCCTGCCCCAGCGCGGGAAAGGCTTCGGCGAGGTTGCGGGAGGCCTTCTCGGCCACGCGCCGCGCCACGTCCCGGCGGCCCGGCACCACCCCGCCGGTGATGAGGCGGTTGCGCGCGTCGTAGCGGAAGAAGCGCAGGTCGCCTCGCGTGTCGGAGACGGCCTGCCGCCCCGGCACGATGGCTGCGCGCAGGGGCTCGGCCACGGGTTCCGTCGCCATCTGCCAGGACAGGACCGGCACGATGGAGCGCGCCAGCCGGCTGGCGAAGCCGGGCACGATCTCGCCCGTATAGGCGTTGGAGCAGAGCAGGAAATGGCGCGCCCGCACCTCCCCTCGCGCCCCGCCGACGATCCAGCGGCCATCCTCGCGCCGCCAGCCCGTCGCCGGGCTCGCCTCGTGGATCGTGGCGCCATGGCGCTCGGCGGCGGCGGCAAGGCCGCGCGAGAGCGCCAGCGGGTTCACGTGCCCGCCCGTCGGGTTGAGCATTCCGGCATACCAGAAGTCGGAGCCCAGCAGCGCGCGCGTCTCGTCCCGGTCGAGCAGCCGGGCCGGAAAGCCGAAGCGGCTCCAGGCCTCCACGCGCGCCCTGGACAGGCGCGCCCGGCCGGGCGAATGGGCCGGCTGGAACCAGCCCGTCTGCTCGGCCTCCGCTTCGATGTCTTCCTCTCGCACGATGTCGAAGAGCAGGCTCGCGCTGTTGCCGATGAGGCGGGCGAAGCGTTCGCCCGCCTCGCCGTAGCGCGCGGCGATGGCGTCCGGCTCGGCGGCGGTCATGGTGGGGATGACCTGCCCGTTGTTGCGGCCCGAGGCGCCCCAGCCGACCGCCATCGCCTCCAGGACGACGACCCTCTGGCCGGCCCGCGCCAGATGCAGCGCCGCCGAAAGCCCCGTCAGCCCGCCGCCCACGATCACCGTGTCGGCCTCGACGGCGCCTTGCAGGGCCGGCGCCAAAGGGCGCGCCGGCGCGGTCTGCGCCCAGATCGAGGCAGGAAACGCGACGCCGTCCGCCTGCTTGCCCGTAGTGTCCATGGCCATGCTCCGCCTCATGCCGCGTTGGAAACGGGCGGCTCCCACGAGCGGCCCGGAATGGAAGCGAGCAGCGAGCGGGTGTAGGGGTGGACGGGATCGGCGAAGACACTTGCGGTCGGCCCGGTTTCCACGATCTCGCCTTTCGACATGACGATCACTCTGTCGCAGAGCTGGGCGGCCACGCGCAGATCGTGCGTGACGAAGAGCAGCGAGAGTTGCAGGCGCTCGCGAAGGCCGGCCAGGAGCTTCAGCACCTGCGCCTGCACGGAGACGTCGAGGGCGGAGACCGGTTCGTCCGCCACGATCACGCGCGGCTCCATGGCGAGCGCGCGGGCGATGCCGATCCTCTGGCGCTGCCCGCCGGAGAATTCGTGCGGGTAGCGGTCGGCGGCGGCGGGGGGCAGCTCCACCAGCGCGAGCAGCTCGCGCGCCCGGCCTTCCGCGACATGGCGCGGCACGCCCTGCACGATGGGCCCCTGCGCGATCAGGTCGAGAACCTTGCGGCGCGGGTTGAGGGAGGCCATCGGGTCCTGGAACACCATCTGGATGTCCTTGCGCAGCGCGCGCATCTCGCGCCTCGATGCGGCGATGAGGTCGCGCCCGTCGATGTGCACCTGCCCCCCGTCGGCCTCCAGCAGGCGCGTGACGAGCCGGGATACGGTGGTCTTTCCCGATCCGCTCTCGCCCACCACGCCGAGCGTCTCGCCCCGCCGCAGTTCGAAGGACAGGTCCTTGACCGCCGTCACGGCGCCGCGCCGGCCGCCCAGGAAGCCGCCGCGCGCGGCGAAGGTCTTGCGCAGATGCCGCGCCTCCAGCACGACCGGCCCGTCGCCGGGCGCCCGCGCCGGGGGCGGGGTCAGCGCCGGGACGGCGGCGATGAGCTTTCTCGTATAGGGGTGCTGCGGGTTGCGCAGCACCTCCGCCGCCGGCCCCTGTTCCACCATCTCGCCCAGCCGCAGCACCGCGATGCGGTCGGCGATCTCGGCCACCACCCCGAAATCGTGGGTGATGAAGAGGATGCCCGCCCCGTGCGAGGCCTGGAGGTCCTTGATCAGCTTCAGGATCTGTTTCTGCGTGGTCACGTCCAGCGCCGTCGTCGGCTCGTCGGCGATGATCAGCCGGGGCTGGAGCACCAGCGCCATGGCGATCATGACGCGCTGGCGCTGGCCGCCCGATATCTGGTGCGGATAGGCGTTATAGGCCGAGGCGGGGTCGGGTATGTGCACGTCGGCGAGGATGGAGAGCACCCGCGCCCTGCGCTCGGCGCGGTTCAGCCCCGTGTGGAGGCGCAGCACCTCGTCGATCTGCCAGCCGACGGTCTTCTGCGGGTTCAGCGCCGTCATCGGCTCCTGGAAGATCATGCCGATCTTGTCGCCCCGAAGGGCGCGCATACGGCCGGGCGACAAGGCGAGGAGGTCCTCGCCGTCGAGCCGGATCGTCCCTTCGCGAACGCGCACATGCGGCTCGGGCAGGAGGCGCATCACCGCGTTGGCAGCCAGCGACTTGCCCGAGCCGCTCTCGCCCACCAGGCAGACGATCTCGCCCTCGCGCACCCGCAGGTCGAAACCCCACAGGGCGTCCGGCCGGTCGGAGCCGGCGGGCAGCGAGATGCGCAGGCCCTCGATCTCCAGAATGGTCTTTTGCTCGCCGTTCATCGCTTCTGCCTCGGATTCAGCGCGTCGTTGAGGCCCTCGCCCATGAGGCTGAAGGAGAGCACGGTGAAGAGGATCGCAAGGCCCGGAAACACCGCGCAGTACCAGGCGGTGCGCAGGACCGAGCGGCCCTGCCCGATCATGTTGCCCCAGCTCGCATAGTTCGGGTCGCCGAGCGAGAGGAATGCGAGCGCGCTCTCCATCAGGATCGAGGTGGCCATGACGACGGAGGCGAAGACGATGACCGGCGGCAGCGCGTTGGGCAGGATTTCCCGGAAGATGATCGACAGGTCGCCCACGCCCAGATTGCGCGCCGCGTCGACGAACTCGCGCCGGCGCAGGGACATGAACTCGGCGCGCACCATGCGGGCGGGCGCCGTCCACGAGACGATGCCGATGGCCACGACGATGTTGCCGATGCTGGAGCCGAAGATGGCCACGAGCGTGAGGAGAAGCACGAAGCTCGGAATGGTCTGGAACGCCTCGGTCACGCGCATCAGCGCGCCGTCCACCCAGCCGCCGAAATAGCCCGCCAGGGCGCCGATGACGACGCCGAGCGCGATCGAGATCAAGGTGGCGACGACCCCGATCATCAGCGAGATGCGCGCGCCGTGGACGATGCCCGACAGGATGTCGCGTCCGAGCTGGTCGGTGCCCAGCGGCGTGGCCGCCTCCGTGAAGGGCGCGGTCAGCGGCCGCCCGGCGAGGCGCATGGGGTCGCCGGGCGCCACGAGGTCGGCCAGGAGCGCCATCGCAACGACGATCGCAAAGAGCACGAGGCCCAGCAAGGCGGCGCGGTTGCGGCGAAAGCGCCGCCACAGGACGAGGCCTCGCGCCGGCGCGGAGGGCGCCAGGGGCGTGTCGATCACGGTCATTTCAGTTCGATCCTCGGGTCGAGCCAGGCGTAGACGAGGTCTGTCAGGATGTTGACGACGACCACGACGACGGAGCAGAGCGCGATGATTCCCATCAGCATGTTGAGGTCCCGCTTCACCACGGAGGTGTAGGCGAGCTGCCCCAGACCCGGCAGCGAGAAGATCGTCTCCACGATCACCGAGCCGCCGAGGACGGTGGAGAATTGCAGGCCCAGCAGCGTGATGACCGGCAGGAGCGCGTTGCGCATGATGTGGTGCACCATCAGCCGCGTCTCGCCCGCCCCCTTGGCGCGCGCCGTGCGCACGAAGTCGAGCTCGCTCACCTCCAGCACGCTGGTGCGCATCAGGCGCATGTAGAAGGCGAGGTAGATCAGCGAGAGGGCGGCCGTGGGCATGACGAGATGGCGCGCCACGTCCACCACGTCGGCCCAGCCCGTGTTGAAGGCGCCGATCGTGCGGATGCCGCCCACGGGCAGCCAGCCCAGCGTGACCGAGAAGAGCAGGATCATCAGGAGGCTGAGGAAGAAGGAGGGCATGGCGTAGAAGACGAGGCCGAGCGTGGAGATCACGTTGTCGGTCAGCGAATAGGCCCTGCGGGCCGCGAAGGCGCCGAGCGCGACGCCGAAGACGAAGGCGATGGACAGCGAGCTCGCCATCAGGAGAAGCGTGTTGCCGAGCCTTGCCGTCAGGACGGTCAGCACCGGCTGCTCATAGACGTAGGACCAGCCGAAATCGAGCCGGGCCAGCTTGCCGAGATAGAGCCAGAGCTGGACGAGAACGGGCTGGTCGAGCCCGTACTCGGCGCGCAGCCGGGCCACGAAGGCCGGATCGGCTCCGCCCATGTCGCCCACCAGCGCGTCCACCGTGTCGCCGGGGGCGAGCTTGATGAGGAGGAAGCTGCCGATCATGATCAGCACGAGGATGGGCACGGCCTTGACGACGCGCAGCGCCGCATAGGCCAGGATCGGGGGTATCGGCAGGGACATGGCGCCGGGCTCCTTGCGAACGGGGCCGGGGCTCGCGCCCCGGCGCAGGACCGTCATTCGGCGACCCAGAGGTCGTACCAGCTCGAGGAATCCCACCTCGGCGTGTTGTGGTGGTTCATCAGCTTGCGGTTGCTGATGCCCAGGAACGGATGCTCGATCGCGAAGATGACCGGCAGGTCCGTCATCGCGAGCCTCTGCACCTCATGGTAGAGCTCCGCCCGGCGCGCGGGGTCGAGCTCCTGCGCCGCTTCGTCGATCAGCCGGTCCATCTCGGCCGACTCGTAGCCGAACTGGTTGGACCAGGCCGTGCCAGCCGGAGCGCCCGAGCGCAGCCACACCGTGGTCGAGACGGCCGGGTCGGACCGGAACTGATGCCAGCCATTGGCCGTGTCGAAATCGTGGTCGCGATAGACCCCGGTGAGGAAGCCCGGCGCATCGTTCGTCACCAGCTCCACCGCGATCCCCACCTCGCGCATCGCCTGCACGAAATATTCCGCCCAGAGCTGTGTGTATTCGCCCCAGGGCGCGGGGCGGTGGCGCAGCCGGAAGCGGATGCCGTCCGGGCCTGGCGCGTAGCCGGCCTCGTCCAGGAGCTGCCGGGCCCGCTCGACGTCGTAGGCGTAGGTCGGCACGTCGTCCGTGTAGTTCTCGCCCCCCGTGGAGGGGATCGGGCCGCGCCCCGGCTGCCCGTAGCCGCGCATGATCGTCTGAAGCGCGAAGTCGATGTCGAGCGCGTGGTAGATCGCCTGGCGGACGCGCAGGTCGGCGAGGATGGGATTGCGGAAATTGAACTCCACGGTCGAATGGGCCGTGTTCGCCTCGAAGCCCTGCGGCCCCATGTCGAAGCGCGGGTCGTCTCCCAGCCGCCGCATGTCCTCCATGGAGATGCCGATGAAGGGCGATTCCATGATCTCCTCGGCCTCCAGCGCCGCCGCGGCCGCCGCCTTGTCGGGGATGAAGCGCCAGATCACCCGGTCGAGATAGGGATACTCCTCCCCGCGCCAGTAATCCTCGTTGCGCAGGCCGATGATGTACTGGCCGCGCTCATACTCGCCGAAGCGGAACGGCCCGGTGCCGACGGGCGCCTGGTTGTGCGGGTTGCGCAGGATGTCCGTGCCCTCGTAGAGATGCTTGGGCACGGGATGGCCGAGATCGGGCATCGCCGCCACGATCAGCTCGAGCGGCATGGGCTGCGAATAGCGGAAGACGGCCCGGTGCGGATCGGGGCAGTCCACCGCCTCGAGATTGGCGTGCAGCGTGCTGGAATAGTTGAGCAGCGGCTTCCAGAGGTTCATCGCGGAGAAGGCGACGTCCTCGCAGGTGAAGGGCTGGCCGTCGTGCCAGTTCACGCCCTCGCGCAGCGTGAAGCTGATCTCGCGCCCGTCCGCCGAGGACGACCATTCGGTGGCCAGGACGCCCTCGTACCCCTCGTAGGTCAGCTCGATCAGCGGCTCCATGAACTTGCCGGTGATCTGGTAGACGCCGGTGGAGGCGCGCAGCGCCGGGTTGAGCACGCCCTGCTCGGCGTTGACATGGACGATCACCGTGCCGCCGCGCTGCACGTCCTGCGCATGAGCCGCCGTCAGGGCGGCCGCCGCCACGCCGAGCGCTCCGCCGACAAGCCGGAGCTGTCCCATTCCGTTTCTCATCACCGTCCCTTCGATTTCGCAGATCACCGCCGGGCCGCCTCGATGGAGCGCTTCCCTGGCGGCAGGAGGGATAAACCCGCATCCGCCCTTAATCTGTCAAGCAGAAACCACGAAAAGAGTTTTATATAGATATAATTGACTACATAATCGGCAAAAGACGATATTTTGATCCTATCGCTGCCCATTCCGTGAGTGTCGGCGACCTTGCGGCCATGCTACATGGCGAGGGAGGGGGCCGGCACGATCGGGCGTGGGGCGAGTTACGGGAGAAGCGGGCTCGGCCCTCGGCGGCGCGGGCGCGCAGCCTCGATCGGCGGCCGGCGGCGCGGGCCGTCAGCCCGATGTGAAACGGAGCCTTTGTCCTTGCATGGCCAATTTCGACGAGACCGACCGCAAGATCCTCGACCTTCTCCAGGCGCGCGACCGCCCGGTCAGCACGCTCGCCGAGGAGGTGGGGCTTTCGCAGACCCCGTGCTGGCGCAGGATCCGGCGGCTGGAGGAGGCCGGCGTCATCCGCGAGCGCGTGACGCTCGTCGACCCGAAGATGGCCGGTGTCCCGATGACGGTCTTCATCTCGATCACCGCGCCGAGGCACGAAATGGCCTGGCTGGTGAAGTTCAGGGCGCTGATCGAAAGCATTCCCGAGATCGTCGAAGCCTATCGCCTGACTGGAACCGTCGACTACATCCTCAAGGTCCTCGTCCCCGACGTCGCGTCATTCGACAATGTCTACAAGCGGATGATCGAAAAACTGGACTTCACCCACATCAACTCCGCGATCTCCATGGAAGAGCTGAAGTTCACCACGGCGGTCCCGACGATCTATCTGAAGTGAGCGGGGTTCCTCGCAAATTTCGGGGGCCTTGCCGGGCTCAGGAACGGGCGGGCTCGCGGCGCGCCACCGCGTCGTGGTCGGGCCATGTCAGGATCGCCTCCATGATGTGCTCGACCAGGCTGCGGGCCCTGACCCCCACCGCGACCTCGCAGTTGCTGGCGGAGCGCGATCGTATGTTCTCGAGCCTTGCCGAGGTCAGGGTGCGGAAGTCGCATACGGTCATCCCGCGGGTCAGGCCGTCGCCCAGCTCGATCTCGACGGGGCAGTTCGCGTAAGTGATCAGGTTCGGGTCGATGAACGGCACCAGCGCGCAAGGGTCGTGCAGCGAGGCGGTGCTGAGCCCGTGGATCTCCCCGAGCCTCCTGCGGAAAAATCCGAACAGCCCGCCATAGGCGCGTGCGACGGCCCCCCCCTCGTTCAGGCGCGCTATGTCGCCTTCGGTGATGCCGACCTGGCGCGTGACGTTCAGTCCCACCATCCAGATATGCACGCCGCTGCGAAAGACGACGTCGGCGGCTTCCGGATCGCACCAGATATTGAACTCGGCGACCGGCGTGGTGTTGCCCACCTGCGTCGTGCCGCCCATGCAGCTGATGCCGCGCAGCCATCGTGCCAGGCGTGGTTCCTTGCGCAGCGCCAGCGCGACGTTGGTGAACGGCCCGATCGGGCAGAGGACGAGCTCCTCGCGATATCTGCTGGCGGTCTCGATGATGAAGTCCACCGCGTGGGCGTCGATCGCCTCCTGGCGGGGCGCCGGCAGTTCCGCGCCGTCGATCCCGGTCTTGCCGTGAACGTCGCCGCCATGTCGGAAGGTGCGGATCAGCGGCTGCTCGCATCCGCGCGCGACAGGCACGTCGATTCCCAGAAGAGCCGTCAGCGACAGGGCGTTTTGCGTGGTCTTGTCCACCGACTGGTTTCCATAGACCGTGCTGATGCCGACAAGCTCGAGGTGGCGCGCCGCATAGAGGATTGCGGTCGCGTCGTCATGCCCGGGATCGCAATCGATCAGCACCTTGGTCATATCGTTCCCTTGGGGGGTCTGTTGATGGACGAGCCGCGCTGGACGAGATGCGGGCTGATGACGTGGCGGCGGGGGGGAGAAGCGGGGGCTGCGACCATGGAATGCGCCGTCTCGACCGTCAGCGAGGTCATGTCCTCGAGGTTCTGGTCGATGGAGGTCAGGTCGTAGACCGGCCAGCCCGCGAGAGCGGAATTGTCGTAGCCGACGACCAGCGGGCGCCGCGCGCCGCCCGTCATGCCGCGCGCGGCATCCATCAGCGCGAAAGCCAGCGTATCGTTGGCGCAGAAGATGGCCTGCGCCCCGCTGCGCAAAAGGTCGGCGGCCACGTCCAGCGCATGGGCGTGGCTGTACCGGCTCGAAAGGCGGGCCGACAGCTCGAAGCCGTTTTCCGCGAGGCGTTCGGCAAAGCCCGTCTCGCGGTCGAGGCTGATGGATGTGCTGTCGTCGCCGGCGAAATAGGCGAATGTCCGCGCCCCCTGCGCGATCAGATGGTCGGCAGCCATCGCGCCGGCCGCGACGCCGTCGCCGCTGACGACGCTGACATCCTCGTCTCCGTCATGCCGGTTCATCAGGACCAGCGGCTTGCGGCCGGCCCGGCAGGCCCGGACGATCTGGCCGCTGAAAGGGGCGGCGAGGGCGATGACGGCGTCGACCTGATAGCTCATCAGCCGCTCGATCGCGCTCTCGGCGCCTTCGGCCGTATCGCCGACGAAGACGAGCGGCGCCAGCCGGCGCGCCCCGAGCTTGCCG
Organism: Aureimonas populi; assembly: GCF_017815515.1. Lineage (NCBI taxonomy): Bacteria > Pseudomonadati > Pseudomonadota > Alphaproteobacteria > Hyphomicrobiales > Aurantimonadaceae > Aureimonas > Aureimonas populi. Next base: position 1,350,242 of record NZ_CP072611.1, read on the forward strand.
ACGAGCAGTTGCAGGGCCTGCGCATGATAGGGGTTGTTGAGGTCGGTCACGACCACGCCCACGATGCCGGTACTCCGGTTCTTGAGGCCGCGGGCGATGAGATTGGGCTGGTAGCCGAGCTGGGCGGCCGCGGCACGGACCCGCGCCCGCGTGCTTTCCGAGATGCGCGGATCTCCCGCCAGCGCCCTCGAGACGGTCGAGCGTGAGATCTGCGCCAGTTCGGCAACCTCGAAGGAGCGGACCTTCGTCTTGTCCCTGTCCAAATTCCCGATCTCCGAAGTTCAAGAAGGCCCCCGGTCCGTTTCGACCAAAATTTCCCTCTTGACTAGGTGTCGCGGTCTATACGCATATTCACACGTGTGCACAACCTGAGACGATGGTTTGCGTCGTATCAGCGAGGCCCGAACGCCAATGGGGATTTCGATGCCAATCGATCGACGTCAATTCATGGTCGGCACCGCCGGCATGGCCTTCCTCGGTTCGTTCGGGCGTGCCGCCGCGCAGACGGCGACCTTGTCCGCGCCGTGGATGGGGTGGCCGGAGGAGCAGGTCGCACCGCTCATGGCCGCCTTCGAGCAGGAGAGCGGCATCCGCGTCTCGGCCGAACGGCTTCCCATCGCCGAGCTGTTCCGCACCCTCGAGGTCAGGCTCCAGGCGCGCAACGAGCTTCCCGACGTCTATCTGGTGGACGGCCCACTGACCGCCTCCTACGCGGCGCGCGGCCACCTTCTGGCGCTGGACGAGATGCTGGCGGGCGACCTCGGTCGCTTCGTGCCCAGCACGCTCGTCCAGGGCACCTATGACGACACGCTCTACGCCATGCCGCTCGGCACCTCGTCCCAGCTTCTCTTCTACAATCGCAAGCTGCTGGCCGAGGCGGGTATTCCCGAACCCTCGGCCGACCCGGCGGCGCGCCTGACGTGGGAAGAGCTTCTGCCCATGGCGCAGGAGCTGACGAAGCCGGATATCTCGCAGTTCGGATTCGCCTTCGAGAACACCAATCCGTACCAGCTTCTGCCCGTGCCGCTCAGCCGGGGCGTCGAGGTGATCGGCCCCGACGGCCTCAGCGCCTCCGGCTATGTCGACGGCGAGGGCATGGTCGAGGCGATGACGTGGTATCAGGCGCTTTTCCAGACCCATCGTATCGGGCCGGTCGGAACGTTCCAGACCGGCGTGACCCAGGAAATGTTCGGCTCGGGCAAGCTGGCCATGATCGTCGGCGGCACCTGGAACCTCGTCGGGTTCGAGAAGTTCGAGGCCCTCGACTTCGGCGTCGCTCCCCATCCCTATTTCGCCGGCGGCACGCCGATCACGCCCACGGGGAGCTGGCACATCGGCATCAATCCTCGCACCGCGCACATGGATGCGGCCAGGGCCTTCGTGAAATGGCTCTCCACCCGCGAGGCGATGGACCTGTGGTTCGAGCTTCGCCAGTATCCGCCGTCGCTGGAGGAAATCTGGGACGAGCGGGCAGGCACCACTTTCGTCGATCCGGCCTGGGCGATCGTGCGCCACGAGCTCGCCAACACCGCCACGCCCCGCCCCGCGACGCCGGCCTACCGGGAATATGAGGACTTCCTGCGCACGGCCATGCAGGACATCCAGACCGGCGCCGAGGTTTCCCCCGCGCTGACACGCGCGGCGGAAAGCATCGAGCGGGAGATGCGGAAGTACCGCTGATCGGCCGGCGCCCGCGCCGCGTCGAATTCGCAGGATCGCGGCGGGGACGCTCGCCGGACTCTTTCATGAGCGAGCCCATGATCTCGTCCCGCTGGACCCCGTTCCTCTTCCTGGCGCCGGCCCTTGCCGGCCTCCTGATCTTCCGGATCGCTCCGATCGGCGTGGCGCTGGCCGGCAGCCTGACGGGCGTTTCGCTGATGGGCGAGGCGCGCTTCGTGGGCGCGGAGAACTTCCGCTATCTTCTCGAGGACGCGCAGTTCTGGTCGTCCCTGAAGATCACGCTCTTCTTCAATCTCCTCATCAATCCTCTTCAGTTGTTCGTCGCGTTCGCGCTCGCCCTCCTGGTCTTCCGCCCGCTTCCGGGGCTTTGGCTCTACCGCACGCTGCTCGTCCTGCCCATGGCGGTGTCGACCGGCATCAGCGCAGTCCTCTTCGGCCTCTTCCTGGACGGCAATCTGGGGCCTCTGAACGGGTTCCTGGAGTGGATCGGCGTCGGCGCGCAGCCGTTCCACCGCAGTCAGGAACAGGCGCTCTACACGCTGATCGGCATCGCCACGTGGAAGGGAGCCGGCTACTGGATGCTGTTCCTGCTCGCGGGGCTCTACTCGATTCCCCCCACCGTCTACGAGGCGGCCACCATCGACGGCGCAACGAGCTGGCAGCGGTTCCGCTTCGTCACGCTGCCGCTGATGCGCAAGCCCATGGCCTTCGTGCTGGTGGCCGACACCGCCATCAACTTCCTCTTCTTCGCGCCGGTCTACATCCTCACTTCGGGCGGGCCGGCCGGCACCACCTCGCTGCTGATGTTCGAGGCCTATCGCGCCGCCTTCACCTTCTCCGACATCGGGCGCTCCCTCGCGATCTCGACCATCCTCCTGGGCATCATCCTCGTCATCGTCGTCCTGGAGTTCCGCCTGCTTCGCTCGCCCGAGGAGCGGGCCTGATGGAGGCCCGCCTCGCCAATCCCCATGCGATGATGCTGCGCTACGGCCTGCTCTCCATCCTCGCCTTCATCGTCGTGTGCCCGCTCGCCTGGCTGGCGCTGGCGTCGCTGCGCCCGCAGGGCGAGATCTTCCAGCCCGTATCGGAATTCGGCTGGAGCACCTTCGTCCCGTCCCGCTTCACCCTCGACAACTATCGGGCGCTCTGGGCGGGCGACTTTCCGCTGGCGGTGAAGAACTCGGCCTTCGTCGCCGTCAGCACCGTGCTCCTGGGCATCGGCGTCAACGCGCTGGCGGGCTTCGCCTTCGCCGCGTTCGACTTTCGCGGCAAGAACCTTCTGTTCCTTCTGGTGATCGCCAGTTTCATGATGCCCTTCGAGGCGATCGTGCTGCCGCTCTACGTCATGATCCGCGCGTTCGGCTGGGCCAACAGCTATCAGGCGCTCATCGTTCCGGAGATCGCCAACGGGATGGTGATCTTCCTGTTCCGCCAGTTCTTCGCCTCGATCCCGCGCGACTTCTACGAGGCGGCGCGGGTGGATGGCGCGTCCTGGCTCTACATCTTCACGCGCATCGCCATGCCGCTGTCCTGGCCCACCATCGCGACCTCGGGGCTCATGCTGTTTCTCTCGCAATGGGATTCCTTCTTCTGGCCGGTGGTCGCGGCCAGCAATCCCGACTACGCGGTGGTCCAGGTCGCCATCGCCCGCAACGTCAATTTCGAGCAGAGCGACTGGGGAGGGCTCTTCGCGTCCACCAACGTCGCCATCCTTCTCGGCACGATCCCGTTCCTGCTGGTCCAGCGCTTCTATGTCCGCACCTTGATCTCCGGCGGCATCAAGTGAGCGGCCGATCCTCCCTGGGGGGCCTTCCATGTCCACGATGAACATCGAGAAGCTGCGCAAGTCGTTCGGCAAGACCGAGGTCCTGCGCGGCATCGACCTGGCCGTCGGCGACGGGGAGTTCGTCGCCCTCGTGGGGCCTTCCGGCTGCGGGAAATCGACCCTTCTGCGCCTGATCGCCGGGCTGGAGGCGGCCTCGTCCGGCCGGCTCCTCATCGGCGACCGTGACGTGACCGCGCTCGCGCCCAAGGACCGCGATGTCGCCATGGTCTTCCAGAACTACGCGCTCTATCCGCATATGAGCGTGCGGGCGAACATGGGATTCTCGCTCAGGCTGCGCGGCGTCGACAAGAGGTCGATCGAGGCCGAGGTGGCAAGGGCCGCAAGTGTCCTGGGGCTTCAGGACCTGCTCGATCGATATCCGGGGCAATTGTCGGGCGGCCAGCGCCAGCGCGTCGCCACGGGGCGCGCGATCGTGCGCAATCCCAAGCTCTTCCTGTTCGACGAGCCGCTGTCCAATCTGGACGCGAAGCTGCGTGTGCAGATGCGCACCGAGATCAAGGCCCTGCATCAGCGGCTGCGCAACACCATGATCTACGTCACCCACGACCAGATCGAGGCCATGACGCTGGCGGACCGCATCGTCGTCATGCAGGGCGGCGTGATCGAACAGGAGGGTGCTCCGCTCGACCTTTACGATCGCCCGGCCAACGCGTTCGTGGGCGGGTTTCTCGGATCTCCCTCGATGAATTTCGTCAGCGGGCGGCTGAAGGGCACTGATGTCGTCGCCGAGGACGGCACGGTTCTGCCGGCGGGAAGGGCGAGTGGTGAGGACGAGGGCCGGGCGGTCCTGTGGGGCGCGCGCCCCGAATCGATCGTGCCGGCATCGGAAGGGTTCGGCGGCGTGATCGAAGTGGTCGAGCCGACCGGGCCGGACACGCAACTGCTTGTGCGGGTGGCGGGCCTTCCGCTCGTCGTGCTCCTGCGCAACCGCACCCATGCCCGCCCCGGAGAGACCATCACGCTGACCATCGCGGCGCCGGACATCCATCTGTTCGACGCGGGCAACGGAGGGCGGATCGAGCCGCGCGCTTGAAACGGGAAAACCCATCCGCCCTGGGCACCGCGCGCCCGATCCTTCGCGCTCGTCGCCGGGCCCGCGCACGAGGGGGATATCGCCCCTAGACGCTCTCCATCCGGGCAAGCCGCCTTCTCAGCGCCGGCAGGGCGGAGATGGCGAGGAGCAGCAGGCTGGCGAGGAGGAACAGGAGGCTGACGGGCCTTTCGACCAGGATCGACATGTCGCCGTGGGAGAGCAGCAGCGTGCGCCGCAGATGCTCCTCGATGAGAGGCCCGAGGATGAAGCCCAGCAGCACCGGCATCGCCTCATAGCCCAGAATCCGCATCACATAGCCGAGTATGCCGAAGGCGAGGACCACGAAGATGTCGAAGACGCTGTTGTCGGCCGCGTAGACGCCGACGCAGACGAGAACCAGGATCGCCGGGTAGAGAAGGTTGTAGGGGATCGACAAGAGCCGCACCCACAGGCCCAGCAGCGGTATGTTGAGGACGAGCAGCATCAGGTTCCCCACCCAGAAGCTCATGATGAGGCCCCAGACGAGGGTGGGCTGCTCGTGGATGAGGTTCGGGCTCGGCGTGATGCCGTGCAGGATCATCGCGCCCATCAGCATGGCGACGACGGCGTCGCCCGGGATGCCGAGGCTGAGCGTGGGTATGAAGGCGGCCTGCACGGCCGCGTTGTTGGCCGCCTCCGGCGCCGAGATGCCGGCCAGCGCGCCTTTTCCGAAGCGCTCGGGATGCTTGGAGATCCGCTTTTCCGTGGCGTAGGCGATGAGCGTTGCGACCCCGGGGCCGGTGCCCGGCAATGCGCCGACGAAGGAGCCGATCATCGAGCCGCGCAGGGTCGGCGGCCAGATTTCCCGCCACTCCTGGCGGCTCGGCCACATGTCCCTCAGGCGGATGCGCTCGATTCGCATGGGCCTCGTCGCCCGCCCGCCGATATTGGCGATCACCTCGCTGACGCCGAACAGGCCCATCGCCAGCGCGACGAGGCTGATTCCGTCGCTGAGGTCGAGCAGGCCCAGAGTGAAGCGGAAGGCCCCGCTGTTCACGTCGGTGCCGACAAGGCCGAGGGCGATGCCGAAGGCGACCATCATCAGGCCCTTCACCGGCGAACCCGGTGTCATGGTTCCGGCCGCCACCAGCCCCAGAAGCAGGACGGAGAAATATTCTGCGGACGAGAAGCCGAGGGCGAGGTCGGCGATCAGCGGAGCAAAGCCCATCAGGATGAGGATCGCGATGGAGGCGCCGACGAAGGAATTGATGGCGGTGACGAAGAGCGCCAGCAGCGCCTTGCCCTGGCGCGCGAGCGGGTAGCCGTCGAGGCAGGTGATCGCCGACGTGGCGCTGCCGGGAAGGTTGAGCAGGATGGAGGCCGTGGAGCCGCCATATTGCGACCCGTAGAAGATGCCGGCCAGCATGATGAGCCCCGTGGTGGGGTCGAGATAGTAGGTCATCGGCAGCGCCAGCGAGATCGCCGCCAGCGGGCCGATGCCCGGCAGAACGCCGACCAGCGTGCCGACGGTGACGCCGATGAAGCAGAACAGCAGCGAGTCGGCCGTCAGCGCCTGGCCGAGGCCGATCGCGATATTGCCCGCAAACTCGTTCATCGCGATCCGAAAGCCTGCATGGGAAGGCCGAGGCCCCAGATGAAGAGGATGACGCCGAACGCGGCCATGAAGGCGGCGACGCCGAGGATCCTCAGGAAGCTCTGCCTGCTTTCGCCGAGCGCGCTGAGAAAGACGAGCGCGAAGGTCGCGGGCACGTAGCCGGCCCGGTCCACGAGGAACACGAATGCGAGGATGCCGGCGACGACGGCGCCGAGCGGACGCCAGGCCCATGAGGTTCTAGCCGTGGCATCGCCCTCGACGACGGGGTCGGCGGCCTCGACGCCCTGGGCGAAGGCCTCGATCGCGGTCAGGGCGGCCAGGAAGACGATGATGCAGCCGATGACCAGCGGGAAGAAGCCGGGTCCCGGGCTGAAGACGGTCCCCACCGTGTAGGAGAGTCCGCCGCCGGCGATCGCGGCCCCGAACGCGGCGAAGGCGCCCGTGCCCAGATAGGCGCGGAGCCGCCCCCGGGACGGCGCCGCGGCCTGCGGTGCAGGGCCGCTCATGGCACGACGATCCCGGCGACCTCGACGACGTTGCGCCACTTCTCCACCTCTTCGGCGACGAAGCTCCTGGACTGGGCCGGCGGCCGGCTTTCCACGATGAAGCCGCGCTCGCGGAAGAAGTCCTGCATCTCGCTCGCCGCCACCAGCCGCGAAATCTCGGCATAGAGCGCGTCGACGATCGGGGCGGGTGTTCCGGCCGGCGCGAACACGCCCTGCCAGGAGAGCGAGGAAAACCCGGCCACGCCCGCTTCCGCGATGGGGGGAACGTCGGGCAAGAGATAGTGGGGCTCCGGCGAGGTGACGCCGAGGGCCCTCAACCGTCCCGTCTTCACATATTCGGATGTCACCAGGACGTCGCCGAACATGCCGCTGACCTGCCCGCCGAGGAGGGCCTGCATCGCCTCGGCGCTGCCCCGGAACGGGACGTGGAGCAGCGTCGTGCCGGTTTCGACCCCGAAGAGTTCGCCGGTCATGTGCATGGAGGTGCCGACGCCGGGAGTCCCGTGGGTGAAGCGCCCGGGATTCTCCCTTGCGAAGGCGACGACGTCCTCCACGGACCGGAACGGGCTGTCGGCATTGACGACCAGTGCGAGCGGCGCGGAGACGACGATCGAGACCGGATCGAAGTCGGCGACGGGATCGTAGGGCAGGTCGTCGCGCAGGGCCGCGCTGATGGCGTTCGAGCCGGTCACGCCCATGAGCAGGGTGTAGCCGTCCGGCCGGGACCGGGCGACATGGTTCGCGCCGACCGCCCCTCCGGCCCCGCCGCGGTTCTCCACCACGACCGGCTGGCCGAGGCTGCGCCCGATCTCCTCGGCGAAGCGCCTGGCGATGAGGTCGGTCGATCCGCCCGGCGGGAAGGGCACCACGATGGTCACCGGCTTTTGCGGATAAGCCGGCTGTGCCAGGGCGACGGCCGGCATGGCGAGCGCGCTCGCGGCGCCGGCGGCCCCGGCCAGGAACGATCTGCGATCCATGCGTGTCATCCGCCTTGCCTTTTCGAGTTGGTCGGGCCTCGCGGTTTTCAGAACCGCGTCGGGCTGAACGGGGAAAGGTCGATGGCCGGCCGGCGACCGGATACGAGGTGGGCGATCTCGCGCCCGGTGGTTGCGCCGGCGCACATGCCGACATGGCCATGGCCGAAGCCGAAGAAGACGTTGTCCGCCCCGGGCGCCGCGCCGATCACCGGCAGGCTGTCCGGCAGGCAGGGCCTGTGGCCCATCCAGTAGGAGTTGCGCGAACCCTTGAGGCCGGGAAAGAGCTCCCGGCCCTTCTCCAGCAGCACCCTGGAGCGGGCGTATCGGGGCTCGGCGGCGAGGCCGGCGAACTCCACCGTGCCGGCGAGCCGCAGCCCGGCGGTCATCGGGTTGATCATCATGTTGTGCTCCACCGCCATCACGGTGCGGTTCAGCTTCACCGTGGGGTCCTCCACGGTGACGTGGTAGCCGCGCTGGCTCTCGAGCGGAACGCGCGCGCCGACCTTCCTTGCGAGTCGCCCCGACCAGGCGCCGGCCGCGATCACCACCGCATCCGCCGCCAGTCGCTCGCCATCGTCGAGAACGATGCCGCGGATTTCGCCGGCGTGCCTTTCGAAATCGACGACGCTGGCGCGACGATGCGTGGCGCCGTCCTCGATCGCCTGCCCGTAGATCGCCTTGACCAGCGCCGAAGGGTCGGAGGTGGAGCCGTTGTCGGGCGCGAACTGCCCGAAGCGGAAGCGGCCCCGCAGATCGGGTTCCAGCTCGGCGAGTTCCGCCTCGCCGACCTCGCGCATCTCCACGCCCAGCTCGCGGCGCAGGTTCATGCCCCAGCGCCAGCGGTCGGCCGAGCGGCGGGAGGAATAGACGTAGAGGCAGCCATTGCGGCGCACCAGCGCGCGGGCGCCCGCGCGCTCGATCAGCGGCTCGTAGCATTCGAACACCGGCTGCAGCAGGCTGCGCAAGGCGGCGGCGATGCGGCGGACCTCCGTCTCGCTCGATGCGCGCAGGAAACGCATGAGCCAGGGCAGGACCTTGGGAAGGTGGCGCGCCCGGATGACCAGGGGGCCATCGGGGTCCAGGAGCCAACCCGGCACGTTGCGCCAGGCGCCGGGCATGCCCACCGGCAGACAGGCACTGGGCGAGAGTGAGCCGGCATTGCCGAAGGAGCAGGCCTCGCCGGCCTCGCGAGGATCGAGGAAGACGATCTCGTGACCGTCCTCCTGAAGGAAGGCCGCCGAGCATACGCCGACGATGCCCGTTCCGATCACAGCGATCCGCACTCGCACCCGCCCAACTTTTGTTCGCATTTGAGGAGTGCATCGTGTCCGTGCATATTGGATCAGACAAGCAAATTTTTCTTCTGGAAGGATCAGGTTGTCTAATGAATCTGACGCTGCGCCAGCTTCGCGCCTTCGTCGAGGTCGCCCGGTTGCAGAGCTTCACGCTCGCCGCCCGTAACCTGAATCTTACCCAGTCGGCTGTCAGCATGCTGGTGCGTCAACTGGAGATCGAGTCGGGCGTCGCGCTCTTCCACCGCGTCCAGCGCAGCGCGCAGCTCACCGAGATCGGACAGCAGATGCTGCCGGTGGCCGAGCGGATCCTGGAGGATCTTCGCAGGTTCGGCGAAGGGGTGGACGACATCCGGATGCTGAAGCGCGGGACGCTCCGCCTGGCCGTGCCGCAGATTCTCGCCTGCTGCTGGCTGCCGGGGATCGTGGCGGACTTCTCGGCCGACCACCCCCATATCGGCGTCCACGTGGTCGATACGACGGGCGACCAGATCATCGCGGCGGTCGAGGACAACGAGGCGGAGATCGGCATCGGGCCGCAGCGCGCCGCCCCGGACCCCACGATCGAGGCCCAGCCGCTCTTCGAGGTTCCGATCCAGATCGTGGTGCCCGACCGGGGCGGGCAGGACCCGCGCGGCTCCGTCTCCTGGGAGGAGGTGCTGGACGCGAACTGGATCCACTATTCGGACGACTTCTCCGTCTACATCGAACGCACGATTCTGAACGACATGTCCCTTCACATGAAACGCAGCTCGAACGTGCGCTATCTATCGACCGCGCTCGCCTTCGTCGGGCGCGGCATGGGGATCACCGCCGCGCCGAGCTACGCGGACGTCTTCCGCCAGCACTTCAAGGTGCGGTTCGTGCCGATCGAGAACCGGCCGATCCTGCGCAAGTTCTATCTCTACCGGAGGCGCAACCACCACCTGTCACCGGCGGCGGAGACGTTCATCGAACTGATGCGTGCCCGGATCGCGGCCTCGCCATCGCGCCGGTTCTGAAGCCGCCGGCAAGGGCCGCCCCGGCGCCCCGAACTCAGGGAGGCGTGCCGTATCCGGCGCCGCCGCAGCTTTCCACCACAAGGCGATCGCCGCGATCGAGCCGCACGGTGGAGCGCGAGGCAAGAGGGATGCTGTCACCGCCCGCCCGCAACACGGTGGCGCGCGATGGCGATGGAGCGCCGCCGCCCCGCAGGCCCTGGGGAACTCGGGTGAAGCGCTCCCCGCGCAGGGAGACGGAGATGCCGTCGGCCAGGGCCTCGTAGACCCGCTCGATGCCGTCGCCGCCGTCGAAGCGGCCCCGCCCGCCCGAGCCGCGGCGGATCCGGGCCGAGACGAGGCGGATGGGGGCGATGTCCTCCAGCGCTTCCACCGGCATGTTCATGGCGTTGCCCACATCGGTGGAAACGGCATCCGCGCCCCGCTTCTGCGGCCCGCCGCCCGCGCCGCCGGCAATGATCTCGGTGGTGACGAAGCGTCGCCCGTCCGGCCAGTTCCCGGAAAAGGCCAGCACGTAGGACATGCCCGAATTGGCCGCCGGCATACGCTCGGGGATCGCCTGCGACACCGCCTGAAGAAGTGCGGAGGTGATGGAGCGGACCATGCCCATCCGCGCGTTGACGGCCGCTGGCGGCGCCGCGTTGACCACGCTTGCCTCCGGCAGCTCGAGGGTGAGGAGGCGCAGGATGCCGCCATTGCGGCCGATCGTGGGCGGCAGCAGGCTCAGCAGGACATAGAGCGCCGAGGAAAGGGGGCCGGAGCGCACGCAGTTGATCGGCGCGGCCACCTGCGGCGAGGAGCCCGAGAAATCGGCCCTCATGCGTCCGCCCGCGAAGGAGAGGGACAGCCGGACCTCGACGGGTGGCAGGCCGGGCGTCGGGTCGAGCCCGTCCGCGCCCGCGAACGGCCCTTCGGGCATGGTCTCCAGGAAGCGTCGGGCCTGCGTCTCGCTGCGCGACAGGCAGGCCGCCGAGCGCTGGAGGAAAAGCGCCTCGCCGAGTTCGGCTGCGACCGTTTGCAGCGCGCGCGCTGCGCTGACGCCGGCGGCCACCTGCGCGGCGATGTCGCCGAGCACGATGCCGGGCGCGCGCGAATTGAAGCCGATCAGCTCTTCCACCTCCGGCAGGAGGCGCCCGCCACGGGCGAGTCTCATGGGCGGCAGGCGAATTCCTTCCTGGAAGATGTCGGTGGCGTCCGGAGGCACCGATCCCGGCCGCATCCCGCCGATGTCCTGATGATGCAGGATGCTGGCGGCGAACGCGACGAGGGCGCTCCCGGAAAAGACCGGCACGAGCACGGTGATGTCCGGCAGGTGGGTGCCGCCCGCGAAGGGATCGTTCATGAGGAAGATGTCGCCCTCGGCCATCTCTCCGGCCGGAAAGCGCGCCAGGATTGCGCGAACGGCGCCCGGCAGCGCGCCGAGAAGCAGCGGGATCGCGTCGGACAAGGCGAGAAGCTCGCCGCCCTCCGTGAAGATCGCGCAGGATGCGTCGCCGCCCTCGCGGACCACCGGCGAGACCGCGGTGCGAAACAGCGTCGCCTGCATCCCGGCGGCGATCGCGTCGAGGCGCATCTGGAGAACGTCCAGCGCGCCCGCCTCGAGCCCGTTCCTCATGCCGCGCTCCTTTCCAGAAGATGGCATCCCGGGCCGGAGGAGAGGGTCCAGCCTGCGGGAATCCACAAGGTTCCTCCGGGAAGGGCCCGCATGCCGCATGCCGGCCCCGGCGGCTCGGGCACGGTTTCCGTCCGGACGGGGGCCTGCGTCACGCGCGAGAGCGTCAAGGCGAAGACATGGCCGCCGGCGGGCGGGCGTATGCCGTAGCGCTGCTCATACTGCTCGGCGAAGGCGGCCGCGACCGCCTGCGCGCCGGACGGCGGCTCCCGAAAGGCGATCTCCAGCGGATGCAGGGCAGCCGTGGCGGCCATTTCGGCCACCAGGCGCTCATGCCCGGCCCGCCCGCCCCCCGGCAACATGGCGCGAAGGCTCTCCAGGCAGCGCCGCAGTCCTTCGTCGCCGAGCGCGGCGGGCTCCATGTCCACCCTGATCCTCGCGGAAGGGTTCGCCGACATGGCCAGAAGGCCAAGGGCTCCGGCGAGCGAGGCTCGCTCGGGCACCAGGATACGGGTGACGCCGAGGCGCGCGGCGACGCCGGCGCCCAGCACACCGCCGAGCCCGCCCATCGCCACCAGCGTCGCGCGCGCCGGGTCGAGGTTGTGGCCGACCGCATGGCGCAGGATCGCCGTGGCGGCCGCCTGCTCGCCCGCTTCCACCACCCGTAGCGCCGCCGCCTCGGCGTCCGCCTCGCCGAGCGAGGTGCCGAGCGAGGCGAGGCGTTGCGTCGTCCCGTCCGAGGCCGGCAGGGGAAGGCGGCGCAGAAAGGCGAGACAGTCGTGAAGCGTCGGTCCGTCCCCGCCCGGCGGGGGCCGGAGGCGGACCCCGCCCACCCCATCCGCCGCCGCGCGCGTGCGCCCGCCGAGCGCCAGGCTGCCGAGGTCGATCATGCGCCGCCGCATCGGCACTCCAGCGTGCTCGGCGCTGGAGACGAAGGCCGGCGATCCGCCGCGCAGCACCGAGATATCGGTGGTGGTCGAGCCGATATCCACGGTGATCGCCGCGTCGATATCGGCCGCGGCGAGGAGGGAAGCGGCGTGCCGAACGGCCGCGGCCGGACCGCTCATGACGAGGTCGCTTGCCCGGTGCCGTGCCTGCCTCTGGGGCACGAGCGTGCCGAGGCTGTCGGCAAGGTCGAGCGAGCCGGAAAAGCCCAGCACCGCGAGCCCGCTGGAAAGACGGTCCAGGATACGGGCCTGGAGAGGCTGGAGCCAGGCCTCCAGACAGGCCGAGACCGTGCGCTCGAACTCGCGCGGATGGGGGTCGATCTCGTGCGAGAGGATGATGGGAACGCCCTCGAAGCGGCTGGCGAGCGCCTCGCGCACCGCGCGCTCGTGCGCCGGCTCGCGATGGGCGTGAAGGAGGCAGACGGCGACGGCGTCGACGGGCCGCTCGGCGAGCGTCCCGGCGATGATGGCAAGGCGTGTCTCGTCGAGAGGCCGGACCTGCGATCCGGCGGCATCGAGCCGCCCGTCCACCTCGTGAATATCGTCCGGCGCGACCAGAAAGGCCGGCGTCGCCGGGCAGGCGACCGGGTCGTAGAGGTCGCGCCGATTCTGCCGGCCAAGATAGAGCGTGTCGGCAAAGCCCGTGGTGGTGATGAGCGCGATGCGCGCGCCCTGCCGGGCGATGAGGGCGTTGATCGCCGAGGTCGCCCCGAAGCGCACGGCTTCGAGCGAGGCGATGTCGAAGGACAGCTCGGCCGAGAGGCGCGCGATCGCGGCGAGGGCCGCGTCGGCCGGCGCGCGGTCCCCGACCGGATGCTTCACGATCGACACGCGCCCGCCCGCCTCCAAAGCGAGGTCGACGAATTCGAAGCCGAGATCGACCGCAAGGACGCTCATGCGATGGCATCCGCGACCGCGAGCGGCTGTTCGAGGACGGGGAAGCTCGTATCGCTGCCACCCTCGTCCTGCCGCCACATGGCCGAGGCGAAGACGCTGCGCGCGACATGTCCGCAGGGCCTGAATGCGTCAGCCGTCAGGGGGCGTGGTTCGATCAAGGGTCCGATCCTTCCGGGAGCATGGGCGGGCGGGGGCGGGAGGGGCCGCTCAGAAGAGCGAGAAATATTCGCTCTGCTCCCACTCCGAGACGGTCATCAGGTAGCGGTCCCATTCGGCGTGCTTGATGCGTGAGAGATAGGAGCAGAAATCCGCGCCCAGCGCCTCGCGGTAGAAGTCGCTGGCGTCGAAGCGCTCGAGCGCTGCGATGAGGCTGCGCGGAAGGCTCATCGCACCGTTCGCATAGGGATTTTCCACCGGCGGCGGCGGAGCGAGGTCGCGCTGGATGCCGTCGAGACCGCAGAGGATCTGGGAGGCGATGAAGAGGTAGGGGTTCGCCGTCGGCTCCGCCACGCGGTTCTCCACGCGCGAGGCCGGGTCGCCCGGCTCCATCAGGGCGCGGATCATGGCGCCCTTGTTGTCGCGGCCCCACTGCACGCGGTCGGGCGCGAGCTGGAAGGGCTGGTAGCGCTTGTAGCCGTTCACCGTGGGGGTCGAAAGGAGGCAGCTTTCGGCGGCGTGTTCCAGAAGCCCGGCGATCCACTGGCCGGCCACCCGGCTCGGCTGGCCGGCGCTCTGCGGCATCATCAGGTTGCGGCCGGTTCCGATATCCACCACAGACTGGTGCATATGCCAGCCGCTCGGCACGGCGTTCTCGATCTTGGGCCGGCACATGAAGGTGGCATGGAGCCCCTTGCGCTGGCAGAGCTGCTTCACCATCGAGCGGAAAAGCACGGTGTTGTCCGCCTGGGCCAGCGGCCCGTCCGGCCTGAAGGTGAATTCGATCTGGCTCGGGCCGAACTCCGCCTCCATGGAGCGCACGGGCAGGCCGAGCGCCTGCGCTGCCCGGCGCAGATCGTCCATCACCTCTTCCAGCGCGTCGTACTTGGCTTCCGTCAGATACTGGTAGCCATGCGTGATCAGGCTCGTTTCGGGGGGCCTCGCGGGAAGGCCCGCGTCGGCGTGGGCGAGGTTCGCCCTCTCGACGCGCAGGGCGTAGAACTCGAACTCCAGCCCACAGACCATCGCAAGGTTCCGGGCGGCCAGCCTGTCCACGGCGCGGCGAAGGATGGAGCGCACGCAGAACGGCATTTCCCCGCCATGCTTCCAGCGCAGGTCGCACAGCATCCAGCCCGAATGCGGCGACCAGGGAAGGACGCGGAAGGTGGAGGGATCGGGCACGATCATCACGTCGCCGGCGCCGGTGAGCGTGCCCTTGCCGAAGCCGATGTCGTTTTCCCAGACGGGAAACACCGTGCGGTGCGACGTGTCCTTCAGAAGAAGCGTCGAGGTCATCGCCATGCCGCCGCGAAACGCCGCTTCGAGGGCTTCCGCCACGATGGTCTTGCCGCGCAATATGCCGTGCTGGTCGGCGAAGGACAGCCGGATCGTCTCGATCCCCTCGGCCCGCACGCGCCGCATCACCTCGGCCGCCGCCCGGCTCGCCTCCGCGTCGAGGAGCGGAGCGCGGGAGGGTGGCGCGGAGCCTTCGTCGGAACCTTGCTCTTTCATCGGTAACGTCCCCGCTCAGGAAGAAAGCACCGCTTTCGCAAGCGGCGTTGCGATGTCGCGCGCGCGGTCGTGGTCGAGGACGGCGCCCTCGGCGACGAGCTTGCGCGCGCTCATATGGTCGGCGGGGCTGCCGACGGAGACCACCGTGCGCAGCCGCCCGTCCCGCGTCATGAGAACGGAGAAGCGCCCCGTCCGCCGATCGCCGCGCAGGATCTCCCGGCAGCCGGGCTCCATAAGCCCGGCGATCTGGATCTTGTGCTCGTATTGATCGCTCCAGAACCAGTTGGCGAGCGCCGGGGGCAGGGGCGTGCCAGTGAGATCGCTCGCCGCGCGCCTTGCCTGGTCGACCGCGTTCTGCACCGATTCCACGCGCGTCACCTCGCCCGTCTGCCCGTTTCGCTGAGCGGCGCAATCGCCGATGGCATAGACCCCGTCGAGGCCCGTGCGGCCCCTCTCGTCCACCAGGATGCCGCCGGCCGACAGGGGAACGCCGAACGAGGCCGCAAGGCCGGTGCGCGCCTGCGAGCCGATGCCCACGAGAACGAGATCCGCTTCGATCGGCTCTGCGCCTTCGATCTCGATGCCGCGCGCGCGCCCCCGCTCGTGCATGAAGCGCCGCACCCTCGCGCCGAGCCTGACATCGACGCCCCTGGAGCGATGAAGCTCCAGGATCCAGTGCGACAGGGAGGGGGGAAGCGAGCGGGCCAGCAGCCTGTCCTGCATCTCCACGACGGTGACGCGCTTGCCTGCCTCCACGGCGCTGGAGGCCACCTCCAGCCCGATATAGCCGCCCCCGAGGATGGCGATCGACCCGGCCGCCTCCAGAACCGCCTTCAAGCCGCTGGCGTCCGCCAGGTCGCGAAGGACGTGCAGGCCCGCGAGCCCGGCGCCGGGAAGCGCGGGGCGGCGGGCCGAGGCGCCGGTCGCCAGGACCAGGGCCGAATAGGCAAGGGATTCCCCGTCCGCGAGGACGACGCGTTTCTCATGAGGCAGGACGGCCTCGACACGCGTTGCGAGCATCAGGTCGATCCCCTGCGCGGCGTAAAAATCGGGGCCCTTCAGCACGATCTGCTCGGCTGTCTGCCTGCCGGTCAGGAAAGCCTTGGAAAGTGGCGGGCGATGGTAGGGCAGGCTGGGCTCGGCCGAAACGAGCCTGATCGCCTCGCCCCACCCGGACTGGCGCAGGGAGGCCGCGAGCTGCACGCCCGCATGAGATGCGCCGACGATGACGGCGCCCGCGCTCAATACTGGGCCTCCGGAATGTCGATCCGCGCCCTGTCCAGCTCCGGGACGACCTCGATCTGGCAGGACAGGCGGCTGTTCTCCCGCCTCTCCGAGGCGACGAGTTCCAGCATCTCCCGCTCGTCGTCCCGAGCCTCGCCCGCCGCCTCGAGGCAGCGCGCATCCACATAGACGTGGCAGGTGGCGCACACGCACGCGCCGCCGCATTCCGCCTCGATCCCGGGGACGTTGGCGAGCACGGCCGCCTGCATCAGGCTGACGCCCGTTTGCGTCTCGACCGGGTAGAGCCCGCCATCGGCCGATCTGAACGTCACGGTCACGGTCCGGCGCATCCGCACAGCTCCGTTGGCAAAGAGGGGAGAACTTGACATGCGTGCGATTATCGCGCGTATGGTCGTATAACGTACTTTGGACGTGGTCTAAAATGCTTGTCAAGAGCCAGCGGGCCGGGAGGGGAGGGAAAAGGATGGTGCAAGGAACGGAGCGGCCTCGAGGCCCGGGCGGGCCGCCGCTCTCGGCCAAGGACATCTCGCTGACCTTCGCCAAGGGCATGAGCGTGCTGAAGGCCTTCGACGCCACGCAGACGCACCTGACGCTGCCGCAGGTGGCGCGCGCCACGGGGCTCGACCGGGCGACGGCGCGCCGGCTCGTCCTCACCCTCGTCCATCTCGGCTACATCAAGGCGCAGGATCGCGTCTTCTCCCTGACCCCGCGCATCCTGGTTCTGGCGGGCGGCTTCCTGCAGGGGCGCCAGTTCGGCAAGACCATCGAACCGGTGATGCGCAGCTTCTCGCATCGCATCTCCAGCGCGATCTCCATGGCGATGATCGATGGCCATGAGGCCGTCTATGTCGCCCACGCGGCGGCGCGCGAAAGCGCGGTGAGCATCGGCTTCACCGTCGGCTCCAGGGTGCCGCTTCTCTCCAGCGCTATCGGCCGGGCTCTCCTCAGCGTCTGTGCCTCGGCCGACGCCGAGGAACTGATCGCCCGGGCGCCGCTCGAACGGCATACGGCGGCCACCATTCTCGACCGGCAGTCGATCCTGGAGGACGTCGCGCTCACGGCGCGGCGCGGCTATGCGTGCGTGGAGGGCGAGTTCGAGCCCGGCATATGCGCGATCGCCGTTCCGCTGCGCGCCAATGGCGGCGAGGCTTCGGCGATCGGCGTTTCGGGCGACGCGGAGCATTACGCCGACCCGGCCGTGCGACAGCGTGCCGTCTCGATTCTGCGCGAATGCGCGAGCGTGATGGCCGAGCTCGTGAAGTAGGCTGCCGGGCCGGTCTCAGACCGCGATCACGAGGGCCGCTTCCGCCGAGGCCTCACGCAGAACGGGCAGGTACTCCTCCAGCGCCTGCTCTATCGAGGTGCGCTCGGCGCTCATGCCGATATGGAGCGAGCAGGCGATCCGTCCGTCGCGGTCGAGGATTGGCACGGCCAGCGAGCGGAAGCCCTGCTCGGCCTCATGGTCCACCAGCGAATAGCCCTGCGCGCGGTCGCCCGTCACCCGCGCCTTCAGGGCCGCCTTGTCCGTCACCGTCGCGGGCGTCATCTTCCGTGGCTGCAGGCGGGCCAGATAGGCGTCGAGCTCCGCCTCGTCCATTCCGCCGAGAAGCACCCGGCCGACCGCGGAGCAATAGGCCGGCAGCCGCAGGCCGATCTCGAGCGCCACGGTGACGATGCGCCGCGGCGCGGTCCGCACGATCATGACCGCCTCGTCGCCGTCGAGCACCGCGACCGAACAGGCCTCCCCCACCCGCGCGGAGACATGATCCGTGATCGGCTGCAACTTGTCGGCGAACGAGTTCGAGCGCAGATAGGCCGCCGCCAGCGTCAGGACGCGCGGCGTCAGCCGGAAATAGCGGTCGTTCTGTTCCGCCATCCCCAGGGTTTCCAGGGTGAGGACGACCCGGCGCACGGAGGAGCGCGGCATTCCCGAGAGCGCGGCCAGCTCGTTGAGGGTCATCTCCCGGTGCTCGGCGTTGAACAGGACGATCAGCCGGAGCGCGCGTGCGAGGAGTTCCAGATATTCGGGCCCGTGCGTGCGAACGAGTTCGCTTTCCTCCGGCGTTCGGTTCACCCGCGGCATCTGCTCTCCGTTCCATTGCTACGGCTGCGTGTAGAAGACGGGTCGCGACTTCACAAGAGAACGCACGCGCGCTTCGCCATCCCGGCAGGAGTGGCCGGCCCGTCCTGCTCAAAAGAACGGCATGGACCGCCCAATCTTTCGCGTTGACACCTCGATTGGAATGATTTCACTTTATCGTATTAAGTTCGATAGGCGGTCATAGGGCGCCCCGGTCTCGTCCTCGCCGCGATGAAAAGCGCAGGAGATCCGCATCATGATGAGCCAGGCGCAGAACGACCTGATCACCCGCATCGCGCCGGGGACGCCGGCCGGTGAAATGATGCGCCGGTACTGGCAGCCCGCCGCGCTGGTGGACGAACTGAGCCCCGAGCGGCCGGTGGTGGCCGTGCGCCTGCTGGGCCAGGACTTCGTTCTCTTCCGGGACGGAAGCGGGCGCTACGGCCTCATGGATCGCGACTGCCCGCATCGCGGGGCCGATCTCGCCTATGGCCGCATCGAGGCGGACGGGCTGCGCTGCGCCTTTCACGGCTGGCTGTTCGACGCCACGGGCCAGTGCATCCAGACGCCGGCCGAGCCGGTGGGCTCCACCCTGTGCCAGCGCATCAGGCAGAAGGCCTATCCGGTCCAGGAGCGCAACGGCATCCTCTTCGCCTATCTCGGCGAGGGGGAGCCGCCGGCCTTCCCCGAGCTGGACTGCTTCGTCGCGCCGCAGACCCATGTCTTCGCCTTCAAGGGTCTGATCGAGTGCAACTGGCTGCAGGCGCTGGAGGTCGGAATCGACCCGGCCCACGCCTCCTTCCTTCACCGCTTCTTCGAGGATGAGGACCCCGCGGACGCTTACGGCAAGCAGTTCCGCAGCGCATCCTCGGGCACGGACCTGCCCATGACGAAGATCTTGCGCGAATACGATCGCCCGATCATCAACGTGGAGCGCACGGAATATGGCCTGCGCATCATCGCGCTGCGCGAGATCGACGAGCAGCGCACGCATGTGCGCGTCACCAACCAGGTGTTCCCGCACGGCTTCATGATCCCGATGAGCCACGACATGACCATCACCCAGTGGCATGTGCCGATCGACGACGAGAACTGCTACTGGTACGCCTTCTTCACCAGCTACGGCGCGCCGGTGGACAAGGAGAAGATGCGCGAGCAGCGCCTGGAGCTGTTCGAGCTGCCCCTCTACAAGTCGCGCCGGAACAAGACCAACGAATACGGCTTCGACCCGCACGAGCAGGAAAGCAGCACCTATACGGGCATGGGCCTCGACATCAACGTGCACGACCAGTGGGCGGTGGAATCCATGGGGGCGATCCAGGACCGCACGCGCGAGCATCTCGGCCAGTCGGACAAGGCCATCGTCCAGTACCGGCGGCTCCTGCGCGAGCAGATCGAGAAGGTCGCCGCCGGCGAGGAGCCGCTGATGTGGCTCGACTCGCGTTCGGCCAAGGCCATCCAGGGGCCGGCGACGATGGACGGGATCGGGCCCTCGCGGGGCTGGGAGACCTTCTGGATGGAAGTGGATGTCGGCCGGCGCCGGGCGGCGCCCTGGGGCGCTCCGGTGCCTGCCGACGTCGAGGCCGGCACCGCCCATCTGCGGCTCGTGACGCACTGAAGGCGCGGGTGGGGCCGGCCGGCGCCACCCCCGATCGCATTCCCGCTGACCCCTGACCGGACGGGCCGCAGCCCGGATCGACGACCTCGCGCGTCCGGCGGGGGAGATGCGGCCATTGGCCTGTTGAGCGGAGGCGCCGGCCCTCTTTTCGGCCGCGCCGCGCCGGTGCATGGACATCGCCCCGAAGGGTATACGAGTGTGAACTCCGAGAAGGGATGCGCAGATGAAAGAGATCATTACAGCCTGTGCGGCGCGGCCGGCATCGCCTGAGGACGCGGCGGATCCGGGCCGCCGCAGGTTCCTGGCCATGACCGCGGCCGGCTCGATCGCCGCCGCCCTGCACGCCTCCTTCCCCCGCCAGGCCCTCGCGCAGGACGGGGAGCCCATCCGCATCGGGCTGATCGTCACCTATTCCGGGCCCTATGCCGATTACGGCCGGCAGATGGACAACGGCATCGCGCTGTGGCTGGAGCAGAACGGCGGCACCGTGGCCGGCCGGCCCGTGGAGATCGTGCGCCGCGACACGGCCGGGGCCGCTCCCGACCTCGCCACGCGGTTCGCCCGCGAGCTCGTCACCCGCGACAGGGTGTCCTTCATCATCGGCCTCGACTTCAGCCCGAATGCGATGGCCATCGCCCCGGTGCTGACCCAGGCACGGATCCCCTGCCTGATCCTCAATGCCAGCGCCTCTGACATTCCCGCCCGCTCGGACTACATCGCGCGCATCTCCTTCACCGTCGCCCAGGTCAGCGCCCCGATGGGAACCTGGGCGGGCCGCGAGGGCATCCGCCGCGTGATCACCGTGGTGGCCGACTATTCTTCCGGCGTCGACGCCGAGAACGCCTTCCGCGATGCCTTCGCGGCGGAGGGCGGCGAGGTCGTCTCCTCCCTTCGCGTGCCGATGAGCAACCCCGACTTCTCCGCCTATGTGCAGCGCATCCGCGACGAGGCGCCCGAAGCGGTGTTCTTCTTCTTCCCCTCCGGCGACCTGCCCAACAACTTCCTGCGCACCGCGCACGAGCGCGGCCTGCCGCAGGCCGGAATCCGGCTGCTCGCCACCGGGGAGGCGATGGACGACAGCTACATGCAGGCGGCGGGCGAGGCCGGGCTCGGCCTGATCACCACGCACCATTACTCAACGGCGCACGATTCGGACCTCAACCGCACCTTCATCGAGGGCTACCGGGCCAATCACGGCGACTACCCGCCGAACTACATGGCGATGACCGCCTATGACGGCATGGCCGTGCTGCACGCGGCGCTGGAAAGGACCGGCGGCGAAACCGGGGGCGAGGCCGTGATCGAGGCGCTGCGCGGGCTTCGGATCGAAAGCCCCCGTGGCCCCATCGAGATCGACGCCCGGACGCGCGACATCGTCCAGACGGTCTATGTGCGCCGGACCGAGCGCGTGGACGGCAAGCTCGCCTGCATCGAGTTCGATTCCTTCGAGCGCGTCGCCAATCCGCACGCCTGAGCCGCCGCCGCCGGCCTGGGCCGGCGGCGCTCCCTTTCCAATGCTGGCGGGCGGCCCGTGCGGGCTCCATCCGCCGCTCCGCCCGGCGGAGCGCAACCGGGAAATGAAGGTCATGTCGGGCCTGCCGATCGTCCTCTTCGACGGGGTCGTCTATGGAATGCTGCTGTTCCTCATGAGCGTCGGGCTGTCGGTCACGCTCGGGCTGATGGGAGTCGTCAACCTGGCCCATGGCAGCTTCGCGGCCATGGGCGGGTTCGCCTCCGTGGTGCTGACGAGCCGGTTCGGCGTTCCCTTCCTGCTCGCCCTGCCGGTGGCGGCGGCCGTCACGGCGCTGGCCGGCGCGGTTCTGGAGCGAACGCTGTTTCGCCGGCTCTACCGGCGCTCGGCGCTGGACCAGGTCCTCTTCACGGTCGGCATGATCTATGTCTGGATCGCGCTCGGCACCTTCGTGTGGGGCGCGGGCCAGCAGGCGGTGCAGCTTCCGGTCTTCCTGCAGGGGCAGGTCGAGCTGCCCGGCGGCTACGCGGTGGGCCGCTACCGCGCCTTCCTGCTTCTGGTCGGCGCGGCGGTGGCGCTCGCCATCTTCCTCGGCATCGAGCGCACCCGCTTCGGCGCCCGCGTGCGCGCCGCGCAAGGCGACCGCGACATGGCGAGCGGCATCGGCATCCGCGTCGACCGCCTGTTCGCGGCCACCTTCGCGCTCGGCGCCGCGCTGGCGGGCCTCGGCGGCGCACTCTCCATCCCCGTGCTGGGGCTCGACCCGACCTTTCCGCTCAAATATCTCGTCTTCTTCCTGATCGTGGTCTGCGTCGGCGGTCCCGGCACCGTGCTCGGCTCCCTCGTCGCCGCGCTCGCGATCGGGATCATCGACGTGGCCGGCAAGTATTATGCCCCGGAGATCGGCGGCTTCGTCATCTACGCGCTGGTTCTCCTGATCCTGTTCTGGCGGCCCAACGGCATCGTGGCCCGGGCATGAGCGATCCCATGACGAAAACCCCCGCTTTCCCGCGCCGGGCGGCGATCGGCCTCGAAGTCCTGCTCTGGGCTTCCTTCGCGCTGGCGCCGCTCCTTGCGCCCGACCATCTCCTGCTTCTGTCGCAGGTGGCGGTCCTGGCCCTGTTCGCCATCTCGCTCGACATCCTCATCGGACATGCGGGCATCACCTCGCTCGGCCACGCCGCCTTCTTCGGCATCGGCGCCTACGGCGCCTCGCTCCTGGCGCTCAACGGCTGGGAGGAGCCGTTGAGCGGGCTCTTCCTGTCGGCGCTGGCCGCCGGCCTTGCCGGGCTCGCCATGGCGCCGCTGGTGGTGCGGGTGCACGGGCTGGCGCAGCTCATGGTCACGCTGGCGCTGGCGCTCCTCCTGCACGAGGGCGCCTCGCGCTGGCGCGCCGTCACCGGCGGCGACGACGGGCTCGCGGGCTTCATGATCGCCCCGGTCTTCGGCGTCTTCGAATTCGATCTCTTCGGCGTCACGGCCTATGGCTACGCCCTCGCCGTCACGGCGGCGGGCTTTCTCCTGGCCCGGCTCATCGCCGCCTCGCCCTTCGGCTTCGCGCTTGCCGGCCTTCGCCAGAATCCGCAGCGCATGGCCGCCATCGGCACGGCGGGGCGGGCGCGATTGACGCAGGCCTATGCGATCTCCGCCTTTCTGGCCGGCCTTGCGGGCGCGCTTCTGGCCCAGACCGCCCAGTCGGTCGCCCTCGAGTCGCTCAGCCTGCAACGTTCGGCGGAGGTGCTCGTGATCCTCATCCTCGGCGGTGTCGGCAGCCGCTACGGCGCGCTGATCGGCGCCGTCGTCTACGTCGCCATGCGCGACTGGCTCGCCGCCATGAGCCCGCAATACTGGATGGGCTGGCTCGGCCTGGTGATGATCCTGGTGGTGCTGCTGGCGCCGAAGGGCATCGTCGGCATCACCCGGGCCCTTGCCGCCAGGCTCGCCGGGCCCCGGCGTCCTCGGGGCGAGGCGCCGGCGCGGGCCCGGCCCGGGGAGCGTGCGGCATGAGCGGGCAGGCGGCGGCGGCGCGGGCGGCCGAGGCGCTCGCGGTGGAGCGGGTCTCGGTGAGCTTCGGCGAGTTGAAGGCGGTGCGGGAGGTGAGCCTGCGCCTGCCGCAGGGGGCGCGCCACGCGCTGATCGGCCCGAACGGAGCGGGCAAGAGCACGCTGGTGGGCGCCATCACCGGCGCCGTCTCCGCGAGCGGGGGCCGCGTTCTCCTGAACGGCGAGGATCTCACGCGGCTCGGCATCTCGGCACGCGCAAGGCGCGGCCTTGCGCGCACCTTCCAGATCACGTCCCTCTTTCCCGAAATGACCGCGATCGACTCCGTCGCGCTGGCCATCGCCGAGCGCGAGGGGCTGACCTGGCGCTTCCTGGCGCCCCTCGGCTCGCGCGCCGCCGTGATGGATGAGGCGCGAGAGATCCTGGAGGAACTCGGCCTCGCCGACCTTCTCGGGCGGGTCGTGGGAGAGCTCGCCTACGGGCACCAGCGCGTCATGGAAATCGCCATCGCGCTCGCCTCCCGGCCGCGCGTGCTGTTGCTGGACGAGCCGGCTGCCGGCATTCCCGCCGGCGAAAGCCAGCGCCTCTTCGAGGTGCTGGAGCGCCTGTCGCGGGACGTGACGGTCCTCTTCATCGAGCACGACATGCATCTCGTTCGCCGTTTCGCGCGGCGCGTGACAGTGCTCGCGGCGGGCCAGGTGCTTGCCGAGGGGACGCCGGCCGAGGTCGCGGCGGATGCGGGCGTGCGCGACGCCTATCTGGGCACACGGGGGGTGCGGCACTGATGGCCGGGGCGCAGCTCGAACTGATCGGCCTGCGGGCCGGATACGGGCCTTCCACGGTGATCGAGAACATCTCGCTCAGCCTGCCGGAGGGCGGGCGCCTCGCGCTCCTGGGGCGGAACGGGGTGGGCAAATCGACGCTGATCCGCACCGTCATGGGGCTGACGACGCGGCTGGGCGGGCAGGTCCTGTGGCGCGGCCGCGACATCTCGGGCGAGGACCCGTCAGCCCGCGCGCGGCTCGGCATCGGCTGGGTTCCGCAGGAGCGCCGCGTCTTCCGAAACCTGACGGTGCGGGAGAATCTCGAGGTTGCCGCCCGCCCGGGCCACTGGACGCTGGAGCGTGTGTTCACCCTCCTGCCGCGCCTGCGCGAGCGCCAGCGCAATCTCGGCTGGCAGCTTTCGGGGGGCGAGCAGCAACTCCTGGCGATCGGCAGGGCGCTGACGCTCAATCCCGTGCTTCTGCTGCTCGACGAGCCCCTGGAGGGGCTGGCGCCTGTGATGGCCGAGCTCGTCCTCGACACGCTGCGCGGCATCGCGGCCTCGAACATGGGCATCGTCATCGTGGAGCAGCACGCCGCCGACGCGCTGGAGATCACGCAGGACGCGATCGTCATGGATCGCGGGCAGATCGTCGCCCGCTCGCCCAGCGCCGCGCTCCTGCGGGACACGGAGCGCCTGGAGGCGCTGACGGGCGTCGGCCTCTGAGGCCGATGGCGCTACGGGCCGTCTCGGCCGCCTCCGGCGAGCGCTCCCTCGAAGCGCCGGACATCGACATGGCAGGTGTTGGGCGCCGAGCCCTGTCCCAGCCGTGACGTCCCCAGATGCGAGGTCAGGACGTTCGGATTGCCGCCGCGGTCGACGACGCTGCCGTCGGGCAGCGCGACGGGATCGAACCATCCGCCGGTCGGCAGCACGACGATGCCGGGCTCTATCGCCGCGCTCGTGTCCAGGCTGACGAGGCAGCGGCCCCGATCGTTGACGATCTCGGCGGCGTCCCCGTGGGCGAGGCCGCGCCGCGCCGCGTCCCGCGCGTTCATGAAGGCGACCTCGAGCCCGCCCCGCTTGGCGGCGCGGCTCACCGCGCCGTGGTCGAGCTGGCTGTGAAGCCGGTGCGCGGGCTGCGGCGAGAGGAGGTGCAGGGGCCATGCGCGCGCACCCGGCGCGGCCGCCTCCTCCGGCGCGAGCCAGGCCGGGTGGGGCGGCGCGTCGGCATATCCGAAGCCGGCGATCGTCTCGCAGGAAATCTCGATGCGCCCCGACACCGTGTCGAGCGGATGGCGCGCCGGATCGCCGACGAAGTCGGCGAAGGGGATATGGGGCCGGGGCGCCTGCGCCTGCGGGTCGAGCGCCGCGAAGCCTTCGGCCCAGAAGGTCTCGAAGGGCGGCAGCTCTGGGAAGCCCTGGCGGTAGCCGGCATAGATCCGCTCCAGCCAGCCCGCTTCCCCCAGGCCCTCGGTGAAGGTTTCGCCGAATCCCATGCGCTCGGCGAGGGCGGCGAAGATGTCCCTGTCGTTGCGCGCCCCGGCGAAGGGCTCGCGCACCTTGCGGCTCGCCACGATCCAGCGGTCCTTGGAGGCCGCGACGATGTCGTCGCGCTCGAAGGGCATGGTGGCCGGCAGCACGATGTCCGCATGGCGTGCGGTCGCCGTCCAGACCGATTCGTTGACGATCACCGTCTCCGGCCGCCTCCAGGCCTCGGCCAGCCGGTGGAGGTCCTGATGGTGGTGGAACGGGTTGCCGCCGGCCCAGTAGACGAGGCGGATGTCGGGCAGGGCGAGCGTGCGCCCGTCGAACTCCAGCGTGCCGCCGGGCTGGGAGAGAAGCTCGGTGATGCGGGCGACGGGGATGAACGCCTTCACGGGGTTTTGCCCCTGCGGGACGGAGGGGCCGTGCAGGCGGCGGATCGGCTCGCCGATCGAGGAGCTGGCCGTCAGGCCGAAGGCGAAGCCGCAGCCGGGCCGGCCGATCTGGCCGGCCATCGCCGCAAGGGCGATCAGTCCCCAATAGGGCTGTTCGCCGAACCGCGCCCGCTGCAGCGACCAGGCGGCATTGAGGAGGGAGGGCTTGCCGGCGACGAGCCCGGCGATCTCCCGGATCTTCGCCGCCGGCACGCCGCAGATCCGCGCGGCCCATTCGGCGGTCTTGGCGATGCCGTCCGTCTCGCCCAGAAGATAGGCCCGGAACGGCTCGTAGCCGGTCGTGCAGCGGGCGAGGAAGCCTTCGTCGGCCCGCCCGGCGAGGATCAGCTCGCAGGAAGCGCCGAGGAGCAGCGCGATGTCGGTGTTCGGCCGGATGGGAACGAACTCGATCCGCTCGCGGCCCTCGATGTCGGGGATGTCGCCTTCCACCGGCGAGACGACGATGACGCGCTCGGCCGAACGGACCGTGCGCTCCAGCCATTGCCGCGTGGAGTGGCTGCCCACGCCGCCGGCGCCGACCTGCGCGTTGGTGAGGCGAAAGCCGCCGAAGGAGACGACGACCCTGGCGTGTTTCTCGATCAGGTCCCAGCTCGGCCCGTCTGTCTGCGAGGTCGCGCGCGCGCCCACGATGTGCGGCAGGAGGACGGTCGCGGCGCCGTAGCTGTAGGTCCCGACCGAGGAGACGAAGCCGCCGCCAAGATTGAGGAAGCGCTTGAGCTGGCTCTGGGCGTGATGAAGCCGCCCGGCGCTCGCCCAGCCGTAGGAGCCGCCGAAGATGGCCTCGCTGGAATGCGTGCCGCGCACGCGCTCGATCTCGCCGGCCACGAGGCCGATGGCCTCCTCCCATTCGACGGGCATGAACTCGTCGCGCCCCCGGTCCCGGCCGCGCTCGCCCGGGCGCTCACGGCCCTCCATCCAGCCGCGCCGCACCATCGGGGTCGGAATGCGCGCGGGATGGTCGGCCATCTCCAGCAGCGAGAGCCCGATGGGCGAGGGGTCCGGGTCGTGCCGGAACGGCACGAGGCGCTGCCCGCCCCGGCCATCGTCGCGGACTTCGTAGGTTCCGTAATGCGTGCCGAGAAGATGCATGGCTCTCGTCCTGTCGCGAGGATCGGCGGGGCTCTAACGGGGGAAAGGGTGGAGCGTGCCTTCCGAAAAACCGAGCTTCGCCGTCGCCTCGATCGAGCCTCTCGCCTCCGCTTGCAGCCATTCGCGCACGCGCGCAATGGCCGGCTTGTCGCCCAGCGTCTCGGAGGAGAGGATGTAGAAGCCTTCCTCCGCCGGCGCGGCCACGTCGAAGAGCCGCACGAGGCGCCCGGAGCGCAGGTCGCTCTCGACGAGAAGCGAACTCGCCAGCGCCACCCCCTGGCCGCACGCGGCCGCCTCCAGAAGCAGGCTGAACTCGTTGAAGAAGACGCTCTCGGCCGCCGGCTTGCCGGCAACGCCCGCCGCCTCGAACCAGCGGGTCCACGCCACGCCGCCCTGCGCCTGCAGCAGCGGCAGGAGGCGCAAATCGTCGGGCGTGCGGGCGCGCTCGGCCATCTCCGGGCTGCACACGGCCACCATCCGGTCGGCGGCGAGCCGCTCGGCACGCATGCCGGGGAAGGAGCCGTTGCCCCAGCGCACGCCCAGATCCACGTCCTGCCGCTCGAAGTCCAGCGGGTCGGAGGACGCCAGGAGCGACAGCTTGATCTGCTCGTCCGCCTCCATGAACGCCTTGAGGCGCGAGACGAGCCAGCGAATCGCGATGGCCGGCATGGCGTTGATGCACACGACGGCGGGCGTGGAGGGGTCGCGAAGCTTCTCGCAGCTCGCCGTCAGCATCGCCAGCACCTCCTGCACCGTGCCGGCCAGCGCCCCGCCCTCGCTCGTCAGCTCCACGCGGCGCGTGAGGCGCCGGAACAGGCGGATGTCGAGGAACTCCTCGAGCTGCCGGATCTGCTGGCTGACGGCCGAGGGGGTCACGCACAGCTCGTCGGCCGCCAGGCGAAAGCTGTTGTGGCGGGCAGCGGCGTCGAAGGTGCGAAACAGGTTGAGCGGGGGCAGCCTGGCGGGGAGGCGCGCCGAGGCCAGCGCGCGCTTGCGCTGTTCCTGCGCGGCGTCCACCGCGGGGAAGGGGACCGTGTTGCCGGGCTCATGCCGCAAGGTCATCGCTCTGCCCCAGCGAGAGCCATTCGGACAGGTGCGGCACGACCTCGAAACCGAAGCGCTCCAGCGAGGCGAGCGTCTCGCTGCGCCCGATGCCGGCCGGGCCCATCAGGCAGCACAGATGCGAGGGCCTGAGCGCCGATAATTCCTCGCGCAGCTTCTCCACGCAATATTCGGGGGGCCCGATCACCGCGCTTTCGAGGAAATCGTCCAGCGGCGGCTCGTCGTTGAGCGGCATCAGCCGCACGAAAGGGCCTTCCTTCTCCAGGTTGCGCTCGTGCAGCGTCACCCATGCGCGGGCGAAATCGCGCACGCAGCGCGCCGCGTGCAGCGCGTCGTCGCGTTCCTCCGTCACGTAGATGAAGCGCTGGATGGCCAGCGGCATGGCCGAGCGCTCGCCCCCGCCATCGGCCCACATCGTCAGGAGCTTCTCCTTGGCGGCCACGGCGGGTGCGAGGCCGCGATGGCCGAAGCTCATGAACGGCGTATGCCCGCCCCGCGCGCAGCGCGCGATCACCTCCGGGCGCCGGCTGGCCACGTAGAGGTCCGGCATGGACAGGCCGAAGGGGCGCATCGAGAGTTCGGTGGGCGGAATCCGGTAGTGGCGTCCTTCATAGGCGACATAGCCCTTCGTCAGCCCCTGCTCCAGAATGTCCCAGATCTCCATCATCCGGTCGATCTTGGTGCTTTCCTCGATGTCGAAGCGGTCGAATTCATAAGGCTGGTAGCCCGCCCCCAGCCCCAGCACCAGGCGCCCGCTCGCCAGGAGATCGGCGAAGGCGGCCTCTTGGACGAGGCGGATCGGGTTGTGGAAGGGCAGCGCGAGGACGGCCGTGCCAAGCCGCACGCGCGAGGTGCGGGCCGCGCAATGCGAGATCATCATCAGCGCCGAGGGGCAGATCGAGTGGTTGGTGAAGTGATGCTCGGCGAACCAGGCGATGTCGAAGCCGAAATCCTCCGCCATCGCCACCATGTCGACGGTGGTGCGCAGCACCGACATGGGCGAGGTGTTGCGGTCGTGGAGCCCCATCAGGTTGAACAGTCCGAGGGTCGTCATCCGCGCTCTCCTTGCATTCCGTCTCCAGGCCCGGCCCCTCTACTGCGCGGCGGCGCGCTGGCCCTCGAGGTCGGCCAGCACCTCGTCGAGCGCGGCGCCGAAGCGCGCGGCCATATCCTCGATCTCCCCGGGCCGGATGATCAAGGGCGGCGTGAAGGCGATCCGGTCGACGATCGAGCGGACGAACAGGCCGTTGCCCATGCAGGCGCGCTGGACGCGCTCGCCCACCTTCCATTCCGGCGCGAAGGGCCGGCGCGTCGCCTTGTCGGCCACCATCTCCACCCCGGCGAAGAGGCCGACGCCGCGCACGTCGCCCACCAGAGGATGGTCGCGGAACCGCGACAGGGCCTCCAGGAAGAGCGGCGAGACCGCGCGCACGTGCCCGAGCGTGTCGTCCGCCTCGTAGATGCGCAGCGTCTCCAGCGCCACCGCGCAGGCCACGGGATGGGCGGCGAAGGTGAAGCCGTGGGAGAAATTGCCGAGCTTGGCGCTCTGGTCGAGCATCGCGTCATGGATGCGCTGCGTGAGCATCAGCGCCGAGATCGGCTGGTAGGAGGCCGACAGGGCCTTGCCGCACGAGATCATGTCGGGACGCAGCTCGTAGGTCTGCGAGCCCCACATGTTGCCGGTCCGCCCGAAGCCGCAGATGACCTCGTCGGCGATGAAGAGGATTTCGTATTTCTTCAGGATCGCCTGGACGAGCTCGAAATAGCGGGCCGGTGGGGTGATGGCGCCGCCGCCGCCCTGCACCGGCTCGGCGAAGAAGGCGCCGATGGTGTCCGGCCCCTCGCGCAGGATCAACTCCTCCAGCCGGTCGGCCATGCGCCGCGAGAACGCCTCCTCGCTCTCGCCCTCCTCGTGGAAGCGGTAGTAGTCCGGGTTCTCCGTGTGCCGGAAGATCGGCAGCGGCAGGTCGAACTCGGCGTGCATGGTGGCGTTGCCCGAAAGGCTGGCGGTGGCGACGGTCGAGCCGTGATAGCCGCGCACGCGGCCGATGATCTTCTTCTTCGCGGGCTT
Organism: Aureimonas populi; assembly: GCF_017815515.1. Lineage (NCBI taxonomy): Bacteria > Pseudomonadati > Pseudomonadota > Alphaproteobacteria > Hyphomicrobiales > Aurantimonadaceae > Aureimonas > Aureimonas populi. The sequence continues at coordinate 1,380,632 of NZ_CP072611.1, forward strand.
GCCTATGGCGTTGTGATAGTACCAGACGAGCTTGATCGCCGTGTCGTTCGCCTCCGAGCCGGAGCAGTGGAACATCACCCGCGCCATCGGCTCGGCGCCCGGCGCGCAAGGCGCGATCGCGAGCAGCGCCTCGGCCAGCTCGGCGGCCGGTTCGTGGCCGCGGGCGTGGAACACATGGTAGAAGGGCAGGGTCTGCATCTGGCGGTGGGCGGCCTCGGCCAGCCGCTTCTCGCTGAAGCCGAGCGAGGCGGACCACATGCCCGCCATCGCCTCCAGATAGCGCCGGCCCTCGTCGTCCACGACATAGACCCCGTCGCCGCCGGTGATCAGCAGGCCCCCCTCGTCCTCGAAGCTGCGCAGATTGGTCTGCTGGTGGACCACATAGGCCCTGTCGCGGGCGCGCATGGAATTGGGGATCATCGCTTGGCTCCTCGTCATCCGGCTGAGGCGGATCGAATGGGCATGTCCCGGGCCGGCGCCTCGTCCGGCGCCTCGAAGGACAGATGCGGCACGGCGTCCAGAAGCTGCCCGGTATAGGGGTGCTGCGGGGCGGCGAAGAGCGCGGCGCTGGCGCCCTCCTCCACGACCCGGCCGTTCCTGAGGACGATGGTGCGGTCGCACATCATGCGCACGACGTTCAGGTCGTGGCTGACGAAGACGTAGCTGAGCTGCGTCTGGCGCTTCAGCCGCTCCAGGAGGGTCAGCACGACGGCCTGGACCGAGACGTCGAGCGCGGCCGTCGGCTCGTCGAGCACGAGCAGGCGGGGCTCGACCGAGATGGCCCGCGCGATGCCGACCCGCGCCTTCTGGCCGCCGGAGAGCTGGTGCGGCCGGCGCTCGAGAAGCGCGCGGTCGAGTTCGACGAGATCGGCCAGTTGCTCCACCCGCCGGCGGAGCGGCCCGCCGCGCAGGCGCTTCAGCCGGCGCAGCGGGTCGGCGATGGAATCGAAGGCGCTCCAGCGCGGGTTGAGGCTGTCGGTCGCGTCCTGGAAGACGAGCTGGATGCGCGAGCGCAGGGGCGAGGCGTAGAAGCGCCGCTCCGGGATGCCGCCGATGTCCTCGCCCTCGAAGAGGATCGTGCCGGAGGTCTGGTCGATCAGCCGCGTCAGCATCCGCGAAAGCGTGCTCTTGCCGGAGCCGGATTCGCCCACGAGGCCGAGGCTCTCGCCGGCCTTCAGCGTCAGCGAGACGCCGTCCACCGCCACCGTGCCGGCATAGACCTTGCGAAGGTCGCGAACGTCGAGCACGAGCGGCCGGCCCGCCTCGTGGGGCAGGGGGCGCACCGGCGGCAGGGGCGTGCCGCCGTCGCTCTCGGCCAGGGTCTCGATCCTCGTGTCGGCCAGGGGCGTCGATCGGATCAGGCGCTTCGTGTAGTCGTGCGCGGGAGCGAGGAAGAGGCGCCGGGGCGTTCCCTCTTCCACCACGCGGCCCTGCTGCATGACCGCCACGCGCTGGGCGTGGAGGGCGGCAAGGCCCAGATCGTGGGTGATGAGCACCATGGCCATGTTCCGCTCGCGGATCAGGCCGCTCAGGAGCGTCATCACCTCCTTCTGCGTCGTCGCGTCGAGGCCGGTGGTGGGCTCGTCGGCGACGAGCAGCTTCGGCCGGCATGCGATGGCGATGGCGATCATGGCGCGCTGGCACATGCCGCCGGACAATTCGTGCGGATAGGTCGCAAGCCCCCGCTCGGGGTCCCGGAACTGCACGGCGCGCAGGAGGTCCAGGGCCTCGGCGCGCGCCTGCGCGCGCGTCACGGGGCGATGGGCGCGGATCGCGTCCACGATCTGCTGGCCGATGCGGCGCACCGGGTTGAGGGCGGCCCGCGCGTTCTGGAAGACGACGGCCATGGAGGCGCCGCGCAGCGGGCGCAGCACGCGCCGCGAGGCGTGGGTGATGTCGCGCCCCTCGAAGACGATCCGCCCGCCGCGCACCCGCGCATTCGCCGCGTTGAGGCCGACCGCCGTCATCGCCACCGTCGTCTTGCCCGACCCGCTCTCCCCCACGATGGCCAGCACCTCGCCCTGCGCCACGCCGAGCGAGACGTCGCGCAGGGCGGGGATGAAGCGTCCCTCCACCTCGAAATCGACGCTGAGGGATTCGACGCTGAGAAGGCTACCGGTCATCTGCGCCCCCTCGGGTCGAGAAGGTCGCGCAGCCCGTCGCCGAGGAGGTTGAAGCACAGGACGGCGAGCATCAGCGCCAGGCCCGGGAAGGTGACGAGCCACCAGCTTCCGCTGGCCATGTACCGCGCCCCCTCGGCGACCATGATACCCCATTCGGGCGTCGGCGTCTGGACGCCGAGGCCGAGGAAGGAAAGCCCGGCCGCGTTGAGGATGGCCCAGCCGAGATTGAGCGAGATCTGCACCATCATGACGGGCATGACGTTGGGCAGGAGCAGGCTCAGGACGATGCGCGGATGGCTGTTGCCCGACAGGCGCGCGGCCTCCACCCACCCCATGCCGCGCCGCGCGTTCACTTCCGCGCGCGCGAAACGGACGTAGAAGGGCAGGTTGATGATGGCGGTGGCGTAGATGATGTTGGCCACGCTGTTGCCGAAGGCGGCCACGAGCGCCATCGCCAGGACGAAGAGCGGGAAGGCCATCAGCACGTCCACCGTGCGCCCGACGATCCGGTCGAGAAGGCCGCCGACATAGCCGCTGAAGGCGCCGATCACCGCGCCCACGGCGAAGGACAGGAGAACGGCGGAGGCGGCGATGGCCATGTCGAGCCGCGTGGCGGCCACCAGGCGCGAGAAGACGTCGCGCCCGATCTGGTCGGTGCCCGCCCAGTGCGCCCAGCTTGGCGGTTGCAGGGCGCCGCCTGCGTTGGAGGCCAGCGGGTCGTAGGGCGCCAGCCACGGCGCGAGGAGGGCGACGACGAGGAAGAGGCCGGTGCCCAGCGCGGCGAGGACGGTGAGCGGATTGACGCGCGAAAGGCGCCCGCCCCGCGCCGGCGCGGCCGGGGGCGCGTCCGGCACGAGGGGGCTCGCGACGCTCATGACAGGCTCACCCGCGGGTCGATCAGGCCGTAGAGAAGGTCGATCGTCAGGTTCACCACGACGTAGAGCGTCGCCATCAGCAGCACGAAGCCCTGCACCGGGGCAAAGTCCGAGGCCATGATCGCATCCACCGCGTAGGAGGCGATACCGGGCCAGGCGAAGACCTTCTCGACGAGCACGCTCGCCCCCAGCATCGAGGAGATCACCGTGCCCGAGATCGTGAGGACGGGCAGGAGCGCGTTGGTGAGCGCGTAGACCACGACGATCTTGAAGCGGCCGAGCCCGAGGGACTCGGCGGTGCGCACATAGTCGCTCTCCAGCACCGAGAGCATGGAGGCGCGGGTGATGCGCGTGAGCGGCGCCAGCACGAAGAGGCACAGCGTCGTGGCGGGCAGGATGAGCTGCGACAGCGCGGAGCCGAAGGCCGCCCCGTCGCGCGCCAGCAGCGAATCGACCAGAAGGAAGCCGGTGACGTCCGGCGGCTGGATGGCGAAGACGTCGATCCGCCCCGTCGGGTCGGGCGCCCAGCCGAGCAGGTAGTAGAAGACGTAGACCAGAAGCAGGCCCGAGACGAAGGTGGGGATCGAGACGCCGGCGGTGCACACCAGCCGCGCGACATGGTCGAGCGCCGAATTGGGGCGCAGCGCGGCCGCGATGCCGAGCGCCAGCGAGATGCCGGCGGCCAGGAGGAAGCTGAGGGCGACCAGCTCCAGCGAGGCCGGCAGCCTCTCGGCGAGATCGGAGAGGACCGGCTGGCCCGAGGTCGTGGACATGCCCAGGTCCCCGCGCGCGAGCTGCCCGAGATAGAGGACGAACTGCTCGGCGATGGTGCGATCGAGGCCGAGCCGCGCCCGGATCGTGGCGAGCTCGGTCTCGCTGGCCGAGGGCGAGGCCATCAGGCCCGCCGGGTCCCCCGGCAGGACGCGCATCAGCACGAAGGTGAGCGCCAGCACGCCGAACAGGGCGGGCAAGGCCGAGAGGAGGCGGACGGGGACCCGGACGAGGAGGGTTGGCATCGCCGTCCTCGACCGGCCGCCACTCGATGTCGCGGGGCCCGTCACGTCCGGGACAGGTCCCGGAAGTCGACATTGTAGTGATACCAGGCCGTGAAGCCCTCGATGGAGGGCGCCATGACCACGTCGAGCGTCTGCTTCCAGAAATACGTCATCGGCACCTCCTCGGCGAGCAGGCCGACGAGCCTGCGTGCGTCCTCCTCGTAGGCGGCCTGGTCGGCCTCGAAGCGGGCGCGGGGCAGGATCTCGTTCACCCGCGCATCGTCCCAGCTCGAATAGTTCCACCGCGACGGGCCGCTGAAGAAGATGCGGAAATAGTATTCCGTCGAGGGGAACAGGGCGAGCGTGCGCTCGATGAGCATCGGCAGGCGCTTGTCGGTGATCGCCTCCGCCATCTGCGGGTCGGGCAGCTTGTCGATGCGCACGGTGATGCCGATGCGCGCCAGCGATTCCTGGATCAGCGCCGCCGCCGGCTCGGCGAAATTGGCGCGGTTGACGCCGAAGGAGAGCGTGGTCTCGAAGCCCTCGGGATAGCCCGCTTCCGCCAGCTTCTGCCGGGCAAGGTCGAGATCGGTGCTCCAGGGCAGGGCCTGCGGGAAGACGCCCTCCTCGGGCTCGCCCTGCCAGCCGGCGCCGTAGAGCTTCTCGCCTCGGCCGAGCACCGCCGTCTCGAACAGGTTGTCGTAGGGCAGGGCGAGCGCCACCGCCTGGCGGACGAGCACGTTGTCGAAGGGCTCCATCCGCGTGTTGAAGATCAGGCCGGCCGCGGCCGTGGGCATGGGGATCGAGGCGACCTTGACGGTGTCGCGCCCCTCCAGCGCCCGCAGGTCCTGCGACTGGAGGTTCAGGGTGATGTCCGCATCGCCGCGCTCCACGAGGTTGGCGCGCGTCGAGGCCTCCGGGACCGTCTGCACGATCACGCGGCGGAAGCTGGGCCGGGGGCCGTTCGCCCAGCCCTCGTTCACGTCGAGCACCACCTGCTGGCCGGCCCTGAAGGTGCTGACGGCGTAGGCGCCGCTGCCGGCCGTGTTGTCCTTCAGCCATTCCAGCGCCCACGGATCCTCGTCCGTGGCATGCTCCCGGGCCAGTTCGCTGTTGTAGATCGGCGCGTAGAGCGAGGCGAGGTTCGGCAGGGCGAGGCGGTCCGCCTTCTCCAGCGTGATGCGCACCGTGCGCTCGTCGACCACCGTGAACTGCGAGGGGTCGGTCAGCGAGCCCGTCGCAAGCTGGGCCTTCGACATCGTCTCGGCGCTGACGGCCCGGTCGAGCGACCATTTGACATCCTCGGCCGTGACGGGCCGGCCGTCCTGCCAGAGGGCGTCGGGGCGCAGATGGAATGTCAGCGTCAGGCCGTCCTCGGAGACCTCGAAGCTCTCGGCCAGCTCGCCGCGCAGGGACTCGAAGTCGAAGACGCGATAGTCGCCGGCGGGCCGGCTGTCGAAGGCGACGAGCCGGTCGTAGGTGGCCGAGCTGAGGGCCGTCGCCTCCGGCGTCGCCCCCAGCATCACCGGGTCGAGCGTGTTCACCGAGCCACCGGTCACGTATCGCAGGGTTTCCTCCCGCGACTGCGCGCCGGCCGGCACTGAAAGGAGGGTGGAGACGAGGATGAGCGCGATCGCCGAAAGGCGCCGGCCGCGAACCGAGACATGTGCCATGCTGTATCCTCAATCGGAGTTGGGGGTCATTCGGCTGCGATGGGGTCGATGGCGGCGCGGCTCTCCCAGTTCGCGCCGTAGTCGCGTCGCGCGGCCTCGCGCGTGACGTAGCCCGCCTCCACATCCCGGCGGATCAGTTCGGGGTCGCGCCCGGCCGGGTCGCCGTAGCCGCCGGCCCCGGCCACCTGGAAGACGAGCCGGGAGCCGGCCGGCGCGAGGAAGGCGCCCTTGCCCTGCATCGCGCGCGTGGTGCCGTCCGGCATCTCGAGCGAGATCGCGGAGAGCCCGCCCTCCTTGCCGCCGGCCAGGCCGAACGGCGCCGTCTGGTTCCGGTCCGCGCAGGTGGCGCAGTGCACCTCGCGCTCCAGGATGCGCCAGGCGCGCCGCACGCCCAGGCCGCCGCGCCATGTGCCCGCCCCGCCGCTGTCGGGCGCCAGCGCGTATTCCTCCACGCGCAGCGGAAAGCTCATCTCCAGGATCTCCACCGGCGTGTTCATCATGTTGCCGACCGGCGTGGCGACGCCGTTCATGCCGTCCTTGACGGGACGCGCGCCGAAGCCGCCCTTCGTGACCTCGTAGCTGATGAAGGTCTGCTCCGTGCGGTAGTCGATGCCGCCGAAGACGACGACGCCCCCCGTTCCGTGCGAGGCGGCCGGGACATTGCCCGGCGCCATGGCGTACATGGCCGCGAAGATCATGTCGCCGACGCGCGCCGACATCTCGTGATTGGCATAGGTGACGGCGGCGGGCTCCTGCGCGTTGACCACGCTGCCTTCGGGCGCGCGCACCTCCACCGAACGCCACGCGCCCGAATTGGGCGGGATGAGGCTGTTGGGATCGAGGATCATCTTCAGCGCCGCGAAGACACCCGAGCGCGTCACCGTGAGCGGCGCGTTCATGGGGCCCTTCACGCGCGGATCGGACCCGTCGAAGTCGACGAGGAGCGTGTCGTCGCGCTTGGTCACGCGCACCTTGACCGTGAAGCACGCGTCCATGGTCTCGCCCGGCTCCAGGATGCCGTCCCCGTCGATCGTGTCCACGAAGGTCGAGGTTCCGTCCGGCAGCCGGCGGATGGCGGCGCGCATCATGGTCTCGGAGTAGTCGAGAATGCGGTCCATGACGCGCAACAGCTCGTCCACGCCGTATTTGGCGGCCAGGTTGCGCAGGCGCTCGGCGGCCCTGCGGTTGGCCGCGACCTGCGCGCGAAGGTCGCCCAGCCTCTCGGAAGGCGCGCGCACATTGGCCAGGATCAGGGCCTCGACGTTCGGGTCCGGCTCGCCGTCCACATAGATGCGCACCGGCGGCATGCGCAGCCCCTCGCCGTAGATCTCCGTCACCGCGCCGTAGGAGCCGGGCGTGGCGCTGCCGATATCGGGCCAGTGGGCGCGCACGCAGCCATAGGCGATAAGGCGCTCGCCCACGAAGACGGGCATGACGACGTTGACGTCCGGCAGATGCGAGCCGCCGTGATAGGGGTCGTTGTGGATGAAGACGTCGCCGTCCCGCGGGCTGGGGAAGGCCCGGACGACGGAGCGGACCGCGTCCGGCATGGAGCCGAGGTGGATGGGCAGGTCGGGCCCCTGGGCGACCATGTTGCCGCGTGCGTCGAAGATGCCGCAGGAATAGTCGCCCGCCATCTTCAGGAGCGGCGAATAGGCCGTCTTGGCGAGGACGATCTTCATCTCCTCGGCCGCCGAGAGCAGCGCGTTCTTGACGATCTCGAAGCGGGCGGCGTCGATTCCGAGCTGGGGCTTTTCAGGCGTCGGCATGTTCGCGTTCCTCCGCGATCAGGAATCCGTTGGGGTCGACGGTGGCGACCCAGCCGGGCGGCACCACGGTGGTGGAATCGAGCGATTCCACGATGGCGGGGCCACGTATGGTCTCGCCCGCCTCCAGGCCGTCGCGCCACACGACGCTCGTCGCCACGGAGCCGGTGGCGGGGAACCAGACCTGCCTCTCGTCGCGGCGCGGGTCGCTGGCCACGCGGTGCTGCGCCAGCGTCAGCTTCGGCAGCTTGCCGAGGGCGGTCAGGCGCAGATTGACGAGCTGGATCGGCTCGTCGGCATTGGCGTGGCCGTAGGTCTGCTCGTGCTTGCGATGGAAGGCCTCGGCGATCGCCGCCAGCGTCCGCGCGGTCACGGGCCCGGCGGCGACGGGCACGGTGAGCTCGTAGGCCTGCCGGCGGTAGCGCACATCCGCGTAGCGCTGCAGCTCGCGCCGCTCCGGCGGCACCTTGGCCTGCTCCAGCATGGCCGCTCCTTCCGCCTCCATCGCCAGATAGGCCTGGCCGAGACGGTCGAGATCGACCCCGGCGAGGGCGGCATAGAAGGTGCGCGAATAGTCGCGCTTCAGGTCGGTGGCGACGAGGCCGAGGGCCGAGAACGCGCCCGGCGCGGGCGGGATGACGACGCGCGGGATGCCCAGCTCCTTCGCCAGCGCGATCGCGTGGATCGGCCCCGCGCCGCCGAAGGCGATCATGGTGAACTCGCGCGGATCGTGCCCGCGCTCCACCGAGACGATGTTCAGCGCCTCGGCCATGTTGGCGTTGACGACCTCGATCATGCGCGCCGCCGCCTCCGCGACGGTGAGGCCGAGGGGCGTGGCGATATGCCGGTCGATCGCGGCCTCCGCGCCGGCCTTGTCGATCGCCAGCTCGCCGTCGAGGAGGGAGAGGGGGTTGAGGTAGCCGAGCGCCACGTTGGCGTCCGTCACGGTGGGCTGCGTGCCGCCGCGACCGTAGGCGATCGGTCCCGGCAGGGCGCCGGCGCTGTGGGGGCCCATCTTCAGCGAGCCGCCCGGGTCGATCCAGGCGATGCTGCCGCCGCCCGAGCTGACTTCGGCGAGGTCGATCACCGGCACGCGGATGGGGTGTCCCGTGCCGTTGATCCAGCGCTTGGCGTTGGCGGCGCCGCCCACCTCGTAGTCCGCCGTGACGGTGATCTCGCCGTCGACGATGACGCTCGCCTTGGCGGTCGTGCCGCCCATGTCGAAGGAGATGACCCGGTTCTCGCCGAGCTGGTCGCCGACGAGCGCCGCCGCGATGACGCCGGCCGCGGGCCCCGACTCCACCGCCTGGGCGGGCATGCGGAGGCATTCGGCGATGTCCACGACGCCGCCGCTGCTGCCCATCACCACCAGCTCGGGAAGCCCCGTCCGCGTGACCGCCTCGTGCAGCCGCGCCAGATAGCTTTCCATCAGCGGGCCGACATAGGCGCAGACCGCCGTGGTGCTGGCGCGCTCGAACTCGCGGATCTCCGGCAGCACCTCGCAGGAGAGAAACACCTGGACGCCTGGCAGCGCGGCGCGCAGCGCCTCGCCGAGCCGCTTCTCGTGGCGATCGTTCAGGAAGGAGAAGAGAAGCGAGACGGCGACCGTCTTCACCCCGCTCTCGCGCAGGGCGGCCGCCAGCGGCGCGATCTCCTCCTCGGCCAGCGGCGTGACCACCTCGCCCTGCGCGTCGATCCGCTCGGTGATCTCGTAGCGGTGCTTTCGCGGGATGAGGACGGGCGGCGCGTCCTGGAACAGGTCGTAGAGATCGACGCGCGTGCTGCGCCGCAGTTCGAGAAGGTCGCGGAAGCCGCGCGTGGCCACGAAGGCGCATTCGGCGCCCTTGCCCTCCAGCAGCGCATTGGTGACGATGGTCGTGGCGTGGGAGAGAAGCGACACCCGTTCCGGCGAGACGCCCGAGCGGCCAAGCCCCGTTTCCAGGCCGGACAGGACGCCCTCGGCGAAATCGAGCGGCGTCGTCGGCACCTTGGCGATGCCCAGGCGCCCCGTACTCTCCTCGATCATCGCGACATCCGTGAACGTGCCGCCGATATCGACACCAACTCGCCAGTTCATTGGGCTTCCTTCGAAATGGGCGGGCTCGTCAGCGAGCCCTGGAACGGGACACTCACCCTGCCGCCGCCAGGCGGGGCGGCGCGGGGGGCAGGCCGCGGCGGCCGACCGCCTCGAGCGGGCCGATCTCGCGCTCCACCAGGGGCACCACCTCCTTGGCGAAGCGCTCGAGCGAGCGGCGCGCGCGCGCGATCGGCATGTCGCCGAACTGGAAGAAACAGTTGAAATGGATGGGATCGAAGCGCCGCAGGTCCGCCACGATGCGCTCGGCGATGCCATGGGGATCGCCGATCATGTAGTTGTCCCGGAAGCTTTCCAGGCTCGCTTCGTCGGGCATCGCCACGGGCTCGAGGCGCGAGCCGTCCATGGCCGGGGTTCGCGCCCTCAGCGCGAAGGCCATGCGCGCATAGCTGCGCCCGCGCTCGGCCGCGTCCATCGCCTCGCGCTTGTCGTCGGTCACATGGATATATTGCTGCATGGCGACAGGCATGGCGTCCCGGGCGAAGCCGCAGGCCTCCCAGTTCTGCAAGGCCGCCGCGTGCGAGCGGGCCAGCAGGCCGGGCTTGCCGTTCAGCGCGCCCGACACGAAGGGGACGGCGCCGTCCGGCGCGACGGCGGCGAAGATTTCCGGCGCGATGGAGGTGAGGAAGACGTCGGGCATCGGCTTCTGGACCGGGCGGATGGCGAAGGCCGTCTCGGGAACGGTGATATGGCGCCCCCGGAATTCCACCCGCCCCTCCACGAGCGCGGCCCGCAGCACGGTCCAGTACTCGACGAAGATCTCGTTCTTGCGCGCGAGGTCGATGCCGAAGCGCTCGAACTCGTGCGCCTGATAGCCGCTGCCCAGGCCCAGCACCGCGCGCCCGCCGCTCTGCTGGTCCAGGAGCGCGATCTCCTGCGCCACGCGCAGCGGATGGTGCAGCGGCAGGACCACGACGCCCGGCCCCAGCCGGATCCGCTTCGTGCGCCCGGCCATGTAGGAGGCCATCATCAGGGGCGAGACGCTGAGCGAATAGTTCGTGAAATGATGCTCGGCGAACCAGGCGGCATCGAAGCCGACCTCGTCCGCGATCTCGACCATGGTCCGCGTGTCCGCCATCACGCCGGGTATGCCGCCCGGATTGTCGTGGTGGGTCATCAGGTTGAAGAGGCCAAACTTCACGGCGCGCCCTTCTTCTGCTGGCGTCCTGCATCGCCGGGAACGCCCCGCCGACCTTGTCACGAACTCAGCTTCGTCGGCGCGGCCGGCCGTCACAAGCGTTCGTTCCTAACCGGACGCCAACCGCCGCTTACGCGTCGGCGATGCATTAGTGCTTCTAATTGAGGCGAGTGGCAAGCCTGCAAAAAATATATGCAAAAAGCCTGGAAAGAGCGCGATTCCAGGCCTTTACACGCAGAAAGCGAAACGGGCGGGCGCCCTGTGGCCCCGCCCGTTCCGCTCGTTCTGCGGCAAGCGGCCTTCTAGTCCTCGGCGACGGCGATCGCCTCGATCTCCAGGCGCAGCTCCGGCCGCGCCAGCCCCGCGACATAGACCAGCGTGGAGGCCGGCTTGTGTCCGCCCATGCGTTCGGCCCGGACGTGCGAGAAGGCCTCCCGGTCCTGTGGCCGGGTCATGAAGACGGTGGTGCGCACGATATCGGCAAGGCTCATCCCCGCCTCGGCCAGGGCAAGCTCCAGATTGTCGAAGACGGCCGCCGCTTCCTGCGCGAAGTCGGACGGAACGGTCCCGTCCGCGCGCAGGCCGATCTGGCCGGCGAGATAAAGCGTGTGCACGGCGCCCGACACTTCCACCGCATGGTGGTAGGTCAGGGGCGCCGCGCGCCCGCCCGGGTTGTGGAATTGCTTGGGCACGGCTTGCGGTTCTCCTTTCGAGGCGGACGTCAGACCCTGCCGGACCTCGCCTCCCGCAGCACGTAGAGCTGCGAGAGGCAGGCGATGGCGGCCATGAGGAGGGGAAGGGTCCCAAGGGCGGAGGAGGGGCTTGGGAAGAGGGTGACGAGAAGCCCGCCGACGAACCCGCCGCCGAGCTGCGAGAAGCCGAGCAGCGCGGAGGCCGCCCCCGCTTCCTTGCTCGTGTTCCGCAGCGCCTGCACGGTGAAGCCGGGCGTAGCCATGGCGACCGCGAAGGCATAGAGGCCGACCGGCAGGAACACCGCCGCCAGACTGTCGAAGCCGCGCGCCGCGTTCACCGCCAGCAAAAGACCCGCCGCCAGCATGAGAAGGCTCGCCGGCAGCACGAGCGAGGCGGCCGAGCGATGGCGCAGAAGGCGCCGGGCGAGCAGGGCGCCGAGCGTGTAGAAGGCCGATTGCAGCAGCATCGCCGCGCCGAACTGCGCGGGCGAGAGGCCGAGATCGGCGTCGGCCACGAAGGCCAGCACCGTGGACAGCATGTAGATGCAGCCGATCGAGCAGGCGGCGATGGACATGGACGCGACGATCGGCCCGCGCCCCAGGAGCCGGGCATAGGTCCTGGCGACCTGCACGGGCGCCGCCTTGCGCCGGTCGGGCTCCGGGTTGGTCTCCTCGATGCAGAAGGTGCACAGGAGAAGCAGGAAGACGCCGAAGGCGATCATCAGCACGAACAAGCCGGGCCACGGAGCGACGGTGAGGAGCAGCCCGCCCAGCCCCGGCGCGAAGGCCGGGAGGATCGCCAGCATCGTTCCGACCGAGCCGAGGACCTGCCCGGCGCGCTCGTCGTCGAACAGGTCGCGGACGATCGCGCGCGTGACGGTGATGCCCGCCGCCGCGCCGATGCCCTGGATCAGCCGCGCGGCGGAAAGCCCGTCTATCGAGGTGGCGGCAAGGGCGAGAGCGCTGCCCGCGATATAGGTGGCGAGGAAGAGCTGCAGCACGATGCGCCGCCCGAACGCGTCGGCGAGCGGGCCGCAGGCGAGCTGGGCGAAGGAGAAGCCGAAGAAATAGGCGACGAGGGTGAACTGCACGGCGCCCTCGTCCACCGCGAACGCCTCAGCGATCGAGGGCATGGCCGGCGTATAGATCGACATGGACAAGGGGCCGAGCGAGACGAAAGCCGCACCGGCGATGGCGACGAGACGCGCGGACATCATGGTGCGAGGGGCTCCCCTTCGGCCGGCAAGGGCCCTGCCCGGCCGGCGGGGCGGATCAGGATGCGGCGCGCGCCATGACGGGGGCGCGCTCCTCGGCGGGGCCGGCCGGCAGGGCGGCGACGAATTCCCCCATGACGCCCAGGAGCTCGTCGCATTCGATGGCGCCCTGCGGGCCGATCGTGCAGGCGATGTCCTTGTCGAGAACGAAATGGGAGCGGGCCACGTGGCCCGCGCGCATGGACTGGAGCACGGGCCGCAGCCCGTAGTCCAGCGCCAGGACATGGGCAAGGCTGCCCCCCACCGCCAGCGGCAGCACGGTCTTGCGCGCCAGCCCGAACTGGGGAAGGAGATCCAGGAAGATTTTGAGGAGCCCCGAGAAGGAGGCCTTGTAGATCGGCGTCACGATGACGACGCCGTCCGCCGCGGCCACGAGCGACAGGGCCCGCTCGATGGCCGGGTCGCCGTCGCGGCGAAACACCATGGCCTCCACCGGCAGGCGGGAGAGCGCCAGATGGGTCGTCTTCGCGCCCAGCATCGTCAGATGCCCTCCCACCGCCTCGGCGACGAAGGCGCTGCGGGAGCCGGAGGACGGGCTGGCGGAGAGGATGGCGATGCGCACGACAGGAATTCCGACATGGGAGCGAACTTGGCTTTCCACGACTGTGGGAATGTCGGACGGGCGTGACAAACGAGAAATATCATCGACGACCTAAGCTGCGCTTAATCGTATGGCCGGCAGTGCCGGGCCCCGGGCAGACTATCGGCCGAGCGGCCGGCGGATTGCAAGCCCGCAGAGGCTATCCGGGCGGGACGTGGGCTTCCCGCAGCACGTCCTTCACGAAGCGCCGCAGCCAGGCGCCGAAATTGGAGTGGTGGGCTCGCTCGTGCCAGAGCATGAAGAAGCGCATCCGGCCGAACTCCTCCGGCGCGCCCACCACCGAAAAATCGCCGAATCGCGCCAGATAATCGGCGAAGGGCCGGGCGGAGGTGAAGACGAGGTCGCTCTGCGACAGGATGAACGGCACCAGCGCATATTCCGAGACGGCCGCGCGGATGGAGCGCGCGAGCCCCAGCTCCGCGAGCCGCCCGTCGATGGGGCTCGCCATGGAGGCGTGCGGCGGGTTGGGCGAAAGATGCTCCAGCCGTAGATAATGCGCCATGGAGATGCGGCCGGCGCCGGCCGCCGGATGGGCGCGGTCCACCATGCACACCACCTCGCAGTCCATCAGCTCCTCGGACCGCAGGTCGCGCCCCGGCAGCTCGCGATGGCCCAGCACGAGGTCGGCCTCGCCCGATTCCAGGAGGCCGTCCAGCGCCGCCGCGCTCGGCATGGGCGAGACTTCCAGCACCATGTTCGGCGCCGCGGCGCGCAGGCTCTTCACGAGCTGGGGAAGGAGATAGGGCCCCAGGCTCGTCGCCGCGACGATGCGCACGTGGCGCTCGGAGGTGAAGGGGTCGAAATCCGTCTCCCGCCCTACCAGATGGTCCACGTCCGACAGGATGCGGTCGATCAGGACCGCGACATCCTCGCCGCGCTCGGTGCGCACGAGGCTGCCTCCGCCGCGCACCAGAAGCGGGTCGCCGGTGAGCCCGCGAAGCCGGCGCAGCGTCAGGCTCACCGCCGGCTGGCTGAGGCCGTGAGCGGCGGCCGCGCGCGACACGCTGCGCTCGTCCAGCACCGATTTCAGGATGCGAAGCTGACGGATGTCGAGCTCGGTGCGGGCGCGCTCCAGCGGCGGCTTCCCGCTGCTCGCCGGCGCGCCTGCGTCCGTGGGGGGCGTGTCAGAAACGGGCCATCCTCCGCGCCACGGTGAGCTTGAAGGCGTCCAGCTCCCGCGGTCCGTTGTTGTTCATGTCGTAGAGCGCATGATAGCCGACGCGCCCCTGCGGGCGGAAGATGCCGTAGAGCACTCGGCGCGCCACGCGCCGAGGCGGATCTCCCACCAGCATGGCGCGCAGGCGCGGGCCGCCATAGGTCGTCACCACCGCCACCTTGCGGATATTGTTCATCACCCGCCGCAGCCGGCCCCGGTCGCCCTCCTCCATCTCGAAGGCGACGCCGGGCACGAAGACGCGGTCGAAGAAGCCCTTCAGGATCGCCGGCATGCCGAAATTCCACACCGGATGGACGAGAACGATCCCCTCGGCCGCGCGCACGCGCTCCACGTAAGGGGCGATCTCGGGCGTGATGTTGGCGGCCGTGTCGTGGTAGCGCAGCCGCTCCTCGCGCGAGAGCACCGCCTCGAACCCTTCCGCATAGAGGGACAGAAGGTCGATCTCGTGCCCGGCCTTTCTCAGGCTTTCCAGCACCACATCGCGCAGGGCCGCGCTGTAGCTCTCCTCCACCGGATGGGCGTGGATGACGAGGACGCGCATCCGGCCCTCGCTCAGGCCGCGTCGGCGCGCTGAAGCCCGGAGAACAGCCACTGGCGCCCGCTGTCGAAATCGAAATCGGGATTCTCCCAGGCCACCATCTTGCCGGGGTTGAGAATGCCCTTCGGGTCCGCCTCCCGCTTGAAGGCGAGCTGCCCCCGGTCGGTGCGCTTCATGCCCCCTTCCTCCAGCGTGTAGCGATGGGGGTTGAAGACGAGGCAGCCGTTCTCCTCATGCATGGCGATGATCTCCTCCAGCCGCTCCTCCGTGGTGAAGCGCACGATGGGCAGGCCGGAGAAGACGACGCGCCCGTCGAAGCGGATCACTTCGAGATGCAAGGGCAGCTCGTCGCCCAGAAGCTCGTGGATGCGCTTCACGCGCTCCAGGTCCGGATATTGCGTCTGGAGATAGGTGATCGAGGGATCGACCTTCAGCCCCAGCATGGTGGTGTGGTTCCAGCATAATTCGAACACCGGCGGCAGGCGCTCGCCCTGCGCATCCCGGTCGGAGCGGAACAGGATTTTCGCATCGCTGTGGCGGGCATAGACCTCCAGCGCCTCCACCGATTGCGGGGCGACCATGGCCACCACCACGGAGCTTTCGCGCGGGATGAAGCGGCGGTGATGGCCGAAATAATCATGCGCCACGGGCGCGGCGACCGGCGCGATCTCCTTGACGAGAATGCCGTCCTGCCGGCCCAGCGCCTCGCCGAAGCGGCAGGCCTCGATGATGTCGGGAAAGCCGAGGATCACGCCCACCCAGTCATAGGCGGCGGTGAGTGGAATCTCGACCTCGGTGATGATGCCGTTGGTGCCGTAGGCATGGGCCACTTTCAGGACGTCCGCGCCTTCGAGCTTGAGGACGCGCGGCTCCTCCTCGCAGGTGACGACGGTGAGGCCGAGAATGTTGCCGAAATTGCGCAGGCCCCCCCAGCGTATCGAGCCGACGCCGCCCGAGCCGCCGGCCACGAAGCCGCCGATCGTCGCCGTGCGGTAGGTGGAGGGAAAGAAGCGCATTTCCGCGCCATGCTCGGCCTTGGTGTGGCGGTCCATCTTTTCGAGAATGGCACCCGCCTGCGCGCGCACGCGCGTGGCATCCGAATGGACGATGCGGTCCATGGCGGAAAGATCGAGGATCGCGCCGCCCGAAAGCGGCATGGCCTGCCCGTAATTGCCGGTGCCCGCCCCGCGCGGGGTGATGGCGACGCCATGCCGGTAGGCGGCGCGCAGCACCTGAACCACCTCGGCCTCGCTCTGCGGCGTCACCACCAGCTCGGCGCTCACCCCTTCGAGCTGGCGCTTGAGGACGGGCGAATACCAGTAGAAGTCGCGGCTCTTCTTCTGCACGAATTTCGGATTGTCCTCGACCTTGATGGCGCCGAGGTCGGAGCGGAAGGCGTCGAGGGTCATGGGCGGTCTCCGAGGATGGGGTCGAGTTCGCGGTAATCGGGAAGGGCCGTGTCGATGGGCGCGCCGGCGCGAAGGACGATGCGCTCGCTCTGCGGGCGGGAGAGGAATTCGGTGAGGTCGCGCGCCCGCGTCACCACGAGGTCGGCGGGACGGCCGGGCTCGATCAGGCCGCGATGGGCAAAGCCCCCCGTCGCGGCGGGCGTGGCGGTGACGGCGGAGAACCAGCTCGCCGCGTGCTCGGCCGGATGGTCGAGATGGGCGATGCGCACGGACTCGCGAAACACCTCCACCATGTCGAGATCGCCATAGGCGTAGAAGGGATCGCGCGTGTTGTCGGAGGAAAGCGAGACGGCGACGCCCGCCGCCTTCAACTCGTTGACGAGCGTGACGCCCCGCCAGCGCGGCGTGCGGGGGAAGGCGGCGTTGTGGCGGTCCTGGAGGTAGAGATTGCACAGGGGCAGGGAGACCACGGCGATGCCGGCCCGCGCCACGCGCTCGATGGTCTCCTTCGCGAACGCCTCTTCCTGCACGGCGAGCGAGCAGCAATGGCCGGCCAGGACGCGGCCGGAAAAGCCCGTCTCCAGCACCGTGTCGGCCAGCACCCGCAGCGTGCGCGAATCCGGCTCCTCGCTCTCGTCGATATGCAAATCGAGGTCGAGCCCGTGCCGCCCGGCCGCCTCCACGAGATTGGCGATGGCCTCGCCGGCCCGGTCGAAGAGCGAGATCGCCCCGCCGAGCTGCCCGCCATGATGCTTCACGGTGCGAGCCATCTCCTCCACGAGGTCGCGGTCCAGCGCGTGGTCGGGGCCGATCAGGGCGGTGGCCTGCAATTCCACGCGCCCCGCCCAGCGCTCGCGCATGGCTGAAAAGAGCGGCCATGTGGTCTCGTGCTGGGGCGGGGCGGAATCGAGATGCGTGCGGATCGCCGCCGTGCCGTGCGCATAGGCGCAGCGCAGCGCGAACTCCATGCGCGCCTCTATGTCGGCGGCGCTCCAATGGGCCTCCCGGTCCTCTTTCACCGCCAGAAGCGCGCCCATGAAGCTGCCGTCGGGATTGGCCCGGCGCGGCCAGATATGCCCCTTGTCCAGATGGGTGTGCAGGTCGCAGAAGGCGGGCAGCACGATGCCGCCGTCGCAATCGTGCACCGTCTCGCCCGCCTGCGGCGAAGCCGCGCCGGCACTGTCCAGCGCGACGATGGTTCCGTCCTTCAGCCGGATGTCGACCTTGCGCCAGCCGCTTCCCTCGCCCGTCAATACGGCGGGGACGCGGGCATTGCGCAGAAGGCCGGGGGATGCGTTCGACAAGGCGTCAGTTCTCCCGCTTCAGGGCGCTTTCGTGCCAGCGATGCAGCGAGGCCCAGGCGATGGCGGAGGTGAGCATGAAGATCGCAACGCCCGTCGCCGACAGGAGCACGAGGGCGGCGAAGAGGCGGGGGATGTTCAGCCGGTACTGCGATTCGAGGAGGCGGAAGGCAAGGCCCGAACCGGCCCCGGCGGACCCTGCGGCGAACTCGGCCACCACGGCGGCGATCAGCGAGAGGCCGCCGCCGATCTTCAGCCCGGCCATGAAATAGGGCAGGGCGGCGGGCAGCTTGAGGTGCACGAGCTGCTGCCAGCGCGTGGCGCCATAAAGGTCGAAGAGGTTGAGGAGGTTGTGATCGACGCTTTTCAGCCCCTGGACCATGTTGGACAGGATCGGGAAGAAGGCGACGAGGAAGGCGCAGAGCAGGATCGCGCTCTGCGTGGAGGGCATGTAGATGAGGATGAGCGGCGCGATGGCGACGATCGGCGTCACTTGCAGGATCACCGCATAGGGGTAGAGCGCCAGCTCTATCCAGCGCGACTGGACGAGCAGGACGGCCAGCGCCACGCCGCCCGCGAGCGCCAGGAACAGGGCCGAGAAGGTGATCTTCACCGTCACCCACAAGGCGGGCGAGAGCGTTCCCCAATCGCTGAACAAGGTGGAGGCGATGAGGAGCGGGCCGGGCAGGATGTAGGGCGGAACCGCGTTCACCCGCACATAGACCTCCCAGACGAGAAGCGTCGCGGCCAGCACCAGAACGGGGATGGCGATGCGCAGCGCCCTGCCCTTGTCGAGCCCCGCCGCAGGGGGCTCCGGCGCGGGGGCCGGA
This sequence comes from Aureimonas populi, assembly GCF_017815515.1. Taxonomy (NCBI): domain Bacteria; kingdom Pseudomonadati; phylum Pseudomonadota; class Alphaproteobacteria; order Hyphomicrobiales; family Aurantimonadaceae; genus Aureimonas; species Aureimonas populi. The sequence goes on from NZ_CP072611.1 coordinate 1,399,119, forward strand.
TCGGCCGCGGTGCCGGTTCGTGCCGTGCCCACGTTCATGCCGCGGCCTCCGGCAGGGCGGCCGGGGCGTGGATCGCGCCGGCCAGTTCCGCCGAGACGCGCCGGCACAGCTCCGCATAGTCGGCCGTGGTGCGGAAGCTCTCGTCGCGCCCCGAAGGGTCGGGCAAGGACAGGTCCGCCACCACGCGGCCGGGGCGCGCGCCCATCACCACGATGCGGCTCGACAGATAGGCGGATTCGAACACCGAATGGGTGACGAAGACGACGGTGAGCCCCTTTTCGGCCCACAACGCCAGAACGTCGTCGTTCAGCTTCTGGCGGGTGATCTCGTCGAGCGCGCCGAAGGGCTCGTCCATCAGGAGGAGGCTGGAGCCGGTGACGAGCGCGCGGGCGATGGAAACGCGCATCTTCATGCCGCCGGACAATTCGCGCGGATAGGCCTTGGCGAAGTCCTGGAGGCCCACGGTGGTCAGAGCCTCCATGATGCGCTCGCGGCCCGCCGCCTTGGAGACGCCCTTGAGCCGCAACGGCAGGTGCACATTGCCGAACACGGTGCGCCAGGGCATCAGCGTCGGCTCCTGGAAGACGAAGCCGATGCCCGCATCCGGGCGGCCGCGCTCGTCGATGCGCGAGGCCGGCCAGTCGATCGTGCCCGCCGTGGGCTCGCCGAGCCCCGCGATGATCCGCAGCGCCGTGGACTTGCCGCAGCCCGAAGGCCCCAGCAGGCTGACGAACTCGCCCGGCCGGATGTCCAGCGACATGCGCGAGAGCGCCAGCGTGCCGTTGGAGAAGCGCTTGGAAACGTCGCTCATGCGCACGACCGGCCGGGACGCCCGGCCTTGCCCGCGCACGGGCTGTGAGGGGGAAGCCACGGGGGACGACACTCCTGATCCGTCGAAGGAACCCACGCGCCCGCTCAGGACGGGCGCAGGTCCGCGCCCACGTTCTTGCAAACGAAGTCGAGCGTATAGGCCTGCGTGTAGTCCAGATCCGCCGCCAGAACGCCGATCTGGACCATGTCCTCGAAGAATTCCTGGAAGCGCCCTTCTGTCATGCAGCCGATGCCGCCCGCCTCCGCGTCCCCGGAATCGACGATCCCCTCGGCCTTCATCTGCTCCAGCGAGAAGGCGAGCTGCCCGTCGGTCATGTCGGGATTGTCGGCCTTGATGAGCTCGTTGGCGGCGCTGTTGTCGCCGTAGAGGTAGTTGTACCAGCCGATCAGCGTCGCATCGACGAAGCGCTGCACGAGGTCGGGGTTCTCCTCCACCAGCGAGCTCTGCGCCTCGATCGTGGATGCATAGGGCCGGTAGCCGGCATCGGCGAGAAGGAACATCTTCGGCGCCCAGCCCGTCTCCTGCTCGATCTTGTAGGGCTCGGAGGTCAGATAGGCCTGCTGGGCCGAGTTCGGGTCGGCCAGGAAGGGGCCGGGGTTGAACTGGTAGGGGCTGAACTGCTCGTCGGAGAAGCCCTCGAAATTGGCCTTCATCCATTCGAAATAAGTGGAGAAGCCCTCGCGGGCCATGAAGATCGTGTCCATCGTGGCGAGGTCGGCGAAGGTCTCGACCGGCGAGTCGGCGTGGGCGAGCAGCCCTTGCGGGTCCTTCTGGAAGATCGCGCCCACCGCCACGAGCGGGATGCCTTGCGACACCGCGTCGAGCACGCCCAGCGTGCCGCCCATGTAGAAATCGATCTGGCCTGCCATCAGGAGCTGGCGGTTCGGCGCCTGCGGGCCGCCGGGGCGGATGGTCACGTCCAGCCCGTATTCCTCGTAAGTGCCGTCGGCAACCGCCTGGTAGTAGCCGCCGTGCTCGGCCTGGGCGAGCCAGTTGGTGCCGAAGGTCACCTCGTCGAGCGCGAGGGCGGGGGAGGCTGCGAGCACGCCGGCAGCGACGGCAAGGAGACGAGCGGACATGCGAAAAGCCCTTTGCGAAGACCGGAGAAAATCGGTTCAGGCATATGGCGGAGGTGAGAAACGACTTGCAAACGCCATCGACATAAGCCTAGACGAATACAGACTATGAAATGAGCGAGATTAATTGCAAGGCATTTTTGCAATGCATCACAATTTGCCGAAACCGGGCACCGGCCACGCTCCGGCCCTCTCGCCCGTCTTCGCGCCGCAGGTCCCCGCGCCGCTGGCGGCCTACAGCCACGCCGTGGCGGTGGAGGCGGGCGCGCGCCTCGTCTTCTGCTCCGGGCAGCTCGCCATAGGGCCGGACGGGGCGGTGCCGCAGGGCTGCGAGGCGCAGGCCGAGCTGTGCTTCGCCCAGATCGGGACGATCCTGTCCGGCGCGGGCCTGTGCCTGCGGGACGTGGTGCGCATCAACGCCTTCGTCACCGCGCGCGAGCACATGGCGCCCTATATGCGGGTCCGCGACCGGCTGTTCCCCGCGCCCTTTCCGGCCTCGACGCTGATGATTGTCTCCGGTTTCACGCGCGAGGAGTTCGTGGTGGAGATCGAAGTGGTGGCCGCCGGGCGCGCCGAGGGGGAAGACGCATGACGAGACGCATCCACTGGGCGGACTTCGCCACCACCGAGTTCGAGGGTCTCGACCCGATGGAGACCATCGCGGTCCTGCCCGTGGCCGCCATCGAGCAGCATGGGCCGCATCTGGGCACCGGCACGGATTTCCTCATCAACAGCGGCATGGTCGCCATGCTCGCCGAGCGGCTTCCCGGCGACATGGACGTGCGCGTCCTTCCCGTTCAGCCGGTGGGCAAGTCGAACGAGCATCTTCATGCGCGCGGCACGCTGACGATCTCGGCCGCGACGCTCGTCGCGCACTGGACCGACCTCGGCCTTTCCGTCGCGCGGGCGGGCATCCGCAAGCTGGTGATCGTCAATTCCCACGGCGGCAACGAGGAGGTCATCGGCATCGTGGCGCGCGAGCTGCGGGTGCGCGCCGGGCTGCTGGTGGTGAAGAGCTCCTGGTCGCGCTTCGGCAAGCCGGAGGGGCTCTTCGGCGAGCGGGAGAACCGCTACGGCATCCACGCGGGCGACGCGGAAACCTCGCTGATGCTTCATTTCCGCCCGCAGGCCGTGCGGATGCAGGAGGCGCGCGACTTCGCCTCCACGGTCGAGGAGGACGAAGCCGCCTTCACCCATCTGCGCGCGACGGGGCCCCATGCCTATGCCTGGGTCGCGAGCGACCTGAACCCGGCCGGCGCGGTGGGAGAGGCGCAGCTTGCGAGCGCGGCCAAGGGCGCGGCCCTTGCGGCCCATCAGGTGGACGGCTTCATCGAGCTCCTGCGCGATGTCCGGCGCAAGGCGGTTCCTGCGGCTGTGCCGGCGCTCTGAGCCTTGCTCAGGCGGCCTCGGCGGGGCGCTCCCGCAGCGAGGTTCGCAGCCAGTCCATGAAGACCTGCATCGCCGGGCTCACGCTTGCGCCCCGAGGCACGGTGAACCAGTAGCAGAGGTCGCTCTCGTAGCTGAAGCCGGGCGGATTGATCAGCCGGCCGGAGCGCAGCTCGTCCGTGATCAGCCCGCGCGGGATGAGCGCCATGCCCTGCCCGGCGAGGGCCGCCCGGATGACCATCGTGTAGTAGCCGAACCGGACCGTGTGCCGGGGCCGCAGGCCCGACTTTCCCAGCGCGCTGGCGAAGTCCGGCCAGTGCAGCGGGGTCTGCGGATGTTCCAGCATGACGGCTCCGGCCAGTTCCTCGATCGCGCCCGGACGGCCGACCTTGTCCCAGTATCCCGCCGTGCCGACCAGCGCGACGTCGCGGCCGAAGAGGTAGAGCGCCCTTTCGCCCGCCGGAGGGGCCACGTCGAAGGTGAAGATGCCGTCGGCGCTTTCCGCCTGGGCGGGGGAGACGAAGGTGGTGAACTGCACGTCGATCTCGGGGAACCGGTCGGAGAAGTCGGCGAAGCGCGGCAGGAGCCACCGGTCGCCGAGGATCGGCGGCACCTGCAGGCGCAGCGCCTTCGGGTCCGGCTTCAGCCGCGCCAGTTGCAGGGCCGCGTCTTCCATAGCCTTGATCGCGGCCCGGGCGTGCCGGACATAGATGCGTCCCGCCTCGGTCGGGATCATGCCCTGCGCGGTGCGGGTGAAGACGGGCTCGCCGATCAGCTCCTCCAGCCCCAGAAGCTGTTTGCTCACGGCGCTTTGCGAGAGGTTCAGGCTCTCGGCGGCCGCCGTCGTGTAGCCCCGCTCGGCCACGGCGAGCAGGATCTGCAATGCTGCCATGGATGGCAATCTCTGGCGTCCGGATGCCACCGGGCCCTCCCTGGAGCCTGTCGTGAACCATGCATGAGCGCTCCGAGGCTCCAAGGCCCGGCACCGCGCCCGCCGCCGCTTCATAGCAGCCTAGTCGCTTTCGTCATACCGCCGACCGGATAATGTCGTTTGTGCAGGAAGGCGTCAGGCTGCATCCTTGTCCAAAACTTGAGCAGGGCGATGGGGCGCGGAATGACCGAGGAGACGAAACTCTGGGGCGGGCGCTTCCGCAGCCTGCCGGACCCGGCCCTGACCGCCTTTTCCCGGTCCGATCCCAGCCATCTGCGCCTGGTGCCCTATGACATCGCCGGCTCCCGGGCCCATGCCCGCGAGCTTCGCCGCGCCGGCATCCTCGACGAGGGGGAGCTGGAGCGTATGCTGGCGGCGCTGGACGCCATCCAGCGGGACGTGGCCTCCGGCGAGGAGGCGCCCCTGCCGGGCGACGAGGACATCCACACCTTCATCGAGCGCCTGCTCATGGCACGGCTGGGCGAGCTGGGCGGCAAGCTGCGGGCGGGCCGCTCGCGCAACGACCAGGCGGCCAATGACCTCAAGCTCTATCTGCGCGCCGAGGCGAGGGCCATCGCGGCGGCGCTTCTGGCGGTGATCGACGCGCTGGCGGTGCAGGCGCAGCGCCATGTCGAGACCGCGATGCCCGGATTCACTCATCTCCAGGCGGCCCAGCCCATCGTGCTCGGGCACCAGCTCCTGGCCCATGCGCAGGCGCTCCAGCGCGACCTGGAGCGCTTCGAGGACTGGGACAGGCGCTCGGCGCGCTCGCCCCTGGGGGCGGCCGCCCTCGCGGGAAGCGCCATAGCGCTCAGCCCGGAGGCGAGCGCCGCAGAGCTCGGCTATGAGGGGCCTTGCGAGAACTCCATCGACGCGGTGGGCAGCCGCGATCACGTCGCCGAATTCCTTTTCGTCACCGCGATGATCGGTGTCGATCTCTCGCGCCTGTGCGAGGAGATCATCTACTGGTGCTCGCAGGCCGTCGCCTGGGCGAAGCTGGACGACAGCTTCGCGACGGGCTCCTCCATCATGCCGCAGAAGAAGAACCCGGATATCGCCGAGCTGACGCGCGGCCGCAGCGCCCGGCTGATCGGCAGCCTGAACGCCATGATGGTGGCGCTGAAGGGCCTGCCCTTCGCCTATAATCGCGACCTGATCGAGGACAAGCGCGCCGCGTTCGAGGCCGTCGACACGCTGCATCTCGTCCTGCCGGCCATGCGCGGCCTCGTGGCGACGCTGCGCTTCGACGAGGCGCGCATGAGGCGCGCCGCCACCGAGGGCTTCACCCTGGCGACGGAAATGGCCGACTGGCTCGCCCGGCGCGGCATTCCCTTCTCGCAGGCCCATGAGATCACCGGCAGGGCCGTGCGCTATTGCGAGGACAGGGGCGTCGGCCTGGAAGGGCTCGACCCGCAGGAATTTTCCGGCATCGACCCGGCGCTGGACGCCTCCGTGGCGGCCTGCCTGACGGTGGAGGCAGCCCTTGCTGCCCGCTCGGCCCCGGGCGGCACGGCGCCCGCCGCCGTGCGCGAGCAACTGCGCCGCCTCCAGGCCACGCTCGAGCGCCGCCGCCTCTGGGCCGGGGCCGCTCCCGAGCCGTTCGAGGAAGGGACCGACAGATGAGCAGGCCTTCCCTCGCGCCCGACCCGGCGGGCGATCCGTTCGCGGCCGGCACGCCGCTGCGCATCGTGCCGCGGCGGCACTACGGCCGCTGGATCGCGACCGCGCTGATCCTGCTGGCACTCGCCGGCATCGTGCGCGCTTTCGCCCTCGGCCAGATCGAATGGAGCATCGTCGCCCAGTTCCTCACCGCGCGCGCGATCCTGAACGGCCTCGTCAACACCATCGTCATGGCCATCGCCGCCATGGCGCTGGGGGTGGGGCTCGGCGTGCTTTTCGCCGTCATGGTCATGTCGCCCAACCCCGTGCTGCGCGCCTCGGCCAACGGCTATATCTGGTTCTTCCGGGGAACGCCGCTGATCCTCCAGCTCCTCCTGTGGTTCAACCTCGCGCTCATCTTTCCCACGCTCGGCATTCCGGGGCTGGTCGAGTTCCGCACGGTGGATGTCATCACGCCCTTCGTGGCGACGCTCCTGGGGCTGGGCATCAACCAGGGCGCCTACACCGCCGAGGTGGTGCGCGCCGGCATCCTCTCCGTCGACGAGGGTCAGACCGAGGCCGCGCAGGCCATCGGCATGGCGCGCCCCACGATCCTGCGCAGGATCGTGCTGCCGCAGGCCATGCGCGTCATCATTCCGCCCGTCGGCAACGAGTTCATCTCCATGGTCAAGCTGACCTCGCTCGCCTCGGTGATCCAGTTTTCCGAAATCCTGCGCAACGCCCAGACGATCTACTTCGCCAACGGCCGCGTCATCGAGCTGCTGATCGTCGCGGCCATCTGGTACATCGCCGTCGTCTCCGTCCTGTCCGTCGGGCAGTTCTTCCTGGAGCGGCGTTTTTCGCGCGGCTACGCGACCGGGAGGCGCTGAACCCCATGTCGAACGCGTCCCCGCCCCTCGTCCGCGCACGCGGCGTCTCCAAGACCTTCGGCGCGCACCGCGCGCTGGACGGCGTCGATCTCGACGTCTCGCGCGGGGAGGTGCTGTGCATCATCGGCCCCTCCGGCTCGGGCAAGTCCACGCTCCTGCGATGCCTGAACCAGATCGAGAAGCCGGAGGCCGGCACGATCCGCATCGACGGCGAGCTCGCCGGCTATCGGCAGAAGGGCGATACGCTGCACGAGCTGGACGACCGTGCCGTGGCCCGGCAGCGGCTCGCCTGCGGCATGGTGTTCCAGCGCTTCAACCTCTTCCACCACATGACGGTCCTGCAGAACGTGATGGAAGGGCCCGTCACCGTGCTGCGGCGGCGCAAGGGCGAGGTGCGGGCACAGGCTCAGAAGCTGCTGGCGCGCGTGGGCCTGTCGGAGAAGGCGGGCGCCTATCCCGCCCAACTGTCCGGCGGCCAGCAGCAGCGCGTGGCCATCGCCCGCGCGCTCGCCATGCAACCCAAGCTCATGCTGTTCGACGAGCCCACCTCGGCGCTCGACCCGGAGCTGGTGGGCGAGGTTCTCGGCGTCATGCGCGACCTGGCGGCCAGCGGCATGACCATGATCGTCGTCACCCACGAGCTGGGATTTGCCCGCGAGGTGGCCGACCGCGTCGTCTTCATGGATGCCGGGCGGATCGTGGAGACGGGCACGCCGGGCGAGGTGCTCGGCCATCCGACGGAGCAGAGAACCCGGGATTTCATCGCGGCCGTACTGTCTTGAGCCGCCGACAGGAGAGGAACTGAAATGAAGCCTTCCACCCTTTGGATCGCCGGCGCTTCGCTGGCCGCGCTCACCGCCTCGGCCCCCGCGCAGGAGCTGCCGCAGCGCATTCTGGATGCCGGCCGCATCGTGGCCGCCACCAACCCGAACTATCCGCCCATCGTCTACAAGGATCCGGCCACGAACGAGATCATGGGCCTCGACATCGAGCTGGGCGAGGCGATCGCCGAGGAGCTCGGCGTGGAGATCGAGTGGCAGGAGACCGAATTCATCCAGATGCTGCCCTCCCTCCAGACCGGGCGCGTCGATATCGCGCTCGCCGGCATGTCCGACCTGCCGTCGCGGCGCGACACCGTCGATTTCGTCGACTACATGAACTCCGGCGCACAGTTCTACACGCTCACGGCGCTGGCGCAGGACATCTCCGAGCCGACCGATCTGTGCGGCAAGCGGGTGGGCGCCTCGCGCAACACCAACTGGCCGAACGACATCGCGGCCTGGAGCGAGGAGAACTGCGTGGCCGCCGGCCTGCCGGCGATCGAGGTGGTGGGCACGGAAGGTTCTGCCGACGCGCGCACCCAGCTCAAGAGCCAGCGCCTCGACGCCGCCACGCAGGGCAACGAGACGCTTCCCTATTTCCAGGAGCTGGAGCCGGACACCTATGTCCTCATCGGCGAGCCCTTCACGCGCACGCTCGCGGGCATCCCGACCCTGAAGTCGGAAGAAGGCGAGCAGATCCGCGACGCGGTGGCCGGGGCGCTGGAAAGGCTGATGGAGAGCGGCCGCTATCAGGAGATCTTCGCGGCCCGTTCGCTGGAGGCGAACGCCCTCGACGCCGTCGAGATCAACGCCGGAAACTAGGCGCCAAGCCGGCCCCCGCCTCTTTGCGGGCGGGGATGCCACAAGCCGTGCGCCGGTCCGCGGGGCGGACCGGTCGCCCCGTCACGCGCGGGCGGGGAGCCTTGCCGTGGATCGGCGCGGTATCAGCCGCGGCGCGGCCGCGATCCGGCGCGAATATGACGCGCTCTCCGCGGCATATCAGGACGGCAAGCACCGGAACGCTATTCCGCTGGCCTAAAGGCCCGCGCTTGGCGGCCGGCGAGGCCTCGCGGGCCCCCGGCGCTCAGTCGGAGCTTTCCAGGCGGTAGCGCGTGCCCGGATAGAGGAGGCGAACGCGGGTGACGATGACGCCCGAGGACCATGTACGCCTGCGCACCAGAAGGCAGGGCTCGCCCCTTGCGATGGCAAGCAGCCTGCATTCCCATGCCTGCGGCAGCACCGCCTCGACGAACTGCTCGCTGCGGGTGATCGGCGCGGCCTGCGTCAGATAGGCGTGCGGCGTGCGGGCGGCGAAGTCCTGTTCCAGATAGCCCGGGGCGATGGCGGGGTTGACGTGGCGGTCCTCGAGCTGGATGGGCAAATCGTCCTCCCGGTGCACGATGAGCGAATGGAAGACCGGCGCGCCGATCCCGATCTCCAGCGCCTCGGCGAGGTCCGGTCCGGCGATCTCGGCCTGGGCGAGGACGCACAGGGCCGAGTGGGCCGAGCCGCGCTCGGCGATCTCCTCGGCGATGTTGCGCACGCCCGCCACCGGGGCGCTGCGCTTGCGCGGCGCGACGAAGGAGCCCTTGCCCCGCACCCGCACGATCGCGCCCTCGGACGCCAGTTCCCGCAGCGCGCGATGGGCGGTCATGCGGCTGACGCCGAGCGCCTCCACCAGCTCGTTCTCGGACGGCAGGCGGTGGTGCACGGGCCACGCGCCGCTGTCGATCCGGCGGCGGATCTCGGCTTTCAGCCGCTCGTAGAGAGGCCCGGCGGCCTCCATTTCGAGAGCGAAGGCAGGCCCGGCCGCGCGATCCCTCGTCATCCGCCCTCCTTCTCCCGCGCCGCCCGGACCCCGGAACGAGGAGGGAGAACGGGCCGCCAGGCAAAACCGGTTGCCAATTCTACCGGATATGCGCCATGTTGCCTATACAACTTTGCATTCTTGCTGGAAGACGCCGTTGCGCCGCACGCTTCTCTGCTCCCGCATTCTCCTGCCCGAGGGATGGGCCTGCGACGTGGCCGTCACGCTGGACGGCGCGGGCCGCATCGAGGCGGTCCGTCGCGGGTTCAACGCCGACGCCGAGGGGGAGCGGATCGCGGGGCCGGTCCTGCCGGCGCTCGCCAACATCCACTCCCATGCCTTCCAGCGGGCGATGGCGGGCCTGGCCGAGACGGCCGGGGCCACCGAGGACAGTTTCTGGACGTGGCGCGACACCATGTACCGCCTCGTCGCCCGCCTGTCGCCCGAGCAGATGGAGTCCATCGCGGCCAAGTTGTATATCGAACTTCTCAAGGGCGGCTTCGGCCGCGTGGTGGAGTTCCACTATCTTCATCACGCCTGGGGCGCGGGGCGCACCGACGATTCCGCCGAGGCCTCCCGCCGTATCATCGAGGCGGCGCGCACCGTCGGCATCGGCCTCACCCATCTGCCGGTCTTCTATGCCCATGCCGGCTTCGGCGGCGCCGAGCCGAGCGAGGGGCAGCGCCCGTTTCTGCACGATGTGGACGGTTTCCTCGCTCTTCTGGACACCCTCGCGCCGGAATGCGAGGCGCAGGGCGCCCGGCTTGGCCTCGCCCTCCACTCGCTGCGAGCCGCGACGCCGGACGAGATGCGGCGCATCCTGGAGGCCGAGCGCACCGGCGGCCCCATCCACATCCACGTCGCCGAGCAGGAGCGCGAGGTGGAGGAATGCCTTGCCTTCACCGGCCGGCGCCCGGTGGACTGGATGCTGGACGAACTGCCGGTGGACGAGCGCTGGTGCGCCATCCACGCCACCCACATGACCGCAGGGGAGACGCTCCGTCTTGCCGGCTCCGGCGCCGTGGCGGGCCTGTGCCCGGCGACGGAAGCGAGCCTGGGCGACGGCATCTTCCCCGCCACCGCCTTTCGCGAGGCGGGCGGGCGCATCGGCATCGGCACAGACAGCCATGTGGCGACGGATGTCGCCGAGGAGTTGCGGCTTCTCGAATACGGCCAGCGCCTGCGCGACCGGCGGCGCAGCCGCTTCGTGGCCGGCCCCGGCCGCTCGGTCGGGCGCACTCTCTTCGACGCCGCGCTCCAGGGCGGCGCCCGCGCGGCCGGCGCCGGGGCCTCCGGCATCGCCCCCGGCGCGCCCGCCGATCTCGTCGTGCTGGACGGCAATGATCCCTATCTGGCGGCGGCCGAGGGAGACGCCATCCTCGACCGCTGGATCTTCGCGCTCGGCCGCCCGGCCGTGCGCGACGTCATGATTGGCGGCCGCTGGCTCGTGCGCGAGGGGCGCCACGAGAAGGACGAGGAGATCGACGCCGCCTTCGCCCGAACGCTTCTTCAATTGCGCTGACCGGGGCCGGGGCGATGCACCTTCTGAAGGCCGCCGACCACAGGCGCATGCCCTGGAAGAACGGCGGCGGGGAAACGATCGAGATCGCCGTCCACCCGCCCGGCGCCGGCCTCTCCGGCTTCGCCTGGCGCGTCTCGATGGCGAGCGTTGCCGCGGACGGGCCCTTCTCCGTGTTCGAGGGGATCGACCGGACCCTGGCGCTCCTGTCGGGGGAGGGGATGGAGCTGGAGATCGAGGGCATGGGCTCCCGGTTCCTCACGGCGGCGTCCGAGCCCCTGCGCTTTCCCGCCGACGCGCCGACCACGGCACGCCTCACGGGCGGGCCGATCACCGACCTGAACGTCATGACCCGGCGCGGCGCGGCAAGCCATGGCCTCCGGCGGATCGCCATCGAGGCCGAATATCTGCTGGTCGCGCAGGCGCGCTGGACGCTGGCCTTGCCCGCGGGCGCCCTTACCGCCGAGCGGGAGGAGGGACCGCCCCTCGGCCTGAGGCGGGGCGACGCGCTGATGCTGGTTCGCGGCGACCCGCCCGTGCGCCTGCGCGCGCAGGCGCCGACGGTGCTTTACCTCGTGACACTCGAATCCGGCCCGGAAAAGCCGGCCGCGTAAGCGCATCCGGCGCGCGGGCCGGGGTCAGGCTTGCCACCATGCTTGCGCGCTCATGGCGACCGGCCCCCCCTCCCGCGCCGTCCAGAGCCGGATGCCCTCGCCGTCTTCAACGGCGTTCAGCGTGAAATCCGCATCGTCGAACAGGGGCGAAAGGCTGCGGAAGGAGAAGCGCGAGGGCGTGCGCCCGCCGATCGCGGCGGCGTGATGGAGCAGCATCGTCGCCTGCATCGGCCCGTGGACGACGAGGCCGGGATAGCCCTCCACTCCGGTGGCATAGGGATGATCGTAGTGGATGCGGTGGCCGTTGAAGGTCAGCGCCGAATAGCGGAACAGGAGGAGGGGCGTGGGCGCCACGTGCTTGCGAACCTCGCCCGCCGGGGCCGGCTCGGGCACGGCGGAGGGCGCGCCGCCGGCATCGCGGTAGACGATGTCCTGCCGCTCCGTCACGACCAGCTCCCCTTCCACCGAAATCCGATGCTCCACGGTGACGAAGCACAGGAGCCCGGTGCGTCCTTCCTTCACCGCCACCTCGCCGATGCGCGAGCGGCGCAGGACGCGCTCCCCCACGCGGATGTCGCGATGGAAGGTGAAGGCGCCGCCCGCCCACATGCGGCGCGGCAGAGGAACCGGCGGCAGGAAGCCGCCGCGCGCCGGGTGCCCGTCGGGCCCGGTGGCGCAGGTGGGGACGACGGGCGGGGCAAGGCACAGGTGGATGAGCGCGGGCGCGGGGCTGCCCGGCCCGGCGGACGCGGGCTCCAGGTCGAGCGTCGCGGCGAAGCGCCGGACGAGCTCGGCGCCCACCACGTCCGTCGCCTCCTCCTCGCGCCCGATCCAGGAGCGCAGATGCGCGATGTCGATCTGATCGGTCACTGGGCGGCCTCCCGCCCTTCCTCCAGCGCGCCATGCGCGCCCACCGCCGGAACCGGTCCGTAGCGGCGCGCCGGCCCCGAGACCACGGGCGCGGGCGCGGGGTAGGAGACCGGCCCGTTCGGCGTCTCCACCCGGATGCGCCGCAGATGCGGGTGGCGCGAGAGCGCCGCCATGTCGTTGACGGAGGCGAAGGCGGTGTCGGCGCGCGTCAGGGCGTCGCTCGCCTGGGCGCCGGTCATGGCGGCGAAGGCCAGCGAGACGATGGCGTCCGTTTCCGCGCGGTTCCTCACCCGCGCGACGTTGGAGGAGAAGCGCGGATCGGCAGGCAGGCCCGGCTGCCCGAGGAAATGGTCGCAGAACGTCTTCCACTCCCGCTCGCTCTGGATCGAGATGAGGAACAGGGCGCCGTCGCCCGCCCGGAACGCGCCGTAGGGCGCGATGGAAGGGTGGGCGAGGCCGACGCGCTGCGGGCTCCGGCCGCCTTCCTCGTGCAGCAGCGGCACGGTCAGCCAGTCGGCCATCACGTCGAACATGGAGACGTGGATGTCGGCCCCCTCGCCCGTCGCTGCGCGGGCGATGAGGGCTTCGAGGACGGCGGCGTGGGCCGTCGCGCCCGTGGCGATGTCCACCACCGAAACGCCCACGCGCGCCGGCTCGTTCGGGCCGCCGGTGATCGAGGCAAGGCCGGATTCGGCCTGGATCAGGAGGTCGTAGGCCTTGCGCGAGGCGAGCGGGCCGCTCTCCCCGTAGCCGGAGATCGCAAGGTTGACGAGGCGCGGATGCTGCTCGCGAAGCGCCTTGGTGCCGAAGCCGAGCCGGGCGAGGGCGCCGGGCTTGAGGTTCTGCACCAGAACGTCCGCGCCGGCGATGAGCTTGCCGAGCTCCTGTCGCCCTTCCTCGCTCGCCAGGTCGAGAACGAGCGATTCCTTGCCCCGGTTCAGCCAGACGAAATAGCTGCTCTGGCCGTTGGCCACATCGTCGTAGCCCCGGGCGAAGTCGCCGCCCGGCCGCTCGATCTTGATGACGCGCGCGCCGGCATCGGCAAGGCGCGCGGTGCAGAAGGGAGCGGCGACCGCCTGCTCGACCGCGACGACGGTGAGCCCCTCGAGGGGCAGGCGCGTGCCCATCAGTAGGACCTCGGCATGCCGAGCACATGCTCGGCGATGTAGGAGAGGATGAGGTTGGTGGAGATCGGGGCCACCTGGTAGAGGCGCGTCTCGCGGAACTTGCGCTCCACGTCGTACTCCTCCGCGAAGGCGAAGCCGCCATGGGTCTGCACGCAGGCTTCCGCCGCCGCCCATGAGGCCTCGGCCGCCAGCATCTTGGCCATGTTCGCTTCCGCTCCGCACGCCATGCCGGCCTCGAAGAGCCGCGCCGCCTCGCGCACCATCAGCTCCGCCGCGCGCATCTGGGCGTAGGCCTTGGCGATGGGGAACTGCACCCCCTGGTTCTGGCCGATGGGGCGGCCGAAGACCACGCGCTCCCTGGCGTAGGCGCTCGCCTTCTCGACGAACCATTTGGCGTCGCCCACGCATTCGGCGCCGATCAGGATGCGCTCGGCGTTCATGCCCGACAGGACGTAGCGGAAGCCCTTGCCCTCCTCGCCGACGAGGTTCTCGGCCGGAATCTCCACATTGTCGAAGAAGACCTCCGTCGTCGCGTGGTTCATCATGGCGCGGATGGGCCGGATCGAAAGCCCGTTCTCCTTCGCCTGCCGCATGTCGAGGATGAAGACCGAGAGCCCGTCCGTGCGCTTCTGCACCTGGTCCTTGGGCGTCGTGCGGGCCAGAAGCAGCATCAGGTCGGAATGCTCGGCACGCGAGGTCCAGACCTTCTGCCCGTTGACGACGTAGCGATCGCCCCGCTTCTCGGCGAAGGTCTTGATGGAGGTCGTGTCCGTGCCGCTGGTGGGCTCGGTCACGCCGAAGGCCTGGAGGCGCAGCTCGCCGCTCGCGATCGCCGGCAGGTACTGGCGCTTCTGCGCGTCCGAGCCGTGCCGCAGCAGCGCGCCCATGATGTACATCTGCGCGTGGCACGCCCCGCCGTTGCAGCCCGCGCGCTGCACTTCCTCCAGTATGGCGGCGGCGGCCGAAAGTGGCAGGCCCGAGCCGCCGTAGTCTTCCGGGATGAGCGCCGCGAGCCAGCCCCCTTGCGTGAGCGCGTCCACGAACTCTTCCGGATAGGCCGCCTCGCGGTCGAGCTTGCGCCAGTACTCGCCCGGAAATCCGGCGCAGAGCTTGGCGATCTCCTCGCGGATGTCCTGATGGTCGGCGGTCGGGGTCAGGCTGTCCATGATACGGCGGGTCCTTGGGGGAATGTGCGGCCATCATCTTCGCGGCGCGAGCCCGGGGCAAAGACGGATTTGGCCTAAGCGCCATAGCCGGGAGCTATGGCACGCCGATAACATTCCATGATGGCGGGCAGAGCGAAGGCGTCTTTGCGCTCCGGCCCGCTTCGCGAAAGGATCGCCACACGCGGCGCGGGAGGCGCCGCCTGCCGGAGACGGCTTTGAAGAAAAAGGCCCATTCGGCCACATGCGTTCGGGCGGATAGGGCTTCGGGTTTGAAGAGGAGGAAGCCTGTGACGTTTCTCGCCAAGGCCGCGCTCGGCGCGGCGCTCTCGCTATCGGTCCCGGTTCATGCGCTCGCGCAGGCGTTCCCGACACAGCCGGTGACGATGCTCATTCCCTTCTCCGCGGGCGGGCCCACCGACGTCATCGGGCGCCTGATCGCGCAGTCCATGAGCGCGACCCTGGGCCAGCAGGTGCTGGTCGAGAACGTCACGGGCGCGGGCGGCACGCTGGCCGCCGGCCGCCTCGCCCAGTCGACGCCGGACGGGCACACGCTTCTCCTGCACCACATGGGCATGGCGACCAGCGCCACGCTCTATCGCGATCTGCCCTACGATCCGCTCACCGCCTTCGACTATGTGGGGCAGGTGACGACGGTGCCGATGCTGCTCGTCAGCCGCCCGGACTATCCGGCGCAGGATTTCGCCGCCCTTCTGGAGATGGTGCGCGAGAACCCGGAGGAGACGCTCCTGGCCAATGCCGGGCCGGGCGCGGTCTCGCATCTGTGCGGCATGTTGTTCATGCAGGCGGTGGGCGTGCAGCTCACCACCGTTCCCTATCCCGGCACCGGCCCGGCGCTGACCGATACGATGGGCGGGCAGGTCGATCTCCTGTGCGACCAGACGACGGGCGCGACCAGCGCGGTGGCCGGCGGCGGGGTAAAGGCCTATGCCACGGCCACCGCCGAGCGCATCGAGACGCTGCCCGACGTGCCGACCGCGCTGGAGCAGGGGCTGGAGGGCTTCGAGATCGGCGTGTGGCACGGCATGTACGTGCCCGCCGGCACGCCGGAGGCGGCGCGCGAGCGGCTGACGGAGGCGCTCCGGATCGCCCTTGCGGACGAGACCGTCATCCAGCGCTTCGCCGAGCTCGGCACCACGCCGGTGCCGCAGGAGGACATCACGCCGCAATCGCTGGAAGCACTCTTCAAGAGCGAGATCGAGTTCTGGCGGCCGCTGATCGAGCAGGCCGGCGAGTACGCCAACTGAGAAGGGAGGCCGGGAGACCGGCCCCTCGCTACCGCCCGAGGGAGGGGACGCGGCGAACGGCCGGGGCCCGCCAGCGCCTCGGCCCGCTCTCGTGGATGGACGTCCCGGCCGCGTCCACCGCCACCGTCACCGGCATGTCCTCCACCACGAATTCGTGGATGGCCTCCATGCCCAGATCCTCGAAGGCGAGCACCCTCGCGGAGCGGATCGCGCGGGAGACGAGATAGGCCGCGCCGCCGACCGCGATCAGATAGGCCGCGCCGGCCCGGGCGATGCTGTTCACCGTGTCCGGGCCGCGCTCGGCCTTGCCGACCATCACGAGAAGCCCGGTGCGCTCCAGAAGCAGCGGCGTGAAGGGATCCATGCGCGTCGATGTCGTGGGGCCGGCCGGCCCCACCGCCTCGCCCGGCACCGCATCCACCGGGCCGACATAGTAGATCGCGCGGCCCTTCAGATCGACGGGCAGGGGCTCGCCCCGCTCGATCATGCCCGCCATGCGCCTGTGGGCGGCGTCGCGCCCGGTCAGGAGGCGGCCCGACAGGAGCAGCGTCTCGCCCGCCCGCCATGCCGCGACCTCCTCGCGCGTCAAGCTGTCTAGGTCCACGCGCCGCGCTTGCGCCGATGCCTCCAGCGCGATCTCCGGCCAGACTTCGATGGAGGGCGGGGCAAAGCGCGCCGACCCCGAGCCGTCCAGCGTGAAGGCGAGATGGCGGTCCGCCGCGCATTGCGGGATGAGGCCCACGGGAAGCGAGGCGGCATGGACCGGCCATGTCGCGATCTTCACGTCGAGCACCGTGGTCAGCCCGCCCAGCCCCTGCGCGCCGATGCCGAGCGCATTGATGCGCTGGAAGATGTCGATGCGCATCTCCTCCAGCCTGGACGCGGGGCCGCGCCGCAGAAGCTCGCCCATGTCGAGCGGCGCGAGGAGGCACTCCTTGGCCATCAGCATCGCCTTTTCCGGGCTGCCCCCCACCCCGATGCCCAGAAGCCCCGGCGGGCACCAGCCTGCGCCGAGCCCCTCCACCGTGCGCAGCACCCAGTCGGCGACGGAATCGGACGGCTCGAGCGCGGCGAATTTCGCCTTGTTCTCCGAACCCCCGCCCTTGGCGGCGACATGCACGCCGACCCGCTCGCCCGCCACCATCTCCACGTGCAGAACGGCCGGGGCGTTGGTGCGCGTGTTGCGGCGCTCGAAGATCGGATCGGCCACGATGGAGGCGCGCAAGGGGTTGGCGGGGTCGGTATAGGCGCGCTCCACCGCCTCGTTCACCAGCTCGCCCAGCGCCCGCTTCGTGTCGAAGCGCGCGCCCATGCCGATCTTGAGGAAGACGTTGACTGTGCCCGTGTCCTGGCACATCGGCCGCCCGCCGAGCGCGGCCATGCGCGAATTGACGAGGATCTGCGCGATGGCGCTCCTTGCCGAGGGGCTCTCCTCCCGCTCGTAGGCCGCCGCCATGTGGGCGATGAAGTCCGGCGGGTGGTAGATCGAGATATACTGGAGCGCGTCGGCCAGCGAGGCGACGAAATCCGCCTCGCCGATCACCGTCACGCCGCCGCCCTCAGCGCGCCGGAGATGGCGTTCCGCGTGCCTAGCGTCAGGAAGAAGTCCGCCAGAGGGGCGGCCTGCGCACCCAGGACCGGCTCGGCCAGCGTCATGAACTTGGCCCGCAGGGCCGCCTCGCCGGGGAAGGTCGCCGGCTCGCCGGCCGGGTCCGCGATGCGCCGCTCCAGCGTGCCTTGCGGCGTCGCCACCCGCAACGTCGCGCCGAAGGGGTGGGCGAGCCCTTCCAGCGTCTCGTCGCGCACCACCTCCACGCGGTCCGCGATGACGTCGAGGCCGGGCTCTCCCAGCCGCCGGTAATCGTCCCAGCCGAAGGAGCCCTGCTCGATCATCACGGCGGCGGTGAAGGGCATGGAGAACTGCCCCTCCACCACGCTGCGCGCCCGGCGCTTGCGCGCCGGCGGCTCGCCGGTCAGGATGATGCCGTTGCGGTGCAGGCCGATGGATACGGCATGGAAATCGCCCGCCGCCAGGCCGTTCTCGCGCCGGATCGCCTCCAGCCCGTCCAGCGCGGCATGGGTGTAGCGGCAGCTCGGATAGGGTTTGACGCCGATGCGCAGGGTTTCGAACACCGTGCCGAGACCGGCCACCGCCTTGCCGGGGTTCCCGCCGTCCGTGTAGCCGGCGAGCAGGCCGTGCTTGCCCTCGATGGGCTCGGCGGCGGCCTTGAAGCCCTGGCTGGCCAGCGCTGCGGCCATCACGCCGTTCATCGCGGCCTGCCCCACCTGCCAGCGCTTGTTCCACGCCCCGTTCTCCAGGAACTGGAGCGAGCCCGCCGCCTGGCTGCCCGAGACGCCGAAGGCGCTGGCGATGCCCGCCGCGTCGAGCCCGTAGAGCTTGCCCGCCGCCGCCGCCGCGCCGAAGGTGCCGGCCGTGGCCGTGGGGTGGAAGCCGCGCGCGTAATGCGCGCTGGGATCGAGGGCGAGGCCCAGGCGGCAGCACACCTCGAAGCCCGCCACGATGGCGGCTACGATCTCGGCGCCGCTGGCGCCCACCGCCTCGCCCACGGCCAGCGCCGCCGGAACCACCGGCGCGGAGGGATGCAGGGAGGAGTCGGCATGGGTGTCGTCGAAATCCAGCGAGTGCCCGAGCATGCCGTTGACGAGCGCGGCCACGGGCGGCGCGAGCCGGCGGCCCGAGCCGACGACGCTGGCCGCGCCGGGTGCGTCGAGCCCCAGCGTCCTGAGGGCGGCATAGAGGCTGGGCGTGGAATCGGCTTCCCTGTCCGCCCGCACGATGGAGCCGGCAAGGTCGAGCGCGAGGCCCTGCGCCCGCGCGCCGACGCCTTCCGGCAGGTCCTCGAACCGCAATCCCGCCACATAGGCGGCAAGCCTGCCCGTTTCGTCCGTCATCGCTCCCCTCCCGCTCCGAGCGCGGCCAGGCGGCTCGCCGCTCTTTCATGCCTTGCGAGCACCGTCCTTGCCGCCTCCACCACGGGCAGGTCCACCATGCGCCCGTCGAGCTTCACGGCTTCGCCCCCGGAAGCTTCGACGATCCGCCCGGCCTCCTGCGCCTGTGCCGGCGCCGGCGCGAAGCCCCGGATCGCGGGCGCAAGCTGCCTCGGATGGATCAGCAGCTTGCCGCCGAGGCCCAGCGCCGCCGCATAGGCCGCGTCGTCCTCCACCGCGCCGGGATCGGAGACGGAGGTCGTCACCCCGTCGAGCGGCGCGGGCCGCCCGGCGAGGGCGGCGGCCAGCACGAGCTCCGAGCGCGCCAGGAGAAGCGCCTCGCGCCTGTGCGCCGCGCCGATGGAAAGGGCGAAATCGATGGAGCCGAAGGCGAGGCGGTCGGCCGCCGCCGCCAGCTCGCGCGCCCGGGCGAGCCCTCGCGCGGATTCCACCAGCGCCACGACGGGCCATCCGGTCCCGGCGCGCAGGGACCGGACCGCCTGCGCGCTTTCGGCCTTGGGCAGGACGATGCCCGCGATCTCCAGCCCGCGAAGGGCCGCGACATCCGCCTCGAAGAAGGGCGTGTCCGGCGCGTTGACGCGCACCAGCACCGGGGCGCCGAGGCCACCTTCGCGCAGGCGGCCGACCAGCGCGGCGCGGGCCGCGTCCTTCGCCCCCGCCGCCACCGCATCCTCCAGATCGACGATGATCGCGTCCGCGCCGGCGCCCGCGGCCTTCGCGTAGCGCTCCGGCCGGTCGGCCGGCACGAACAGGGGGAAGAAGGGAGAGGCGTCGATCATGGGCATGGGTGAGGCTTCCAGGGCTGCGCCGCCAGCATCGCCGCCCGGCCCCGGCGCCTCCAATACAGCTTCGCGATCCCCGCCAGAAAGTTTCGTGCTGGCGCGCCGTTGCCCGTGCGCGGCGCGCCCGCTAAGCATGGCAGGGCGCGGGCGAGGGAGGACGACGGGCCGTGGATCTTCGGCAGCTTCGCTATTTCATCGCCATCGTGGAGGCGAAGTCCTTCTCGAGGGCGGCGGTCAGCCTTCGGGTCGCCCAGCCCGCCCTGTCGCTTCATGTGCGCAACATGGAAGCCGATCTGCGCACCGAGCTTCTCCTGCGCACGCCGCAGGGCGTGTTCCCCACGCCGGCCGGCGAGCTTCTTCTGGAGCGCGCCCGCGCGCTGGTGGCCGATTTCGAGGCCATGAAGCAGGCCGTCTCCGACCATGGCAGCGAGCCGGCGGGGGAGGTGCGGCTCGGCCTGCCGGGCACCATCGGGGAAATGCTCTCGGTGCCGCTGATCCTGAAGACCCGCACCGCCTATCCGCGCATCCACCTCAAGGTGGCCGAGGCGATGAGCGGCTTCGTGCTCGAATGGCTGCATGAGGGAAGGGTCGATCTCGGCCTGCTCTACATTCCCGTGGACGAGCGGGGCCTGACATCGGAGCCGGTGGTGGAGGAGGGGCTGTGCCTCTTCGCGCCCGCCGCCGGCCTCGCCGGCGTCGAGACGCCGGCCCCCGGCAGCGTCTCGCTCGAGGCGATCTGCCATCTGCCGCTCGTCCTTCCCGGCACGGGGCACGGGCTGCGAAGCCTGATCGACGCGCGGATGGAGCGGCAGGGGCTGGGCTTCTCCACCGTCTTCGAGGTGGATTCCTACAGCGTCATCAAGGAACTGGTCGAGCGGGGCGTCGGCTACTCCATCCTGCCGGTGAACGCCGTCGCGCCCGATGTCGAGGCGGGGCGCTTCCGCTGCTGGAGCATCGGCACGCCGGCCCTGACGCGCACGGTCCATCTCGTGCGCAGTTGCGATCGGCCCGCCTCCAAGGCGATGGCGGCGGTGGAGGCGCTGTGCCGCGACGTGCTCGCCGAGCTCATCGGCACCGGGCAGTGGCGCGCGGAACTCGCCGGCCCCTCCCCGAGGCCGCCCTGCCCCGGCGACGGGCAGGACGCCGCGCATTAGGCCGAGCGCGCCGTCAGTCCCAGGCGGGGCGCTCGGGCGCGTAGCGCGCGCGAAGATAGCGCGCCAGCGCCTCGATCGAGGGCTCGTCCAGGACACCCGCGAAGGCCGGCATCGCCATCGTCTCCTCGGTAATGCCGGCGGGCAGGGGCACGCCCTCGCGGATCGCCCGCATCAGATTGTTGGGGCTGTCGGCGTGCAGGTTCGTGTTCAGCGCCAGCGACGCGATGGCCGCATCGCCCTCGTGGCAGGAGGCGCAGGCCCCGTCGAAGATGCGCGCGCCGACCGGCTCGGCCAGCGCTGCGGGGCCGGCGGCCGCCTGCGAGGCGGCGATCACGTCCGGCGCCGCCCGCCCGGCCCCCTCGCCGAGGCTCGCCAGATAGGTGGCCATGGCGCGGATGTCGGAATCGGGCAGGGGCTCGAGCGATTGCACCACATGCGCCATCGGCCCTCCCGCCGCGCCGTGCTCGGCAGAGCGGCCGGTGCGCAGATAGTCGTAGAAGGCCTGTTCGCTCCAGCCGACCGGCGCGAAGGAGGCGGGGGCCGCAAGGGCCGGCGCGTCCCATCCGTCGGCCTGGCCGCCGGAGAGATGCGCCGCGCCCTTGCCCTCGGCGCCCAGCGCGTTGCGGGGCGAGTGGCAGGCCGCGCAATGGCCGAGCCCCTCCACCAGCTCCGCGCCCCGGTTCCAGCCCGCCCCCCGCGCCGGATCGGCAGGGAGGGCGGGTGAGAGGAACAGCGCGTTCCATCCGGCCATCAGCGGGCGGATGTTGAAGGGGAAGCGCAATTCCGTCTTCGGGGCGGCGGCGGGCGAGGGCGCCTGCGTCATCAGGAAGGCGTAGAGCGCCTGGATGTCGGCCTCCCCGGCCTTGGCGAAGGCGGTGTAGGGATGGGCCGGGTAGAGATGGCGCCCGTCGCGCGAAACGCCCTGGCGCATGGCGCGCTCGAAGGCCGGATAGCTCCACGCCCCGATGCCCGCTTGCGGATCGGGCGTGATGTTGGTGGCGTAGACCGTTCCGAAGGGCGTCTCCAGCCCCCGCCCGCCCGCGAAGGGCGTTCCGTCCGCGCCGGTATGGCAGACATTGCAGGCCCCGGCGGCGGCGGCCAGCCGCCCGCGCTCCACCGTCGCGGCGGAAAAGACGTCCGCGCTGGGCGGCGGCACCGGCGCGATGGGGGCCCGAAAGGGCAGGATCGCCGCCCCCGTGGCGAGCGTTCCCGCCAGGAGCCCGGCCAGCGGCCACCCCCAGCGCCGCCGCTTCGCGCCGCCCTGGTCCGGCGCGGGCGGGGGCAGGGGGTTGAGTGCGGCGCGCACCCGCTCGGGCGTCAGCGGCAATTCGCGAAAGCGCACGCCGGTGGCGTCGAAGATGGCGTTGGCGATGGCCGCCGCGCTCGGCACGGAGGCCGATTCGCCCGCGCCCAGCGGAGGCTCGTCCGGGCGCGGCACCATCAGAACGTCGATCTGCGGCACGTCGGGGAACTGGAGGATCGGATAGGCGCCCCATTCGAGGCTGGAGACCCCCGTTTCCGAAAAGCGCACCTCCTCCTTCAGGATGCGGCTGGTGGACTGGATGACGTTGCCGTGGATCTGGTGGCGCACGCCGTCCGGGTTGATCACCTGGCCCGTGTCCTGCCCGCAGACGACGCGCGTCACGGCGATCTCGCCGGTGGCCTTGTTCACCGCGACATCGGCCACCCACGCCGCCCAGGCCGCCGCCGTGCCCGGAAACTTGCCGTGCACATAGACCGCGTAGGCAAAGCCCCGGCCATAGAGGATGTCGCCCTCGCCGCCGTGGCTGAAGGGGCCGGTATGCGGCTTCCATTCGGCCCGCTCGGCCACCGCGCGCACGAGATCGGCCGCGCGCGGGTCGGTGAGGTAGCGCAGGCGGTACTCCACCGGATCGACGCCGGCCGCGGTCGCCAGCTCGTCGATAAAGCTCTCATGCGCGAAGGTGTTGGGCATGGCCGACACGCCCCGGAACCACGAGGCGCGCGCGATGGGCGGCATGTCGTGCACGGTGACGCGAAGATTGGGGAAGGCGTAGGGCGGAATGGCGGTGCGGTCGCCCATCTGCGCGATGTCGGCGACGGGCGCGACCTTGCCGGTGAGGATGAGGGGCAGGGTGGGCGCGAGGTTGGAGGGGTAGCGCGTCTCGAAGTCGTAGAGCGCCGGGCCGCCCTCCGTGTCGAGCCCGCCGCGCACGTCGATCACCTGCGCGGCGCCCTTGGGCTCCCAGGCGTGCTCCTGCTCGCGGGTGAGCTGCACGCGCACCGGCGCGCCGACGGCGCGCGAGAGGAGCGCGGCGTCGGCCGTCACGTCGTCGGCGCAGTTGCGCCCGTAGCAGCCCGCCGCCTCCAGCCGCTCCACCACGACGCGCTCCTGCGGCATGTCGAGGAGGCGGGCGAGGTCGGCGCGCATCGGGAAGGGGTTCTGGGTGCCGGACCAGACGGTGAGCCCGTCCTCGCGCCAGTCCGCCACCGCGCAGGAGGGGCCGATGGAACCGTGCATCTGGTAGGGCCAGACATAGGTGCGCGAGAGCGGCTCGGCGGCGGCCGCATGGGCGGCCCGTGCATCGCCCGTGTCGGCCAGCACGCGCGCCGTGGCCTGGTTCTCCCGCAGCGGGGCCTCGGGCGCGTTGAGGTTCGGGACGCCCGGCGGGGCTTTCCAGCGCACGGCGAGCTGGCGCATGGCCCGCACCGCGTTCTCCTCGCGCGTGGCCACGACCCCCACGAAATCGCCGATCGCCACCACCGCGACGAGGCCCGGCACGTCGGCGACCGAGGCTTCGTCCACCGATATCAGGCTCGCCCCCACATGGGCGCCCGTGTCGAAGCCGGCATAGGGCGGGCGCACCACGCGCCCGTGCAGCATGCCCGGCACGCGCACATCGTGCACATAGGTGAAGGCGCCCGTGGCCTTGGCGGGAATGTCGGTGCGCGCCCGGCCCTGCCCGACGACCGTGTAGTGCGCTGTCGGCTTCAGCGGCGCCTGCGGGTCGATTCGAAGGCGCACGGCCTTGCCGGCGATGAGGTCACCATAGGGCAGGAACAGGTTGCCGCCCCCTTCCGCCCAAACCGCGCCCTCCCGGGCGCGCAGCGCCTCGGCGGGGCGTTCCAGGCGGCGCGCGGCTTCGCCGAGCAGCCAGGCGCGCGCCGTGGCGGCGGCCCGGCGCAGCGGCACGGCGGCAACCTGGATGGTCTCGCTGGCGATGGTCGCGCCCTGGTCGGGCGTGGCGCTGGTGGAGCCCAGCACCATCTCCACCCGCTCGAAGGGCAGGCACAGCTCCTCGGCCACGATCTGGGCGAGCGCGGTGCGGATGCCGGTGCCGAGGTCCACATGGCCGTTGAAGGCCGTGGCCGTGCCGTCCGCGCAGAGCGCGAGGAACAGCTCGTCCGCCCCGGAGGCGGCAGGGCGGGAGACGGTCAGGCGGTCGGGATCGGCGAGATAGTCCGCCGCCGGGCGGTCGCGCTTGGGGCTCATGCGTCTGGCTCCGCGAGATCGGCCGCCGCCCGGTCGGCGGCGAGGCGCACGGCGGCGAGGATCTCGATATGCGTGCCGCAGCGGCACAGATGGTGGCGCAGCGCCTTGCGGATGGCCGCCTCGTCGGGCCGGGGCTCGCGCCGCAGGAGCGCGACGGTCGCCACGATCATGCCGTTCAGGCAATAGCCGCACTGGGCGGCCTGCGCCTCGATGAAGGCGCGCTGCACGGGGTGGGGCGCCTCGGCCGTGCCGAGCCCCTCCAGCGTGGTGACGGGGCGCCCGCGCAGGGCCGAGAGCGGCACGGTGCACGAGCGCACGGCCTTGTCCCCCACCAGCACGGCGCAGGCGCCGCACTCTCCGAGCCCGCAGCCGTATTTGGGACCGTTGAGCGCAAGGTCGTTGCGCAGCACGTAGAGGAGCGGGGTGGCGGGGTCGGCCTCCACCGCGCGCGCCCGCCCGTTGACGAGAAGCGTGGTCCGGCCCGGCGGCCCGTTTCGCGGGGCGTCCGCAGCGCTCATGCGGCAGGCCGGGCTACTCGGCCTCCTCCGTGCCGGAGATGCGGCGCAGCGTGTAGAGAAGCGCCATGCGCTCTGCCGGATTGAGGTCCTGCATGGTCAGTTCGCTGATGCGGGCCGCGCAGGGGATCATGCGCTCCAGCGTCTCCCGGCCCGCCGGGGTGATGTCGATGATCACCTTGCGGCCGTCGTGCCTGTCCTTGGAGAGCGAGATGAAGCCGCGCCATTTCAAGCGGTCCACGATGCCGCGGATCGTGGCCTGGTCGACCCCCGTCGACTTCACCAGCGCGCCCTGCGACTGCGCGCCCCGGTCGCGCAGCGCGCACAGGGTGGAGAACTGCACGGCGGTGAGATGCGGGTCGCTGGCATTCGCCTGGAAGATCGCCAGATGGCGCTGATAGGCGCGGCGCAGGAGATAGCCGATCTGGTCCGAGAACCGGTAGTCCTGCGTGCCCTGCGGCTCTTGCCGCCCGTCCGGCTCCTCGCCCATCGCTCCGCCCCGTCCTGTTCGCTGGCCCGTCCTTGGCGCACCCGGCCGCGCGTAGGCGCTCCGCGCGCACAGTGCAAGCGCGGGCAGGCTGGATCGGCAGGGGGAAAGGCGCCGGACCGAACGGTTCCGGAGAGCCGGGCGACATCGATTCCGGTCCTGAAATAAAGAGCATACGCTACGATAGACGTCATCGGGAAAAGCTGTCAACGCTCCGATATGCCGAAAAAATAGCGCAAATGCAGCAATTTCTCGCAGAGATCCGAAGGATGGATGCCTAATATTTTTGCTTGCAAAAAGAGCGCATACACTCTTTCATTTGATCTGCATCAAATATCACAGGCCCCGGACGTTCCCCATGCAACAACCCCGTATCGCCATCATCGGAGCCGGTCTCGGAGGCGCGGCCGCCGCCGCCCTCCTGCAGCGGGCCGGCTTCAGCGTGGAGGTGTTCGAGCAGGCGCCCGCCTTCTCGCGCCTCGGCGCGGGCATCCACATGGGGCCGAACGTCCTGAAGATCTTCCGGCGCCTGGGCATCGAGGACGCCGTCTCGGCGATCAGCTCCCATCCCGACCATTGGATGAGCCGCGACGGAGAGACGGGCGATTACCTCTCGCGCATTCCGCTGGGCGATTTCGCGCTGAAGGAATACGGCGCCGCCTATGTCACCATCCATCGCGGCGATCTGCACGAATTGCAGATCGGGGCGCTGGAGCCCGGCACCATCCGCTTCGGCAAGCAGCTTGCGGATGTGCGCGACGACGGCGCGGGCGTCGATCTCTTCTTCGCCGACGGAACGCGCTCGCGCGCCGACATCGTGGTGGGCGCGGACGGCATCAATTCGCGCATCCGCGAGGTGCTCCTCGGCCCGGAGAAGCCGAACGACAGCGGCTGGGTGGCCCATCGCGCGCTGATCCGCGCGGGAGACCTCGCCCGCACCGGTCTGGAGTTCGAGCCCTGCGTGAAGTGGTGGAGCGAGGACCGCCACATGATGGTCTACTACACCACGGCCAGGCGCGACGAATACTACTTCGTCACCGGCGTTCCCCATCCGGAATGGACCCATGAGGCAGGCTCCGTGCCCTCCTCGCGCGAGGAGATGCGTGAGGCCTTCGCCGGCTATCATCCGATCGTGCAGGCGCTGATCGACAGCGCCGGGGACATCTCCAAATGGCCCCTTCTCAACCGCAACCCGCTGCCGCTGTGGAGCCGGGGGCGCATGGTGCTGCTCGGCGACGCCTGCCACCCGATGAAGCCGCACATGGCGCAGGGCGCGGCCATGGCCATCGAGGACGGGGCGATGCTGGCGCGGTGTCTCGCCGAAACGGGCCTGTCTGACCACGAGAGCGCCTTCCGCCTCTATGAGGCGAACCGGCGCGATCGCGCCTCGCGCGTGCAGGCCGTCTCCAACGCCAACACCTGGCTGCGCACGCAGGAGGACCCGGCCTGGGTCTTCGGCTACGACGTGTTCGGGCACCCCTTGCGCGAAGGCGTGGCGGCATGAGCGCCGCCTTCGGCTTCAATGTGGCGGCCAACGGGGTACGCCTCCACGTCCTGCGTTATGCGGGGCAGGGCGCGCCGCTGGTCCTCGTGCCGGGCATCACCAGCCCGGCGATCACCTGGGGCTTCGTCGCCGAGCGCCTCGCGCAAGCCTTCGACGTGCATGTCCTCGACGTGCGCGGGCGCGGCCTCTCCTCCTCCGGGCCGGGGCTCGACTACGGGCTCGACGCGATGGCGGACGATCTCTCAGCCCTGATCGGCGCTCTCGGCCTCTCGGGCGTCACCGTGCTCGGCCATTCCATGGGCGCGCGCATCGCGGTGCGGGCCGCCAGCCGCAACGCCGCCGGCATGGAGCGCCTCGTCCTCGTCGATCCGCCCGTCTCCGGCCCCGGCCGCAGGGCGTATCCCTCCAGACTGCCCTGGTATGTGGATTCCATACGCCTCGCCGAACGGGGCATGGATGCCGAGGCAATGAAGGCCTTCTGCCCCACCTGGAGCGAGGAGCAGCGCGCGCTGCGCGCCGAATGGCTGCACACCTGCCACGAGCCGGCCATCGTCACCGCCTTCGAGGGTTTCCATCGGGACGACATCCACAAGGACCTGCCGGGCCTGCCCGTGCCCGCCACGCTGATGGTGGCCGGACGCGGCGGCGTGATCGAGCCGGCCGACGAGGCCGAAATCCTCGAACTCAACCCCGATATCCGCATCGCCCGTGTGCCCGATGCCGGACACATGATCCCCTGGGACGATTTCGACGGCTTCTTCCTGGCCCTCGACGAGCTTCTGGGCACCTCTTTCGCAAGGGCCGGCGCATGAGCACGAAGAGCTTCCGCATCGGCCAGATCGTGCCGAGCTCCAACGTCACGATGGAGACGGAGATTCCGGCGATGCTGGCCGCGCGCCAGCTCATCCGGCCCGAGCGCTTCACCTTCCACTCCGCCCGCATGCGCATGAAGCACGTGACGAAGGACGAGCTGGCGGCGATGGACGCCCAGTCCGACCGCTGCGCGCTGGAGCTGTCCGACGCGCAGGTGGACGTGCTCGGCTATGCCTGCCTCGTCGCCATCATGGCCATGGGCCACGGCTACCACCGGACGAGCCAGGCGCGCCTTTCGAAGGTGACGCGCGAGAACGGCGCGCCTGCGCCCGTCGTCACCAGCGCCGGCGCGCTGGTGGAGGGGCTGGAGGTGATGAAGGCCAGGCGCATCGCCCTCGTCGCCCCCTACATGAAGCCGCTGACGAAGCTCGTGATCGACTATATCGAGGCCGAGGGCGTCGAGGTCGTCACGCACGAGGCGCTGGAGATCTCCGACAATCTGAAGGTGGCCGCGCACGACCCGGCGAAGCTGCCGGGCATCGTGGCCGGCCTCGACACCTCAGGGGTGGATGCCATCGTGCTGTCGGCCTGCGTGCAGATGCCCTCGCTGGCCTCCATCGCCAAGGTGGAGGCGCTGACGGGCAAGCCCGTCGTCACCGCCGCCGTGGCCACCACCTACCGGATGCTCAGGGAACTCGATCTGGAACCCGTCGTGCCGGGGGCCGGCGCGCTCCTGTCCGGCGCCTATTGAGGGGGTGGCCATGAGCGAGAGCGCGAGCGCGAACTACAAGGGTGTGTGGGGCAGCCGGATCGGCTTCGGCGCCCGCCCCGCCCTTCTCGTGATCGACTTCATGAAGGCTTATGTGACCGAGGGCGCGCCGCTTTATGCGCCCGGCGTGGTGGAAGCGGTGCGCCACGCCCCGGCGCTCCTGAAGGCGGCGCGCGAGGCCGGCGTTGCGGTGATCCACACCAACATCCTCTACCATGCGCCCGGCTGCGCCGATGGCGGGGTGTGGGTGAAGAAGGCCCCCGTCATGAAGGCCATGGTGGCCGGCAACCCGCTGGCCGAGTTCTGCGAAGGCGTGGAGCCCGCCCCCGGCGAGCCGGTGATCACCAAGCAATATGCCAGCGCCTTCTTCGGCACGAGCCTTGCCCCCATGCTGCACGCGCAAGGGGTGGACACCGTGGTGCTGGCCGGCTGCTCCACCAGCGGCTGCATCCGCGCCAGCGCGGTGGACGGGGTGCAGAACGGATTTCGCACCATCGTCGTCCGCGAATGCGTGGGCGACCGGCACGAGGGCCCGCACGAGGCCAATCTCTTCGACATCGATTCCAAATATGGCGACGTGGTCCCGCTGGCCGAGGCCGTGGCCCATCTCGCGCGCCTGCCTCGCTGAGGGGCGGGCCGACCCATCCGAACGTCGGTGCCGTCAGGCCCCGGCTCGAAAGGAGAACAGGAATGGACCAGTTCAGCTTCACCGAGATCTGCCTGCACCAGCTCAAGATGTCGGGCGTTCACGAGGGCGAGAAGCTCGTGGTGCTGACCCAGGGCAATGAGCGCCTCGACTATGCCGACGCCTTCATGGCCGCCGGCCAGCGCCTCGGCGCGAAGATGTATCACATGCGCCTCCCGGCCCCGCCGCCGGCCGGCGCCTGGGCGGTGGGCCAGACGGGCCTGGCCGCCATGCCGGAGGCGGTGGAGGCGCTGAAGGCGGCCGACATGCTGATCGACTGCATCTTCCTCCTGTTCTCGCCCGAGCAGATGGCGATCCAGGCGGCCGGCACGCGCATCCTCACCGCCGTCGAGCCGCCCGAGCTTCTGGCCCGGCTGATGCCGACGAAGGAGCTGCGCGAGCGCGTGGAGGTCGCCGGCGAGATCCTCGGCAAGGCCAAGGTGATGCGCATCACCTCGCCGCACGGCACGGACGTCGTCTACAAGCTCAACACCTATCCGGCCGTCACCGAATACGCCTGCACCGACGAGCCCGGCCGCTGGGACCACTGGCCCTCCGGCTTCGTCTTCACCGGGGGCGACGACGACGGCGTCGACGGCACCATCGTCGTGGCGCCGGGCGACATCCTCCTGCCGCAGAACATGTATGTGCGCGATCCGATCACCTACACGATCGAGAAGGGCTGGATCACCGACATTCGCGGCGGGCTCGATGCCGAGCTGGTCAAGTCCTACATGGCCGGCTTCAACGATCCGCGCGGCATGGGCATGAGCCATGTCGGCTGGGGCCTGAACCAGAAGGCCAAGTGGCACGGCATGGTGCCCGGCGAGTTCCCGGGCGGCATGGGCATGGAGCCGCGCTCCTTCTACGGCAACGTGATGTTCTCCACCGGGCCGAACAACGAGCTGGGCGGGCCGAACGACACCGCCTGCCATCTCGACATTCCCATGCGCGGCTGCTCCCTCTTCCTCGACGACGAGCCCATCGTGCTGAACGGCGACGTGGTGGTGAAGGAGATGCAGCCGGTCGAATAGGCCGCGCCGCTTCTCCCCGCCCGGCGCGGGGAGGGCGGGGAGAGGCCGCTTCGTCAGGCCAGGCGACCGGACCGGGGCTCCATGCCCCGGCCCGAAGGCCCCCGCGTGCCCGTATGCCGGGCCCGGCTGCGGGCATGAAACCTTTGGAAACCGCTCAGGAAAGGGCTGTCGGTGAGTTCTCCAGCAACAGTTGAACAGGCGATCGGGATCGCCGGCGTCGGCAACTTCCAGAAGAGGCTGTTCGTCATCTTCGGCCTGGTCTGGGCCGCCGATGCCATGCAGGTCCTGGCGATCGGCTTCTCCGCGCCCTCCATCGCGGCGAGCTTCGGGGTTTCCGTCCCCGCCGCGCTCCAGACGGGCACCTTCTTCTTCCTGGGCATGCTCGTCGGCGCCTTCGTCTTCGGGCGCCTGGCCGACCGCATCGGGCGTCGTCCGGTGCTCTTCATCGCCATCATCCTCGACGCCATCTTCGGCGTCGCCTCCGCCTTCGCGCCAGACCTTCAATGGCTCCTCTTCCTGCGCTTCATGACGGGCGTGGGCGTGGGCGGCACGCTGCCGGTGGACTACGCCATGATGGCCGAGTTCCTGCCCTCCGACCGTCGCGGCCGCTGGCTCGTGCTGCTGGAGGGCTTCTGGGCGGTGGGCACGGTGGCGCTCGCGGTCCTGGCGCTGGTCGCCGGCACCAGCGGGGGCGAGGCCTGGCGCACCATCTTCTTCGTCACCGGCCTTCCGGCGCTGATCGGCGTGGTCCTGCGCTTCTACGTGCCGGAATCGCCCTTCTACCTCAACAAGCAGGGGCGCTCGGAGGAGGCGCGCACCGTTCTGCGGCGCGTGGCGCGGGTGAACGGCAC
Organism: Aureimonas populi; assembly: GCF_017815515.1. Lineage (NCBI taxonomy): Bacteria > Pseudomonadati > Pseudomonadota > Alphaproteobacteria > Hyphomicrobiales > Aurantimonadaceae > Aureimonas > Aureimonas populi. The sequence goes on from NZ_CP072611.1 coordinate 1,430,058, forward strand.
GCAGGCCGAGATTCCCCCGCTGGTGGCCGAGACGCCGGAGAAGAAGTCCATCGCCGCGCTCTTCTCGCCCGACCTGCGCCGCCGCACCATTTTCCTGATGCTGGCCTGGTTCCTGATCTCGATGTCCTATTACGGCATCTTCGTCTATCTGCCAGTGCAACTGGCGGGGCAGGGCTTCGGCTTCCTGCGGGGCGAGATGTTCCTCGTGATCATCGCGCTGGCCCAGCTTCCCGGCTATGCGCTGGCCGCCTACGGCGTGGAGAAATGGGGCCGCAAGCCGACGCTGATCGGCTTCCTGCTCCTCTCCGCGGCCGGGTGCCTCGCCTACGGCCTCGGCCAGACGGCGGGAATCGTGGTGGCGGCCACGCTGCTGATGAGCTTTGCGCTGCTGGGCACGTGGGGCGCGATCTACGCCTTCACCCCGGAGGTCTACCCCACCTCGCTGCGCGCCAGCGGCATGGGCAGCGCGGGCGCGGTGGCGCGGCTCGGCGGGCTTGCGGCCCCCTCCATCGTGGCACCGCTGATGGCGGCGAGCTTCGGCCTGTCGCTGATGGCCTTCTCCGGGCTCCTGGCCGTCGCCGCGCTCTTCGTCTTCCTGATCGACGTGGAGACCCGCAACCGCGGCCTTCACTGACGCCTCCCCGCGAAGCGGCCTCCCCCGCGCGGGGGAGGCCCGGAATGCTTCCCGAACCGGAAAGGTCGAAACGATGAGACGACGCAGCTTCATGGCCGGCCTACTTCTGGGCCTTGCCCCCTTCGCTTCCGCGCCCGCGCTCGCCCAGGGCGACTACCCGTCCGAGCCGATCCATATCGTCGTGGTCTGGCCGGCGGGGGGCGGGCACGATCTGGTCGGCCGCCTTCTGGGGCAGGAGCTGTCCGCCGGCATGGGCGTGCCCGTGGTGGTGGACAACGTGACCGGGGCGGCGGGCTCCACGGGCCTGCGGCATCTGGAGAACGCGGCGCCGGACGGCTACACGATCGGCATCATGGGCATGCATGCGGTGACCCAGTCCTTCATGAACGTCAACGCGCCCAAGCTCGAGGACTTCACCCCGCTCGCCTACATCGCGGACGAGCCGGGCGGGCTCCAGGTCGCCGCTTCCACCGGCATCGAGACGGTGGAGGCCTATGTCGAGGCGGTGCGCTCCGACCCGTTCGCCACCGTCAACGGCAACGACGCGCCGGGCGGCAACTCCTTCGTCTTCGCCAATGTCATCCGCGAGGCGCTGGGCGTGGAGATGATGCAGGTGCCCTATCAGGGCCATGCCGCGACGGTGACGGCGCTGGCCACGGGCGAGATCCAGTCGTCCACGCTGCCCGTCCCGCCGGTTCTGGAGCATGTGCGCGCGGGCACCGTGCGGATGCTGGCGGTGGCCGCGCCCGAGCGCCATCCGCTCCTGCCGGACGTGCCGACCTTCGCCGAGGCGGGCCACGACATCGCGGTGAACGACTTCATCATCGTGGCCGCGCCGGACGGCCTGCCCGAGGCGGTGCGCGCGCGCCTGGAAGAGGGGCTGCTGGCGGCCATCGGCTCCGAGGGCTTCGGCGAGCGGGCGAGCGCCAACGGCCTCGTGCTGCGGCCGGGGGGCGCCGATATGGCCGCCGAGGAACTGGGGCGGCAGGTCGAGACGATCTATCCCCTTCTCGACTCGCAAGGCCTCGTGGCCGAGCAGCTTCGGCGCGACTGAAGCGGAGCCTGCGGGGAAACGGCCATGCACACCTCTCCCAGGGCGCGGCTCGTCGCCGCCTTCGGCACGGCCGGCATCTTCCTCGGCATCGCCGCGCTCGGCTGGGCGCTGCTCCGGCAGAGCGAGGCCGCTTTCTCGAACTTCGTGATGCCCGGCGATCCGGGCCCCTTCTTCCTCGCCCGGCTCTGCCTTGCGGCAATCTTCCTCGCGGGCCTCGTCCTGGCGTTGCACGCCGTCCGCCTCCTGCGCCGCGCCCCGCCGGCCGGGCAGGCCCCGCGCGGAGGGGCCGCGCCGGCCCGCTGGCTCCTTCCCGCCGGCTTCACCCTCTCGCTCCTGGCCATGCCGGCCCTGATGACGGGGCTCGGCACCACCCTTGCGGTGTTCCTCTTCTCCTGTCCGTGGATCCTGATCCTGCACGGGCGCGAGGCGCGGCTCGGCCCCCTGGCCGTCGCGGGGGCGCTCGCGGCCTCCGGCGCGGCGGCGGGCTTCGTCTCGCTGGTCTTCATCCGCCTTCTCAACGTGCCGCTGCCGACATGAGGGCCCCATGACCGACACGTTCCTCCCGGTGCTGGCGGGCTTCCTCGCCAATCCGCTGGACCTCGCGCTGCTGGTCGGCGGCACGCTGGTCGGCCTCGTCCTCGGCGCCATTCCCGGCATCAGCACCACCATGGCGCTGGCCATCCTGCTGCCGCTCACCTTCGCGATGGAGGCGGACACGGCGATCCTGTTCCTGATGGCCGTGTTCATGTCGAGCGTCTATGGCGGCTCGGTCTCGGCGATCCTCCTGAAAATCCCCGGCACGCCGGCCTCGATCGTCACGCAGCTCGACGGCTACCCGATGGCGCGGGCGGGCCGGGCGGGGCAGGCGCTCACCTACGCGCTCGTGGCCTCCACCGTGGGGGCGATCCTCGGCCTTCTGGCGCTCGTCGTCCTCACCCCCGTACTGGCCGACTACGCGACCAATTTCCGCAGCCCGGAATTTGCCGCCGTCGCCCTTTTCGGCGTGGCCATGCTCGCCTTCGCCTCCAGCGGCTCGACCCTGGTGGCGGGGGTGATCGGCTTCATCGGCATCGTGCTCGGCACCGTCGGCTTCGACCCCTTGACCGACGCGCAGCGCATGACGCTGGACCTGCCGCTCCTCCAGTCCGGGCTGCAGCTCATCCCCGTGATCATCGGCCTGTTCGGGCTGGCGGAGGTGCTGGACAACCTCCTCGACCATTCCGGCGAGCCGCGCGCGCGGCCGGGCCTGGGGCGCATCGCGGTGCCGCTGGGCGACCTCCTGTCGCGCTGGAAGACGATCCTGCGCGGCTCGGCGGTGGGCACCTTCGTAGGCGCCATCCCCGCCACCGGCTCGGCGGTGGCCGTCTCCATCGCCTATGCGCAGGAGCGGCGCCTTTCGCGCGAGCCGGAGGCGTTCGGCAAGGGCCACCCGGATGGCGTGCTCGCGCCGGAGGCCGCCAACAGCGCCAGCGTCGGCGGTTCGCTCATCCCGCTGATGGCGCTCGGCGTGCCCGGCGACACGATCACCGCCGTGCTGATGGGCGCGCTCCTGATCCACGGCCTCGCGCCGGGCCCGCTCCTGTTCCAGAACGATCCGGGCTTCGTCTCCTCCGTCTACGCCTCGGTGCTCCTCTCGCTCGTGGCAACGCTCGTCCTCGGCTTCGCGCTCATCCGCGCGGCGGTTCTCGTCACGCAGATCCCCGCCCGGCTGATGTATGTGTTCATCGCCGTGTTCTGCCTGATGGGCGCCTTCGCCATCCGCAACGACATGAACGACGTCTATGTGATGATCGCCTTCGGCCTTGTCGGCCTTCTCTTCCTGCGCCTCGGCCTGCCCACCGCGCCGCTCGCCTTCGGCCTGATCCTCGGCCCTATCCTGGAGGAGAACCTGCGCCGCTCGCTCATGCTCTCGCGCGGCTCCTGGAGCATCTTCCTGGACCGGCCCATCGCGCTCGCGCTGGTGCTGGCGAGCCTTGCGATCGTTCTCCTGCCGGCCTTCGGCTGGCTGCGCGCGCGCCTTCGCGACCGGGAAGTGCTTGCGGGACGCTAGAAATCCGCGACCTGGCCGCGCGCCGATCGCGAGAGGCGCGACGGCGCGTAGGGGCGCGGATCGACCAGAGGATCGCCGCCCGTCGCCAGGTCGGCCGCGAGATGGCCGGCCCCCGGCCCGATGCCGAAGCCATGGCCGCTGAAGCCGGCGGCGAGGATGAAGCCCGGCAGGCTCTCCACCGGCCCGATGGCGGGCACGCCGTCTGGCGTGGAATCGATGAAGCCGGCCCAGGCGGCCTGCCGGCCCAGCCGCCCGAGCGCTGGCAGGAGCGCGACCGCGCGCCGGTGCGTCTCCTCGACAAGGCGCATGTCCGGCCGGGGGTCGAGGATGCGCATCCTCTCCATCGGCGTCGGCCGGTCGAGCCGCCAGCGCGCCAGCCCTTCATGGCCGCACCGCCACGCTTCCAGACCGCCCGGCCGCAGGGCGGCGCGGCGCTTGGCGAACATGGGCAGGAACTCGCGCGCGAAGCGCAGCTTCTGGGGCGTCGGGTCGATGCTGGCATGCCCGCTGATGGCGAGGGTGTAGCCATCGGCGCGCCGCGTCACCGAGATCGCGGCGGTGTGCAGCGCGTCGGGCAGCCCCTCCACATGCGAGGCGAGCGACAGGATGGAGGAGCGCACGGAGGATTGCGGAAAGCGGACGAAGAGCTGCCGGCAGAAGGAGGAGGCCCAGGCCCCGCCCGCCATGACGGCGGCCTGCGTGCGGATCGTGCCCTTCTCGGTGATCACCGCGCTGACGCGCCCGCCTTGGGTTTCCAGTCCCCGCGCCGCGCACATCTGGTGCACCGTGCCGCCCGCCGCCATGACGCCCCTGGCCACCAGCGGCGCGGCCCTCGCGGGGTCGGCGATCCCGTCGGAGGGAGAGAAGACGCCGCCCTTCCAGCCCCGGCCCGTGGCGCCGCCGCGGGCGGCCGCCTGCCCGGCGTCCAGCATATGGGTGAGGACGCCGTGCCCCCTGGCGAAGTCCCGCCACCGTGCCCAGCCGGCGATCTCGGCCTCGTCCTGGCTGAGATAGAGAAGGCCGCAGCGGCGAAAGCCGACATCCTGGCCCAGCTCGCCGGCCAGCGCGTCCCACAGGTCGAGGCTGCGCATGGCCATGGGCAGTTCGCGCGCGTCCCGGTTCTGCTGCCGGCACCATCCCCAGTTGCGGCTGGATTGCTCCGCTCCGATGCGCCCCTTCTCCACCAGCGCCACGGATATGCCGCGCCGGGCCAGATAATAGGCCGTGAAGCTGCCCACGATGCCCCCGCCGATCACCACCACATCGGCCTCGGCAGGCAGGGTGGGGCTCGTCTCGACGGGCAGAAGGGGGGCGGGCATTCGGGCGGCTCCGTGGGGTCTGCCCCTCCCATAGCGATACGGGAAGCGGAGAGGATGCCGTAATCGGGGCGCGTGCCGCATTTCCTTTCGCCCGCCGCGCGGCGGAAAGGCTCTTGCGCGGCGGGGCCTTGAGGATACGATCCATTCCGGCCCGGCGCGCGAGGCGCGCAAGGGCAGCATACTATGCCGAGGCGAGGGGTAGCCGTTTGCGAGAGAGGTGCCGATGATGAAGCTCGACCGGATCGACATCAGGATTCTCTACGAGCTTCAGAAGAACGGCCGGATCACCAATGTCGAGCTTGCGGAGCTGGTGAATCTCTCTCCCAGTCCCTGCCTGATGCGGGTGAAGAAGCTTCAGTCCGCCGGGTATATCGAGGGCTACTCGGCACAGGTGAATGTGGGCAAGCTCGGCCAGACGCTCACCGTCTTCACCGAGGTGACGCTGAAGAACCACCGGCAGATCGACTTCGCCCGTTTCACCTCGGTGGTGGACAAGGAGGATTCCGTGGTGGAATGCCACCTCATCTCGGGCGGCTACGACTATCTCCTGAAATTCGTCACCAGCGGCATCGCCGAATACCAGGCCACCATGGAGCGGCTGACCGACATGGAGATCGGCATCGACAAGTATTTCAGCTTCGTGGTGCTGAAGACGCCCATCGCCAAGGCGCACATGCCGCTCACCAAGCTGTTCCCCATGTAGGTAGGGGCGCGGCCGCTCAGCGCCGCGTCTCCCCGGCCAGGCGCGCGGCCTGCGGGTTCCACTCCAGCGTGTCCAGCCAGGCCGGGTCGAGCTTGGGGGTGGAGGCGTGGAGCAGCCGCGAATAGGGGTGGCTCTCCGCGCCGCCGAAGGCGGACGGCTCCAGCTCCTCCACCTTCTCGCCGGCATACATCACCGCGATGCGGTCGCAGATCGACTGCACCAGCGAGAGATCGTGGCTGATGAAGATGTAGGAGAGGCCGAGCTCCCTCTGAAGCTCGCGCAACAGCTCGATGATGGCGGCGGCCACCACCGTGTCGAGGGCGGAGGTGATCTCGTCGCAGATCACGAGTTCGGGCTCGGCCGCGAGCGCGCGGGCGAAGTTGACGCGCTGCTTCTGTCCGCCCGACAATTCGCCCGGAAGGCGGTGCTTCAGCGTGCGCGGCAGGCGCACCATGTCCAGAAGCTCGTCCACCCGCGCCTCCCGGCGCGCGCCGCGAAGACCCTTGAAGAAGGTGAGGGGGCGGCCCAGGATGTCGCCCACCGGCTTGGCGGGGTTGAGCGCGGTATCGGCGAGCTGGAAGACGATCTGCATCCGCCGAAGCTGGTCGCGGCTGCGTTCGCGGATCGTGCGGCCCAGCTCCTTCCCCTCGAAGACCACCGAGCCGGAAACCGGCGCCACGATGCCCGCGATCGCCCGCGCGAGGGTGGACTTGCCGCAGCCCGATTCCCCGATGATGCCGAAATTCGAGCCGCGCTCCATGCGCAGGCTCACCGATTTCAGGACGACGAGCCTGGGCGTGCCGTCCTCCTGCAACGGGCCGTAGCCGGCCACGAGGTCGCTGACGTCGAGGATGGGCCGCGGTGGCGCGCCCGCCTCGGGCAGGCGCGCGCGCTCCGCCAGGCCCGGCCGGAAGGCGGCGAGCAGCTCCTTCGTATAGGGGTGCCGCGGCCGGGAGAGGATATCCTGCGTGGTGCCCTCCTCCTGCACCTGCCCGCCCTTCAGCACCACGATGCGGTCGGCGATCTGCGCGACGACCGCCAGGTCGTGCGAGACATAGACCCCCGCCGCGCCCCGTTCCTTCATCACCGACTTGAAGGCGCGCAGCACCTCGATCTGCGTCGTCACGTCGAGGGCCGTCGTGGGCTCGTCGAAGATGACCAGTTCCGGCGAGCCGATCAGCGCCATGGCCGCCGAGAGGCGCTGGAGCTGGCCGCCCGAAACCTGGTGCGGATAGCGCGCGCCGATGCTCTCCGGCTCGGGCAGGGCGAGGGCGCGGAACAGCTCCACGGCGCGCTCGCGCGCCTCTCGCGCCGGCATCAGGCGGTGGATCAGCGCCACCTCGATCACCTGGTCCATGATGGTGCGCGCGGGGTTGAAGGCGGCGGCCGCGCTCTGCGGCACATAAGCCACCTCGGTGCCGCGCGCCCTGGCCCTCTGCTTCTCCGTCAAGGCGGCCATATCCTTGCCCGCCACCATGATGCGGCCGCCCACGATGCGGCAGCCGGGGCGCGCATGGCCCATCAGCGTCAGGGCGATGGTGGTCTTGCCCGATCCGCTCTCGCCGATCAGGGCGACGATCTCGCCATGGGCGACATCGAGGTCCACCCCCTTGATGATCTCCACCTTGCGCCCCGCATCGGTGGTCGCCTCGACCTTCAGCCCGCGCAGTTCGACGAGATTGGCCATTCAGGCGCTCCGGTCCCGGATCTTGCGGGGCAGATTGTCGATCAGGAGGTTCACCGCGATGGTGAGGCTGGCGATGGCGATGGAGGGGAAGATCACCGCCGGCGCGCCGAAGGGCAGGCCGCCGATATTCTCGCGCACCAGCGCGCCCCAGTCGGCGAAAGGCGGCTGCACGCCCAGCCCCAGGAAGGAGAGCCCGGAGAGGAGGAGCACGATGAAGACGAAGCGCAGGCCGAAATCGGCCAGCACCGGCCCGATGATGTTGGGCAGGATCTCCGAGCCGATCAGATAGGCCGTGCGCTCGCCGCGCAGCCGCGCGACCGTCATGAAGTCCTGCGTGTTGACGTTGACGGCCAGCGCCCGGGCGAAGCGGTAGGCGCCCGGCGTGTAGATCACCGCGAGCGTGAGGATCAGGACGGGGATGGAGGGCCCGACGCCGGCCACGACGACGAGGCCGAAGAGCTTGCTGGGGATGGAGTTCAGGGCGTCGAGGAAGCGGCTGAGGGCGCTGTCGAGCCAGCCGCCCGTCACCGCCGCCGCCATGCCGAGGGCGACCCCGCAGAAGCAGGCGAGCATGACGGCGGCCAGCGATATGCCCACCGTGTAGCGCGCGCCCATGAGCACGCGCGAGAAGATGTCGCGGCCCAGATAATCCGTGCCCATCCAGAAATCGGCCGACACCGGCCCGAAATAGTCCCAGTCGACGATCTCGCCCACCGGATAGGGCGTCAGCATGGGTCCGAACAGGGCGACCAGTGCCCAGAAGATCACGATGGCAAGGCCGAACAGGCCGACGGCGTTGAGGGAATAGCCGAGCTTTCGCGAGCCGCGCGCCAGGGGGCCGGCCGCCATCAGCGCAGCCTCGGATTGGACAGGATGGCGATGAGGTCGGCAAGCGTGATGAGGGCGAGGTAGCCGATGCAGAAGATCATCGCGCAGCTCTGGATGAGCGGCAGGTCGCGCGTGGCCACCGCGTCCACCATCAGCTTGGCGATGCCCGGATAGTTGAAGATCGTTTCCACGATGATGACGCCGCCGAGCAGGTAGGAGAGCGAAAGCGCCACTGCGTTGACGATGGGGCCGAGAGCGTTGGGAAGCGCGTGGCGCAGCACCTGCCGCCGTCGCGAGGCGCCCTTCAGGAGCGCCATCTCCACATAGGGCGTGTTCAAGGTGTCGATCACGGCCGCGCGCGTCATCCGGATCATCTGCGCGCAGATGACGAAGGAGAGCGTGATGACGGGCATGGCGTAGACGCGCAGCATCTGGCCGATGGACTGCACGTCGTTGGCGAAGGAAAGCGCGGGCAGCCATTGCAGCCAGACGGCGAAGATGAGGACGGCGGAGGTCGCCACCATGAACTCGGGCACGGAAATGACGCCGACGGTGAGGATGGAGACGATGCGGTCGTAGAGCGAACCGCGCAGGGTGGCGGCCGTGATGCCGAGGAACAGCGCCACAGGCACCGCGAAGAGGGCGGTGACGGCGGCCAGCCGCAGCGTGTTGGCAAGTCGCTGCCCGATGAGGTCGGAGATCGCCATGTTGTTGGCGTAGGAGGTGCCCAGATCACCGGAGGCGAGGTTGGCCAGCCAGCGCAGGAAGCGCCAGATGGCCGGCTCGTCGAGATTCATCGCCGCCCGCAGGCCCGCCACCGCCTCCGGCGTCGCGGCCTGTCCCAGGATGATCTGCGCGACGTCGCCGGGCAGCATCTCCGTCGCGAAGAAGATGACGAAGGACACGATGACGAGGCTGACCAGCGCGATGACAAGCCGGCTCGCCAGAAGGGACAGGATGCGGTGGTTCAAGGGCGCTTCCTTGCCAGTGGCCGTGATGGTCGCGGCGGGGGCGGCGCTCAGCCCTCCAGCCACACATATTCGGCGAAGGCGTAGCCCATCTGGCCGCCCAGCGGGTTCGGCTGGAGCCCCTTCAGCCGGGTGGAAAGGGCATCCACGTTGGAGAGGTAGACCGGGATGATCGTGCCGGCCTCTTCGGCGACCATCACCTGCATCTCGCCGTAGATCTCCTTGCGCCGCTCCTCGTCGAGCAGGCCGCGCGCCTCCAGGAGCATGGCATCGAAGCGCTCCGACTTGTAGCGGCTTTCGTTCCAGGCCGCATCCGAGGCGTAGAGCAGCGAGAAGAGGATGTCGGGCGTGGGGCGCGGATTGATGTTGCCGAAATGGACCGGCGCCTCCAGCCAGTAGTTCGACCAGTAGCCGTCCGAGGGCACGCGCTGCACGTCGAGCGTGAGCCCCACCTCCGCCGCCGCCTGCTGCACCACCATGGCCATGTCGATGGAGGAGGAGGCCGCCTCCGAGGCGACGAGCGGGATGGACTGGCCCAGAACGCCCGCCTTCTCGAACAGGGAGCGGGCGCGCTCGGGGTCGAAGGGCTTGGGCTGGAGCTGGGCGTTGTAATAGGGGGAGGAGGGCGGAACCGGCTGGTCGTTGCCGATCTCGGCAAGACCGCGCATCACCGACCGCTGGATCTGCTCGCGATGGACCAGATACTTCATGCCCTCCACGAAATCGGCCTTGTCGCCGGGGGACAGGTCGAGCCGCATGTTGAGATTGGTGTAGTTGCCCGAGGTCGTGACCGAAAGCTCGACGCCCGGCTGGCTTTCGGCCAGGCGCATGGAGCGCGGGTTGATGGAGGCGGCGAGCTGGATGTCGCCGGACAGGAGGGCGTTGACGCGCGCCGTATCGTCCGGGATCGCGAAATACTCGAAGGAGTCGAGATGGGGCCCTTCGCTCTTCCAGTAGGATTCGTTGCGCACGGCGATGGAGCGGTTGCCGGGCTCGAAGAGCTCGCAGCGGAAGGCGCCGGTGCCGTTGGCGGTGGAGAAGTCGGAGGTGCCCTCCGCCAGGATCATGAAGTGATGCATGGCGAGGATGGTGGGCAGGTCGGCGTTCGGCGTCTCCAGCGCGATCTCGACGGTGCGCGGATCGAGCGCGCGGATCGCAGTCATCTGGCTCGCCATGGCGTTGGCGCGCGAGGCGACGGCCGGGTCGAGATGGCGGTTGAGCGAGAAGACGACGTCCGCCGCCTCCAGCGTCTTGCCGTCGTGGAAGGTGACGTCCGGCTTGAGGCGGATGGTCCAGAGCTGCGCGTCATCCGTTTCCACGCTTTCCGCCAGCTCCATCTGCACCGTGCCCTCCCGGTCCAGGAAGGTGAGGCGGTTGTAGAAGGCGCAGCTTCGCACGTAATCGGTGGAGAGCGAGGCCCGGGCCGGGTCCAGCGTGTCGGCCGTGGAGGAGGACCAGCCGGCGGCCTTCAGCGAACCGCCGGAGACCGGCGTCTGCGCCAGGGCGACGGTGGCCCGGCCGAGGACGGTGCCCGCCGCCATCGCGCCGACGCCGCCGGCCATGAGGAGCTGGAGAAGTTCGCGGCGGGTGGCGCCCCGGCGAATGGCGTCTTCCACCATCGCGTCGTCGGCACGGGACCAGTTGGTGATGCGATCGGTCATCGTCGTTTCCCCTGTCTTGCTGTGGCGCGCATGGTCCGGCCCCGGATGGCGGGGATGTGGTCGGCCTCCCGTCGGCTCAGGCCGCCTCGGCCCGCTCCGCCGCGTCCGCAAGGGCGGCCATGGCGGTGAAGTGGTAGTCGGGCTGCGTGAAGGCCTGCGGCTCGATGGTCCCGCCATAGCCGCTCAGCCCGTGGCGCCGCTCGATCCAGCAATTGGCAAGGCCAAGCCGCCGCGAGATTCCGATGTCGTGATACTGGCTCTGCGCGACATGGAGGATGTCGTCCTTCGAACCGCCCTCGGCCTCCACGAAGGCGAAGACCTTTTCGAAGAAGGCCGGGTCCGGCTTTTCCGTGCCCGTGTCGTCGGTGGTGAAGGCGGCGTGGAACGGCTCTCCGAGCTCGGTCGAGAAATGCGAGAAGGCCCAGCGCTGCGCGTTGGTCATGGCGATCAGCCGGTAGCGCTTCGAAAGCCGCGCCAGCGCCTCGGCGCTGTCGGGAAACGCCTTCCAGTCCCTCACGCTGTCGCGCAGCCGTCTGCCGGCCGCCGGCTCCGCCGGCAGGCGAAGGCGCGGGGCGATCTCCAGATAGACGCGCTCCAGATCGTCCGGGAACAGGCCCGCCTCGGGCAGATAGCGGGCCGCGCGGTAGAGCGCGAGCGCCGCCTCCCCGTCCACCGCCACGCCCGCTTCCCGGCCGATCTCCTCGAGGCACCGCGTGATGCCCCCCTCGAAATCGATCAGCGTGCCGACGACGTCGAAGGTCATGTACCGGAAATCGACGAGACGTCTGGTCAAGGGCTGGCTCCTTCGCCGTGGTTGCCGGTGCGGCCGGGCTTTCAGGACCGGTCGCACCCTGTCTCACTTCCCTCATACTGCCGGACCCCGTTCATCGAATTCGCCGAACTCGGCGGCTTGGCAGCACAAAATTGCGAATAAGAGAGGCAGCACGCAATATTGCCGAAGAGAGCGGCAGTTTCCAGCCTTGTCCCATGGCCCCGCGCCCGAGGGACCGGTTCAGCCCAGCGCCTGGCTGGCAAGGGCGAAGAGCTTGAAACCGCCCGCGCCGTTCGCCGGCCGTTCCGCCCGGCGCATGGCGATGCCGCCGCCGACCGGGGCAAGGCCCCGTTCCTCGAGCCACGGGCCGAGGCCCGCCTCCTCCGGCACGTCCACGCGCATGAAACGGCCGGGACACTGCGCGAAGAGGAGGGAAAGGAGGTCGCGCGCCTCCTCGCCGCTGCGCGCGACGACCGGGCCGGCCATCGCCCCGCGCCCGAAGGGCCGAAGCGCCGCGAAGCCGCCGCCCTTCGCCACGGCGATGCGCCCGGCCGAGGCGAGGCGCGCCAGGAGCGCGGTGCGGTCCACGCTCGTGGCCTCCCGGTCTATGGCGGCAAGACGCGCGATGTCCGGGACGGGATCGAAGGCGACGGCCCCGCTCGGCGCGCCGGGCGGGGCCGCGAGGATGCCTTGGTGCTGGCACACCGCGCCCCGCGCTTGGAAGCCAAGTTTTTCGTAGAGCGGCAGTCCCTCCGCCGTCGCGACGAGGCGGCATTCCCGGTCTCCCGCGGCCTCCAGCACCGCCGCCATCAGCCGGCGCCCGAGCCCGCGCCCCCGCATGGCGGAATCGACGATCACCATGGCGATGGCGGCCGCATCCTCGCCGAACGGCACCATGAGCGCCGTGCCGAGGACGCATCCTCCGCGTGTTGCGGCCACGCCGCGCCCGAGCGACAGGACGAGGTCCCAATCCTCCGCCCGATGGGGCCAGCCCTCGGCGCGCGACAGCGCAACCGCTCCTGCCAGATGGGCGGGGGTGAAGTCGCAAAGCTCGATCGCGTCCATCCCGGCATTCTCCCGTCGCGGTTCGCAGAGAGCAATAGCCCGGCGGGCGCAGGGGATCGTTGCGAGGAACAGAGGCGCTCGACATCTTCGCCTTTGCGCGCGCGGCCCCGCCGCATCTTGTGCCGCGCCCGCAATCTCGTGCGGGCGGCCCGGGCGATACGGAACAATCTGCTTCGCCCGCCGCCCAATGCAGCGGACGCCGTCCGATCGGGCGCCTATGATCGTGGACGGCGAAGGCGCAAGGCGCCGCCCGCGAGGATGATCCGAGAGAGACGATGACCCAGTTCCGGCCGAAATACGTGACCTTCGACTGCTACGGCACGCTCACCCGTTTCCAGATGGCCGAGGCCGCGCGCGAGATCTACGGCCCGCTTCTGGACGAGCCGCGCATGGCCGCCTTCGTCCGCGATTTTGCCGCCTACCGCCTCGACGAGATCCTCGGCGACTGGAAGCCCTATGGGGAGGTGATCCACAACGCGGTGGAGCGCACCTGCCGCAAGAATGGTGTCGCCTTCCGGGCCGAGGACGCGCTGGACATCTATGAGCGCGTGCCGACATGGGGGCCGCACCCGGACGTGCCGGAGGGCCTCGCCAAGGTGGCCCGCGAGATACCCCTCGTCATCCTGTCCAACGCGATGGATGCGCAGATCGTCTCCAATGTGGAGAAGCTCGGCGCGCCCTTCCACGCGGTCTACACCGCCCAGCAGGCCGGCGCCTACAAGCCGCGCCTGCGCGCCTTCGAATACATGTTCGACATGCTGGGATGCGGGCCGCAGGACGTGCTGCACTGCTCCTCCTCCTTCCGCTACGACCTCATGTCCGCGCACGATCTGGGCATCCACAACAAGGTGTGGGTCAATCGCGGCCACGAGCCGGCCAATCCCTATTACGGCTATACGGAGATCCGCGACATTTCCGGCCTGCCCGCCGTCGTCGGCCTGTAGGAAGGGCACGCGCCATGCGCTTCACCTCCTACTGGCACGACACCGCCCCGCGCTTTGCCGGGGCCGAGAAGGGGCCGCCGGACGGCCGCTACGACGTGGCCGTGGTGGGCGGCGGCTTCACAGGGCTTTCGGCCGCGCGCAGGCTGGCCATGGAGGGCGCGCGGGTCGCCGTCCTGGAGGCGCGCCATGTCGGCTTCGGCGCCTCGGGCCGCAACGGCGGCCACCTCAATAACGGGCTTTCCCATTCCTACATCGCGGCGAAGGCGGAACTGGGCGTGGAGCGGGCCAGGGCGCTCTACCGCGCGCTCGACGACGCGGTGGACAGCGTGGAGCGGATCGTGGCCGAGGAGGGCATCGACTGCGCCTTCCGCCGCTGCGGCAAGCTCAAGCTTGCCTCCAAGCCGGCGCACATGGCGGGGATCGCCCGCAATTTCGAGGCGGTCCATGCCGAGATCGACCCCGACACCGCGCTTCTGACGGCCGGCGAGCTTGCCGGCGAGGTCGGCTCGCCCGGCTTCCATGGCGCGATGCTGTCGAAAAAGAGCGCCATGATGCATATGGGCCGCTTCGTCACCGGCCTGGCCGACGCCGCCGTGCGCCACGGCGCGTCGATCTACGAGAACGCGCCGGTCACGGGGCGGCGCAAGGCGGGCGGGCGGCACGAACTGACATTGGCGGGCGGCAGCCTCTCGGCGGACAAGGTGCTTCTGGCGGGCGGGGCCTACACCTCCGGCCCGTTCGACTATTTCCGCCGCCGCATCGTGCCGGTCGGCAGCTACATCATCGCCACGCGCCCCTTGAGCGCCGAGGAGATGCAGGCGACGCTGCCGGGCGACCGCACCTATGTGACCTCCTTGAACGTCGGCAACTACTTCCGCCGCGCGCCGGACGACCGGCTGATCTTCGGCGGGCGGGCGCGCTTCTCGGCCCGCTCCGATCCGCGCTCGGACGAGAAGAGCGGCGCGATCCTGCGGCGGGCGCTGGCCGGCATGTTCCCCCATCTCGCCGATGCGCGGATCGACTATTGCTGGGGCGGCATGGTGGACATGACCCGCGACCGCTACCCGCGCGCGGGCGAGGCGGACGGAGTGCATTTCGCCATGGGCTATTCCGGCCACGGCGCGCAGATGTCGGTGCAGATGGGCGAGGTGATGGCCGAGGCGATGCTCGGCCGCGCGGACCGCAACCCGGTCGCCGGCCTCGACTGGCCGGCGATCCCGGGGCATAGCGGCAAGCCGTGGTTCCTGCCGCTGGTCGGCCTCTACTACAAGGCGCTGGACCGCTTCCGGTAAGGGACGAGGCGGCGGCTTCTACCCGAGGCCGCCGATGTGGAAGCTCTTGGCCTCCAGATATTCCTCGATGCCGATACCGGCCCCCTCGCGTCCGAGGCCAGATTGCTTGACCCCGCCGAAGGGGGCGACTTCGGTGGAGATCGCGCCGGTGTTGAGCCCCACCATGCCGAATTCCAGCGCTTCGGCCACGCGCCATGAGCGCTTGAGGCTTTCGGTATAGAAATAGGCGGCCAGGCCGAAGGGCGTGCCGTTGGCGATGGCGATGGCCTCCTCCTCCCGCTCGAAGCGGAAGAGCGGGGCGATGGGGCCGAAGGTCTCTTCGGCGGCGAGCTGCATGTCCGTCGTCGCCCCGGCCAGAACCAGCGGGCGCGTGAATTGCGGCCCCTGCGGCATCGCGGCGGGCGGCGCCGAGACGATCCGCGCGCCCTTGCGCGTCGCGTCCTCCACATGGCGGTCGATCTTCTCGATGGCGGCACGGTTGATCATCGGCCCGATATCGACGCCCGCCTCGGTGCCCGGCCCGACCTTCATGGCCGAGACGCGCGCGCACAGCCGCTCGGCGAAGGCATCGTGAATGCCGGCCTGAACCAGGATGCGGTTGGCGCACACGCAGGTCTGCCCGCCATTGCGGAACTTGGAGGCGATGGCCCCTTCCACCGCAAGATCGAGATCGGCGTCGTCGAAGACGATGAAGGGCGCGTTGCCGCCGAGCTCGAGGCTGAGGCGCTTGATGGAATCGGCAGACTGGCGCATCAGCAGCGCGCCGACGCGCGTCGAGCCGGTGAAGGAGATCTTGCGCACGGCCATGTTGCCGGTCAGCTCCGCCCCGATCTTCTCCGGCAGGCCGGTGACGATGTTGACGACGCCCTCGGGAATGCCCGCCCGCTCCGCCAGCACGCCGAGCGCGAGCGCGGAATAGGGCGTCAGGTCCGACGGCTTGATGACCACCGTGCAGCCGGCCGCCAGCGCCGGGGCCACCTTGCGGGTGATCATGGCGGTCGGGAAGTTCCAGGGTGTGACCACGCCGCACACGCCCACCGGCTCCTTCAGCACCACGATGCGCCTGTCCGGCGCGGGCGAGGGGATGGTGGAGCCGTTGATGCGCCGGGCTTCCTCGGCGAACCATTTCACGAAGGCCGCGCCGTAGCCGATCTCGCCGCGCGCTTCGGCGAGGGGCTTGCCCTGCTCGGTGGTGAGGATCAGGGCCAGATCCTCCAGATTGTCCAGAATGAGGCGGTGCCAGCGTTCCAGAAGCGCGGCGCGCTCGCCATGGGTGCGCTTGCGCCACGGCCCGAAGGCGGCCTCGGCCGCCTCTATGGCGGCGCGCGTGTCGGCGCCGTCCGCGTCCGGCACCGTGCCGATCGTGCCTTGCGTGGCCGGGTCGACGACCTCGATGGTCGCGCCCGAGCGCGCGGCCACCCACGCGCCGCCGATGAGCTGCGCCTGCCGCAGGAGGTCGCTGTCCTTCAGTTCCATGGGGCTTTGTCTCCCGTCAGGCCAGTTCGTCGAGCACGGCGGCGGTGATCGCCCCGGTGCGGTCGCGGCCCGGCACCGTGCCGATGCCCCGGCGCGTTGCGCCTTCCACCGCGCGCATCACGCTGGCGGCGGCCTTCGCTTCCCCCAGATGCTCCAGCATGAGCGCGCCCGACCAGATGGCGGCGATGGGATTGGCGATGCCCAGATGCGCGATGTCGGGGGCCGAGCCGTGGACGGGCTCGAACATGGAGGGGCCGGTGCGGTCCGGGTTGATGTTGGCCGAGGCCGCAAAGCCCAGCCCGCCCTGGATCGCGGCGCCGAGATCGGTGAGGATGTCGCCGAAGAGGTTGGACGCCACCACCACGTCGAGGCTTTCGGGCGCCATCACCATGCGCGCGGCCATGGCGTCGATATGGTAGCTCGTCACCTCCACGTCCGGGTAGTCGGCGGCGAGCCGTGCGGTGATCTCGTCCCAGAACACCATGGAGTATTTCTGGGCGTTGGATTTCGTCACGGAAGCAAGCTTGCCGCGCCGCTTGCGCGCTTCCTCGAAGCCGAAGCGCAGGATGCGCTCCACGCCCGCGCGCGTGAAGATCGAGGTTTCCACCGCCACCTCGTCCGCCGTGCCCTGGTGAACGCGCCCGCCCGCGCCCGAATACTCGCCCTCCGTGTTCTCGCGGATGCACAGAATGTCGAACTCGCCGGCGCGCAAGGGGCCCTCCACCCCGGGCAACAGCCGGTGCGGGCGGATATTGGCATATTGCACGAAGGCCTTGCGGATGGGCAGGAGAAGGCCGTGGAGCGAAACGGAATCCGGCACCTCGGCGGGCCAGCCCACCGCGCCGAGGAGAATGGCGTCGAAGCGCCTCAGCGTCTCGATCCCGTCCGCCGGCATCATCGCGCCGGTCTGCCGGTAGAAGGCGCAGGACCAGGGAAAGCTCTCGCCCTTCAGCTCGAAGCCCTCGCGGTGCGCGGCCGTCTGGAGGACATCCCAGGCGGCCGAGGTCACGTCGGTGCCGATGCCGTCGCCGGGAATGAGCGCGATGGAGTGGGTTTTCAAACGATCCTCCTCAAGGTCCGATCGGGACGAACCCGGCGGCCGGGGTCCCGGCCACTCTTGTAGCTGCCTGTGCCCCGGATGTGAGCCCCGCGGACGACCGTGGCCGCCTCGGGCGGCGGGGCAGGCTTGCGGGAGCCGGCCGAGCCTATGGCGCAAGGTCCCGCAGTTTGCATCGTGTCCGGGGCCGCGGGCGACGGATTATCCCGTTCGGCGCGGCGCCGCGGCGAAATCTTCGGCCGTCCGGCGTTTCGGGCAAGGGCGGCGCTGTCAGTAGCCACGGCCCGGCTGGACGAGGCCCGACATCGGCTCGCCCCGCCCGTGCCGCGCCAGATTTGCGGCGATCGGCTGGGCGATCATATCCACGCTGGTGATGCAGGCGATGTGCGGGGTGAGGAGAATGCGCGGGTCGCTCCAGAACGGGTGTCCCGGCGCGAGGGGCTCCGGCTCGGTCACGTCGATGACGGCGGCCCGCAACCGGCCGCTGTCGAGCGCCGCCATCAGGTCCGTATGGTTGAGCTGCCGCCCGCGCCCGGCGTGAACCAGGGCCGCGCCCTCGGGCAGGCGGGAGAACAGGCCGGCATCCAGAATGCCTTCGGTCTCCCGCGTCAGGGGCAGGAGGCAGACGAGGATGTCTGTGTCCGCGAGGAACGGGCCGAGGCCCTCGGCGCCGTGATGGCAGCGTACGCCCTCGATGGAATGGGCGCTGCGCGCCCAGCCCGCCAGGCCGAAGCCGAAGGGCCTCAGGGCCTCCAGCGCGCCCCGGCCCAGTTCGCCGAGCCCCATCACCCCCACGCGCCGCTCGCTCGCCGGCGGCGGCACGGCCACCTTCCCCCAGACTTCCCGGCGCTGCTGCGCCACATAGGCCGGAAGGTCGCGGTGCAGGCTCAGGACGGCCATCGCGACATATTCCTGCATCATCGCCGTCAGCCCCGGATCGATCACGCGCACGAGAGCCACATTGTCCGGCAGGCGGCTGCGCAGGAACTGGTCCACCCCCGCCCCGACCGAGAAGACGATCTCCAGCGCCGGGAAGGCGGAAAGGTCTTGCGGAGCCTCCCAGGTGAGGATGTAGCGGATATCCGCCCGGTCGAACGGTTCGCCGGGCAGCACGACCGCTTGCCCGGGCGCGATCGCGGCCAGGCGCTCGCGAAGCCTCTGGCCGCGAACGGCGTCGATATTGGCGAGGAAGGTCATGCCGATCCCTGTCGAAGCAAGGTCAGAGATGGTCGCCGCGCACGTCCAGCGCGTCGCGCAGGCCATCGCCGATGAAGTTGAAGCCCGTCACGGCCACGGTGATGGTGATGCCGGGGATGATGGCCAGCCAGGGCGCGCTGGCGAGATATTGCTGGGCGCCGTTCAGCATGTTGCCCCAGCTCGGCAGCGGCGGCTGGATGCCGTAGCCGAGGAAGCTGACATAGGCCTCCAGGAGGATGGCGCGCGCCACCGTGAGCGTGGCGGCCACGATGATGGGGCCCATCGCGTTGGGCAGGATCTCGCGGAACATGATGTGCGTGCTGCGCAGCCCCAGCATCCGCCCGGCCATGACGAAGTCCCGCTCGCGCAAGGAGCGCACCTCCGCCTCCACGATGCGAGCGACCTCCATCCAGCTCGTGAGGGCGATGATGAGCGTGATCATCACCGGGCTCGGCTGGAGCAGGGCCGCCAGCGCCAGGAGCAGGAAGATCGAGGGGAAGGAGAGGAAGGCATCGACGAAGCGCATCAGGGCCGCGCCGACCCACCCGCCCGAATAGCCGGCGACCACGCCGATCACCGCGCCGATCAGGGTCGAGAGCAGCATGGCGAAGAAGCCCACCAGCAGCGAGATGCGCCCCGCCACGAGAAGCCGGGCCGCAAGGTCGCGCCCCAGCGGGTCGGTGCCCAGGTAGTGATCCCCCGTCAGCGGCGGCGAGAAGCGCGCCCGCAGGTCGATATACAGCTCGTCATAGGGCAGCAGATACGGGCCGACGACGCAGGCGAGCGTCAGAAGCGTGATCATGGCCAGCCCGACGAGCGCCAGGCGGTGGCGCATGAAGCGGCGCACGCCGCGGCTCTGCCACCAGTGCGACGGGGCGGGGGAGGCGATGACGCTCATGCGGGTCTCCAGGATGGGGCGTCGCGCATGTTCTCAACCCACCCGGATGCGCGGATCGACGGCGGCGACCACGAGGTCGGCGATCAGGTTGCCGGCGAGCACGAGGATGGCAGAGAACATCAGGAGGCCCATCACGACCGGATAGTCGTTGTAGCCCAGGCTATCGAGAAACAGCCGCCCCATGCCGGGCCACGTGAAGACGGTCTCCGTGACGAGGGCGCCGCTGAGAATGTTGGGAAGCTGCATTCCGGCCAGCGTGATCATGGGAAGAAGCGCGTTGCCCACGACATGCTTCATCAGGACGCGCCGCTCGGTCAGCCCCTTGGCGCGCGCGGTCTTCACGAAGTCCTGGTTGATCACGTCGAGCGTCGCGGTGCGCATGTAGCGGCTCCAGATCGCGACATTGACGAAGGACAGGACGATGCTGGGCAGGATCAGATGGTGCAGGTAGTTCATCACCGACCCGTCGCCGATCGTGTACATGTTGCCGGCCGGCAGCCACCCCAGCCGCAGCGAGAAGATGTAGATGCCCACGAGGCCGAACCAGAAGGTCGGGATCGAAAGCGCCACCATGGCGCCGATGGTCGCGGTGTAGTCGAAGAGCGAATAGCGGTGCGTGGCGCCGCGAATGCCGATCCAGGTGCCGATGGCGATCGCGATGGCGGTGGACGTGCCCATCAGAAGCAGCGTGGCGAAGATATGCCGGCCGATGACGCTGAGCACGGGCTGGCCGTCGCGATAGGAGGTGCCCCAGTCGCCCTGCACCAGCCGCCAGGCCCAGTCGAGATACTGCACCGGCAGCGGCCGGTTCAGGCCCATCTGCTCGGCGATGCGGTCCATGGCTTCCTGCGTCATTCCAGGCGTGAGCGCGAATTGCGACAGCGGCCCGCCGGGCGTCAGGTTGAGAACCGCAAAGCCGATGATCGAGACGATGACCAGAAGCACGATGCTTTGCCAGAGGCGGTTCAGAAGATATCCGGCCATTCACGTTCCTGTCGTTCGACGCGCCGCCGCCCGCCCGCGCCGGTGGCGAGGGCGGCGGCGGGCGTTCGTCCTAGCTGTTCCAGTAGTAGGCGGCCGTGTTCCATGTATCGATGCGCGTGTTGATGTTGGGCCGGATGCCCTCCACCCCCTCCTTGTGCCCGCGCACGGTGACGGACTGGAACATGGGCAGCAGCGGCAGGTCCGCGCGGATCTTCTCCTGGACCTCGTTGTAGATCGCCCGGCGCGCCTCGGGATCGAAGGTGCGCCCGCCTTCTTCCAGAAGGGCGTCCACCTCCGGGTTGACGTATTGCCCGTTGTTGGCGCCGCGCCCGCCCCGTACCGTGATCGCCTCCGAATGGAAGCGCGACGTCACGTCCGGGTCGCTGCCCGTCATGAAGATGACGCCAACCAGGACGGTGTCGAACTGCGATTGCGTCCAGTATTCGCCCCACATCACCGCCGGCGGCATGTTCGAGATCGTCATCTCGATGCCGATCTCCGCCAGCGTCTGCTGCAGGAACTGCTGCGTCTGCTCGCGCAGGTGATTGCCCGAGGTGGTGGAGTTGGTGAAGGCCAGCCGCACGCCGTCCTTGGCGCGGATGCCGTCCGGTCCCGGCTCCCAGCCGGCTTCGTCGAGAAGGGTGCGCGCGCGATCCAGGTCGAACTCATGCGGGGGCAGGTCCGCGTTGTAATAGGCCGATTGCTGCGGCATGTAGCTTTCGGTCGGGATGGGCAGCCCGTAATAGAGCGCGTCTATGATCGTCTGCTTGTCCAGCGCGGCATAGATCGCCTCGCGAACGGCCAGTTCCTGGAACTGCGGGCGCTCCATGTTGAGATAGATGGATTCGACCGTGGCCGCCGGAACCAGCTCCACCACCCTTCCCGAAAGCGTCTGCGCCTCGGCGTAATTGTCCGGGGTGATGTATTGCGAGCCGATGATGTCGATCTCGCCGCTCTTGAACTGGGTGTAGAGCACCGTCAGGTCGGGAATGTACTTGTAGACCAGGCGCTCGACATAGGGCCCCTCGCCCCAGTAGTCGGGGTTCGCCTCGAGCTCGATATGGTCGCCCGCGATGCGGTTGGCCCATTTGAACGGGCCGGTGCCGACCGGGGCGTTGTTGAACGCGGCGGTGTTGCGGTCGGGCTCCGGCTCCAGGATGTGCCGGGGCACGATGAAGGTCTCGGCCAGGATCGCCAGATAGGGCGCGAAGGCACTTTCCATCCGCCATGTCAGCTCCGTGGGGGAGACGACCGTGACGTCGCGCACGAGCGCGTGGCCCGCCGTGCGCCAGCTTCGGAAATTCGGATCGACCACCAGCTCCAGCGTGAACCTGACATCCTCGGCGGTGAAGGGCGTGCCGTCGTGCCAGAGCACGTCGTCACGCAGCTTCACGCGCCATTCCAGCCCGTCTTCCGAAATGCCGCCATTCTCGGTCGTGGGAACCTCGGCGGCCAGCGCCGGCTGGAACGCGCCCTCCGGGTCGATCCGGAACAGGGCATCGAACAGCGAGAAGTGAACCCCGTCATCGACCTCGATGCGCGGCATCAGCGGGTTGAAGACCGTGGGTTCCTGCGAGAAGCCGACGATGAGGCGGCCGGTGGGCTCGGAGGGCGGCGTGGCGGCGAGGGCCGTCCGCCCCATGAGATGGGGCAGGAACGCTCCGGCGGCGCCTGTCAGGGCCAGCATCTTGAGGGCATGCCGGCGCGTGGTCGCGGGAACGGTCGGTCTCACGTCTGTCATCTCAAACATTCCTCTCATGTCGGCTTGAACGGGCCTTCGGGCGGGTGTCGTTGGAAGGGGCGGCTAGGCGGCGCCGGCCATGTCCTGCTGCCCTCCGGGGATCGCGGCCACCAGCTCGCGCGTGTAGTCCGACCGGGGGTTCAGGAATATCTGGGAGGGCGGGCCCCGCTCCACGATCCGGCCGCGCTGCATGACGACGATCTCGTCGCAGATCTGGCTGGCGACGCGCAGATCGTGCGTGATGAAGATCATCGAGACGCCGGTTTCGCGCTGGATGCGGTCGAGCAGCATCAGGATCTGCGCCTGGATCGAGACGTCGAGGGCGGACACGGCCTCGTCGGCGATCAGGAGCTCCGGCTTGAACATCAGCGCCCGGGCGATGCCGATGCGCTGCCGCTGCCCGCCGGAGAACTCGTGCGGATAGCGCGAGAAGGCGCCGGCATCCAGCCCCACATTCTCCAGGAGGCGGCGGGCTTCCTGCCTCGCCTGCCGGTAGGGCATCCCGTGCGAGACCGGGCCGACGGTCAGTATGTGGCCGATGGTCGAGCGCGGGTTGAGCGAGGCGAAGGGATCCTGGAAGATCATCTGGATCTTCGGCCGCAAGGGGCGGAACTCGCTCTCCTTGAGCGGCGCGATGTCCCGGCCGCGGAAAAGAATGCGGCCGCCGTCGCTGTCCATGAGCTTGATGAGCAGGCGCCCGAGCGAGGACTTGCCCGAGCCGCTCTCCCCGACCACCCCCAGCGTCCGCCCCGGGGCCAGCTCGAACGAGGCCTCCTGCACCGCCTTCACCACGCGCTGCCTGCCGAACAGCGCGCTGCCGGTGCGGTAGATCTTCGCCAGATTCTCCACCTTCAGGACAGGGCCGGCGCCTGCGGCGGGAGGCGAGCGATCCTTGCCGGTCAGCTTGGGCACGGCGGCGATCAGGCGCCTTGTGTAGGGATGGCGTGGCGCCTGGAGCACGGCCTGCGCGGAGCCCTGTTCGACGATGAGGCCCTTTTCCATCACGATGACGCTGTCGGCGATCTCGGCGACGACGCCGAAATCATGCGTGATGAACATCACGCTCATGCCCTTGCGCTTCTGGATGTCGCGGATGAGGCGCAGGATCTGCGCCTGCGTCGTCACGTCGAGGGCCGTGGTCGGCTCGTCGGCGATGAGGATGCCCGGTTCGAGCGCCAGGGCCATGGCGATCATGACGCGCTGCCGCTGCCCGCCGGAGAGGCGGAACGGATATTGCTGGTACATCAGGGGCGGGTCCGGCAGCCCCACCTCGGCCAGGAGCTCGAGCGCGCGGGCCCGCCGCCGGGCGGGGTTCCCCTCGCCATGGGCCATCATCACCTCGGTGATCTGGTCCCCGACCGTCATCAGCGGGTTGAGCGCCGAAAGCGGGTCCTGGAAGATCATCGAGACGACCCGCCCGCGCAGGCTGCGCAGGGTGGGCGCCGGGGCGTTCACCAGATCGGTTCCCGCGCACCGGATGGTTCCCGATACGACGCGCAGCGCCGGGGGAAGCAGCCCCATCACGGCATTGGCGGTCACGGACTTGCCCGATCCCGATTCCCCGATGATGCACAGGATCTGCCCCGGCACGAGGTCGAAGGAGACGCGCTCGACGGCGTAGGGGCGGTCCATGCCCTTCGGCAGGGTGACGGTGAGGTCGCGCACCGCGAGCGCCGCCGTGCGATCCGCCTCGATCCCCGCCTCCGCATCGCTTGCCGCCACTCTGCCACTCCACTTGCCTGGAACCAAATCATAAGCTTATATTGAAAATTATGACAAGTGCACCGGACAGAATTGCCCTCTAAAACATCATGAAGCGCGCCAAAACTGAGATAAAATATAAAGAAAACAACGTTTTGATCGTTTTCGAGCAACTACCTCATCCGTTGAAATTGCATGGCATGATGCATCATCTTGAAAAAGCGGGGCGCGCTTTCATTGGCTGAGGATCGGCGAGACGCACGGGCGGCACAGGCGGGCCTGCCGGTCCGGGGCGGGGATCGGAGCGGAGCCTCGAAGCCGCAGCATCAACTGGGCGCCAACCTCAGGCGGCTGAGGCATCAGAAGAAGATGTCGCTCCAGCAGCTCGCGCTCAGCTCCGGCGTTTCCGTGGGCATGATCAGCCAGATCGAGCGCGACCGTGCGAACCCCTCGATGCGCGTCCTGACCGCGATACGGCGCGCGCTCAACATCCCGATCCACGAGATGTTCGGGGAAGCGTCGGAGGCGGCGGGCGAGGCGGCCGACCCGCCTTTCGTGCGCCGGCGCCGGGACCGGCCGCAGATCGATCTCGGCAAGCTCAAGAAGGAGCTTCTGACCTCGGGCGGCAATCACAATCTCCAGATCATGATCCTGAATGTCGAGCCGGGCGGGGAATCCGGCAACACCGCGCTCAGCTATCCCGCCGAAAAGGGCGGGCTCGTGCTGGCCGGCGCCCTCGTTCTCTCGGTCGACGGCCGCGAGGCGAGCCTCAGCGAGGGCGACAGCTTCGTCTTCGACAGCGCTCTGCCCCACAGTTTCAGAAACGAGGGGGAACGGCTGGCCACCATTCTCTGGATCATCGGGGCGGTCCAGTTCGACCGCCATCTCTAGAGGCTCTCCACAGCCAGGAAAGGAAGCCCGCCATGCAAGAGCCTCGACCCGCCGAGAAGGCCACGCCCTACTGGTGGGAGGCCGCGCCCGTCAAACCGCTGGCCAGCGCGCCGCTCGACGCGAAGACGGACGTGGTGGTCGTGGGGGCGGGCTATGCGGGCCTTTCCGCCGCGCTGGCGCTGGCGCGGGCGGGCCGGTCGGTCTCGGTGTTCGACCGCCAGAATCCGGGCGAGGGGGCTTCCTCTCGCAATGGCGGCATCACCAGCGGCAACATACGCCTCGACCACCCCACGCTGGTCCGCAAGTTCGGGGCCGAGCGGGCCATGGCGATCGAGGCGGAGGGGAAGGTGGCGCGCGAGTTCCTCTACGCTCTCCTGGCCGAGGAAGGGATCGACTGCGATTTCCAGCCCGTCGGCCGCTTCTACGGCGCGTTCGGGCAGGGCAATTACGAGCAACTGGCGCGCAGCGCGGAGAAGCTGAGCAAGAGCCTCGGCATCGAGTCCTTTGCCGTGCCCAAGGCCGAGCAGCGCGACTATCTGGGCACGGACTTCTACGATGGCGGCTCGGTGCGCATGGATATAGGCGGGCTGCACCCGGCCAAGTTCCACGCCGAATTGCTGCGCGTGGCGCTGGCCGCCGGCGTGACGGTCCATTCCCGGACCGGCGTGACGGCGATCGAGCCGGAAGCGGGCGCATTGCGCGTCTCGACCGCGCGAGGGGAGGTCTCGGCGCGCCAGGTCCTCGTCTGCACCGACGCCTACACCGATGGCGCGACCCCATGGCTGAGGCGCCGCCTCGTGCCGGTCCGCAGCCGCATCATCGCCACGGAGGAATTGCCGGCGGAGACGATGGCAAGGCTGATGCCGCGCCGGATGATGTGCGGCGAAAGCCGCCATCTCGGCTTCTACTACCGCCCCTCGCCGGACGGAAAGCGAATCCTCCTGGGCGGCCGGGACGGCTCCACGAAGGGCGACCCCGCCGAGCCCACCCTGCATCTGCGCCGGGGCCTCGTGCGCATCTTCCCCGAGCTTGAGAATGTGCGCCTGACGCATAGCTGGTTCGGGAACGTCGCCATGCACCGCGACATGATCCCGCGCATCTTCTCGCGCCGCGGCGTCACCTATGCGACGGGCTTCTGCGGATCGGGCGTCGTATGGGCGCCCTGGATCGGCACGCAGGCCGCGCACAAGCTCATCGGCGACGACGCGGGCCGGCCATCGGCCTTCGATTTCCGCCCGCCCGCCGCGATCCCGCTCTATCGCGGCAAGCCGTGGTTCATGCCCGCCTTCATGGCCCTCTACCGCCTTCAGGACAAGTTGGCGATGCGCCGGGCGGGGCGCGACGGGTGATCGCGGAGGTGGCGAGCCCTCGCCTGGGAGAGCCGGGAACGCGCTACGCGCTGAACACGCCGGCCCTCATCCTGGACCTCGACGCGCTCGAGCGGAACGTGGCGCGCATGGCGGAGGCGATGCGGCAGGCGGGCCGGGGCCTGCGCCCCCATGCCAAGTCCCACAAGAGCGTGCGGATCGCCCGCGCCCAGATCGAGGCGGGCGCGGTGGGAATCTGCTGCGCCACGCTGGACGAGGCCGAGATCATGGCGTCGGCCGCGATCCCCGGCATCCTCGTCACCTCCCCGATCGCGACCGCCCCCAAGATTGCGCGCCTCGTGGAGCTTGCGCGGCAGGCGCCCGACACGATGATCGTCGTGGACGACCCACGGACCGTCGAGGCGCTTTCGGCGGCTGCCCGCCGGGGCGGCGTGACGCTGCGCCTGCTCGTCGATATCGAGCTCGGCTTCGGGCGCACGGGCGTGGTGTCCGCTGAGGCCGCCGAACATCTCGCCCGCGCCATCCACGCGGACCCTTTCCTGCAATTCTGCGGCCTCCAGGCCTATGGCGGCCATCTCCAGCACGCCGCCGATCACGAGGAGCGCGTGGCGCTGTGCCGCCGCGCGCACGCCTTCATCTCCGCCATCGTCCGCCATCTGGGCGCGCTCGGCCTGCCGCCGGCCATGGTGACGGGCGGGGGCACGGGCAGCCATGCCATCGACGCCGCGGAAGGGCCCTTCACCGAGATCCAGGCCGGGTCCTACGTCTTCATGGATGCCGAATATCGCGCCGTCTCCTACGCGAAGGACACGGCGTGGCCCTTCGAGAACGCGCTTTTCGTGCAGACCGCCGTCATCAGCGCGCACGGGGCGGGCACGGTGACGACGGATGCGGGAACCAAGTCCTTCGCGCTCAACGGCCCGAAGCCCCCCATCGCCACCCCGCGCTTCGCCGGGGCGGCCTACGACTATGCGGGCGACGAGCACGGGCGGGTCCGCGCCGGGCCCGGCGGCGCCCTGCCGGGGCTGGGCGAGCTGATTGAATGCGTCGTCCCCCATTGCGACCCGACCGTGGTCCTGTACGACCATTTCTGCTGCGTGCGGCAGGATCGGCTGGTCGACATCTGGCCGGTGGATGCCAGGGGGCGGCGATAGGCGCCCCGGCCGCGCGCCGGCCCGCGCCCTCTTTCGTCCGGAGCGTCACTGCGGCGGCCCCGCCTTGCCCGGCGCGCAGCCAATAGGGGCCGGGCGCGTTGTGGCCCAGAGGCCAGAAGGACGCGCGCGATGGGCAAGGCAAACTCCGGCATCCGCCGCGCCGGCGGCCTCAGCGGCCTGCGCCAGATCATTGCGGGGCTGACCGAGGGCGTCATCCTCATCGATCCGGACCAGACCATCCTGTGGGCGAACGACACGGCGCTTGCCATGCATGGGGGCGTCTCGCTCGGCGATCTCGGGCGAACCGTCACCGAATATCGCGAGCGCTTCCAGCTTCGCTATCGCAACAACCATCCGCTGGAGGCGGGCGACTACCCCATCGAGCGCGTCATCGACGGCGAGGCGTTCTGCGATGTCGTCGTGGAGGTGGCGCGGGCCGGGGCCGAGGAGCCCGAATGGGTGCATCAGGTCCGCAGCCTCGTCGTCACCGGCGAGCACGGCGACCCGGACTATCTCGTGCTGATCCTGCAGGACGTTTCGCGGCGCTTCGAGGCGGAAGAGCGCTTCGAGCAGGCCTTCAACGCCAACCCCGCTCCCGCCTTGATCTGCCGCCTGTCCGACCTGCGCTTCATCAAGGCGAACCGGGGCTTCCAGGAGATGACGGGGATCGAGCGCGAGGGCATTGTCGGCCGCACCGTCTTCGAGTTCGACATCTTCCATGGCGCCTCGGAGCGCGAGCTGGCCAAGGAGCGGCTTTCGGAGCGCCGCACCATTCCGCAGATGGAGGCGGAGCTGGCTTTGCCCGGAGGCGGCACCCGGCTCGTCATCGTCGCCGGGCAGACGATCGAGATCGCGGAGGAGCCCTGCATGCTCCTCACCTTCGCCGACCTCGAGCCGCGCCGGAAGGCCGAGAAGGCTCTGGTTCAGAGCGAGGAGCGCTTCACGCAGGCTTTCAGGCTGGCGCCCGTCGCCATGCTCGTGGCTTCGCTCAGGAGCCATAGGGTGCTGGACGCCAACCAGGCTTTCCAGGCCATGACCGGCTATGGCGAGGAGTGCTTCCTGGGCCGCAGCCCGGGCGAGCTGACCCTGTGGGACACGGCCGACACGCGCCGCCGCCTGGAGCAGGGGCTCGAGGCGGCCGGCAGCTTGAGGAACGTGGACGCCAAGGTGCGCGCGAGGAACGGCGAGCTCCTGGACGCGCTGGTCTCCGCCGCCACCATCAGCATGGTGGACGATCCGTGCGTCCTCTGGGTCATCCAGGACATCACCGAGCGGCGCCATTCGGAACTGGAGCTGATCGGGGCGATCGAGGCGGTGATGAAGGATGCAAGCTGGTTCAGCCACGGCATCGTCGAGAAGCTGGCCAATCTGAAAGCCGCGCCCACGCGCGCGCCGGCCCGCGAGGTCGCCGTCCTGACCCGGCGGGAAAAGGAGGTCCTGAGCCTTCTCTGCCAGGGGGCCGAGGACCTGGCCATCGCCGCGGAACTCTCCATGTCGCGCGCCACGGTGCGCAATCATGTCGCGAGAATCTACGGCAAGATCGGCGTCAACCGGCGCGGGGCGGCCATCGTCTGGGGGCGGGAGCGCGGCCTTGCGCAGGGAAAAACTTCCCAGCCCGGCGCAAAAATCCGCTGATCTGATGCAGGCGCATCCCCGCGACTGAACATTCAGGCACTTATGGTGCCCCCGCGAGGCTCCCATCTTTCTCCTGTCGGACAAGCCGCCCCTGGCGCGCCCCCCGGCGGAGGAATGCCCCACATGGACGCGGACCGGAAGACCAAGGGCTCCCTGAAGGAGGCCATCGGCAAGATCACCGGCGACAAGGCCGTGGAGGCCGAGGGCGCCGCGCAGAAGGCGGGCATCCCGGCCGGGGCCGGGAAGGCCGGAAGGCCGGCGGGCGATGTCTCGAAGCGATAAGGGCGACCCCGCCGCCGCGCCCGGTGCGCCGGAGGAAGCGATGGCGCTCGCGGCCGAGAGCCTCGTCGTCTCCCGCCAGGAGCGGGTCAGCGGCCGGGTCCGCGTTCGCAGCCTGACCGAGACCGTCGAGGAAACCGTGCGCGAGACGCTGTCGGGCGAGCGCGTGGTGGTGGAACGCGTCCCTGTCGACCGGGTCGTCCCGGACCTGCCCCAAACCCGCATCGAGGACGGCGTGACCATCGTCCCGATCCTGGAGGAAGTCCTCGTCGTCGAGAAGCGGCTTCTCCTCAAGGAGGAGCTGCACATCCGCCGCGAGGCGACGCGCGAGGACGTCGAAATCCCCGTGTCCCTTCGCAAGCAACGGGCGGTCGTCGAACGCCTCCCCACCGAAGACAGCGATCTCACCCCAAAGGAATGACACCATGTCGATGACCACCTCATCCACCAGCAGCAGCCAGTATGTCACCGCATTCTTCGATAGCCGCGAGGAGGCCGATGCGGCCGTCGAGCGCATCGTTGACGAAGGGATCGCCAGAGGCGACATCCGCATTGTCGAGGGCGCGGGCGCCTCTGCCGGCGTGGCGCCGGAGCGCGACAGGGGCTTCTTCGAAGCGCTCGGCGACTTCTTCATGCCCGACGAGGATCGCCATTCCTACGCCGAGGGCCTTCGCCGGGGCGGCTATCTCGTCTCCCTGCCGACCACGGCGGCGAACCGCGACCGTGTCATCGACATTCTCGACGACGAGGGCACTGTGAACATGGAGGAGCGCGAGGAGAGCTGGCGTTCCGAGGGCTGGTCCGGCACCGCTTCCGGCGGCGTATCCGGCTATGACGCGGGGCTGGCGACGACCGGGGCGACAAGCGGCGCGGCCACCGGCACCGCCGCCTATGCCGCCTCCGGCGAGGTTCAGGATCATGACGGCACGATCGAGGTCGTCGAGGAGAACCTGCGCGTCGGCAAGCGCGACGTCAGCCACGGCCGGGTGCGCGTGCGCTCCTATGTGGTGGAAGAGGCGGTGAACCAGAACATCGACCTGCACAGCGAGCGCGTGGACGTCCAGCGCCGTGCCGTGGACCGGCCGGCCGCCGGCGTCGATGCCTTCCGCGATCGCACCATCGAGCTGGAGGAAACGGCCGAGGAGGCTGTGATCTCCAAGGAGGCCCGCGTGGTGGAGGAGATCGACCTCAACCGCACCGTCGAGGACCGCACCGAGACCGTCTCGGACACGGTGCGGCGCACCGAGGTGGAGATCGAGGACGAGCGCGCGGGCGCCAGCCGCCTGGCGGGCGAGACGACCTCCGCCCGCGCCGAGACCGAGGAGGAGCGCCTGGCCGCTCTTCGCCGCCGCTAGGCGCCGGGCGATCGAGGCGGGCCGACGGGGACCTCCCGTCGGCTTCCGGTTCCGCCCATGGGGCCCCGACTGCGGATCGGCGCTTTCCCATGCGGCCCGAAAGAGCCGGAGACGAAGCCGTTCGCGATGCTGCCACAAGGCGCAGCACCATTCCCAGAAAACCGCGACGCAGCCCATCCCCGAGGGGAGGCGCGTCCGCAAGCCCCAGGGGCCAGACGACCATGAGCGACATTTCCCGAACCGCATCCCCCGCCGACACAGTCCGAACGACGGGCGCGGGTGCCACCCTCGTCCATGCGGCCCCGTCCGCGTCGGACGACGCCCACACCATCATGATCAACAAGGTCTCCTGGGGTGCCATCTTCGCCGGCGTCGCGGTGGCGCTGATCGTCCAGGTGCTTCTCACCATGCTCGGCATGGGCATCGGCATCGCCACGCTGGACCCGGGCACGGTGGACAATCCCGCCGCCTCGACCTTCTCCATCGCGGCCGGCATCTGGTATGTCGTGTCCGGCCTCGTCGCGGCCTTCATCGGCGGCTACATCGCCGCCCGCATGTCCGGCAAGACGGTGGCCACGACCGGCGCCCTGCATGGCCTGACCACCTGGGCCGTCACCACCCTCATCGTGCTGTACCTTCTCACCTCCTCGGTCGGCGCCCTGATCGGCGGCGTCTTCTCCGGCGTCGCCAGCGCGGTCGGCGGGCTGGGTTCCACCATCGCGGAGACGGCGGCGCCCGCGCTCGCCAATGCCGACCCCTTGCAGGCGCTCGAGAACCAGGTGGCGGCGACCGGCACCGATCCCGATGCGTTGCAGGCCAATGCGGTGAATGCGATCCGGGCGCTCGTGACGGGTGACGAAGCCGGAGCGGACGAGGCTCGCCAGCAGGCCGCGCAGGCGCTGGCCAACGCACGCGGCATCCCCGTCGACCAGGCGCAGCAGCAGGTCGCGCACATCGAGCAGCAGTACCGTCAGACCATGGCCGATGCCCGGCAGAGCGCGACGCAGGCGGCCGATACGGCGGCCTCGGCGATCTCCACCGGCGCCATCCTCGCCTTCGTCGCCCTGGTTCTGGGCGCCGTGGCCGGCTGGCTGGGCGGGCGCTCCGGCGTGGTCCATCCGGTCTACGCCGACCGCGTGGTGCCCACGCGCCGCCGCGCGGCCTGATCCGCGCCAAGGTTCCGTGCGATGCTACGAACGCAGCGCGCCGGGACGATGGAAAAGGGGGCCCTGCGGGCCCCTTTTTTGCTCGCCCGACCCGGGAGGTTGCGAGACCGGGCCTTGTATAGAATAAGGCCGGACCGATGCGGCGGTTGCGATTGCCGAAACGAGAGGAGCATCCAGTGTCGTTTGTGCCCTATGGCCGCCAGTCGATCAGCGACGCGGATATCGAAGCCGTGGTCGGCGTTCTGCGGTCCGATTTCCTCACGCAGGGGCCGGTGGTCGAGCGTTTCGAGGCCGGGATCGCGGCGGCGGTCGAGGCTCCCCACTGCGTCGCGGTGAACTCGGCGACCGCCGCCCTGCACATCGCGTGCCTGGCGCTGGGCGTGGGGCCGGGCGACATCGTGTGGACCTCCCCGGTGTCGTTCGTCGCCTCGTCCAACTGCGCGCTCTACTGCGGCGCCACGGTGGATTTCGTCGATATCGACCCGGCCACCCTGAATCTCAGCGTGCGGAAGCTGGAAGAGAAGCTCATCGAGGCGCAGGCGGCCGGCCGCCTGCCCAAGGCGGTGATCCCCGTGCATCTGTGCGGCCTGCCCTGCGACATGGCGGCCATCGGAGCGCTGGCACGCCGCTACGGCTTCAAGGTGATCGAGGATGCCAGCCACGCCATCGGCGCGCGCGACAACGGGCGGCCGGTGGGCGACTGCGCCCATTCCGACATCACCGTCTTCTCGTTCCATCCGGTCAAGATCATCACCACGGGGGAGGGCGGCTGCGCGGTGACGCGCGACCCGGAGCTGGCCCGGCGCCTGGCGCTCGTCCGCTCCCACGGCATCACGCGCGACGAGGCGCTGATGGCCGAGCCCTCGCATGGGCCCTGGTATTACGAGCAGGTGGAGCTGGGCTACAATTACCGCATGACGGAGATGCAGGCCGCTCTCGGCCTTTCGCAACTCCAGAGGCTGGACGCGTTCGTGGCCGACCGCCACCGCCTGGCGGACCGCTACGACGCGCAGCTCGCCGACCTGCCGCTGGACCTGCCGCGCCGCGTGGCCGAAAGCTATTCCGGCCTGCATCTCTACGTGGTCCAGCTTCGGCTGGGCGAGATCGGCGCCACGCACCGCGAGGTGTTCGAGGCGCTGCGCGCGCGCGGGCTGGGCGTGAACCTGCATTACATCCCGATCTATCTCCAGCCCTATTACAGGGCGCTCGGCTTCCGGCCCGGCCATTGCCCGGCGGCCGAGGCCTATTATGCCCGCGCCATCTCCATCCCCCTGTTCCATGGGATGAGCGAGGCGCAGCAGGACCAGGTGGTCGCCGCGCTCCGGCACGTCGTCCGGTGAGGCTCGGACTGATCCCGGCCCGGGGCGGCTCCAAACGCATCCCGCGCAAGAACATCCTTCCCTTCCACGGCAAGCCGATGATCGTGCGCTCCATCGAGGCGGCGCTCGCCTGCGGGCGGATCGACACCGTGATCGTCTCGACCGACGACGAGGAGATCGCCGCGCTCGCCCGCTCCGCGGGCGCGCAGGTGCCCTTCATGCGCGCGGCCGAGCTTTCCGGCGACCATGCCACGACACTGGCGGTGATCGCCGACGCGCTGGAGAAGACGGAGGCGCAGGGCGCGCGGGTGGAGGCGTTGTGCTGCCTCTACGCCACCGCGCCCTTCACCACGGCGGCCGATCTGGAAGCCGCGCATGGTCTTCTGGAGGAGAGCGGCGCGTCCTACGTCTTCGCGGCCGCCGAATTCCCCTATCCGATCCAGCGGGCGCTGCGCCTGGTGGGCGGGCGCGCGGCCATGTTCCACCCCGAGCATGCGGCCACCCGCTCGCAGGATCTGGAGCCGGCCTTCCACGATGCGGGCCAGTTCTACTGGTGCCGGCCGGAGGCGGTGCGCGCGGGGCGGCCCATGCTGGGCCCGGACGCTGTTCCCTATCTCATGGACCGCGCCCGCGTGCAGGATATCGACACGCCGGAGGACTGGGCCTTCGCCGAGAAGCTGTTCGCGCTCGGGGCCGGGGGAGCGCCCTCTTGAGCGGGGCCCTGCCGGGCGTGCCGCTGGTGGCGTTTCGCGCGGACGGGTCGGTGCGGATCGGCACCGGCCACGTGATGCGTTGCCTGACGCTGGCCGATGCGCTGGCGCAGCGCGGCATCGCCTGCCTGTTCGTGGCCCGGACCATCGGGGAAGGCCTGGCCGAGCGCGTCGAGCGCTCCGGCCACCGGCTGCTGCGTCTGGCCGGGGACGGCCCGGCGGCGGATGGCGCCCCCTATGGCGAGTGGCTGGGCACGAGCGAGGCGCACGACGTGCGCGCGACGGCCGAGGCCCTGGCGGGAACGTCCCCCCTGGCCATCGTGGTGGATCACTACGCGCTGGGCGAGGCCTGGGAGCGCGAGCTTCAGGCGGCGTTCGGCGCGCCGCTTCTGGCGCTCGACGACCTGTCCCGGCCCCATGCGGCGCACGTGCTGGTGGACCCCACCTTCGGCAAGGACGATGCGTCCTATGACGGGCTCCTGCCGGAGGGCGCCCGGCGTCTGGTCGGCGCGTCCTATGCGCTGCTGCGGCCCGATTTCGCCCGCCTGCGCGCAGGGTCCCTTGCGCGGCGCGACCTTGCCTTTTCGCAAGGCGAGCCGGCACGGGACGTGCTCGTTTCGATGGGCGGGGCGGATGAGCAGGACGCGACCGGCTGGGTGCTGGAGGGGCTGGAGCCCCTTGCCCGCGCGCGGGGACTGCGCCTCCACGCCCTTGTCGGCGCGGCCTATCCGCATGGGGAGAGGCTTCATTCGCGCGCGGCAAGGCTCGGCGGGCTTCTGGAGATCCACCACGACGTGTGGGACATGGCCGAATTCCTGTCGCGCATGGACCTGGCCGTCGGCGCCGCCGGCGGCTCGGCCTGGGAGCGCTGCTGCCTCGGCCTGCCGACCGTGAACCTCGTTCTGGCGGACAACCAGCGCACCATCGCCCTCATGCTCTCGCAGGCCGGCGCCGCGAAGGATGGCGGCGCCTTCGAGCCGGCCGCGGACCCGGCCGCCTGGGCCGCGAGGCATGTGGAGCCGCTGCTGGCGGCCGGCGCGCTTGGCCCCGTGAGCGAGCGGGCGCGCCTCGTCGCCGACGGGCATGGCGTGCAGCGCGTCTTGTCCGCGCTTCTGGCGGATGGCGTCCGCGCGCTTCCCTTCGCCCTGCGCAAGGCGCGGATGGAGGACGCGGCGCTGCTCTACGAGTGGCAGTGCGACCCGCGCACGCGGCGCTATGCGGTGAACCCGGCCGTTCCGGCCTGGGAGGAGCACGAGGCCTTCATGGCGCGCAAGCTGGCCGACGCGGCTTCCTCCTTCTACGTGGCCACGGCCGGCGGCATCGCCTGCGGCGTGGTGCGGCTGGACAGGTCGGGCGCCGAGGCGCCGCCGCTGGCGGCGGGCATGGCGTGGCGGGAGGTCTCGATTCTCACCGCGCCCGAGTTTTATGGTTGCGGTGTGGCGTCCCGCGCGCTTACGAGCCTGAAGGCGGCGCATGGCGGCGAGGCGATCGTCGCGCGCGTGCTGCCGGGCAACGAGGCATCGCGGCGGCTGTTCGCCGGCGCCGGCTTTGCCACCTATGCGCCCGACCTCCTGGTGTGGAGCGATTCGCGGCGGCCAGATGCAGGAAACGGAAGCAAATGACGGTGTCGTCCTTTCAGGTGGCGGATCGGATCATCGGGCCGGACGCCGAGCCCTTCGTGATCGCGGAGATGTCGGGCAACCATAACGGCTCGAAGGAGCGCGCGCTCGAGATCGTGCGCGAGGCGGCGCGCTGCGGCGTGGATTGCCTGAAGTTCCAGACCTACACCGCCGATACGATGACGCTCGATTCCAGCGGCGAGGACTTCGTGATCGCCGACGGGAAGAGCCTGTGGGACAGGCGCCGGCTGCACGATCTCTACGCCGAGGCGCACACGCCCTGGGAGTGGCACGCCGAGCTTTTCGCCGAGGCCGCCAAGTTCGGCGTCCTCGCCTTCTCCACGCCCTTCGACGATACGGCGGTGGACTTCCTCGACGGGCTCGGCGTGCCGATGTTCAAGATCGCCTCCTTCGAGATGACGCACCTGCCGCTCATCGCCCGCGTGGCGCGCACGGGCAAGCCGATGATCATGTCCACCGGCATGGCGAGCGTGGAGGAGATCGAGGAGGCGCTGGCCACCGCCAGGGGCGCGGGCGCGCGCGACATCGTGCTGCTCAAATGCACCAGCCAGTACCCGGCCGACGCCTCCGACGCCAACCTCCTGACCATCCCGGACATGCAGGCGCGCTTCGGCGTGCAGGTGGGCCTGTCGGACCATACTCTGGGCACGGGCGTGGCCGTGGCGGCCGTGGTGCGCGGCGCCACGGTGGTCGAGAAGCACTTCACGCTCGACCGCAAGGATGGCGGGGTCGATTCGGCCTTCTCGCTGGAGCCGTGGGAGATGCGCCTCCTGAAGGAGGAGACCGTGCGCGCCTGGCGTTCGGGCGGGCAGGTGCGCTACGGCGGCACCGAGAACGAGGCCAATTCGCGCCGCTTCCGCCAGTCCGTCTACCCCTCGCGCGACATCGCGCCGGGGGAGGTCTTCAGCCGTGAGAACCTGAAGATCTGCCGGCCCGGCCTCAGCCTCGCCCCCCGCCATTTCGAGGCGCTGCTGGGCAAGCCCGCCCGCCGCGCCATCGGCTTCGGAGAGAGGCTCACCGAAGCCGACCTGTAGGGCCCGGCGATATGCGCCCTTTTCCGATCAACGGTTCGAGCATTCCGAGATGAAGTTTCCGATCGCCCGGCGTGCGCTGGGCCTCCTGCGCTCCGGCTCCCTTTTCGTTCAGGACATGGTGGATCGCGCCACGCGGCGCGCGACGCCGAGGCTCGTCCTTCGCGATCTCGACGCGCAGGTCCTGCGCTTCTTCGAGAAGAAGACGCCCTTCGCCGAGAAATACCCCTACGAGGTGCACTATGCGCCGACCCTCCGGAACGTGCCCGAGGGGCTGGGCGCGTTCCACCTGATCGGGCGCAACTGGCGGCACAGGCCGGAGGCGCCCGTGGCGCTGGCCTTCGGCTTCAACATGTGGAAGTTCGGCTTTGTCGCCGACTACTGCCCGGACGTGCGCATCGCGTTCGCCCCGCGCAAGTTCCTGGGTCTCGGCGCCCGCCGCGCCGTCAAGCGCATGCACCCCATGCCCCGGCGCATCTATGTGTGGGGCTATACGGACCCGAGCTGGATCGCGCGCTACGCCCGCCGCTACAAGATCGAGCTGGTGCGCGTTGAGGACGCCTTCCTGCGCTCGGCGGATCTGGGCGCCAACCACGCCACCCCCTATTCGCTCGTCTTCGATTCCAAGGGGCTCTACTACAACACCGCCGAGCCCAACGATCTCTCCGAGCTTCTGTCGAACCACGATTTCGCGGGCGACACGGCGCTGATGGCCGATGCGGAGCGTGCGCTTCGGCTGATCGTGGAGAACGGGCTTTCGAAATACAACCTGCCCGACACGTCCGATCCCGCCGCGCGGCTGCGGATCAAGACGCGGCGGCGCGTCCTCGTGATCGGGCAGGTGGACAACGACGCGGCGGTGCGCATGGGCAATCCCGGCGGCTGGCGCATGGGCGACATCATTCGTCTGGCGCGGCTGGAGAACCCGGACGCCGAAATCCTCTACCGCCCGCATCCGGAGGTCTATCGCGGCCACCAGCGCACGCGCTTCAAGGCCGGGCTGGTGGAAAACATCGCCGAGATCGTGCCGCCGGAAGGCTCGCTCGTCGAGCTTCTGAAGACGACCGACCAAGTCTACACGATCTCCTCGCTCTCCGGGCTGGAAGCGCTGGTCCGGGGCGTGAAGGTGACGACCCTCGGCACCCCGTTCTACGCCGGCTGGGGCGCCACGGACGACCGCACCGCGCAGCCGAAGGGCCGAACGCTGACGCCGCTGGAAATCTTTGCTGCGACCTACATCCTGTATGCAAGGTATCTGGTCCCGCTGGAGAACCCCAGCGATGCCATTGAAGCGACACTCTATCGCATCCTTGCCGATAAATACCTCCTGACGCTCAGCCAGATCAATCATGATGTCAAAACGTCGGCGGAAGCGATGTCCGTTTACGTGGCCAGTGATCACTGGCCTTCCGTCGTGTTTTCTAATCTACAATCGGGCGCGAAGTTCTTTGATCAAAGTCAGTCGAATGCAGGGCGTATCCCCCTGTCGATTGAATTCCGCGAACGGAAGGAAGACAGGTTCCATCTTACGGTTCTCTGCCTGCTGACGGGGTGGGCTCGCTCTCCCGTGCACCTTTCCAATCTAGTGAAGCAAAGCTCCACTTTCGTCTCACGCGAGACGATGGTGCAGTATTTCAATTACCTCTCTTTGATCGAAAAAGAGTGGAATCATCATAAATTCATAGCGAACTATCTCCGTTCCGCCGATTCGGCGGGGGAGGCTGCTGTCTATCTGCAATCAGTAAGGCAGGATGTATTCGCCGAGTCCGTCGATTTGGAGCCCTCGGACGCCTCCGCAGAAGGGGAAGAGCCCGTCCTGCGTGTGGAAAATGCCGACAAGATGGATTTCTACTACGAGCTTGCACAGTCTGAATTCGATCGTTGCAGGTATGAAGAATCTCGCAGGATTTGCTATCTGCTGCTTTTGAACGGCTACAAGCAGGTTGACTGCATAAGGCTGCTCATCAACATAGAGTTGATCCTCTTTGGATCGTCCGCCGCGAATGCCATTGCAAGCCTCCTGCCGTATACGGGAGAGAAGCCGGACGTTCTACGTGCGCTGTCGGTAATCTCCGAGACGTTCGAGCGAAACGATCCGAGCCGCTTTGCATTCATTAACTCTGCGCTCATTGCGGCATCGTGCTCCCAAGTGGCTCGCTTGCTTTTGCCGATGAACGCGGTTGAGAACACGGCCGAGTTTCAGCGGATAGCCGTTCTGCTTACGAAACATGTCTATCTCTCGTCTGAGATCAGTATCGCGAAGGTCAATGCGCTAATTGCTCTGGGTGATACGAAGGGGGCGCTCGAAGTCGCGAGATCGTTGTTCCAGAAGGTTCCTACTGACCATCGTAACGCCGTGGCCCTGTCGCAAGCGCTGGTGGCCGCCGATCAGGTTGAGGAAGCAAGGAGACTCATCGAATCAACCCTGATTGCCCATCCTTACTCGGTTCCAGCCTTCAAGGAGGCGCTTCGAGTCTGCGTTATCAGCGGGGACTACGCAGCGGGAAAGAAAGTTCTCGCGCTCGCTGACGACAGGAAACTCCCTGTTGGCGAAATGTCACTCCGCAAGATGTACTTCGGCCTTCGGCAACCAAAGGAAGCTTTCGAGACGTTTCGAAGCCTTGGCATCGTGGAGAGCCTCAGAAGGCATTTCCCCGACGAATACTACTCAGGGCGCGTTTCCGAATTCGACGGTGACAGTCTCTTCGCCGCCGCTCTTTTCGGGCCGGGCGATGAAATTCGATTCGCTAGTTTGTATAATGACTTCGAAGCGGCCCTTGGCGGGAAGCGGCTGAGTATCGGGTGCGAACCAAGATTGTTGACGCTGTTCGCACGCTCGTTCCCCCATATCGAGTTCGTGCCGGTTGCCCGAAAGCCTAGAAAGGCCGATGCCTTCGACGTTGCTGCTTACGACCGGATTCGTAATTCTGCCCTCCGCGCCATCATCGACAATCGCGCTGTCGATGCGATTGGGGCGGCATCTCATTCGATGGTTGTTACGGATGCATTGGCTGAGTTCCGGACTTGTTACGAGGACTTCCCCGGCACGGACTATCTACGACCCGATCCGGACCAGACAAGAAAATTCAGTTCCTTGCTTCCTGCGGCTCCGCTGCGTGTAGGAATTTCTTGGCGTAGCAGCCTGAATACGTTCTCGAGGAACGAGCATTATCTGTCGGTCGAAGAACTTCTTCCGGTGTTTGAGTTGGATGGCATCCAATTCATCAACCTCCAATATGACGAGTGTTCGAACGAGGTTGCGCTGGTGAACGAGCGCTTCCCGGGCAGGCTTTTCGACCCCGATTGGGTCGAGCAGTATAACGAACTGGATAAGGTGGCCTCGCTGATCTCTGCCCTCGATCTTGTGATCGCGCCGGCGACCACGGTTGTGGAACTGGCTGGGGCAGTCGGTGCGCCTACGTGGATGCTGTCGAATTCGTCCGAATTGCACTGGCGTAAGCTGGATGGCACCGACCAGGACGTGTGGCATCATTCCTTGACCCACGTAGAGGGCCCGATTCTTCAGAACAAGGCGTCCTTGGTTGAGGCCCTTCGCGCCAAGCTCGTCGCATGGCGCGACGAACGGTCGCAGGGCGCGGCGGCGGAGTAGGACGCCGCTATGCAGCGGTGAGATAGGCGGCGTGGAAGTAAATCTCGCCGCTCTCGCCTATAGCGTCCTCTGCCAGCAGTCGGTTGATTCCGGTGCCGGGATTGGTCGCGCCCCAAAGCCGGATGTGGCCGGCTCCCGGTTCCACGAATCCACCCAGCATCGTCACGGCGCTGCCCATGGTGAGGCGATTGTACCACGCCACGCCAATCGGCGCTCGATGGACGAGGCCCGGACGGCAGGCATAGGGAAGGCCGTGGATCGTGAGTGCGCCCTCAATACCGCCACGCGCGCTCCAGATCAGCCGTGCCCACACCGTTATCAAGCTGCCGATTCGAACGAATCGGCCTTCGGCCTGTACATAGGTCGGGTTCCCCGCCACGGTGCCGCCGCGCAGGGAGGGGGTGAACACGCCTTCCTCGTAATGGGCGAGGCGGGAGGGGCCGCCGAAGTCGATGCCCTGCGGCGCGGTGAGGGCGCCCGTGGCCGGGTCGGCCCGCAGCGCCTCGCGCCAGGCCGCGCCGTCGGGGCTCACCTTCACCGAGAAGGCGTCTTCGCCCGCAAGGCCGAATTCGGCGCGGCCCGAAAAGCCCGTCTGGAAGACGAGGCTGGCCGTATCGGCCGGCGCCGCCTTGTTCACCACCATACGGTGGTCGCCGCCCGCATGGCTGAACAGGCTGGCGGGGGAGGCGACGCTCAGGCGGTTCACCGCGTCGGGCGCCGCGCCCACGCCCCATTGCGCCACCTCCTGCCCCGCCGTGCCCGCGACGGGCCGGAAGCCCTGCCCGTCATGGACGTGGAGGGTGGCCTCGTCCCCGGCATGCAACGTCCAGCCGGCGG
The DNA here is from genome assembly GCF_017815515.1 of Aureimonas populi. NCBI lineage: Bacteria > Pseudomonadati > Pseudomonadota > Alphaproteobacteria > Hyphomicrobiales > Aurantimonadaceae > Aureimonas > Aureimonas populi. The sequence continues at coordinate 1,471,044 of NZ_CP072611.1, forward strand.
CCGGCTCCAGGAAGGTCCAGGCGCCGTCCACGAAGGAGGCGATCCGCCCGTCCTGCCCCGCAAAGGCCCCCGTCGCGCCCTCCGCCACGAGATGGCGCTCGCCCTCGGCCGGCGCGGCGGGCGGTTCGGCCCGGCCGGCGCGCGTGGGGACGCTGATGTGCAGCATCTGGTCGAGAAGCCGCAGCGCCTCGTTGTGCGTCACGTGCTTCTGGGCCTGCGCGGGCATGAGGTAGGGCAGGGAGAGATGGTGTGTGGTCTGGCTCAACGCGGCCTCCTGTCGAATCCGTGAAGGCCATGATGAGGCGGCGGCCGGGCAGGGGGAGAAGTTCTTGCCTGCCTAAAGGAAAGGCGCTTTGCGCCACGGTTGTGCAGGCTACCCTCACGGCGCCTTGATCGCGACACGACCCCGCTGTACAGGACGCCGAGATTTCAATGGTGTGGACGAGAGAATGCTCAACGGGAAAGCGGTCCTGATCACGGGTGGAACCGGGTCATTCGGCAAGAAGTATACCGAGACGATCCTCTCCCGGTACAACCCCACGCGTATCGTGATCTACTCGCGCGACGAGTTGAAGCAGTACGAGATGGCGCAGACGCACAACAGCCCGCAGATGCGCTACTTCATCGGCGATGTCCGCGACCAGGAGCGGCTGCGCCAGGCGATGCAGGGGATCGACTACGTCATCCACGCCGCCGCGCTGAAGCACGTGCCGGTGGCCGAATACAACCCGATGGAATGCATCAAGACCAATATCGACGGTGCGCAGAACGTCATCGCGGCCGCCATCGCGGCGGATGTGAAGAAGGTGATCGCCCTCTCCACCGACAAGGCGGCCAACCCCATCAACCTCTACGGCGCCACCAAGCTGGCCTCCGACAAGCTCTTCGTGGCGGCCAACAACATGACCGGCGGCCACGGCCCCGTCTTCTCCGTGGTGCGCTACGGCAATGTCGTGGGCTCGCGCGGCTCGGTGGTGCCCTTCTTCAAGAAGCTCGTCCAGGAAGGGCGCGTGCCGCTGCCCGTCACCCACGAGGGCATGACGCGCTTCTGGATCACGCTCCAGGACGGCGTCGATTTCGTGCTGAAGAACTTCGAGCGCATGTATGGCGGCGAGATCTTCGTGCCGAAGATCCCCTCCGTGCGCATCCTGGATCTGGTGGAGGCCTATAGCGGCACGCGCGAGGCCGAGTTCGTGGGCATCCGCCCCGGCGAGAAGCTGCACGAGATCATGTGCCCGGCCGACGACAGCCATCTGACGCTGGAGTTCGACGACCATTTCGTGCTGCGCCCCACCATCCAGTTCCATCATCAGGACCTCGACTACTCCGTGAACGCCCTGGGCGAGCGCGGCCGGCCGGTGGAGATGGGATTTGAGTACCATAGCGGCAACAATTCCGATTTTCTCGACGTCGAGCGCATTCTCGAGATCGACAAGCGCGCCTGAAGGCGTGACACTGCGGCGCGGCCGGCACGGCGCCTTCTCCCGTCCGGGGCGGCGCTCCTTCGAGTGCGTTGCCATCAAGATGCCTTTCCAGCGTGTTTGGAGCGCGGGCATCGCCTCGGAGCATGCGTGAATGAGTGGGCCAGCCGGTGAAAAGGCAAATCAGAAGCAGCCGGGCCTGACGCTCGGGGAGCGGCTGCTCGGCGAGGGGCCGTCCTCTCGCGGCCAGGTCGTCTCCCTGCCGCTGAACGCGGCGCAGCGCCTGGGCGAGCGGCTCAAGGCGCGCCGCCGCCGCCGCTCCCTCGGCCTCAACCTCTTCCTGGCGATCGTGGCCGTGCCCACGCTCGTCATCGCGCTCTATTACGGCTTCGTGGCCTCCGACCAGTACCAGTCCGAATCGCGCTTTGCGGTGCGCGGCACGGAAACCTCCCCGCTCGCCGACCTCGGCCTCTCGGCCCTGCCGGGCACGACGACGCAGGCCTCGGACGCCTATATCGTCAACGAATATATCCGCTCGGTCCAGCTCCTGCGCGACCTGATCGACGATCACGGCATCGACCTGCGCCAGTTCTACGGCTCGCCCGATATCGACGCCTTCTACCGCATAGACCCTTCCATGCCGCTGGAGCGGTTCGTCTCGTACTGGAACCGGGTGAGCGAGAGCGAGTACAACTCGACCACCTCGATCACGACCTTCCAGGTCCGCGCCTTCTCGCGCGAGGACGCGCAGACGATCTCCTCGGCGGTGCTGGCGGCCGCTGCCAAGCTCGTGAACCAGCTTTCCCGGGAAGCGCGCGACCAGCTCATCCGTACGGCCGAGGCGGAGGTCCTGCGCACCGAGCGGAGGCTGGCCGGCGCGCGCTCCACACTCACCGCTTTCCGCAACCGCGAGCAGTCGCTCGATCCGCAGCTTCGCGCCAGCAGCAACGAGGCGCTCGTCCAGCAATTGCAGGGCGAGCTGGCCGATCTGAACACGCGCCGCGCCGCCCTGCGCTCCACCATCTCGGGCGAGAGCCCCTCCCTGCGCGTGATCGACCGGCAGATCGCGGCCGTCGAGGAGGAGCTGCAACGCCAGCGCAGCGCCGTGGGCAGCGGCACGGAAGCCGCCAGCCTCACCGCGCAGCCGAGCAACCGGAATCTCGCCATGGTGCTGAACGACTACAGCGCGCTGGTGCTGGAGGAGGAGTTCGCGCAGAAGGCCTACATGGCCGCCTTGTCGGCGCTGGAAACCTCGCAGGCCGAGGCGCGCAAGCAGGAGCGCTACTTCGCCACCGTGGTGCGCCCCACCGACCCCGCCGTGCCGCTCTACCCCTCCAGCCTGCGCAACACCATGCTCGCCTTCGCGGTGCTCGTGCTGCTCTGGCTTCTGTCCTACTTCGTCATGCAGAGCGTGCGCGACCATGCCGTCTAGGGGCGCCAGTCCGGTTGAGCCGGACCGCGGGGCCCGCCAGCCCGCCCCGGTGCCATGCTCGCTCCGGTAACCGCACCGGCGCGGGGTCCCCTCGCGCTGTTCGGCGAACAACTGCGCATCTCCTCGCGCGTGGTGACGGCGGTGGTGCTGCGCGAGACCAAGACGCGCTTCGGCAAGAGCCGCCTCGGCTATCTCCTCGCCATCATCGAGCCGCTGGCCTTCGTGGGGATCTTCATCGGCCTTCGCGCCCTGATCGGGCGCCACGTCCCCTTCGGGGAAAGCCTGGTGCTGTTCTTCCTGACCGGCCTTCTCGTCTTCCGCATCTTCCTCGCCATCTCGGGGCGGGTCGCCAGCGGCATCAGCGGCAACAAGGCGCTGCTCGCCTATCCGCCGGTGAAGGTCAACGACATCCTCTTCGCGCGCCTCCTGTTGGAGATGCTGACGATGTATGTCGTCTTCGCGCTGTGCTTCGGGGCCCTGGCCTTCGTCAGCGACCGGGCGGTCATCGTCCATCCGGTCGTCATGGCGGAAGCGCTGGCGGCGGTCACGTTCCTGTCCTTCGGGCTCGGCGTCCTGAACGCGGTGCTCTCCGTGCTCCTCCCGATGTGGACCATGGTGTTCAGCCTCCTGCGCATTCCCCTGCTGCTCGCCTCGGCCGTCTTCTACCTGCCCAGCTCGCTGCCGCACTGGGTGCAGGAAATCCTGTGGTGGAATCCGCTCCTGCACTGCGTGGAGTGGATGCGCAGCGGGACCTATCTGGTCTACGACCCGCTTCTGGACAAATGGTACCCGCTCCTGGTCGGGCTCGTCATGCTCGTGGCGGGCTTTGCGCTGGAGCGCCTCTACCGCTATCGCCTCCTGGCCGCCTGAACCATGATCCGCCTCGTCAATGTGGAGAAGACATATCCGACGCGCACCGGCCCCAAGACCGTCTTCTCGGGGCTGAGCTACGATTTTCCGCGCGGCGAGAACACGGGCATTCTGGGCCCCAATGGCGCGGGCAAGTCCACCCTGATGCGCCTCCTGTCCGGTGCCGAGCTTCCGGACAGGGGGCGCGTGGAGCGCGGGGCGCAGGTCTCCTGGCCCCTCGGCTTCGCCGGCGGGCTCCACGGCTCGCTCACGGGCCGGGAGAACGTCGCCTTCGTCTCGCGGCTCTACGGCAAGGACTACGGCGAGATCCTCGACTTCGTGGAGGATTTCGCCGAGATCGGCCGCAACATGGCCAACGAGGTGAAGACCTATTCCTCGGGCATGAAGGCGCGCGTCGCCTTCGGCCTCTCCATGGCGATCAATTTCGACTACTACCTGATCGATGAAGTGATCGCGGTGGGCGACGCCAGCTTCAAGCGCAAGTGCCGACAGGTGCTGGACGACAGGCTGGGCTCGGCCACGGTGATCCTCGTTTCCCACTCCGCCGGGCTCCTGCGGGAATTCTGCGAGACGGGCTGCGTCCTGGAAGGGGGGCGGCTTCGGCGCTTTAACCGTATCGAAGACGCCTTCTCCTACTATGAGCGGACGTCCTGACGGGTTGCGGCTCTTGGCCGCCAGCCGTATACGAGGCCGCGCGCATCTCCATGATCGCGCGGAAGAATTGCCAGGGCGGCGCGGCCGGCCGGGGCCCTGGCGGAATGGGGGAAGGCCGTGACGAATTCAAGCAATGTGGTGGCCCTGCCCGTGGCGGGTGGAGGCGCGACTGAGGCCGGGCGCGTTCCTCGCGTCCTCCTGCTGCAGGGGCCCGTCGGGCCGTTCTTCCGCAAGTTGCAGGACGCTCTCAACGAGGGCGGCTTCGATGCCTGGCGCGTGACCTTCAATGCCGGCGACCGGTTCTTCGCGCGCGGCCACAAGACGGTGAATTACGGCGAGCGCCCCTCGCGCTATGCGAGCTGGCTGCGGGCTCTCCTGGTGGATGGCGGCTTCTCCATGGTCGTCCTCTTCGGGTGCGCCCGGCCCATCCACGAGATCGCGCGCAATGTCTGCCGCAAGCTGTCGATCCCGGTCCTGTCGCTGGAGGAGGGATATTTCCGCCCCGGCTTCGTGACCATGGAGGAGGGCGGCAATTGCGCGGCCTCGCCCATCGCCGGCCGCCTGCCGTCGGAGGACGGCCAAGGCTGGACCGAGCCGGTGCGCTCGGACAGTCCGCGCTCCTCCTTCGCGCAGATGGGCCGCTACGCGGCCGTCTACTACCTCGTGCACGGCCTGTTATCGAGGCGGGCCGAGCGGCGGTTCTTCCACAAGCGCGAGCGCCTGAACCTCATGCAGGAAGCGCATTGCTGGGCTCGCAGCGCCTTCCGCAAATATGCCGATCTGCCGCGCAACTCCGCCTGCATGGAGCGGCTGCTGGAGCGCCATGACGGGCAGTTCTACCTCGTCCCCCTGCAGGTGCCGGACGACGGGCAGCTTCATCTGCGCTTCGGCCTGGGCTGGAGCAACACCAGCGTCATCGAGCGGCTGGTGGCCTCCTTCGCCCGCCGCGCGCCACGCGCCACCCGGCTCGTCTTCAAGGTCCATCCCATCGATCGCGGCCATTTCGACTATGTGGGCCATGTCCAGGCCATCGCCGAGCTGCACGGCGTGTCCGGCAGGGTGGATGTCCTCTCCTCCGGTTCGGTCGGGCTCATGGCCCGCCATTGCCGCGGGATGATCACGATCAACAGCAGCTCCGGCTTCTCGGCGCTCCACCACGGGCGCCCGCTGGGGGTGCTCGGCCGTGCGATCTACGGGCATGAGCAACTCGTCAGCCTGCTCGGCGACGATACGGATATCGACCGCTTCTGGACCGAGGCGCGCGCCGCGCCCGCGGCGCTGCGCCAGGAGTATCTTGGCTGGCTGCGCGCACGCTCGCTGAAGCCCGGCGACTTCTATCTCGCCGAGGAGTTCGCCGTCACCGCTCAGGCCGTCACGGACTGGTGCGCGGCGCAGGCGAAATCCCCTTCGCGCACGGCGTACCCCCCCGTCGTCGCCTTCCCTGCCGACGCCTCCCTCGCGGCGGGGTGATAAGCAGGCCGTGGCCGATATCGTCCTGACGACCTATCCGGCCGAGAGATCGCGCAATGTGGGCGACGCGCTGATCACCCATTCGATGATCGAGCTCGTCCGTGCCCGCGTCCCGGCCTTCGAGCCGGTGGTGATGTTTCGCGAGACGCCGCTGGACGAACTGCCCCGGGAGACGCGGCACCGCGTCTTCGCGCCGGGTTTCTCGGTGGCGAACGGCACCTATCCCGCGCTGTTCCCGCTCTTCACCGATCTCGACCGCATGGAGCGGTTCTGGCCCGTCGGCTGCTCCTTCCAGGCCAATCTGCCGGAAAGGGCGTCCTTCGAAACGCCTTACGGCAAGGACACGCTGGCCTTCCTGAAACGGATGGCGGAGCGCTTCGGGCCGTTTCCCTGCCGCGACCAGTTGATCGTGGATCGGCTGGAGCGCAGCGGCGTGCCGGCCTTCTATCTCGGCGATCTGGCCCTCTTCGACGAAAAGCGCATCGGCACCGCGCTGCGCGTGCCCCCGCCCGTGGGCACGCTGGTCATCACGCTCCAGCACCATGTGCGCTATCTGGAGCAGATCGTGGATCTGGCCAAGCGCGTGCGGGCCCGATACCCTGAATGGCGTCGCCTCGTCTCGATGCATGCGGTGCCCAACCCCATGAACCGGGTGCTCGCCGCGCGCATGGCCGAACTCGGCTACGAGCTGCTGGAGGTCCATGGCGAGGTCGCCAAGCTCGATCTCTACGAGACCGTCGATCTGCATGTCGGCTATCGCCTGCACGGGCATCTGCATTTCCTGCGCAATCGCAAGCCCTCCATCCTCATGGTGGAGGATGCCCGTTCCTACGGCTTCTCGCGCACCCAAGGCACCGCCTTCGGCTGCGTGGACGCCTGGTCGCAGGAGAGCCGGGAGCCCGACGACACGGCGCCCGAGCGGGCACTTGCCCTTCTGGACGAACAGATGGCGAGCGGCTTTTCCGGCTACGCGCCGCTCCTGGCCTTCATAGACCGCACCCATGCCGAGCGCGTCTCGCCGTGGTTCGACGCCGTGGCCGAAGTCCTGAACGGCTAAGGGCGCTACCGCAGCCTGTCGCGCCAGAGCACGGCCGCGCGGTTGACCGCCTGCTCCAGGCGTTCGCGCCATCCCGGCACGCGGCCGGAGCCAGCCGCTTCGGCCGCGAGCGCGCGGACGAGCTCCTCGGGCGTGCAGGGCAGGCGGCTGAGCGGGTGAACGTGGAAGGGGTAGAGGATCAGGGCGCCGGCCACCAGCTCGTCCAGCGAGAGGGCGCGGGTCCGGCGCGGAGCCTCCAGCCGGTCGTCCGTCAGGCCCCAGCCGGCATAGAAGGGCGTTCCGTGCACGCCCACGGCCCGGCCGCGCAGGAGGGCCTCGAAGCCGGTGAGAGAGGTCATTGTCTCCACCCGGTCGGCCCAGGCGATCCACTGGTGAACGGACCCGCCCGGTGCCGTCACGTCCTGCCCGCGCGGCGCCGCGCCCCCCGGCCGGCGGCCGGACGCCACGTCCGGATGCGGGCGGAACACGATGAAGGCTTGCGGAAAGAGCGCCCGGCAGGCCGCCACCAGCGCCGCATTGGTGGAGACGGAGGGTGAGCCGAGGCGGATGGACCGATCGGCCTCCACCTGCCCGGGAACGAGGATACGAAGCCGCCCCTCCGCGACGGCGGGGGGCTCGAAGCCCTGACCGACATTGTACTTGGTGACGCCGCCCGCCACGATCGCCTCCCGCAGGCGGCGGGCGCGGGACAGGATGCGCGGCGTGAAGTCCGTGAGCGACAGGAGCGTTTCCAGCTCGCCCGGCCTGTCGCGTTCGTAGTGGACGCCGGCCCGGTCGAGCGTGAGGGAGGAGGGCATCACCAGATCGACGCCGAGCCCGGCCGAACGCAGGAAACCGTCCTCCAGGCGCAGGAACGGGCCTTCAGCGCTCTCCGGCCCCCAGACGGCGACCTCGCCGCCCTCCGCCCGCGCGCGGCGCAGCGCCGCCGGGTGCGCAAGGGCATGGCGCGGCCGGCCTTTCGGCCCCACGAGGAAGGGCGCGACCGCGCGGCGCTTCCAGGGCGAGAGCCCTGCCGTGTGGACGCGGCCGCGCAGCCGCGCGCGCTGGTCGCGCACCGCGAGCGCCTGGTCGAGCGCGACATCCAGCGACACGCGCCGTCGCGTGTGCAGGTCCAGATAGACGGCGTAATGGGCGTGGAAGGCGACGAAGAGCTGCGCCAGCGAGGCGGGCTTGAGCGCCGGGTGCTCGAACCGGTCCCGTGTCAGCCCGCGCCCGGCATAGAAGCTTCGGCCGTAGCTGATCACCGGCCGGCCGGCCATCAGGGCCTCGAAGCCGATCTGACTGGAGATGGTGTAGACCGCGTCCGCCTCCTCCACGAGGCACCAGGGATTGACCGGCCCCGGCACGAGGACGGGCACGCCGAGCCGCCGGGCGGCCTCCATGAGCGCGCTGCCCTTGCGGGCGGCCGGGTGCGTGCGCACGACGAGCGCGCGCCCGGCCGCCTCGTCCGCGGCCTCGCGCACGAGGCGCTCGAAACTCGCCGGCCCGGCGCCGGCGCCGGCGATGGAGGCGTCATGCGCGACCTGGTCGACGAGCAGGAGATAAGGCCGCCCGCCCGCGGGGCTCTCGGCGCCGGCCTGCCCCTGCGGCCAGTTGTTGAACTTGGTGATCCGCTCGGCCCGCATCCGCGCCATTGCCGCCAGCGCCCATTCGCTCTGCGCCGCCGAGGGTGGCGGGCCATCCACGTGCGCGGCGAAGTCGCTCGGGCGTGCGGTGTCGAAATAGATGCCGGTGCGGTCGAGGACGTAGCTGTGGGGCGGCTCGCGCAGGCCGGGGTCGTAGCCCTTCAGGAACCCGTCCTCCACGAGCAGGAGGGGCTTGCCTGCCTGCCGGGCGAGGGCGCCGGCGCGGCGGGCCGATGGCCGGGCACCCCATCCCAGAAACGTCTCGCAGCGGGCCGGGAGGCCGGGCAGGGCAGGCACGGGCACGGCGCCGGTCAACGCCGCCATGTCCCCGCGCGCGGCCCACAGGCCGAAGGAGGTAAGGCCGACCGTCTCGGCCCCGTCCTTCTCTTGCGGGCCCCGCTGCATGCCTTTAGAGCGGCGCCGCGACCTGGCCCGCGAAGGAGGTCGAGCTCGTGATGAGCGAGATGAACTTGAGGAAGTCGGCCGAGCGGTGGCGGGCGACATAGAGCACGTCGCCGTCGCGCATCATGAACTTCTGCCCGACGAGATAGGAGGATGCGTCCGAGAGGTCGAAACGGTAGACGATCGGGTAGCGCCCCTGCCGGTCGGGAAGCATCCCCTCCTGCTTGAGCTGGGCGATGCGCCCGGCCCCCAGCAGCGCCTCGACGACGCTCGGATACTCGTAGCGGAAGACGAAATAGCCCTGCGGGTCGGCAAGGCTGATCTGCGCGCCGCCGGCCAGGGAGGCTGCCTCGATGACGTTCAGCTCGTCCGTCTCGAAGGGCAGGCGCGCGGAACGGCCGGCCGAGCCGAGCACGGAGAACATGCGCGGGCGAGCGGACACGAAGATCTGGTCGCCGGGCTGCGCGTAGATGTTCTCGCCCGGATTGTTGAGGATCGCCTGGAGCGGAACCTCGCGCGAGACGCCGCCGCGCGTCAGGCGGACGATGGCGTCGTGCGAGGGCACGCTGGGCCCGCCTGCCTTGGCCAGCACCTCCATGAGGCGGTCGCCGCGAAGGCCGAGCGGCACGGGGGAGGGAGAACCGACCGAGCCGTTCACCGAAACGACGCGCGAGCTGTTCTCCGTCAGGGTGAGAATCACGTCCGGCTCGACCGCGCGCCCTTCCAGGCGCGAGACGATCTCGCGGCGCGCCCCTTCCAGAGTCTTTCCGTTGAAGCGGAAGGAGCCGACATAGGGGATGGAGGCGCTGCCGTCCGGCTGCACGGTGACGGTGAGGGTGGAAGAGCGATTCTCGGTGGTGGAGAAGAGCCCGTCCGGCCCGGCCTCGAAAATGGTGATTTCCAGCGTATCGCCCACGCCGAGCGTGGGATTGACCGAGCCGCTGCCCACGCCGAAGGCGCTCTGAAGGTCTCCGGGCCAGAATTCGGCGGCGATGGCGGCCACCTCCTGGTCCACATCCACCGCGTCGAAGGTGAGCGGGCGCTGCGCATAGGTCTGCGCGCCGCGATTGGCCGCCGAGCCCAGGACCTCGGCCGTCAGCGGCCCGTTGCTGGGCACGCAGCCTGCCAAGCTCAGCGCAAGGAAAGCGGACGATAACAGTCCGACGGAGCGGCGGGTGACGAATTGCGGGCGCGTTGCGGGCTCGCCGAGATAGCGACTACGCATCTGCCCAGGCTCGATTACCGTCATTCAACCATCAATCAGCGATGAAATTTCCACGCCATCTAGCATGGAATGATCGAACAAAGCGCTAACGGGCTCGGCAGTCCGCCAATCGGTGGCCGTGGTGTTGCAGCCCGAACGCACCTGCCTTCAGTCCTTCGCGCGCGAGAGGCGGCGCAGCATACGCGGCAGGATCTTGCGGAAGGGCGGGTCGAACAGGCCCTTGCGCCTGTTCCACGAGGCCCTGCGATCCTCCCGCGTCTCCTCGATCTCCCCCAGGAGATAGCTGGCCTGCGCGGTAAGCGCGGCAAGGTCCGAGCGTAGCTGGCGCCGCTGCGCCTGCGAAAGGCGCTCCGGCTCCAGCCGTTGCAGCATGGCCCCGGTCTGCCTGAGCTGGGAGAGCGCGCGCATGGGCGCGACCCTTTCCCGGTGCTCCTGCCGCAAGGCCGCCATCACCTCGCCGATCTCCGCCGCACGGGCCGCGTCTCCCGTGTCCGCGAAGGGCACGAGCGCGGCCTCCAGCACCTTGTCGCCGGGCGCCGCCGCTTCGAGGAGGCCGGCAAGACCCGCGATCCGCTGGGCCGCGAGCCGGGGATGCTGGGGCGAGAAGGGCGCGGCGAAGGGGAAGACCTTGCCCGGATCGCCGCCCTGGCGATGACGGATCAGCAGGAAGCCGATCGCACGCCAGATCGCGCGCATGGGCTCGTCGAGCGCGGGCAATTGCGCCGCGAGCGCCTCCACGAGCGGCCAGCCGCCCTCCAGCTCCCCCCATGCGCCCGGCTTTCCCAGCCAGGCAAGGTAGCGCTCCGCGAGCGCGAGCTCGCCGATCTCGCGCTCGAGCTGCGCCTCGCCCTCCAGCCGGTAGGCTTCGATCATGCGCCCGGCCGGCAGCTTCAGGACGTCGCGCTGCGTGCGCAGCTTCATCCTGCGGTTCGGCCAGCCGTAGCCGAGCTTGGTCTCGGGCGCCATCTGGAGGCTCGCCTCGAGATATTCGAGCTCGGCCGTCTCGATGCCGGGCGGCAGGATCGCGATGTCCACCCGGGCGAAGGGCGCCTCGTCCCCGTCCTTCGCCTCGTTCAGTGCGCGCATGGCGGCGAGCCGGCGGTTGCCGTTGACGACGACGCCCTCGGCCGTGGCGATCAGCGGCTCGACCTGGCGGCCGGCGCGCGCCAGCTCGGCCAGGATGGGGCCGCGCGGGTCGTTGGCATGGGCGCTCAGAAGCTCATGCAGCACCGCTTGCTCCTCGGCGCTCTCGCCATCCGCCGCGCCGGCCGCAAGGCCAGCCGCCGCGAAGGCCTGCGCGCGTTCGGCGATCAGCCGCCCGTTGTCGAAGCGATAGGCAAGGTCGCTATGGGAGAGGCGCACCACGGGGCAGTCGCGATAGAAGCCCGCAAGCGCGACGGGATGGGAGCCGGGCTCCTGCCCGGACAGGGCATGGGCGATGGCCGCGCTGCGCTGGCCGGCCGGCGTGAACCAGCGCGGATCGTAAACGGCGATCGCCGGCTTGGCCGACGCCTGCGGCACATCTCGAATCAAGGCCCTCTCCTTCGCGGAAATGGCCTTTCGAGCCACACCGCTTCTCTCCATCGCCTATGAGGCGGGAGATGGGCGGAGGGGCGAAACGCAAAGGAAACCCCGCCCCGGCGAGGAGCCGGGACGGGGCGATATGGAACCGATAGACGGACGCTTCTTAGAAGCGGAAGCCGACGCCGGCCTTGACGATGTGCGACTGGGTGTCGAACTCGTAGGAGTTCGCCGCCGTGGAGATCGTGCGCGTGCCGTAGTCGGTGAAGCGATACTCGCCGCGAACGAAGATCGTGTCGGTGGCGGCGAAATCGATACCGGCGCCGACCGTGTAGCCGGTTTCGGTGCTGCTGCTCGTGGCGGTGCCGGAGAAGTCGGTCGCCGTGTAGTCGATGTCGCCGAGAGCCAGACCCGCCGTCGCGTAGATCAGCGCGCGGTCGATGCCGTAGCCGAGACGCGCGCGGATCGAGCCCTGCCAGGACTGGTCGGCACCCGTCACCGCGCCACCGCGGAAGGTGGAGCGGCTGTCCTGCGAATCGAGATACTCGATGTCGGCCTCGGCGCCGAGGACGACGCCGTTCCACTCGTAGTTATAGCCGGCGAAGGCGCTGGCGGTCACGCCGTCATCGTCCGTCAGGTAACGGCTCGAGAAGGTGCCGGCGTCGTTGAAGCCGGTGATCTCGGTGGCGTTGTCGAAGACGTAGCCGACGGTCGCACCGGCGTAGAAGCCGGTCCAGACGAAGGCCGGCTCGTAGGCGACGACCGGAGCGGGAGCCGCCGGCTCCTCGTAGATGACGTCTGCGGCCAGAACGGGGGTTGTCGACGCGGCGACGGCAGCAGCAAGGAGGAGGCGCTTCATGATATCATTCTCCATACGATAGGCATGTGAGCCGACTGAGTAGCACTCCAATGATTAAGAGTCCGCTTGGGTTTTCCCGTTGAGCACATCCGTGCACGGTTGTTGCGCTCGTGCAACTATAAGAGGCACCATAGCCGGGCGGGCCGGCCGGCAAAGCCTAATTCTTCGGCTGGGCCAGCCACCAGAGCACGATGGTCGCAAGGGTCGGCAGGAGTGCATCCGCCAGGCTCTTGCCATCCCAGAGGGTCAGGTCGAGGCCGGCCCACCACGGCATGTCGGCCCGCAGGCGGCTGGCCGAGGCGGCGATCCAGCGATATTCGGCCTGGGTGATCTCCCGCGCCCAGAAGAAGGCCGACATGGCAAAGGCCCCGTGGGACCAGCGCCCCGTGCCGAGGCGGATCGCAGACTGGAACAGGAGGGCGATCAACGCGTGCATCATGATGCGGCCGGCCTCCGCCATGCCCGCCTCGGCAGGCCGACCATGCGGGCAGGTGTGGGGCCGCCGGTGTCGATATCGGCGCGACCTTCTTGTATCTCCATGCTTCCTCCCGCCTTTGACGGGCCCCTCACCAACAAGCCGGAAGAGCCCCATGCGACTGAGCGACTACACCACGCTGACCTTCGACTGCTACGGAACGCTGATCGACTGGGAAAGCGGCATCGTCGAGAACCTCGCGCCGCTTCTGGCGCGCCTGCCGCAGGCGCCGGGCCGCGACGCGATCCTCCAGGCGCATGCCCGGCACGAATCCGCCCAGCAGGCGGCGACGCCCACCATGCCCTATACCCGGCTTCTGGCCACGGTCTATCGGCGCCTGGCGGAGGAATGGGGCGTGCCCGTCTCGTGGGAGGAGTGCAAGGCCTATGGCGCGTCGGTGGGCCGGTGGCCGGCCTTCCCCGATTCGGCCGAGGCGCTGGGCTACCTGAAGCGCTTCTACAAGCTGGTGATCCTGTCGAACGTGGACGCAGAGAGCTTCGCGGGCTCCAACGAGAGGCTGGGCGTGGCCTTCGACGCGGTCTACACGGCCGAGGACATCGGGTCCTACAAGCCCTCGCCGCGCAATTTCGAGTACATGCTGGAGAAGCTGCGGACGCTGGGGGTGGAGAAGGCCCAGATCCTGCACACGGCCGAAAGCATGTTCCACGACCACGCCCCGGCGAACGCCTTCGGGCTGGCCTCCGCGTGGATCTATCGCCGCCACGGGCGCGAGGGCTTCGGCGCGACGATGCATCCGGGCGACATGCCGCGCTACGACATCCGCTTCAACTCCATGGCCGAACTCGTGGAAGCGCACCGGCTGGAACAGTCGGCGCGCTGAGGAGGCGGGGCTCTTCCGCCTGCCGGGCCGGCCCCCGCCACGCGTGGTCCGGTGGGAAAGGCTCGCCGCAACGGCAAGCCAGGCAGGGTGCGAAGATGCGGGCGCTAACCCTTCGTTAACCATGTCCTGCACCTAGTGGGTGTAGAGCGCCGGCCCTCACGCCGGTAATTGCACGCCGGGCGTGCATCGGTTTGGCGGGTCGCCTGTGTTCGATTTCGACGTTGCGGAAAGGCTCGTATCACGACGGTCCCGCCTTCGGGGGGTGGCGCTGGTGGTCTGCTCTGCCCTTCTCGTCTCCGCCTGCGAGACGCGGACGCACAAGCCCCGGCTGGACCCAGCGCCCGTCTCCTCCATCGCTGCGGCCGGCGGCGCGGTGACGGCCTTCGCCGAAGCGCCGCGCGGCGAACCGGTGCCAGCGAGCGCGCCCGCCGCTCGCGGCCTGTTTGCCGATGCGCTGCTGCGCGGCGCGCCGCAGGCCGGCGCGATGACGTTCGAGGAGGCCGTTCGCCGGGCGGTCGCCTCCCATCCCTCGGTCGCGCGGGCCATGGGCCGCCTCGGCCAGCAGAGCGAGGTTCTGAACGAGGCGCGGGCGGGCTATCGGCCGCGCGTGAACTGGGGTGTCGATTCCTCCTACGACACGCAAGGGCAGGACGGCTACAGCCCCGCGCTCAGCATTTCCGCTTCCCACACCATCTTCGATTTCGGAAAGGTGGACGGCCGGGTCAAGGTGGCCGAAGCCGGGATCGAGGGACGCCGCTCGCAGATCCTCATCGCGGTGGACGAACTCGCCCGCGAGACCGCCCAGGCCGCGATCGAGGCGCAGCGCAACGAAGCCCTGCGCGTCATCGCGCGCGACCAGATCGAGGACATCTCCTCCATTCTCGACCTGGTGCGGGCCCGCACGGACAAGGGCGCCAGCACGCGCTCGGACGAGATCCAGGCCGAGGCCCGCGTGCAGGCGGCGCAGTCCACCCTCCTGGAGATCGAGGCGCAGGCGCGGCGCTGGCAGAGCGCGCTGTCCTCGCTTACGGCAAGCCCGGCCCCGGTGAACGCCGGTGCCCCCGCCCCGCAATGGCTGGCGAGGGCGTGCAACTCGCCCGAGCCGGACTGGTCGCTCGTGCCCGCCGTGATGGAGGCGGAGGCAGGGCGGGCGGCGGCCATGGCCGAGCTGGATCTGACGCGCGCGCAGGCCATGCCCACCCTGTCGCTCGATGCGGGTGCGGGCTCCCGGTTCGACCATCTCGGCTCGCGCGAGCCCGATTACAGGATCGGCCTCAATGTGGGGGGCAATCTCTACAATGGCGGCGAGACGCAGGCGCGCCGGGCGGCCGCCACCCATGCCCTGCAAGCCTCCGAGGCCGCCGGGCTGGAGGCGCGCCTCACCGCGCGGCGCACGCTTCTGGAAGCCAGGGGGCAGATCGAGAGCATGCGCGGGCTGCTCTCCTCCCTCGCCTCGCGCCAGAGCATGATGCGCGAGACGCGGGACCTCTACCGCGCCCAATATCTGGAGCTCGGGACGAGAACCCTTCTCGACCTTCTCAATGCCGCGCAGGAGTTGCATGCGGCCCGCTTCGACGGCGTCAATATCGAGCACGACCTGCGCCGCCTCGCCATCGACTGCGGCTTCAGCACCGGGCGCCTGCGCGAATATTTCGCGCTGACGGGGCCATGGTAATAAGCGGTTGTGCGGCGCAGTTTTATTTGGGACGGCATGTTCATAAGGATGAATATCTGTTCTTTAACGAAATATTCATCTTTAAATCTTGCGCCGTAAACCAATCCTTAGCCCTGCCCACGTGAAACTCGATCCGAAATGCAATCTCGAGTTGCCATTGCGGCGATTCGCCCGATGATGTTCTCGAGGCTTCTCGTGAAAATCGTCGGAGGGCCGCCGGGGAGAATGGATAATTCGGGCTGAGCGCTGCGCGGTCGCAGTGGAGCCGGGAATATCCGCCCCGATCAGCATCTTTATTCGCAGCCGCCCGAAGATTTCCGGCGGCAGGGGAGTTCCGTGTCCTGCGCATGGAACCACGTTGGAGGTTATACCGTGGTCGCGATCGTAACAGACACAATCAGTGGAACATCCCGAACGGTTTCCCTCGACGGGCTGTTCATCGAGAATCCCAGCATCGTCCAGATTCCCGTCGCCCCCGGCGATGTCGCATCCTTCATCCGGGAGGGCGATGATCTCCTGCTGCGCCTGGTCAATGGCGAGGTCATCCGGGTCGCGAATTTCTATGTCGCGCCGGGCGAGGAGGCCAACCACCTCGTCTTGGAGGACGAGAACGGCAATCTGTGGCTCGGCCAGTATTCCGACGGCCTGGCGGATTTCCGCTTCTCGCAGATCGAGGCGGTGGATCAACTCGTCGGCGCGGCGGGCCAGGATGCCTCCGTGCTCGGCCTCGCGGGCCTCGGCCTCCTCGGCGCCGGAGCGGCCGCGATCGCAGGCGGCTCGTCGGGCGGCGGCTCATCGGGTGACGATACAGACGCGGATGCTGACGCGGATGCAGATGCGGACGCCGACGCCGACGCCGATGCGGATGCGGACGCCGATGCTGACGCGGACGCCGATGCTGACGCTGATGCAGACGCTGACGCTGACGCTGACGCTGACGCTGACGCTGACGCTGACGCTGACGCTGACGCTGACGCTGACGCTGACGCTGACGCTGACGCTGACGCTGACGCGGATGCCGATGCTGACGCGGACGCAGATGCAGATGCTGACGCGGACGCGGACGCCGATGCTGACGCTGATGCAGACGCTGACGCGGATGCAGATGCTGACGCGGATGCAGATGCGGATGCTGACGCGGATGCCGATGCTGACGCTGACGCTGATGCGGATGCAGACGCGGATGCCGACGCCGATGCGGACGCCGACATCGTCGCGGTGGATGACCTCGCGACGGCCCGGCTGAACATCCTTCCCGTCACGACCGAGGTCGATCTGGGAGAGGCCAATTATCTCGCCTTGGTGTCGGTCGGCATTCTGGACCTGCAGGCCACCGTTCTCGGCACCGAGAGCGTGACCTTCTCGGTGGAGGAGGGGACGACGCTGGATGCCACGTTCGACTTCGGCGCGCTGGCGGCGATCGGGCTTCTGAGCGACTATGCGGTGGTCGTCCAGCGTTGGGACGGCACGCAGTGGACCTCCATAGACGGGTCGGGCGAAAGCACGCTCCTCGACCTCACGCTTCTGGGCGGCAACAGCTATCAGGCCGCGCAGACGCTGGAGCCGGGACAGTACAGGGCGTTCGCCACTTTCGAAGGCGTGGGCGTCGGGGTGGCCGGCTTCCTGGAAGTCGGCGGCACGGTGTCGGACTTCACCGAGATCGGCGGCTTCGAGGCGGTCCCGGTCGAAGGCAACGTCATCACCGGCGAGGGATCGGACACCGTCACGCCGACGACCGTGGTCTCGAGCGTGAACGGGGTGCCCGTCAACGGCGAGACGACGATCGCGGGCAGCTTCGGCGTGCTCGTCATCGCGCCGGACGGCAGCTACACCTATACGCCGAACGAGGACGCGGCCGGGATCGGCCGGGTGGACGAATTCTCCTACACGATCACCGATCCGGCGACGGGCCTCTCCGATACGGCCACGCTCTTCGTGCAGATCGACAGCGAGGGCCAGGGCCTCGTGTGGGATCCGGCGGATCCGGGCGCCGACGCCACCACGGTGGTCGCGGTGGCCGACGCCGATACGGCGGCGATCAACACCCAGCACCCGTCCACGCCCAATCCAACGGTGGAGGACGCCATCGCGTTCACCTGGCTGCTGGGTGTGGATGTGGGCCTAGGGCAGGTCGTCATCGGCGAGACCTCGGGGCAGACAGGCTTCGTCGTCGCCGAAGGCACCACGCAGGATGTGAGCATCGACGTCGCGGTCAATTCGGTCATCTCGCTGGTGGATTCCATCCTCGTCACGGTCGAGCGCGAGGTGAGCACGGGCATCTGGGAGGTCGTCCAGACCTTCGGTTCCGGCGGAGTCCTCGACCTCGTGGGCCTTGCCAACGAGTCCCTCGTGGCCGAACTCGACGGGCTGGAAGCCGGTAACTACAGGGTGACGGTGGCCAACACCTCCGTGGTCACGGCGGCGGGCACGGTTACCGTGGACATCGCCTCCGAAACGGCCGATCTGAGCCAGGTGGTCGGCGCCCCGTCCGCCGCCAGCACCGGCAACGTGCTGGAGGACGATACGCTCGCCTCCACCTTCACGGAGTTCCAGATCGAGAGCGGCGGCGCCTTCGTCGAGGTGGCCAACGGCACGCAGGTGCAGGGCGCATACGGCGTGCTGACCGTCAATGCCGACGGCAGCTACTCCTACCAGCCTGCGCCGAACCTTGCCGGGCTCGGGCAGGAGGATGTGTTCGCCTACCGGCTCGTGCACCCGAACGGGGATATTTCCTCGGCGACGCTCACCGTCGCGCTCGAGCTCGGCGACGGGCCGACGCCGCCCGGCGCCGGCGCCCCGACAATGGCCGAGAGCGATGTGATCGCGCTCGATCTGATGGACGCCTCGGGCGAGGGCGAGGGCGAGGGCGAGGGCGATGACGGCACGCCGGACGGCGACACGGCCGAGGCGCCCGAACTGGCGCTGCTGGTGGAGGAGCCGGGCGAGGCCCTTTCGCTCGACGCCTTCTCGGCTCTCTCCGGGACGGCGGACGAGGAGGAGGGCGATGCCGATATCGGCGGGACGATGGCCGAGATCGCGACGGTGGACGCCGCTCCGCCCGCCGACCCCTTCTCGCACCTCACCGGTGACGACGATTGGCAGAACGCGGGCACCAGCGCCCTGTGAGCCTGCCTCCCTTCCCACCGGGGCGCGGCCTGCGCCCCGGTGGCCCATGACCCTCGTGCGAATCGAAGGATGATCCATGCCGGGCCCCGAGCTGAAGCCGGATCGGATGCCGCAGCCGGAGGGCGCGCCGGACACCGCCGCCTGGATCGAGGCTCTCGGCCACGTGGCGCGCCACTTCAAGGTGCCCTTCTCGCCCCGCGGCGCCGAGCGGCTGGCCGGTGCGCTGGAGGCGGCCAGCGAGGGGGAGGCCGTCGCGAGGCTGGGGCGCCGGCACGGCCTGCGCGTCAGGCCCGTGCCGGCTTCGCCCTCGGCGTTGACGAGCCGGCGCCTGCCCGTGATCCTGGCGCTCCACGACGGCTCGGTGGGTGTCGTCACGGCGCTGGGCGCCGGCGGCGAAGCGAGCGTGGTGTTCAGCGGGGACGACGGGCTGGCGACGACGCTGCCCTGCGACATCCTCCTGGCCGAAACCCGCCTGATGGTGATGGCACGGCCCGAGCGGGCGGCGGCCGACGAGCGGGTGGACGCCTATATCGCGCCTTATCGCGAGCATTGGTTCCGCCGGCTGGCGTTGAAGGATATCCGCCCCTACGGCCATGTCCTCCTGGCCTCGCTGGTGGCCAACACGCTGGCGCTGGCCGGCGTCCTGTTCTCCATGCAGGTCTATGACCGCGTGGTGCCAGCCCGCTCGCTCAACACGCTCCATGTGCTGTTCATCGGCGTGCTCATCGCCCTTTTCTTCGACTTCGTCATGCGTCGGGCGCGCACGCGCATCATCGACATCCTCGGCAAGCGCACCGACATGCGCATCTCCGACCTCGTCTTCGGCCACGCGTTGAGAGTGAAGAACGGCGCGCGGCCCAATTCCACGGGCACCTTCATCGCCCAGTTGCGCGATCTGGAGCAGGTGCGCGAGCTGCTGACCTCGACCACGGTCGCGGCCATCGCCGACCTGCCGTTCTTCTTCCTGTTTCTCTTCATCTTCTGGCAGATCGGCGGGCCGCTTGCCGCCGTGCCGGCGGCCGCGCTCGTGCTGCTCGTGGTGCCGGGCCTGGCCGTCCAGGGGCGCTTGCGCGCCTGCGCCAACGAGGCGATGCGCGAATCCTCCCTGCGCAACGCCATGCTGGTGGAGGCCGTGCAGGGCGTGGAGGACATCAAGTCGCTCCAGGCCGAGGACCATTTCCAGGAGCGCTGGAACCACTTCAACGCGGTGGCGGGTGAGGCGCAGCTACGCCTGCGCGCCATCACCAACGGCCTCGCCGCCTGGAGCCAGTGCGTCCAGACCGGGACCTTCGCGGTGATCGTCTTCTTCGGCGCGCCCCTGGTGATGGCCGGCGACATGACAACCGGCGCGCTGGTGGCCTCCTCCATCCTCAGCTCGCGCATGATGGCCCCCATGTCGCAGATCACGCAGGTTCTGGGCCGCCTCCAGCAGGCAAAGGTCGGGCTGAAGAGCCTCGATTCGATCATGCAATTGCCGGTGGACCATCCCGAGACTGAAACCCGCGTCAGCGCGCCGCTGCTTGGCGGGAACTACCGCCTGCGGGCCGCCGCCTTCCATTATGCCGAGTCGCAAAGACCCGCGCTCACGGTCGGCGACCTGGCCATCGCGCAGGGAGAGCGGATCGCGCTCCTGGGCAAGAACGGCGCCGGCAAGTCCACCCTGCTCATGGCGCTGGCCGGCCTTGCCGAGCCCGCCTCGGGCGAGGTGCTGGTGGACGATCTGGCGCTGAACCAGATCGACCCGGCCGATCTGCGCCGCCATGTGGGCCTCCTGGCGCAGGGCGCGCGCCTGTTCCACGGCACGATCCGCGAGAACGTCACCATGGGCGCGCTCCATGCCTCGCAACCGGCGCTTCTGGACGCGCTCGCCATGGTGGGGGCCGACGAGTTCATCCGTCGGCTGCCCAAGGGGCTCGACCATCCCATCCTCGAGGGCGGGCGGGGCCTGTCGGGCGGCCAGCAGCAGGCCCTCCTGCTCGCCCGCCTCCTCATCCGCGACCCTTCGATCGTGCTTCTGGACGAGCCGACGGCGGCGATGGACGAGGCCAGCGAACGCCATTTCCTCTCGCGCTTCCAGGCATGGAGCGAGGGCCGCACGGTGGTGATCGCCACCCATCGCATGCGCGTGCTCGACCTCGTGCGGCGCGTCCTGGTGGTGGATGGCGGCCGGATCGTGCTGGACGAGCCGAAGGAGGAGGCGCTGAAGCGGATGCGCGGCGTCGGCAAGGTCATGGGCGCGCCCGCCGTCAAGGATGCGCGCCCGGCCCTGCGCGCCGTGGCGCAAGGGGGAGCCTGAGATGACGCTGAGCGCGGACGGCTCCGCCGGCTGGACTTATGGCGAGGAGGACGAGGTCCGCCTCTCGCGCTCCACGCGCGTGGTGGGGCTCTTCACGCTCCTGCTCGCGGCGGGGCTCGCCTGGGCCTTCTTCGCGGAGCTGGACGAGGTCTCCACCGGCGACGGGCGCGTCGTGCCCACCCGGCGCGAGCAGGTGATCCAGTCGCTGGAAGGGGGCATCGTCGCCGCGCTGCATGTGCGCGAGGACGAGGTCGTGGAGCCCGGCCAGATCCTGGCGCAGCTCGACCCCACGCGCTCGCAGTCCGACGTGGAGGAGAGCGCGGCGAAATACCGGGCCGCGCTGGCCGCCTCGGCCCGGCTGAGCGCGGAGGCGGACGGCGTGCCGCTCCGCTTTCCGCCCGAGCTGGACGCCCATCCCGAACTCATCGCCGCCGAGACCGAGCTCTACACCGCGCGCCTGCGCGCCCTGGAGGAAGCGGTGCGCTGGGTGGAGGAATCGCTCGGCCTCATCCGTTCCGAACTGGAGATCAACGAATCCCTCTCCGCCATCGGGGCGGCCAGCCATGTGGAGGTGATCCGGCTGCGGCGGCAGATCTCCGAGCTGGAGCTGAAGAAGGTCGAGCTTCATGCCGACTACGCCGTGCGCGCGCGCGAGGAACTGTCCGGCGTGAACGCGGAGGTGAATTCCCTTTTCCCCGTGGTCGCCGGGCGCGCCGACAGCCTCGCCCGGCTCACGCACCGCTCGCCGGTGCGCGGCATCGTGAAGAATATCGAGGTCTCCACCATCGGCGGCGTGGTGCCGCCCAACGGCAGGCTGATGGACATCATTCCCCTCGACGACCAGTTGCTCATCGAGGCCCGAATCTCCCCGCGCGACATCGCCTTCATCCATCCCGGACAGGCGGCGAACGTGAAGGTCAGCGCCTATGACTACGCCATCTATGG
This sequence comes from Aureimonas populi, assembly GCF_017815515.1. NCBI lineage: Bacteria > Pseudomonadati > Pseudomonadota > Alphaproteobacteria > Hyphomicrobiales > Aurantimonadaceae > Aureimonas > Aureimonas populi. The sequence continues at coordinate 1,492,938 of NZ_CP072611.1, forward strand.
AGGGCTCGAGGGCGAGGTGACGACGATCTCGCCCGATACGATCCAGGACGAGGTGGACCGTGAGACCTATTACTACCGCGTCTTCATCAAGACGCAGGCGGACGCGCTGGTGAACAGCGCGGGCCGGCAATTCCCCATCGTGCCGGGCATGATCGCCACGGTCGATATCCACACCGGCGCCAAGACCGTGCTGGACTACCTCGTGAAGCCCTTCAACAAGGCGGGCGAGGCGCTGCGCGAACGATGAGAAAGCCGCTTTCGAAGGCCGGCCCGGTGCCGCTCGCGCAAAAGCTCTCGGCCGTCCGCGCCGCGCTGCGCGCCCGGCCCGTGGCGCTTCAGGCGCCTTACCCCGCCGTCACCCTGTTCTTCTCGGTCTGCGACGGATTCTCGCGCGCACGTGTCGTCAACGCGTCGGGGCCTTCGCTGGAATCGGCTTGGCAGAGCGGGCTTTCCGCCCTGCGCCCGCTTCTGAAGGAGGCGGGCCTGCAAGGCCGCTGGGTGCGGGTCGACCGGGTGGAGGGTGTGAAGGAGACGAACTGGAAGCAGCTGCGCGCCATCCTCGCCGCCACCAAGCGCAACTATTTCCGCCACGGGCTGGCGCTCGACGCCGGTCTGGCCAACGCTTTCCTGGAAGAGGAGCTGAACGCCAACGCCATGCTCTACGGCGGCAATGCGGTGGAGCATGCCGTCCTCAACGAGCGGAACTTCTCGCTCTATGCGCGGGCCCGGTATCCCGGCCTCGACGCGCCCGGCTTTCGCGACGAGGCGCCGGTGTTCGTCCTGTCCACCCGCGGCGTGTTCTGCGACGAGGCGGGGCGGCTCCATGAACTGAACGGCCCCGGCCCGAATGCCGGCCGGCGGCATGTGGAGCGCCTCGACGAGGCGGGCCTCCTGTCGATGATCGAGGACGCCTCCGCCTATCTCGCGCGGCAGGTGAAGGCGGACGGCTCCTTCGTCTATGGCTGGCACCCCTGCTTCGACCGGCCGATCGGGACCTACAACACGCTGCGCCACGCCAGCACCACCTATGCGATGGTGGAAGCCTTCGAGGTGACGCGGGACGCCCGGCTCGGGGCCGCCATCGAGCGTTCGCTGGCCCATCTCACCGGCGCGCTCATCCACACCCGCGCCCTGCCGGGCGGCGGCGAGGCGGCGTTCCTTGTCGACACGGGCGACGAGATCAAGCTGGGCGGCAACGCGGTCGCCATCCTCGCACTTGCCAAGCACGCGCAGGTGACGGGCGCGCGCGCGCATCTGCCGCTCATGGAGAAGCTGGCGCTGGGCATCGCCCATATGCAGGACAAGGCCAGCGGCGCCTTCGTCCACGTGCTGAAGGCGGGCGACCTTTCGGTGAAGCAGGGCTTCCGCACGATCTATTACGAGGGGGAGGCCGCCTTCGCGCTGATGCGCCTGTATGCCCTGACGAAGGATTCTCGCTGGTTGGCCATGGTGGAGCGAGCATTCGAGCATTTCATCGCGCAGGAGCACTGGAAGCACCACGACCACTGGCTGGGCTATTGCGTCGATGAGCTGACGCGCCACCGCCCGGAGGAGCGCTACTTCCGCTTCGCCATCCGCAACGTCGCGGACCATCTCGACTTCGTCGCGAACCGGATCACCACCTTCCCGACGCTTCTGGAACTGATGATGGCCGCGCGCCGCACCCTGGCGCGCATCGATTCCATGCCGCAAATGCGCCCGCTTCTGGCGCAGGTCGACCTCGTGCGTTTCGAGGCCGCGCTGCAAAAGCGCGCGCATCATCTCCTGAACGGCCATTTCTGGCCGGAACTGGCGATGTTCTTCCGCAAACCCGACAGGATCGCCGGCTCCTTCTTCATCCGCCACCACGCCTTCCGGGTGCGGATCGACGACGTGGAACACTACCTTTCCGGCTTCGTGGCCTATTGGAACGATCTGTCGGAAACCGCCATGCCCCGCAACGAAGTTGCTATCCGAAGGCCGGCTGGCGCACAGGGCATCAAGACGAGCTGCGGATCGTGAGCGTGACGCTGTGGTTCGAGTCCGGACTTGCGGCCGATCTCAGCGGTGCGGCCGCCGTCGCTGCGCTCGCGACCGGCAAGGTCGTGCTGGAGAAGGGGACGACCGTCAGCATTCCCGTGTGCGGGGCAGGGCTTCCCGTCGGCCTGCCTGCGCATCGCCCGCGAGGGTAAGGGCGCCGTTGCCTCATCTTGCGGCGAGGTATAGTTCTGCTCAATCGGTGCGCGTCGGCCGCTCCGGGCCATTGCATAGCGCGTGCCGACGACTCCTGTTCAGATCCGAAAGCTCCCCGCCATGAAGACGAACGCCCTTCTGTCCGTGTCTTTTCTTGCCATGACCGTGGCGGTCCAGGCTCAGGATCTTCGAATTGGATTGCAGGACGATGTCGATGTGCTCGATCCCGCCCGCTCGCGGACCTTCGTGGGCGAGATCGTGTTCGAATCCCTGTGCGACAGCCTCGTTGCGGTCGGCGTCGACCTCGAGCCTGAGCCTGAGCTGGCCGCCCGATGGTCCTGGAACGACGATCAGACGCAGCTTACGATGGCGCTGCATCCCGATCTCATGTTCCACGACGGAAGCCCGATCGATGCCAGGGCGGTGAAGGCCAATCTCGACCGCGCGATGACGCTGCCCGACAGCATGCGCCGCAGCGAGTTGCAGTCGGTGGAGTCCGTCGACGTTGTCGATGACCTTTCCTTCACCATCACCTTGAGCCAGCCCGACCCCACCTTGCTGCCGCAGCTTTCCAATCGCGCCGGCATGATGATGTCGCCCGCCGTCTTCGAAGGCGAAGGCGCGGTGGGGCTGAACCCGGTCTGCTCGGGGCCCTACATGTTCGTCGAGCGAGAGCAGAACTATCGAATCGCGTTGCGGAAATTCGACGATCATCGCAATGCCGACGATTATCATTTCGAGCGCATCACCTTCTACCCCATCCCCGATACGACGGTTCGCCTCGCCAATCTGCGCGCGGGCGACCTGGAGATGATCGAGCGCCTCGCGCCTTCGGACATCCCCCTCGTTCGGGATGATCCCAGCCTGCAACTCGCCCTCGTGACGAGCGTCGGATATCAGGGTCTCACGATCAATGTCGGCAACGGCGCCCGCGCCGACGGCCCCCTGTCCGGCGACAAGCGCGTGCGCCAGGCGCTTCAGCTCGCCATCGACCGCAACGTCATCAACGATGTCGTGGGAGCGGGCAGTTTCCAGCCGGCCCAGCAGCCGTTCAGCGAGCAGAGCCCGTTCCACGATTCCGATCTTCCCGTCATCGGGCGCGATGTGGAAGCGGCCAGGGCGCTTCTGGCCGAGGCGGGCGTCGAGCGCGTCTCCTTCGAGCTTCTGTTCGCCAATTCGACGACGGGCCAGCAGATCGCCGAACTTGTCCAGGCCATGGTCGCCGAAGTGGGCTTCGACGTGTCGCTGCGGCCTGTCGAGTTCGCCTCCATGCTGCAGATGACACAGGCGGGCGAGTTCGACGTGGTGCAGACCGGTTGGTCCGGCCGCTACGATCCGGACGGAAACCTGCATCAGTTCGTCACCTGCGAGGCAGGGCTGAACTTCGCCGGCTTTTGCGACGAAACGGTCGATCGCCTGTTGAACGGGGCCAAGATCGAGGCGGACTTCGACGCCCGCAAACGGATGTATGACGAGGCGCAGGCGATCCTTCAGGACGAGCTGCCGATCATATATGTCTATCACCAGCCGTTCCCGTATGTGCTGGCCGCGAACATCGAGGGCTTCGAGCCGAATCCGACCGGCGTGATCAGCCTGCGCAACGTGTCCCGGCGCGACTGAGGCGCCCGTCCGGGCGGTGCTCAGGCTTGGAGAAGCGACTTGGCCAGCATCATGTGGACGCCCTTGCAGCCGTTGACGGTCTGGGTGATGCGCAGGTCGCCGGCCAGGCTGCAAAGCGTATAGGCATCCTGTCGTGACAGGCCGCCCTTCTCCTGGATGAGATCGAGCATGTCGCGAAGCGCCATGACCGCGCATTGGTCGAGATCGGGGTCCATCCCCATGGTGATGTAGTGGGTGGGCGTCTCCGCACGCGGATAGGCGTAGCCGAGGTCGCGTCGGACGATAAACTCGAAGGTGCCACGAAGCGCGGTTTCGATCGCCGTGATGCAGACCTCGCCGTCTCCTTGCGCCCCGTGGCCGTCGCCACAGGAAAACAGGGCGCCTTCGTTGAAGACGGGCAGGAACAGCGTCGTCCCGGCTACGAGCTCCTTGTTGTCGATGTTGCCGGCATGGGCGCGCGGCATGATGGAGGAGATGCGGCCCCAATGGGCGGGCGGGGCCACGCCCATGACGCCGAAGAACGGCGCGAGGGGCAGGCGAAGGCCCCACGGCAGCCGCGCAACATTCGCCTCCCGGTCGAGGGGAATATTCAACAGGCGCTTTTCGGTGAAATCGTAGGGCAGGGTGCCGGCGAGCGGACGGATGACATTGTAGCCCCAGTCCTGCCGCAGCTCCACGGCCTTGATTCTCACCTCCAGAACGTCGCCCGGCCGTGCGCCGCGCACCGCGACCGGCCCGGTGAGGATATGGCCGGGCATTTCCATTCTGGAATTGCGGTGGATTTCGAGAAGCTCCTCGGGGATCGTGAAGTCACCCTCCGGAAGTACCTCGGGTCCGCCCGATACCGTGTCGATGACGACTGTTTCTCCGCTGTCGACAACCAGCCGCGCCTCCCGCTCCGGATCGAAATAGCCCCAGGCGCAGGACCGGGACGAGGCGCGAAGGTGGTGATGGGGCATGTTCTTCTCTCGTCTTGCCGAGGGCGCGTCGGCGGATGACGGGCTCGCCGCGAACGGCGCAGGCGCCGGGCCTTTGCTACGCCCTCCTGCGGGATTTGAGAACAAGAGAAGGAGAACCGCCCCGCCTGGACGGCGACGTCTCGCACGCGCCCGCCTCCACCCCTCGCGATAAAGCGGGGCGGCAGCGTCCAGCGCGACACGGATGGCCGCTCGTCGCATTCCGAGAGGATGAAGGCATGAACGAACTGCCTTAGGCGTTCGAGAGGATGCGTCGTCGTGTCGCCGGAGGATGGCCGCCTTGTTCGGAAAATACTGGTAGAGCGAGCCCACGCTGACACCGGTCTTCGCGGCCAGAACAACAGTACGCGCACCCGTCACTTCATAGTCGATTCAATCGGGAACTATCGACCGAAACGCTTGCTCTAGCTTTGAAGGGCCTGCGACATCGAACGTGCGGCGGCGAGCAGCGTGGGGACGAACCGCTGGATGATAACGTCCTCTTCGTATCGGAAACGCGACGTGCCCAGGCTGACCGCCGCGATCGTCTGGCAGTCCGGCGAGACGACCGGGCAGGCGATCGAGATGTCGCCGGAATAGATTTGCTCCTGAACGATAGAGAAGCCGCGCTCACGCACCTGGCGAAGCTGCCGCCAGATTCCATCAAGGCTGTAGATCGTCTTGGATGTGAAGGCGCGCAGATGGGCGCGGGCAAGGATGTCGTCCACCTGCGCGTCGTCGAGCACCGACAGGAGGCAGAGCCCGCCCGCGGTGCAATAGACCGGCAGGCGGCTGCCCACGTTCACGTCGGTGTCCAGAACATTGGGCGAGAGATAGCGCGAGACGTAGATGATCTCGCTGTCGTCGAGGACAGTCAGGGAGATTGTCTCCTCGGTCGTTCGGTTCAGGTGCGATAGATACGGATGCGTTCGCAGCACCAGAGGGCTCGAACGCGTGTACTGATAGGCCATGCTCAACGCCTTCGGCGTCAGCTCGTAGGCCTTGGTGCGAGTGTCTTTGCGCAGGTAGCCCAGCGCGGTCAGCGTGTGGATGAAGCGCTGGGCCGCCGAGCGATCGAGGCCCGTCCGGTCGGCGATCTGCGTCAAGGTCTGGCGCGGATAGGTGGCGTCGAAAGTGGTGAGGACCCGGAATGCCTTTTCCACTGCGCGGACCATCAGAGGGTCGGTTCGATCCACACTCATAGATATCTCTCTGTTCACGATCTGAATTGTGCTATATGAAATCAATATAATATCATGTTAGCGAAATACAATAAACATTATTGCATTTCGATATCCAGGAGATTCATTGTGAGTGAATGGATGGGCGAGGGGTTCCTGCATCTTCTCGCCGAACGGGTAAAGACGGACCCCGGACGCATTTATGCAAGCGAGTTCGTATCGGGCGCGCTCGTCTCGCATCCGTTGGCTGGCATCGTCGAGCGGTCCGAAGCGCTTGCCCGTGGGCTTGCTGCCCGGGGCGTCGGTAAGGGCGGCCGCGTCGCGTGCATGATGGACACGCATTCCGATCACCTCTGCCTCATCCTCGCGATCGCACGCCTGGGCGCGATCTGGGTTCCGGTAGGAACGCGCCTTTTGCCGACCAATCTGACCTACATCTTCAACGAGAGCGATGTCAGCTTGGTCGTTGCCGAGAGCAGATTCGTCGACACGATCGCCGCGGCCCGTCCCGAGATGCCGATGGTCTTGCGCAACGAGGCGGACGGACTTTCATCGCTCCTCGGAGACGGCGCGTTGCCTTCGGTGGAGGTGCGGCCGTGCGACATTTTGATGATCAGTTTCACGTCCGGCACGACCGGCCGGCCGAAATCCGTCCCGGTGACGCACGCCATGATGCGCTTTGCGGCGGAAGCCGCAGCCCTTGCGGCGAAGGCCGATCCCGGGGAAGTCCTTTATGTCTGGGAGCCGTTCAACCACATTGGCGGGGCCCAGATGATCATCCTGCCGCTCATACGGCAGGTGACGCTGGCGCTCACTCCGAGGTTCTCCGCGTCCCGGTTCTGGGACGAAGTGCGTGCATGTCAGGCGACGCGCATCCATCATCTGGGGGGCATCCTGCAGATGCTTCTGAAGCAGCCGCCGAGCGACCGCGATCGCGATCACAGCGTTGCCGTCGCCTGGGGCGGCGGATGCACGTCCGAGGTCTGGACCGCATTCTCGCGCCGCTTTGGTACGCAAATGGTCGAATGCTACGGCATGACGGAGGCCTCCAGCCTCACCACGATCAACGACGAGGGGCTACCGGGTTTCGTTGGCCGCGCCATGCCGTGGTTCGATGTGCAGATCATTTCGTCCGACGGGTCCCGCTGCCCGCCGGGCGTTCGCGGGGAAATCGTGGTCAAACCGATCGGCAAGGGCGCGTCGGCACTGTTCTCGGGATATCTTAATTCGCCGGAGGCCACGCGCGAATGTCTGCGCGACGGCCGGCTGCATACGGGCGACCTGGGGGAAATGGACGGGGCAGGCCGCGTGAAGTTTCACGGGCGCATGAAGGAGACGATCCGCGTACGCGGCGAAAACGTCTCCGCCTGGGAGGTCGAGCACGTCATCGAACAGCATGAGGCGATTGCCGCCTGCGCGGTCATTCCCGTCAAGGCAGAGATCGGCGAGGCCGACATCAAGCTCTTCGTGCAGGTCGCATCGGACCGAGAACTGACCGGCACCGAGATCTTCGACTGGGTCCGCGAGCGTCTGGCTCCCCACCAATTGCCCAGGCACATCACCTTCGTCTCCGCTTTCGAACGAACGCCGAGCCAGCGGATCATGAAGCACAAGCTCGACCCGACCCCGGCCGGCGACTGGACCCGAACCTGAAGGAGACTGAACTGACGTGACTCAGCAACCGGACCATATCCTCCAGACGATGGAGGGATCCATCCTGGTGATTACCCTGAACAAGCCGTCCCGGCTGAACGCTTGGGACAAGCCGATGCGCGACGACCTCGTGATGGCGATCCTGAAGGCGTCGAAGGCTTCCGATGTGGAGGCCGTGGTGCTCACAGGAGCGGGCGATCGCGCGTTCTGCGCCGGCCAGGATTTGAATGAAGGCAAGACCTTCGATGCCGACCGGGCGGAACTATGGATCGAGGAGTGGCGCACGCTCTACAACGCGATCCGCCGTTTCGATAAGCCCTTCGTTGTCGCACTGAACGGCATTGCGGCCGGCTCGGCCTTTCAGGTGTCGCTTCTGGCAGACTTCCGCATCGGACATGCGCTGTCGAAGATGGGGCAGCCGGAGATCAACAGTGGCATTGCGAGTGCAACGGGGTTCTGGATCCTGCGTGAGATGCTGGGTTTGGCGCGCGCTGTCGATCTTATTCAGACCGGCCGTATCCTCGAGGCGGAAGAAAGCCATCGGCTCGGCCTGATCAACGAGATCGTGGGACGCGAAGAGGTTTTGCCGCGGGCGCTCGAACTGGCGCGCATGCTGGCGGGCAAGCCCAAGCACGCTTATGCCTTCAACAAGCAGCGCATCTGCGCGGCGACGCAGGCCGGGTTCGATGAAACCTTCGAACTCGCTCGCCAGATTCATCGGAGGGCCTTTGAGGCCGGCGAGACACAGGCCGAGATGGCGAAGTTCTTCAACAAGAAGAACTGACGACGAAAAAAAGGGGCGCCGGGTTCGACCGGCGCCCCTTTTCGATGCGGAAAGGATCAGAACTCGATGCCTTCGGGGATGGAGTCGGTGTCCATGCCGGCGGCCTGGAAGCCGTCGATCAGAAGCGGAACGATGGACTGGTCGGCCCGCTTGCGCTCGCCCCAAGCCTGGATAAAGTCGCGCAGGCGGCCATCGCCATCCTTGCGCAGTCCGGCGGCAGCCGGAATGCCGTGTTCGGGCTTCGGCACCGTGTAGCCTGAAAAGACCTGCGGCGTCGTAGAGAAGGTCTGCAGGCAGATCGGAAGCTCCTGAACCACGAAGTCGGCGCGCCCGGACTGGATCGCCATGATGGCTTCGTTCATTTCTTTCAGCGTCATCACGTTCGCTTGCGGCAGGTCCTGCGTGATGAACTGCGTCTGCGCTGTCCCGGTAACCATCGCGAAGGTGACGTCGGAGTTGTTGTACTCCTCCCAGGTCTCCTTCGTTTCCGCGCTTCGCCCGGCGAGCACGCAATCGGTCATGCGGTAGAGCGGGCCGGCCATATCGAGGGCCCTCTTGCGCTCTTCGGTCGCCGTCATGCCGGGGAAGATGTCGATGCGGCCCGCCTGCAGGTCCAGCACCACGCTTTGCCAGGTCGTCTCGTGCCACCGTACAGTCAGCGGCTTGCCCATCTCCTCCGATAGGTCGGCGACCATCTGGCGGCAGACGTTCGGGCCATAGCCCTCGTACTGCAACTCGCTGCCTGTATAGAAGGAAGTCGGCTTATAGGCGTGAATGCCGCCGCAAACCACTTCACCCGTCCTTTCAATCTTATCCCAGAGAGCTTCGCTGAGGGCGGGTGTCGCCACGAGGATGCCAACGGCTGTCAACGCATAAGTCCACTTACGGGTCATTTCAGTCTCCACGGTGATCGATGAGCGAGTGAGCGGATCCATCGGAGGCCTCATCATGAGGCAAACTTTCGGTGCAATCCATCACTATGGATCGAAAAAAAGTCGTTCTCTGAGAGAAAAAGCCGTATAAAATTATATGTTATCGGTATGCGATTAAAAACAAGAGTTTTGCGTCTTTTTTGATAGCAAATCGCGGCCTGATGCTGGATTTCTTCTCCTGGCTCGGCTTAGGTGCGGTTCCCCGCCATGGGCCCCCTATTCGGGCGCGCCACGGCAGTGATCGGCCATGGGCCGCCAAACGACGGAGGTCCGAATGTACGAGTTCGACTGGTCGGTAGTCGTCGACCCCAATCTATGGCTCAACGCGATGGGGGTGACGATCGTCTATGCGGCCGTGACATCGGTGGCCGGACTTCTGCTCGGGGTGGTTCTGGGTCTGATCCTTGTCGCGAGAATTCCCGTCCTGGCGCAGATCGTGCACGTGTACATCCACGTCTTCCGGTGCACGCCGCTGCTGGTCCAAATCGTCTGGTTCTTCTACGCGCTGCCGATGATAACCGGCTTCACAATGCCGGACTGGTTCGCCGCCGGGCTCGGGCTCACACTCTACATGTCGGCCTTCGCTGCCGAGATCTTCCGCGCCGGTGTGATCTCCATCGAGAAGGGACAATGGGAGGCCTCCACCGTCCTGGGCTTCTCCTATGCAACCAAGATGCGCCACATCATCCTGCCGCAGGCCACGCGGCGGATGATCCCTCCCATCGTCAGTCAAACCATCCTGCAGCTGAAGAATACGTCGCTGCTCTCGGTCGTTGCCGTGCCGGACATCATGTACGCAGCAGGTGCGTTGACGATGTCCACGTTTCGGCCCCTCGAAGTCTACACCTTCGCTGCGCTCCTTTATCTCGTGATCCTGACACCGGTGACGCTTCTGGCGAGCCGTTTCGAAATCAAGCACTGAGGCGGCGGGCGTGATTAAAATCCATCAACTGCGCAAGACTTTCGGAGAGATCGAGGTCCTCAAGGGTGTCGATATCGCGGTCGACGAGGGACAAGTCGCCGTTCTGATCGGCCCTTCGGGCTGCGGCAAGTCGACCTTGCTTCGTTGCCTCAACCTGCTTGAGCAACCGACTTCCGGCGATATAGAAGTGGCGGGAAAGCGCCTCTCCTTCACGCCGTCGTCGCGGGTCCCGGAACGCCATCAGGCGGCCTTCCGGGCAAGGACAGGCATGGTTTTCCAAAGCTTCAATCTCTTTCCGCACATGACCGTGATCGAGAACGTCGCTTCAGGTCCCTACCTCAACGGTTTGAAAAACAAGGCTGAGTCCCGCGAACTCGCGGCTCGTCTGTTGGCGCGCGTGGGCCTTGCGGAGAAGGCCGATCTCTATCCCGCGCAGATATCCGGCGGCCAGGGCCAGCGGGTAGCGATCGCCCGCGCGCTTGCGCTCGACCCGAAAGTGATGCTGTTCGACGAGCCGACCTCCGCGCTCGATCCCGAACTCGTCGGAGAGGTTCTGGAGGTGATGCAAAGCCTGGCGAACGACGGAACCACGATGATCGTGGTCACGCACGAGATGGGCTTTGCCCGCAACGTCGCCTCCAAGGTGATTTTCATGGAGGGCGGTCATGTCATCGAGACGGGGGCGCCGGGCGAGGTCCTGCGTCAGCCGAAGTCCGACCGCCTCCGCTCCTTCCTCTCCCGCGTTGAACACTGACGACGCCCACTTCCGGACCCTTGCGCATGAAAGCCGAAGATCTCCACGGGATGCTGCCAGCTATTCCGACACCCCTGACACGAGACGGCGAGGTCGATCTCGCAACGCTGCGCACCCTCGTGGAAGCTAATCTCGAAGGCGGTGCCAAGGGCATCGCGCCGATGGGCGGCACGGGCGAATATACGGCGTTGAGCACCGCCCAGCGCGTCTCGGTCGTTCGCGAGACGGTGAAGGTCGTGGGCGGACAAGTCCCCGTAGTGGCCGGGGTCGTGTCGCCGGGCCGCGCAGAGGCGGTGGAGGCTGGCCGCGCCTTCAAGGAGGCAGGCGCCGACGCGCTTCTCGTCGTCACGCCCTTCTATGTGGTGCCCTCGCAGCAGGGGGTAATCGACTATTTCCGCTCTTACCGCGCTGAGGTCGATGCGCCGATCGTCTATTACGATGTGCCCTCGCGCACGCAGTTCGTCACGGCAGTCGATACGCTGGCGGCGCTTGCGGATGACGGCACGGTGATCGGCGCCAAGATTTGCAATACCGATGCCCACTATTTCAACCGCCTGTCGGTCGCGGTTGGAGAATGCATCTCTCTCCTCTCGGGAGACGACATGATGTATGCCGTTCATATGCTTTACGGAGCACGAGGCGGCATTCTTGCCAGCGCTCCCATGCTGCCGACGACTTGGGCGAGAATCCACGAACTTCTGGCCGCCGGCCACATCGCGGAAGGTGTCCGTCTCCACCGCAAGCTTCTGCCCGTGTTCGCCGCGCTCTTCAACGAGGTCAATCCCGGTCCGCTGAAGGCGATGATGGCTGAACTTGGACAGCCCGTCGGACCCCAGTGCCTTCCCCTGACCGCGCCGGGCGAGGCCACGCGCGCGCTGATCTCCAAGGCCGTTGCCGTGGTGCGGTCCGAGGGCCTGCACTGAGCCATGGGATTGCGTGCCCTGTTCCTTGACTTCGAAGAGGCGCGGGCCAGGGCCAAGTCCTTTCTGCCCCGCGCTCTGTTCGAGTATATCGACCGGGGGACCGAGGGGGAGCAGGCACTCGTGGCCTTGCGGAGCGGGTTCGACGCCCGTCGCGTCGTGCCGCATGTTCTAAGGCCCGTGTCGCAGATCGATCTGTCGGCGCGGTATCTGGGCGACCAACGACGCTCGCCCCTCATCATAGCCCCGACCGCGCTTGCCGGCCTGGTCCGGTTCGACGGCGAAGTTCTCATGGCCCGGGCTGCTGCTGCCGCGCAAGTGCCCTTCGTCGTCTCCACCCAATCCTCGACGTCCATAGAGGCGATCGCAGGGCAGGTGCCGCAAGCCGAGCTCTGGTTCCAGCTCTATGTCTGGCGGGACCGCACGCAGACCTGGAAGCTCCTCGACCGCATTGCGCGATGCGGCGTGGAGACGCTCTTGCTGACCGTCGATACGCCGGGCTCGCCTAAGAAGGTCCACAATGCGCGCAACGGCTTTGGCGTGCCCCTGAAGCCTTCCCTTACCTTAAGTCTCGACCTCGCGCTTCACCCGCGTTGGACTGTTGGAGTGATGGGCCGATATCTCGCGCAAGGCGGTCTGCCCTCCTATGGGCACTATCCCGGCAGCGTGGCAAAGGCTGTGACCGCTGCGATCCGCGACGAGCGCTTCGCGCTCGACATGGTGCTGGACAATGCGTTTATCGCCGAACTGCGCCGCAGATGGAGCGGCCGGTTGCTTCTGAAGGGCATTCTTTCGGCCGGTGACGCCGTGCAGGCTTTCGAAGAGGGATGCGACGGCATCGTGGTTTCCTCGCATGGTGGACGAAACCACGACAGTGCTGCACAGCCACTGGAGGTCCTGCCCGGCATTCGGCGTGCTGTCGGGACTTCGGCCACCATTCTTGCCGACAGTGGTGTTCAGCGTGGATCGGACGCGGCCAAGCTCCTGGCGGCAGGCGCGGACGCGGTCCTTCTCGGTCGGGCTCCACTTTACGGGTTGGCGGCAGACGGAGAGGGTGGTGTCGTGACCATGCTGGATCAGCTGGCAGAGGAACTGCGCGCCTTCATGGCTTTCACCGGCGCGCCCGACCTCGGCGCGCTCTCCTCATGCCAATGGGTCGGTTGACTTCGCCTCGGCCGAGAAGAGGGCGCCGGGGTTCATTCGGTTTTCGGGATCGAGCATCCGCTTCACCTCGCGCATCAGCGACAGCCGCTCGGGAGCGGTGCGCTCGGCCAGCGAGCGAACAAGCTTTCGGCCGATACCGTGCTCGGCCGAGAACGTGCCCCCAAGGCTCGCTGTCACGTCGTGGACCCGGTCCATCACCTCGCCGGTGATCCTCTCGGGATCCTCGAAGGAGGCCCAGGCGGCATGGTCGAAGTGAGCGATGAAATGCACGTTGCCGTCTCCCAGATGAGAGACGATCAGAATCCTGGCTTCGGGATGAATCGTCCGGACCGCTTCGCCGGCGCGTTCGATCAGCTCGGGAACGCGCGAGGGGCGCACGGCGACATCGTGCGAGAGGCTGTGGCCGGCGATGCGGTTGGCCTCGGACACGGAATGGCGGACGTGCCAGATATCCTCAGCCTGCGCGACGCTCTGCGACAGGAATCCGTCGGAGACCAGATCGTCCTCGACGAGGGTGATGAGCCACTCCTCGAGGGCACCCTTCAGGTCGCTAGCCGGGTCGCTGCTGCCGAGTTCGATCATCAGCGACCATGCGGGCACCTGATCGAAGGGAAGACGGGTGCGCGGCACATGCTGGAGGGCGAAGGCGACCTGGTCCGCGTTCAGCAGTTCGACCGCCTGGACGGCGCTGTCGAAGCGCTCTTGCAGCCGCATCAGAATCTCGACTGCCGTCGGCAGCGCGTCGAATGCGAGCCAGGCGCTGGCAGACGAGCGCACCAGCGGATGCAGGCGCAACGCCGCCGCAGTGACGACGCCGAGCGTGCCCTCCGCGCCGATGAAGAGATGCTTCAGATCGTAGCCCGTGTTGTTCTTCTTCAGTCCGGCAAGGTCCGAGAAGATACGTCCGTCCGGCAGCACGACTTCCACCCCGGCGACGAGGTCGCGCATCGGTCCGTAGCGCAGCGCGCCGGTGCCGCCGGCATTGGTGGACACAAGGCCGCCGATCTGCGCCGTTCCCTCGCTTCCGAGGCGCAGCGGCATCTGGCGTTCCACCCGCGCGACCTCTTCATGCAGCTCGGCCAGGGTAAGGCCGGCCTCGACCGTGACGATGTTCGACGCGCGGTCGATCTCGCGGACCATCCGCATCCTGCGCAGCCCGAGCACAATTCCCGTCGCGGCATCCCGAGCCGTTGCGCCGTAGGAGAGACCGGTGTTCCCCCCTTGCGGCACGATCGGCCGCTTGGCTTCGGCCGCGATGCGCAGTACGGCCGAGACTTCTTCGCAGGACTGCGGAAACACGGCAGCGAGCGCCTCGCCCTTCACATCCCCCCGCCAATCCTGCAACAGGGGAGCGAGATCAGAGAGGTCTGTCCAGACATTGCCGGCACCGACCGCTGCCCGCAGGGCGGTCAGAAAATTTTCGACTGTCATGTCCGAACCGCATCAAGCATTGGATTTTCCCGGAAACGCGACAGGTTCTGCTGGCGGTAGCAAGCATTGCCCTATCCTCGGTTACCGGGCATTTTGGCCGATGTCGACAAGCCTCCATAGAATATCTTTCATGATCTCATTCCAAAATGGAATGCGGCCTTGAACATGCGGCTCGGATTTGATGCATACGAAACTTGGAAAAATTCGACCAACCAAAATATTGAACTGATGAAACGGCAAAGTGTGATCCCGAAATAATCATCAAAGTCGGTGATCTGCCGTCTGGGGTAACTCAGCCAAGGGGTTGGCCTTCTGCGTTATTGAGATTACCGAGATGCGCATAAACGATAGAGATCGTCAAAATCCACCGGATCATGTCATCTTTGCCGTCTACCCTGGATTTCAGGCTGCGAACGCTTCTTTCGTGTGGACGAGGCGAGCATCGCTGCCATGGAAAGATGCGGAGGCGGTGACCGCCTCCGCAGGTGCATTTCTCTATGCGACTACCGTCCTGTTCCTTCTGTGTCGCATCGCATGGGCCGCTTGATCTTCCGGGCCTGCTCTAACCCTCGAAGTGCTGTTCCAAAAGGTCGAGGAATTCGAAGGCCGTCAGGATGTTGCCGAAGAGGTATTCTCCCGTAGGCAGGTGGATCTTCTCGCCGGACAGGCTCTGGAACGCGGGAAGTTGCTTGATCTGTTCCGCCATGCCTCCGGGGCCGACCGCGCCCTGGTCTTCCAGGACGATGATGAGCGGGGCGTCGACGACGTCGATTTGCTCGAGGCTGACACGGACGAAGGCGGAGGGGCTGGATTTTTCCTGCTGATCGGGCGCGCGGAAGCCCAGCTCCTTGAGGATATCCCAGACATAGGAGCTGTCCTGCGCCATGTAGCGCAGATGGTCCGCACGGATGCGCATCACGCTCGCGGTGGTGGCGCGATCGCCGATCACGGAGCGTACTTCGGCCAGGCGTGCCTCGTAGCGGTCCAGCAGTTCCCGGGCTTCGGCCTCGCGGCCTGTCGCGTTCGCGACGTCCAGCAGCGCCTGTTTCCACAGAACCTGATCCTGGTTGATCAGGACCGTCGGCGCGATGTCGCTGAAGCGGCTGTACATGCCGTCCTCGTCCGGCAACTCGTCGTTCGACATCAGGATGAGATCGGGTTCAAGCATGAGGACTTCTTCATAGTCCGGCTCCCGGGGCGCCCCGATATAGGCGAGATCCTCGGGCAACCGCTCCGCGACGACTTTCGCATAGTCGCCCGTGATGGGGTTGCGCGACGCGCCGACGGGAACCAGGCCCAGCGCAACGGTCGGCTGAAGGATGTTGTCGCCATCGGTCACGACGATGCGCTGCGGATCGACCGGCACCTCGACCTCGCCGACGAGGTCCGTGATCGTCCGGGTCTCCTGGGACAGGGCGGGATGCACGGGCACGGCCAGGACTGCGGCCATGAGGGCGAAGATGGGGAGCTTCATCAAAAACCTCTTTCTGTGGGGGAAGTGTCGCGGCTGCCGCCCCGCGGGATGACGAGCGGCGTGCCGGAAACGGGGTCTGGGATGATCCGGGCCTGAAGCTGGAACACCCGGGCCACCAGTTCCTCTGTGACGATCTGCGCGGGGGGGCCCTCCGCGATGATCTGCCCGTCGCGCATCGCGATCATGTGGGTTGCGAAGCGGCAGGCCTGATTGAGATCGTGAAGAACCGCAGCCACGGTATGGCCGCGCTCCATGTTCAAGGTCTCGAGCAGCGTCATGAGTTCGATCTGGTGGGTGATGTCGAGGAAGCTGGTCGGCTCGTCGAGGAAAAGGACGGGCGTTTCCTGCGCGAGCACCAGGGCGACCCACGCCCTCTGGCGCTGTCCGCCGGAGAGTTCGTTGACATGGCGGGTCGCGAACCCGCTCAGCCCGGTGGCGGCAAGCGCCTGCGTCACGGCGCGCTCGTCCTCGCGCGACCATTGGCGAAGCGCGCTCTGGTAGGGAAAGCGTCCGCAGGCCACCAGCTCGGCCACCGTGATGCCATCGGGTGCGATGGAGCTTTGCGGCATCAGCCCCACCCGGCGCGCGAACTCCCTGGCCGAGAGGCTGGCCGCTGCCCTGCCGTCGATCAGCACGTTGCCGCTGTCCGGCGCCAGTATCCGCGAGAGGGTCATCAGCAGGGTGGACTTGCCGCAGCCGTTCGGCCCGACGATCGCCGTGAACGAGCGGGGCGGAATCTTCACCGAAAGCCCCTTGAGCACCGGATTGGCGCTTCGGCTCAGCCTGACGTCCCGCGCCTCGATGCAATTCTCGCAGGCATGGGCGTTCATCGCCGCGCCTCCTTCAGAAGAAGCCAGAGAAAATACCCGCCGCCGATGCACAGCGTGACAAGGCCGACCGGGATCTGTTCGGGGGCGATGACGCGCTGTGCGATGAAGTCCGCCATCAGGAGAAGCGCGGCCCCGGTGGCCATCGCGCCCAGAAGCGTCGTCCCGGCCGAGCGGGTGAGGAGATGGGCGATCTGCGGTGCGGCCAGCGCGATGAAGGGAATGGGGCCGGCAATGGCGGTCGACAGCGCGGTTGCCACGACGGCCAGGATCATCAACAGGAGCCTCAGCGGCTCGACCGCTATTCCCAGGGCCTGCGCGCGTTCGTCGCCCATTTCCAGGATCCGCATCCGGCGAGAGAGCACGAGGGCAAAGGCCACGACCGGAAGGCCGGCGGCGAGGATGAACGTCGCCTGCTCCCCCGTTACCCGCGACAGCGTGCCGGTCGCCCAGGCTCCGGCGGCCATGGCCGTGCCCAAGGGCAGCATGAGCAGGATCCACTGGTTGAGCGCCGTCAGCATGGCGCTGATGCCGATGCCGATCACGATGAGCTGGAACCCGGAAACGCCCTGGCGCCAGGCGAGGAGATAGACCATCGCGCCGGTGGCCAGGCCGCCGCCGACCGCCGATCCGGCCAGGAGCACCCAGCCGCCACCCCCGATCATGATGGCGATGAGCGCGCCCGTATAGGCGCCGGCATCGAAGCCGACGATATCCGGGCTGCCGAGCGGATTGCGCGTGACCGACTGGAAGATCGCCCCGCCAAGGCCGAGCAACGCGCCCAGAACGAGGGCCGCCAGCGCGCGCGGCAGCCGCCATTCCAGAATCACCATCCGGGTTCGCCGTTCTCCGCCCCCCAGAAGGGCCGTGATCACGTCGGAGAGCGAGAATTCCACGCGCCCGTAAGCCATGGACAAGACGAGGACGAAAAGCCCGAGGAGACCGAGCGCCAGCGCGACGAGCAGAACGCGGCCGTCCGAGACGAAGCTGACCCGGTCGCTCAATGCCCGTATCACCCGCTTGGGCGGATCGAAAAGGCGGCTCACAGGGCTGCGACCTTCCGCTTGCGCACGATCCAGATCAGGATCGGCGCTCCCACCACCGCCATGACGAGGCCGACATCGATATCCTGGGGGCGCATGATCAGGCGGCCGAGAATATCGGCGGCCAGCAGGATCGTGGGCGCGATGAAGAGGGTGTGGACGAAAATGCGCCGCTGGTCGGCCCCGCAGAAGGCGCGGGCGACCTGCGGCGCCATCAGCCCGAGGAAGCCGATGGGGCCGGCGGCAGCCGTCGCGGATCCCGTCAGGAGCATCACGGCCACGATGGTCATGGTGCGCACCCGGACCAGCCCGGCCCCGAGCGACTGCGCGGTGTGATCCCCCAGGGCCATGATGTTCAGCGAGGGCGCCACGAGCAGGCCGATGATGCTGCCGATCAGGACGAAGGGCGCGGCGACCACCACCTTCTCATAGCCGATGACGGCCAGGGTGCCGACATCCCAGCTCAGCATCTGGTCGAAGACGTTCGGATCGGTGAGCACGAAGGAGGCCGTCAGCCCCCGAAGGATGGCGCCTATGGCGACGCCGGCAAGCACCAGGCGCAGCGGTGTCGCGCCGATCCGCCCCGATGAGGCGGCGGCATAGACGGCCAGCGTCGTCAGGCCGGCCCCGGCGAACGAGAACCAGACCAGCGTCATCTGCGACGTCACGCCGAGGAGGCCGATCCCCAGCACCATGGCCAGGGCGGCGCCGGCATTGATCCCCAGCACCCCCGTATCGGCCAGCGGATTTCGGGTCAGCGCCTGCATGAGCGCGCCGGACAATCCCAGGGCGAGGCCGGCCAGGATGCCGACCAGCGTCCTCGGCAGGCGAAGGGACCGGATGGTGGAGTGATCGATGCTGCCATCGTCATGAAACAAGGCGGTGATCGCCTCGCCGAGCGGCACGGAGCGCGCGCCGAGAGCGAGGCTCAGAACGCAGGTCAGGATGAAAATGCCGATGACGGAAATGAGCGCCGGAGAAAACGAAGAGCGCACTGGCCATGAATGCATGTGAAGCTTCTCAGCCGAACTGGATGCGCACGGTTCGTCTCATCATTATCGTCAGAAACAGCGACTCATTGGACATATTATTGAACAATCGCCCATTTAATTTGCAGAGATTGGCGATCATTGCTTTGCTATGATTCGCAGAATCAATGAAATATCTATATTGGAACGATTATAAATTTCGAAAATCCAATTTGCGTTGCGAGGAGAGCTTGTATTTTTTGGCTTATACTGCCGAGAATTACGCGGTCAAGTGCGAAGGTGATGGGATGGCTTCGCGAGGCACTGCGTTCCCGCTGGCCTGGTGCACGCTCCGGGAACAAGCGGCCGACCGCCGTCTCGCGCGCCGCTGCTCCACGGTCCGCATTTGTGCCAGGCGGTCCCGAACGCCGGCGGGATCACGGTGTGGGCACGCGCTTGCAGGACTTCGCCCCTGCGGCCTTCTCAGGCGGAGGGAGCGGGCGGCTCCGGCCAGGGGATCGGCCCGGCCATCTCTTCGACCAGCCGCGAAAGCGCCAGCACGCGCGTGTCGGCAAAGCGCGGCGCGACGATCTGGACGCCGATGGGGAAGCCGTCCGGCGAGAAGCCGCCATTCACCGAGGCCGCCGGCTGCCCGCCCATGTTCCACGGCACGGTGAAGCCGATATGCTCGAAAGGCTTGTCCGCCGGGTCGTTGGTGGGGGAGGGCCATTCGGCGGGGTAGCTCACCACCGGGTTGGTGGGCGAAAGGACGAAATCCACCGCCTCGAACGCGTTCGCGCAGGCGCTTGCCATCTCCAGCGTGCGGTTGAAGCCGAGCGCGGCCCGTGGGCCCGTCATTTGCCCGGCGCGGGCCACCCAATCCAGGATGGCGGGCAGAACCCGCGCGCGTCTCGGCTCGGGAAGCGCCATCAGGTCGTTCCAGAAGCGAGCGCGCCAGAAGTCGTCGAGCCCGTCCAGCATCTCCCGCGTCAGGACGGGGGCAAGCGGCACGATGCGCGCGCCGCGGGCCTCCAGCCGCCGGGCGACCTCGTGGAGGACGCCGAGAACCGCATCTTCCGGCTCGATGCCGCAACCGGCCTCCGTCATCAGGCCGATGCGCAGGCCCGCTATGTCGCCGAGGGGCGCCTGCCAGTCGATCTCGGCGAAGGGCAGGCTGGTCGCGTCGCGCGCGTCGGGCCGCGAGAGGAGGGGCATCATCAGCGCCGAATCCGCCACGGTGCGCGTCATCGGCCCGGCGCAGCGCCCGACATAGAAAGGGTCCACCGGAATGCGCCCCTGCGTGGGCTTGAAGCCGAACACGCCGCACCAGCCCGCCGGAAGGCGCACAGAGCCGCCGATATCGGTGCCCAGATGCAAGGGACCGTAGCCGGCCGCCGCCGCCGCCGCCGCCCCAGCGCTGGAGCCGCCGGGGTTCATGGCCGTGTCCCAGGGGTTGCGCGTCAGCGGGTGGAAGGTGGAGAGGCCCGAGGAGAGCATCCCGTAATCCGGGCAGGTGGTCTTGGCGAAGATGATGGCGCCCGCCTCGCGAAGGCGCGCGGCGGGCGGTGCGTCCGCCGCGGCCGGCTCCAGCATGGAGGCCGCCGTGCCGAGGGGCACGGGCACGCCGCGCGTGGCGATCACCTCCTTCACGCTCGCCGGCACGCCGTCCAGGGGCCCGAGCGGTCGGCCCCTGGCCCAACGCTCGGTAGAGGCCGCCGCTTCCGCGCGGGCCGCGTCCGGATCGTAGGCGTAGAGAGCGGCGATGGCCGGCTCCCAGCGCGCGATATGCCCCTCCAGAGCCTGCCAGTATTCGGAAGGGGAGAGCGTGCGCGCGGCGAAACGCTCGACAAGGCGCGGGGCGCTGAGGGAGAGGAGGTCGTCGGTCATGGGGCGCGGGACTCGGCTGGGGGAGGGAAGCGCGGGCGAGGCGGGCGGATGGCCGCAAGCGTCGGCTCGGCGGCCAGAAGGCGCTGCGTGTAGGGATCGCTCGGCGCGTCGAGCACCTGCGCGCAAGGTCCGTATTCCACGACACGGCCCGCATTCATCACCGCCACTTCGTCGGCGATCTCCTCCACCACGCCGAGATTGTGGGTGATGAACAGGACCGCGAGCCCGTATTGTCGCTTGAGGTCGAGGATGAGGCGCAGGATCTGCGCCTGCACGGAAAGGTCCAGCGCCGAGACCGCCTCGTCGGCGACGAGGAGCCTGGGGCGCGTGACCAGCGCGCGGGCGATGGCGATGCGCTGGCGCTGGCCGCCGGAGAATTCGTGCGGGTAGCGCGCGCCGTCGCCGGCCCGCAGGCCGACCTTCTCCAGCATCTCGCCCACCAGCGCCTCCCGCGCCGCGCCGCGCGGGGCGTCCGGCACCAGATGCAGCGGCTCGGCGACGATGCGCCCGACGCGCTGGCGCGGGTCGAGGGAGCCGTAGGGGTCCTGGAACACCATCTGGAAGCCGCGCCGACGCCCGGCGAGCGCGCGCGGGGGCAGGGCGAAGAGGTTCTCGCCCCCGAACACGACCTCGCCGGAGGTCGGCCGGTCCAGCGCCATGACGATGCGCGCGAGCGTGGATTTACCCGAGCCCGATTCTCCCACCACGGCCAGGACGCGGCCCTCCTCCAGCGTGAGGGACACCGCGTCGAGGGCGCGGAAGGTTTGCCCGCCACGCGCGCCGAGGCGGTAGTCGCGCGTCAGCGCTCGGGTCTGGAGAAGCGGGGTGCGCGCATTCATCGGGAAACCTCCCCGCCGGCAGCGGGGGCGATATGGAAGCCGCGCCGCGCGCGCCTGGGCATCGCGTCCAGCAGCTCGCGCGTATAGGCGGAGGCGGGGTTGCGCAGCACGGCGGCGGTCTCTCCTTCTTCCATGGTGCGGCCCCGGCGCATCACATGCACGCGGTCGGCCATGCGGGCGATCACGCCGAGATCGTGGCTGATGAGGACGAGCGACAGGCCCATCTCGCGCACCAGCTCGTCGAGGATGTCCAGCACCTCCTTCTGCACGGTCACGTCGAGCGCGGTGGTGGGCTCGTCGGCGATGATGAGGCGCGGGCGAAGGGCAAGCGCGATGGCGATGCCCACGCGCTGGCGCTGCCCGCCCGACATTTCGTGCGGATAGGAATCGATGCGCCGCGCCGGATCGGGAATGCGCACGAGCTCCATGAGCGCCAGCGCCTCGGCGCGCGCTTCGCGGCGGCTCGCCCGGCGATGCAGGCGGATGCCCTCGGCGATCTGCGCGCCCGCCGTCATGGCCGGGTTCAGCGCCGTCATCGGCTCCTGGAAGATCATCGAGATCCGTGCGCCCCGGATGCGCTGGAGGTCGCGCTCTGCCAGGCCCAGCAGCTCGCGACCCTCGAAGCGGATGGAGCCGGAGACGCGGGCGGTGCGCGGCAGGAGGCCGATCGTGGCCAGCGACAGGAGCGACTTGCCCGAGCCGCTTTCCCCCACGATGCCCAGCGTCTCGCCCGGCCCGAGCGAAAGCGACACGTCGTCCACCACGCGCCGGCGGCCGTCGGGGCCTGGAAAGTCGATGGTCAGCGAGCGGATGTCGAGCATCAGGAGGCCTGCCTGCGGCGCGGGTCGAGCCGGGCGGCGAGACCGTCGCCCAGAAGGTTGAGGCCCAGCACGGCGAGCGCGATGGCAAGGCCGGGCACGAGGGCGAGATGGGGCGCCTGCGCCAGATAGGTCTGGGAATCGGCCAGCATCCGCCCCCAGGTGGGCGCCGGCGGGGCGAGGCCGAGGCCGAGGAAGGAGAGGCCGGCCTCCGTGAGGATCGCCATGGCGAGCTGGATCGTGACCTGCACGATGAGCTGGCCCGAGATGTTGGGCAGCACGTGTTCGAGCGTGATGCGCAGGCCGTTCTTGCCGGCCATGCGCGCGGCGAGGATGTAGTCGCGCACCCAGACCTGCAACGCCGCCCCGCGCGAGACGCGCGCGAAGACCGGCACCATGAAGGCGCCGATGGCGATGGTGGCGGTGAAGGCGCCCGTGCCCAGGATCGCGGCCAGCAGGATGGCCGAGAGGATCGCGGGCAGCGCGAAGAGCGCGTCGCACACGCGCATGAGAAGCGCGTCCACGAGGCCGCCGCGCCGGGCGGCGGCCGTCACGCCCGCCGCCGTGCCGATAAGCGCGCCGAGGAACACGGCCGAGAGAGCGATGGACAGCGAGTTCGCCGCCCCCAGCATCACCATGGAGGCGAGGTCGCGGCCCAGATGGTCGGTGCCCAGCAGCCCGTTCTGCAGCGGGAGCTGCATCCGCCGGGCGATGGCGAGGCGGGCCGGGTCGCCGGGCGTCCAGACCTGCGAGAGGAGCGCGGCGGCGGTGAGGATGGCGGTGATCGCCCCCCCGAGGAGAAGGGGCACGTTTGCGCGGCCGCGCCGCGCGGGCATCGCAAGCGTGCTCATGCGCGCCTGCGCAGGCGCGGGTCGAGCACCGTGTACAGGAGGTCGACGACGAAATTCACGGCGATCACGATGGCGGCGAACAGGAAGACGACGTTCTGGATCACGATGAGGTCGCGTTGCGCCAGCGCTTGCCAGGCGAGCCGGCCCATGCCGGGCAGGGAGAAGACGTTCTCCACCAGAACCGCCCCCGCGATCAGGAAGGAGAACTGGAGCCCCAGCATCGTCACCACGGGAACGAGGGCGTTGGGCACGGCGTGCCGCCACAGCGCGCGGCGCACCGAGGCGCCCTTGGCGCGGGCGGTGCGCACGAAATCCTCGTTCATCGCCTCCACCACCGAGGCGCGGGTGACGCGGGTCAGCACCGCCGACTGGGGGATGGCGAGCGCGAGCGCGGGCAGGAGGAGCGCGCGAAGGCCGGGAAGGAGCCCTCCGTCCCAGCCCGGAAAGCCGCTGGCCGGCAGGAGGCCGAGCCAGAGCGAGACGAAGAGGATCAGGAGAAGGCCGATCCAGAAGTTCGGCACCGCGATGCCGACCTGCGCGTAGAGCGTGGCCAGAACGTCCATCGGGCCGCCGGGCCGCGCGGCGGCCAGGACGCCGAGCGGCAGGGCGAGCGCGACGGCGAGCGTGGCCGCCATCAGCGTGAGCGGCAGCGTCACCGCCATGCGCTCGGCGATGAGCCCCGACACGGGCACGCGGTAGGCGAGCGAGGTGCCCAGGTCGCCGGTCAGAAGACCGCCGACCCAGGCGAGGTAGCGCTGGAGCGCGGGCGCGTCGAGCCCGAGCTCGGCGCGCAGCGCCGCCACCGTTTCCGGCGTGGCGGCGGTGCCCAGCATCGCCGAGGCGATGTCGCCCGGCACGATCTCCATCAGGGCGAAGATCAGCACCGACAGGACGAGGAAGGTCGTGGCGAAGCCGAGAAGGCTGCGCAGGAAACGCTTCGGCATGGGCGGGTCCGCTGCGAAGGGGCCGGGCGGGGAAGGGGCTACTCGGTCCAGCGGACCTCGGTGAGATCGTTGGAGGGCACCGGCTCGTCGATCCAGTAGCCTTCCAGGCCCGCGCGCCAGACGGAGAGCTTGGGCTGGAGGTAGAGGAACAGCGCGGGCACGTCCTCGGCGAGGATGGCCTGCGCCTCGCCGTAGAGCCGGGCGCGCTCGCCTTCCTCCACGGCCTCGCCGGCCGCCGCCACCGTCTCGTCGAAGGCCGGGTTGCGGTAGTTGAAGTAATAGGGATCGCGGGCGTAGATGCCGATGTCGAGCGGCTCGCCATGGGCGATGATCGTCATCTCGTAGTCGCGCTCGGTCAGCACCTGCTGCACCCAGCTCGCCGGGAACTCGGTCGGCTGGATGGTGATCTGCACGCCCACCTCGGCCAGGAGCGCCTGGAGGATTTCGGCCGAGCGCGCCGCATAGGGCATCTGCGGGGCCTTGATGGTGAGCGGGAAGCCGTCCGGGTAACCGGCCTCGGCCAGAAGCGCGCGCGCGGCCTCCGGGTCGTAGGAGTGCACGCCCGTCAGGTCCGCGTAGCCCGGATCGCTCGGCGTGTGGTGGCTGCCGATCGCGAGGCCGAAGCCGGAGGCCACCGCCTCGATCAGCGTCTGCCGGTCCACCGCCATCATCAGCGCCTGGCGCACGCGCGGATCGTCGAGCGGCGCGCGCTCGCTGTTCAGCCCGGCCACGACCTTCATCTGCGTCAGCCCCGGCTCGGCCTGGAAACGCTCGTCCGCCTCGAAGGTCGGATAGAGCTCGGGGGCGGGAAAGAGCGGGAAGGCGTCCACGTCGCCCGCCTGAAGCGCGGCGGCGGCGGCCTGCGGGTCGGGGATGAAGCGGAACGTCGCCTGTTCCAGCCGGGCCGCGCCCGCCTCGTCCCAATAGTCGGGGCTTCGCGTGAGCGTCACCTCGTTGCCGCGCCGCCAGTCGGAGAAACGGAAGGGGCCGGTGCCCACCGGCTCGGTGCCGTTGGTGCCGCTCGACGTCTCCTCCACCATCACCGCCGCGGGCTGGGCGAGGCGGAAGGGCAGGTCGCCCGAGGGGCGCGAGAGGCGCAGGACCAGCGTGCGGTCGTCGGGCGTCTCCACCGCCTCGATCACCGCATAGGCGGCGCGCTGGGGATTGGTGGAGCCTTCCGCCAGGATGCGCTCTATGGTGTAGCGCGCGCTGCCGGCGTTGAAAGGCTGGCCATTGTGGAAGGTGACGCCCTCGCGCAGCGTGAAGGTGTAGGCGAGCCCGTCCTGCGACACGCTCCAGCTTTCCGCGAGCTGCGGCACCACCGCCCCGTCGCGGTCCACCCGCGTCAGCCCCTCGAAGAGGTTCTGCCAGACCACCTGGCCGATGGTGATGGGAGCGGCGGCGGACGGGTCGAGCGTCGGGGGCTCGCTGATCATGCCGAGAACGAGGTCCGTTCGCGGCTGGGCCGAGGCGGGAAGCGCCAGGGCCGGAAGGCCGAGAACGAGACAGGCGAGAAGCGCGGACGCGGTGCGGGCAGCCATGGAAACTCCAGCGGAACGTGGACGGAGACGAGAAGCCGGAACAGGTCTGGGCCGGAGAGTGACGGCCCGTCAGTGTCCCGTCTACGACGTTATGCGGGACACCGTGTATCACAAAACGCTACACCCTCGCACTGCCGCTGGTGCGCATGTCCCTTTCGATGGCCGCCAGCAGCTTGGCGGCGGCAAAGGAGAGGGGCCGTTCGGGGGCGTGGGAGAGGTCGAGCGTCGTCGTCACCGTGGCGTCCACCAGGGGGACGGCCACGAGTTCGCCGGCCTCGCATTCGCGCCGCACGGCCATCGGCGGCAGGAACAGGACGGCCGAGGCCTCGCGCGCCAGGTCCTTCTGCGTTTCCATCGAACTCGTGGTGTAGACCGGATCGAGGGGCGGCAGGCCGGCCTCGGCCATCTGCCGGTCGAGGCTCTGGCGCGCGCCGAAGCTGGAATCGGGCAGGGCGAGCGCGCAGTCGGCCAGATCGGCCAGCCGCGCCTCGCCCCTCTCCGCCAGCCTGTGGCGCGGGTTCACCACGATGGCGTGCGGGACGGGGAAGCGGTAGTGCACCGCGTGCTGGAAGGCGGCGGGGGTGAAGAGGGTGAGGGCGATGTCGGCACTGCCGTTGCGCACCGCCTCCAGGGCGAGACCGACGCTCGTCACCACGATCTCGAAGCGGATCTTCGGGTAGAGCCGTGCGAAGCCGACCAGCGCCTTCGTCAGGATCGCCGGCACGGCCGCGCCGTTGGTATAGATCGAGACGTTGCCGGAGCGCAGGCCCTTCAGGTCCGCGATCAGCGTCTCGGCGTGCTGGAGGTCGGCGAGGGCGCGGGTGAGGCGCACGGCCAGAAGCTCGCCCGCCGCCGTCAGGCGCACGCCGCGCGGATCGCGCTCCACCAGGGGCGCATCGAAATGATACTCGAGCTGGTCGATCTGCCGGCTGACGGCGGTGGGCGCCACGCCGAATTTCTCGGCCACGCGCCGCATCGAGCCGAGCCGCACCAGTTCCTGGAAATAGAGAAGGGCGCGAAGCTGCATGGCGCCTCAACCCCTCGCCAGATCGGACATGTCGAACTCCTGACTCGCGGAAAATGACCGACGATCCTGCCGGCACGGCCGGCGCCGGCGAGTTTCAGCATCGGTCGGCCGGCGAGGCAAGGCCAGCGCCGTCCACGCCCCTGCTTTCCCGCCGTACGCTCCCCGCTTGCGCAGGGCGCGGCATGAGCCGGTTTTCCTCGACACTTCGGCGCCCCTGGCCTTCGGACGAAACCGTCACCCGACGGCGACGGCCTCGATCTCGATCAGCCAGCTCGGATCGTAGGGTCCGGCGATCACCGTGGAGAGGGCGATCAGGCGATCGCCCATCACCTCCCAACGCACCTTGGCGTTGATCTCGCGATGCTCATGGCCGGCGAGGAAGACCGTCGCTTTCACGAGGTTGTCGAGCGTCATGCCGGCGGCCGCGAGCTGCCGCCCCACATTCGCCCAGGCCAGTCGGGCCTGGGCCTCGAAATCCGGTGGCGCGACGCCATCGGCATCCGTCGGTATCTGGCCGCTGATATAGAGCGTGCGCGTCTGGCCGCTCACCTCCATGGCCTGAGCATAGCGGCGGTGGAGGGTCGGCGGCGCGTCGGGCGCGTTGATGGGACGGCGGACGGCGGTCATTGGCTCTCTCCAGTGGCGTCTTCACGCAGCGGGGGCGCGGATATGGCAGGCCGCCCTGCGGCCGCCCGCCAGCGCGACGAGCGGCGGCGGCACGTCCCGGCAGACCTGTTCGGCCAGCGGGCAGCGCGTGACGAACGTGCAGCCCTTGGGCGGATTGGCGGGGCTTGGCAGGTCGCCTTTCAGGACGATGCGCCGGCGCGCGCGCTGCGCCACGGGGTCGGGCAACGGCACGGCCGACAGGAGCGCTTCGGTATAGGGATGAACGGGATCGGCAAAGACCGCCCCGGTGAGGCCCGTCTCCACCAGATGGCCGAGATACATCACCGCCACGCGATCGGCGAAATGGCGCACGACGGACAAATCGTGGCTGATGAAGAGGTAGGACAGGCCGAACCTTCTCTGAAGGTCCAGAAGCAGGTTCAGGATCTGCGAGCGGATCGAGACATCGAGCGCCGAGACCGGCTCGTCGAGGATCAGGAGCTTGGGATTGAGGCCGAGCGCGCGCGCGATCACGATGCGCTGGCGCTGGCCGCCGGAAAAGGCGTTCGGCCGCCGCTCTGCGTGCTGGGGGTGGAGCCCGACGAGGCCGAGCAGCTCGGCCACCCGCGCGCGCCGCTCCTTCGCGCTGCCGAGCCCATGGATCGCCAGGGGCTCGGCGATGCTCTCGCCGATGGTGAGCTTGGGATTGAGCGCCGAGACCGGGTCCTGGAACACGATCTGCACGTCGCGCGAGAAGGCGCGGCGCGCGGCGGCCTCTCCATGCACGATGGGCTTGCCCTCGAAGCGGATCGTGCCGCTCGTGGGGCGCTGCATGCCCAGGATCGCCGCGCCCAGCGTGGACTTGCCGCAACCCGATTCCCCGACCAGCGCCACGCTTTCCCCGCGCCCGATGTCGAGATCGATGCCGTCCACCGCCTTCACCCAGCCCACGGGCCGCCCGAGAAGCCCGCCGCGAATGGGGAAATGCACCTTCAGGCCGCGAAGCGAAAGAAGCGTGTCGCTCAAAGCATCGCCCCCACCTTGTCGGAGTGCCAGCAGGCCGCATGGCCCCAGTCGCGCCGGGCCAGAAGCGGCGGCTGGCTCTCGAGACAGGGCATGTCCGCCAGCGGGCAGCGGGGGTTGAACCGGCAGCCCGCCGGCCATTGCCCGATATCGGGCACGAGGCCCTCGATGGTGGGCAGCAGCGCCTTGGGCTCGCCGTCGAGCCGGGGAATGGTGGAGAGGAGGAGCCGTGTATAGGGATGTTCCTGGCGCGCGAAGATCGCCTCCACCGGCGCTTCCTCGATCACCCGCCCCGCATACATCACCGCCACCCGGTCCGCCATGTCCGCGACGACCCCCATATCGTGGGTGATGAGGAGGATGGCGGTCCCGGTCTCCTCGCGCAGGCGCTTCATCAGCTCCAGGATCTGCGCCTGGATGGTCACGTCCAGCGCGGTGGTCGGCTCGTCGGCGATGAGGAGCTTCGGGCGGCAGATCAGCGCCATGGCGATCATGGCGCGCTGGCACATGCCGCCCGACAGCTCGAACGGATACTGCTCGAAGCGGATCTGAGGCTCGGGGATGCCGACCTCCTCCAGCATGGCCACCGCGGCGTGCCGGGCCGCCTTGCCCCTCGTGCCCCGATGGACGATGAGCCCTTCCTCGATCTGCCGTCCGATCTTCATCAGGGGGTTCAGCGAGGCGACCGGCTCCTGGAAGATCATGGCGAGGTCGTTGCCGCGCAGCTTGCGCCGCTCGGCTTCGGCGAGCCTGCGAAGGTCGGTGTCGCCGAGGCGGATCGTGCCGGACTCGATCCGCGCCACCCTGGGCAGGAGCCCCATCACGGAAAATGCGGTCATGGATTTGCCGCAGCCCGATTCTCCCACCACCGACAGGATCTCGCCCGCATGGACATCGAAGCTGACGCCGTCGACGACGGGCTGCCCGGCGATGGAGACCTTGAGATTCTCGACCTTGAGCACGGGAGCGGTCATGCGCCCTCCCGGCAGACCGCCGCGTGGGGGTGGTTCGGATGGGCCATGCCGATATTCTCCGCGCCGTCGCGCGCGACGGCGGAGGGAATGGAGAAGTTCACCGGATAGAGCGTGTCGTCCACGATCTCGACGGGAAATTCCTCGGCAAGGCGCGTCGCGACATCGGGCCGCGCCTTTCGGTTGACGCGCAGCGTCACGCCGCTCGCGTCGATCCGGGGGGCGTTCATCGCTTCCTCCAGCGACAGGCCGAAGCCCGCCGCATAGCTCAGGATCTGCGCCACCGCCGGCATGATCTGCCGCCCGCCCGCCGCGCCGAGCGCCAGCCTCGGCAGGCCGGCCTCGGTGGCGATGACCGGGCACATGTTGGCAAGCGGCCTGACCCCCGGCGCGATCGAGTTCGGCTGGCCCGGACGCGGGTCGAACCACATCATGCCGTTGTTCATCAGCAGGTCCGTTCCCGGCAGCACGACCTTGGAACCGAAGCGCGACAGCAGCGTGTTGGTGAGCGACACCATCGTGCCGTCGCGGTCCACGACGCTCAAATGGGTGGTGCAGCTTCCCCCGCCCGCATGGCCGAGCGTGCGCAGCCGGTGCTCCGTGGCGCGGCGGATGGCGCGCGCGAAGGCAAGCGCCGTGTGGCCGCCGAGCGGGTCCCCGTCGCTCAGCGTGCGGTCGAGTTCGCCGAGCGCCGCGACCAGCGTCGGCCCGCCCGACAATCCCGGTATGGCATGGACGCTCCAGCCCCGGTAGCAGGCCCGTAGCGGCTCGCGCCATCGCGGCGCGTAGTCGCGCAGTTCGGCCGCATCGATCGGGGAGCCCCCTGCGTTCAAGTCGGCGATCAGCGAGGCGGCGACCTCGCCCTCGTAGAAGTCGCGCGCGCCGGCGCTCGCCAGCCGCTCCAGCATGGCCGCCTTGCGCGGCATCGGCAGGGTGCGCACGATACCGGGTTCGCTGCCTCGCGGCGCGCGGCCCTCCTTCAGGAACAACGCGGCGGAGGCCGGAAAGCGGGAGAGCCCGTTGGCGTCGATCGCGAGCGCCAGCAGGGCGAACCAGTCGAGCACGAGGCCGCGCCTTGCGTGCTCGATGGCCGGTTGCAGGGCTTCGGCGAAGGAGATCGTGCCGAACCGCTCCAGCGCCTGCGACAGGCCCGCCACAGCGCCGGGCACGCAGATCGAGCCGTAGCCGATGAGGTTGCGGTCGTCCTTCACCGGTGGCCAGTTGAACCAGTTGCCCTCGCCGCCTTCCGCCAGCGGGTAATGCGCCGGGTCGAGGTTGCGGGAGGAATGGACGTTGAAGTCGAGCGCGTCGACCGCCCCGGTCCTGCCATCGGCATGGAGCAGGAAGCCGCCCCCGCCCACCCCCGATAGCCAGGGCTCCACGACGCTCAGCGCCAGCGCGGCGGTGACGGCCGCATCCATCGCATTGCCGCCGCGCGAGAGCGCCGCCGCCCCGGCCTCTGCGGCCAGCACGTTCTGGCAGGCGACGAGGCCCTTTTCGCTGCGCACCTCGCGCTTGCGCACCGTCCACTGGTCAGCCATGGGCCTGCCCGAAGCGGCGCGGGCCGATGGCTTGCGGAACCTCTGCCTCGACGGAGAAACGGCCACGATTGGGCGAGGCGGCATGGTGGGCGGCGATCTCGGCGCCGGTCGCGACCCAGACGCTCTCCTGTGAGGCGATCTCGTCGAACAGCTTTTCCAGAAGCGCGATGCGCTGGGCGCGCCCGGAGATCCAGTCGTGGACGGTGAGGGTGAAGAGGCCCCCGAATCGATGCAACGTGCGGAACTCGCTCGTCCAGTCCTCCAGCACGGCGCGGCCGGACTGCACCGGCCATTTGTCGCGCCCGCCGCCCTCGAACTTGAAGAAGATCGCGTCGTCCACCGCCCATTGCACCGGAATCTCGGTGAGGCCCTCGATCTCGTAGGGGTGGTCGAAACCGGAGAGGGAGCTGTCGTAGGACAAGCCGAGGCGCCTGACCTCCGCCAGCATATGGGGCGTCATCTCCCAGGCGGGCGAGCGGAAACCGACAGGTCGTTGTCCGGTCTGCTTCACGAACAGCTCGAGGCTCGCCTCCAGCGCGCCGGTGAACTCCGCGTCCGAAACCTCCGAGACGATCTCGTGGAAGTAGCCGTGCAGGCCGATCTCGTGCCCGCCTTCGAGGATCGCCGGCAGAATCTCGGGGTTCATCTCGGCAACGACGCCCGGCACGTAGAAGCTTGCCTTGAAGCCGTAACGCGCGAAGAGGTCGAGCAGCCGGTAGAGCCCCGTGCGCGGGCCGAAGCGGCGCATCTCGAAGGTCGCGAGCCGTGGGGGCACCTCGTCGCGCAGCGACCAGAGGAAGGGCGAGAGCGCGTCCACGTCGACGGAGAGGAGCGCGGCCGAGCGCTTGCCCTCGGGCCATCGGTAGTCGGGCCAGGGGGAGGGGATGGGCATCACAGCGCCTTCTTCTTGGCCTGGAACACGGCCGTCGTGCCGATGGAGTTGCCGCCATCCACCGTCAGCGTCGCGCCCGTAACGTAGGCGCCGGCGTCGGAGCAGACGTAGAGGACGGCGCTCGCCACATCCTTTTGCGAGGAGGTGCGGCCGAGCGGGATGGCGGCGGTGACATTGCGCACGTGCTCTTGCGGCAAGGGGCTGGCCTCGCTGCCGGCGATGAAGCCGGGCTCCACGGCGTTGACGCGGATGCCGTATTCGGCCAGCTCCAGAGCGAATCCCTTGGTCAGCCGGTCGAGCGCGGTCTTCGAGGTGCAGTAGGGAACGACGGTGGTGCGCATCTTGCGCGCCGCGCCCGACGAGATGTTGACGATGGAGCCGCCCTTGCCGGCGTCGATCATCTGCCGGGCGAACAGCTTCGACAGAAGGAAGGGCGCGCGCAGATTGACGCCCATGATGGCGTCGAACTCCTCCACGCCGATGTCGAGCAGGAAGCCGGAGGGATAGATGCCGGCATTGTTGACGAGAATGTCCGGCGCGCCCCAGCGCTCGGCGACGGACGCGGCGAAGGCCGTCATCGAGCCTGCGTCCAGAAGGTCGGCGGCCAACGCGAAATGGCCTGCGCCCGGAAGCTTCGCCAGCCGCGCCTCCAGCTTCGCCGGGTCGCGGTCCGTCAGGCAAAGCTGCGCGCCCGCCTGCGCGAGTCCTTCCGCGATCCAGCCGCCGATGATGCCGCACGCGCCGGTGACGACCGCCGTCCTGCCCTGGAACTCGTCGGCGAAATGCATGGGAAATCCTTACCTTGAACGCGGGTCGAGGCGGTCGCGCACGTGATCGCCGATGAGGTTGATGGAGAGGACGAGCAGAAAGAGCGCAAGGCCGGGGAAGGTCGCGATCCACCAGGCGTTGCCGACATAGTTACGCCCGGTGGAGAGCATCGCGCCCCAGCTCGCCGTGGGCGGTTGCACGCCGAGGCCGAGGAAGGAGAGGCCCGCCTCGAACAGCACCATCAGCCCGAATTCGAGCGTGGCGACCACCACGAGCGCGCCGGTGATGTTGGGCAATATGTGCCGCGAGAGAAGGCGCAGCCAGCCCGCTCCCATGAAGCGCGAGAGGCGCACATAGGGCATGTTGGCGACGGCGAGCGTCTGGCCGTAGGCGACGCGCGCATAGCGCGGCCAGCGTGTCAGTGCCAGCACGATGACGACATTGTAGAGGCTCGGCCCCAGTACCGCGACGGTGATGATGGCCAGAAGGATCGCCGGCACCGACAGGACGATGTCCACCAGGCGCATGATGATCGTCTCGACCCAGCCGCGATAGAAGGCGGCGACCATGCCGAGTACGCTGCCGAAGATGCCCGACAGGATGACCGAGGCGAAGGCGACGAGCAGCGAGACGCGCGCGCCGTGGATCGTGCGGCTGAGGACGTCACGGCCCAGCTCGTCCGATCCGAGGTGGTAGACGAGGCCGCGTGCTTCGAAGCCCGGCTCTTTCAGCCGCGCCAGGAGGTTCTGGGCATTGGGGTCCATCGGCGCGACCAGCGGCGCGAAGACCGCCATCAGAACCAGGGCGAGGAGGATCGCCGCGAAGGGCAGCACGGCCCACGGAACCGGGCGGCGCTTGCCCGGCGCGCGGACGGGGAGGGCGGGCGCCGCCATCAGGCTCCACCCTCGATGCGGATGCGCGGATCGATGACGCTGTAGAGAAGGTCGGCGACGAGGTTGAGCGCGATGGCCGTGACCGCGCCGAGCATCACGACGCCTTGCACCACCATGAAGTCCCGGGCGTTGATGGCCTGCACGGTGAGTTGGCCGAGCCCCGGCCAGGCGAAGACGGTCTCCACGATCACCGCGCCGGCGAGAAGGTTGGCGATCTCCAGTGCCGCCACCGTGGTGACGGGAATGGCGGCGTTGCGCAGGAGATGGCGCATGACGATGCGCCGCATCGGAAGGCCCTTGGCGTGGCCGGTGCGCACATAATCCTTCTCCAGCTCGTCGAGCACGGCGGTGCGCGCGACGCGCGCGAAGGTTGCCATGGACAGGAGGCCGAGCGCGATGGAGGGCATGACGAGGCTCCACCCGTCCCGCGCGCCGGAGGGCGGCAGCCAGCCGAGCCACACGGCAAAGACCATGATCATCAGGATCGCGCTCCAGAAGGTGGGCAGGGACTGGCCGGCTAGCACGAAGCCCATCATCGCCTTGGCCTCCGGCCTGCCGCGCCGCACCGCCATCAGGACGCCGAGCGGAATGCCGATGCCGAAGGCGACGAGGAGCGCGCCGCCCGCCAGCCACAGCGTGTAGGGCAGCCGGCTCCAGATGAGCGTCCAGACCGAGACGTTCTGCACGTAGGAGCGGCCGAGATCGAAGCTCAGCAGCCCGCCCATATAGTCGAGATACTGCACGATCAGCGGGCGGTCGAAGCCGAGCGAGACGCGCATCGCCTCGATATCGGCGCGCGTGGCGTTCTGCGGCACGAGCAGGAGCACGGGATCGCCCGCCAGACGTTGCAGGAAGAAGATCAGCGTCATCACGCCGATGACGGCGATCAGCGCCTGAACCGTGCGCTTGAGAAAGAACGCCGACACCGTTGCGATCCTCGTTCAGCTTGCCATGGGGCGCCTCGATGCGGCGGGACCTGCTCCCGCCGGGAAGGCGGTGCGGATCAGTCCGACCAGCCCATCCGGTTCAGGAACAGGCTCTCGTTGGCCGTGGGCTGCCATTCCAGCCCGCTCGCCGCGCCGTAGAGGATCGCCGCCTGATAGAGCGGCACCACCGGCACCTCCTCGGCGACGAATTCGCCCACCTCGCGATAGGCGTCCAGGCGCGCCGTCTCGTCCAGCGTGTCGCGGGCCTCTTCGAGGCGCGTGTCGATGCCGGCGTCCGAGAGCGAGGACCAGGAGCTGGAGGAGTGCAGGAGCGGGAAGAGGACGCCGTCCGCGTCCTGGCAGGCGCAGGACCAGCGGCCGAAGGCCACGAAAGGCTGGTCTTCCGGCGCGCTCTGCACGCGCTGGAGATAGGTCGCCATGTCGGTCAGCTCGATCTCCACCGAAAGCCCGGTGTCGTTCAGCATCTGGGCGATGGCCTGGACGATGCGCTGGTCGAAGGTGGGAGACGTGGCGAAGGAGAGCGTCTGCCCCGCGGCGCCGGCCTCCTCGACGAGGCGCCGCGCCTCCTCCGGGTCGTAGGACGGGGCTTCGATGCCCTCGACATAGCCGAAATGGGCGGGCGTCGCCATCTGCGACACGGGCGTGTCGAAGCCGCCGAGAATGCCCTGGACGATCCCTTCCTTGTCGATGGCATGGGCGATGGCGCGGCGTACGCGCTCGTCGTCGAGGGGCGCGCGCGTCGGGTTGAGCTTTACGTAGCCGACCCGTTCGGTCAGCACCGAAAGGACCTTGGCGGTGCCGGAGCCTTCGAGCTGGAGGGCAAGGTCGGAATCGAGGCCGACGGCAAGGTCACTCGCGCCGGACTGGAGATTGGCCACGCGCGTCGCCGCATCGGGAACGGCGCGGAACTCGGCGGCGGGGAAGACGCCGACCTCGCCCCAGTAGTCGTCGTTGCGCTCCAGCGAGACCGAGACGCCCCGCTGCCAGCCGCCGAACCTGTAGGGACCCGAGCCGACCGGGGCCTCGTTGAAGGCCTCGTCGCCGATCTCCTCCACCACATGGGCCGGCACGATGGACAGCTTCACGAGCTGGGCGAGGAGGACCGGATAGGGGCCGTCGGTGGTCAGGGTCACCTCGTTCTCGCCCGTCACCTCGGCCGAGAGGATCTTGTTGAACTGGCCGAGCTGGGGGCTGGCGAATTCCGGATCGATGATGCGGTTGACGGAGAAGGCGACATCCTCGGCCGTGAGGGGCGCGCCATCGTGGAAGGTCACGTCGTCGCGCAGGGTGAAGACCACCTGTGTGTCCGAGGCATAGGACCATTCGGTGGCGATCTGCGGAACGATCTCGCCCTCGTCGTCGCGTGTCACGAGATTATCGAACACGTTGCGGTAGACGTAGTAGCTGTCCGGATTCCACTGCTTGTGGGGATCGAGCGAGGAGGGCTCGCTCACGAGATCCACCACCAGGAGGTCCTTGGCCATGGCCACTCCCAGCGCCAGCGGCGAGGAGGCGAGCGCGAGGGCTGCGAGCGCCGACGCGAAGGGGCGGGTCATCCGGGTCATCCAAGAATCCTCGGTCTGGAAGCGGTTGGGTCGGTTGGGGGAGAGGACGCCGCCTTGCGCGGCGGCGCGGCGCGGCGCGACGCCTTGCGCGAGACCATCGCCTCGGATTCCAGGAAACGATCGAGCAGATAGGTTTCGAGAACGGTGTTGGCGGCGGCCAGATGGTCGAGTGCCTCGGCCTTGCGCCCATGCGTCAGCGCCTCCACGAGGCGCGAGCGGTTCGCCGGAACGAGCTTCAGCGGACCCCTGGCCTCGAAGAAGTGGACGAGGCGGATCGAGCGGTCCCACAGATCGGTCAGCCAGCTCTGCACCATCGGCATGGAGAGCTGTGCGGCCAGACACTCGAGAATATCGCGTTCGCAACGACGGATGGTGGGCAGGACATCGCCTCCCAGATCCCGCCGTTGAGCCAGAACGACATGCATCTGCGAAAGCGCCCTCAAACGATTTCCCGTCCTTTCGTCGAGCGCCACGGAACACAGGAGCGGCTCCAGATGGCGCCGCGCCGCGCTGAGTTCTCGGATTTCGCTCGCCGAGACGGGCGTGACGGACCATCCGCTGCGCGCGCTGGAGGAGACGAAGCCACTGACCTGCAGGCGCGCCAGCGCCGCCCTGACAGCGCCGCGCCCCAGCGCGAACTCGCTGGCCAGCGCGCTCTCGGAAAGCCGTTCCCCCGGGGCGAGGACGCAGCTCACGATGGCATTGCGCAAGGCGCGCTCGGCCATTTCGCCCTTGCCGGGCGCGGGGGTCGGAGAGACGTAGGCGTCGGTATCCAGCATCGGCGGTTTTCTAACCTCTCAGTTCCAAACTGTGTCATCTTTAATCAGTGAATGGAAGGGCATAAATTTCGGGCTTTGGAGGCCGGATTAAAATAATCATTCAGCTTCCCATGCGTGCAGGAAGTCCTCTTCCTTTCATCAACCAACTGAAAAGAAATCGCTTTTCTGATTCTCGGCAGTCACGGTGCCGGAGATCGCTTTTGGCATGATTCGCGATTGCCTGGGTCGTATGACATCGGCAGAATAGATTTTGACGTTACAAAATTCGTTACTGAGATGTCAGTTTTGAATTTATCGGGACGTTTCCAGTCCGCAGCCGCAGTGTTTGTCTTCGGGCGGTCTGCGCCGACACTTCTCAAGGTAAGGATGAGCCGATGCGCCTGAAGAATCTGCTGGTCGCCGCCATGCTGGCGTCCACCTCGCTCGTGTCGTCAACCGCGCTGGCCTCGGCCAAGGAGGTTCTCGTCGTGGATTTCATCGCCGAGCCGAGCTCCCTTGATCCGCATGTCCAGTGGAACACCGACAGCTTCAACGTCTACCGCAACATTTTCGACAACCTCCTGACACGCGATGACGAGGGCGAGATCGCCCCGCAGATCGCCACCGGGTGGGACTATCTGTCGGATACGCGGATCGAGTTCACGATCCGCGAGGGGGTCACCTTCCACGATGGCGCGCCCCTCACCGCCGAAGACGTCGCCTTCAGTATCGAGCGCATCATCGATCCGGAATTCGCCAGCCCCCAGCTCGGCCAGTTCAACCAGATCGAGAAGGCCGAGGCGACGGGCGACAATACGGTCGTCGTGACCACCAGGGGTCCCTATCCCGTCCTCCTCGCCCAGCTCACCAAGCTGTCCATCGTGCCGCGCCATGTGGTCGAAGCCGTTTCCAAGGAGGAGTTCAATGTCGCCCCGGTGGGCTCGGGGCCCTATCGTTTCGAAAACTGGCAGCGCGGCGTCGAAGTGCTTCTGACGCGCAACGACGACTATTGGGGGGAGAAGGGGGCCTTTCCGCGGGTTTCGTTCCGGGCCGTCCCGGACGGATCGACCCGCATCGCCAACCTTCAGTCCGGCACCACCGATCTCGTCAGCAATCTCGACAACGATCTTGCCGCGCAGCTCGAGGGATTCGGCGTCGGCAAGGTGCTGCCGGTGCGCGGCGAGCGCATCGCCTATTTCGCGCTCAACGTGAACCAGCCGCCGCTGGACGACCCGCGCGTACGCCTCGCCATCGCCCACGCCATCGACAAGGAAGGCATCGTCGAGGGCATTCTGGGCGGCTTCGACGCGCCGCTCTCGCAACTCACCTCCCCGGTGTCCTTCGGCTATGTCGAGGGCATCGAGGCGCCGGCTTACGATCCGGACAGGGCGCGTGAAATCCTTGCCGAGGTGGGCGGGGCGGCGCGCACCGAGTTCACGCTCTTCACGACGCCCACCTACGACCAGCGCGTCGTCCAGGCGATCCAGCAGATGCTGACCGAGGTCGGCCTGAACGTCTCCATCGAGACCACGGACATGGGCAACTGGATGCAGCGCATGCAGTCCGGCCCGGAGACGATTCCCGCGAGCGCCTTCGGCCGCTGGAGCTGCGGCTGCCAGGATGCGGACGGCACGCTCTATCCGCTCCTCCATTCGTCGAGCAGTTGGGCCTATATCCAGGATCCGGAAATCGATGCGGCGCTGGATGCCGCCCGCACCACCATCGATTCGGACGAGCGCCTCGAACTCTACAGGACGGTGCACGAGATCGTCGCACGCGAGACCTACATCATTCCCCTCTATCAGGCCTCGGTGATCTACGGCGCGGCGAACGACGTGGAATTCTCGCCGCTGCCGAACGAGAACCTCTTCCTCAACCGCGTCGGCTGGTCGGGCGAGTAACCGAGGTAAAGAGACGCAAGGCTCGAACCGGGCGCTTTCGGGCGTCCGGTTCTCGTCGTTTCAGGAACGCCATGAACAGCGAGGCGGCCATGATCACCATTCTCGAAAACGCCCATGTCGTCGATATCGAAAGCGGCGAGGTGCTGCCGGACCGGCATCTCGTGCTGGAGAACGGCACGATCCGGGAAGTGGGGGAGGGGGCCGCTTCCCTCGACAAGGCTTTGCGCATTCCGGTGGATGGGCGCTTCGTCATTCCGGGCCTGATCGACGCACACGTCCATGCGACGGCCTACACCGCCGATCTTTCGCAACTGCCGCGCCAGTCGCCCATGTATGTGGCGGCGCGGGCGGCGGGGCTCCTCAAGGCCATGCTGAAGCGCGGTTTCACCACCGTGCGCGATGTCGGCGGGGCCGAGTTCGGGCTCGCCCAATCGGTGGAGGAAGGGCTGATCGCCGGCCCGCGCCTTCTCTACGGAGGCAAGGCGCTTTCGCCGAGCGGCGGCCATGGCGACCATCGCTCCAGGGGCATGGAGCACGAGGAGGGCGCCTACGCGCAGGTCAGCCTCGGCCGCCGCTGCGACGGCGTGGATGCCGTACGCCGGGCCGCGCGCGACGAGATCCGGCGCGGCGCGCATCATATCAAGATCATGGCCAATGGCGGCATCTCCTCGCCCACCGACCGCATCACCTCCGACCAGTTCTGCGAGGACGAAATCCGGGCTATCGTCGAGGAGGCCGAAATGGCCGATCTCTACGTCGTCTCGCACACCTACACGGCGCGCTCGGTGGCCCGCGCTGTGCGGTGCGGCGTGCGCTCCATCGAGCACGGGAACCTCCTCGACGAGGAGACCGTCGCGTTGATGAAGACGGCCGGCGCCTATCTGACACCGACGCTCTCCTGCTTCCGGGCGCTGGCGGATGTGGGAGAGGCGAGCGGCTTTCCGGCGGATCGGAGGGACAAGATCGCGCAGGTGCTCGATTCGGGCATCCGCGCGGTGGAGATGGCCTATCGCGCCGGCGTTCCGATGGCCTACGGCACGGATCTGATCGGCCCGATGCAGGAGCGCCAGCTCGACGAGTTCGCCCTGCGCGCCGAGGTCGTCGCGCCTCTGGATCTCCTGCGCTCGGCCACCGCCACGGCCGCCGAACTCGTGCGCATGCAGAACGAGATCGGCCATGTGCGCGCCGGCTATCGCGCCGACCTCAACATCCTCTCGGCCAACCCGCTGGAGAAGGGGGTTCTCGCCAATTTCGCCCACCATCTCGAACTGACGATCAAGGGCGGCATCGTGCAGGACTGACAGGGCGTGCCGAAAGCCCGCCGGGCTGGCGTTCGGCGCAGCCTTCTCCGGGCGTCATCCTTCCTCAAGGCCGCAATGGCGCTGGATGAGCGTTGTGGCCACCATTCCCGGTGGGCGTGCTCTCAGGACGGTTGCCGAGGCCGGAAGGCGATCTCGCACTCGGCCTCGATCTGCCGATCCCATTCCGCCTTGCCGAGCTCCGCCAGCGGCAGGATGCGCGCCCCGCGCCGCGTGAAGGGAAAGCGTCGTGCGTCCGTCGAGGCCCATCCCCCGCTGTCCACCACGTAAATGCCGTTCTCGGCCAGCGGCGTGAAAGACGTGCGGAAGTGGTTGCTCGACTTCACGTGGATGATCGCCTTGTCCTCCAGAACGATGCCCTGGCTGCGGAAGGCCTGCGTGTCGTAGGCCTGAATGCGTTCGGTGACGAGAGCGACATGGCCGGCCTCGCCGACGCGCAGGACCGCGCCCGGCCCGCCTTCCAGAAGCTCGCCGAAGAGGTTCGCCCCCTCGTTGCGGTAGCGGACCTCGCCCAGGCGCTCCACCGTCACCTCGGCCCGGAACGGCTCGCCATCGCGCATCCGGCCCATCGCCACCACGCCGCGCTTCCCTTCGCCGATGGCCTTTGCAGCACGCACGGCATCCGCGTCCACCAGGAAACCCGCCGCGAAGGGCAGGCTCTGCCCGGCGAGCGCGGCGATGATGTCGGCGACATCGGCAACGCCCCCCGATCCCGGATTGTCGCCCGCATCGGCGACGACGACACGGCCCTCGGCGGCCCGCGCGAAAATCTCCGGCGCGGCCTCCGCGAAGGAGGGCGCCCTCTTCAGCATCGCGTCACGCCGCTCCCAGATCGCCTCGGCCATGTCCCGGAAGGCTCGGCGCATCGCCTCGTCATCCGTCCCGGTAACGAGCACGGAACTGCCGACCTCCTCGGAATCGACGTAAGGAAAGCCGCCCATCACGACGACATCGGCAAGGCCCTCGCGTCTCTCGACTTCGTTCGACAGCGCGACAAGGTCGCGGAATGGGGCGGCGTCGCTCGTCTGCGCGCTCATGGGCGCGGCCAGCGGCAGACGGAAGCGGCGCGTGCGCCAGGGCGTGGCGTCGAGCGCGAGACGCATCAGCTTCTGCCCCCGCGCCCTGGTGTCGGCATGGGGATAGAGCTTGCCGCCGATCACCACATCCACCGTATGGGGAAGGGCGGGCTCGACATTGGCGTGGAAATCGAGCGGCACGGCGATGCGCACGCGCGGCCCCACGATCGCGCGCACCTTTCGCGCAAGATCGGTCTCGGGAGCCTCGACGCCCTCCACCACCAGCGCGCCGTGCAGAAGCAACGCCACCACGTCCACCGGGCCGCTCGCGGCGATGTCCTCCAGCGAGCGGACGATCTCGCCCACGAGCCGGTGGTAGCTCTTCCCGTCCAGCGTTCCGCCGGGCAGGCAGCCCGTGCACAGGCCGTAGGCGATCTCGTATCCCGCCTCGTCCAGCGCCTCCGTCACCCCGCCCAGCCAGTTGCTCGTCGATCCGAATTCCCGCCGGACGGCTTGGCCCGAGACATATTGCGCCGAGCGAAAGCCTTCGTAGGAAGCCTTGGCGGGGGTGAAGGCGTTGGCTTCGTGAAAGAGCTGGATGACGGCGGCGCGGGGCATCGGCAAACCTTAGGGATGATCGGTCGAAAAACGGAACGGGAGGAGGCTACACCTCGCGCCCGTCCTGCCAGCGAGGACAGGGAAGGATCAACCGCGCGGGGCCTTGCGCATGTAGCGCAAATCCTGCCGCGGGTCGGAGAAGGCCCCGTCGCCCGGCAGGAGGGCCTCCGTAGGCCATGACGTCATGGGATCAGGCTCTCGTCGATATGGATGCCGGCTTCCCGCGCGATGGCGGCCTTGTGCTCGCTGGAGAGGCTCTGCCGCATCTCGATCGTGATCCGTCCCTCCGGCTCATCCGCGACGGCAACGTCGCCGGCCTCCTCGCTCGCGAGATGCGTCAGGGCGGTGCTGCCGGGGAACGCGGCGGACAGGATGCGGCTCGCGCCGTTGGCGTGCGCCATGGCGCCTTGCGTCCAGACGAGGGCCGGGGTGTGGTGCTGGCAGAACAGGCATTGCAGGCCGGGCGTCGAGGCGCGGGGCAGGCGGATCACCGAGAAGCGCAGCTCGCCCTCGGCCATCGGCCGGGAGAAGGTGCGCGCCGGCTCGGCGTCTATGCCCCTTCGCGCCAGCATCGCGGCCGTCCGCGCCACGTCGCCGCTGCGCAGGGCGATACCCCGCAGGCCGGGGCCGGCGCGCAACAGCGTTCGCCAGCCCTCGTTGGCCGGGGTCGGCGCGACGATGCCCATCAGCTCGACATAGGCGCCGGGCAGCATGATGCAGCTATTGGCCGTTCCCATCGCCTCGCTGTGGCAGGCGGTCGGCGTGAGCGTGAAGCCCGATTCCGCGAAGGCCGCGCGCGCTCTTTCGAGGCTCGGCACAAGCGCGACGAGATGGTCCACGGGAAGCCGGATCGACATGCTCATCCCCTCTCGCACCGTCATCGTCGATGACTGCGCACCTCGAGGCTGCGATGGCGATGATCCGGCGTCTGCCCCGGCGGCGCTGAGTGCCGGCGCGCCACGGATTGCGACCCTACAGTAAGGCTGGCACGTGGAGTGTCAACGCGCGACACGCGGGGCCACTTTTCCAGAATCCATGCAAACGGTCTCTTATAGCACGCGGTAGGGGACGAACTCGCGCAGGTTCGGGTCCACGGCGATCGGGCGGTCGGAGGGGGGGAAGGCGCGCTGGTCGCAGCCGGTGCGGGGGCACAGGCGGCAGGAGATGCCGATGGGCGTGCCGCGCTTGGCGGTGTCGATGCCGTCGGCATAGATGAACTCCTGCGCGTGCGCCGCCTCGCAGCCGAGCGCCACGGCGTAGCGGCGCGGCGGCCGCGCATAGGAGCCCGAGGGCTTCACCAGCCCCTTGGCCATGGAGACGT
Source organism: Aureimonas populi (assembly GCF_017815515.1). Taxonomy (NCBI): domain Bacteria; kingdom Pseudomonadati; phylum Pseudomonadota; class Alphaproteobacteria; order Hyphomicrobiales; family Aurantimonadaceae; genus Aureimonas; species Aureimonas populi. Next base: position 1,535,785 of record NZ_CP072611.1, read on the forward strand.
AGCGCACCCCGTCCGGCGTTTCGGCGAGCTGCACCAGGACACGGTCGGGAATGGCGACGGCCTCGTGCACGATCCAGAGCGGGCAGGCGCCGCCGAAGCGGGCGAACTGGAGGCGCGTCGCCGAATGGCGCTTGGTGATGTTGCCGGCCATGTCCACGCGGCAGAAGAAGAAGGGAATGCCCCGCTCGCCCGGCCGCTGGAGGGTGGAGAGGCGGTGGCAGGTCTGCTCGAAACTGGTCTGGAAGCGCTGGCACAAGCGGTCGATGTCGTGGCGCATGGCGCGCGCGGCCCGCCGGAAGGGGCCGTAGGGCATCAGCAAGGCCGCCGCGGCGTAGTTCAGGAGCCCCGCCGTCAGGAGCCGGCGGCCCTCGGGGCTCGGCAGCGCGGCCCGGTCCAGCACCGAGGCCAGCTCGTCGGCGAGGTTCTGCGCCCCGATCTGGTGGGCGATCATGAAGCGCCGCGTTTCCGGCGGCAGCCCCCGGCCGAGAAGAAGGAGGCCGCGCGCGGCCTCGAAGCGGCGCAGGACGCCCTCGCCCTCGCCCTCCTCCATCTCGCGCAGCTCCACGCCGTTGCGCTCCTTCAGGAAGGCGGCCAGCCGCGCCTCGCCGGCGGGCAGGGGGCCGAGCGTGCCGGCCAGCGCCTCGGCCGCGCGGTCGAGAGGGTCGATATAGTTGCCGGCCTCGTGGAACCAGTCGCGGATCTCCTCCCAGGGCAGGCGGGTCGCGCCGGGAACCCCGCTCGAAAGCGCCTCGTCGGCGATCTGGCGTTGGCGGTGCGTGTCGCGCCAGGCGGTGTGCAGGCGGATGAGGAGCTCGGCCAGCGCGGGCTGCTGCTCCATCGCCCGCGCCATGCGGCTGGAGCGTTCCAGATCGTCGAACAGCGGATCGTCGAACACCGCCTTGAGGGCCGCCTCGCGCCGCGCCGCCGCCGCGCGCCCGTCGCTCCAGTCGAGCGGAAACAGTTTGGCGAGGCGGGCGGCGATGGGGGCGGTCAACGGCCGGTTGTCGTTTTCCAGTTGCGAGAGATAGCTGACCGAGAGCCCGAGGCGAGCGGCCATCGCGGCCTGCCCGAGCCCCTGGGACAGACGAAGAGCGCGTAGCTCCGTTCCTGCGTAAAGGCGACTATGTCCCGGTTTTTGTGCCATGGTTTGTAAAGTTGGCCTTTGCAGTTTTGCAAATTCACATTTGCATATCGCCCGGGGACTTGAAAGAAACGTTCGCGATGAAGGTGGCTTCCGAGGGAGGAACGGCTTGCTTCAGATTCTGGCCAAGCTTGAAGACAAGCGCGCCCGCGCACGCCTGGGTGGCGGAGAGGTGCGCATCGAGGCGCAACATGCCAAGGGCCGGCTGACGGCGCGCGAGCGCCTGACGGTCCTCCTCGACGAGGGCTCCTTCGAGGAGCTCGACACCTATGTCGAGCACAATTGCGCCGATTTCGGCATGGAGGAGCAGCGCATCCCCGGCGACGGGGTGGTGACGGGCTCGGGCACCATCAACGGCCGCCTCGTCTTCGTCTTCTCCCAGGACTTCACCGTCTTCGGCGGCTCGCTCTCCGAGCGCCACGCCGCCAAGATCTGCAAGATCATGGACATGGCGCTGAAGGTCGGCGCGCCGGTGATCGGCCTCAACGATTCGGGCGGCGCGCGCATACAGGAGGGCGTGGCGAGCCTCGGGGGCTATGCGGAGGTGTTCCAGCGCAACGTGCTGGCCTCGGGCGTCGTGCCGCAGATCAGCCTCGTGATGGGCCCCTGCGCGGGCGGGGCGGTCTACTCGCCGGCCATGACAGACTTCATCTTCATGGTGAAGCACTCCTCCTACATGTTCGTCACCGGCCCGGACGTGGTGAAGACGGTGACGGGCGAGCGCGTCAGCCAGGAGGATCTGGGCGGGGCCGTGACGCATTCGACGCGCTCGGGCGTCGCCGACATGGCGCTGGAAAACGACATCGAGGCGCTCATGACGACGCGCGACTTCTTCGATTTCCTGCCGCTCTCCAATCGCTCGGGCGTTCCCGAGCGCCCGACCTCGGACCCGGCCGACCGGATCGAACCGAGCCTCGACACGCTGATCCCCGATTCGTCCAACAAGCCCTACGACATGCGCGAACTGATCGTGAAGGTCGTGGACGAGGGCGATTTCTTCGAGCTTCAGCCGGGCCATGCCGCCAACATCGTCATCGGCTTCGGCCGCATCGAGGGGCGCACGGTCGGTTTCGTGGCCAACCAGCCGATGGTGCTGGCCGGGGTGCTGGACATCAACTCCTCCAAGAAGGCCGCGCGCTTCGTGCGCTTCTGCGACGCGTTCGAGATTCCCATCGTCACCTTCGTGGACGTGCCCGGCTTCCTGCCGGGCGTGGCGCAGGAGCATTCGGGCATCATCAAGCACGGCGCCAAGCTGCTCTTCGCCTATGGCGAGGCGACCTGCCCGAAGATCACCGTCATCACCCGCAAGGCCTATGGCGGCGCCTACGACGTGATGGCCTCCAAGCACCTGCGCGGCGACCTGAACTATGCCTGGCCGACCGCCGAGATCGCGGTAATGGGCGCCAAGGGCGCGGTGGAGATCATCTTCCGCAAGGATGCCGGCGACCCGGACAAGATCGCCGCGCGAACCAGGGAATACGAGGAGCGCTTCGCCAACCCCTTCGTGGCCGCATCCAAGGGCTTCATCGACGAGGTGATCATGCCCCATTCCACGCGCCGGCGCATCGCGCTTGGCCTTCGCAAGCTGCGGGGCAAGCGGCTGGAGAACCCCTGGAAGAAACACGACAACATCCCGCTGTGAGCGGCGTGGGGAGGCAGGAAGCCATGCTGTTCGGCCGTTTGAACCATGTGGGCATCGCCGTGCCCTCGATGGAGGAGGCGCAGGAGCGCTACCGGGCCCTGTTCGGGGCGGGTGCCGTGGGCGAGCCGGTGGACCTGCCAGCCCACGGCGTCACCGCCTGCTTCGTCTCCACCGGCAACAGCGAGATCGAGCTGATCGCGCCGCTCGGGGAAGCGAGCCCGCTCGCGGCCTTCCTGGAGAAGTCGCCGGCCGGCGCGCAGCACCATCTGTGCTTCGAGGTGGCCGATCTTCCCGCCGCGCTCCGGGCCCTGAAAGCGGAGGGCAGGCGCGTTCTGGGCGAGCCCCGCATCGGCGCGCACGGCACCCTCGTCGCCTTCCTTCATCCGAAGGACATGGGCGGCATTCTCACCGAGATCATGGAGGCGCCCCATGCCGGCCATTGAGGACTGGAAGGCCCTTGCCGAGAAGGAGGTGAAGGGCCGCGACCTGACCTGGCAGACGCCCGAGGGCATCGCCGTCAAGCCGCTCTACACGGCGGCCGACGTGGCCGGCATCGAACCCGGCCTGCCGGGCTTTGCACCCTTCACGCGCGGCGTGCGCGCCTCGATGTATGCGGGAAGGCCGTGGACCATCCGCCAATATGCCGGCTTCTCCACCGCCGAGGAGTCCAACGCCTTCTACCGGCGCAACCTGGCGGCGGGTCAGAAGGGCCTTTCCGTCGCCTTCGACCTTGCCACCCATCGCGGCTATGACAGCGACCATCCGCGCGTGACGGGCGATGTCGGCAAGGCCGGCGTGGCCATCGACACGGTCGAGGACATGAAGATCCTCTTCGAGGGCATTCCGCTCGATACGATGAGCGTGTCGATGACCATGAACGGGGCGGTCATCCCCACGCTCGCCTTCTTCATCGTGGCGGCCGAGGAGCAGGGCGTTTCGAAGGAGAAGCTGGACGGCACCATCCAGAACGACATCCTGAAGGAGTTCATGGTCCGCAACACCTACATCTATCCGCCGGAGCCCTCCATGCGGATCGTGGCGGACATCATCGCCTACACCTCGGCGAACATGCCGAAGTTCAACTCCATCTCCATTTCCGGCTATCACATGCAGGAGGCCGGGGCGACGCAGGTGCAGGAGCTGGCCTTCACCATCGCCGACGGCATGGAGTATGTGCGCGCCGCGCAGGCCCAGGGACTGGACGTGGACGCCTTCGCCGGGCGCCTCTCCTTCTTCTTCGCCATCGGCATGAACTTCTTCATGGAAGTCGCCAAGCTGCGCGCCGCGCGGCTCCTGTGGCACCGGGCGATGACGCTGGCGGGCGCGAAATCCGAGCGCTCCAAGATGCTGCGCACCCATTGCCAGACGAGCGGCGTGTCGCTCACAGAGCAGGACCCCTACAACAACGTCATCCGCACCACGATCGAGGCGATGGCCTCGGTGCTCGGCGGAACGCAGTCGCTGCACACCAACGCGCTGGACGAGGCCATCGCGCTGCCGACCGACTTCTCCGCGCGCATCGCCCGCAACACACAGCTCGTCATCGCCGAGGAGACCGGGATCACCAGGGTCGTCGATCCCCTGGGCGGCTCCTATTACGTGGAGGCGCTGACGAAGGAACTGGCCGACAAGGCCTGGGAGATCGTCGAGCGGGTCGAGCGCGAGGGCGGCATGTCGAAGGCCGTGGAGGCCGGCTGGCCCAAGGCGATGATCGAGGAAGCCTCGGCGGCGCGGGCCGCGCGCGTGGACCGTGCCGAGGACGTGATCGTCGGCGTCAACAAGTACCGGCTGGCCGAGGAGGAATCCCTCGACATTCTCGCGGTGGACAATCACCGCGTGCGCGAAGGGCAGATCGCGCGCATCGCCCGCAACAGGGCGAACCGCGACGAGGCCGCCTGCCGGGCCGCGCTGGACGCCCTGAAGGAGGGTGCGCAGGGGTCCGCGAACCTGCTGGCCCTGGCCGTGGAGGCTGCCCGCGCCCGCGCCACGCTCGGCGAGATCTCCGCCGCCATGGAGGAGGCCTTCGAGCGCTACGGCACGCAGCCGACGCCCGTGACGGGCATCTATGGCGGCGCCTACAGGGACGACAGGCGCTGGGCCGCGCTGCTCGAGGGCGTGGAGTCCATCGTGCGGCGCACGGGCCGGCGCCCGCGCATCCTGGTGGCCAAGATGGGGCAGGACGGGCACGACCGGGGCGCCAATCTCGTGGCGTCCGTCTTCGCCGATCTCGGCTTCGAGGTGGTGTCCGGCTCGCTGTTCCAGACGCCGGCCGAAGCAGCCCGGCTCGCCGTGGAAAAGGATGTCGACATCGTCGGCGCCTCGAGCCTCGCGGCCGGGCACAACACGCTGATCCCCGAACTGATCGACCATCTGCGACAGGCGGGGCGCGCCGACATCAAGGTGGTGGCCGGCGGCGTCATCCCGGCGCAGGACTATGCGCGCCTGCGCAAGGCCGGCGTGCAGGAGATCTTCGGCCCCGGCACCAATCTGGTGGATGCGGGCGGGCGCGTGCTCCGCCTTCTCGGCCACAACATGCCCCCGCCCGGCGAAGACGCCGCCTGACGCCCGCCCTCTCCGCCTCCTGACCGGGACTGCTGCATGTTCAAGAAAATCCTCGTTGCCAATCGCGGTGAGATCGCGGCCCGCGTCATCCGCACCGCGCGCCGGATGGGCATCGCGACCGTCGCCGTCTATTCGGACGCTGACGCGCGCAGCCCGCATGTGGAGCTGGCCGACGAGGCCGTGCGTCTCGGCCCGCCCCCGGCCTCCGAAAGCTATCTCCTGGCCGACGCCATCCTGAAGGCCTGCCGCAAGACGGGCGCGGACGCGGTGCATCCCGGCTATGGCTTCCTCTCGGAGCGCGAGAGCTTCGCAAGGCTCCTGCGCGAGAGCGACATCACCTTCATCGGCCCGCCGCCGGAAGCCATCGCGGCCATGGGCGACAAGATCGAGTCCAAGAAGCTGGCGCGCGAGGCCGGCGTCTCGGTGGTGCCCGGCTTCATCGGCGAGATCGAGAACGCCGCCCACGCGGTGGCGATCGCCGAGGAGATCGGCTTTCCGGTGATGATGAAGGCATCGGCCGGCGGCGGCGGCAAGGGGATGCGCCTGGCCTTCAGCGCGCAGGACGTGCGCGACAGCTTCGATCCGGTGCGCCGCGAGGGGCTTTCGAGCTTCGGCGACGACCGCATCTTCATCGAGAAGTTCGTGGAGAATCCGCGCCATATCGAGATCCAGCTTCTGGGCGACAGGCACGGCAACGTCCTGCATCTGGGCGAGCGCGAATGCTCGGTGCAGCGCCGCCACCAGAAGGTGATCGAGGAGGCGCCGTCCCCCTTCGTGACGCCGCGGATGCGAACGGCCATGGGCGAGCAGGCGGTGCAGCTCGCCAAGGCCGTCGGCTATCATTCCGCCGGCACGGTGGAGTTCATCGCCGGCGCCGACCGCTCCTTCTACTTCCTCGAGATGAACACGCGCCTCCAGGTGGAGCACCCCGTCACCGAGTTCGTCACCGGCCTCGACCTCGTGGAGCAGATGATCCGCGTGGCGGCGGGCGAGAGGCTGGCCTTCGCGCAGGAGAACGTGACGCTGAAGGGCTGGGCGGTGGAGACGCGCATCTACGCCGAGGACCCCTATCGCGGCTTCCTGCCGTCCATCGGGCGCCTGTCTCGCTATCGCCCGCCCGAGGCGTCCGGGACCGTCCGCGTCGACGACGGCGTCGTCGAGGGCTCGGAAATCTCGATGTTCTACGACCCGATGATCGCCAAGCTCATCACCTATGGGGAGGATCGCCTCTCGGCGGTGGACGCGCAGGTCCGGGCGCTCGACCGCTTCGAGCTGGAGGGCATCGGCCACAATATCGACTTCCTCTCCGCCCTGATGCAGCATGAGCGCTTTCGCGAGGGGCGGTTGACCACGGGCTTCATCGCCGAGGAATATCCGGGCGGCTTTGCCGGCGCGCCGGCCGGCGAGGCGCTCATCGCCAGGCTGGCCGCCGCCGCCGCCCTCCTTCAGCGCGTCGAGACGGCGCGCGCGCGCCGTCTCGACGGGCGGCTGGGGCCCTTGCCCGCGGCGCCCGCAGAATGGATCGTGCGCTTCGGCGGCGCCGACCACCGCGTGGAGCTGGAGAACGGCACGGTTCTCGTCGATGGCGAGGCGATCGAGGTGGAGCTCGACTTCATCCCCGGCCAGCGCCTTGTGGAGGCGCGCTTCGACGGCGAGCCCCTGGCGCTCCGGGTCGCGCGCGAGCGGGGGCGCTGGACGCTGACGACGCGTGGCGCCTCGCATTCGATCACCGTGCTGCCACCGCTCGTCGCCGAACTGTCGCGTCACATGATCGAGCGCGCCCCGCCGGACCTCTCGCGTTTCCTCCTGTGCCCGATGCCCGGCGTCGTGACCGCAATTCACGTCAGGCCGGGGGAGGCGGTGGAGCCGGGGCAGGCGCTCGCCACCATCGAGGCGATGAAGATGGAGAACGTCCTTCGCGCCGAAAAGGCCGGCACGGTCTCGCAGGTCTGCGTCAAGCCCGGCGAAAGCCTCATGGTCGAGGCCGTCATCCTGGAATTCGAATGAGGGCGGGCGGCTTGAACGCCGGATCAGGGAAGGCATGAAACAGTGACATCGACGCGTATCGGTTCCACGGCCCTTCGGTCCAGGGTGATGAGTGCCGCGGATGCGGCCGCCTTCATCCGGCCGGGCGCGACGGTGGGCATGAGCGGCTTCACCGGCTCGGGCTATCCCAAGGCCGTGCCGCAGGCGCTGGCCGAGCGTATCCGGCGCGAGAAGGCGGCCGGCAATCCGTTTCGCGTGCGCGTCTGGACGGGCGCGTCCACCGGGCCGGAGCTGGACGGCGCACTGGCCGAGGTCGACGGGATCGAGTTCCGTACGCCCTTCAACTCCGATCCGATCGTGCGCGACAAGATCAATCGCGGCGAGATCGAATATCTCGACATGCACCTGTCGCAGCTCGCGCCCGTGGCATGGCAGGGCGTCCTCGGGCCGCTCGACGTGGCGGTGGTGGAAGTGTCGGCCATCCTGCCGGACGGCTCGCTCGTCGCCTCCTCCTCGGTGGGCAACAACAAGACGTGGCTGGACCGGGCGGACAAGGTGATCCTGGAGCTCAATCGCTGGCAGAGCGAAGGGCTGCACGGGGTCCACGACATCTATTACGGCACGGCCCTGCCGCCGCACCGCGTGCCGATCCCGCTGGTGAAGCCCGACGACCGCATCGGCCAGCCGACATTGCGCTGCGACCCGGAGAAGATCGTCGCCATCGTGGAAACGGACGGGCCGGACCGCAACCTGCCCTTCTCGCCCCCGGACGAGACGGCGCGCGCCATCGCCGGCCAGCTTCTCGACTTTTTCGCCCATGAGGTGCGCAAGGGCCGCCTGCCGGCGAACCTCCTGCCGCTCCAGTCCGGCGTCGGCAACGTGGCCAACGCGGTGATGTCGAGCCTTCAGGATTCGCCCTTCGGCGATCTCACCGCCTTCACCGAGGTGATTCAGGACGGGATGCTGGACCTGCTGGCATCGGGCTCGCTGCGCATGGCCTCGGCGACCGGCTTCTCCCTGAGCCCGATCGCCGCCGAGCGGCTCAACGACGAGATGGCTTTCTTCCGCGAGCGGATCATCCTGCGCCCGCAGGAGATCAGCAACCATCCCGAGCTGGTGCGGCGCCTGGGCTGCATCGCCATGAACGGGCTGGTGGAGGCCGACATCTACGGCAACGTCAACTCCACCCACATCATGGGCTCGCGCATCCAGAACGGCATCGGCGGCTCGGGCGATTTCGCCCGCAACGCCTATGTCTCGATCTTCATGACGCCCTCGGTCGCCAAGGGCGGCAAGATCTCGGCCATCGTGCCGCAGGTCGCCCATGTCGATCACATCACCCAGGACGTGCAGATCATCGTGACGGAGCAGGGGCTGGCCGACCTTCGCGGACTCTCGCCCAAGCAGCGCGCCGACGTCATCATCGCCAATTGCGCGCACCCGGCCTATCGCGAGCGCCTTCAGGACTACGACCGGCGCGCGCGCCGCGATTCATACGGCTTGCACACGCCTGTTCTCCTGAACGAGGCGCTGTCCTGGCACCAACGCTACATCGAGACCGGCTCCATGACCTGAGCCAGGCGCCGTCCGGCGGCGCGTTTTCTGGGAGGAAGACAATGGGCTACCGCGAAGTCTACGATTCCTGGCTCGCCGATCCGTCCGGATTCTGGCTGGAACAGGCCCGCAAGCTCGAATGGGAGCGCGAGCCGGCCATCGGCGTGGACGAGGCCGCCGGCATCTACGGCCGCTGGTTCCCGGACGGCATCTGCAACACATGCCACAACGCGCTGGACCGGCACGTGGCGGCCGGCCACGGCGAGCGAACCGCGCTGATCTACGATTCCCCCGTCACCGGCACCAAGCGCCGCTTTTCCTATGCCGAGCTTCTGCACGAGGTGAAGGCGGCCGCCCTGATGCTCACCGATCTCGGCGTCGCGGCCGGGGACCGGGTCGTCGTCTACATGCCGATGGTGCCCGAGGCGGTGATCTCGATGCTGGCCTGCGCGCGCGTGGGCGCCATCCATTCCGTGGTCTTCGGCGGCTTTGCCGCGCGCGAGCTGGCCATGCGCATCGAGGATGCGCAGCCCAGGGTGGTGCTCTCGGCCTCCTGCGGCATCGAGCCCTCGCGCGTCATTCCCTACAAGCCGCTGCTGGACGCGGCCATCGAGCAGTCGCGCCACAAGCCGCAGGCCTGCGTGATCCTGAAGCGCCCCGAGGCCGAGGCCGCGCTCACGCCGGGCCGCGACCAAGACTGGGACGAGGCCGTCGGCCGCGCCCGTGCGGCCCTGGAGGAGGGGCGCGCCTCGCCCTGCGTCCCCGTGCCGGCCACCCATCCGCTCTACATCCTCTACACCTCCGGCACGACCGGCAGCCAGAAGGGTGTCCTTCGCGACCATGGCGGCCACATGGTGGCGCTGCATTGGTCGATGGAGGCGGTTTATGGCGTGAAGCCGGGCGAGACCTTCTGGGCCGCCTCCGATGTCGGCTGGGTGGTGGGCCATTCCTACATCGTCTACGCGCCGCTGCTCGCGGGCTGCGCCACGGTGCTCTACGAGGGCAAGCCCGTCGGCACGCCCGATGCCGGCGCCTTCTGGCGGGTGGCGGCCGAATACGGGGTGTGCGTGCTCTTCACCGCGCCGACCGCGATCCGCGCCGTGCGCAAGGTCGATCCCGAGGCCGCCCTTGTGAAGGAACACGACCTGTCGAGGCTGCGCGCCCTGTTCCTGGCCGGCGAGCGCGCCGACCCCGATACGGTGGAGTGGGCCGAGAACTCGCTCGGCGTGCCGGTGATCGACCATTGGTGGCAGACCGAGACGGGCTTTGCCATCGCGGCCAACCCCCTGGGCATCGAGAAGCTGCCGGTGCGGCGCGGCTCGCCGAGCGTTCCCATGCCCGGCTACCGCATCGAGATCCTCGACGAGGCCGGCCAGCCGGTGCCGCCCGGCACCTTCGGCACCATCGCCATCCGCCTGCCGCTGCCGCCCTGCGCGCTGCCCACGCTCTGGCGCTCCGACCAGCGCTTTCGCGACGTCTATCTCTCCGCCTATCCCGGCTACTACTCCACCGCCGACGCCGGCATGCTGACCGAGGACGGCTATGTCTGGGTGATGGGCCGCACCGACGACGTCATCAACGTGGCCGGCCACCGCCTGTCCACCGGCGGCATCGAAGAGGTGCTGGCCGCCCATCCGGCCGTCGCCGAATGCGCCGTCATCGGCGTGAAGGACGACCTGAAGGGCGAGATTCCCTGCGGTTTCGTGGTCTTGAAGTCGAATTCGGCACAGGCCAGCCAGGCGCTGGCCCGCGAGGTCGCCGCGCTGGTGCGCGAAAGGATCGGCGCCGTCGCCTCGCTCAAGCGCCTCCTCTTCGTGGACCGCCTGCCCAAGACGCGCTCGGGCAAGATCCTGCGCGGCACGATGAAGAAGATCGCCGACGACGAAAGCTGGAACATGCCCGCCACCATCGAGGACCCTGCCGCTCTCTCGGAAATCGAGACCGCCTGGAAGACGGATGTCTAGATGTTCGGTCCCGGCATTTGGCAGCGCGGATTACGGATGAACCTGGACGGATCGTCCGTCCAGGCTTTGCAGATGGCCTCGTGGGAGCGAGGCTGCGTAGCATCTTTCCGTGCATAGGAAACAACGAACCATTGAAGGCTGGGATCAGACGGGGTCGGTTTCGGCGGGCGTGTTCGTGCGTAGTCCTTCCCTTCGCGCAACGGCCGGGGAGATGCCGAAGGCGCGGCGGAAGGCGGTGCTGAAGCTGGAGACATCGCGGTAGCCGGCGTGATAGGCGGCCTGCGCGACCGACATTCTCTCCACCGTCAGCGCATCGCGCGCACGCTCCAGGCGCTTGTGCCTCACGAAGGCGCAAAGGGGCGTGCCGTATCGTTCGCGGAACTGGCGTTGCACGCTGGAAACGCTGCCGCCGACGATCCGGGCGACTTCGGCAAGGGGCACGTCCGAATCCAGATGATGCAGAAGAAACGCATGGGCGCGCTCGGCAAGAGTGGCCCCGCCCATGGGCGGGCACCCGTGCGCGGCGCCTGCGCCCCGTTCCTGTCGGGCGATGCGCAGCGAGACGAGGCGCATCAGTTCAAGCCCGCGCGCCTTGCGGTGAAGCGTTCGCAGTTCACCCCCGGACCCCTCCCCGGGATGCAGGATTTCCTCGGCGATCTCCAGGACCGGCCCCGTGGCGGGAAAGCGGACATGGGCCAGATGCCGGCGGTGAAAGTCCCAGAGAGGGGAGGCGGCGGTTTCGTTGCCGGCGTGCAGGGACCGCAGCCAGGACTGGGGAGCCGACACCATGACCTTTCGCAGGGGAGCGCTCTGGCAGGGCAAGAAGCGCAGCCTGGCATAGCGCGCGATGTTCAGGACGAAGACGAGCGGCGGGGTTCGACGACCCGGCCCCGCCTCGATACGGAAGGGCGTGCCGTCCACCGTGAAATGCTGGCTGCCTTGCAGCAGCACCATGACGAGCAGTTTCGGCCAGATATCGTAGTCCACCTCTTGCGGCGCGCAGGCCACCTTGTTCTCGAGCGCGCCCACGAAAACGTTGTGCGGCATGGCGGGCAGCAGGCGCCCTCCGCTTTCCTGGCTCACCATCGGATCGCACCTTCGTTGCAAGCGGTCTAAAGAGCCGCTTCTCACGCCCTCTTCTTTGCCTTTTGCGCCCATTCAACGGTGGTGGACGCTTCGATACATGAGCAGGCCATTCATGTTTTTGCAATCGCGAGCGAGCCACGCATGTCCGCCCTTCCTTCCTGTTCGACCGCCTCCTTCCTCGGCGCTTCCCTGATCTGGCTCATGATGGCGGCTCCGGCGCTGGCGCAGGACGTCGCGACGGGCGCACAGGTCACGGATATCGTGCTCGACGCCGTCGTGGTGCAAGGCGAGCGAGGGGACGGGCCGGTCGGCTCCTATGTGGCCGGGCGCAGCCGGGCCGGCACCAAGATCGACACGCCGATCGAGCGCACGGCCCAGTCGATCAGCGTCGTGCCGCGCGAGCAGATGCAGGACCAGGGCGCGGGCTCGGTGGCCGAAGCCCTGCGCTATACGCCCGGCGCCTTCACCGAGTATCGCGGCGATTCCAATGTCCGCGACGAAATCTTCGTGCGCGGCTTCTACTACGTGCCCCGCTATCTCGACGGTCTGGCGCTGGGCGATTCCAGCCAGTCGAAAATCCTTCCCTATCTTCTGGAAAGGGTCGAGCTTCTGTCCGGTCCCGCCTCCGTGCTCTATGGGCAGGCCAATCCCGGCGGCATCGTCAACATGGTGAGCAAGAAGCCGACCGACGAGCCCTACCGGCAGGTGGAATTCTCGTTCGGCACGCACAGCCAACTCTCCGCCTCCGTCGATGTCAGCGACCGGATGCCCGGCGTCGAGGGGCTGTCCTACAGGCTGGTGGCCACCGGGCTGAGGCGCGACCTGCAGGAGGATTTCACCCGGCAGGAGGGCTATGCCTTCGCGCCTTCGCTGCGCTGGGAACCCGACGCCGACACCTCGCTCACGGTGCTGGCAGGCTACCAGAACGAGCCGCATGTCGGCTATCGCAACTTCCTCGACCGGGCCGGCACGGTCGAGCCCATCGCAGGCTACGGCTATGTTCCGCGTGGCTTCTTCGTGTCCGATCCGGACTATGAGCGGTTCGAGCGCGAGCAGGTCTGGGTGGGCTACGAGTTCGAGCATCGGTTGAACGAGGCCATCACGCTCCGCCAGAACGCGCGCTATTTCCGCACCGCCAAGGACCATTACTCCCTGATCTGGGGCAGCCCGTCCCTCAGCCCGATCACCGGTGCCAACACGTCCATCAGCCGCATCGCCAGTGGCGGGCCGGACAGGGAGCACCATGTCACGATCGACAATCAGATGCAGGCGGAGTTCACCACGGGGGCTCTCGCCCACACGCTTCTGGGCGGCCTGGACTATCGCTACGACAAGACCGACTCGCTCTGGTACCGCTCGCGCGACGTGCCCGCCATCGACCTTGCCGAGCCGGTCTACGGCAATATCGATTTCTCGTCGCTGAACTTCACCGCCGTGACGGACCGCGTGCGCAAGGTTCGCCAGGCCGGCCTCTATTTCCAGGACCAGATCGAGGTCGACAACTGGACGCTTCTTCTGGGCGGCCGGCACGACTGGGCCAGCACCGACACCACAAACCGGCTGAGCGGCATCGAGGAGAATTTCGACGACAACGACTTCACCTGGCGCGCGGGCGCGGTCTACACCTTCGACAACGGGCTCTCGCCCTATGCGAGCTATTCGACATCCTTCGAGCCGGTGCTGCAATCGCCCAATGCCGGCGAGCCCGATTTCGACCCCACCACCGCCGAGCAGTTCGAGGTCGGGCTGAAATACGCGCCCGCCGGCATGAACATGCTTCTCACCGCAGCCTTCTACGAGCTGACGCAGAAGGGCGTGGTGCAGGGCGTGTGGAGCTCGGATCTCGGCCAGACGGTCTATTCGCAGATCGGCGAGATCCGCAGTCGCGGCGTCGAACTGTCCGCGCGCGCGGAGCTGGCGCAAGGTTTCTCGCTGGTCGGCGGCTATGCCTATCTGGATTCGCAGATCACCGAGTCGGCCAACGCCAGCGAGGTCGGCAGGACGCCCGCTCGAACGCCGGCCCACACCGCGAGCCTATGGGGCACCTATGCGGTTCAGCACGGCGCGCTGGAAGGGCTGAAGGTCGGCGGCGGCCTTCGCCATATCGGCACGAGCTACGGAAACGCGGCAAACGAATTCAAGGTGGACGCCGTGACGCTGGCCGATGCCATGGTGTCCTACGATTTCGGATATCTCGATGCGCGCTTCGAGGGCGTGGAGCTTCAGGTGAACGCCAAGAACCTGGCCGATACGCGTTACGTGGCCTCCTGCGCCAGCAACACCTCCTGCTTCTATGGTTCGGGACGCAGCGTCGTGGCGACGCTGCGCAAGACGTGGTGAGAGCGGCGATGCGTCTTCTTGCGGCATTCCTCGCCTTCCTGGCCGTGGCCGACCCCCTTGCCGCGAGCGCGCAGACGCTCGACGGCATCGGGGGCGGTTCGGCAAGCTTCGGAGCGATGGCCGAGGGCCAGACGCGCAGGCTGACCCTCGCGGCACGGCCCGGCGATTATCTGCGCGGGCGGATCGTGGCCGAGGGCGGCCCCTTCGCGCTCGATCTCCTCGACGCTCAGGGGCGCCATTTGCGCCGGCTGGCCGCAGGGGTGTCGGTGAGCGGCGCCTTTCATTTCGTCGCCCAGGCCGAAAGTCTCACTCTCGAAACGACGGCGTCCGGCGAGGGGGAGATGAGCATCGTCCTCGACCCCGCCATCGTGGCCGACGGCGAGCCGCGCGATGCGGACGAGCCCGCCTTCCTCAGCCCCACCCTGGCGGCGCTTTCCGACGCCATCGCCGCCGGAGAGGGAACCGGGGCCTTCTGGCAACGGATCGGGAGGGAAGGCGCGCCCCTCATCGAGCGCGGATCGCAGGGCGATGCGATCGTCACCTTCCTGGCCCGCGGCGCCGAGCGCAATGTGCGCCTCTTCGGCGGGCCGGACGGCAACCACACCGAATTGAAGCGCCTTGGCGCCAGCGACGTCTGGTATGCCTCCTTCTCGCTGCCGGCGACGACGCGCCTCGCCTACAGGATCGCACCGGATGTGCCCACCTTCGAGGGGACGGCCCGCGAACGGCGCGTGGCGATTCTCGCCACGGCGCAGGCCGACCCGCTCAATCCGCGCCGCTGGCCGGCAGAGGCGCCCGACGCCTTCAACCAGCATTCCATGCTGGAACTGCCCGATGCGCCCGAACAGCCCGGTTTTCAGGAAGGCGCGCAGCCGCAAGGGCGCTCCACCCGCCTGGCAGCGCCGAGCGCGCATCTGGGCAATGAGCGGGAGATCACCCTCTATCGCCCTGCGGGGTTCGATCCGGCCCATCCGCGCGCCGGCCTTCTGATCCTTTTCGACGGGCTGGAGTATCAAACGCGCGTTCCCGCGCCCGCGATCCTCGATGCGCTGATCGCAGAGAAGCGGATCGCCCCCATGGCCGTCGTCTTCGTGCCTTCGGTCAGCCCGCAATGGCGCGCGCGCGAATTGCCCGGCAACCCCGACTTCGCATCCTTCCTGGCGGATGAACTGCTGCCTTTGGTGAAGGCCGAGCTGGAATTCGACGTGCCGGCCGCGCGCACCATTCTGGCCGGATCGAGCTATGGCGGCCTGGCGGCGGTCACAGCGGCGCTCGCCGAGCCGCAGGCCTTCGGCAACGCCCTCAGCCTCTCGGGCTCCTTCTGGTGGCATCCCGAGGGCACGCCGGCCGAGGAGGCCGTCTACGTGGCAAGCCGGATCGCCGGGGCGCCCCGCGCCGATATCCGCTTCCATTTGTCCGCCGGCCTGTTCGAGACCGGACGACCGGGCGTGACCGGCATCCTGGAAACGTCGCGCCACGTTCGCGACGTGGCTGCCGCAAAGGGATATCGGGTCACTTACCGCGAATATGCGGGGGGGCACGACTATGCCGTCTGGCGCGGCGCGCTGGCGGATGGGCTGATCGCCCTGACCGCCCCCGAAGGCGCCGATCCATGGTAGAGAGCCAGACCCGTCGGCCGCCGGGCGGCGCGCCGGGACCGTGGCCCCTTTCCGCCCGGCCCTGAAGCGGCCCGGCCGCTTCATTCATCCTCGGGTCCGGCGACCGGGCCCGCGCGCCAGCCGCCGAAAGAGCGGGCCGCCATCACGACACGCCGCCAGTTCGCGCAAGGGCCAGGGCGCTCAAGCCGGGACACAACGGCCTCGACATGGTCCTGCAAGTCCCTGCCCATAGACACATCCATGCCCATGTGATCGTTGATATGCATGTCGCGTGGCCACGAGAGTGTTGACCGGAACCGTGGAAGACCTCTTTTCGCTGGCCGGACTGTTCGCCGTCGCCTTCGTGGCAGCCACGATCCTCCCGGCACAATCCGAAGCGGCGCTGATCGCGCTGCTGATCGTCGGCGGGCCATCGCCCGCTCTCCTCGTGGCGGTGGCGACGGCCGGCAATGTGCTCGGCTCCGTCACCAACTGGCTCCTCGGCCGCTGGATCGAGCACTACCGTGACCGGCGATGGTTCCCGGTCGGCGAACGGTCTCTGGGTCGCGCGACGCGATGGTATCGCCGATGGGGCCGCTGGAGCCTCCTCCTGAGCTGGGCACCGCTGGGCGGCGACGCTCTCACGGTGGCTGCCGGCGTGTTGCGCGAGCCCTTCTGGAGCTTCCTCCTGCTCGTCACGATCGCAAAAGCCGGGCGCTACATCATCGTGTCCGCCGTCACGCTGGAGTTCGCGTGAGGCGCTCCGCCAAGGTCTCATCGCATCCCGGTCCCTGTCGAGCGATCAGGGAAGCGAAAAGGCCGCGATTCTCACGTTCTCTTGGGGGCGGCTTGTCGAAGCGCCCTATCCCTTCCCGGCCATCGATGTCGGCCCGGAGCCGCCGGTGCGTGCCGGCTTCGCCGAGTTTTCATCGTCGCTTTCGGCGCCTTCGTCCAGGAGACCGCGGATGGCTGCCTTTATCGAGGCTCGGAGCCGGGGCTCCGGGGTGTCCAGCAAGGGGGGCATGGATAGGGTGAGGCGGAAGATCGCAAGGCCCGTCAGCAGTGCGACGACCATCGAGGCGCGGTAGGTGTCGTCGCCGAACTCGCGGGCGGCGGGCTTTATGAAATGCTCCTCGATGAACTCGTGGACGATCTCGCGCGTCTCGGTGTTGGTCAGGGAGCGCAGGCCGAGCGTCAGGGGAAGCACATCTTCCGACCTTTCGGGGCGCCCGGTGACGATCTGGTCGCAAAGCCAGCTCACGGGATCGGCCGCCGAGGACGTGGTGCCGCCGCGGCGATGAAGCGTCGCGTTCAAAGCCTCGCGGAACAGCCCTGTCTTCGAACCGAAGCTGCGATGCACATAGGCGACATCCACGCCCGCCTCGGCCGCTATGTCCCGCAGGCTCGTTTCCGCGAAGGCATGATGGGCGAAGCGCAGGATCGCCGCGTTCAGAATACGCTCCCGCGCGGGCATGGCGCGGTCTCCGGCCGCAGGGCTTCTCATGGCACATTCCTCTCCTTCGGGAACAATACGTATCGACAAGGCGGGCGGTTGCGCAGTATGCCCCGGCCCAGACGTCAACACTCGTTGACATGATCGACATGCAAGCGGCAGTCTGGGCAGCCTCCCATTCCCGGGCTTCGGCGCGATTGCAAGGAGTGCACGATGGCGAAGCGGCGGACGCGGTGGATCTATGCGGGCGTGGCCATCGCGCTCGTCGTTGCGGCCTGGTTCGCCTGGGACAGGCTGAACGGTTCCGACGTGCCCGAAGGCATTGCCGTGGCCAACGGCCGGATAGAGGCGACCGAGATCGACATTTCCGCGCTCGCCGGCGCGCGCATCCGCACGATCCGCGTGGACGAGGGCGATTTCGTGTCGGCGGGGGACGTGCTGGTCGAGATGGATACCCTCCAGCTGGAGGCGCAAAGGCGGCAGGCGGAGGCGCATCTGAGCAGCGCGCGGATCGGTGTCGATTCCGCACGCAGCCTCGTCGTTCAGGCCGAAGCGCAGCGCCGGGCGGCCGAAGCAGCCCTCGAGCAGGCACAGGCCCTGGCCGACGCCGCCGCGCTGCGCCGCGCGCGGTCTGAAGAGCTGGTGAGGAGCAACGCGATCTCCCAGCAGGTGCTCGACAACGACAGGGCCTCCGACCGCCAGGCCCGCGCGGGGATCGCCGCCGCCGAGGCCAACCTGGCCGCGGCCGACGCGCAGGTGGGAGCCTCTCGGGCCCAGGTGATCAACGCCGAAGCCGCCGTCGCCGCGGCTGCGGCAGCGATCGAATCGATCGCCGTCTCGATCGACGACAGCACGCTGACCTCGCCGCGAAACGGACGCGTGCAGTACCGGGTCGCGCAGGAAGGCGAGATCGTGGCGGCCGGCGGGCGGATTCTCAACCTCGTCGATCTCGGCGATGTCTACATGACCGTCTTCCTGCCCACTTCGGAGGCCGGGCGCGTCCGGATCGGAACCCAGGTGCGGCTCGTCCTGGACGCGGCCCCCGGATATGTGATTCCTGCCACGGTCTCCTATGTCGCCGATGTCGCTCAGTTCACGCCCAAGACGGTCGAGACCGCCGATGAGCGCGAGAAGCTCATGTTTCGCGTGAGAGCCAGGATCGACCGCGAGCTGCTGACGAAATACCTCGAATACGTCAAGACGGGCCTGCCGGGCACTGCCTATGTACAGCTCGACCCCGAGGCCAGTTGGCCGGAGTTCGCGGGCGAGATCGCCGAATGAACGAAATGGCCCCTGCGGCAGACGCCGTCATCCGGCTGGAAGGGGTCTCGCTGCGCTATGGCAAGGTCGAGGCGCTCCACGCGCTCAGCCTCGATATTCCGGCCGGCCGCATGGTGGGGCTGATCGGGCCGGACGGCGTCGGCAAGTCCAGCCTTCTCTCCCTGATCGCGGGCGCCCGCGCCTTGCAGGAGGGACGATTGCGGGTGCTGGGCGGCGACATGCGCGACAAGCGCCACCGCGACCGCATCTGCCCGCGCATCGCCTATATGCCGCAGGGGCTCGGAAAGAACCTGTATCCGACGCTTTCGGTCTTCGAGAACGTCGATTTCTTCGGCCGCCTCTTCGGGCATGACAAGCAAGAGCGCGAGCGCAGGATCGCCGAACTCCTGGACAGCACCGGCCTTTCGCCCTTCGCCGACCGGCCGGCCGGCAAGCTTTCGGGCGGCATGAAGCAGAAGCTCGGCCTTTGCTGCGCCCTGATCCACGATCCGGACCTGTTGATCCTCGACGAGCCCACCACCGGCGTCGATCCCCTGTCGCGACGCCAGTTCTGGGAGCTGATCGACCGGATTCGAGAGGAACGCCCGGCGATGAGCGTACTGGTCGCCACCGCCTATATGGAGGAGGCCGCGCGTTACGACTGGCTGGTGGCGATGGACGCCGGCCGCATCCTGGCCACCGGCACGCCGGCCGGCCTCATGGAGCGGACGGGAACCCACACGCTCGACGACGCCTTCGTGGCCCTCCTGCCGGAAGAGGCGCGAGGCGGCCACGAGAAGCTGGTGATCCCGCCGCGCGCCGCCCGTGAAGGAGAGGAGATTGCCATCGAGGCCAAGGGCCTGACCATGCGCTTCGGCGGCTTCACCGCCGTGGACGATGTCAGCTTCCGTATCCCGAAGGGGGAGATCTTCGGCTTTCTCGGCTCGAACGGCTGCGGCAAGACCACCACGATGAAGATGCTGACCGGGCTGCTCGAGCCGACACAGGGCCGCGCGAAGCTCTTCGGCCGCGAGGTGGATTCGAGCGACCTCGATATGCGCCGGCGCGTGGGCTACATGAGCCAGGCGTTCTCGCTCTATGGCGAGCTGACGGTGCTCCAGAACCTCGACCTGCACGCCCGGCTCTTCCGCATGAAGCCGGAGGCGATCGCGCCCCGGATCGAGGAGATGGCGGAGCGCTTCGATCTGGTCGAGGTGATGGACAGTTTCCCCGACGCTCTTCCCCTCGGCATCCGGCAGCGGCTTTCGCTGGCCGTCGCCATGATTCACGCGCCGGAGATTCTGATCCTCGACGAACCCACCTCGGGCGTCGATCCCGTGGCGCGCGACCGCTTCTGGCAGATCCTCTCCGATCTCTCCCGCAAGGACGGCGTGACGATCTTCGTCTCGACCCATTTCATGAACGAGGCCGCCCTGTGCGACCGGATCTCGCTGATGCATGCAGGGAAGGTGCTGATCAGCGACACGGCCGACAATATCGTGCGCCGGCGCGGGGCGAAGGACCTTGAGGACGCCTTCATCCTCTATCTCGAAGAAGCGGCGGGGCCCGATCGTTCGGCCGGCGGCGGCGCAACGCGCGTGCCGGCCTCGCCGCCCCCGGTTGTCAGCGCGCACCGGCCGGCGAGCCGGCGTTTCTTCGATCCGCGCAGGATGTTCAGCTACGCGCGGCTGGAGGCGCTGGAACTGCGGCGCGACCCGATCCGCAGCACCATGGCGCTGGTGGGCTCCCTCATGCTGATGTTCGTGATCGGCTACGGCATCAACATGGATATCGAGGATCTGACCTTCGCCGCGCTCGATCGCGACCAGACCACCACCAGCCGCGACTATATCGCCGACATCGCCGGGTCCCGCTACTTTATCGAAAAGGCGCCCATCCGCGACTACGCCGATCTCGATCGCCGGATGCGCAACGGCGAGATCAGCCTCGCCATCGAGGTTCCGCCCGGCTTCGCCAGCGACGTCGCGCGTGGGACGGCGACCGAGATCGGCGCCTGGATCGACGGCGCCATGCCCATGAGGGCGCAGACGGCGCGCGGCTACGTGCAGGGAATGCACGCCGCCTGGCTGACGCGCAAGGCACGCGAGGCTTATGGCGGCCAGGCCCTGACCGGAGATTTCGACCTGCAGATCCGCTACCGATACAACCCGGACATCAAGAGTCTCGTGGCCATCGTGCCGGCGGTGATCCCGCTGCTCCTGCTGCTCATCCCGGCCATTCTGACCACCCTCAGCGTCGTGCGCGAGAAGGAGCTCGGGTCGATCGTCAATCTTTACGTGACCCCGGTGACGCGGTTCGAGTTCCTGCTCGGCAAGCAGTTCCCCTATGTGGCGCTGGCCATGGTCAATTTCGCCCTGATGACGGCCTGCGCGGTCTTCGTCTTCCGCGTGCCCTTCACCGGCAGCATGCTTGCCTTCAGCTTGGCCGCCCTCCTTTATGTCGTGGCGGCGACGGGGATCGGGCTTTTGGTCTCCACCTTCACCTCCAGCCAGATCGCGGCGCTCTTTGCCACCGCGCTCCTGACGCTGATCCCGGCGGCCCAATATTCGGGGCTGATCGATCCGGTGTCTTCCCTGGAAGGGCTGGGCCGGCTGGTCGGCACGGTCTATCCCACCAGCTACTTCATCACCGCCTCGCGCGGCACCTTCGCCAAGGGGCTGGAGATGGGCGATCTGGCGGGCGTCTTCGTGCCGCTCGCGCTGGCGGTGGCCACCATCCTCGCGCTGGGCGCGGCCTTGACCCGCAAGCAGGCGAGGTAGGCCCATGCGCCTTTCCAACGTGATGAACCTGGGCATCAAGGAACTGCGGGGTCTCCTGCGCGATCCGATCATGATCGTGCTGATCGCCTACGCCTTCACGCTCTCCATCTACACCTCGGCCAGCGGAATGCCCGATGCGCTGAACCGGGCCACCATCGCCATCGTGGACGAGGACCAGTCGCCGCTCTCGGCAAGAATCGCGAGCGCCTTCTATCCCCCTTATTTCGTGACGCCTCGCGAGATCGGCGTCGCCGAGATGGATGCGCGGATGGATGCCGGGCTGGATACGTTCGCGCTCGACATCCCCCCGAACTTCCAGCGCGACGTGCTGGCGGGCAAGACGCCCGTCGTCCAGTTGAACGTCGATGCGACGCGGATGACCCAGGCCTTCACCGGCTCCGGCTACATCCAGGAGATCGTCGCCAGCGAGGTGTCCGAATATGCCGCGCGCTACCGTGCCGCGCCCGAACCGTCGGTGGACCTGGTGCTGCGGGCCAGGTTCAATCCGGGGCTCGACCCCGCCTGGTTCGGCGCCGTCACCAGCGTGATCTCGTCCATCACCATGCTGTCGATCATCCTGACAGGCGCGGCGCTGATCCGGGAGAAGGAGCACGGGACGATCGAACACCTCCTGGCCATGCCCGTCACGGCCCTGGAGATCATGCTGGCGAAGATCTGGTCGATGGTGATCGTGGTCTTCGCGGCATCGGCCTTCGCGCTCCTGTTCGTCGTGCATGGCGCGCTCGGCGTGCCGGTCCTCGGCTCCCTGCCGCTGTTCCTGGCCGGCACGGCGCTGATGGCGGTCGCCATGGCGTCGATGGGAATCTTCTTCGCGACCCTCGCGGGCACGATGCCGCAGTTCGGGCTGCTCCTGATGCTGGTGCTGCTGCCGCTGCAGGTGCTCTCGGGCGGGGTGACGCCGCGCGAGAGCATGCCCGAGATCATCCAGCACATCATGCTCGCGGCGCCCAACACGCATTACACCATCCTCGCCCAGGCGATCCTGTTCCGCGGCGCCGGCCTCTCGGTGGTCTGGCCGCAATTCCTGGCCCTGGCGCTCCTGGCAGCCGTCTTGTTCCTGCTCGCGCTTCGCAAGTTCCGCGCCTTTCTGAAGTAAGACCGGGAAGATCCCCGATGCGCTCGTCACCCGGAGATGCCGCGCCCCGCGCCGAAGCCGGCGGGCCCGTCATCCACTGCGGGTCGAGCCTGTCTTTGCCGACCGCGCACGACACAGGATATGAGTGCGATCGAATGTCCGATTCCCTGGGGTCAGGCCGATGCTGAAATCCATCACGGAAACCGTGCGTCATCTGTTGCAGGCGGTTCCCTTCCGCATCGTGCCCGCTTTCGTGACGACGGCCGTTCTCCTGACGCTTCTGGCACTGCCCACGCCCGGCGGACTCAGCCGGGAGGGCTGGGTGATGCTGACGATCTTCCTCACGACGATCGTCGCC
Source organism: Aureimonas populi (assembly GCF_017815515.1). NCBI lineage: Bacteria > Pseudomonadati > Pseudomonadota > Alphaproteobacteria > Hyphomicrobiales > Aurantimonadaceae > Aureimonas > Aureimonas populi. The sequence continues at coordinate 1,558,605 of NZ_CP072611.1, forward strand.
ATCATTCTGAAGGTCATGCCGATCGGCGTCATGGCGCTGATGGCCATGGTCATCGTCTCGATGGCGCGTGTTACTTCGCCGACCTCCAGCGGGGCCGTTGCGGATGCGCTGAGCAGTTTCTCCAACCCGTTGATCTGGCTGATCGTCATCGCGATCATGATCTCCGTCGGTATCAAGAAATCGGGGCTTGGCAAGCGGGCCGGGCTCCATTTCATCGCGCTCTTCGGCCGCCGGACGATCGGAATCGGTTACGGGCTTGCTGCCTGCGAATTGCTGCTGGCGCCCGTTACCCCCAGCAACACCGCACGCGGCGGCGGCATCATACATCCCATCATGCGCTCGATCGCGTCTTCCTTCGATTCAGATCCGCAGAAGGGAACGCAGAACCGCATCGGCACCTATCTGGCGCTCGTCAACTATCATGCGAACCCCATCACCTCGGCCATGTTCCTGACCGCGACAGCGCCCAATCCGCTCGTTCAGGACTTCCTTGCGCGTGCAAGCGGCGGGGCGCTCCATCTGAGCTGGACCGGCTGGGCGCTGGCGATGTTCATACCCGGGCTGCTGGCGCTTCTGATCATGCCGCTGGCGATCTACCTTCTCTCGCCGCCGCAGATCAAGGAAACGCCGGACGCGGTGATCTTCGCGAAGGCCGAACTCGGTCGAATGGGGCCGTTCTCATCCCAGGAGCGCGTTATGACGGCCGTGTTCGTCCTGCTGCTGCTGCTGTGGGCCAACATTCCCGCCATGCTGCTGGGGGAGGCCTTCACGCTGCATCCGACGATGGTCGCGCTGCTCGGCCTGTTCCTGCTTCTGATCACAGGCACGATCGACTGGAACGACGTTCTGGGAGAAAGGAGCGCGTGGGACACGCTCTTCTGGTTCGGTGCCCTGGTGATGATGGCCGATCAGTTGAACAAGCTCGGCGTCGTCGCCTGGTTCTCGAGCGGCATGGAAGCCGCGATAGCCTCCGCAGGAGTGGAATGGCCGCTGGCCGCGGCGATCCTCGTACTCGTCTTTACCTTCTCCCATTACATGTTCGCCAGCACCACGGCTCATATCAGCGCCATGATGCTGGCTTTCCTCCTGGTCGGCGTGAACCTCGTCCCTCCCGAGTACCACGCGCCCTTCATGCTGATGATGGCCGCGAGTTCAGCCATCATGATGACGCTGACGCATTACGCGACCGGAACCTCGCCCATCATCTTCGGCAGCGGCTTCGTGGGCATGGGAAAGTGGTGGAGCGTCGGCTTGGCCATGTGCCTCATCGAACTGACGATCTTCGCCACCGCCGGCCTCCTCTGGTGGCGCCTGCTTGGTTACTGGTGAGCCTGGCCGCGAAGAACCGACGCGGCTAAGATCGAAGCGATGACGCACAATGCGCTGACGGGCGCGGCCGCGCGCGAACTTATTAGCGAACCGCGCAGCCGGTTCCGTTTCGTAGAGCGCGGTTATCGGCGGAATCACGTCCGGGCGTTCGCGCAGCGCGTCGAGGTCGCCGACGACGCGATTTACATCACAGGCAGCAAAGACACCGGTTGAGGACGCTTGTGGCTGCTAAAGGAGGGAAATCGGCGGGACTCGGCGTTCCCGGTTTTGTTCCGAAGTGGCGGAGGGAGGGGGATTCGAACCCCCGATACGGTTTCCCGTATACACACTTTCCAGGCGTGCGCCTTCAACCACTCGGCCACCCCTCCTGCCGGGCGGGGCCGGGCGCGAAGCGGGGGTGGGCCGCGTCGCGCGGCAGCTCCGCCGAACGGCGCGGACTATAGCCAGAACGGGTTGCGGTTCAAGGGCCAATCGATGCCGCCTCGCGCTTTGCGGGCGATGGCGACGCCGGCTCCGTTATGTGGTATCGATGCTCCGGTCGGGCGCTTCCCGCCGGGGGCGGGGCGGCGCGTCTGCCGCGGCGCCTGGAGCCTTTGACGCTTCTGCCCGAACGGGCCCTGTTTCGGTATCCTCGCGATGATCGCCTTCCTGTTTCGTCTCATCGGTTGTTTCGTCCTCGCGGCCGGCACGGTCTTCGCCACCGGCGATGTCGCCCGTTCGCTGAGCGCCGAGCGCCTGCGCATGACGAGCGTGGCGGAAGGGTGGGAGCTTCTCGCCGGCGCGCCGCTCTCGGCCCCGCCGGGGCTGGCCGCGAACCTGGCCGCGCTCGTCGCGGCCTGGCCGATGGCGCCGACGCTGGCCGCGCTCGCGGTCCTGCTGCTTCTCCTCGGGCGTCGCCGCGCGTCGCCCGCTCGCCTCGCGCGATGATTCGCAGGCAGGAGCCTGGGCGCCCTTCAGGAAGGGCGAGGGAGCGAGGCCGCGCCCGGGCGGCGGCGCCGCTGAAGGGGCTGTCCTCGCCGGCGGTGCGAAGTCCCGAGCGCGCGGCGGCGCGTCCGCGCCCCCCGGCCGGGCGTTTTTGCTGTGGCGTTCCTTGGATGCCTGAAGAAAACGCGTTCGGGATGATTGCCGAATCTTGATGCAATGCCGGCCGGGTCGTGCCAGTCTGGCGGCATGGAAGACCGGCCGCCCGCAAGGGCCGCGCCGGGGCCTCGGGCGCCGACAGGGCGCGCGCAACGATCAACAGGGATCACGGGATCAACGATGAAGACCATCCTCGCCGGGCTTGCCGCCGCTACCGTCCTGACCGCCGGCACGGCCCTTGCCGCCGAGATCAACCCGGCCGTCGTCTATGATTTCGGCGGGAAGTTCGACAAGAGCTTCAACGAGGCGGCCTATATGGGCGCCGAGCGCTACAGCGAGGAGACGGGAACGGAGTATCGCGACTTCGAGATCCAGTCCGATGCCCAGCGCGAGCAGGCGCTGCGCCGCTTCGCGCGCGACGGCCATTCGCCCATCATCGCCGTGGGCTTCTCCCAGCAGGCGGCGATCGAGGCGGTGGCGCCCGAATTCCCCGATCTCCAGTTCGCCATCATCGATTCGGTGGTCGATCTGCCGAATGTGCGCTCCATCCTCTTCAAGGAGGAAGAGGGCTCCTATCTCGTCGGCCTGCTCGCGGCGATGAAGTCCGAGACCGGGACGGTCGGCTTCGTCGGCGGCATGGACGTGCCGCTCATCCGCAAGTTCGCCTGCGGCTATGTCGGCGGCGTCAAGGCGGCCAATGCGGAGGCGAGCGTGATCCAGAACATGACCGGCACCACCGGCTCGGCCTGGAACGACCCGGTGCGCGGCGGTGAGCTTGCCCGCTCGCAGATCGACCAGGGCGCGGACGTCATCTTTCACGCCGCCGGCGGCACGGGCATCGGCGTTCTCCAGGCGGCGGCCGACGCCGGCAAGTTCGGCATCGGCGTGGATTCCAACCAGAACGCCCTGCACCCCGGCCATATCCTGACCTCCATGGTCAAGCGCGTGGACAACGCCGTCTTCGCCGCCTTCGAGGATGCGGCGAAGGACGAGTGGACGACCGGCGTGGTGACGCTGGGCCTTGCCGAGGACGGCGTGGGCTATGCGCTGGACGAGAACAACGAGGCGCTCCTGACCGCCGAGATGCGCGAGGCGGTCGAGGCGGCGAAGGCCGATATCATCGCCGGCACCGTCGAGGTCCACGACTACAACACCGACAGCGCCTGCCCTTACTGAGTGTGACGCAGGCGAAGGGAGAGGAAGCTCCGGCCTCCCTCTCCCTTCGCCTCAATAATGCGGCGGCCGGGTGATCTCGGGCCGGGGCGTGGCCGTCTCCTCCAGCGCCAGGAAGCGCTGGGCGAGTTCGCGCAGCGTCTTTTCCAGAAGGTCGAGCGCCTGGCCCTGCCGGCGCACCTCCTCGGACAATTCGTCGATCGTGCGCCCCTGGTGCGCCAGAAGCGTCTGCAGCTCCACCAGCCCCTTCTCCTCGCTCATGCGCAGATCTCCGTCAGCGTCCGGCGCAGGGGCTCGTCCAGCGGCGCGGGGCGGCGCGTGGCCGGGTCGATATGGACATGGACGAAAAGCCCCTCGGCCGCCGCGTCCTCCTCGTCGTTGCGGAACACGCCGATCTCGTAGCGGACCGAGGACGTGCCGAGATGGCCAATTCGAAGGCCCACGCTCACCTTGTCGGGATAGGCGATCTCGGAAAGGTAGCGGCACCCCGTCTCGGCCACGAAGAACATGCGCGAGCGCTCGCCCTGCGGCGCGGTGGAGAACAGCCAGCTCGTCACCGCCGTGTCGAAATAGGAGTAGTAGGCGGCGTTGTTCAGGTGCCCGAACATGTCGTTGTCCGACCAGCGGCTGGTGATGGGCACGAAGGCGCGATAATCGGCGCGGGTCGGGCGGGCCCGCCGGGCGGGCGCGGGGGAGGATGGCGGCATAGAGGTTCCTGTGGCGTTCCTGAATTGACCTTTACGTGAGCGTTGACAGGCGCGCGCCCCTGGCGCAAGTGCGTGCGCCGGAAAGGGGCCCCGGCCCCTGTGCCGGGTTCATCACGGGCTACGAGAAAGGCGCTGGCCTTCGGCGGGGGGCGCCTCTAGTCTACGGCGAAACGCGACTTCTGCAGAGAACGGCATGGCGGCTGCGATCGAGCTCATCGATATCGACAAGAGCTTCGGCGCGGTCCGGGCCAACAGGAACATCAATCTCAGCGTCGGCAAGGGCACCATCCATGGCATCGTCGGGGAGAACGGCGCCGGCAAGTCGACGCTGATGTCGATCCTCTACGGGTTCTACCAGGCCGATTCGGGCGAGATCCGGGTCAACGGCTCGAAGGTCTCGATCACGGACCCGAATGCGGCCATCGCCACCGGCATCGGCATGGTTCACCAGCATTTCATGCTGGTGGAGAACTTCACGGTGCTGGAAAACGTCATGCTGGGCGCGGAGCAGTCGGGCCTGCTGGGCCCCGGCATCCGCCGGGCGCGCGCCGAGCTTCTGCGGCTGCAGGAGGAGCACGGGCTCGATATCGACCCGGACGCGGTGGTGGAGGGGCTTCCCGTCGGCCTCCAGCAGCGGGTCGAGATCCTGAAGGCGCTCTATCGCGGCGCCGAGATTCTCATCCTCGACGAGCCGACGGGCGTGCTCACCCCGGCCGAGGCCGACCAGCTCTTCGGCGTCCTTCGCGCGTTGCGCGACGAGGGCAAGACCATCATCCTCATCACCCACAAGCTGCGCGAGATCATGGCGGTGACGGACGCCGTCTCGGTGATGCGGCGCGGCGAGATCGTGGCGACGCGCGAAACGGCCGGCACCGATGTGGGCGAGCTTGCCGAGCTCATGGTCGGGCGCCGCGTCCTCTTGCGGGTGGACAAGGGGGAGGGCGCGCCGGGGGCGGTGCGCCTCTCGGTCCGCGGCCTGACGGTAAGGGATTCGCGCGGCGTCACGATGACGAAGGACGTTTCCTTCGAGGTCCGCTCGGGCGAGATCGTGGGCATTGCGGGCGTGGCCGGCAACGGCCAGTCGGAGCTTCTGGAGGCGCTGGCCGGCATCCGGCGCGCCGCCGGCGGGGCGGTGGTGCTCAACGGGCGCGATATCGACCCGGCGCGCGAGCGCGACCCGGCCGAGCTGCGCCGGCTGGGCCTTGCCCACGTGCCGGAGGACCGGCACCATATGGGTCTCGTCCTGCCCTTCAAGGAATGCGAGAACGCCATCCTGGGCTATCATCGCGATCCGGCCTACGCGAAGGGGCCCTTCCTCGACATCGGGGCCATGCGCCGCGAGGCGGCCGCCAAGATCGCGGCCTACGACATCCGCCCGCCCTCCTGCGACCTGAAGACGGCGAATTTCTCGGGCGGCAACCAGCAGAAGATCGTTCTGGCGCGCGAGATGGAGCGCGACCCGGAGGTGCTCATCATCGGCCAGCCGACGCGCGGCGTCGATGTCGGCGCCATCGAGTTCATCCACCGGCGCATCGTGGAGATGCGCGACGCCGGCAAGGCGATCCTCCTCGTCTCGGTGGAGCTGGACGAGATCCGCGCCCTGTCGGACCGCATCCTCGTCATGTTCGACGGGCGCATCGTCGGGGAGCGGGGGCCGGAAGCGCAGGAAAGCGAGCTCGGCCTCCTGATGGCCGGCGCGCAAGGCCCCGGAGGGGGAGAAACCACCGCAGGAGGGACACAGGCATGAGCCGCCCCTATGTGCCGCTCCCCGGCTGGATCAACCATGGGCTCATCCCGCTCGTCAACGTGGCGGTGGCGTTTCTCGTCGCAGGCCTGGTGGTGCTGGCGGTGGGCGAGAGTCCGGTCGAGGCGGCGCGCCTGATGCTGCGCGGCGCCTTCGGCTATTCGGAGGGCTTCGGCTTCACGCTCTACTACACCACCAATTTCATCCTCACCGGGCTTGCGGTGGCCGTCGCCTTCCATGGCGGGCTCTTCAATATCGGCGGGGAGGGGCAGGTCTATCTCGGCGGGCTCGGCGTGGCGCTGGTGGCCCTCAATCTCGACGGCACCTTCCCGTGGTGGGTCAACCTGCCGCTGGCGATCCTCGCCTCCGCCGCCTTCGGCGCGCTCTGGGCGCTCATCCCTGCGGTTCTCCAGGCCCGGCGCGGCAGCCACATCGTCATCACGACGATCATGTTCAACTTCATCGCCTCGGCGCTGATGGTCTATCTCATCGTCGGCCCGCTGCGCCCGGTGGGCACCATGCAGCCGGAATCGCGGCGCTTCCTGGAAGGCGGGCAGCTTCCCAAGCTCGGCCCGCTGTTCGAGCGCTTCGGCCTCGATCTCGGCGGCGCGCCGCTCAACGTCACCTTCTTCGTCGCGCTTCTGGCCGCCTTTCTCGTCTGGGTGCTGATCTGGCGCACGCGCCTCGGCTACGAGATCCGCACGCTGGGCTTCTCGCCCAGCGCGGCGCGCTATGCAGGCATGAGCCAGGTGCGGCTCGTCGTCATCATCATGCTGATCTCCGGCGGGCTCGCCGGCATGATGGCTCTGAACCCGGTGATGGGCGACCAGTACCGGCTCCAGATCGACTTTCCCGCCGGCGCGGGCTTCGTGGGCATCGCCGTCGCGCTCATGGGGCGCGGCCACCCGGCCGGCATCGTGCCCGCCGCGCTGCTCTTCGGCGTCCTCTACCAGGGTGGGGCGGAGCTGGCCTTCGACATGCCCGCCATCTCGCGGGACATGATCGTGATCATCCAGGGGCTGGTGATCCTCTTTGCCGGCGCGCTGGAGAACATGCTGCGGCCGGGTATCGGCGCGGCCTTCCAGGCGGTGCGCTTCCGGTCCCCGCGCGCGGGCGGCGTGGAGGGCAGGGCCTGATGGACGCGCTCTTCCTCAACGTCCTGGATTCCACCATCCGCCTCTCGGTGCCGCTCATCTTCGCCGCGCTCGCGGGGCTCTACTCGGAGCGCTCGGGGATTTTCGACATCTCGCTGGAAGGCAAGATGCTGATCGCCGCCTTCGCCTCCGCCTCGGCGGCCGCCGTCACGGGCTCGGCCTATTACGGGCTGCTCGCGGGCGTCCTGGCGGCCGTCGCCTTCGCGCTCGTCCACGGCCTCGCCTCCATCACCTATCGCGGCAACCAGATCGTCTCGGGCGTGGCGATCAACTTCATCGCGGCGGGGCTGGCCATCATCCTGGGCGGGGCGTGGTTCGCGCAAGGGGGGCGCACGCCGCCCTTGTCGGGGGCGCAGCGCTTCGGGGAGATCACGCTGCCGGGGGCCGGGGCGCTGTCCGGCGTGCCGGTGCTCGGCCCCCTCTATTCGGGCGTCGTCTCGGGGCAGAATCTGCTCGTCTACCTCGCCTTCGCCATGGTGCCCGTCTCGTGGTGGGTGCTGTTCCGCACCCGCTTCGGGCTGCGCCTGCGCGCGGTGGGCGAGAACCCGGCGGCGGTCGACACGGCCGGCGTGTCCGTGCCCTGGCTGCGCTATCGCGCGGTCATCATCTGCGGCGTCCTCACCGGCTTTGCCGGCACCTACATCGCGATCGCGCAGGCCGCCGGCTTCAACCGCGACATGACGGCGGGCAAGGGCTTCATCGCGCTCGCGGCCCTCATCTTCGCCAAGTGGAAGCCGGTGCCGGTCATGTTCGCCTGCCTGCTCTTCGGCTTTCTCGACGCCTTCGCCATCCGCGCCCAGAACATCACCCTGCCGCTGATCGGGCAGGTGCCGCCGCAGGCCATCCAGGCGCTGCCCTATGTGCTGACGGTGGTGCTGCTCGCCGGCTTCATCGGCAAGGCGATCCCGCCCAAGGCGGGCGGCGTGCCCTATGTGAAGGAGCGGTGAGCCGCAGGCCCGCGAAGAGGAACGATGACAGACCAGCTTTTCACCGCCGCAAGGGCCGCGATGGATCTATGCCACGCGCCTTACTCCAACTTCCCCGTGGGCGTGGCCATCCGCACGAAGGACGGGCGTGTCTTCACGGGCGCCAATATCGAGGTGGTGAGCTTCCCCGAGGGCTGGTGCGCCGAGACCTCGGCCATCGCCCACATGGTGATGGCCGGCGCGCGGGAGATCGCGGAAGTGGCGGTGGTCGCCTCCAGGATGCGCGCCTGCACGCCCTGCGGCGGCTGCCGCCAGCGCCTGGCCGAGTTCGGCACGTCCGAAACGCTCGTGCATCTGTGCGATGCGCAGGAGGGCGTGGTGGAAACGGTGACGCTCGGCGATCTCCTGCCCAAGGCCTTCCCCCGGGAGGCGGTGTCTTGAAGCCGGCCGCCGACCATGTGGCGGGCCGCATCGGCGCGCTGAACCCCCGGATCGCGCTCGTGCTGGGTTCGGGGCTCGGCTCGCTGGTGGGCGAGGTGGAGGGCGCGGTGCGCATCCCCTATGGCGACATCCCCGGTTTCCCGCAAAGCGCCGTCACCGGCCATGCGGGCGAGATCGTCGCCGGGCGCCTGTCCGGCGTGCCCGTGCTCATCCTCTCGGGCCGCATCCATTATTACGAGGCCGGAAACGCGGCGGCCATGCGCCCGGCGCTGGAGGCGTTGAAGCTCCTCGGCGTCGAGACGCTGGTGCTCACCAACGCGGCGGGCTCGGTGAACCCCGGCATCGCGCCGGGCGAGGTCATGCTCATCGAGGACCACATCAACCTCACCGGCCTCAACCCGCTCATCGGCGAGCGCTCGGAAGCGCGCTTCACCGGCATGACCACGGCCTACGACCTCGACCTGCGCGCCGCGATGGTGAACGGGGCGAAGGCGGCGGGTGTGCCGATGCATGAGGGCGTCTACATGTGGTTCTCCGGCCCGTCCTTCGAGACGCCGGCCGAGATCCGCATGGCGCGCCGGCTGGGCGCGGACGCGGTCGGCATGTCCACCGTGCCCGAGACGATCCTCGCCCGGTTCCTCGGCCTGCGGGTCGTCGCCGCCTCGGTGGTGACGAATTTCGGGGCCGGGATGACCGGAAACGAGCTCTCCCACGAGGAGACCAAGGAAATCGCGCCCAGGGGCGGCGAAAAACTCGCCCGTATCCTCAAGGCCGCGCTGCCGGAGTTCATCTGATGACCGAGAAAGACCCCGTGAGCGAGGCGCGCGAGCTGATCGCCTGCCTCGACCTGACGAATCTGGATGAGGACTGCTCGCAGGGCGACGTGGACGCGCTGATCGAGCGGGCCGCGACGCCGCACGGAACCGTCGCCGCGATCTGCATCTGGCCGCGTTTCGTGGCCTATGCCAGGCCGAAATTGCCGCAAGGCGTGAAGCTCGCCACCGTGGTGAACTTCCCCGCCGGCGGCGAGGACATCCAGTCCGTGATCGCCGAGACGCGGGCCGCGCTGGCCGACGGCGCGGACGAGATCGACTATGTGATCGCCTACGGCCGCATCGAGAACGACCCCGGCTATGCCGCCGACCACGTGAAGAAGGTGAAGGAGGCGGCCGGCGGTGCGACGCTGAAGGCCATTCTCGAAACCGGCGAGCTGCGCGATCCGGGCCTCGTGGAGGTGGCTGCGGTGGCCGCGCTGCATGGCGGGGCGGATTTCCTCAAGACCTCCACCGGCAAGACGCCCGTCAGCGCCACGCTGCCCGCCGCGCGCATCCTCCTGCGCTCGATCCTCCAGGACGAAAGTGGGCGCAGGCTCGGCTTCAAGCCGTCCGGCGGCATCAGGAGCTTCGAGGAGGCGAGGGCCTATCGGGATCTCGCCGAGGAGGTGATGGGGGAGGGATGGGCAACGCCCTCGACCTTCCGCCTCGGCGCCTCGGGCGTCCTGGCCGACCTTCTGGCCGTGGCCGGTGGCGAACGGCGGCCCGAGGACAAGAGCGACTATTGATGGCCATGCTTCCGCAGGAATTCATCCGGCAAAAGCGCGACGGCAAGCCGCTCGATCCCGCCGAGATCAAGGCCTTCATCGCCGGTTTCGAGGGCGAGCGCGTGACCGAGGGCCAGGTCGCCGCCTTCGCCATGGCCGTCTTCTTCAACGGCCTGGAACGGCAGGAAACGGTCGCGCTCACCGAGGCGATGCGCGATTCGGGCGACGTGCTGGACTGGTCGGGCATCGACCGGCCGATCGTGGACAAGCATTCCACCGGGGGCGTCGGCGACAATGTCTCGCTGATGCTCGCGCCCATCGTGGCCGCCTGCGGCGGAGCCGTGCCGATGATCTCCGGTCGCGGCCTTGGCCATACCGGCGGCACGCTGGACAAGATGGAATCGATCCCCGGCTATTCGGTGACCCCCGACAACGCCCTGTTCCGCAAGGTGACGGAGGAGATCGGCTGCGCCATCATCGGCCAGACGGGGCGCCTTGCCCCCGCCGACAAGCGCTTCTACGGCATTCGCGACGTGACGGCGACGGTGGAATCCATCCCCCTCATCACCGCCTCCATCCTGTCCAAGAAGCTCGCCGCCGGCCTTCAGGGGCTGGTGCTGGACGTGAAGTCGGGCTCGGGCGCCTTCATGGGCACGGAAGGCGAGGCGCGGGCGCTGGCGCAAAGCCTCGTGGCCGTGTCCAACGGCGCGGGGCTGAAGACCACCGCCCTTCTCACCGGCATGGACGAGTCGCTCGCCTCGGATGCCGGCAATGCGGTGGAGGTGCGCAATGCCGTGCGCTTCCTCACCGGCGCGCATCGCGACCCGCGCCTGCGCGAGGTGACGCTGGCGCTCGCCGCCGAGATGCTGGCGCTGGTGGGCCTCGCTTCCGATCCGTCCGACGGCCTGCGCAAGGCGGGGGCCGCTCTGGATGACGGGCGTGCGGCCGACATCTTCGGCCGCATGGTCCATGCGCTCGGCGGCCCGGCGGACTTCGTGGAGAGGATGGACGAGCACCTGCCGAGGGCCGACCTCGTGCGCCCCATCGAGGCGGACGTGGCGGGCACGGTCGCCGGCGTCGATACGCGCGCCCTGGGCCTTGCCGTCGTGGCGCTCGGCGGCGGCCGCACCCGGCCGCAGGATGCGGTCGACCACGCCGTCGGCCTTGCCGGCCTTGCGGGTCTGGGCGCCACGCTGGAAAAGGGCGAGCCGTTCTGCACCGTCCATGCGCGCGACGAGGAGGGGTTCCGCCGCGCGGAGGAGTTCGTGCGCCGCGCCTACACCTTCGGGCAGGCACCCGGCCCGCGCCCGGCCGTGATCGACCGCTTCGAGGGCTGAACCCTATTCCACGAGGTGGAGGACGCCATCCTCCACCTCGAAGCGGCGCAGCTTGTTCAGGAAGCTCATGCCCAGCAGCGTGACGGAGAGCGCCTCGTCGCGGGCGATCATCACCTCCACGTTGCGTGCCGAGACGAGGCCGATCTCCACCCGGTCGAGCCGCCCCATCGCGACATGGATAGGCCCGTTGGCCGTGTCGGCGCGATGGCGGAAATCGGCGGTCGAGACGGAGAGGCCGAACCTTCGCGCCGCGCTCTCGTTCACCGCGACGAAGGTTGCGCCCGTATCCACCAGCACGGTCTCGCGGCGCCCGTTCAGCCGCGCCTCGGCGTTGAAATGGCCGCGCCCGTCCGCTTGCAGCCGAACGCTGCGGCCGGGCGCCGCTGCCGGGCTCGCCACCTCCACCAGGGCGGGCGCGGCCTCCACGGGGGCCTCCGGCGGCGGTGCCTCGCTCGCGCGCTGGAAGGCGGCGGGGAAGGCGAGGGCCAGGAGCGAGGCGCCGCCGGCGAGCAGGAGGGACTTGTTCATCGTAAGCGCCTTGGCCGAACCGGTTCCGACCGATCCTGCCGGGCGAGCGCTTAATCCTTTGCCAAGCGGAACGCTCTATTTCGTCCCGTACATGCGGTCGCCCGCATCGCCCAGGCCGGGGATGATATAGCCCTTCTCGTTCAGCTTCTCGTCGATCGAGGCGGTGAAGATCGCAACGTCCGGATGCGCCTCCTGGAAGCGCCGGATGCCCTCGGGCGCGGCCAGCAGGCACAGGAAGCGGATGTTCCTCGCGCCCCGCTCCTTCAGCTTGTCCATGGCCGCGATGGCCGAATTGGCCGTGGCCAGCATGGGGTCGACGGCGATGACGAGGCGGTTCTCCAGATCCTCGGGCGCCTTGAAGTAGTATTCGATGGCTTCCAGCGTCTCGTGGTCGCGATAGAGCCCGATATGGGCGACGCGCGCGGCCGGAACGAGGTCGAGCATGCCTTCCAGAAGCCCGTTGCCGGCACGCAGGATGGAGGCGAAGACCAGCTTCTTGCCCTCCAGGATCGGCGCGTCCATCTCCATGATGGGCGTCTCGATGCGCATGGTGGTGAGGTCCAGCTCGCGCGTGACCTCGTAGGCGAGCAGCGTCGAGATCTCCCGCAGGAGGCGCCGGAAGCTCGCCGTCGAGGTCTCCTTGCGCCGCATCAGCGTCAGCTTGTGCTGCACCAGCGGGTGATCGACGACGGTGACACCGTTCATGCGCGGGGTTCTCCAGTGCGAAATGGGCAAGCGCCTGTTTAGTCGCTCGTGCCGGGTGCGCCAAGCGAAATGGCGCGCAGCATCAGGCGTTCCAGAAGGCGCCGTCGCGTTTCCTCGTCCACGAAGGCCGCCTCGATGGCGTTGCGGGTCAGGGCGAGGCGCTCTGGCGCGGTGAAGCCGGCTTTGCGCGCCAGCGCGTATTCGCGCGCCAGATCGGTGCCGAAGAAGGGCGGGTCGTCGGAGTTCACGGTCAGCCGCACCCCCGCCTCGTGCAGCGCGCGCAAGGGGTGCGCTTCAAGCGAGGGATAGACGCCGAGCGAGAGGTTGGAGCCGGGGCAGACCTCCAGCGTCACGCCCTCCTGCGCCAGGCGGCGCACGAGCGCTGGGTCCTCGATGGCGCGCACGCCGTGCCCGAGGCGCGAGACCTTCAGGGCGTCCAGCGTCTCGGCCACGGCGCTCGCGCCCGCGAATTCGCCCGCATGGGCCGTCAGCCCGAGGCCCGCCTCGCGCGCCATGTCGAAGGCCCGCGCGAAGTCGCGCGGGCGGTGCGCGCGCTCGTCGCCGGCAAGGCCGAAGCCGGTGACGAGCCCATGCCCGGAGCGGGCCGCGAACCGCGCCGCGCCCTCCACCGCCGCCGGCCCCAGATGCCGGACGCCGACGACGATCAGGCGGCAGGCGATGCCGGTCCTCTCCTGCGCCTCGGCCACGCCGCTCTCGATGCCGCTCAGATAGGCCTCGGGCGAAAGCCCCGCCTCGCGCGCATGGTCCGGCGAGATGAAGATCTCGCAATAGAGCGCCCCATCGCTCGACAGGCGCGTCAGATAGTCCAGCGCCAGCCGGCGATAGTCCTCCTCGCTGCGAAAGAGCGCGGCGATGAGGTCGTAGGCGGCGAGGAACCCGCCAAAGCCCTGCCAGCCATAGGTCTGCCCGCGCACGAGGCCGGAGATGTCGACGCCGTGCCGTGCCGCCATCTCGCGGGCGAGAAGGGGGCTCGCGGTGCCTTCCAGGTGAACGTGGATCTCCGCCCTGGGCTCGGCGGTCACAGGAAGCTTGTGCCGTGCGGGCCGGGGGGAAGGCCGAGATGGGCGGCCGCGCTCTCACCGATATCGGCGAAGGTCGCGCGCTCGCCGAGCCCGCGCGGCGCGATGCCGGGGCCGAACGCCAGCACCGGCACGCGCTCGCGCGTGTGCTCCGTGCCGCGATAGGTCGGGTCGCAGCCATGGTCGGCGGTGATGACGGCAAGGTCTCCGGGCTTCAGCGCGTCATGCAGCTCGGGCAGGCGCGCGTCGAAGGCCTCCAGCGCCTGCGCATAGCCCGCCACATCGCGGCGATGGCCGAACTCGGTGTCGAAATCGACGAAATTGGCGAAGATCAGGTCGCCGTCGCGCGCATCCGCGAGCGCGCCCAGAAGCGCGTCGAACAGCGCCATGTTGCCGGCCCCCTTGCGCACTTCGCTGATGCCGCGATGGGCGAAGATGTCGCCGATCTTGCCGATGGCGATGACCCGCCCGCCCGATTCCACCACGCGGTCGAGGATCGTCGGCTCCGGGGGCGGCACGGCGTAGTCGCGCCGGTTGGCCGTGCGCTTGAAGGTCCGGCTCGTCTCGCCGAGGAAGGGCCGGGCGATGACGCGGCCGATATTGAGCGCATCCACGTGGCGGCGCGCGATCTCGCACAGCCCGTAGAGGCGCTCCAGTCCGAAATGGCCCTCATGCGCGGCGATCTGCAACACGCTGTCGGCGGAGGTGTAGAAGATCGGCTTGCCGCTGGCGACATGCTCCTCCCCATGCGTCTCGATCACCTCCGTGCCCGCCGCGTGGCGGTTGCCCAGAATGCCCGGCAGCCCGGCCTCCTCCACGATGGCGGCGATCAGCCCGGGCGGGAAGGCGGGCTGCGTGTCCGGGAAATAGCCCCAGTCGAAGCGCACCGGCACGCCGGCGATCTCCCAATGGCCCGAGGGCGTGTCCTTGCCCCGGGAGGTCTCGACGGCCGCGCCCCACAGGCCGGCCGGCTCGCCTTCCGGGAAGCCGGCGGCGCGCGCAAGCCCCAGCGCGTTAAGGTTCGGTAGGCGCAAGGGGCCTGTCCGCAGGCCCTCGCGGTCCGCGCGGCCCTCCTGCGCGGCCCGGCGGATGTGGCCGTAGGTGTCGGCGCCCTCGTCGCCATAGGCCGCCGCGTCCGGCGCGCGGCCGATGCCGAAGGAATCCAGGACGATCAGGATCGCGCGGGCCATGTCTTCGTCTCCCGTTTCAAGGGCGCGGTTGTGCCACGCGCGATGCGCGAAGGGCAATCACCCCACGGGGCAGTCGGTGCACCGCACCTGCGCGACCGTGCGCGGCTGGTGGTAGGCCACCCGCTTCATCTCGATGGGGTCGATGATGCCGAAGCTCATCACCGGTTCGTAGCGGAAGCTCGTCTCGGTCACGATCACATGGCGCTCGCGCTGGTTGGCGATGCCGGCGGGCAGGGGAAACAGGCGGTTCCTGGGATAGGTCGAGGCATCGCTCGACCAGTCCACCCGGCTCACGCCCTGCGCGTCGATGAAGACCTGCGTCACGCGGATCGTCGCCTTCCCGGCGTCGAACGGCTCCATGGAGGCCTTGGAGAGCGCCATGATGAAGTTCAGCTCGGAGACGGTCAGCCCTTCGTCGCCGGCCTGCGTGACGAGGTCGCTGATCGTGGCGGAGGTATTGTCGATCTTGCGGTTCGCCGTCACCGCCAGGGAGAGTTCCGAGGCGCCCACATAGAGGAACACGAGGAACGGGAGGACCATCGCGAATTCCACGGCCGCCGCGCCGCCGCTCGCATGGGAAAACCGCCTCAGCGCGCCCGCCATCAGAAGGCCTCCGTGCGGAAGGCGGTCATGCCGGTCAGGAGCTGCGTGTCCTGGATCTGGCGCATGACGTTGGTCACGATGGGCCATTCGTAATAGACGCGCAGCGCCACGATCTCGCTGGCCCCTCCGATCTCGTAGCGCAGCGCGTCGTCGTCGATCCGCCCGTCGCGCCTCGGCGGGCCGGGCTCGATGGCCCCGTAGGAGGTATAGGTCGCCAGGTCGATCTTGAGCTTGTCGCAGTCGAGCAGGAAGCCGACCGAGCTGCAGAGCGCCTGCCGGAACTCCTCGCGCGTGGGCTGGGCGGCGAAGGTCTGGCCGGTGCGGATTTCGCGCCCGATCCGGTCGACGCCCGCGTCCAGCGTCAGCTCGGCGACGAAGAGCAGCGCCACTTCCAGAAGCGCGAAGATCGTGAGGAAGAAGGGAAAGGCGAGCAGCGCGAACTCCACCGCCGTCGCCCCGCTTCTGTCGCCGGCAAGGCGGCGCGGCAGGCCCGCGCGGCGCCGGGGGCGCGTCCGTCTCTCGTCTTCCATCTGCCCGCCCGGCCTCTCCGGCGTGATTGCCGGCTGGCAGGATAGGCCCGCCTTTCTTGCGGATCGGTGAAGCGGCGGGCGCGAAACTTATTGGGAGCGCGCCAGCCCCTCGCGCGTGCCGAACTGCCCGGCGGCGGCGGAGAACGCCTCGTCATTGTCGCCGATGGTCACGGTGGGCTCGCAGGAAGGATTACAGGAATAGGTGCTGCGCAAGGCCTGGCGGTAGACGCGCACGGAGGCCGATTCCACGCTGCCCACCGTGACGGTGCGGTCGATCACCGCGTCGCCCTGGCCGTCGAGCACGACGAGATTGGTGACGCCGTAGGAGCGCCCGGTGAGGATCAGCGTGCGCGCGTCGTGGATGGCCACGTCCACGATGGAGGGGTTGCCGACGATGATGGTCTCGGCCTCGCGCTCGATGCGCACCACCTGCGCGCGGTCCAGGGCCACGCGAAGCGAGCCCTCCTCGGCCAGCGCGGCGGGCACGCCGGCCATGAGCGGCAGGACGCTGGCGAGAAGGGCGGCGCGGAGCGGCATGGATGGGGCATCCTCGGGACGATGTGTCTGGCGTGCGGGGATGATCTTAAGGGAAGCAAGATTAAGCGGGCTTTAATCCATAGCAAAGACGATGATTTAACCACGGGGGTGGTTCGTCGCATTTAAAGCTCTGTTGAGGATATCCCTTAAGGTCATTCGAACCGGGGCGGGGGCATGGTCCGGGTCAACCGAACGACGAAGCACTGGTCGTCGGGAGTGGAATTACACCAGGACCTGTAAGGAGTTCCCATGTCCAAGCTCATCGCACGCTTCCGCAAGAACGAGAACGGCGCCACCGCCATCGAATACGGCCTGATCGCCGGCATCATGGCCGTCGCCGTCATCGCCGCGTTCACCCTTCTGGGCGACGGCCTCGAGACCGCCTTCACGAATCTGAGCGGCGCGCTCAGCGAGACCCCCTCCACGCTGAACTGATCGGCTTTGCGAGGGCGGCTCGGCCGCCCTCCGGGCACCAGGGAAGACGGCCATGCTCGAAGCGCTGATCACACTCTTCTTCGTGCCGGCCATGATCCTCGCCATGGTCTCCGACATCCGTTCGATGACCATCCCGAACCGGCTCTGCCTGTTCCTCGTCGCGGCCTTCGCCGTGTCGGCCCTGGCGGCCGGCATGGCGCCGGCCGCGATCGGCATTCACGCCCTCACCGGGCTCCTCGTGCTGGCCCTGACCTTCTGCCTCTTCGCGCTGAACTGGATGGGCGGTGGGGATGCCAAGCTGATCGCGGCCACCGCCCTGTGGTTCGGGCCGGGCGCCGGCCTTGCCGACTATGTCCTTCTTAGCGCCCTTTTCGGCGGCGCCCTCACGCTCTGCCTTCTCGGCGCCCGCGCTCTCGCGCGCCCGGCCACGGGAATTGTGTTCCTCGACCGGCTTCTTCATCCGCGAACGGGCGTTCCCTACGGCGTCGCCCTCGGCGCGGCGGGGATCATTGTCTTCCTGCAAGGGCCCTTTGCCGCGACCCTGCCCTGAACCTTGCGAAATCCTTTCCGCGGGGGCACCGCCCGTAGCGCTTCGTTAACCATACATTGAGGGTTTGAGCCCGATAACAACCTGCGAAGGGGACTTCGGATCGTCCGGAATTCCGCCATGCGAGGGGGTTGAGGGATGGGCATTGCGCGCCTTGCGGTTCTGGGGCTGTCGCTCGCGGCCGCTGTCGGCGCGGGCCTGATCGCCGTCAACCTCGCCACGCCCGAGGTGCCCGAGCCGGTCATCATCTCGGCCCAGCCCGTCGAGCCGCCGATCCGGCTCGTGGAGGTGCTCGTCACCGCCCGCGAGCTTCCCATGGGCGCGCGGATCGACGACGCCATGTCCTGGCAGAAATGGCCCGAGGACGGCGTCGGCGAGACGCTGATCCTGCGCGATGCCCGCCCGAACGCCATGGAGGAGCTGAAGGGCTCCGTCGCCCGCCAGAGCTTCTTTGCCGGCGAGCCGGTGCGCGAGGCCAAGCTGATCGAGACCGATCGCGGCTTCATGTCCGCCATCCTGCCCAGCGGCAAGCGCGCCGTCGCCGTGTCCATCGCCGCCGACACCTCGGCCGGCGGCTTCATCCTGCCCAACGACCATGTCGACGTCATCATGACCCGCCAGCTCGGCGATCGCTTCGACACCGAAACGATCATGCAGAACCTGCGCGTGCTCGCCATCGACCAGACCATCGAGGAGCAGAACGGCGAGCGCGTCGTGGTCGGCTCCACCGCCACGCTCGAGGTGGACCCCGCGCAGGCCGAGGCCCTCACCGTCGCCCAGCGCATGGCCGACCGGCTCGTGCTCTCGCTGCGTTCCTTGAGCGATTCCGTTCCCGGCTCTCCCGGCTATGCCGAATTCCTCCTGAACCAGGAGGAGGCGCCCCAGCGCTCCCGCATCCGCCTCGTGCGGTACGGCCAGACGACCGACATCACCACGACGACGAATTGACGGGCGAACCGATGCGGCTTTCCAGACCTTCCCCGACCGCCCGGCTCGCACAGGCCGCGCTCGCCGGCGTGATCGCGATCACGGCGCCGCTTCCCGCCCTCGGCCCGGCCGCCGCGCAGGAGGCGGTGGTCACGGTCACGCGGCCCAACCAGTCGATCTCCCTCGGGCTCGACAAGTCCAAGGTCATCGACCTGCCGCGCGATGCCCACGACATCCTCGTGGCCAATCCGGCCGTCGCCGACGCGGTAACGCGCACGGCGCGGCGCATCTACATCTTCGGCAAGCAGATCGGCCAGACCAACATCTTCGTCTTCGACGCCGCCGGCCGCGAGGTCGCGGTGCTGGACCTGCGCATCGAGCGCGACATCACGGGCCTGGAATCCACGATCCGCCGCTTCCTGCCCGAGGCGCAGGTGCGCGCCGAGATGATCAACGACAACGTCGTCCTGACCGGCACGGTGCAGACCCCGCAGGACGCCGCGCGCGCGGTGCAACTGGCCGACATCTACGTGACGGGCGGCGAGGGGACGACCAGCCAGTACATCCGCTCCGCCACGGGCGAGGCGAGCGCGGGCGGCGGCAGCGGCGTCTCCCAGCTCGGCGAGACCCGCCGGCGCAGCCAGATCGTCAACCTCCTCCAGATCCAGGGCGAGGACCAGGTGACGCTGAAGGTGACGGTGGCCGAGGTGCAGCGCTCGGTCGTCAAGCAGCTCGGGCTGAACGGAACGGTCGGCCGGGCCTCGGACGGCATCAGCTTCCTGGGAAGCACCGACAATCCGTTCGCCTTCGGCAACCGCGTCGCCAATAGCGGCCTCGCCGCGAGCGGCGCGATCGGCAGCTTCGACATCGCCGCCACGCTGTCCGCCCTCGAGCAGGCCGGCGTCATGCGCACGCTGGCCGAACCCAGCCTGACGGCGATTTCAGGCGAAAGCGCGAGCTTCAAGGTCGGCGGCGAATTCGCCATCGCCGACGGGCGGGATATCACGCCGGCCGTGCCGGAACGGCGCGATCTGGTCGCGATCGCGCCAGACGGCACGCCGATCTACAACACCACACCCGGCGTTCCCGAGCAGGTGACGCTCAACAGCCGGCAGGTGGAATACGGCATCGGGCTGGACTTCACGCCCGTCGTCCTGTCGCCCGGCCGCATCAGCCTGAAGATCCGCACGGCCGTCTCCGAGCCGACCTTCGAAGGCGGATTCAACCTGGCCGGCAGCGCCAACGTCGCGTCCTCGAGCATTCCCGGCATCCGCAAGCGCCTCGCCGACACCACGGTCGAGCTTCCCTCCGGCGGCTCCCTCGTCATCGCGGGGCTGGTGCGCGACGAGGTGCGGCAGGTCATCTCCGGCTATCCGGGCCTGTCCAGGCTGCCTGTCCTGGGCACCTTGTTCCGCTCGCGCGACTTCCAGCGCTACGAGACCGAGCTGGTGGTGATCGTGACGCCTTATCTGGTGCGCCCGGTCGCGCGCCAGGAGCTGACGCGCCCCGATGACGGGCTGGCCTTCACCTCCGACGGCTCGGCCAACTTTCTCGGCCGCATCAACCGCGTCTACGGTGCGGCCGAGACCACCCTTCCTCCCGGCCGCTACCACGGCAACGTCGGATACATCTACAAATGACCCGCGTTTCCCTCGCCCTCCTCGCCGCGGCCCTTTTCGCCGGCTGCGCCAATGTCAGCCACGTGGAAGTCGGCGCCATTCCCGACGACTACCGCACGCGCCATCCCATCGTCGTCTCCGAGGGGGAAACGGCGATCGAGATCCCGATCACCGCCTCCGACACGCGCCTGCCCTCCTCGGCGCGCTCGCGCGTGGAGGAGTTCGCGGCCCGCTTCGAGGCCTCGCGGGCGGCGGCCATCCGCGTCATGGTGCCCTCCGGTGGCTTCAACGACGCGGCCGCGCGCCTGGCGGCCGAGGATGCGGTCAGGATCCTGCGCGCGCGGGGCGTGCGGCACGAGCGCATCCTCGTCACCCCTTATCCGGCGACGGGGACGGGCGGCCCGGTGCCGATCCGCCTCGCCTTCTCCAGCCTCACGGCGAGCGCCGGGCCCTGCGGGCGCTGGCCCGAGGACATGGGCAACAGCCACGAGAACAAGAACTATTTCAACTTCGGCTGCGCCAGCCAGGCCAATCTCGCCGCGCAGATCGCCGACCCGCGCGACCTGCTCGGCCCGCGCGGCATGAGCGGGATCGACGCCGAGCGGCGCACGGACGTGATCGAGAGATACCGCCGCGGCGCGAACACGGCCTCCCAGCGCCCGACGACAGAGTCGAACTACGAATGGTGACGAGGATGCTGCACAGCGCCGGGGCCGCGCCCCTTGCCGACGCGCCGGAGCCCGAATGGGGCGAGCGCATGGATGCGCTGCGCCCGGTGCCGCGCATCTCGATCCAGGCCTTCTGCGAAACGCCCGCCTCCTGCGCGGCGGTGGAGGAGGCGGGCCGCGACCGGCGCATGGCCAAGGCGCATCTGCGCGTCCAGACCGGCGGCATCCGCGCCGCGATGGAGCATTACGCCAGCGCGCCGACGCCCAACCTGATGATCCTGGAATCGGCGCTCGATCCCGAAGGGCTGCTCGCCGAGCTGGAGACGCTGGCCGAGGTCTGTGATCCGGGCTCCAAAGTCGTTGTCATTGGCCACCACAACGACGTCTTCCTCTATCGCGAGCTGACGCGCCGCGGCGTCTCGGAATATCTCGTCGCCCCGATCACCCTCATCGACGTCATCTCCGTCGTGTCGAGCCTCTTCGCCGCGCCCGACGCCGAGCCGCTGGGGCGCACCATCGCCTTCGTCGGCGCCAAGGGCGGCGCGGGCTCCTCCACCATCGCGCACAATGTCGGCTGGTCCATCGCCCGCCTGTTCGAGAGCGACGTCCTCATCGCCGATCTCGACCTGCCCTTCGGCACGGCCAACATCAATTTCGACCAGGACCCCGCGCAGGGCATCGCCGAGGCGCTGTTCTCGGCCGAGCGGATGGACGACGTGCTGCTCGACCGGCTGCTCGCGCGCTGCGCCGAGCATCTCTCGCTCCTGGCCGCGCCCTCGGTGCTGGACCGCACCTACGATTTTCCCGGCGATGCCTTCGCCGCCCTCATCGAGGCCGCCCAGCGCGGCACGCCCGTCGTCGTCCTCGACGTGCCCCATGTCTGGAACGACTGGACGCGCAGCGTGCTCCAGCAGGCCGACGACATCGTCATCACGGCGACGCCCGACCTTGCCAATCTGCGCAACGCCAAGAACCTCGTGGACACGCTGCGCAAGAGCCGCCCGAACGACGCCCCGCCGCGCCTCGTCCTCAACCAGGTGGGAATCCCCAGGCGCCCCGAGATCGACCCGGCCGAGTTCCTCGATCCGCTCGGCCTGAAGGCGCTGGCGACCATCGGCTTCGATCCGCAGCTCTTCGGCACGGCGGCCAACAACGGCCGCATGTTGGCCGAGACCGACGCCCGGCACCCGGCCGTCGCGGCCTTCAACCAGATCGCCCACGACCTCACCGGGCGCGGCGCGCCCAAGGCTGTGCCGCGCAGCGGCGCGCTCAAGCTCCTCGACCTCCTGCGCCGCCGCTGAACGCGGCGGCCGCAAGACCCGTTCGCGACAGGATAACGAGATGTTCGGAAAGCGCGCCAACGACACGACGAGCCGGCCCCTTCGCCCGGACGCCGTCGCGCCCGCGCGCCCCCCCATGCCCGAGGCCGCGCCACCGGCCCGCGCGCCGGAGCCCCGCGCCTCCGAGCCCGCGCCCGCCGCGCCCGCCCGCCAGCGGCCGGACAGCTATTACGAGACAAAGACGCGCGTCTTCGCCGCGCTGATCGACACGATCGACCTCTCCCAGCTCGCGCGCCTCGACACGGAGGCGGCGAAGGAGGAGATCCGCGACATCGTCAACGACATCATCGCGATCAAGAACTTCGCGATGACCATCGCCGAGCAGGAGGACCTGCTCTCCGACATCTGCAACGACGTGCTCGGCTACGGGCCGCTGGAGCCGCTGCTGGCGCGCGACGACATCGCCGACATCATGATCAACGGCTCGCGTCAGTCCTTCATCGAGGTGGACGGCAAGGTGGTGGAGGCCAATGTGCGCTTCCGCGACAACCAGCAGCTCCTCAACATCTGCCAGCGCATCGTCTCCCAGGTCGGCCGGCGCGTGGACGAGACCTCGCCCATCTGCGACGCGCGCCTGCCCGATGGCAGCCGCGTCAACGTCATCGCGCCCCCGCTCGCCATCGACGGCGCGATCCTGACGATCCGCAAGTTCAGGAAGGACAAGCTGACCCTCGATCAGCTCGTGAAATACGGCACCATCACGCCCGAGGGGGCGGCGATCCTCCAGATCATCGGCCGCGTGCGCTGCAACGTCGTCATCTCCGGGGGCACGGGCTCGGGCAAGACCACGCTGCTCAACTGCCTGACGCGCTATATCGACCAGGACGAGCGCATCATCACCTGCGAGGATTCGGCCGAGCTTCAGCTCCAGCAGCCGCATGTGGTGCGCCTGGAGACCCGCCCGCCCAACATCGAGGGCGAGGGCGAGATCACCATGCGCGACCTGGTGAAGAACTGCCTGCGCATGCGCCCCGAGCGCATCATCGTGGGTGAGGTGCGCGGCCCGGAGGTGTTCGACCTCCTCCAGGCGATGAACACCGGCCATGACGGCTCCATGGGCACCATCCACGCCAACACCCCGCGCGAGTGCCTGAACCGCATGGAGGCGATGATCGCCATGGGCGGCTATTCGCTGCCCGCGCGCACGGTGCGCGAGATCATCGTCGGCTCGGTGGACGTCATCATCCAGGCCGCGCGCCTGCGCGACGGCTCGCGCCGTATCACCCACATCACCGAGGTGCTGGGCATGGAGGGCGACGTGATCACCACGCAGGACCTCTTCGTCTACGATATCCTGGGCGAGGATGCGCGCGGCAAGCTGCTCGGCCGCCACCGCTCCACCGGCATCGGCCGCCCCGCCTTCTGGGACAAGGCGCGCTACTTCAACGAGGACAAGCGCCTGGCCGCCGCTCTCGATGCCGCCGAGTTCAAGAGCGAGGACCTGCAATGACGCTCGCGATGCTCCTCTTCGTCGTCCTCACCGGCCTTGCGGTGGGCGGCTTCGCCTATGCGCTGCTCCAGCCGCGCATCGCGATGGAGCGGAACGCGCGCGGGCGGCTGGAGCAGTTCAAGGGCGCGGAGACGGACGCGACCTCCCGGCGCCAGGCGCGCGAGCGGGTGGCCGAAGTGGCCAAGCGGCGGCGCAATCTCCAGGCGTCGCTGAAGGCTGTGGAGGAGAAGCAGAAACAGCACGATCGCATCGTGGCCCGCATCCCGCTGGCGCGGCGGCTGCAGCAGGCTGGCCTTTCCATGAGCCCGCGCGGCTTCGTGCTCGCCAGCATCGGCGCGGGCGTCGGCGCCTTCCTCCTGGCGCTGCTTCTGGGCGCCTCGCCGTTCCTCGCGCTGGGCGTGGCGGTGGCGGGGGGCCTCGGCCTGCCGCGCTGGATGCTGTCTCACCTGCGCAAAAGGCGGATGCAGCGCTTCGTCGACGAGTTCGCCAACGCCATCGACGTCATCGTGCGCGGCGTCAAGTCGGGCCTGCCGCTCAACGACACGCTGCGCATCGTCGCCGCCGAGGCCAGGGAGCCGGTGGGCTCGGAGTTCCGCAAGGTGGTGGAGGCGCAGCAGCTCGGCATCTCCACCGCCGACGCGGTCGACCGGCTCTACCAGAACGTGCCGCTGGCCGAGACCAACTTCTTCTCCATCGTCATCGCCATCCAGGCCCAGGCGGGCGGCAATCTGTCCGAGGCGCTGGGCAACCTGTCGCGCGTGCTGCGCGAGCGCAAGAAGATGAAGGCCAAGATCCAGGCCATGTCGATGGAGGCCAAGGCCTCCGGCTGGATCATCGGGTGCCTGCCCGTGGTGGTGGCCTTCATGATCTTCCTGACCACGCCCGCCTATCTCGATTCCCTCTTCAACACCCAGACCGGCCACCTCATCCTCATCGCATCGGCGGTGTGGATGGCCACGGGCGTCGTGGTGATGAAGAAGATGATCTCCTTCGACTTCTAGGGGCCGCCATGGATATCCTCGCCGCCTACGGCCTGTCGGGAAGCGTCATCGTCGGCCTGCTGGTGGCGGCCGCCGTCTTCACCTCGCTCGTCGCGGTGGGCCTGCCGCTTCTGGCGGGCAACACGCTCAAGACGCGCATGAAGTCGGTCGCTCTCGAGCGCGAGCAGGTGCGCGCCCGCGAACGCGCGCGGCTGAGCGCGGAGAAGGAGCGGGGGCGGGGCCTGCGCCACAGCGAGGAGAACGGGTTTGCCGCCAAGGTCGTGCATCGGCTGGACCTGAAGCGCGCGCTGGTGGACGACAAGACGATCCAGAGCCTGCGCGTGGCCGGCTACCGCTCCGCCCGCGCGCTCACCTTGTTCCTGTTCATGCGCGTCGCCCTGCCGCTGGCGCTGCTGGTCCTCTCGGCGCTCTACGTCTTCGGGCTCGGGCTGATGGCCGAGAGCCCCTTCGTCGTGCGGCTCCTCGTCTGCCTCATCGCCGCGATGGCCGGCTTCTACGCGCCCATCGTCTTCCTTTCCAACCAAACCTCCAAGCGCGCCCTGTCCATCACGCGCGCCTGGCCCGATGCGCTCGATCTCCTGCTGATCTGCGTGGAATCGGGCAATTCCATCGAAACCGCCTTCCGCAAGGTTGCCGACGAGATCGGCATCCAGTCCGTGCCCCTGGCCGAGGAGCTGGTGCTGCTCACCGCCGAGCTCTCCTACCTGCCCGAGCGGCGGCAGGCCTATGAGAACCTCGTGGCGCGCACCAATCTGGAAGGGGTGCGCGGCGTGTGCATGGCCCTCATCCAGGCCGAGCGCTACGGCACGCCGCTGGGCACCGCCCTGCGCACGCTCTCCCAGGAGAATCGCGACACGCGGATGAACCTTGCCGAGAAGAAGGCCGCGGCCCTGCCGCCCAAGCTCACCGTGCCGATGATCGTCTTCTTCCTGCCGGTCCTCTTCGGGGTCATCATCGGCCCGGCGATCATCCAGACGATGGGCCTGCGCTGAAAACGGAAAATCCGGGCCTGGCCCGGATTTCCTGAGGTCTCTTGAAGGGAGCCGCGGGTTCAGGCCCCCTCCCGCTCCAGCTCCGACCACGTGTTGCTCTGCGAGAGCATGGAGCGCAGATAGGCGATGTTGGCGCTGGCCTCCTCGGCCGGCAGCTCGGCCGAAGCGATGCGCTCGGCCTCGTCGAAGCGGCCCTGAAGCCCGACGACCAGCGCCAGGTTCTGGCGCACGCGGCTGTCGGCGCCCGGCTGGGAGACCGCCGCCCGCAGATAGCGCTCGGCATCCGGCAGCTCGTTCGCCATGAGATAGGACATGCCCATGTTGGACAGGATCGAAGGCTCGTTCGGGCTGATGTCCAGCGCCTTCTGGAACAGGACGCGCGCGGGGCCCTTCTGGCCGAGCTGGTCGAGGATCGCGCCCTCGGCCGAGAGCAGGCCCCAGTCGGGATGGTCGGGCGTCTGGGCGCGCCGCACGGCGTCGAGCGCCTTTTCCAGCTCGCCGGCCGAGGCCAGCGCCTTGCCGTATTCGGCCAGCACGCCGCGGTCGGTGGGGTGGGCGATGGCCATCTGCTGCATCACCGCCAGCGCCTGGTCGTTGCGCCCCGTCATGCGCAGCGTGGAGGCGTAGGCGAGGCCCGTCGCCTTGTCCTGCGGCGCGGCCTCGTAGGAGGAGCCGTAGGAGCGTACGACCGAATCGAGCTGCTGCGTGTTCATCTGCGAAAGGCCGGCCGGCGCGGCCGGGACGCTGGCGATGGAGCCCGTATGCTCGCGCGAGACCTGCGCGCAGCCGGACAGCAGCGCCAGCGCCAGAAGGGCGAGCGCCGGGCGGGTGGCGCCCCGCAAGGCCGGGCGGCGGGAGGAAGGGCTCATCGGCGGCGCTCCTTGGGCGGGCAGCATGGGACTTCTGGCCCGCACAATATTTCGTTAACCCTAACGCTCCGTTAAAACGGCCGCGTGCCGCCTCTTGCCCCTTCAAGGATTCCCATGACCCTGTCCCTCCTCGCCGAGCCCGCCGCCCAAGCCCGCATCGTCCGCGCCGTCGCGGACGGGGAGAGCGCCGGAGAGTGGGCGCGCGAGAGCGGCTTCAAGGGGGAGGAGGGGGCCGTCCTCCTCGTTCCGGGCGAGGGCGGGCGCGCCGGCTCGGCCCTTCTCGGCCTCGGCAAGGGGCCGGCCGGGGCCGCGGCCGCCATGGCCGCCGGCAGGCTGGCCGCCGCCCTGCCCGAAGGAGACTGGACGTTGGAGGCCGGCGGCCTCGACCCGGACCTCGCGGCCCTCTTCGCGCTTCTGGGCGCCTACCGCTTCACCCGCTACAAGCGGGGCGCGGAGCGCGGCGAGATCCGCCTGCACGTGCCCGGCGCCGACAGCGCGGCCGCGATCCGCGCGGCCGAGGCGGTGGGGCTGACGCGCGATCTCGTCAACACGCCGGCCAGCGACATGGGCCCCGCCGAGATCGAGGCCGCCGCCCGCGAGCTGGGGCAGGCTTTCGGGGCCAGCGTCCAGTCCACCGTGGGCGAGGACCTGCTGGCCGCCAATTTCCCGATGATCCACGCGGTGGGCCGGGCAAGCCCGCGCGCCCCGCGCCTCGTCGACCTCGCCTGGGGGCGCGAGGACGCGCCGAGGGTGACGCTGGTCGGCAAGGGCGTAGCCTTCGACACGGGCGGGCTCGACATCAAGCCGGCCTCCGGCATGTTGCTGATGAAGAAGGACATGGGCGGCGCCGCCAACGTGCTGGGCCTGGCGCGTCTCGTCATGGCCTCGCGGCTCGACCTGCGGCTGCGCGTCCTGGTCCCGGCCGTGGAGAACGCCATTTCCGGCAACGCCTTCCGCCCCGGCGACATCCTGCAAAGCCGGCAGGGCCGGACGGTGGAGATCGGCAACACGGACGCGGAAGGGCGCCTGGTGCTGGCCGACGCGCTGGCGCTGGCCGACGAGGAGGCGCCCGAGATCCTTATCGACATGGCCACGCTCACGGGCGCGGCGCGCGTCGCGCTCGGCCCCGACCTGCCGCCCTTCTACACCGATGACGAGGCGCTGGCCGCGGCGCTCGCGGAGGCTTCCGCCGCCATCGGCGACCCGCTCTGGCGCATGCCGCTCTGGCGTCCCTACGCCGCGAACCTCTCCTCCAAGGTCGCCGACATCAACAATGTCACCGCCGACGGCATGGCGGGCTCGGTGACGGCGGCGCTCTTCCTCCAGGGCTTCGCGGAGAAGGCGCGGAGCTGGGCGCATCTCGATGTCTATGGATGGCGCCCCAAGCCCGGCGCCATCGGCCCGGCGGGCGGCGAGGCGCAAGGGGTGCGCGCCATCTTCCGCGTCCTCGCGCGGCGCTTTCCCCCGCGCTGAGCGGGCAACGCGAGCGAGCCATGGCGCGCGGTTCGGCCCTCCGCCGCGCCGGCTTGCCGCGCCCCTCGCAAGGAGCTAGGATCGAACCGGTTCCGTAACGAGGCTTCGCGGAGGCGGGATGGGCATCGAGATGAGGCCGGCTCAGGCGCTTCGGCTCCTGCACCAGACGGCGCTTCGCCAGACGCATGAGAGCGCCCCGGACCTGACGGTGCGCCAGACCGCGATCCTCCTCACGGTCTATCTCGAGCCGCCGCCCCATACGGTGCGGGGGCTGGCGGGCAGGCTGGCCGTGACCAAGCCGGTGGTGACGCGGGCGCTGGACACGATGGGCCGCATGGAGCTTCTGGAGCGGCGGCGGGACCCCGGCGACTTGCGCAACGTCCTCGTGCGGCGCACGGTGAAGGGGAGCCTGTTCGTGTCGAAGATGGCCGACCGGCTGGTGGAGGAAGGGATGAAGCTGCCGCGATGACCGTGCCGCTCGATCCCCGCCTCAACGCGTTTCGCCCCGACCTGGCCGACCGCCGCCTCGATGGGCGGGTTCGGGCCGCGCGCTTCGTGGGCGGCGCGGCACGGCGCGTTACCGCGCCGCTCGCGGCCCTGCGCCGCCGCCCGGCCTCCGACGCGCCGCTGGAAACGCAGGCGCTGGCGGGAGAGGCGGTTCTCGTCTTCGACGAGCCGGGCGAGGGCTGGGCCTGGGTGCAGCTCGAAAGCGATTCCTATGTCGGCTGGATGGAGAGCGAGGCGCTGGGCCCGCCCGCCGGTGCGCCGAGCCACGAGGTGAGCGTGCCCCGCACGCTGGTCTTCCCCGGCCCGGACATCAAGCTGCCGCCGGTAAGCGATCTGCCCATGGGCGCACGCATCGCCGCGCGGGGAGTGGCCGAGGACCGCAATGCCCGCTACGTGCTCATCGAGCCTTTCGGCGCGGTAGTGGAGCAGCATCTGCGGCCCGTGGGCGCGGCGGCGGCGGAGGATTTCGTTTCGGTGGCCGAGCGCTTCCTCGGCGCGCCCTATCTGTGGGGCGGCAAGTCGGTGCTGGGCATGGATTGTTCCGGCCTCGTCCAGTTGTCCCTGGCGATGACGGGTCGGGCGGCGCCGCGCGACACCGACATGCAGGAGGCCTTCTTCGCGCCCGTCGGAGAGAAAGAGCCGCGCCGCCGCGGCGACCTCATCTTCTGGAAGGGCCATGTCGGCCTCATGCTGGACGGCGAGCGCCTGCTCCATGCCAATGCCCATCACATGATGACGGCGGTCGAGCCGCTGGCCGAGGCGGTGGCCCGGCTGGCCGCGCGGGGCGCGCCCGTCACATCCGTGCGCCGCGCTTGACCTTCCCCCTGCTGGAAGCCGTAGGTGACGCTCTCTCGCACCGTTGAAGGAGAGAGACCGATGAGAATCGCCATTCTTGCCGCCGCCGCCCTGATGCTGGCGGCCCCCGCCGCCGCCCTCGCGCAAGGGGCGGGCCATGCGGAGCATCATGACGCGCCGGCCGCCGCGTCTGAGGCGCCCGCGTCCCCCGGCGCCTCCCCCTCGACCGCCGAGTTCGAGGCCGCCGCGGCCCGGATGCACGAGGACATGGGCGTGGAGCTGACGGGCGACGCCGATGTCGACTTCGTCCGCTCGATGATCCCCCATCACCAGGGCGCGATCGACATGGCGCGGATCGTGCTGGAGCACGGGCAGGACCCGCAGATCCGCGCCCTGGCCGAGGAGGTCGTCTCGGCGCAGGAGGCCGAGATCGGGGAGATGCGGCAATGGCTGGCCGATAACGGCCACGCCGAGTGAGCGCTCAGTAGCCCGCGTTCCGGTCCACCAGATGGGTGAGCGCTTCGCCGCGCCGGTGCGCGGCGATCTGCGCGGCGATCAGCGGCACCAGCGCTTCCGGTTCGGAGGAGGCCGCCGCGTGCGGCGTGACGAAGATCTGGGGATGGCGCCAGAGGGGGCTGTCCTTGGGCAGGGGCTCGCGCTCGAACACGTCGAGCGAGGCCTCCATCAGCCGCCCGTCATTGAGCGCCCGCAGGATCGCCGAATCGCTTTGCAGCCCGCCGCGCCCGGCATTGATGAGGATCGGCCGGCCCAGCGGCGTCTCGCGCTTGAGGCGCGAGAGGAAGTCGTCGCCGATCAGCCCGTGCGTCTGCGGCGTCAGCGGCAGGAGCACGACGAGGATGTCCGAGGCCGCGAGGCAGGCATGGAGCCCGTCCTGCCCGTGATAGGTGGTCACGCCCTCCACCTGCCGCTCCGTGCGGCTCCAGCCCGCGAGGCGAAAGCCGAAGGGCCGCAGCATCCGCGCCGCGTCCCGCCCCAGCTCCCCGAGCCCCAGAATGCCGATGGTGATCTCGCCCGCTCCCGGCTGGGCACGCTCGTTCCACAGGCCGGCCGCCTGCTGCCGGCGATAGGTGCAGCCCCGGCGGAAATGGTCCAGCACCCGCCAGACGACATACTCGCTCATGCGCCGCGAGAGATCCTCCGCCACGATGCGCACGATGGGCACGTCCGGCACCGTGGCGTCGGCCAGGATATGGTCGACGCCCGCGCCGAGCGAGAAGATCGCCTGAAGGGCGGGAAGGCCCGACAAGACGCCCGGCGGCTGCTTCCAGACGACGGCGTAGCGGATGCTCTCGTCCCCGGCGCTTCTCGGGCGCAGGAGGATCTCGTCCTGCGGCAGATGGACCTGGAGCGCGCGCATCCAGCGCGTCGGCTCGAAGCCGGTGACGGACAGAAGTAGGCTCAACTCAGGCTTGCTCCCCGTGGCCGTGCGCGCGCATGGCCTGCGCCCGCTCCCGGCCCTTTCTGGCAAACCATTGCAGGCTTGCGAAGAGGAAGCCGTTCAGAATCCGCCCCTCGTCGGCCGCCGCCACCAGCGCGTCCACCGCAAAGGCGGCCGGCACGATGTCCTCGTTTTCGGCCGCCAGCCCCGCCGAGCCGGCAAGGGCCGAGGCGTCCACCAGGGCAAGGAAGACGACCGCCTTCTCGTCGCACAGGCCGGGCGAGGAGAGGATGGCGAAGGCCTCTTCGATGGCGGTCGCCGCCAGCCCCGTCTCTTCCGCCAGCTCGCGCCGGGCGGCCGTGGCGGCGTCCTCGCCCTCGTCGAGAAGCCCGGCCGGCAGCTCCAGCGGCGCGGCGAAGGGCGTGGCGAGCGCGGCGCCGATGCGGAACTGGCGGATCGCCACGATGGCGTCGCGCACGGGATCGTAGGGGATGATGACGGCGGCCGTGCCGGCGCGCATCACCTCGCGGGAGACCGTCAGCTCCCGGCCGCCCGAGAGCGAATCATGGGCCACCGTCACCTTGTCGAGCGGGCGGAACGCCCCGCCGAGTCGCTCGGTGGAGATCAGGCGGAAGGCCAGGGCCGCGTCGGCGGGCGCCTCGCTCATGGCGCCAGCACCTCGGCCGGCACCGCTTCCATGTCGAAGGCGGCCGCCATCAGCGCCCTTGTGTAGTCGCTTTGCGGGTTCTCGAAGATCGCCTGCGCCGGGCCGTGCTCCACCACCTGGCCGTTTCGCATCACGATCACCTCGTTGGCCAGCGCGCGCACCACCTTGAGGTCGTGGCTGATGAAGAGATAGGCGAGGGAGTGCTTCTTCTGCAGGTCGCGCAGGAGGTCCACCACCTGCGCCTGCACGCTCATGTCCAGCGCCGAGGTGGGCTCGTCCAGCATCACGAAGCGGGGCTTGAGCACCATGGCGCGGGCGATGGCGATGCGCTGGCGCTGGCCGCCGGAGAATTCGTGCGGGTAGCGGAAGCGCGTCTGCGGATCGAGCCCGACTTCCTCCAGCGCGGCCACGACGCGCGCGTCGCGCTCCTCGGCCGAAAGGCCCCTCTCATGCACTTCCAGCCCCTCGGCCACGATGTCGGCCACCGACATGCGCGGGGAGAGGGAGCCGAACGGGTCCTGGAAGACGATCTGGATTTCCTCGCGAAGCGGGCGCATCGCCTTGAAGGAGCGCTGGTCGATGCGCTCGCCGTCGAAACGGATCTCGCCCGTCGAGCCGATCATGCGGCACAGCGCGAGGCCGAGCGTCGTCTTGCCCGAGCCCGATTCGCCCACGATCCCCACCGTCTGGCCGGCGCGCAGCGTCACGTCGATGCCGTCCACCGCCTTCACATGGTCGGTGACGCGGCGCAGGAAGCCCGTGCGCACCGGGAACCACACCTTCACGTCCGTGCCCTGCATCACCAGCGGCGCGGTCTCGTCGGCGGGCGGCGGCGCGCCCTTCGGCTCGGCGGCCAGGAGATGGCGCGTATAGGGGTGCTGCGGGTCGGAGAAGATGCGCGCCGTCTCGCCCTCCTCCACGATGCGGCCCTTGTTCATCACGCAGACGCGGGTGGCGATGCGCCGCACGATGCCCAGATCGTGCGTGATGAAGAGCATGGCCATGCCGCGCTCGGCCTGGAGCGTCTTCAGGAGTTCGAGGATCTGCGCCTGCACCGTCACGTCGAGCGCGGTGGTGGGCTCGTCGGCGATCAGCATGTCCGGCTCGTTGGCCAGCGCCATGGCGATCATCACGCGCTGGCGCTGGCCGCCGGAGAGCTGGTGCGGGAAGCTCTTCAGGCGCTTTTCCGGCTCGCGGATGCCCACCTGGTGCAGAAGCTCGAGGATGCGCCCGCGCGCCGCCTTGTCCGAAAGGCCCTGATGGACCTTCAGCACCTCGCCGATCTGCCGCTCGATCGTGTGGAGCGGGTTGAGCGAGCTCATCGGCTCCTGAAAGATCATCGAGATCCTGTTGCCGCGCACGCCCCGCAAGGTGGGCTCGTCGGCGGTCAGGAGGTCCTTGCCCTCGAAGAGGACGGCCCCGCCCGGATGGCTGGCCGAGGGATAGGGCAGGAGCTTCAGGATCGAGAGCGCCGAGACCGACTTGCCCGAGCCCGATTCGCCCACGAGCGCCAGCGTCTCGCCCGGCGCGATGTCGAAGGAGACGCCCTCCACCGCGCGCATGGTGCGCCCGCCCTGGTGGAAGGCGACCTGAAGGTCGCGGACCGAGAGGATGGGTGCGAGGGCCGGATTCGTCTGGCTCAACGGGTCGGCCTCCTGTCGGCGCGGCTGGTGGGCATGGGCGTGGGGCGGGGCATGGTCGCGCGCGTCCTCCCGCCGCCGTGCGTCGGCTTCGATCGTTGCCGTGGCATATGCGCCCAAGGCCTCACCGGAAGCTCTTTCTGGGGTCGAAGGCGTCGCGCACCGCCTCGCCCACGAAGACGAGGAGGGAGAGCATCAGCGACAGGACGACGAAGCCCGAGATGCCGAGCCACGGCGCCTGGAGGTTGTTGCGCCCCTGCGCCAGCAGCTCGCCCAGCGAGGGCGAGCCGGGCGGCAGGCCGAAGCCGAGGAAGTCGAGCGAGGTGAGCGTGGTGATGGAGCCGTTGAGGATGAAGGGCAGGAAGGTGAGCGTGGCCACCATCGCGTTGGGCAACAGGTGCCGCGTGATGATGGTGAAGTCGTTCACCCCCAGCGCTCGCGCCGCGTTCACATATTCGAAGTTGCGCGCGCGCAGGAACTCGGCCCGCACCACGCCCACGAACGCCACCCAGGAGAAGAGCAGCATGATGCCAAGCAGGATCCAGAAGCCCGGCGGCAGGATCGCCGCGACGATGAGGAGAAGATAGAGCACCGGGATCGAGGACCAGATCTCGATGAAGCGCTGGAAGGTCAGGTCCACCCAGCCGCCGAAATAGCCCTGCACCGCGCCGGCCGCCACGCCGATCACCGCCGAGGCGCCCGTCAGGATCAGGCCGAACAGCACCGAGATGCGGAAGCCGTAGATCAGCCGGGCCAGCACGTCGCGGGCCTGGTCGTCGGTGCCAAGCCAGTTCATGTTGCCGAAATTGCAGTTCGGATCCTCCGCGCCGAGCGGATAGCGCTGGCAGCGCTCCTCGCGGTCCATCAGCCAGGAGGGGGCCGAGGGGGCGGGGCGCGGAATCTCGTTGTTCACCGAGCGGTAGGAATAGCGGATCGGCGGCCAGATGGCCCAGCCGTTCGCCTCGATCTCCTCGGCCACGAAGGGGTCGCGATAGTTCGTCACCGGCAGGAACCCGCCGAACACCTCCTCCGGATAGTCCACGAAGGTCGGGTAGTAGTATTCGCCCTGGTACTGGACGAGGATCGGCCGGTCGTTGGCCACGAACTCGGCGAAGAGGGTGACGAGGAAGAGCGCGCCGAAGATCCACAGCGACCAGTAGCCGCGCCGGTTCGCCTTGAAGTTCTCCCAGCGTCGCGCGTTGAGCGGCGACAGGCGGGAGCGCTTCACGCGCGCGGGCGGTGCGGCCTGCGCGAGGCCGGCGGTCTGCTCCGTGGCCGTGGAAGCGGCGTTCAGCGCGGCCGGCTTCACCGGTTCGTCCGGATGGTCTGCGGGCTGCGGGTCGGGGCGCTGGCCTTCTCTCACCTTGTCCATGCGCTAGACCTCCCGCCGCTCGAAATCGATGCGCGGGTCGATCCACGTATAGGTGAGGTCGGAGATCAGCGTGGTGATGAGGCCCAGGAGGGAGAAGATGTAGAGTGTGGCGAAGACCACCGGATAATCGCGCCGGTAGATGCTCTCGAAGCCGAGCAGGCCCAGCCCGTCGAGCGAGAAGATCGTCTCGATCAGGAGCGCGCCGGTGAAGAAGGCCGAGATGAAGGCGCCGGGAAAGCCGGCGACGATGATGAGCATCGCGTTGCGGAAGACGTGGCCGTAGAGCACGCGCCGCTCCGTCAGGCCCTTGGCCCGCGCGGTGGTGACGTATTGCTTGCGGATCTCGTCGAGGAAGGAATTCTTGGTGAGCAGCGTCGTCGTCGCGAAGGCCGAGAGCGACAAGGCAATGAGCGGCAGCGTCAGGTGCCAGAAATAGTCCAGGATGCGCTCGGGCCAGGACAGTTGCGCCCAGTTGTCCGAGGTCAGCCCCCTCAGGGGGAACCAGTCGAGGAAGGAGCCGCCGGCGAAGAGCACGATGAGGAGCACGGCGAAGAGGAAGCCGGGAATGGCATAGGCGACGATGATGATCGCGCTCGTCCACGTATCGAAGGAGGAGCCCTCCTTCAGCGCCTTGCGGATGCCGAGCGGAATGGAGATCGCATAGGAGAGCAGCGTGATCCACAGGCCGAGCGAGATGGAGACGGGCAGCTTCTCGATGATGAGGTCGATGACGGAGATGGAGCGGAAATAGCTCTCGCCGAAGTCGAAGCGCAGGAAGTTCCAGACCATCAGGCCGAAGCGCTCGAGCGGCGGCTTGTCGAAGCCGAACTGGGCTTCCAGCCGCGCGATGAAGGCCGGGTCGAGCCCCTGCGCGCCGCGATAGCCGGAAGATTCGCCGGAGGACTGCGCCTGGAAGTCGCCGCCCCCGCCGCCGAGCCGGTCCGCCGCGCCCCCGCCCGTGCCCTGAAGCTGGGCGATCACCTGCTCCACCGGCCCGCCGGGCGCGAACTGGATGACGACGAAGGATATGGCGAGGATGCCGAGGAGAGTCGGCACCATCAAGAGCAGTCGTCGCAGGATATAGGCGCCCATCTATGGCCTTCTCGTTCCTTGGACTTCGCGAAAGGGAGCGTGGACCCGCTTCGGTCTTAGGCCCGGCCGATGGCGCGAGCCTTGTCCTCGTCGTACCACCACAGGGATTCCACCGGGAAGCCGTAATCGGGCTTCGGCTCGTCGAAGCCGAACATGTCCCAATAGGCCGCGAGATGCTCGGCGGAGGTGATGTTGGGCACCCAGTCGAGCCGCGCGCGCAGGACCCGGTCGAGGCAGCGCATGGCGATCACCGCGTCCTGCCGCGCCCTCGCCGCGTCCACGGCGCCGATCAGCGCGTCGACGCCCGGATCGGCCATGCCGGGATAGTTGTAGGAGCCGGGCCGCGCCGCCGATCCGCTGCCGAAGAACATGTCGAGGCTGTCGCGCGTCTGCGTGGTGCCGAGCGAGAAGGCGGCGAGGATCATGTCGAAGTCGAAATTGTTCTGCCGCTCCTGGTACTGCGCCGCGTCCACCACGCGGATGGAGGCATCCACGCCGAGCAGCCTCATCGTCTCGATCATCGGCCCGTAGACGCGCACCTGCTCCGGGTCGCTCGCCATGTATTCGAGCCGGAACACCTCCCCCGCCTCGTTGACGAGCCCGCTCCCCGAGCGCGTCCATCCCGCTTCGGCGAAGAGGTCGGCGGCCCGGCGCAGGATGGCGCGGTCGCGGCCCGAGCCGTCCGTCACCGGTTGCACCCACACCTCGCCGAACGCCTCGTCCGGCACCTGCCCGCGCAAGGGCTCCAGGATCGCCAGCTCTTCCGGGGAGGGTGCGCCATGGGCCTTGAAGTCCGAGCCCTCGAAGGGGGAATCGGAATGGACGCGCAGGCCGTACATGAGGTTGGCGTTGGTCCATTCGAAGTCGAAGCACAGGTTCAGCGCCCGGCGCACGCGCGCATCGGCAAAGCGCGGGCGCCGCTGGTTGAAGGCCCAGCACTGGAAGCTCGGCCGCTTCTCGCGCGGGAAGGTGCGCCGCTGCACCCGCCCCGCCTGCACGGCCGGGAACTCGTATTCCGTGGCCCAGGCGCGCGTGGTGAACTCCTGCCGGAAGGTGATGAGGCCGGACTTGAAGGCCTGCAACGCCGCCTGCCGGTCGCGGAAGAACTCGATCCGCAGCGTCTGGAAATGGCCGAGCCCGCGCGCGAAGGGCATGTCCGCGCCCCAATAGTCGTCCCGCTTCTCGTATTCGATGAAGCGGCCGGCCTCGTAGCGCCCCACGCGCATCGGGCCGGAGCCGGGAATCTCCGTCATGCCGGTGCGCGCGAACTCGCGCCCCTCGAAGAAGCCCGCCGGGATGATGGGCAGGATCAGCGCGCCCAGAACGGCCGGCACGGACTGGCGGCCCGAGAAGGTGAGGCGCACCGTGCGCTCGTCCACCGCCTCGGCCCCCGTCACCTCCTGCAGAAGGTAGGCCAGGCTCGGATGCCCTTCCTGCTTCATCGTCTCGTAGGAGAAGACGACATCGGTGGCCGTGACGGGCTCGCCCGTGGAGAAGCGCGCCTGCGGGCGCAGCGCGAAGGTGAAGACGTTGCCGTCCGCCGACATCGCGATGCTTTCGGCCAGCGCGCAATAGAGCGAATCCGGCTCGTCCAGCGAGGAGGTCATCAGCGATTCGTAGAGGCTCTCGATGCGCGGCGGCGCATTGCCCTGGAGCACGAAGGTGTTCAGCGTGTCGAAGGTGGTGGCCGACTGGTTGAACAGCCAGTTCGGAACGTCCATCACCATGCGCCCGCCCTGCGGCGCCTGCGGGTTGGCATAGTCGAAATGCGTGTAGCCGGGCCCGTATTTCAGTTCGCCGAAGGCCGAGAAGCCGTGCAGCGGCGTGTCCGCGGGCACCTGCGCGAGGGACAGCCTCGGCAGCGCCGCCGCGGCCCCCGCGCCGAGCAGCATCCGGCCGAGATGGCGGCGGGTGAAGCGGGTAAGCGAGCCGGTCATTGCGGAATGTCGCTGTCGGACAGCCCGGACGCCTGCGCGTCGGCCGGCGTGTTGACGGCCACTTCACCCTTCACCCACCAGGAGAACGGGTCGATCCCGGCATAGGCCGGCTGGCTTTCCGGCATGCCGAACTTGTCCCAGTAGGCCAGCCAGAACTCGTCGCGGTACCATTGGGGAACGACATGGTAGTTCCACAGCATGACGCGGTCGAGCGCGCGCGTGGCCGCGACCAGGGAGTCGCGATCGGGCGCGGTGATGATCGCGTCGATCAACTGGTCCACCGCCGGATCCTTCACCCCGGCATAGTTGCGCGTGCCGGGCGTGTCGGCCGCCGTCGAAGACCAGAAGTCGCGCTGTTCGTTGCCGGGCGAGAGCGATTGCGGATAGTAGCGCATGCCCACCAGCTCGAAGTCGTAATTGTTCATCCGCTCGATATACTGCGTCGGATCGATGATCCGCACATTGGTGCGGATGCCGAGCCGCTCGAGCTGCCTTGCATAGGGCTCCAGCGTGCGGTTGGAGCTGGGGTCCGAGCCCAGGAACTCGATGGAGAGCTGCTCCCCCGTCTCGCCGTTCACCAGCGTCGTGCCGCGCAGCTCGTATCCGGCCTCCCGCAGCAGCCCCAGCGCCTCGCGCAGATATTCTCGGCCGCCGGTGGCCGAGTCGTAGACGGGCAATTTGAATTCCTGCGTGAACACCTCATCGGGGATCGAGTCGCGCAAGGGCTCCAGATAACGAAGCTCGGCCTCGCTCGGCAGCCCCTTGGCGGCCAGCTCGCTATTGTCCCAGTAGCTGGAGATGCGCTTGTTCAGGCCGTAGAAGAAGTTGCGGTTCATGTCCTCGAAATTGAACGCGAGCGTCAGCGCCTTGCGCACGCGCCGGTCCGAGAATTTGGGCAGGCGGTTGTTCAGGACATAGGCCTGCATGGACATCACGGAGTGGTCGGGCAGGGTCTCGCGCGCCACCCGCCCGTCGACGGCCGCCGGGAAGTCGTAGCCCGTCGACCAGCGCTGGGAATCGTTCTCGATCCGCCAGTCGTCCAGCCCGCCCTTCTTGAAGGCCTCCCACGAGGCGTTCGCATCGCGCAGATAGACGTAGCGCAGGCGGTCGAAATTGTAGCGGCCGACGCGTGTCGGCAGGCTCGCCCCCCAGGCGTCCGGCACGCGCTCCCACTCCACCGAGTTGCCGACGTTGAAGGTCGCGATGCGGTAGGGGCCCGAGCCGAGGGGCGGCTCCAGCGTGGGCTGGGTGATGTCGCGCGTGCGGCCCTGCGCGTCCTGCCCCGTCCACCAGTGCCTGGGCAGGACGACGAGGTCGCCCATGATGTTGGGAAGCTCGCGATTGTTCGTCTGGTCGAAGACGAAGGTCACCTCCCGCTCGCCGCTCTGTCGCGCTTCCGCGACATTGGCGTAGTAGGAGGACCATTGCGGGTGCAGGGTCTTCAGCGTCTCGAAGCTCCACAACACGTCCTCGACGGTGATGGGCTCGCCGTCGTGCCAGCGTGCTTCGGGGTTCAGGCGGAAGCTGACCGAGGAATAGTCGGACGGATACCGGATCGCCTCGGCGATCAGCCCGTGGCTCACGCCCGGCTCGTCCGGCGACTGCTCCATCAGCGTATCGTAGATGACGCCGCCGCCGAACCCGCCGACGCCCGAACTCGTTCCGGCTGCCGCCGTCCCGCGCAGGATGAACGGGTTGAAGCTGTCATAGCTGCCCGATGCGATGCGGTTCAGCGTGCCGCCCTTCGGGGCGTCCGGGTTCACATAGTCGTAATGCGCGAAGTCGTCCGGGTATTTCGTCGGCTCGATGAGGCTGGAGGAGGGGCGCCAATCGCCCATCTCCGCCGCCGGCGCGGTCTCGGCGGCGGGCGGGGTGTCCTGGGCGAGGGCGGGCGCGGGGGCGAGGAGGAGGGCCGCGATGGCGAGGGCCTGCCGCAAGAGCTTCATGAAATCCGGTCTCCCCGCGCTGTGGTCGTGTTCAGCCATGCCGGGCATTGTGGCCTTCGTTCGGCAGTGCGGCATTCTGGCGCCGAGTCTAGCTTCAAATGCGCGCGAGTCCACCGCCGCCACATTACGCTTAAGACAGGCCGCAACGTGAAAACGGGCCGGACATCGCTGTCCGGCCCGTTTCCATGAAGGGCGCGCCGCCTATGGCTGCGGCGCGGGAACGATGGTGGTGCCGCCCGGAGCCGGAGCCGGGGCCGGGGCCGGGGCCGGCGCCGGCTCGCCGGCTTCGGCCGGCGCGGCTTGCGCCGGGGCTTCCCCGGTGGCCGGCGCCTCCTCGCCCGTGTTGGGCGTGGCGGCCTGCGGGTCGGTGGCCTCGCCGGTCGTGGCCGGGCTCTCGGAGATCGGCGCCGCGCCGCTGGCGGGATCGGTCGTGGCCGGGGCCTGCGGCTGGTCGGTGGCGGGCTGCGAGGGGTCGGTCCCCACCGTCGGCGGCGTCGCCTCGTCCTGCGGCGCGGCTTCCCCGCCCGGCGCGGCCTCGCCCTCGGCGGCGGGCTCCTCGGCCGGCGGCTCGGGCAGGGGGGCCGGGTCGTTGGAGAGCGTGCGCAGATAGGCGATCAGGTTGGCGCGGTCGCCGTCGTTGGAAATGCCGGCAAAGCCCATCGCGGTGCCGGGAATGTACTGGCGCGGATTGCGCAGGAAATGGTCGAGATGCTCGTAGTCCCACACCACCGTGGCCCCCTCGCTGAAGGCCTCCATGGCGGTGGAGTAGGAAAAGCCCGGATCTTCGGCCACGGGGCGGTTCACCACGTCCCACATATGCGGGCCGACGCCGGAGGGCGCGCCTTCCTCGGGGCTGTGGCAGGACTGGCAGCGGCGGAACACGGTGGAGCCGGCCTCGGCGTCCGCGTCCTGGAGCAGCGTGGCGATGGGCACGAAAGCCACCTCCTCCGCCGCGCCGCCCGCGCCCTCCTCCTGCGCCTCGATCACGTAGCCGGGCTGCTCCGGCACCCGGGAGGTGAAGATCGCCTCCGCCAGAAGGCTGCCGCCGAACAGCACGAAGACGGTGCCGAGCACGGCGCCGAAAATCTTGTTGGCCTCGAAAGAATCCATGAAACGGGCGGCTCCTCACCAGCCGGCAACTCCCGGGCCGACGAACGCATTCAAGAAATCGCGCGAAAACTAGGAGCTTTGCCCTTTTGAGGCAACATCTGTAAGTCCCCACGAGACCGGGCTCGAACCGCTTC
The DNA here is from genome assembly GCF_017815515.1 of Aureimonas populi. Taxonomy (NCBI): domain Bacteria; kingdom Pseudomonadati; phylum Pseudomonadota; class Alphaproteobacteria; order Hyphomicrobiales; family Aurantimonadaceae; genus Aureimonas; species Aureimonas populi. The sequence goes on from NZ_CP072611.1 coordinate 1,599,089, forward strand.
GGCCGTGCCTCGCGAAGAAGGCGGCCGGGCGAGCGAGTTAGAACCGTTCTTGCATCGGCGCGCGCCAAGGATCAAGCGCCGGTTGCAACACAGACGCAAAATCGAGAGGGGCCGCACGGCCCCGCAAGGCCCGATATGAAAGCTCTCGTCCTGATTCCGGCCCGCATGGGCTCCACCCGGCTCCCCGGCAAGCCGCTGGCCGACATCGCGGGCAGGCCGATGATCGTGCACGTGGCCGAGCGCGCCACGGCCGCCGGCATCGGCCGTGTGGTCGTGGCCACGGATTCGCCCGAGATTCGCAAGGCCGTGGAGGCGGCGGGCTTCGAGGCGGTGATGACGGGGGGCCATCATCTCTCCGGCTCGGACCGCAGCTTCGAGGCCCTCACGCTGCTGGATCCGCGGGGCGAGGTGGAGGTGGTCGTCAATCTCCAGGGCGACCAGCCGACCGTGGAGCCGGCCTCGATCCGCGCGGTGGCCGAGCTTCTGGCGCAGGAGGCCGATTGCGACATCGCCACGCTCGCCGCCCCGATCACGCTGGAAAGGGAGCGGGCCGATCCGGCGGTGGTCAAGGTCGTCGGCTCCCCGCTGCCGGGCGGGCGGCTGCGCGCGCTCTACTTCACGCGCGCCAGCGCCCCGGCGGGGGAGGGCGAGCTGTTCCACCATATCGGCGTCTACGCCTATCGCCGCCGGGCGCTGGAGCGGTTCGTGGCGCTCGGCCCCTCGGCGCTGGAGCGCCGCGAGAGCCTGGAGCAGTTGCGCGCGCTGGAAGCGGGAATGCGCATCGACGTGGGCATCGTCGGCGCCGTGCCGCTGGGCGTGGATACGCCGGCCCAGCTCGAGGAGGCGCGGCGCAAGCTGCTTCCCCGCGCCGCCACGGGCCGGATCTCCTTCCAGGGCGAGCCGGGGGCCAATTCCGATACCGCCTGCCGCAACTGGTATCCGGCGCTCGAGCCCCTGCCGTGCCCGACCTTCGAGGACGCCTTCGCGGCGGTGACGAAGGGCGAGGCCGATCTGGCCATGATCCCCATCGAGAACACCATCGCGGGCCGGGTCGCCGATATCCATCACCTCCTGCCCATCTCCGGGCTGAAGATCGTGGGCGAGCATTTCCTGCCCATCCGCTTCCAGCTCATGGCCAAGAGGGGCGTGTCGCTGGAGGAGGTGCGCGAGGTCCACAGCCATATCCACGCGCTCGGCCAGTGCCGGGGCATCCTGCGCCGGCACGGCTGGAAGCCTGTCGTCTCGGGCGACACGGCGGGCGCCGCGCGCCTCGTCTCGCAGATGGAGGCGCGCGGCGCGGCGGCGCTCGCCCCGCGCCTGGCCGCCGATCTCTACGGGCTCGACATCCTGCTGGAAGACGTGGACGACGCGGCGCACAACACCACGCGCTTCGTCGTCCTGTCGCGCGCCGGCGAGGGGGACGAGGCGCTCTGGGCGCCGGCGGGCAACGGGCCGACCGTGACGACCTTCGTCTTCGAGGTGCGCAACCTGCCGGCCGCGCTCTACAAGGCGCTGGGGGGCTTTGCCACCAACGGCGTCAACATGACCAAGCTGGAGAGCTACCAGCTCGGCGGCCAGTTCACCGCCACGCAGTTCTACGCCGATGTGGAGGGCCACCCGAGCGACGAGCCGCTGGGGCGGGCGCTGGACGAGCTGGCCTTCTTCACCAAGCGGCTGACCATCCTGGGCGTCTATCCCGCCGCGCCCGAGCGCATCTGAAAATCGGGGGCCGGACAGCAAAAAGCCCCCGGAATGCGGGGGCTTGGCGTCTGCTGTCGTTCGGTGGGGAGGGTTTAGCGGCCCTGCTGCACCGCACGACGGATGTCGCCGCGCATCACGCCGATATCGGCGAGCATGCGGTCGTCCATCTCGCGCAGCTCGCTCACGCTGCGGCTGTAGTCGCGGTAGTTCTTGAGGCGGCGGGTGAATCCCGAAAACATCGTTTTTGTCCTTGGAGGGTGCATCTGTTCTGAGCATCCATATAGACCCTCCACCTGCCCACGAGGAGCGCAGATTTTGCACGTCTGTTGTGCATATTGTGCATGAGGCGGGCAGACGCATTGTCGAAATTCGGCCATGAAGCCGGGTTTCCGGCTTAGCCACCTAAAAATCGCCGCACGAGTTGATGCGCGATTGCATAATTTGAAGGCAGGCTCAGTCCGTCGGCATGGCGCCCCTCCAGCATGGCCTGCATCTCGGCGCGCGTGAACCAGCGGCACCCTTCCAGCTCCGCGTCCTGCATCGTGATGTCGCTTGTCAGGGCGCGGCCCCGGCAGCCGATCATCAGCGATCCGGGAAAGGGCCAGGGCTGCGAGGCTTCGTAGGCGACCTCGCCCACCATTATGCCCGCCTCCTCCTGCGTCTCGCGGCGCACCGCGTCCTCGATGGTTTCGCCCGGCTCCACGAAGCCGGCGAGGCAGGACCACATGCCGGGCTTGAAATGATGCTGCCGGCCGAGAAGCCCGTTCCCCTCGCCGTCGTGGATCAGCATGATCGCCACCGGGTCGGTGCGCGGGAAATGCATCTGCCCGCAGGCCGTGCAGCGGCGGCGATAGCCGGCGATCTCCGAAACGGTCCGCCCCCCGCACAGGCCGCAGAAGCGCGTCCGGCGGTGCCAGGTCAGGAGATGCTGCCCCTGCGCCAGCTCGCCTTGCGCCTCCGCGTCGAGCCGGGCCTCCATGGCGAGCGTGCGCAGGTCGAGTGGCTCGGCCTCGCCGGGCGCCTCCATGCCCTCCGGCAGGGCCAGCGCCAGGCGGGGCGCGCCATCCTCGCGCCGCCAGCCGAGCAGCACCGCCTCCTCCAGCGCGCCGCCCAGCGCCTGCGCCTCGAAAAGCGCGAAGGCGGGGTCCGCGCGGCCCTCCACCGTCCGGCACAGCCACTGCCCGCCGAGCGAGAGGAAGATGCGCGCATCCGCATGGCGCAGCGCCAGCGCCAGCGTTTCCTCGCTTCGCTCCTCCCCGGAGCGGACGAGGCGGTTGCCGCAAAAGCCCATGGCCGGCGCGGCTTGTGTGAGGAGCGCGCTCATGCCCGGCCCATCCGCCCGGCCAGCGCCAGCGCCAGCGCCTGTCCCTCGCCGGCCTCGTAGGGCGCCGCGCCCGGCCGGCCCCAGACCGGGCCGGGCCAGCCCTCGTCGCCCTCCTGCCGCGCGATGACGTGCAGGTGGAACTGGCGCACCATGTTGCCCAGCGCGCCGAGATTGATCTTGAGCGCCCCCGTCTGCGCCTTCAGTGCCTCGGCCGTCAAGCTGGCCTCCTCGGCCAGGAGCGCGCGCTCGGGCGCGGCCAGGTCGAACAGCTCCACAAGGCCGGGCCGCTCGGGAACGAGGATGACCCATGGCCAGCGCCGGTCGTTCATCAGGAGGGCGCGGCACAGGGGCAGGCGGGCGAGGGGGATCGTGTCCGCCTCAAGGCGCGGATCGAGGAGAAAGGAGGACATGGCGGCTTTCGGGGTGACTTTTCCGATTGCGGGCGTCCGGCGGCTTGCATTTGGCGCCGGCTCGAACGATATGGAGGCCGGGAGGTTGGTGGTGGACGAGCCACTCGCCAACCGGGTCAGGTCCGGAAGGAAGCAGCCCCAACGAGCTCCGGCACGGGTCATCGTGCCAGCCTCCCACCCTTTTCCCCCGTCCGGCCGCCCGCTTAGTAGAGCCACAGGACGGGATCGAGAACCCCCGTAGCCTGTAAATGCTCCGTGGTTTCGAAGGCGGGGATCGCCACGAGGAAGACGAGGCCGTCCAGCAGCGTTGCATAGAGGCGCCCGGTGCGCACGCTCAGCGTCTGCTGGTCCTTAAAGAGGCGCGGATCGGGCCAGAAGCGCGGCACGCTGCGCCGGTACGCGTCATAGGCCGGGCCGAACAGGCCCGCGAGATAGGTTTCCTCCCGCCGGATGACGATGCTGAACGCCGCCCAGCTTGCCAGGAGAAAGATCACGCCGAGGGTCAGGCTGCCGCTTTGCGCGCCCACGCCGCCCGCCGCCAGCGTCGAGAAGAAGTAGAGCGGGTTGCGCGTGATCGAATAGGGCCCGCTCCGCACGATCTCCACGTTCTTGCGCCCGCCGATATAGAGGGTGCACCACAGGCGGCCGGCGATGCCGAGGAGGATCAGGATGAGCCCGCCCGCTTCGACGGCCTCGTGGATCCGGTGCGATCCTGCCGGGGAAATGCCGAGCAGGGCGGCGAAGGCGGCCAGGATCAGGGCGGCGAGAACATAGCGCCGGCGGCGCTGGAAGAGGCTCATGTTCACGAGGACGGTCCCCAGGCACCGCCATGCCGGCGGCGCCTTTCCATCCATCGCAAGCATGGCGCGATTGCGGCGCCGGTCCGCCTCCGCCGGTCTTGCCGATTGCATTGTCGGCAAAGGCGGCTAGGTTCGCCGCGAAGAGACCTGTCGGGGCTGGGCGGATGGCACAGAGCGAGACGAGCACGCAGAGCGGGGCGAGCCCCTATCGCGTCCTTGCGCGCAAGTACCGCCCCCGCTCCTTCGACGACCTCATCGGCCAGGAGCCGATGGTGCGCACGCTCACCAACGCCTTCGAGGCCGGGCGCATCGCGCAGGCCTGGATGCTGACGGGCGTGCGGGGCGTGGGCAAGACCACGACGGCCCGCATCCTGGCGCGCGCGCTCAATTACGAAACCGAAACGGTCCACCGCCCCACCATCCACATGGGCGAGCCCGGCATCCACGATCAGGCGATCATGGAGGGGCGGCATGTGGACGTGGTGGAGATGGACGCCGCCTCCCACACCGGCATCGACGATATCCGCGAGATCATCGCGCAGGTGCGCTACCGCCCGGTCTCCGCGCGCTACAAGGTCTATATCATCGACGAGGTGCACATGCTCTCCACGCAGGCCTTCAACGGCCTGCTCAAGACGCTGGAGGAGCCGCCCGAGCATGTGAAGTTCGTCTTCGCCACCACCGAGATCCGCAAGGTTCCGATCACCGTCCTCTCGCGCTGCCAGCGCTTCGACCTGCGCCGCGTCGGCGCCGCCGAGATGATGGGCCACCTGAAGCGCGTTCTGGAGGCCGAATCGGTGGGGATCGACGATGAGGCGCTGCGCCTCATCGCGCGCGCCTCGGAAGGCTCGGTGCGCGACGCCCTGTCCCTCACCGACCAGGCCATCGCCCACGGCGCGGGCGCCATCGACGCCTCCACCGTGCGCGACATGCTGGGGCTGGCGGACCGGGTGCGCGTGCTCGACCTGTTCGAGCACCTGATGAAGGGAAACGCGCGCGCCGCCCTGGCCGAGCTTCGCGAGCAATATGCCAGCGGGGCCGATCCCGTGGTGGTGCTGAGCGATCTGGCCGATTTCACCCATCTCGTCACCTCGCTGCGCTATGTGCCGGAGGCGGCCGGGGACGCCTCCCTCTCGCCGGCCGAGGCCGAGCGCGGCGCGGCCTTCGCGGCCGGCCTGTCGGTGCGCACCCTGTCGCAGACATGGCAGATGCTGCTGAAGGCGATCGAGGAGGCGCGCCTCGCCGCCTCGCCCCGGCAGGCCGCCGAGATGGCGCTCATCCGCATCGCCCACGCCGCCGACCTGCCCTCGCCGGACGAGCTCCTGCGCATGCTGGAGCGCGGCGAGGTGCCCGCCGCGCCCGCCGGTGGCCCGGCCACTTCCGTGCCCTCCGCCGCACCCTCTGCCCCGCCTCGCCCGGCCGGCGGGGCGCCGGTCTCCGCCTCCGCGCAGCCCGCCGCGCCCGCGCCCCGCGCCGTGCAGGGCGGCGGTGCGCCGCAGGCGCGCTCCGGCGGGCCCAGCCTTGCCGCCATGCTGCTGTCGCCCGCGCCGCAGGCCGTGCCCATGCGCCCGGCCGTGCCCGGCGTGGACGAAAGCGCGCTGCCCGCCTCCATCGACGATCTGGCGAAGCTGGCGCTGGAGAAGCGCGATTCCCTGATGCGCACGCGCATCCGCCGCTATCTGCGCGTCAAGTCCATCGAGCCCGGCCATATCGAGACCGAGCTGGCCCCCGGCGCGCCGGCCACCTTCGCCAACGACCTGTCGCGCAAGCTCTTCGACTGGACCGGCCGGCGCTTCGTCGTCTCGCTCGTGCCCGCGGGCGGCGCCGAGACGCTGGAGGAGCGCGAGGCGCGCCGCCGCCGGGAGCTGATCGAGGAGGCGCGGGGCGACCCGGAGGTCGCCGCCATCCTCGCCGCCATTCCCGGCGCCACCGTGAAGGAGGTGCGCCTGCGGGGAGAGGTCGAGGAGCCTGTCGAGGACGAGCCCGTTGTCGAGGAGGATACGGGCCTGCCCGAGCGGGTGGACATCGACCCGGACGATCTCGACTGGGGCGAGCCGGCGGACGTGACCTTCGAGACCGAGGAAGAAGAGGACGAGGATCGATGAAAGACCTGATGGGCATGATGAAGCAGGCCAAGGCCATGCAGGAGAAGATGCAGGGTCTCCAGGCCGAGATCGCGGAGGTGGAGGCGCAGGGCCAGTCCGGCGGCGGCGTCGTCACCGTCACGCTGAAGGGCGCGGGCGAGCTGGTCTCCCTCTCGCTCGACCCCTCGCTCCTGAAGCCTGAGGAGGCCGATATCCTGGAGGACCTGATCGTCGCCGCCCATGCCGAGGCCAAGCGCAGGCTGGACGGCCTCATCGCCGAGAAGACGCAGGCCCTCACCGCCGGCCTCCAGCTTCCCGGCGGCATGAAGCTGCCTTTCTAGGGCGCCCGTGAAAAAGGCCGGAGCCGGTTCGCCGCCGGGGCTTTCTCGAGAAACGAACCGACAGGGCGGGCCGTTCGGCCCGTGAGAGACGACACGCCATGGCCAAATCCATCGCCGGCCCGGAGATCGAGCGGCTCATCCAGTTGCTCGCCAAGCTTCCGGGGCTGGGGCCCCGCTCGGCGCGCCGCGCCGCGCTTCATCTCGTCAAGCGGCGCGAGCAGCTTCTGGGGCCGCTCGCCGGCGCCATGGCCGAGGCCAACGAGAGCGTGCGCACCTGCTCCAACTGCGGCAATGTGGACACGCGCGACCCGTGCACGATCTGCGCCGATCCGGGCCGCGACCGCTCCACCCTCATCGTGGTGGAGGACGTGTCGGACCTGTGGGCGCTGGAACGGGCCAAGGCGCTGAACGCGGCCTATCACGTTCTGGGCGGCGTCCTCTCGCCGCTGGAGGGCATCGGCCCGGAGGAGCTGAACATCGCCCGGCTGGTGGAGCGGGTGGCCGAGGGCGGCATCGCCGAGATCGTCATCGCCGTGAACGCCACGGTGGAAGGCCAGACCACGGCCCACTACCTCATGGACCAGCTCGAAGGCTTCGACATCAAGATCACGCGCCTCGCCCACGGCGTGCCCGTGGGCGGCGAGCTGGACTATCTCGACGAGGGCACCCTCTCGGCCGCCATGCGCTCGCGCACGAAATTCTAGCCCCCATCCCGCCTCCGGTCCCGCACGCCTGCCGACCCGCCGTAACCGCGGCGACCCTGCCGGGGGGCCTGAAGCGGCAGAGGGCCCGAATGTGTGGATTGCCATCTGGCAGCTTTCGGCGGGGCGGACCCCGAAAGCTGCCAGGGGCCTATTGGTGAAACGTAACGGTTTCGTCGACAGGCGCCTTTTCAATGCGGTACCGGCTCGCAGCGGACGTCGTGTCGGGATAGCCGAACGAGATTCCGAACAGCATCTTCATCGCCGGATCGATGCCCAGGACCTCCCGCGCCGTATCGGCGAAAAACCCCAGCAACGTCTGTGGCACGCCGCCAAGTCCATGGGCTGCAAGCGCCAACAGGAACGTCTGTCCATACATTCCGACATCACCGGCGATGCGCACCGAATGAAACTCCGGCATGAACAGCAGGCAAACATGCGGGGCGCCAAAAAACTCCAGATTCTTACGGATCGCGGACTGTCGTTCGTCAAAATCCTCGATCGCGATACCCAGCGCCTGATAATATGCTGCGCCCTGTGCTTTCTGCCTTTCGCTATACGCGCCGTAGAACTCGCCATAGGAAAATGGGAAATCGGGCGTCATTCTGCCCTCGGCTTGAGGCGTACGGGCGAGGCGCAGGACGCAAGCCGCCGGCCGATTCCCGCGCGATCTTTCCCCCCATCTTCGCAACGCCCCCATACTCCCCCCACCGCCGGCCCGCGGATGGGCGCGAATGATCACCGGGATCGTTCGGGGGCCGGCGGGCGGCGTCCGCGGCGCGGCCTCTTCCGGAGGGGCGGCGACCCGGACGGACCCTCGCAGGCCGGGCGTCCCTCCACCAGGAGAGGGGCCCCAAGTCACGGGGCGCCGCGCGGAACCGGAGACAGCCCAACCGCCCCGTGGTGAGAGCCGGGGTGGAGATCGGGCCGAGGTTCCGGCGTTGGACAGGCGCGGACCGGGAAGCGGAGCGGAGGCTGGCACCCTCCGCAGGGTCTGGAAGACGCCGCGTGGGGCGCCGGAGGCGAGCCACATATAAAATACCAATCGGAGGCGAGCCTCCGGCGCTCCACCGCCCGTTCCCGTGCGGAACGGCACCATCCCTCACCGATCCGGCCGCCAAAGCGGCGCGGAAACGCGCTCGCGCATCATCCTCGCCTGCCGGCTCCCGAAACGCGACCCCCGCGCGAACCTCGCCCTTAACCGCGTCCCCCGCCCGTGCCCCGGCTCGCTCGCCGCGCCCGCGCGCCCTTGCCGCCACAGGGCCGACACAAGCCTGCCTGCTAGAATGCGCCCCTCGTAAGCTGGAGGAGATACGGCCCATGCGAATCGTCATCGTCTTTCTGGCGCTTCTGGCCGGCCTTGCCCCCGCTCTCGCGCAGGGCAATGTGGAAGCGGGCTTCAGGCCGTTCCTGGAAAGCGAGATCTGGCCGCAGGCGCGCGCGCAGGGCGTTTCGCGCGCCACCTTCGAGGCCGCGCTCGGCCGCGTCCGGCCCAATCTGCGCCTGCCCGACCTGGTGATGCCGGGGCAGGGCGCGCCAGTGGCAGAGAACCAGCACCAGGCCGAATTCCAAAGCCCGGCCAGCTATTTCGCCGAGAACCAGGTGGCCGGGCTGGCCAGCCGGGGGCGGCGGCTTCTCCAGGAGCACGCGGCCGTCATCGCGCGCATTGAGCAGCGCTACGGCGTGCCGGGGCCGATCATCGTGGCGGTCTGGGGCCGCGAATCGGCCTTCGGCTCGGCCTCCATCCCGCACGATGCCTTCGAGGTTCTGGCCACGAAGGCCTATCTGGCGCGCCGCAAGGAGATGTTCCGGGCCGAGCTCGTCGCGGCCCTGCGCATCGTGGAGGAGGGCCACTTGCGGCCGTCCGAGATGAAATCCTCCTGGGCGGGCGCGCTCGGCCAGCCGCAGTTCATGCCCACCAAGTTTCTGGAGCTGGCCGTGGATTTCGACGGGGACGGGCGCAAGGATATCTGGAACTCGGTGCCCGACACGCTGGCCTCCATCGCCAACTATCTGGCGGATGCCGGTTGGGTGGCGCGCCGGGACTGGGGCTTCGAGGCGAATGTGCCCGCAAGCGTCTCCTGCGCGCTGGAGGGACCGGACAGGGGCCGGCCGATCGCCGATTTCGTCTCTGCCGGCGTCGCCCGCGTCTCGGGCCGGCCGTTTCCCCCGCACGAGGCGCGCGCCACGGGTCATCTCCTGATGCCCGCCGGGCGCTTCGGCCCCGCCTTCATCGCCACGCCGAACTTCTACGTCATCAAGGCCTACAACAATTCCGACCTCTACGCCCTGTTCATCGGCCATGTGGCCGACCGGATGCGCGGGGCGGGGCCTTTCGCCGGCGGCTGGGCCTCGTCCGACAGGATGACGCGTGGCGACGTGGCGCGGATGCAGGAGCGCATGGTCTCGGCCGGCTACGATGTCGGCGGCGTGGACGGACTGGCCGGCTTCAAGACGCGCCGTTCCATCGGGCAGGTGGAGGAGCGCGCCGGGCTGGCCGCCACCTGCTGGCCGAACCGCGCGGCGGCCGGCCGCCTCGGCTGACAAGAGGGCGGGGGCGCGCTATCTCCCGGGCATCGCCGAGTTCCGAAAGACCCCGCCATGCCCACCGAACGCGCCGAACAGGCCGTCCTCACCCGCTCCATCGCCGCCACGCTGGTGGTCGGCAGCATCGGCGTGGGCTTCGGCATCCTCTCGGGCGCCCAGTCCATCATCTTCGACGGCCTCTTCTCGGCCGTGGACGCGGCGATGACCTTCCTCGCCCTCCTCGTCTCGCGCCTCATCGCACGCGACACCAGCGGCAGCCGGCGGTTCCAGATGGGGTTCTGGCATATCGAGCCGATGGTGCTGGCCTTCAACGCCGGCCTCCTGATGGTGCTGACGCTCTACGCCTTCATCAACGCGGTGACGGCGCTGGTGGAAGGCGGGCGGCAACTCGCCTTCGGCTGGGCCATCGCCTATGCCTCGATCGTGGTCGCGATCTGCGCGGTCATGGCCTGGACGGGGCGCCGGGCCGCCGCGCGCACCGGCTCGCAGTTCCTCATCCTCGACGCGAAGGGCTGGCTCATCTCCGGCCTCATCACCCTCGCGCTGCTCGTCGCCTTCGCCATCGGCTACGCCTTGCAGGGCACCGCGTACGAAGGGCTGACGCCCTATGTCGACCCCGCCGTGCTGGCCGTTCTCACGCTGTGCATCGTGCCGATGCCGTTCAGGATCCTGCGCGAGGCCATCGCCGACATCTTCCTCGTGGCCCCGCGCGAGCTGGACGAGGCGGCGCGGCGGGTGGCGGCAAAGGCGGTGAAGGATCACGGCTTTTCCGCCGCTCACACTTATGTCGCCAAGGTCGGCCGCTCGCGCATGATCGAGATCCACTTCATCCTGCCGCCGGGCTACGAGGTGGGCCCGGTGGAGCGGCTGGACGCGGTCCGCGAGGAGGTGGGCGCCGCGCTCGGCGGCGAGGCGAGGGACCGCTGGCTGACAGTGGTCTTCACCGGGCAGGAGCGCTGGGCGGTGTGAGCTGTCGCTCAGCCGAGGCAGAGCACCGGATGGATCGAGGGCTGCACCTTCGCGGTCGCGTCCGGCACGCTCTCCAGCGCGTCGTCGGCGTCGGCCGGGCTGAAGGTGATGTCGTGCTCCTCCAGGAACCGCGCCGCTGCCTCCGGCTGGATGGCGAAGTTGATCGACTGGGGAATATCGCCCGTCAGGTCTGCCACCGCCACCGCGTTCAGCTTTGCGGTGACGACGCCCACGACCCGGCCGGCGAGATCGATGACCGGCCCGCCCGAATTACCGGGCTGCACGGCGGCGGAGATTTGCAGATAGTCCGGGTCGTTCATCAGGCCGAGCAGCGAGGAGATGTTGCCGCGCGTCACATTGAGGCTGTCTGCCAGGATGGAGCGCAGCGGGAAGCCGAGCGCCAGGATGTCCTCGCCGAGGCGCGGCTTGCCGACGGCGATATCCAGCGGCTCGCCGATATCGCCCTCCACGCGCAGCAGCGCCAGATCGCGCGTCTCGTCCACGATCACCTCGGAGGCCATGCCCACGCTGCCGACCATCACCGTCTTGCAGGATTTGGCCACATGGGCATTCGTCAGGAGCCATCCATCGGCCACGGTGAAGCCGGTGCCCGAGGCGTCATAGGCCTTCTGCCCGTCCCGCGCCCCGCCGATCGGCCCGGAGGGCGCATGGGTCAGGGCATAGCTGTCGGCCGAGCGAAGCGCCGCCAGCGGGCCGGTGCCGTCCTGCGGCGTGCCGGAGAAGGGGGCGAAGGAACTGGCCGCAACGGAGATATAAGGCGCCAGGAACTCCGCCTCGCCGGCCGGATAGGCCACCGAGAATCCGCGAAGGTCGGAGCCCTCGCCGTCGAAGCGGATGAAGAACTCGCGCCCGTCCTCGGTGCCGGTCAGGATGAAATGGTCGCCGATGAAGTCGGCGGTGCGCACGCTTTTGGTGGGCGTCGGCTCACGCAGGATGTCGAAGACCTGCCGGAGGCCGTAGCCCTCTTCCATGAAGCGCACGGTCTCGATCTCGATTCCCCCGTCGGGGGCGCGCCACATGGAGCCCACCTCGGTGCGGCCGACCGGCGCCACGAGGGCGAAGGGCAGGCCGACGCGCACGCCGGTGCGCTCGTCATCCTCCCAGCCGAAGCCGAATTCGGCGATCCGGCGGTCGCTCTCCGCCACCAGAGACTGGAGGAACGCCTCCGTCATCACCCCGTCCGCCGCCATCGCGTTGCGGGCCTGGAAGTCGCGGATCGCGCGCAGCGTCTCGGGGCCGACATGTCCGGTGAAGGGGCCCGTATAGTCGCCGGTCCAGGCCAGACGCATCTGAAGGCCCTGGCGGAATTCGCGGTCGGTATGCTCGTTATACGCCTCGACCAGCTCGCCGGAGGCCTGGGTCGGAGACGCGAGGGCGGCGGCGGGCATCGTCAGGAGGACGGATGCGGTCAGAACTGCCTTCAATGTGCGCCGCATGTCACCCGGTCCCCGCGTTCAACCTCTCAAGACAGGCAAACGCAGCATGGTGAATTTCGATCCCGCCCGAATTCACGCTTTGTCAAGAGATGATGGGGCGGGATTGATTCCGTGTCCTCATCTTCATGAAAAGACTGACGATTCGGCTGCGCGATCACTCTCTCGCGAGCGCGGGGGCGCCGACTCCTCCTCGTCAAGGTCGATGGAGGCGATTCGCTCCCCGCGCCGCACCAGCTTCTCGGTGGAGACGACGATCTGGTCGATATCCCGGCCGGTCTGGAGGAAATGCGTCTTCAGCGCCGCCACCCGTGCGTCCAGCCGCTGCATGTCCGCGCCGAGCAGCGCGACCTCGCGCTGGATGCGCCCGGCCTCCTGTCGCATGCGGTGGTCCTTCAGGATCGCCTGCACCACCTGGATGGAGAGCATCAGGAGCGCGGGCGAGACGATGACCACGCGCGAGCGATGGGCCTTCTGCACCACGTCCTCGAACCGCTCGTTCAGTTCGGCGAAGATGGATTCGGAGGGCACGAAGAGGAAGGCGGTGTCCTGCGTCTCGCCCGGCAGGAGATATTTCTCCGCGATGGCGCGGATATGCACGTCCATGTCGCGGCGCAGCCTCTGGCCCGCGCTTGCGCGGCCCGCCTCGTCCTGCGCCTCGCGAAAGGCCGACCAGGCCTCCAGCGGGAACTTGGCGTCCACCGCCAGCGCCGGCGCGCCGTTCGGCATGGCGATCAGGCAGTCCGGCCGCTTGCCGTTGGAGAGCGTGGCCTGGAAGGAATAGGCCCCCGGCGGCAGCGCATCCGCCACGATGGCCTCCATCCGCCCCTGGCCGAAGGCGCCGCGCGCCTGTTTGTTGGCGAGGATGTCCTGAAGGCGCACGACCTCGCCGGCGAGGTTGCGGATCTCGCCCTGCGCCCGGTCGATCACCGCCAGCCTCTCGGCCAGCCGCGTCAGGCTCTCGCCCGTCTCGCGCGCGGCATTGCCGAGCGACTGGTTCACCCGCGCGCCCACCCCGTCCAGCCGCTCGGCCAGCACGCGGGTCATCTCCGTCTGCCGCCCCCCGAAGATCTCGGCCATGGTCTGCATGCGACCCGACAATTCGCCCTGCGAGCGCAGGAGCGCCTCGATCCGCTCCTCCGCCAGGGCCGCCCGTTCCTGCGCCTCCCGCCGGCCGGTGCCGAGGCGGGCGAGCGCGGCCAGAAGCGCCAGCCCCAGGCCGCAGACCAGCGCGAGGCCGAGCGTCACCGGAAAGCCCGCGAGGGTGAAGAGAGGCGAATCGAGAACGGCCGCATTCATCCGCGCAGCCTAACGCGCCCCGGCGGCAAGATCAAATGGTGAACAAACGCCGTGAGATTGACCGCGCGGGCGCGCCGGATTATCGCAACGGAATGACGATCAAGCCTCTCATCATCCTGCCCGATCCGGTCCTGCGCCAGGTCTCCGCGCCCGTGGAGCGGGTGGACGACGATTTGCGCCGCCTGTCCGACGACATGCTGGAGACGATGTACGATGCGCCCGGCATCGGGCTGGCGGCCATCCAGATCGGCGAGCCCTTGCGGATGCTGGTCATCGACCTTGCGAAGGAGGACGAGGAGAAGGCGCCCGTCACCTTCATCAACCCGGAGATCCTGGAGCGCTCGGACGCCCTGTCGGTTTATGAGGAGGGCTGCCTGTCCATCCCGGATTATTACGCCGAGGTGGAGCGTCCGGCGAGCGTGCGCGTACGCTATCTCGACCTTTCGGGACAGGAGCGCGAGATCGAGGCGGACGGGCTGCTCGCCACCTGCCTGCAGCACGAGATCGACCATCTGAACGGCGTGCTCTTCATCGACCACATCTCCAAGCTCAAGCGCGACATGGTCGTGAAGAAGTTCACCAAGGCGGCCCGCAAGGCCGTCGCCTGAGGGCGTCGGGCGCATGAGCCTTCGAACCGTCTTCATGGGCACGCCCGCCTTCTCGGTCCCCACCCTGCGGGCCCTGCACGAGGCGGGGCACGAGATCGCGGCCGTCTACACGCAGCCGCCGCGCCCGGCTGGGCGGCGCGGCCTTTCGCCCACACCCTCCCCGGTGCAGGTCGAGGCGGAGCGCCTCGGCCTTCCCGTGCGCTCGCCGGTCTCGCTGAAGGGTGCCGAGGAGCAGGCGGCCTTCGCCGGCCTGAAGGCCGATATCGCGGTGGTGGTGGCCTACGGCCTCATCCTGCCGCGGGCCGTGCTGGACGCGCCCCGCCACGGCGCGCTGAACGGCCACGCCTCGCTCCTGCCGCGCTGGCGGGGCGCCGCGCCCATCCAGCGCGCCATCGAGGCGGGGGATGCGGCCACCGGCATGATGGTGATGCGCATGGAGGCCGGGCTCGACACCGGCCCCGTGGCGCTGGCGCTCGAGACCGCCATCGGCGAGGGCGAGACGGCGGGCGAGCTGCACGACCGGCTCTCGCGGCTTTCGGCCGAGGGCATGGTGGAGGCGCTGGCCCGGCTGGAGGCCGGAACGCTCTCCTTCGAGCCGCAGGACGCGATCGCGGCGCGCACCGGCCGGCAGATGCTCTATGCCGGCAAGATCGACAAGGCCGAGACGCAGGTGGACTTCGCCGCGCCTGCCGCCTCCGTCGCGGCGAAGATCAACGCCTTCTCTCCCTTTCCCGGCGCCTGGGCCATGCTTGATCTGGGGCAGGGTCCCGAGCGCGTGAAGCTGCTGCGCGCCCGCGCCGAGGCGGGGGAGGGCGCGCCCGGAACGCTTCTGGCCGGCGGGCTGCGCCTGGCCTGCGGCACGGGCGCGGTGGCGCTTCTCCAGGTGCAGCGCGCCGGCGGCAAGCCGGTCAGCGGCGAGGCGCTCGTCAACGGCGCGCGTCTTGCGCCGGGCACGCGGATCGCGGCCCCCTGATGCCGCGCTACAAGCTGACGGTCGAATATGACGGCGCGCCCTATTGCGGCTGGCAGCGGCAGGCAAACGGCCTGTCGGTGCAGGAGGCGCTGGAGATCGTCCTGAAGGAGTTCTCCGGCGAGGACGTGACCGTCTTCGGCGCGGGGCGCACGGATGCCGGCGTGCACGCCACGGGCCAGGTGTGCCATATCGACCTCTCCCGCGCCTGGAAGGGCGAGACGGTGCGCGACGCGCTGAATGCGCGGCTGCGCGAGGCCGGCGGCGTGTGCGTGCTGAAGGCGGAAGCGGTGCCCGACAGCTTCGACGCGCGCTTTTCGGCCCGCAAGCGGCATTATCTCTACCGCATCCTCAACCGCCGCCCGCCGCCCACGCTCCTCAAGGGGCATGTGTGGTGGGCGTGGCGGCCGCTGGATGTGGAGGCGATGGACAGCGCGGCCAAACGGCTCCTGGGCACGCACGACTTCACCACCTTCCGCTCCACCCATTGCCAGGCCAAGAACCCGGTGCGCACGCTGGAGCGTCTGGATGTGACGCGCGCGCCGGGAGACGAGGTGCATATCCACGCCAGCGCGCAATCCTTCCTGCACAACCAGATCCGCTCGCTGGCCGGTTCCCTCAAGCTGGTGGGCGAGCATCGCTGGAGCGCTGAGGACCTCGTGGCAGCGCTCGAGGCGCGGGACCGCAAGCGATGCGGCCCCGTCGCGCCGCCGGACGGGCTCTACCTGACGGCCGTCGACTATACGAGCGCGATGCCGGTGACGTCGGCCACCGCCGCGTAGGCGATCAGCGATGCGACCACCGTCACCAGCACGATGGCCGAGGCGACGATGAGGTCCGCCGCCATGGCGCAGGCGACGAGCCGCACGGTCAGCACCATGGCGCCGAGCACCGCCAGCGGCGCCAGAAGCGAGCCCGCCTGAGACGGGCCTGCCATGAGGAGCGCGAGCCACAAGGGCGAGAGCGCCCAGGCCACGAGCGCGCTGCCCCAGTTCAGCGAGACGACGAGCGGCACGAGCTTGCGGGAGAAGCCCGCCGGGCGCGCGATCAGCATGAGCACGAGGATGGGGAACAGCCACGCCGTGGCGTCGGCGAAGAGATGCGCGCCGTAGAGCCCGAAAGCGCTCGTTTCGGGCGGCGGCACGGCCCGCTCCACCCGCTCGTACTCGATCCAGGAGAGGGCGAGAGGGGGAAGCGCCACGAGGAGCGCGGCGAAGGAGCCCCAGAAGCCGTCGGCCGTCAGGTCCAGCCGCTTCAGCCCGTCCGGCTTGCCGGCCATCAGGCGCGCGGCGCCGGAGAAGTAGCGCAGGATGTCGGCCAACGGCGGGATGAAGTCAGGCGTTGGCGGCGAACCAGCGGGCGATGAAGGTCTCATAGACACGCGTCAGGCTCTCCAGATCGGACAAGGCCACGCGTTCATTGGCCATATGCATGGTGCGTCCGACAAGCCCGAATTCCACAACCGGGCAAAAGTCCTTCACGAAGCGCGCGTCCGAAGTACCGCCGGAGGTGGAAAGCTCGGGGCGCCGGCCGGTCTCCTCCTCCACCGCTCCGGCCAGCGCGCGGGTGAGCGGCCCCTCTGCGGTCAGAAAGGCGTCGGCCACCGGCTCCTTCCACTCCACGCCCACGGTGAAGCCGTCCGCCTGCGCCACGCTCGCGGCAAGGCGCCGCTCGATCTCGGCGCGCAGCGTCTCGCCCGTCCACACATCGTTGAAGCGCACGTTGAAGGCGGCCGACACGCGCGCGGCGATGACGTTCGCGGCCCTGTTGCCGGTGTCCACGCTCGTCCATTCCAGGTTGGAAGGCTGGAAATCGGCCGTTCCCTCGTCCAGCGGCACGCCTTGCAGCGCCTCCATCACGGCGGGCAGCACGCGCATCGGGTTGCGCGCCCGGTGGGGGTAGGCGACATGGCCCTGCGCGCCGGTGATCGTGACGAGGCCGGACAGCGAGCCGCGCCGGCCGATCTTGATTATGTCGCCGAGCGCGTCCGGATTGGTCGGCTCGCCGACGAGGCACGCGTCGAAGCGGTGGCCGCGCTCTGCGGCGTGGGCGAGCAGCTTGACCGTGCCGTTGATGGCCACGCCCTCCTCGTCGCCCGTGATGAGGAGCGAGACCCGCCCCTCCTCCAGCGCGCCCTTTTCCACCAGCCGCGCCAGCGCGGCCACGAAGCAGGCGATGCCACCCTTCATGTCCACCGCGCCGCGCCCGAACATCTCGCCGTCCTCCACGGCGGCGGAGAAGGGCGGGTGCCGCCAGTCGCCCTCATCCCCCGGCGGCACCACGTCGGTATGGCCGTTGAAGGCCAGATGCGGCCCCCGCGTGCCGCGCACCGCCAGCATGTTCTCCACGTCCGGCGTGCCCTCCTGGCGGAAGACGGGCCGCTCGACGGAAAAGCCCATCGGCTCCAGCATGGCCTGGAGCGCGGTGAGGGCGCCGCCCTCGGCCGGCGTGACGGAGACGCAGCGGATGAGGGCTGAGAGATTCGCGGCGGGGTCGGTGGGCAAACGGGTCATGGGTCGGTGATAGCGGGGCCGGGCGGCGGCGCCAAGCCACGGAAACCGATGCAGATTCGCAACGCTCGCCGTTTCTTGATAACGGTTCCGTCATCTTTCGTCCGGCGCGGCCTTTTTTCGGCCCATCTGCCGCCGGAAACGAGGGTTGGGACAATGGCTAGAGGGGCCTTGGATATGCTGTCGTGCGCGGTCGGATCGTCTGTCGTTTCTCGTAAACGCCTGCCTCGCCTCCTCGCCGCGCTGACGCTGCCCGTCCTCCTCTCCGCCTGCGTTTCCGGCGAGGGCGGCATGGTGGGCCTTGCCGAGGTCGGCACCCCGCAGGCCGTGGCCGCGCAAGGTGCGGACGGCGCCCCGGTCGCGGTCCCGGGCGAGAAGCCGGCGGTCGAGACGGCCGAGGCCAAGGGCGGGCAGGCCACCGTCACCGCACTGGCGCCCAGCTCCGCCGTGCGCCAGGACGGCACCATCTCCGGCTCGGCCGCCATCGACCGGATGATCGAGGAGGCGGCGGCGGAAGCCGGCGTGCCGCGCGAGCTCGCCTTCGCCGTCGTGCATGTGGAAAGCCGCTACAATCCGAAGGCGCGGGGCGCGGGCGTCTACGGCCTGTCGCAGATCAAGCCGGCCACGGCCCGCTCTCTGGGCTTTTCTGGCTCGACCGAGGACCTCTTCGATCCCCGCACCAATCTGCGCTACGGAATGCGCTATCTGAAGGGCGCGTGGGAGAAGGGCGGCAAGGACATCTGCCAGGCCTCGATGAAGTACAAGGGCGGCCACCGCGCCACCGCGATGACGCGCTCGGCCCAGACCTATTGCTCCAACGTCAAGCGCCACATGGCTGCCATCACCGGCCGGCCCGCGCCGAGCGAAACGCAGGTGGTCGAGCTGCCCGGCGTCGAGACGCCCGCCGCGGCGGCGGCCATCGCGCCTGCCACCCGGCCGGCCAGCCCGGCGGCGGCCGCCATCGAGACCAGCCGCGTGGCGGCGGCCGTGGCGCAGGGTGCCGCGACGCCGGAGACGGGCGCGGGCGATGCCGCCGAAGCCGTTGCGGAGGCGGCGGCGCAGGCCGCTCCCGCCGAGACGCAGGCGACTGACGCCGCCCCGGAGGCCGAGGCGGTGCAGGAGGTCGCGAGCGCCTTCGCCGAGCCGGACACCGCCCGCTTCGGCGACTGAGGCTCACGGCCCGCCCGGGACCCCGGCGGGGCCGCGACCGCGGCTAGCCGCGCAGGAGATCGTTGATCGAGGTCTTGGAGCGCGTGCGCTCGTCCACGCGCTTCACGATGACCGCGCAATAGAGATTCGGACCCGCCTCGCCATTGGCCAGCGGGCGGCCGGGCAGGGAACCGGCGACCACCACCGAATAGGGCGGCACCTCGCCATAGAGGATTTCGCCCGTCTCGCGGTCGACGATCTTGGTGGACTGGCCGAGGAACACGCCCATGCCCAGCACCGAGCCCTCGCGCACGATGCAGCCCTCCACCACCTCCGAGCGCGCGCCGATGAAGCAGTTGTCCTCGATGATGGTGGGGCCGGCCTGAAGCGGCTCCAGCACACCGCCGATGCCCACGCCGCCGGACAGGTGCACATTCGCGCCGATCTGCGCGCAGGAGCCGACCGTGGCCCAGGTGTCCACCATGGTGCCCTCGCCCACATAGGCGCCGAGATTGACGAAGGACGGCATCAGCACCGCGCCCTTGCCGATGAAGGCGGAGCGGCGGACGATGGCGCCGGGAACGGCGCGGAAGCCTTCCGAACGGAAGCGGTTCGCGCCCCAGCCCTCGAACTTGGAGGGCACCTTGTCCCACCAGGGCGCGCCGCCCGGCCCGCCCTCGATGATCTCCATGTCGTTGAGGCGGAAGGAGAGGAGCACGGCCTTCTTCAGCCACTGGTTCACCACCCACTGCCCGTCCGCGCCCTTTTCCGCCACGCGCCGCGCGCCGCTGTCCAGAAGGCCCAGCGCCGCCTCCACGGCCTCGCGCACCTCGCCGGTGGTGGAGGCGGAAATGCCGTCCCGCGCCTCGAAGGCCGCGTCGATGGTCTGTTCGAGGCCGGAATGATCGGACATGGGGCTCGTCTCCTTGGGATTGCTCGCTCGGGCGGGGATTAGGCGAGGCGGCGCGCAGGGTCAATCGGAGGCCGGGGAACCGGCCCGCGAGCTCTCCCGTTCCGATAGGAGCGAACGGCAGGAAAGGGTCCGGCGATGGCCTCCAATCTCGACAAGACGATCCGCGAGCAGCAGGCCAGGGACGTGACCGAAACGGTGGCGCCCGACGAGACGCGCGAGCGGGCGCGGGCGGGCGACTCGGACGCGGCGAGCAGCGCCGCCCGCAAGGCCGCCATGGACCACCCGATCGCCGATCCGGCGAAAGGGCAGGACGACGTGCTGTCCGCCAACGAGGCGAGCGCCGGCCACGATGGCGACCGGCGGCCCCACGGGCACCAGAAGGGACCGCTGGTGGGCAGGGGGCGCTCCATCCTCGGGCGCTGAGGCCTCCCGCGCGCGCTTCTCCGAAGCTCGGGGGCCGTTAGCGGATATTCTGGAGGAACCGCGTCAGATCGTCGGTGATGTAGTCGATATGGACGCCCTCGCGGCCCTCGTGCTCCCAGGCGTCGCCCACCGTCGTCTCGAAATTGTGCGGCACGATCAGGACGGTCTTCAGGCCGAGCGACTTGGGCACCGCAAGGTTGCGCGAGAGGTCCTCGAACATGGCCGCGCGCGAATGGTCGATGCGGTGAAGGCCCATGAACTTGTTATAGGTCTCGGCGGCGGGCTTGGGCACGAGGCCGGCGGCCACGATGTCGAAGATGTCCTCGAAATGGTCGATGATGCCGAGCGCGCGGGCGGTGCGCTCCGCATGGCCCCGGTCGCCATTGGTGAAGATGAACTTGCGGCCGGGCAGCGCCTTGATCTCCTCGCCCAGCGCCGGATCGGGCAAAAGGACCGAATAGTCGATGTCGTGGACATAGTTCAGGAACTTGTCCGGATCGACATTGTGGACGCTCATCAGGCCGGCCAGCGTGGTGCCATGGTCGCGGTAGAACGCCTTCTGCACGCGCCGCGCCTCCTGCGGGTCGAGCTGCAGGAGCTCGCCCACGAAGCTCGTCATGCGCGCGTCGATCTGCGCGAAGAGGTTCGTGCGGCGCGGGTAGAGCGTGTTGTCGAGGTCGAAGATCCAGTCGCGCACATGGGCGAAGTCCTCCGGCGAGGCTTGCGCGGTGCGGCGGATCGTCGTCGTCTCGTTCATGTCGGCCAGGGCTCCGGTGTCCGCTCCTCGTGAGCGGGACATCCTATATAGGTTGCCCTTGCCGGAAGCCTACGGAACGATGAGCGTGCCGGCGCCGTGCTCGGTCAGAAGCTCCAGAAGCACAGCGTGCATCACCTTGCCGTTGAGGATGACGACGCCGCGCACGCCGCGCTCGATGGCCTCGATGCAGGTTTCCACCTTGGGGATCATGCCGCCGGAAATGGTGCCGTCGGCGATCAGCGCCCGGGCCTGCGCGACGGACAGCTCCTTGATGAGCTGCTTGTCCTTGTCCAGCACGCCCGGCACGTCGGTGAGGAAGAGCAGGCGCTCGGCCCCCAGCGCCCCGGCGATGGCGCCGGCGAAGGTGTCGGCGTTGATGTTGTAGGTGTGGCCGTCGCGGCCGGGCGCGACCGGCGCGATGACGGGGATCATCTCCGAGCGGGCCAGGAGGTCGAGCAGCGTGCGGTCCACCTCCACCGGCTCGCCGACGAATCCGAGGTCGAGCACGCGCTCGATATTGCTGTCGGGGTCGCGCACCGTCTTGTTGGCCTTCTGCGCGAAGACCATGTTGCCGTCCTTGCCGCAAAGGCCGATGGCCCATTCGCCCTCGGCGTTGATCAGGGCGACGATCTCCTTGTTGATCGAGCCGGCCAGGACCATCTCGACCACTTCCACCGTCTTCTCGTCGGTGACGCGCAAGCCCCCCTCGAAGCGGCTTTCCAGCCCCATCCTCTCCAGCATGCGCGCGATCTGCGGGCCCCCGCCGTGGATGACGATGGGGTTGATGCCCGACTGCTTCAACAGGGCGATGTCGCGGGCGAAGGCGCGGCCCAGCTCCGGGTTGCCCATGGCGTGGCCGCCATATTTCACCACCACGGTCTTGTTCTCGTAGGCCTGCATGAAGGGCAGGGCCTGCGCCAGGAACCGGGCCTGATTCTCGCTGTCGTCCATGCTCATGTCCCATCCTCCGCCAGCCTTCGCAGCGCTCGTCTAGAGCATCGCGGCGACGGTTTGAAGGGGTGGAGCGGGCGGGCCGGTTAACCCTTCGCGCATGAAAGCCGCGCAAACCTGCAAAAGAATTCTTTCATAGATTGTGTTCCCGCCTGCCCTGGCCTCTCCTTGCGAAGGGCGGCAGGGCATGGAAGGCGGGCGTGGATCGAGGGTCGCGAAGGCAGGCGATCGGGTTGGGCCGGGGACGGCGGGCGGCGTGTGGCGCGCTGGCGGCGGCCCTCCTTCTCGCGCCCGGCGAAAAGGCGCTGGCCGGCGCCTGGACGCAGGAGAAGGGGCGCGGGCTCGTGATCGCGACGCTGGCCGGCGCCAGCGCCTCGCGCGCCTTCGACGGGGACGGCGCCCTGGCCGCCGCGCCGGCATGGCGCAAGGCGGAAATCCACGTGCTGGCCGAATACGGCATCAGCGACCGCTTCACCCTGCGCGGCAAGGGGCATGTGGAACGTTGGCGGCTGGGCGCGCCCGGCGCCGGCGACCATGCCGGCTGGGGCGTGCAGGAGATCGGCGGGCGCTACCGTCTGGTCGAATCGGGGCCGTTCATCGGCTCGGTGGAAGCTTCTCTGCGGGTGGCGGACGCTCATGATCGGACCGCGCCGGAATTCGAGGGGCGCCTCCTCGCGGGCTACGGCTTCGAGCTGCGCGGGCTCCCCTCCTTCCTCGACATGCAGGCGGGCTGGCGCCATCGACCACAACGTGAAGGCGACGAGGTTCTGCTCGACCTGACCTTCGGAACGCGCCTGGCCGAACCCGTCCTTCTTCTGCTTCAGAGCTTTTCCGCCATCGAGCCGGAGCGTGGCGCATCCTTGCCCGCCGGCTCGCAAAGCCACAAGCTGCAGGCGAGTGCGGTGCTCGACGTGAGCGAAAGCCTCTCGCTCCAGGCCGGACTGTTCCGCACGCTCATGGGGGTGAGCACGCTGGAGGAGGAGGGGGCGTTCGTCAGCCTGTGGTTGCGTTTCTGAGCGCCCCGCACCTCTCGTGCGAACGGCCTTTACTTAGCCCGATGCTTGCCCTTCCCGAGATGTTTCGAGACGGGCGGGGCGGCGGTCATGGTCGTTCCGGTTCGGCTTCGGCTGCTTGCGGCCCGCGTGGCGGGCGGGCTGCGTATGGCGAGGTGTAGGGGATGGCGGAAGGCGCGCCTTTCCTTCGCCATTGCCGGCCTGGCGAACAAATGCGCCTGTCTCTTTTTTGACCTGTCCCTTGTCATCTGCCGGGAATCGGTGTTCATTTTGCGCGCCGGTTACGTTGGCGTCATTCGAACGCATCGCGGCCCGGCTTTTCGTATCTCTATGAGGATGGAGCGATAATGCGGATTGCAACCTTCATGGCCGCGACGGCGCTTGCTGCGGGCCTGGTCACGAGCGCGAGCGCCGAAACGGTGCGCTGGGCCCGCTCGCAGGACGCCACGACGCTCGACCCGCATGCGCAGAACCTCGGCACCAACCACAACTTCCTGCACCACATCTACGAGACGCTGGTCGATCGCGACACCGAGGGCACGCTGATCCCGCGTCTGGCCACCGAATGGAACCTCAAGGAGGGCGACGACACCGTCTGGGTGTTCAAGCTGCGCGAGGGCGTGACCTTCCACGACGGGTCCGAGTTCACCGCCGAGGACGTGGTTTTCTCGCTGGAGCGCGCCAAGACCGAAGCCTCCAACATGCGCCAGCTCCATGCGGACGTGGCCAGCGTTTCGGCGGTGGACGACTACACGGTGGAAGTGCAGATGGAGGGCCCTTCGCCGCTCTATCCGAACAATCTGACCAACACCTTCATCATGGACAAGACCTGGGCCGAGACCAACGACGTGGTCGAGGTGCAGGACTTCGCCGGCGGCGAGGACAATTACGCCGTCCGCAACACCAACGGCACCGGCCCCTACACGCTGGCCTCGCGCGACCCCGACGTGCGCTCGGTGATGACGGCCTATGAGGAGCATTGGGCCGAGGAGGCCCCGGACGTCGCCGAGATCCAGTATGTGGTGATCTCCGAGGCGGCCACGCGCGTCGCCGCGCTGCTCTCGGGCGAGGTGGACTTCGTCCAGGACCTGCCGGTGCAGGACGTGGAGCGCCTGTCGAACCAGGGCGGGGTGAAGATCGAGACAGGGGCCGAGAACCGCTCCATCTACTTCGCCTACCGCTTCGGCGAGGAGCCGCTGCGCTCCTCCAACATCACCGACCGCAACCCCTTCAACGACCCGCTCGTGCGCGAGGCGATCCATCTGGCGGTGGACCGCGAGGCCATCCAGCAGGTGGTCATGCGCGGCCAGTCCGACCCCACCGGCATCGTCGTCCCGCCCTTCGTCAACGGCTGGACGGAGGAACTGGACGCCTATCCCGCCCCCGACATCGAGCGGGCCCGCGAGCTGATGGCCGAGGCCGGCTTCCCGGACGGCTTCACGGTGACGCTGGACACGCCGAACAACCGCTACGTCAACGACGAGGCGATCAGCCAGGCGGTGGCCGGGATGCTCTCGCAGATCGGCGTGAACGTAACGCTCGCCTCGCGCCCCGTGGCGCAGCACTCGCCCCTGATCCAGAACAACGAGACGGATTTCTACCTTCTCGGCTGGGGCGTGCCGACCTTCGATTCGGCTTATAACTTCAACGACCTCATCCATACGAAGGAAGGCGATTACGGCGCCTATAACGGCGGCCTCTACTCCAACCCGGAGCTGGACGAGAAGATCGTGGCGCTGGGCACCCAGACCGACCTTGCGGCGCGCGACGCCGCCATCGCCGAGATCTGGGAAGCGGTGCAGGCCGACCGCGTGGTCCTGCCGATCCACAACCAGGTGCTGGCCTATGCGATGAAGGACAATCTCACGCTCGCCGTGCATCCGGAGAACCAGCCGCGTCTTTATGAGATGCAGGTCGCCGAGTAAGCGCGAGACCACGGCACGGCCCGCCCCGCGAATCCACGCGCGGGGCGGGCCGCTTTTTTTGGCGGGAGCGCCTCGTCGCCCGCCGCTCCACGGAGAGCTTCGCGCCCATGTTGGCCTTCATCCTCAGACGCCTCGGCCAGTCGATCCTGGTCATGCTGGTGGTCGCCCTCATCTCCTTCATGCTCTTCCGCTATGTGGGCGACCCCATCGCCTCCATGGTGGGGCAGGACACGCGCATCGCCGAGCAGGAGATGATGCGCGAGCGGCTCGGCCTGAACGATCCGTTCTACGTCCAGTTCTTCAACTTCGTCGTCAACGCGGTGCAGGGCCAGTTCGGCATCTCCTACCGCCTCCAGCAGCCGGTGATGGATCTCATCATCAGCCGCGCCCCCGCCACGCTGGAACTCGCCTTCACCTCGGCCATCCTGGCGCTGGTCATGGGCCTGGCGCTCGGCGTCTACACCGCCATCCGCAGCGACGGGCTGGTCTCGCGCTTCCTGATGACGGCCTCGCTCGTGGGCGTCTCGCTGCCCACCTTCCTGATCGGCATCGGCCTGATCTACGTCTTCGCGGTGGAGCTCGGCTGGCTGCCCTCCTTCGGGCGCGGCCAGACGGTGGACCTCGGCGGCTGGCAGACGGGCTTCCTGACCACCAGCGGCCTTCTTTCCCTCGTGCTGCCGGCCATCACCCTCTCGCTCTACCAGATGACGCTGATCATGCGCCTGGTGCGCGCCGAGATGATGGAGGTGATGCGCTCGGACTACATCAAGTTCGCGCGCGCCCGGGGCGTGCCGCAGCGGCGCATCAATTACGGCCACGCGCTGAAGAATACGATGGTGCCGGTGATCACCATCACCGGGTTGCAGCTCGGCTCGATCATCGCCTTCGCGGTCGTCACCGAGACCGTGTTCCAGTGGCCGGGGGTCGGGCTGCTCTTCATCCAGTCGGTTCAGGTCGTGGACGTGCCGGTGATGGCCGCCTACCTGATGTTGATCGCCTTCGTCTTCGTCGTCATCAACCTTGCGGTGGACCTTCTCTACCACGTGGTCGATCCGCGCCTGCGCGTCTCGACCGGCACGGCGAAATAGGAATTCCCGTCATGAGCGATACCGCCAAACCCGTGCCGACGCCGCCGCAGCGATCGATCTTCTACCGCGCCTGGGATTCGGACCTGGGCTATTCCTTCCGCAAGTCGCCGGTGACGATCCTCGCCGCGCTCGTGGTGCTGCTCCTGATAGGCATGGCGCTGTTCGCGCCGCTGATCGCGCCCACCAACCCGTTCGACGGGCGCGGCATCAACCTGATGAACGGCTTCACGCCGCCCATGGAGCCGAACCGCTTCACCGGCGAGACCTTCCTTCTGGGCACCGACAACCAGGGCCGCGACGTCTTGTCGGCCATCCTCTACGGCAGCCGCGTCTCGCTCTTCGTGGGCTTTGCGGCCGTCACCTTCTCGCTCATCCTGGGCGTCAGCCTCGGGCTTCTGGCCGGCTATATGGGCGGGCGCACGGACGCCGTCATCATGCGCGTGGCGGATGTGCAGCTGTCCTTCCCGGTCATCCTCATCGCGCTGCTCATCTTCGGCATCGCGCGCGGCTTCCTGCCGCCGCAGTATCGCGAGACCATGGCGGTCTACGTCCTGATCGTGGCCATCGGCCTGTCGGACTGGGTGCAGTATGCGCGCACCGTGCGCGGCGCCACGCTTGTGCAGAAGAACAAGGAATATGTGCAGGCCGCCATGCTGATCGGGCGCAAGCCCTTCGCCATCATGTTCCGCCACGTCCTGCCCAACGTGACCGAGCCCATCCTCGTCATCGCCACCATCTCGCTGGCGCTGGCGATCATCTCCGAATCGACCCTGTCCTTCCTGGGCGTCGGCGTGCCGCCGACCCAGCCCTCGCTCGGCACGCTCATCCGCGTGGGACAGGGTTTCCTCTTCTCCGGCGAATGGTGGATCCTCCTGTTCCCGTCCCTGACGCTCCTGGCGCTCGCGCTCTCCATCAATCTCCTCGGCGACTGGCTGCGCGAGGCGCTGAACCCGAGGCTGGCCAAATGAGCGCCGCCGTCGAGACGGCGGGCGAGCGGGCGCGGGCCGCGGCGACGCCGGTCATCAGCGTGAGGGACCTCGTGGTCGAGTTCCCGACGCGGCGGGGCGTGCTCCGGGCCATCGACAAGGTCTCGTTCGACGTGGCACCGGGCGAGATCCTGGGCGTGGTCGGCGAATCGGGGGCGGGCAAGTCGATCACCGGCTCGGCCATCATCGGCCTCATCGACCCGCCGGGGCGCGTGGCCGGGGGCGAGATCCTGCTGAAGGGCAAGCGCATCGACAATCTGCCCGAGGAGGAGATGCGCCGCCTGCGCGGCAAGCGCATCGGCATGGTCTTCCAGGACCCGCTGACGAGCCTCAACCCGCTCTACACGGTGGGCGAGCAGATCATCGAGACCATCCGCACGCATCTGCCCATGTCGGAGGCGCAGGCGCGCAAGCGCGCCATCGAGCTTCTGGCCGATGTCGGCATCCCCGCGCCGGACAACCGCGTGGACAGCTATCCGCACCAGTTCTCCGGCGGCATGCGCCAGCGCGTCGTCATCGCGCTCGCGCTCTGCGCCGAGCCGGAGTTCATCATCGCCGACGAGCCGACGACCGCCCTCGACGTGTCGCTCCAGGCGCAGATCATCGCCGTCTTCAAGCGCGTGTGCGAGGAGCGCGGCACCTCCGCCATCCTCATCACCCACGACATGGGCGTGATCGCGGAGGCGGCCGACCGCGTGGCCGTGCTCTATGCGGGCCGCGTGGCCGAGGTGGGGCCGGTGAGGGACATGCTCGGCAAGCCGCTGCACCCCTATACGACCGGCCTGATGGGCTCGATCCCCTCCATCGCCGGGACGGACGATCGCCTGCGCCAGATTCCCGGCTCCATGCCGCGCCTCAACCGCATCCCCTCCGGCTGCGCCTTCCATCCGCGCTGCGAGCACGAGATGCCCGTCTGCTCGCAGAAGCGCCCGGGCCTCAACCATGTCGGGCAGACGGATGTCGCCTGCTTCCTCCATGGAGACGCCACGGCATGAGCGCGCTTCTGACGATCGACCATCTCTCGCGCGAGTTCGACGTGTCCGCCCCCTGGCTGAACCGGGTGATCGAGCGCAAGGGCAAGCAGAGCGTCAAGGCCGTCGACGACGTGACGCTTGAGATCCGCAAGGGCAAGACCTTCGCGCTGGTCGGCGAATCGGGCTCGGGCAAGAGCACCATCGCGCGCATGGTCGTGGGGCTGATCGAGCCGACGAAGGGCGCGGTGAAGTTCGACGACGTGGACATCTGGGACGCGGCCAACAAGCGGCAGGTCGGCGAGCTTCGCCGCCGCTTCCAGATGATCTTCCAGGACCCCTATGCCAGCCTCAACCCGCGCTGGCGCGTGCGCGACATCGTCGCCGAGCCCCTGAAGACCTACGGCATCGCCACGACGAGCGCGGAGATCAACAAGGAGGTCGGCCGGCTTCTGGAGGTGGTGAAGCTTTCGCCCGAAGACGGGATCAAGTATCCGCACCAGTTCTCGGGCGGCCAGCGCCAGCGCATCTGCATCGCGCGCGCGCTCGCCAACCGGCCGGAATTCATCGTCTGCGACGAGCCGACCTCCGCGCTCGACGTGTCGGTGCAGGCGCAGATCCTCAACCTGATGCGCGATCTCCAGGACGAGTTCGGCCTCACCTATCTCTTCATCAGCCACAACCTTGCGGTGGTGAACTACATGGCCGACGAGGTGGGCGTGCTCTATCTCGGGCGCCTGGCCGAGATCGCGCCGCCCAGGGTGCTGTTCGAGCGGGCCCGCCACCCCTATACGCGCTCGCTGCTGGACAGCGTGCCCGACATGGAGATGACCGGGCGCGAGCGCCATCCGGTGAAGGGCGAGATTCCGAACCCGATCTCGCCGCCCTCCGGCTGCGCCTTCCACCCCCGCTGCCCCTTCGCCAACGACCGCTGCCGGCGCGAGGTGCCCCTGATGAAGGCGCAGGACGGCGTCGTCGTCGCCTGCCACGGCGTGGAGGAAGGGCGGATCTAAGAGACCGTTCGAGACTTCGGGCGGGTCGGTCCTGCGGGTCTTTTGCGCCACCGCCGCGTCCCCGATCCTCGCCGATGCCGCCGGCATCGACGGGCTCCTCGCGGACGACGAAAAATCCCTCGCAGGCCCTCCGCCGCCGAACTCTCAAACAGTCTCAAGGCGCCGCCTGCCCGTCGGGGCGGGCGCGCGCCGCTTTCGCGCCCGCCCGTAGCGGGCCGCCTGGGCCCCTGCGGAGGGCACCCGGCCAGGCACCCTGCCGCTCTCGGGCCTTGCGCGGAAGTCCGCGCGGGTGGATATCGGGGCGTTCATCAGGCGGAGCGGCGAAGTGATGGCAGTGGACGGGGGCAACGGGTTCGATCTTGCCCACGTGGTCGCGCTTCTCGCGGCGGGCGTCGTCGCGGTGCCGATCTTCAAGCGGCTGGGCCTTGGCTCCGTGCTCGGCTATTTCGCAGCCGGGCTTGCCATCGGACCCTTCGGCCTCGGCCTTTTCGGCGATCCGGAGGGCATCCTGCATCTCGCCGAGTTCGGCGTCATCATGCTGCTCTTCGTCATCGGGCTGGAGATGGAGCCGGCGCGGCTCTGGGCGCTGCGGCGCCAGATCTTCGGCCTCGGCCTCGCGCAGGTCCTGGCTTGCGGCACGCTGCTGACGCTGGCCGGGCATCTGGCGGGCCTCTCCTTGCCGGTCGCCTTCGTCGCCGGCATGGGCTTCGTCCTCTCCTCCACCGCCGTCGTCACGCAGATGCTGGAGGAGCGCGGCGATCTCGGCACGCCGGCCGGGCAGAAGGCGGTGTCGATCCTGCTTCTGGAAGACCTGGCCATCGTGCCGCTGCTGGCCATCGTCGCCTTCATCGGGCCGCGCGGGGAGGTCGTCGAGACGCCGCTCTGGCAGGAGCTCGCGCTGGCGGCCGGCGCGCTGGCGCTCCTCGTGCTGGCCGGGCGCTATCTTCTCAACCCGATGTTCGCGGTGCTGGCCCGTTCCAAGGCGCGCGAGGTGATGACGGCCGCCGCCCTCCTTGTGGTGCTGGGCGCCGCGCTGCTGATGGAATCGGGCGGCCTCTCCATGGCGATGGGGGCGTTCCTGGCGGGCGTCTTCCTGTCCGAATCCTCCTTCAAGCACCAGCTCGAAGCCGATATCGAGCCGTTTCGCGGCATCCTGCTCGGCCTGTTCTTCCTGGCCGTCGGCATGTCGCTGGACATCGCCGTCATCGCCGCGCGGTGGCCCGTGATCATCCTGTCGGTCGTCGCCTTCGTGCTGGTGAAATCGCTTGGCATCTATCTCGTCGCGCGGCTTCTCGGCTCGCGGCGGCGCGAGGCCATCGTGCGCGTCACGCTGTTCGCGCAGGGCGGCGAATTCGCCTTCGTCCTCTACTCCGCCGCGCTCGACAACGGCATCTTCGATGCCGGGACAAACGCGGTCTTCACCGCCACCGTCATCATCTCCATGGCGCTGACGCCGCTCACCGCGCTGGCCCTCAAGCGCTTCATGCCCGCTGAGGCCGTCTCGCTCGATGGCGTGGAGCGGCCCGAGGAGCTGGAGGGGCGCGTGCTCATCATCGGCTTCGGCCGCTTCGCGCAGGTGGCCAGCCAATCCCTGCTGGCGCGGAACATCGATATCTCCATCATCGAGAACGACGTGCAGATGATCCGCGCCGCCGCCGATTTCGGCTTCAAGGTCTATTACGGCGACGGCACGCGGCTCGATGTCCTGCGCGCCTCGGGCGCGGGGCGCGCGGAGGCGGTGCTGGTGTGCATCGACGACCGCGAGGCGGCGACGAGGGTGGTGGAGCTTCTGGGCTCGGAGTTCCCGCACGCCAAGGTGCTGGTGCGCGCCTACGATCGCGGCCATGCCATCGAGCTGGTCAAGGCGGGGGTGGACTACCAGATCCGCGAGACCTTCGAATCCGCCATGGCCTTCGGCGCGCAGGCCCTGCGGAAGCTGGGAACCGACGAGGCCGACATCGCCGACGTGGTGGAGGATGTGCGCCGGCGCGAAGCCGAGCGCTTCGCGCTCCAGCTTGCCGGCGACATCGACGCCGGGCGCCGGCTGATGCGGGGCAATGCGCCCATGCCCGAACCGCTCACACGGCCGCGCCGGCCCGGCCGTGTCTTCGACGTGGAGGGGCACGAAAACCCCGCCTCTTAAAGGATGAGGATGGCCCGAAGGTCGTTGACGTTGGTCAGTGTCGGCCCTGTCACCACGAGGTCGCCGAGGGCTTCGAACAGCGTGTAGCTGTCGTGGGCCGCCAGGAGGGCGGCCGGGTCGAGCCCCGCTTGCCGCGCCCGCGCAAGGGTGTCGGGCGTCACGACGGCGCCGGCCGCCTCCTGCGTGCCGTCCACCCCGTCCGTGTCGCCGGCCAGCGCGAAGATGCCGGGCGCGCCCGCCAGCGCCAGCGCAAGGCCGAGCAGGAACTCCGTGTTGCGCCCGCCGCGCCCCGGCCTGGCCGAGCCGATGGAAACGGTGGTCTCCCCGCCGGAGAGGATGACGGCGGGGCCGCCCAGCGGATGGCCGTGGCGGCGCGCGGAGCGGGCGATGCCGGCCATCAGCGTGCCGACCTCGCGCGCCTCGCCCTCCAGCGCGTCGCCGAGGATGAGGGGGCGCAGCCCTGCGTCCCGTGCCACGCGCGCGGCGGCCTGCAGGGCCATCAAGGGCGTGGCGATCAGCCGAAAATCGGACACGAAATGGTCGCGCGGTCCCGGTTCGTTCGCCAGGAGCCGCGCGGCGGCCGGGGGCAGCCCGGTGCCGAGGCGCCGGACGAGAGCGGAAAGGTCGTCGCCCGCCTGCGGGTCGAAGACGGTCGGGCCCGAGGCGATGGCGCGCGGATCGTCGCCCGGCACGTCCGAGATGGCCAGCGTCACCACGAAGGCGGGATGGGCCGCCTCCGCCAGCCGCCCGCCCTTGATGGCCGAGAGCCGGCGGCGCACGCGGTTCATCTCGTTGATGCTGGCGCCCGAAGCGAGGAGCAGCCGGTTGACCGCCTTCTTGTCGGCCAGCGTCAGCCCTGGCGCGGGAAGCGCCATCAGCGAGGAGCCGCCGCCCGAGATGAGCGCGAGCACGAGATCCTCCGCGCCGAGGCCCGAAACGGCGTCGAGAATCCGGCGCGCGGCCGCTTCGCTCGCCTCGTCCGGCACTGGGTGGGCCGCTTCCAGCACCTCGATGCGCCGTGTGGGCACGCGGTGGCCATAGGGGGCGACGACGACGCCGGAAAGGTCCACATCCGGCCAGGCCGCTTCCACCGCCTGCGCCATGACCGCCGCCGACTTGCCTGCGCCCACGACGACGCAGCGCCCGCGGGGTTTTGCCGGCAGATGCGCCGCCAGCACCTTCAGGGGATCGGCGCTGGCGATGCCCGCCTCGAAGATCCGGCGCAGGAGCGCGCGGGCCTGTGTTTCGTCCAGCGATTCCCTCAGCCTGTCCATCATGGGCCCTCCACCCCGATTGTTAGCGGGCGGATGGCGGGGGCGACAACGAAAAAAGGCCCCGCGCGACGCGGGACCTTCGATCCACCCTCTCTCAAAATCCGTCGGCCGCCGGGCGGCCCGCGAAATCTCAGGTGAGGCCGAGGAAGCTCAGAATGGCGACGATGACGACGATGACGCCGATAATGTAGAAAATGTTCACGGGGTCTCTCCTGTTCCTGACAAAGCCGTGAACGCGGTTGGCGCCCGATCGTTCCAGCGACAGGAGACAATCGCCCTCAGGGCGCGACCTTGCGGGCCCGCACCGCCGGCGCGTTCATCCGCCTGATGCCCAGAAGCGCCAGCGCCACGCTGGCGAGCGTGACGAAGGCGATGAGCCCGATCCAGTGCCCTTCCTCCATGCCGCCCGTATGGGCCGCGCCCGTGGCCGCCAGGTAGCCCGGCGCCAGCATGGCCGGCGCCCAGATGACGGCCGAGCCGAGATTGGCGATCTGGAACCGCAGATGACTCATGCCGAGGATTCCCGCCACGAGCGGGATGGTGGAGCGCACCGGCCCGAAGAAACGGCCGAGGAAGACCGAGGCGAAACCCCAGCGGCGGAAGAACAGCCGCGCGCGCGCCACGCCGCGGCGATGGCTGCGCAGCGGCCAGCGATGCACGACGGTGGGGCCGAAATAGCGTCCGATGCCGTAGGAGACCGCATCGCCCAGCACCGCGCCGATCACGGTGGAAAGGAGGATGGGGAAGGGGTCCAGCACGCCGGCGCCCACGAGCCCGCCGATCGCCAGCATGATCGCCGTGGCGGGGATCAGGAGCCCGACCACGGCCAGCGATTCGCCGAACGCGATGAGCCCGATGATGGGAATCGCCCAGGCCTGATGCAGTTCGATCAGTCGCCCGATCTCGGCGATCATTGCATCCATGTCGTGCGATCCTAGCGGCTTGCCGGCGGCGCCGGCGTTGCGGGTTCCCGATTTAATAGCAAGGAACAAGGCGGATGCGAGGTTGCGGGCGAAAAACTTCGCGCGTCCCTCTTGCACGAGGGCGCCGAACGGCCTTTCCGTTCCTCCGTCGGGCCCGAGGCCCTCGTGGAGGCGCATTCGCGTGAGTGCAGCGGACGATACGCGCATGGCCGGCGGGGCGGCGCTCGCCGGCATCGGCTTCATGGTGCTGGGCGTCTTCCTCTTCGCCACCAACGACGCCATGGGCAAGTGGATGCTGGCCAGCTACGGCGTGGGCCAGATCCTGTTGATCCGCAGCGCCGCCGCTCTCCTCGTGCTCGCCCCCTTCGCGCGCCGGGCGGGCGGGGCCATCGCGCGGCCGGCGCGCCCCGGCCTGCACGGCGCGCGCGCCGTGGCCTCGACGCTGGAGATCGGGCTCTTCTACGTGGCGCTCCTGCACCTGCCGCTCGCCTCCGTGATGACCTTCTATCTCGCCGCGCCGATCTATGTGACGGCGCTCTCGGCCCTGTTCCTGAAGGAGAATGTGGGCTGGAAGCGCTGGGCGGCCGTCCTGGCGGGCTTCTGCGGCGTCCTGATCGCGCTGGGGCCGAGTCTTGCCGCCGCCTCCTTCGGCGCGGCGGTGGCCGTGGCCGGGAGCCTCGCCTATGCCGTGATGATCATCCTGACCCGGCGCCTCGCCTCGGCCGGCGGCACCACGCTGATCGTCTGGCAGACCGTGGGCGCGCTGCTGCTCGGCCTGGCGCTCGCGCCCTTCGACTGGCGCGCGCCCTCCGCGTTCGATTTCGGCGTCCTCGCCCTTCTCGGCCTCGTCGCCATGGGCGCGCATGTGTGCGTCAACCGCTCGCTCGCCATCGCGGAGGCGTCGGTCGTGGTGCCCTACCAGTACACGCTGATCGTCTGGGCCATCGTCTACGGCATGGCCTTCTTCGGGGAGGAGCCGACCCCCTCGCTGCTTCTGGGCGCGGCGCTGATCGTGGCGTCGGGCCTCTTCATCCTCCTGCGCGAGCGGGCGCGCGGCCAGCGCGCCACCGTGGCGGCCGTTCCCGACGCACTGGCGCAGGAGGATGGCGCGGGGCCGGTGTGACATTTTTCGAACGGCGCACGCCCAAGCGCGGCGGGCGGGCGGCGCGCGATTGACAGGCCCGCCTCCTGTCCCTAGCCACGCGGGCAGGAACGGGTTCCGCCGCAAGGCGGATGAAAAGGGAACGGGGTGCGGCCGGCAAGGCCAGGGCCCCGGCTGCCCCCGCAACTGTGACCGGCGAGCGGTCTTCCACTCATGTCACTGGGCGCGTCTTCGGGCCCGGGAAGACGGAAGACGAGGCTGAGACCCGGAAGTCAGGAGACCTGCCCGGCTCCCGTCACCCATGTTCCGTCGCGGGGTGCGGCGGGGCGCGGTCGTCCGTCGCGGTGACAAGCGAGACTCCTGTCGCCGCGCGCGCCGGACGGCCGGGACACCCGGTTCATCCCCGCCCGTGGTCCGTTCAACCCGCCCGACGCTCCGGGCCGGAGGCTGCCGTGAACCGATCCGTCCTTGCCGTCGCCGCCGCCGGCCTTCTCCTCGCTTCTCCCGCCGCCGCGCAGGTGGTGGAACTGGACGAAGTGCTCGTCACCGCCGGGCGCACCGCCGCCCCTGCCCGAAGCGTGGGGCGCGCCCACACGATCGTGGAGGGCGAGGCGCTGGAGCGCGACCAGGTGCGCGAGGTTTCCGACGCGCTGCGCCGCGTGCCGGGCGTGTCCGTCTCGCGCTCGGGCTCCTTCGGCGGCTTCACGCAGGTGCGCCTGCGCGGCGCTGAGGCGAGCCACGTCCTCGTCCTCATCGACGGCGTCAGGGCCAATCGCGGCTCGGACGGCGGCTATGATTTCGGCGGGCTCCTGGGCGGCGATATCGAGCGCATAGAGGTGCTGCGCGGCCCGCAGAGCGCCTTCTTCGGCTCGCAGGCGCTGGCGGGCGTGATCAACATCATCACCAAGGGCGGCCTCCGCGAGGGCCTGGAGGTGCGCGCCACGGCCGAGGGCGGCGCCTTCGGCACCGGCTACGGGCACCTGTCTGCGCGCGGCGGCGGGGCGGGGTACGATTTCGCCGTGTCGGGCAGCGCGCGCTCGACGCAGGGCATCGACCTCTCGCGCTTCGGCCGCGAGCGCGACGGGGACGTGAACGGCACGCTCAACGGCAGGCTCACCGTCGATCTCGCCGACGGGCTGACGCTGGACGGCTCGTTCCGCCTCGTCCATCGCCGCAACGAACTGGACGGCACCGATTTCGCCACCGGCCTGCCGGTGGACGCGCAGGAGGAGACGCGGGTGCGCGACCTGGTCGGCGGCCTCGGCCTCACCGCCGTCTCGCCGGACGGGGCGCTGACCCAGCGCCTGCGCCTGTCCGGCAACGACGCCACCCTGCGCGCCTTTGCCGAAGGCGAGCGCAACGGGGAGGGCGGCGGCAGCAAGGGGCGGCGGGTGGGCGCGCTCTACCAGGCCAGCCACGCCTTCGACGGCCCCGCCGGCGCGAGCCATGTCGTGACGGGCGGCTACGAGTTCGAGCGCGAGAGCTTCCGCCAGCTCGAGCCGGTCTTCGACCCCAGCCAGCTCGACACGCAGTCGCGCGACATGCATGCGCTGGTCGGCGAATATCGCGGCACCTTCCTCGACCAGTTTCACCTGACCGGCGCCGTGCGGCAGGACTTCAACGATGCGTTCGAGGATGCGGCGACCTATTCGCTGAGCGGCGCCTGGGTGTTGCCGGGCCGGGAAACGCGCCTTCACGCATCGCTGGGCACGGGCGTGCAGAACCCGAATTTCTACGACCAGTTCGGCTTCATCCCCGGCAGCTTCGCGGGCAATCCGCAGCTTCGCCCGGAAAAGAGCTTCGGCTGGGACATCGGCGTCGAGCAGGGCTTCCTCGGCCGCGCTTTGGTGGTGGACGCCACCTATTTCGACCAGGACCTGGAGAACGAGATCGTCACCCTCTTCCTGCCCGACTTCACCTCCACCCCGGTCAACGAGGAGGGGCGCTCGCGGCGGCGGGGCGTGGAGCTGGCGGCGACGCTGGACCTGGGCAACGGCTTCTCGGCCGGCGCCAGCTACACCTACACCGACGCGAGCGATCCCGAGGGCGAGCGGGAGGTCCGAAGGCCCAGGCACGCCGGCTCGCTGAGCGCCGCCTATGTCTTCGACGAGGAGCGCGCGCGCCTCTTCACCGACATTGCCTTCAACGGCCGGATGGAGGACGACGCCTT
Source organism: Aureimonas populi (assembly GCF_017815515.1). Taxonomy (NCBI): domain Bacteria; kingdom Pseudomonadati; phylum Pseudomonadota; class Alphaproteobacteria; order Hyphomicrobiales; family Aurantimonadaceae; genus Aureimonas; species Aureimonas populi. Next base: position 1,635,608 of record NZ_CP072611.1, read on the forward strand.
CGGCAGCGCCGGCGCCCGGCGCGTGGGGCTCGGCTCCTACACGCTCGTCACCCTGGGCGGCAGCTATCGCTTCACCGAGCATCTGGAGGGCTTCGCGCGCGTCGAGAACCTTCTCGGCGAAGCCTATGAGGAGGTCTACGGCTACAGCGCGCCCGGCCGGGGCGCGTTCGCCGGCCTGAACGCACGGTTCTAGGCCGCCGGGGATGCCTGTATACACGCCCGGCCGGTTGGGGCGCGGCTGACGTCGAGGACCGTTGCGAACCGACCTGCGGAGGGCGCCATCTGGGCGTCGCCGGCGCCTCCGCGCGCTTGCATGACGGGGCGGGGCGGCCTATCCCGGCCGCCTGACGATCTTTCGGGGAGACAAGAGAGATGCAGCGCTCAAGACCGCCCTTCCGCGCCGACATGGTCGGCTCCCTCCTCAGGCCCGCCCGGCTGAAGGAGGCGCGTTCCAGGCGCGCCGAGGGCGCGATCTCCGCCGAGGAGCTGAAGGCCGTGGAGGACGAGGAGATCGCCCGCATCGTGCGCAAGCAGGAGGAGATCGGCCTCCAGTCCGCGACGGACGGCGAATTCCGCCGCGCCTGGTGGCATTTCGACTTCCTGGAGGGCCTCGACGGGGTGGAGGGGTACGATGCCGCGCAGGGCATCCAGTTCCAGGGCGTGCAAACCAAGTCGCGCTCGGTGAAGGTGACGGGCAAGCTCGACTTCACCACGCACCCGATGCTGGAGCATTTCCGCTTCCTGAAGGAGACGGCGAAGATCGTCCCCAAGATGACGATCCCCAGCCCCAGCCTCCTGCACTTCCGGGGCGGGCGCGAGGCGATCTCGACCGACGTCTATCCCGACATGGACGGCTTCTTCGAGGATCTGGCGGCCGCCTACGCCAAGGCGGTGAAGGCCTTCGCTGAGGCCGGCTGCCGCTACCTCCAGCTCGACGACACGGTCTGGGCCTATCTGTGCTCGGACGAGCAGCGTGCGCAGGTGAGGGCGCGGGGGCTCGACCCGGACGAATTGCAGAAGGTCTACAGCCGCATGATCAACGCGGCGATCAAGGACCGCCCGTCCGACATGGCGATCACCATGCATATCTGCCGGGGCAATTTCCGCTCCACCTGGATTTCGGAAGGCGGCTACGGCCCGGTGGCCGAGACGATCTTCGGCGAGCTCGACATAGACGGCTACTTCCTGGAATACGACACCGAGCGCGCCGGCACCTTCGAGCCCCTGCGCCATGTGAGGAAGGGCGGGCAGCAGGTCGTGCTCGGCCTCGTCACCTCCAAGACCGGCACGCTGGAAAAGCCGGACGACGTGAAGCACCGCATCGACGAGGCGGCGAAATACGTCGATCTCGACCAGCTCGGCCTCTCCCCGCAATGCGGCTTCGCCTCCACCGAGGAGGGCAATGTCCTGGCCGAGGACGAGCAGTGGGCCAAGCTCGCGATGATCCGCCGGATCGCCGACGACGTCTGGAAATAGCTCTCAGCCCCGCTCGCCCAGATAGGCGGAAACGCGCGGGTCGGCGTCCGGCCCGAGCACCTGCGAGGTCGGGCCGGTGAGCACGATCCGCCCCGCCTCGACGAAGGCGACGCGGTCGGCGAAGCCGGCCGCGTCCTGCGGGTGATGCGTCACCATCACCACCGTGACCGGGAAGCTCCTGCGAAGTTGCGCCAGAAGCTGGAGCATCTCCACCCGCAGCGCGGGGCCGAGCGCGGCGAAGGGCTCGTCGAGAAGCAGGAGAGGGCGGCGGCGCAGGAAGGCGCGGGCCAGCGCCACGCGCTGGCGCTCCCCGCCCGACATCTCGAAGGGCCGCCGCGCTTCCAGCCCGGCCAGCCCCACCGCCGCCAGCGCGTCGCGCGCCGCCGCCATGTCGGCCTTGCGCGTGAACAGGCGGCTGGACAGGCCGAGCGCCACGTTCTTCTGCGCGGTGAGATGCGCGAAAAGATTGTTCTCCTGGAAGACGAGGCTGACGGGGCGCTCGCCCGGCGGCGTTTCCGTCACGTCGCGCCCCTCCATCAGGATGCGCCCGGAGGCGGGGGCGAGGAAGCCGGCGGCAAGGTCCAGCAGCGTCGACTTGCCCGCCCCGCTCGGCCCGATCAGCGCCAGCCACTCGCCCGGCGCGACGCAAAGGTCGAAGGAAAGGCGCATCCCTTCGAAGGAATAGGTCACGGCGTCGAGGGTGAGGGCCGGCGTCATGCGCGCTCCCTTGCGCCGCGCTCGGCGATGAGCATCAGCGTGAGGCACAGGGCGCCGAGGATGAGCGCCAGCCCCTCCGCGTCGGTGGAGCGGTAGCTGCCGATGCGTTGCAGGAGGAGATAGGGCAGCGTCACGAAATCCGGGCTGCCGAACAAGGCGACGGAGCCGAGATCGCCGAGCGACAGCGCGAAGCCGAGGCTGAGCGCAAGGCCGAGCGGGCGGCGCAGCGCGGGCCATTCCACATGGGCGAGCCGGGCCGCGCCGGAAAGGTTCAGATGCGCGGCGAGCCGCCCCGCGCGCGTGTTCGCGCTCCTGGCGGCGGGGCCGAGGATGCGCGTCATGAAGGGCACCGCCATCGCCGCGTTGGTGGCCACCACGATGACGGGCGCGAAGGCCGAGACCGGGCCGAACTCGCGCAGGATGAGGAACCAGCCCGCGCCGACCACGATGGGCGGCACCACGAGGACGAGGCTGCCCGAAAGCCGCGCGGCCACGCCCCGCCCTCCGCCCGCCAGCGCCAGCGGCAGGGAGAGCGCAAGGCCCAGAACCGTGGAGAGGGTGGAGATGACGAGGCTCGTCGCGGCGGCGCGGCGCACGGCCGGGTCGGCCAGAAGCGCGCCGAGATCGGCCGAAAGACCCTTCAGGAGGATCGCCGCGAAAGGCGCGAGGATGAAGGCGAGGCCCAGAAACACGATTCCCCGGTCGAGAAGCGCGCGCGCCGCCGAGCGCGGATCGTGGCGGCGGGGCAGGGCGCCGAGCGAGAAGGCCCCGCCCCGCGCGCGGCCGAGGAGAAGCGCCGGGGCGACGATGAGCGCGACGAGGCCGACCTGCACGATGGAGAGCGCGAGCGCCCGGCCGGGATCGAAATCGTAGCGCAGCGACTGGTAGATCGCGACCTCCATCGTGGTCGAGGCCGGCCCGCCGCCGAGCACCAGCACCAGCGAGAAGCTCGTCACGCACAGCATGAAGACGAGGCTCGCCGCGCCCGGCACGACACTGCGGATCGCCGGCCACTCCACCACGCGGAAGGTGGCGAGCGGCGAAAGGGAGAGCTGGCCGGCGAGCTTCCACGTTTCGGCCGGCACGGCCGAGAGGGCGGAGAGGATCATCCGGGCCGCGAGCGGCATGTTGAAGAAGACGTGGGCGAGGAGGATGCCCGGCAGGCCGTAGACGTCGAGCCGGGGCGCGCCGAGGGCGGCGGCCAGATCGGACAGGACGCCGCCCCGCCCGAAGACGGCGAGGATGCCGAGCGCGGCCACGAGCGTGGGCAGCGCCTGCGGCAGCAGGAAGAGCTTGAGCGCCAGCTCCCGGCCTGGGAAGCGCGTGCGGTGCAGCGCGACGGCCAGCGGCACGGCGAAGAGGACCGAGAGAAGGGCCGACAGCGCCGCCTGATGGAGCGTGAAGAGCACGACGCCGCGCGTGTAGGAATCGGCGGCGAGGGCGGCGAAGTCCGGCCGCGTGCCGGTGAGCACCGGCAGGAGGAGAAGCGGCAGGGCGAGCAGCAGCGCCAGCGCGGCCAGCGAGGCGAGGCTGCCCGCGCGCTTCCAGCGCTCGTCCCCGGACATCGTCACCGGCGCGTCAGCGGCCGATGGCCTGAAGCCATTCCCGCGTCCAGGCCGCGCGGTTCGCCGCGATCTCCTCCGGGTCGATGGACAGCGCCGCCTTCGGCTGGGCGAGGCGCGAGAAGGCCTCGGGCAGCGGCTCCTCCAGCTCCACGGCCGGCAGCGTCCAGTTGGTCACGGGCAGGAGCGCCTGCACCTCCTGGCTGAGCATGTATTGCAGGAACTGCCGGGCCAGCTCCGGCTGGTCGGAGCCCGCGAGCCGGCCGGCGATCTCCACCTGCGTGTAATGGCCCTCGGAAAATTCCATCGCCCGGTAACGGTCCGTTCCCTCCTCGATCATGTGGTAGGCCGGGGAGGTGGTGTAGGAGAGGACGATGGGCGCCTCGCCATTGGTGAACAGCCCGTAGGCCTCGCTCCAGCCGGGAGTGACGGTGAGGATGCGCGGCGAAAGCTCGGCCCATTTCCCGCCCGCCTCCTCGCCGTAGAGCGCCTTCATCCACAGGAGCAGGCCGAGCCCCGGCGTGGAGGTGCGTGCGTCCTGGATGACGATCTTCTCGTCGGGATCGCCCGCGATCAGCGCCGCCAGGCTCGTCGCCGGGTCCTCCACCGCTTCGCTGTCATAGACGAAGGCGAGCCAGGAATAGTCGAAGGGCACGAAGATGTCGTCCTCGAACCCGCCGGGAACCGCGAGGCCCGACAGGTCCGCCCCGGAGGGCGCGAAGAGGCCCGTGGCCTTCAGCTCGGGAATGAGGTCGGTGGTCATGCCGAGCGCGACGTCGGCCGGCGTGCGCTCGCCCTCCAGACGCAGGCGGTTGAGGATGCCCACGCCGTCGTCGAGCCCCACGAGCTCCAGCGTGCAGCCGCACACGGCCTCGAAACCCGCCTTGACGCGCGGGCCGGGGCCCCAGTCGGGCACGAAGCTGGAATAGGTGTAGACGGTGAGGACGGGCCTGTCCTGCGCCAGCGCGGGAAGGGGCGCCAGGAGAGCCAGGGCCAGCGGGAGAAGGGGTCTCGTCATCGGTCGCCTCGAGCGCTCGGCCGGAGGCGGACGGGGTTGCCCGGAGGCAAAGGCCCCGAGCGCCCTCAATCCCTCCGCCGGTACGAGCCGGATCAGGTTCTGCGGGTTGGCTGCAAGCCTCTCAGCCCGGATGGGCACCCCGTGTGAGCGCGCTCACCATAGGCGCGGCCCGTGCGGCCCGCAAGCGGCGGGACGGCGCCCGGCGCGCAGTTGCAACTCGCGTTTGTGGCGCAAGAGTGCCACAATGGTGCGAAACTCCCACACCGCCCGCCGCCCGAGCCTGCCGATGCAAGACGATTCACCCCAGCCCTTCGACCATGCCGCGCCCGAGTTCGACCGCTCGCCGCTGGACGTGCGCGGCCTTCTGTCCCGGCCGATCTGGAAGGAGTTGCGCACCTTCCTGGCCGTGGCCAAGAGCCGCTCCTTCGCGGAGGCGGCCACCATGCTGAACGCCAGCGGCCCCACGGTCAGCCGCGACGTCAAGCGGCTGGAGGAGCAGACGGGCGCCAATCTGGTCGTCGCCAGCCATTCGGGCATCACGCTCACCGCCATGGGCCGCGCGCTGGCGCTGGATCTGGCCGATCTGGACTTCAAGCTCCACAGCCTGTCGAGCACGCTGCAACGGGAGCGCTCCTCCGTCGCCGGGCGTGTCAGCGTCAGCGTCACCTCGGGGCTGGCCGTGGCGTTCGTCGCGCCGGCGGTGCAGCGGCTGAGCCGCTCCTATCCCGAGATCGAGGTCGACCTGAAGGGGCAGATCTCGCTGGTGGACTTCGCCAAGAACCAGACCGACATCATGCTCTCGCTCACGCCCATCCGCCGGGCCGGCGTCACCTTGCGCGAGATCGGCACGCTGCATCTCGTGCCGGTGGCCGCGCGCTCCTACGTGGCGCGGCAGGGCGTGCCCACGCGCTCCAACCTCGCCCGGCATGACTTCCTGCAATGCAGCTATTACGAGGGCGGCACGCAGGCCTGGAAGCCGTGGATGGATATCGCCACAGCCGGGCGCATTGCGCATTTCGCCGAGGATTCGCTGGCCTATTACGGCATGGTGAAGACCGGCGCGGGGATCGGCCTCCTGGGCAGCTACATCCTGATCGAGCCGCGCCTGGTGCCGGTGGACCTCGGCATCCACATCCCGCTGCCCTTCTACGCGGCGGTGGCGACCGACCGGCTGCGCTCGGCGCCCGTGGCCGCCGTCTTCGAATGGGTGGTGAAGCTGTTCACGGAAAACCCCTTCTTCGGAAGGGAGCTGCGCCTGCAGCCCGGCCATTCCATGCCCGAGGAGGATTTCCGCGCCTTCTTCAATGTGGACGGCCCCCAAGGGGCATAGACCGCGCGTTCACCTCCGCCGCGATGTCCAGATAGGCGTTGGCCACGTCCTCCAGGAAGACGGCGAAGTCCTCCGGCAGGAAGGCAGGCTCGTCGAGGAGGCGGGACACCATTTCCGTGTGCAGCCGAAGCCGGTCCACGATCTCGTCGCGCAGCGCGTCGGCCGACGCGATGTCGCCCGCCCGTGCCGGCTCGCGCTCCAGGACCTCGCTCACGAGAAGCGGTCCGCCTGGTCCCACGCACCCTCGACGCGCAGGAGGACTTCGGCCGGGCTGTCCATCGAGACCGGCTCGGGATGGGCCGGGATCTCGCCGGTGAGCAGGTGATAGGGCTCCTCGCTGCCGAAGAGGTAGGTATCCTTGCCCTCCATCACCTCGAGGCCGAGCAGCTTCGTCCACAGCCGTGTCAGGCGCGGCTCGGACTGCGTGACGATGCGCGTGAAGCCCTTGCGCGCGCAATGCTCGAAGGTGATCTGGATGCAGCGCTTGATGATGAAGGGGTTGCGGTACTTCTCGCGGAAGCAGGTGCGCTCGTACTTGGCGAAGCCCGCGAACCAGCGGATGCGCAGCGCGCCGATGGGCTCGTCGCCATCGTAGAACACGAAATGCGTGGCCTGGCTGTCATTGCCGTCGAAGATGAAGGCGGGAGGAATATCCAGCTCGTGCACGAAGCAGATGCTGCGCAGGATGGTCACGTCGCGCATGTGCTCGGGCGTCGTGGCCACGACCGCGCGCAGGCTGTTCTTGCGGTTGACCGAAGACTGGGACATCGACATCGCACCTCGTTGTTGGCTACGATGCGAGTTAGAACCGCGGCCCGCCGGCCCGGAAGGCCGAAGATTTAGAAGGGGCCTTCATAAATGAACGACCTGACCTCGCCGGCCGAGATCGCCGTGCGCTTCGCCGCGGAGGGCGCCATGCTGTTCGGCGACGATCCGGCCAAGATTCGCCGGCATATGGAGGCCGCGCTCTCGCGCCTGCCGGAGGAGGAGCGCCGCAAGGTTCACCAGTGCTTCTGCATGATGGCGCTGGAGCCCTCGTCGCCGAAGGGCTGAACGGGCCGGGCATGAGGGCCGCAGGGCGATGAACGACACCCCCATTCCCGTCTTCGACGGTCACAACGACACGCTTCTGCGCCTCTTCCTCGACGGCACGGGCCGGGCCTTCGACGTCTTCTTCGAGGGCGGTGCGCCCGGCCATATCGACGGGCCGAGGGCCCGCGCCGGCGGCCTCGCCGGCGGGCTGTTCGCGATCTTCCCGCCCAGCCTTCGCGACCCGGCGCTCTCCACCGCCATGGCCGCCTCTCCCTACGACCTGCCGCTGCCCGAGCCGCTGGACAGGGCGGTGGCGAGCGATGCGACCCTGGCCATGGCCTCGATCCTGTTCCGGCTGGAGGAGCGCTCGGCGGGCCGCCTGTCCGTCTGCCGCGGCGTGGCCGACATCGAGGCGGCGATGGCGGCGGGCCGGCTGGCCGCCGTCCTGCATGTCGAGGGCGCCGAAGCGATCGGCGCCGACCTTGCGATGCTGGACGTGCTCCATGCGGCCGGCCTGCGCTCCATCGGGCCGGTGTGGAGCCGGCCGAACATCTTCGGCCACGGCGTGCCGATGCGCTATCCCTCCACGCCCGACACCGGGCCGGGGCTGACCGAGGCCGGCAAGCGGCTGGTGAGGCGCTGCAACGAGAAGCGCATTCTGATCGACCTGTCGCATCTCAACGAGGCCGGCTTCGACGAGGTGGCGGGCCTGTCCGATGCGCCGCTCGTGGCGACCCATTCCAACGCGCACGCGCTGTGCCCCGTCAGCCGCAATCTCACCGACCGGCAGCTTCGCGTGGTCGCCGACAGCCGGGGCGTCGTCGGCCTCAACTTCGCCACCGCCTTCCTGCGCGCGGACGGGCGGATGGACGAGGACACGCCGCTCGAGACGCTGGCCCGCCATCTGGACCATCTCCTGACGCATCTGGGCGAGGAGGGCGTGGCCCTCGGCTCGGATTTCGACGGCGCCACCGTGCCCTGTGCGATCGGCGACGCAGCCGGCCTGCCGAAGCTTCTGGCGCATCTCGCCGGGGCCGGCTTCGGCCGCGAGCTGGTGGAGAAGATCGCCTGGCGCAACTGGCTGGACGTCCTCGGCCGGACCTGGGAGCGATAGGCTCGCAGGCTCGGCGGCGGCCGCAAGAGCGCTACCCTTCCGCCGGCCCCTCCGTGAAGGAGCGCCGGTCGATGCCGTGCCGCTGGAGCTTGTCGTAGAAGGTCTTGCGCGGCAGGCCGAGCGCCTCGATCGTCCGTCGCACATCGCCGCGATGGGCGCTCAGCGCCTCGCGGATCGCCTGTGCCTCGAAAGCCTCCAGCCGCTCCGACAGGCTGGCGCCGGCGGGCGCGGGGGGCGCGGCATCGGCAAGCGGCGCGTCGTCCAGCCCCAGCGCCAGCCGCTCGGCGTAATGGGACAGTTCGCGCACATTGCCGGGCCAGTCGTGGCGCGCCAGATGCTCGCGCACCTCGCGCGTCACCTCCGGCATGGGCGCGCCGAAGCGCCGCACGGCGCGGGCCAGGAAGTGGCGGAAGAGCAGAGGCACATCCTCGCGCCGCTCGCGCAGGGGCGGGATGCGCAGCGTCACGACGTTCAGCCGGTAATAGAGATCCTCGCGAAAATCGCCCCGCGCGGCGGGATCGCCGAGATCGACCTTGGCCGCCGCCACCACCCGCAGGTCCAGCCGGCGCGTTTCGTTGGTGCCGAGCGGCTCGATGGCGCGCGTTTCCAGAACGCGCAGGAACTTCACCTGCACGGCGGGGGGCATGGATTCGATCTCGTCGAGAAAGAGCGTGCCGCCGCTGGAATGCTCGATGCGGCCCACGCGCCGCTTCTGCGCGCCGGTGAAGGCGCCCGCCTCGTGGCCGAAAAGCTCGCTCTCGATCACCGTTTCGGGCAGCGCGCCGCAATTGAGGGCGACGAAGGGGTGCGCCCGCCGCGCGCTCCACCGATGCAGAAGGGAGGCCACGACCTCCTTGCCCGACCCGGTCTCGCCCTCCACCAGCACGTCCACGCGCGTATCGGCGATCTGGCGCAGCGTGCGGCGCAGCCGGTGCATGACAGGCGTCTCGCCGATCATCGAGACGTCGCCGTCCGCCATTCCGGCCTCGGCGCGCAAATGCCGGTTCTCCAGGACGAGGCGACGCTTCTCGGCCGCGCGCCTCACGCTCTCCACCAGCCGCTCGCCCGCGAAGGGCTTGGCGATGAAGTCGTAGGCGCCCTCCTTCAGGGCGGCGACGGCCATCTCGATGTCGCCATGGCCCGTGATGAGGATGACCGGCAGGTCCGGGTCCAGCGCCTTCAGGCGGCGGAACAGCGCCATGCCGTCCATGCCGGGCATTCGCAGGTCGGTGACGACGACGCCCGGGAAGTCCGGCGACACCGCGTCCAGCGCCGCCTCGGCCGAGGGCAGGGGGCGCGCCTCGAAGCCGGCCAGCTCAAGCGTCTGCGCGTTGGCGGCGCGCAGATGCGCCTCGTCGTCCACGAACAGCACCGGCATGGGCTCGTTCGTCTCGCTCATGGCCCGGCCCTTCGCAGCTCCACGGTGAAGATCGCGCCCCCTTCCGGCGCGTTCCTCGCCAGGATGCGCCCGCCCATCTCGCTGACGATATCCTGCGAGATGACGAGGCCGAGGCCCAGCCCGTTCGGCTTGGTGGTGGAGAAGGGGGTGAACAGCCGCTCCAGCGCGTCCGGCGCAAGGCCCGGGCCGTTGTCGCGGATCGTGAGGCCGACGGTGCTCTCGCCGGCGCCGGTTTCAAGCGTGATGACGGGGCAGGGCGTCTCGCCCAGCGCGTCCAGCGCGTTGCGCAGGAGATTGACCAGCACCTGCTCCAGCCGGATGCGGTCCGCCTCGATCGGCAGCGGCCCGGTGACGCCGGAGCGCTCGAGCGTGACGCCGGCCTCGCGGATGCGGCTCGCCAGCATCAGGAGCGCGCCGTCCAGCGCCTCGCTCAGGTCCATCCGGCGGCGGCGCCCGGGCGCGCGGCGGGCAACGGAGCGCAGCGCCTCGGTGATGGTGTCGATGCGCTCGGTGAGCTGCACGACATGGCCCATATTGGCGCCCGCCTGCCGCGGCTCGCCCCGCTCCAGGAAGCGGCCGGCGTTCTCGGCATAGGCGCGGATGGCCGCCAGCGGCTGGTTGATCTCATGGGCCACGCCCGCCGTGATCTGGCCGAGCGTGGCCAGCCGGTTGGCCTGCGCGAGATCGTCGCGCAGCTTCAGGACGCGGCTTTCGGCCGCCGCGCGCTCGGCGATCTCGCCTTGCAGGCGGGCGTTGGCCTGCGTCAGCTCGGCGGTGCGTGCCGCCACGCGCGTTTCCAGCTCGGCCGCCGTGCGGGCCAGCGCCGCGCGGCGCTCGCCCTCGCGCTGGCGCCGCCGCCATGAGGCGAAGCCCGCGATGGCGGCCAGCGCCAGCGCCAGCGCCGCCAGAAGGCGCGCGAGCGCGCCCTCCTGCCGGATGGCGGCGTCGGCCGGGGCAAGAAGATGCAGCTGCCAGCCTTCCGGCCCGCCCGCCAGCGCCTGCGAGGCGCCGGCGAAGCGCCCGGGCGCGCCCCCGCCCGGCGCCGCGCGAAGGAGCCCTTCGGTGCGGGTTTCCCGCACCGGCAGGCGCGAGAGCGGCGCCTCGCCCGATTGCAGCCGCTCGCGGATCGCCGCCGCCTCGCCCTCGCCGATCTCGCGCTCGGCGAGGAACCGCCATGCCGGCACGCTGGTGGCCAGCACCACGCCCTCGGCGTCCGTCACATAGGTGGGCCGGCCGGTGCTGGCCCATTCGCCTTCCACCGTGCCCAGCTCCACCTTGGCGACGACGACCCCGATCGGCACCTCGGCCGTGCCGATCCGCTCCGCGATGTAGAGTCCCGGCCGGCCGCTGACGGTGCCGAGCGCATATTGCTCGGCCCGGCCCTCCTCCAGCGCCTGCGTGAAGTAGCGGCGAAAGCGGTAGCTGGAACCGACGAAACTGTCCGCCTCGCCGAAATTGCTGGCCGCCACCGCAAGGCCGTTCGCGTCGATGAGGTAGAGGACGCTGGCGCGCGTGCCGGTGGCGAGCCGGCGCAGCTTCTCGTTCGTCGCCGCCACGCTGGAGGCGAGCCGCATCTCCAGTGTGGCACGCACGGTGCTTTCCTGCGCGAGGACGAGGGGCACGGCGCGCTGGCGGTCGATCTCCGCGCGCAGGGCCGAGCCCGCCAGCGGCAGCGCCAGATGCGCCTCTTCCCGCAGCCGCTCCACCACGCGCCCTTCCGCGAAGCGGCCAACCCCCTCCACCGCAAGGGCAAATCCGCCGAGGGCCAGCAGCACCAGAAGCGCGCGGCCCCAGCGGCTCGCCGCGGAGGCGGGAACGTTCGAAAGCGGCGAGGCGGGAGAGGGGGACGAGGCCATGTGCGGATTATCACACAAGCGTTCGGGATTTTGCGCGAAAAATCGCACGCGCTTGGGTCCGCCCTCGCGAGAAAAGCGCGCGTAAGCCCTGTTCTGACGGCATGGCAGCCCTGCGGCGAGAGAATGGCACGGCGTTTGCAACTGCATGTCCGTAGCCGGCGCGCGCGCCGGTTCGGGAGGCCGGCGGGGTGCCGCGCCAAAGTTCAGGGAGGGTTGCATGGCCGTTTCCATGCCCGCTCAGGCCGCCGTGCCGGCCGGTCGCAAGCCGTTCTACGCACAGCTCTACGTCCAGGTGCTCGCCGCCATCGCGCTCGGCATCGCGCTCGGCCATTTCTGGCCGGACACGGGCGAGAGCATGAAGCCGCTGGGCGATGCCTTCATCAAGCTGGTGAAGATGATCATCGCGCCGGTGATCTTCCTGACCATCGTCACCGGCATCGCGGGGATGAGCGATCTGGCCAAGGTCGGGCGCGTGGCCGGCAAGGCCATGCTCTACTTCCTCACCTTCTCCACGCTCGCCCTGATCGTGGGCCTGATCATCGCCAATATCGTCCAGCCCGGCGCCGGACTGAACATCGACCCGGCCACGCTCGACCCCTCGGCGGTGGCCAACTACACCCAGGCCGCGCACGAGCAGTCGCTGGTGGGCTTCCTGTCCAACATCATCCCCTCCACCATCTTCTCCGCCTTCGCCTCGGGAGACATCCTCCAGGTCCTGTTCTTCTCGGTGCTCTTCGGCATCGCGCTCGGCATGGTGGGCGATGCGGGCAAGCCTGTCCTGAACTTCCTCAACGCCCTGTCCGCCCCCATGTTCAAGCTGGTGGCGATCCTGATGAAGGCGGCCCCGATCGGCGCCTTCGGCGCCATGGCCTTCACCATCGGCCGCTACGGCATCGGCTCCATCGCCAATCTCGCCCTGCTGGTCGCCACCTTCTACCTCACCTCCATCCTCTTCGTGCTCGTCGTCCTCGGTGCGGTGTGCCGCTACAACGGCTTCTCGATCCTGGCGCTGCTGCGCTACATCAAGGAAGAGCTTCTCCTGGTGCTCGGCACCTCCTCCTCGGAGGCGGCGCTGCCCACGCTGATGGAGAAGATGGAGCGCGCGGGCGCCAAGAAGTCCGTCGTCGGGCTCGTCGTGCCGACCGGCTATTCCTTCAATCTCGACGGCACCAACATCTACATGACCATGGCCGCGCTCTTCATCGCGCAGGCCACCAATATCGACCTCTCGCTGGGCGACCAGATCCTGCTGCTGCTGGTGGCCATGCTCTCGTCCAAGGGCGCGGCGGGCATCACCGGGGCCGGCTTCATCACGCTGGCCGCCACCCTTTCGGTGGTGCCCACCGTGCCGGTCGCCGGCATGGCGCTGATCCTGGGCATCGACCGCTTCATGTCCGAGTGCCGGGCGCTGACCAACCTCGTGGGCAACGCGGTGGCGACGCTGGTGGTGGCGCGCTGGGAAGGCGAGCTGGACCGCGAGCGGCTGGACGCGGCGCTCAGCGGCCATCCCCTGCCGCTGGACGAGCCGGAGCTGGAAGCGCCCTCCCTCGTGCCGGCCGAATAGCCAAGGGGCGGCGGGCGCCCTCGCCCGCCGCAGGCTCCTTTGAACGAGGCGTTTCAGCGCAGGACGCCGATGCGCTCCAGATGGGCGAGGATGGCGCGCGCGGCCTCTTCGGCCTCCGGGTCGACGAGGCGCTCTCCCGACTTGCCGGGCGCGGCCCCCGGCGCGGCCATGAGCTTGCCGCGCCGGCGCATCGTCCGCTCCTCGATGTCCGTCGCCATGACGGGGCCGGCGGCCTCGCGGGTTTCCACCGCGCCGCGCCGTTGCAGGGCGAAGGCAAAGGAGCCGGCGGGCGGCGCGGCGGGGTGGACGGTGATGACGACCGCTCCCGCCGGCAAGGGCAGGCGGCGGCGCCCGCCGCGGGCCAGCGCCTGAACGACATGGCCCCCATTCCCGGCGATCTCCACCGCGTCGGCGAGGATCGGCGCGCCCAGGCGCGCGGCCAGCCGATAGGGCAGGAGGCCGGTCTCGTCCCCGCCCTCCGCGCGCCGGCCGCACAGGATGAGCCTGGGCGAGAACGCCGCCAGCGCCTCATGGAGCGCGGGCAAGGGGTCCTCCTGCCCGCCGAGCCGCAGATGCACGAGGCGCGGCAGGCCGTGGCCGAGGGCAAGGCGCGCGGCCTCGCTGCCGGGCCCTGCGTGGAAGCCCGCCACCTCCCCGCCGAGCCTGAGGGCGAGCCCGATCGCCCGCGCCTCCGTTGCCGCCAGCACCGGGCGGCCGGACACCGGATGGCGCGAGGCGGAGAGGAGGATCGCGATCCTCACCGGCCTTCCTCCAGAAGCCGCAGGAGCGCCTGCATCACGGGATGGGCGTCCGCCACGATGGCCAGCTCCGCGCGCTCCACCATCGCCGCGTGCAGATCGGTGTTGACGGCGATGACGTGCTCGCAGGTGCCGATGCCCTGAAGGTGCTGCGGCGCGCCCGCGATGCCGAGCGCCAGATAGCAGGAGGCGGAGAGGACGGTGCCGGAGGCGCCGACCTGCGCCTCGCGCGGCATGAGCCCCGCATCGCAGACCACGCGGCTCGCCCCCGCCGTCGCGCCCAGCGCGGCGGCCAGCCGTCGGAAGGCCTCGAAATCCACGATGCCGTTGCCGGCCGAGACGACGAAATCGGCCTCGGCCAGCGGCAGCCCGCCGGCCTGCGCGGGCAGGTGCTCGGCCGGCGCGTCCGCCGCCGGCGGCAGGTCCGGCTCGATGCGCCGGGCCTCCCGCTCCGGGCCGTCATAGGCGGCCAGCATGTCGGGCGCCACGGTCAGGAAGCGCGGCGGCGCGGCGATGGCCTGGTCGACCCCCCGGCTTCGGACGGATCGCACGAGGCCGCGCCGCGATATCTGCTCCACGCCGCAGAACAGGGCCTCGTCGCTCCAGGCCGCGAGGCGGCGCGCCAGATCGCCGCCCTCCGGCGATTCCGGCAGCACGAGATGGGCCGGCTTCAATTGCTCGATCAGCGCCGCCACGCTCGCCGCGCGGCGTTCGGGATGCAGGAGCGGCGGCAGGGCGACGAGGCGGTCGGCGCCCAGCGCCCCGGCCTCGTCGAGCGGCCTCTCCGTGGCCAGCACCACCGCGCCGCCCTCCTGGCTCAGCAGCCGTGCCGCGCCCAGCGTCTGGCGGTCGTGCGCGCTCAAGGGCCCGACGCCCGGATCGGCGACCACGAGCACGAGGAAGGCCGGATTGTCCACGGTGACGATCCGGGGCGCCGCCGCCCCGGCCCGCTCCCCTGCCACCGGCGCGCCGCGATGGGCGCGGTCGAGGCGCGGGCGCGGCTCGCGCCCGACAAGGAGGGCCGCCGCATCGGCGCGCGGATCGCGCCGGGGGCGGCCGGCGCGCGAGGCCCCGAGGTCGAAGCGCGGACGGCCCGGTCCGGCCACGCGCCGTCCCTCCCGTAAGGCGCGCGGGTCGAGGCGCGGCCTCATGCCGGCACGGCCCGCCGGGGCGCGGGCGCCGCCTCCAGCGCGCGCAGCGCCAGCTCCGCGATGTCCAGAACGTCGGGCCGCTCCCCGACGACGCCCTCCAGCATGGCGGTGCATTGCGGGCAGGCGACCGCCACCACCGCCGCGCCCGTCTCCCTCGCCTGTTCCATGCGCAGGTCCGGGATGCGCCGCTCGCCGGCGATGTCCGTCACCGCCGCGCCGCCCCCGCCGCCGCAGCACAGCGCGCGCGGCCCCGATCGGGCCATCTCCACGCGCGTCATGCCGAGCCGGTCCAGCAGCCGCCGCGGCGCGTCGAACTCTCCATTGTAGCGGCCGAGATAGCAGGGGTCGTGATAGGTGACGCTCTGGCCGGCGGGCAGCGTGCCGAGGGCCAGCCGGCCGCCGGCCGCCAGCTCCTCGATCAGCGCCGTGTGGTGCACCACCTCGAAGGCGCCGCCGAAGGCAGGATATTCGTTGCGCAGCACATGCAGCGCGTGCGGGTCGGCGGTGGCGATGCGCTCGAAGCGATAGCGCCCCAGCGTCTCGATATTGGCGCGGGCGAGGCGCTGGAAGGTGGCCTCGTCGCCCAGCCGTCGGGCAAGGTCGCCGCAATCGCGCTCCTCCTCGCCCAGCACGGCATAGTCCACGCCCGCCGCGATCAGCAGGCGCAGGAGCGCGCGCAGGGAACGCCCGACGCGCAGGTCGTAGGCGCTGGTGCCCAGCCACAGGAGAAGGTCCGCCTCTCCGCGCTCCGCGATGCGGGGCAGGGGCAGGCCGGCCGCGAAATGGGTGCGCTCGGCCAGCGCCCGGCCGCCCGGCTCGTCTGCGCCGCGCATCTGCGCCAGCACCGCCTCGCCCTTGTGCGGCACGGCGCCGGCCTCCAGCGTCTGGAAGCGGCGGAGATCGACGATGGAATCGACATGCTCGATCATCATCGGGCACTCCTCCACGCAGGCCCGGCAGGTGGTGCAGGACCAGAGCGTGTCGGGATGGAGAAGCCCTCTGAGAAGCGGCTCGTGCAGGCCGGACGCGCCGGAGACGGAGCGCGCGTTCGGATAGGCGCTGCCGGCATAGGCCGGGTTGCCGCCCGGCGTCATGGCGGCGGCAAGGTCCTGGATCAGGCGCTTGGGGTTCAGCGGCTGGCCGGCGGCAAAGGCCGGGCAGGCCGCCTCGCAGCGCCCGCACTGGATGCAGGCATCGAAGGAGAGAAGCCGGTTCCACGGCAGGTCGGCCGGCGTTTCGACGCCGAGCCTGGCGGCGCCCAGGTCGAGCGGCGCAAGCGCCGTCTCGCGCGCGCCTTCGAAGCGGCCGGGACGCGGATGGGCCACGAGATGCGCCGCCCCGGTGATCGCATGGCGCATCGGCCCCTTGCCCGTCTGCCAGGCAAGGCCGAGCCCGCCGGCGACGGCCAGGATCAGGCCGGGCCACGACAGGGCGGGCAGGAGAAGCGCCCGCGACAGGGCGGCGAGAAAGGCGCCGAGCCCGTAGCCGAGGAGCAGGAAGGGCAGGATCTGGAAGCTGCCGCCGGACAGGCGCCGGGGCCTGCCGGGCATCCGCCGCGCGCCCACCGCGACGCTTCCCGCCAGCATGACGGCAAAGGACAGCGCGACGAGGCCCCAATAGAGGCGCGAGGCCCCGAGCGGGGGAAGGAGGGCAAGAGCGGCCAGGGCCGATCCGGCGACGAGCCCGCCCGCGACGAGCGCATGCATCCGCGCGGCATACGGATCGCGCCCCACCACGTGGTGCACGTCCACCAGATAGCGCCGGGGCAGGCCGAGAAGGCCGGCGGCCCACCCCACCCGCGCCGGGCGGCCCGCCTTCCACAGCCGCGCGCGGCCCGCGATCATCAGCCCGGCAAGGGCCGCCATGAGAAGGACGAGCGCGGGGAGGAACGACGCGCCGTCCATGGGGCTAGAGATCCTTGCAGAGCCGGAGCGCGTCGTAGATCGCGGCGTGGATGTTGCGGCCGGCCACCGCGTCGCCGATGCGGTAGAGATGAAAGCCGTCTCCGCAGGCCGGCTGGGGGCGGCCCGCCACCAGCGCGTCCAGATCGGTCTGGCCGCCATTGGCGGACTTCTCCTTCAGGCCGAAATAGAGCGCGTCGGCCGGCAGGGTGCCGTACTCCACCACCACGCGGTCCACCACGCGCTCCTCCTCCGCGTCGGTGTGCGTGTTGCGCAGGGCCGCCACGAGGCGGTTGCCTTCCGGGTAGACCTCGATCAGCTCCATGTTCGGCGTCATCACCACGCCGAGCTTGTAGAGTTCGCGGATGTGGATCGGCTGGTTGGTGGTGCCGATCTCCTCGCCCACCATCCGGTCGTGCGTGGCGATCTCCACCAGGCAGCCGCGTCTGGCCATGTGCTCGGCGGTGGAGGCGGCGTTGTGCTGGCCCTGCTCGTCGTAGAGGAGGATCGAGCCGGTCGGCTCTATCCGGCCGGTGAGGATGTCCCAGGTGGAGACGGCGTGCCGGTCCGCCCCCTTGGCATGGCCGAGGCTGGGCGTGCCGCCGGTGGCGACCAGCACCACGTCGGGCGCCTCGGCCAGGATGGCGGCCTCGGTGGCCTGCGTGCCGTAGCGCAGGTCGACGCCGAGCTTCACCGCCTGCCCGTGCAGCCAGCGTGGAATGCCCGACAGCGCCTCGCGCCACGTGGCCTTGGCCGCGACGGAGACCTGGCCGCCGGCCAGCGGCTCCTTCTCGAAGAGGACGACGTGGTGGCCGCGCTCGGCGCACACGCGCGCCGCCTCCAGCCCGGCCGGCCCCGCGCCCACGATGACCACCTTCCTGCGCGTGCCGGCCCTCGGCACGACATGGGGCATGGTCGCCTCGCGCCCCGTGGCCGCGTTCTGGATGCACAGGGCGTCGCCCCCCACATAGATGCGGTCGATGCAGTAGCCGGCCCCCACGCATTGGCGGATGTCCTCGGCGCGCCCCTCCTGGAGCTTCTTCACCAGATGCGGGTCGGCGATGTGCGCGCGCGTCATCGCCACCATGTCCACATGGCCCTCGTGGACGGCCCGCGCGGCCGTGGCGAGGTCGGTGACGCGCTGGGCGTGGAAGACGGGCACGTCCACCTCGCGCTTGATGGCGCTGGGAAGATAGAGGAAGGGCGCGACCGGAAAGCTCATGTTCGGCAGGGAGATGGCATGGGCTATGTGGTCTCGCGCCTGCCCGCCGACGATGTTGAGGAAGTCCACCAGCCCGCGCCGGGCGTAGTCCGTCGCGATGCTCAGGAGGTCGTCCTGCGTAAGCCCGTCGGAGACCAGCTCGTCCCCCGACATGCGCATGCCGATCACGTAGTCCTCGCCGGCCGCCGCTCGCATGGCCTCCAGCACCTCGATGCCGAAGCGCATCCGGTTTTCCAGGCTCCCGCCATAGCCGTCGGTGCGCCGGTTGACCGAAGGGCTCCAGAACTGGTCCACGAGGTGGCCGTGCGCGGCGGAGATCTCGCAGCCGTCGAGCCCGCCCTCGCGGCAGCGGCGCGCCGCCTCGCCGAAGGCTTTCACCACGCGGGCGATATCCTCCCTCTCCATCTCCTTGGGCACGGATCGGGAGGCCGGCTCGCGGCGCACGGACGGGGCGATGACGGGCGCCCAGTTGTCTGTGTCCCATTTGGTGCGCCGGCCCATATGGGTGAGCTGCACCATCAGGCTGGCGCCGTGGCGGTGGATGCGCTCGGAGAACTCGCGGAAGAACGGCACCACCGCGTCGGAGCCGACATCGATCTGGTTCCACGGCGTGGCGGGGCTGTCCAGCGCCACGGAGGAGGAGCCGCCGAACATGGTCAGCCCGATGCCGCCCTTCGCCTTCTCCTCGTGATAGAGCTGGTAGCGCTCCTGCGGCTTGCCGTCCTGGCCGTAGCCGGGCGCGTGGCTGGTGGACATCACCCGGTTGCGGATGGTGAGGCCCTTGATCGTGAGGGGCCTGAGCAGGGCCTCGGCATGGGCGATCATCCCTAGCGCTCCACGGTCACGTCGGAGCGGGGCCGGGAGCAGCAGATCAGCATCATGCCCGCGTCCACCTCGCGCTGGCGGATGCCGCCCTGGTGGCGCATCTCCACCTCGCCGGAGAGCTTTCTCGACTTGCAGGTGCCGCACAGGCCCTTGGAGCAGGAGGAGGGCAAACGCATGCCGGCCCGGCGCGCCGCCTCCAGGATCGTCATGGTCTCAGGACATTCCACCACGCGTTTCGTCTTCGCGAACTCGATCCGCCAGGTCTTCACCTCGCTTTCGAGCGAGGCGGCGGCCTCCTCCACCTCCGCCTGCTCCCGCGGCGCCAGCTCGTCGAAGTTGAAGCTCTCCTCGTGATGGCGAGCCATGTCGAAGCCGGCCTCCTTCAGGATGGCGCGCACGGCGGCCATGAAGGGCGAGGGGCCGCAGACGAAGATCTCGCGGGTCAGGAAATCGGGTGCCACCGCCTCGATGGAGGCGCGCGAGATGCGGCCCCTGAAGCCGTGCCAGGCCTGGAGCGGGCTGTCGGCCTCCACGATATGGGCCGCGCGGATGGAGCGGTTGCGCCGCGCCATCATGGCGATCTCGTCGGCGAACACGATGTCGCGCGGCGAGCGGGCGGCGTGGAGGAAGATCGTGTCGCGGATCTCGGCAAGATCGTAGGCCGTGCGCGCCATCGACATCATGGGCGTGACGCCCGAGCCGCCGGAGATGAGGAGGTAGCGGCCGGTGCGCGAAGGGTGGCGGCTCCAGGAGAAATCGCCCATGGGGCCGGCCGCCTTCAGCATCTGGCCGGGGCGGAAATGGTCGTGCAGCCAGTTGGAGACCGGCCCGCCCGGCACGCGCTTGACGGTGATGGACACGGTGTCGGGCCGCGAGGGCGCCGAGGAGATCGTGTAGCAGCGGTGGACGGGCTCGCCCCCGATCTCGAACTCGAAGGTGAGGAACTGGCCCGGCTGATAGGCGAAGCGGCGCTGCGAGCGCGGCGCGAAGATGAAGCTCTTCACGTCCTCCGCCTCCTCGCGCACGGCCCGGCAGATGAGGACGTCGTCCTCCTCCGGGTTCCAGGCGTAGAAGCCGGTGGCGGCCGGCGCGGGGCTGGTCGCGTCCATGCCCGGCGTCAGGCGGCCACGGCGGCGGCGACGGGCGCCGGGTCGAAATGGGCGCGCATCCGCCCGACATACCAGTTGCAGAACTTCTCCACGAGCATCTCGGTGTGGGGCGAGTAGGGCCCCGGCTCGTAGCCGGCGGTGCGCGCGCCCTCCTGGCAGAAGCCGACCAGCTCGGAATCCTGCGCGTTGGTGGCCATCCAGACCGAGATCAGGTTTTCGAGGTCGTAGTCCACGCCCTCCACCGCGTCCTTGTGCACCAGCCATTTGGTGCGCACCAGCGAGCGGTTCTCGTCCAGCGGGATCACCGCGAAGGTGACGGCGTGGTCGCCCATGAAATGGTGCCAGCTATTGGGCTGGGTCCAGAAATGCAGGCCGCCCATGCGCGCGCTGGGGAAGGGCCCCATCGGCAGCCTGCAGGCCGCCCGCGTGTCCATCGTATGGCTCTCGCCGTCGCCGTCCAGCGGCAGGCGCTCGGTGCGGTAGCCGGTCACCATGTCGTCCAGGTGCTCCAGCATCCGGCTGGGAATTCCCGCCCGCTCCCAGTCGCCATGGCTGTCGTCGACGAGGCAGCCGTAGCGCCGCGCCTGCTCGCGCTCCATCTCGTCCAGGTCCTCGGGCGCGAAGCCGAAGCCGTAGGCGAAGAGGGGCACGGTCAGCTCGGGATGGTTCGCGCCGCAATGGTAGCACTCGCGGTTGTTCTCCATCGTCAGCTTCCAGTTGCCCGGCTCGATGAGATCGTGGCTGTAGGCGACCTTGGCGTCCCTGATGTTGTGGGGCGCGATATAGGGGCCCATCGCGGCGGCCATCTGGTCGAAATCGGCCGGCGGCTCCTGTGCGAGGCAGATGAAGATGAGGCCCTCCAGCGAGCGGAGATGGACGGGCTTCAGCCCGTGGCAGCCGCGGTCGAACCCCTCTCCCATGTGCTCGGCATGGATGAGCGCGCCTTCCAGATTGTAGGTCCAGGTGTGGTAGCGGCACACGAGGTTGCCGACCGTGCCCTTCTCCTCGTGCACCAGCCGCGCGCCGCGATGGCGGCAGACATTGTGGAAGGCGCGCACGCCCCCCTCGTCGTCGCGCACGATCAGGATGGCGTTGCGCCCGATATCGAGCGTCATCACGTCGCCGGGCTCGGGAATGTCGGGCTCGACGCCCACGAAGATCCAGTGCCGCTCGAAGATCGCCTCCATGTCGGCGGCGAAGATCTCCGGGCTGGTGTAGAACGGCGCGTCGAGCGAATAGCCCGGCCGGCGGCCCCTGAGCAGCGTCTTCAGCATTGTCTGAGCCATGACGTCCAATCCTCGAGCGGGGCGCCGGTATCGTCGCAGTCTGGGGCCGGCCCGCGCGCCAATACTTTCTCAAACGCGACATGGACCGGGAGCTTTTGCGCCATGCCGGCTCGCGCCCGGGTTGTCTTCACGAACATCATATTGGAATTATGCCAAAATTCGGAGCATGATGAGATTTGCCGCAGGAGGGCTGTCGCGATGAACATGCACATGACGCTTCGCAAGCTTCAGGCGGCAAGGCCGGCGCAGCTTCGCGTCGGCTTTCTCTTGGCCAACAATTTCACCCTGAGCGCCCTGTCGCTCTTCGTCGACGCGCTGCGCCTGGCGGCGGACGAGGGCGACCGCTCGCGCCCCATCCACTGCTCCTGGGCGGTGATGGCGGCGCGCGGCGAGCCGGTGCGCTCCAGTTGCGGGGTGCAGGTCACGCGCACCGCGCCGCTGAGCGACCCCGCCTCCTTCGACTACATCGTGGTGGTGGGCGGCCTGCTCCATGCCGGCGAGCAGATGGACGAGGCCTCGCTCGCCTATCTGCGCTCGGCCGCGGCGCTCGGCGTGCCGCTGGTGGGCGTGTGCACGGGCTCCTTCGTGCTCTCGCGCGCCGGGCTGATGAAGGGGCGCCGCTGCTGCGTTTCCTGGTATCACTACGCCGATTTCGAGGCCGAGTTCCCCGACCAGGTGCCGGATGCCGACCGCCTCTTCATCGTGGACCGCGACCGCATCACCTGCGCCGGCGGCTCGGGGGTCGCCGACCTCGCGGCCCATCTCATCGAGCGCCATGTGGGGCAGGCGGCGGCGCAGAAGAGCCTGCACGTCCTGCAGATGCAGAACGCGCGCGCCGGCTCCCACGCCCAGCCCCATCCCGATTCCGGCCCGGCCGACGACGAGCGCGTGCGCCGCGCCATCCTCGTCATGGAGCAGCATGTGGCTGAGCCTCTGGCCATCGAGGCCATCGCGGGCAAGCTGAAGCTCTCCACCCGCCAGCTCGAGCGCCTGTTCCAGGAAACGATCGGCCAGAGCCCGGCCGCCGCCTATCGCCGCCTGCGCCTGCGCTATGCCCGCCGGCTCCTGGAGACGACGCGCAAGAGCGTGACCGAGATCGCGGTGGAATCGGGCTTTTGCGACGGGGCGCATTTCGCCAGGCAATTCAGGGGGTTCTTCGGCTTCGCCCCGCGCGATGCCCGCCACCGCCGCATTCCCGCCGCACATGCGGCGGTTGACGCGGCGGGAGCCGTGCTTTAGCCAAGGCCACCTTCGAGCGGCGGCGCTCGGCCCACTGGCCCACTTCCTTCGCGCCGCCATGTCCTCTGTCGGGATTCTACCCGTCCTTGTCCGTTCCAGCATCGCAGCGGCCAGGGCTTCCCGTCACGATCCCGCAATAACCGCGTCCGGACGCCTCTCTTCGGCGGATCGCGCGGCCACGACGGAGTATCGATGGAACGCATTCGCGTGACCGATGTCGTCAAGCTCTTTGGCGACGAAGAGAAACAGGCCCTCGAGCTTCTGCGCGCGGGGGAGGGCAAGGACGAGATCCTTTCGCGCACCGGCGCGGTGCTCGGCCTCGACCGGGTCTCCTTCGGCGTGGAGGAAGGCGAGATCCTGGTGGTGATGGGTCTTTCGGGCTCAGGCAAGTCCACCATGCTGCGCTGCCTCAACCGGCTCGTGGAGCCGACGGCCGGCTCCATCCTGGTGGACGGGGTGGAGGTGACGAGCCTTTCGGGCCGGCAGCTCCTCGAGTTCCGCCGCGCCAAGTTCGGCATGGTCTTCCAGCACTTCGCCCTGTTTCCCAACCGCACCATCGCGCGGAACGTGGAATACGGGCTGGAGGTGCAGGGCATGAAGCCCGCCTTGCGCCGCGAGAAGGCGATGGAGGCCATCGAGCTCGTCGGCCTGAAGGGTTGGCACGACAAATATCCGAGCCAGCTCTCGGGCGGCATGCAGCAGCGGGCGGGGCTGGCCCGCGCCCTGGCGGTGGACGCCGACATCCTGTTGATGGACGAGGCCTTCTCCGCGCTCGACCCGCTCATCCGCCGCGACATGCAGGACGAGCTGGTGGCGCTTCAGGAGCGGATGAAGAAGACCATCGTCTTCGTCTCCCACGATCTCGACGAGGCCATCCACCTCGGGGGGCGCATCGTCCTGATGAAGGACGGCGCCATCGTGCAGGCGGGCTACCCGGAGGAGATCCTCCTGAGGCCGCGGGGCGAATATGTGCGCCGCTTCGTGGAGCATATCGACGTCTCCTCCGTCATCACGCTGGCGCGCCTGGCGGACCGCTCGGCCCCCTCGCTCTTCCGCGAGCTGACCGGCTCGCAGGCGCTCGCCGAGTTCGAGCGCACGGGCGCCGACCAGCTCGTCGTGACCTGCGAGAGGAACATGCCCGTCGGCCAGCTCTCCCGAGATGCGCTGACGCAGGGCACGGCCGGCGCGAGCGTGGCCTCGCTGATGCAGCCCTCATTGCCGGTCGCCGCCGGCAAGGATGTTTTGAAGGCGGCGCTGCCCAAGCTGGTGCAGCGCACGCAAGGGGTGGCCGTGGTGGATGGCGAGGGGCGCTATCTGGGCGTCGTCACGCAAGGGGCGGCGCTGGCCGCCCTCGCCTCGCGCGAGGGCACGCACCCCCATGACGGCCTCGCGCCCGCCGGCGCATCGCCGCTCGAGGGGAGGGCCGCCTGATGGAATGGTCGATCCCGAAATTCCCGCTCGACACCCTGTCGGCGGACGCCCTCGCCTTCATGACGGCGAACTTCTCGGACGTGACGCGCGGCACGAGCCGGCTCGTGCGCGCCTGGATCACCGCCGCGACGGACGGGCTGGGCGCCCTGCCGCCGCTCGTCCTGATCCTCGCCATCTCGGCGCTCGCCCTGTGGCTGGCCGGCCGACGCGTGGCGCTCCTGTCGCTGGTGGGCCTCGCCTTCCTGTGGAACCTGCGGCTCTGGCCGGCCACCATCGAGACGCTGGTGCTGGTGACGCTGGCAACCGTGGCCGCGCTCGCCATCGGCATTCCCATCGGCATTCTCTGCGCCCTGTCGCGGCGGCTCTGGCGCGTCGTCGGGCCGGTGCTGGACATGATGCAGACCATGCCGAGCTTCGTCTATCTCATCCCGGCCATTCCCTTCTTCGGGCTCGGGGCCGTCTCGGCGGTCTTCGCCACCATCATCTTCTCCATGCCGCCCGTCATCCGCCTGACCGCGCTCGGCATCCGCAACGTGCCGCACGACCTGATCGAGGCGTCGAACGCCTTCGGCACGACGACGGGGCAGAAGCTCGTCAAGGTGCAACTGCCGCTGGCCCTGCCCACCATCATGGCGGGCATCAACCAGACGATCATGCTTTCGCTCTCCATGGTGGTGATCGCCTCGATGATCGGGGCGGGCGGGCTCGGCCGGGAGGTCTGGCGCTCCATCCAGCGGCTGGACGCGGGCGCCGGCTTCCAGGCGGGCATCGCCATCGTGATCCTGGCGGTCATCCTCGACCGCATCACCCAGGCCATGGCGCAGCGCGCCCGGGCGAACTGAACACCCCCACCGCAACGAAAGGAAACGACATATGAAACGGACTCTCGCCGCGATTCTCCTCGCCTCAGCCGCGCTTTCGGGCGCCGCGCAGGCGCAAGGAACGGGCACGGTGAACCTGGCCTATGTGGAATGGTCGGATACGGTGGTGGCGACCAACATCCTGGCCGCCGTCCTGGAGGACGAGGGCTATACGGTGAACATGACGCCGCTGCCCGGCGCGGCCATGTGGCAGGCCGTGGCCACCGGCGAGGCGGATGCCCATGTCGCCGGCTGGCTGCCCGTCACCCACGCGGCCTATTACGAGCAGCTCCAGGACCAGGTGGAGCTTGTCGGCGTCAATATCGAGGGCGCCCGCCTCGGCTGGGCCGTGCCGGCCTATATGGAGATCGATTCGATCCAGGACATCGCGGACGATCCGAGCGTGGTGAACGGCCAGGTCATCGGCATCGATCCGGGCGCGGGGCTGATGTCGGCCTCCGAGCAGGCCATCGCCGATTACGGGCTCGACGTGACGCTGATGGACGGCTCGGACGCCACCATGACCGCCGCGCTCCAGGACGCGATCTCGCGCGAGGAGCCCATCGTCGTCACCGCCTGGACGCCGCACTGGATGTTCTCGCGCTGGGACCTGAAATATCTGGAGGACCCGGAAGGCTCGCTGGGCAGCGAGGAGACGGTCAACAACGTCGTGCGCGCCGGCCTTTCGGACGACATGCCCGACGTCTACCGCATCATCTCCAACTTCCGCCTGACGCTGGAGGACGAGGAGGCCCTGATGCTGGAGAACGAGGAGGGCGGCGACCCGGCCGCCACCGCGCGCGCCTGGATCGAGGCCAACCCGGACAAGGTCGCGGAGTGGACCGCCGAGTAAGGCGGGCCGCCCGGCATGGAGACAGGGGCCGGCCTTCGCGCCGGCCCTTTCCGTTTCGCCGCACGCGTCGCCTCCATACCGAGAAGATGGCGCGTTCCTTCTCTCCCTGCCCCCGGGGGGCTCCTGTAGGCTGGCGCGATCGCGACCCGAAGGCACGACGATGACGCGTTTCTCCTTTGCCGGCATCCTGATGAACGCCCTGTCCGGGCACCGGAACTGGCAGCCGCAATGGCGGGAGCCCGAGAGCCCGAAGGCCGAGTACGACGTCGTCATCGTGGGCGCGGGCGGCCACGGGCTGGGCGCGGCCTATTATCTCGCCCGGGAGCACGGCATCACCAATGTGGCGGTGATCGACAAGGGCTGGCTCGGCGGCGGCAATACCGGCCGCAACACCACCATCATCCGCTCCAACTATCTCTACGACGAGAGCGCCGCGCTCTACGACCATTCCCTCAAGCTCTGGGAGGGCCTGTCCCAGGAGCTGAACTACAACGTCATGTTCTCCCGGCGCGGCGTGATGATGCTGGCGCACACGGTGCACGACGTGCAGAGCTTCAAGCGCCACATCCACTCCAACCGCCTCAACGGCGTGGACAACGAATGGCTGAGCGCGCGCGAGGCCAAGGCCTTCTGCCCGCCGCTCGACCTCTCCCCCGCCGCCCGCTACCCGGTCGTCGGCGCGGCCGTGCAGCGGCGCGGCGGCGTGGCGCGCCACGACGCGGTGGCCTGGGGCTATGCGCGCGGCGCTTCGGCGCGGGGCGTGGACATCCTCCAGAACTGCCCCGTCACCGCCATCCGCCGCGATGCCTCGGGCGCGGTGTGCGGCGTGGAGACGGCGCGCGGCTTCATCAGGGCGAAGAAGGTCGCGGTCTCGGCCGCCGGCAACACCTCGGTCGTGATGGACAGCGCGGGCCTGCGCCTGCCGCTGGAGAGCTATCCGCTGCAGGCGCTGGTGTCGGAGCCGGTCAAGCCCGTCTTTCCCTGCGTCGTCATGTCCAACACCGTGCACGCCTATATCTCGCAGTCCGACAAGGGGGAACTCGTCATCGGCTCGGGCACGGACCAGTACATCTCCTATTCGCAGCGCGGCGGCCTGCCCGTCATCGAGCACACGCTGGCGGCGATCTGCGAGATCTTCCCCGTCTTCACCCGCATGCGCATGCTGCGCAAATGGGGCGGCATCGTCGATGTGACGCCGGATCGCTCGCCCATCCTCGGCAAGACCCCGGTGAAGGGGCTCTATGTCAATTGCGGCTGGGGCACGGGCGGCTTCAAGGCGACGCCGGGCTCGGCCCATCTCTTCGCCCACACCATCGCGCGCGACGAGCCGCACCCCATCAACGCGCCCTTCGCGCTGGAGCGCTTTGCCACCGGCCGGCTGATCGACGAGGCGGCGGCCGCCGCCGTGGCGCATTGAGGAGGGGGCAACGATGCTTCTGATCCGCTGCCCCTATTGCGACGAGGACCGGCCCGAGGTGGAGTTCGCCTATGCCGGGGAGGCCCATGTCGCCCGCCCGGCGGACCCCTCCGCTCTGTCGGACGATGAGTTCCGCGATTTCCTCTATGTGCGCTCCAACACGCGCGGCCTCATGGCCGAGCGCTGGCGGCATGTCCATGGCTGCGGGCGCTTCTTCAACGCGCTGCGCGAGACGGTGAGCGACAAGTTCCACGCCACCTACAAGGCGGGCGAGCCCCGGCCGCAGGGAGATGCGCCATGAGCCGCTGCCGCATCGCCGGGCGCGGGCGGATCGACCGTTCGCGGACGCTCGGCTTCACCTTCGACGGCAAGCGCTACGAGGGCCATCCGGGCGACACGCTGGCCTCCGCGCTTCTGGCCAACGGCGTCCATCTCGTCGGCCGCTCCTTCAAGTATCACCGCCCGCGCGGCATCCTCTCGGCCGGCTCGGAGGAGCCGAACGCCCTCGTGCGGATCGACCGGGGGCCGGGGCGGGCGGAGCCCAACAACCGCGCCACCGTGGTCGAGCTCCATGAGGGGCTGAGGGCCGAGAGCCAGAACCGCTGGCCGAGCCTTGCCTTCGACGTGGGCGCGGTCAACGACGCGCTCGGCCAGCTTTTCACCGCCGGCTTCTACTACAAGACCTTCATGTGGCCGAAGGGCTTCTGGGACAGGCTCTACGAGCCGGTGATCCGCCATGCGGCGGGCCTCGGCCGCGCCCCGGACGAGAAGGACGCCGACCGTTACGCCAGCCGCTACGCCCATTGCGACGTGCTCGTGGTCGGCGCGGGCCCGGCGGGCCTTGCCGCCGCGCTCGCGGCGGGCCGCGCGGGCGCGAAGGTGATGCTGGTGGACGAGCAGGCCGAAATGGGCGGCTCCCTCCTGGCCGAGGGCCATGCGAGCGTGGAGGGACGGCCGGCGCAGGACTGGCCGCAGGCCGTGCGCGGCGAGTTGTCCGCCATGGACAATGTCACGCTCCTGCCGCGCACCACGGCCATCGGCTATTACCACCAGAACATGATCGGCCTGTGCCAGCGGCTGACCGACCACCTCGCCGCCCCGCCCTCCGGCGCGCCGCGCGAGCGGCTGTGGCGGGTGCGGGCGAGGCAGGTGGTGCTGGCGCAAGGGGCCATCGAGAAGCCGCTGGTCTTCGCCGGCAATGACAGGCCCGGCGTGATGCTGGCGGGCGCGGCGCGCGCCTATCTCAACCGCTACGGGGTGAAGGTGGGCGAGAGGGCGCTCGTCGTCACCTCGCATGACAGCGCCTGGGACGCGGCCTTCGACCTCGCCGAGGCCGGCGTGAGAATTGCCGCGATCCTCGATCTGCGGGCGGCGGTGCCGCAGGCCCTGGCGGACCGGGCGCGGGCCCTCGGCATCGAGGTGCTGGCCGGCTGGACCGTGTCCGGCACGGCGGGCCGCCTGCGCCTCTCCTCGGCCACCGTCAACCCGCTGGGCGCGGTGGGCGGGGCGGGCAAGGGCCGGCGGATCGAGTGCGACTGCCTGCTGATGTCGGGCGGCTGGACCCCCAGCGTCCACCTCTTCTCCCACTCCCGCGGCAAGCTGGACTGGAACGAGGAGCTGCAAGCCTATCTGCCCGGCGAGCCGGAGGAGGCGGTGCGCTGCGCGGGGGCCGGCGCGGGCGTCTTCACGCTGGAGGCGGCCCTGTCGGGCGGCGCGCAGGCGGGCGCGGCGGCGGCGCGGGACGCGGGCTTCGAGGCTCACGCACCCGTCCTGGCCGCCGGCGGCGTTGGGCCGGCGAGCGGCGAGGCGAGGGCCGAGCTGCCGATGGCGGGCGATCCGGCCCGCGCCAAGGCCTTCGTCGACTTCCAGAACGACGTGACGGCCAAGGACCTGAAGCTCGCCGTGCGCGAGGGCTTCCGCTCCATCGAGCACATCAAGCGCTACACCACGACCGGCATGGCGACCGACCAGGGCAAGACCTCGAACATCAACGGCCTGGCCATCGCGTCGGGCGCGCTCGGCCGGCCGGTGCCGCAGGTGGGGCTCACCACCTTCCGCCCGCCCTTCACGCCCACCAGCTTCGGCGCCTTTCTGGGCTACGGGCAGGGCGCGCATTTCGAGGTGACGCGCAAGACCCCGATCGACCCCTGGGCGGAACGGAACCGCGCCGTGTTCGAGCCGGTCGCGCTCTGGCGGCGGGCCCGCTACTTCCCCAAGGGCGGCGAGAGCATGGAGGAGGCCGTGCGGCGCGAATGCCGGGCGACCCGCGCCTCGCTCGGCATCTTCGATGCCTCCACGCTCGGCAAGATCGAGGTGGTGGGGCCGGACGCCGCCGAGTTCATGAACCGCCTCTACGCCAATTCCTGGACGAAGCTCGCCCCCGGCCGGTGCCGCTACGGCCTGCTTCTGGGCGAGGATGGCTTCATCCGCGACGACGGGGTGATCGGCCGCCTCGCGCCCGACCGCTTCCACGTCACCACCACCACCGGCGGCGCGCCGCGCGTGCTGGCGACGATGGAGGATTATCGCCAGACCGAGTGGCCGGACCTCAAGGTCTGGCTCACCTCCACCACCGAGGAATGGGCGGTCATCGCGCTGAACGGGCCGAACGCACGCAAGGTTCTGGAGCCTCTCGTGGAGGGCATCGACATCTCGGCCGGCGCCTTCCCCCATATGTCGATCGCCCAGGGCTCGATCCTCGGCGTGCCGCTGCGGCTCTTCCGCGTCAGCTTCACGGGCGAGCTGGGCTTCGAGGTCAACGTGCCGGCCCGCTACGGCCTGGCCGTGTGGGAGAAGTTGATGGAAGCCGGCGGCGCCTACGACATCTGCCCCTACGGCACCGAGGCCATGCACGTCCTGCGCGCCGAAAAGGGCTACATCATCGTCGGGCAGGAGACGGACGGCACGGTGACGCCGGAGGATGCGGGCCTGGCCTGGGCCATCGGCAAGGCCAAGCCCGACTTCGTGGGCAAGCGCGGCCTTGCGCGCCCCGATCTGATGGCGCCCGGCCGCCGGCAACTCGTCGGCCTTCTCACGCGCGAGCCGGGCACGGTGCTGGAGGAGGGTGCGCAGATCGTTCTCGACCCCGCCGGCACGGTGCCGATGCGGATGGTGGGGCATGTGACCTCCGCCTACTGGAGCGAGGCTCTGGGCCGCTCCATCGCGCTGGCGCTGGTGGAGAACGGCCGCGCGCTGGCCGGCTCGCGCGTCCACATCCCCATGCCGGACGCCACCCTCGAGGCCGAGGTGACGGGAACCGTGTTCCTGGACCCCGAAGGCACGCGGCTGAACGCGTGAGGAGCCGACCATGCTGAAAGCCTTCGACCCGCTGGACGCCATCGCGCCCGCCCCGTTCGCCGCGCCCTTCGCCGTCCGTCCGGCCGAGCCCTGCGCGCGGTTCTCGCTGCGGATCGACCCCGCCTCGCTCGCGCAGGCGAGCGAGGCCTTCGGCCTCTCCATCCCCTCGCGCATCGGTGGCGTCGAGGGTGAGGAGGGGCGGCGCGCCGTGTGCG
Source organism: Aureimonas populi (assembly GCF_017815515.1). Taxonomy (NCBI): domain Bacteria; kingdom Pseudomonadati; phylum Pseudomonadota; class Alphaproteobacteria; order Hyphomicrobiales; family Aurantimonadaceae; genus Aureimonas; species Aureimonas populi. The sequence goes on from NZ_CP072611.1 coordinate 1,666,240, forward strand.
TGGGGCCGGACGAATGGTTCCTCTTCTGCCGCCCGCGGGACGGCGCGGCCTTGCCCGCCTTGTTCGCGGCCTTGCCGGCCCCCCTCAGCCTCGTGGAGGTGAGCGACCGCGAATGCGCGCTGCTCGTGGAAGGCCCCCGCGCCGCCTACGCGCTGATGGCCGTGTGCCCGCTCGATCTGGAGGCCATGGCCGCGGGCACGGCGACGCGCACGCTCTTCGACAAGGTGGCCGTGCTCCTCGTCAAGGAAACGCCCGAGCGCTTCCGCCTGGAGTTCTGGCGCTCATACGCCGCCCATGTCCACGGCCTGCTCGAGACGATCGGCCGGGAGCTCGCGGCCGGGCTTTGAGGCGGAGGCGGGGAGGCGGCCGGCCCTCAACCCCCGAGCTCGCATCCCTCAAACGGCGGGAACCGCCTCGGCCCCCAGCGCCCGCTCCGCCGCCTCGATGGTGACGGCGGTGAACGCGGCGCGTTCCGGCAGCGCGTGGCCGATGGCGGCCAGACGCGTCAGGGAGATCGCCCGCCAGCGCGCCATGCGCTCCCTGTCCTGCCGCGAGAAGGGCAGGCCGGCGGAGAAGGCGTGGATCGCCTGTTCGAGCGCCCCGGAAAGGCCCGGCTCGCGCAGCCGCCATTCGTCGAGATGGGCGAGGAAATTGCCGGCGTCCTGCGCCGGATCGCCGTGCGCGGCGAGGTCCAGGTCGACCAGCGCGAAGCCGCGTTCCGTCACCTGCACCTGATCCATGTAAAAATCGCGATGGATGGCGCGCGCCTCGAAGGGGCCGAGGCCGGACAGAACGTCCAGCGCCGTTTGCAGCAGGCGGCGGGCGTCCGGTGCGAAACGGGGGGCGCCGGCGGCGAGCCTGTCCAGCGCCTTGCCCATGACGGCCGCCTCGTCCGGCACGCTCCATTCGCGCTCCAGACGCACGCCGCTCTCGTGCAGGCGGCGGATGGCGGCCGCGCTGCGCGCACCGAACAGGGCGGCGTCGCCCCCATCGGCCAGGAAGGCGCCGCCGCCCACGCCGCCGAGATCGGTCTGGAGCCAGAGGCGCGCCGAAGGCACCTCTCCCAGCAGCGCGGCGATGGGAAAGCCCTCGGCCGAGAGGCCTTCCAGCCGGCGCTGGATATCGACGGCGGCGTGGTCGTGCGCCTTGGCGCGGATCTTGGCGAGCACCGGCACCTCGCCGCCCGCCTTGCGCCAGTGAAGGCGCAGGAGCGCGCGGCGGCCGGGCTTCAGGCGCAGCACCTGCGTGGAGCCGAGCGCGCCCGGCCCCAGCGTTCGCGTGAGTTCCGCGCCGATGGCTGCGGCGGTGCGCCCTTTCGGGGCGCTGGCCCTGGCGATCAGGCGTTCGAGCCTTGCTGTGCGTTCCATGGCGTCCCGCCCGTCTACTCGGCGGCCATCGGCGGCCGCTCTTCCACGAGCTTCCCCTCCTCCAGGACGAGGACGCGGGTGGCGCGCGCGGCAAGGTCGGCCTCATGCGTGATGAGGAGCGTGGAGCGGCCCTTCGCCATGGCGAGCAGCGTTTCCACCACGCCCTCGCGCGTGCGTCGGTCGAGACCCGTGGTCGGCTCGTCGAGGATGAGGATGGGCGCGTTCGAAAGCGCGGCGCGGGCGATGGCGATGCGCTGGCGCTGGCCGCCCGAAAGGTCGGCGCCGCCCTCGCCGACGGGCGTGTCGATGCCCTCCGGCCAGCTTTCCACCGTCTCGCGCAGCCCCGCCGCCTCCAGCGCCGCCAGCACGGCCTCCTCGCTGGCCTCCGGCTGCGCGACGGCGACATTGTCGCGGATGGTGCCGGCGAAGATCACCGTGTCCTGCAACACCACCGCCATGTGCCCGCGCAGGGCGCGGCGGCGCAGTTGCGTGATGGGCTGCCCGTCGATGCGGATGGTGCCCTCGTCCGGGTCGGCAAGGCGCAGGGCAAGGTCGGCGATGGTGGACTTGCCGGAGCCGGAGGGGCCCATCACGGCCACGATCTCGCCGGGGCGGATGGACAGATCGAGCCCCTCCAGCACCGGCCGCCCCGGCTCGTAGGCGAAGCGCACCTTCTCGAAGGAAAGCTCGCCGCGCGGGCGCGCCATCTCCTGCGCGCCCTCCGGCTCGCCGGGAAGCGAGACGTCGAGCACGTCGAGGATGCGCTCGCCCGCCGCGCTTGCCTTGGCCAGGCGCGCGGAGAACTTGGCCAGGTCGCGCACGGGACGCAGCATGGTGCGCAGATAGGTGAGGAAGACGAGCAGGCCGCCCAGCGTCAGCGCGCCTTCCAGCACCATGCGCGCGCCGAAGAAGATGACGGCGGCCGTGGCCACGCCCGCCACGATCTCGACCCGCCGCTCCAGCCCGGCCGAGAGGCGCTTGCCGGCCACGTCCTGCTTGAGCCCCGCCTTGTTGGCGGTTTCGAAGAGCGAGCCGACGCGCGTTTCCAGCCCCAGCACCTGCACGGAGCGGATGCCCGCCAGCGCCTCGCCGGCCGCCGCCGCCATCTGCCCCTCGCGCTTGCGCAGCTTGCGGCTCGTCTCCTGGATGCGCCGTCCGCGCCGCACCGTCATCAGCCAGACGAGCGGCAGCGGGGCGAGGGCGATCAGCGCCAGCCGCCAGTTCATCACCAGCATGACGATGCCCAGCGCCGCGAGGATCAGCGCGTTGCCCATCAGCGGCAGGAAGGCCGTCACGGCCGTTTCGCGCGCCATGGCGATGTCGGACATCAGCCGCATGGTGAGGTCGCCCACGCGGGCGCGCACATGGAAGGCGAGCGGCAGCGCCTGAAGATGGGCGAAGAGGTCCGAGCGCAGCCGCGTGACCACGCGGTTGCCGACGATGGCGAAGGCGAGCGTCGCGGCATAGGCGCTGACCGCCCGCAGCACCACCACGAAGACCAGCGCGACGAGCGCGACGGCCATCAGCGCCGTCGCCCCGCCGGCCGCCGGGTCCAGGAACGACAGGCGCGTGCTGGCCCAGGCCGGCAGCGGCTCGGAGCCCAGGACATTGTCCACCACCAGCTTGAGCGGCCATGGCTCGAGGATGCGGAAGAGGGTGGAGAGGAGGAGAGCGGCCAGCCCGCCGCCCAGAAGCGTGCGATGGGGCTTCAGATAGGGGCGCAGGCGCGAGGCGACGCGCGTCAGCCCCGGCAGCGCCTTGCGAAAGCCCTTCGGCCGGCTGCGGCGCTTGATCGGCGCGCGGGAATCGGGCGCGCTCATGCCGCGCACGCTTCGGCGATGCCCGGCCGGGCGGCGGCCAGCGCCCGCGCGGCGATGCCGTCCCAGCTCCGCTCGGCCAGCGCGTGGACGCGCGCCTCGGCGGCCCGCGCGAGCGCGGCTGGGTAGTCGTCCATCTTGGCGGCCAGCGCGCGCGCCAGCGCCGCCGCATCGCCCGGCTCGGTCAGGCGCCCGAAGCACCCCTCGCGCAGAAGCTCGGGCAGGGTGCCGGTGCGGCTGGCGACCACCGGAAGGCCGGCGGCCATGTAGTCCAGCACCTTCAGGGGAGAGAAGTAGAAGCCGTGCAGCGGCGGATAGGGCGCCACGCCCACATGCATCTCCTGAAGATGGGAGGGCACGAGGGCGGGCGCGACGGTGCCCGCGAAGGTCACTGCGCCGGCAAGCCCGGCACCGCGCGCCTGCTCCTCCAGCGCGGGCCGCTCCGGCCCGTCGCCGACGATGCGGATCACCACGTCCCGCCCCTCGGCGCGCAGGCGGCTCACGGCCTCCAGCAGCGTGGCGGTGCCGTGCCAGGGCTTGAGCGTGCCGAGGAAGCCGACGACGAAGGGCGTGCCCTCCATGGGGGCGCGACGGGGCGCCAGGGCGCCGAAGCGCACGGGATCGACGCCGTTCTCCTCCACGAGGACGCGGTCCGCCTCCACGCCCATGGCGCGCGCATGGGCCGCCACCGGCTCGCTGACGCACAGGACGAGCCCGGCCCGGCCCATCGCCTCGCGGGCCATGGACATGGCGGTGCCGCGATCGACGAGGCCGCGATGGGCCGCCTGCTCCTCCACCAGCGGGGCGTTCACCTCCAGCACCGAGGGCAGGCCCTCGGCCGCCGCCCAGCCCATGGCCGCCGCGCTCCACAGCGAATGGCGCTCATAGACGAGGTCGACGCCGGGAAGGCCGGAAAGCAGGGCGGTCACATGCGGGTCGTGGCCGATCAGCGCGCTTTCGCGCGCCGCGCCGGTCAGGCCGGAGGTGCGCGGCAGCCGGGCAAGGTCCAGATCGTCGAGGTCGGCCGGCGCCGTTCCGCCCAGCCGCCGGGCGATCAGCGTCACCTCGTGCCCCAGCCGGCGCATGGCGCGGACCATGTCCTGCACATGCACCGAGGCGCCCTTGGCGCCGAAGACGGGAATGCCGGGATCGGCGCAGACATAGGCGATATGCATCAGCCCACCTCCGCGAGGCGCGGGCGCGGGGAGGCGCGGGGCGCCGGCGCGCGCAGCGCCTGGAAGATCTCCCGCTGCCGGGCCGCGTTGGCGCGGATGTCGAACTCGGCCTCCACAAGCGCGCGGCCGGCCTTCGCCAGGCGCGCGCCCAGGGCCGGCGCGCCGAGGAGGCGTGCCATGGCGTCGGCCAGCGCCGGGGCATCGTGCTCGGGCACCAGAAGCCCCGTCTCGCCGTCGCGCACCAGCTCCGGGATGCCGGTGACGGGGGTCGAGACGCACGGGACGCCGAGCGCCATCGCCTCCAGCAGCACGGTGGGCAGCCCGTCGCGATTGCCGTCCTCGCCCACCACGCAAGGGGCGACGAAGAGGTCGGCCTCGCGCATGGCCGCCAGCACCTCGGCCTGCGGGCGCGGGCCGCTGAGGCGCAGCTCCGCCGAGAGCCCGCGCGCCGCGATGCGCTCGCCAAGGTCTGCCAGCAAGGGCCCGTCGCCGATGATCCGCGCCTCGAAGGGCACGCCCCGCCGCTTGAGGATGGCGCAGGCGTCCACCAGCACGTCGAAGCCCTTCTTCTCCACCAGCCGCCCGACGGCGAGGATGCTTCGCCCGGTGCCTGCGCCCGCGCGCGGCGAGAAGGCGAAGCGCTCTAGGTCGATGCCGTTGTAGAGGCGGTGGACATGGCTCATGCCGAAGGTGCGGCGCAGATGGTCGAGATTGTAGTCCGAAACCGTGATGACGGCGGCCGCGTCGCGCATCTTCACGCCGAGGTCCACCGATTCCTCATAGGCGAAGTAGATGTCCTTGGCGTGGGCGGTGAAGGTGTAGGGGATGGCCGCCAGACAGGCGGCGAGCCGTGCCACGGTGGTGGCGCGTGTGCCGAAATGGGCGTGCAGATGCTCGATGCCCCGCTCGCGGGAAAGGAGCGCGACCTCGATCGCCTGCATCAGGATCTCGCCTGGAACCTCCGCGCATTCGGCAAGGACCGCCGAAAGGCCGGGCAGCTCGATCTGGGCGCGCGACAGGAGCGGCCCGATCTCGCGCAGCTTCGGGGCTACGTGCTGCACGGCGTTCACCGGCGCGCGCACCCGCGACAGGATGTCCTGGAAATGGGTTTCGAGAACCGTGCGCAGCGAGAAGATCTCGATCTCGACGCCGGCCTCCTCATGCGCCAGGATTTCGTTGACGACGAAGGTCTCGGAGAATCGGGGGTAGCGCTTCAGCACATAGCCGATCTTCAGGGGGCTCTGCATGGGCTCACTCGGCGGCTAGTGCGAGAGGGGCGAGGGGGCTTTTCACGCGGCGCGGGGCGGCCAGGACCGCCTGCGCCAGCACGGGAAGGCGCGACAGGGCGCCGCGATCGATCCGGCCATGCCGGTCGTGGCGCGCGCCCGTGGCCCGCGCCAGCCAGAGGCCGATGGCCTGCGGCTCCACGCCTTCGGGCGGCAGGCAGTCGAGCAGCCCGCGCGCGGCCAGGCGCTCGGCGCGCACCATCTGTTCCAGGCGCGGCACGGTGCGCGGCGCGACGAGCGCCGGCGTGTCGAGCCCCAGCACCTCGCAGACGGTGTTGTAGCCGCCCATGCACACCAGGGCGGCGGCCTCGCGCATCAGGGGAACCGGCTCGGGCAGGAAGTCGTGGATGATGTCGCCGGGGCGCGCCAGCGCGGCAAGGCCGGCCCTGTCCTCCGGCGCCATCAGGGGCCCCGCCACGAGGACACGCACATGGCCCGGCGGCGCGGGGGCGCGCAGGAAGGCCTGCGCGAGCGCCACGCCGTCCTGCCCACCGCCCACCACGCACAGCACGTAGGGCTCGGCCGGAATCGCGCCCGGAGCTGCGTCGGCAAGCCCGGCCGTGCGGTCCAGATAGCCGGTGAAGCGCATGCGCGCGGCCAGCGATGGCGCGATGGCGTAGGCCCTGCGCGCGTCGAAGACCTGAGGGTCGCCATAGATCCAGATGGCGTCGTAGCTGGCCTCCATCTGGGCCAGCGCGCCGCTGGCGGCCCATTCGCGCCGGGTCGTCTCCGGCTCGTCCACGATGTCGCGCAGGCCCAGCACGGTGCGTGCGTCCGCGCGCCGTCCCAGAGCCTCCAGCGCCGGGCGAAGTTCGCCCATCGCCCCGAGCGGCACGTTGTCCACCACCACCAGCGAGGGGGCGAAGCGCTCCAGCGCCGCGCCGATGGTGGCCGCGCGCAGATGCGCCAGCTCGTCGGCCTCCATCGCGAAGACGCGCGGCCGATAGGCGCCCTCCACGTCCTTGGCGTAGCCCGGCAGGGTCAGGCACTCCACGCGCGGCGGCAGCGGGAAGGCGCCCGCGCAGGCCAGCCCCGTCACCATCAGAACCTCGGTGCCAGGATCGGCGCCCGTCAGCGCGTCCGCGATGAGGAGATTGCGGCGGAAATGGCCAAGGCCCATCGTATCGTGCGAGTAGAGCACGACGCGGCGAAGCCTCGCCGCGTCGAAGCGCTCTCCATGCTGCGGCGCGAAGGGGGCTGTCATCAGGCCGGGCTTTCCTGTTCCATGGGGCGAGGTCGCTCCTGTTATCGGAATGTCATCTAGATGACGCAAAAGGCCCGTCGGCGGCGAAAAGGTTAGAATTTGGAAAGAGCGGGATTAGAAGTTGATGAGAGGCGCGCGCCCTTCCGCGCCCGGCGCGCGGCCATGCCGATCCGCGAGCGCATCCTCGTCCTGCTGCTCGTGGTGGCCGCCTTCATCGCGTCCTCCATCGCCATCACCTGGGTGGGCCTTCGCACCACGGAAGGCGTTGTGCAGCGCATCGCGGAGACGCAGCGGCGCTTCCAGGCGCTCAACGACGTGGAGCAGAGCGTGAGCAATCACGCCGAGCAGATCGCCGAGGTGCTGCTCCTCGGCGAGGAGCAGATGGACGACTTCCTCAGGGCCAGCCTCGCGGTGGACGAGAGCCTGCGGAAGCTGGGCGATCTGGCGAGCGAATCGGCCGGCGCCGAGGGCCGGTTCGACACGGCGCTGGTGCAGCGCCTGGGCGAGGTGCACCGGGCCATCGCGCTGGCCGCCGAACACATCTTCCGCCTGCGCGAGGAAGGCCGGCAGGCCGAAGCGGTGGCCGCCTTCCGCAGCGATGTCGAGTATCAGCTCTCCTACGAGTTCAAGACGCTGCTGGCGAGCGCGACGAGCGAGGCGCGAGGCGAGCTGGCGGCGGAACTGGCCGAGGCGCGCGAGCGCCAGGCGCGGCTGGTGGCCATCGCCATCCTCCTGTCCATCCTCACCAGCCTCTCCTGCGCGGCCCTCGGGCGGCTGCTCTATCGCGACATCGTCCATCCCGTGCGCCGCCTTCGCCAGGGCGCCGACGCCATCGCCCAGGGCGATCTCGACCATCGTGTGGGCATTGCGGGCCGGGGCGATTTCTCGCGCCTCGCCGCCAGCTTCGACGCCATGGCCAAGACCCTGAAGGAGAAGCAGGAGGGACTGGCGGCCGCGCAACTCGGGCTGGAGCGCGAGGTGCGCGCGCGCACCCGCGAGCTGACGCTGGCCAACGAGCGGCTGCAACGCATCGACGGGCAGCGGGCGCAGTTCTTCGCCGATGTCAGCCACGAGCTGCGCACGCCCCTCACCATCCTGCGCGGCGAGGCGGACGTGGCCCTGCGCGCGGGCGACGGGGAGAGCCACCGCGACTCCCTCTCCCGCATCCGTGCCCAGGCCGCGGAGATGGGCCGCCTCCTGGAGGAGCTCCTCGCCTTCGCGCGCTCCGAAAGCGAGGACGTGCCGCTGGACCTGGAGCCGGTCGAGCTGGCGCGGGTGCTGGGCGAGGCCATCGCCGACAGCCAGGTGCTGGCGGAGCGGGCGGGCGTTTCGGTGGAATCGCGCGTGGAGGACCCGTCCATGATTCTCCAGGCCGACGCCGCGCGCCTGCGGCAGGTCTTCCTGATCGGGCTGGACAACGCCATCAAATATTCCGCGCGCGGCGACCTCGTCACCGTCTCGGCCATCCGCATCGCCGGGGAGGCGCAGATCGTGATTTCAGACAGCGGCATCGGCCTGCCGGACGGGGAGGGCGAGCAGGCCTTCGAGCGCTTCTATCGCGGGCCGGCGGCGCGGGGCCGCAGCCCCGGGGGGCTGGGCCTCGGCCTCTCGATCGCGCGCACCATCGTGGAGCGGCACCGCGGCGAGATCGCGCTGGAAGGCCGGGAGGAGGGGGCGGGCGCGCGCCTGCGCATCCGCCTGCCGCTGGTGCCGCGATGAACGTGCTTCTCGTCGAGGACGACCCGCGCATCCTCTCCTTCCTGCAACGCGGGCTGGAGGCGGAGGGGTTCTCGGTGGCGACCGCCACGGACGGACTGTCGGCGCTGGAGGCGATCCGGGCGAACGGCATCGACCTCGTCATCCTGGACAGGATGCTGCCGCGCATGGACGGGCTGACGCTGTGCCGCACGGTGCGCCAGGAGGCGCGTCCCGTGCTCATCCTCATGCTCACCGCCAAGGACAGCCTGCCCGACAAGATCGAGGGTCTCCAGGGCGGCGCGGACGATTATCTGACCAAGCCCTTCTCCTTCGACGAGCTGCTGGCGCGGATCGGCGCGCTCAAGCGGCGCGCCCCGGTGTGGGAGGCGAGCGGCCGGCTGGCCGTGGGCCCGGTGGAGATCGACGAGACGAGCCACCGCGTGACCATGAACGGGGAGGACGTCTCCCTCACGCCGCGCGAATACGAGCTGCTGCGCTTCCTGATGGCCAATGCCGGCAAGGTGGTGAGCCGCCAGCGGCTCCTGTCCAGCGTCTGGAACTACGGCTTCGATCCGGGCACCAAGGTGGTCGACGTCTATATCCGCTATCTGCGCGCCAAGCTCGGCGACCATGACGGGCATCTCATCCGCACCGTGCGCGGCGTCGGCTACAGGCTGGCCGCCCCCGGCGCGTGAGCCCGCGCCTCAGCCGCGCGCCCAGTCGATCAGGCGCTCGAGAAAGGCGTCGCAGGCCGCGATCTGCTCGATGGCGATGAACTCGTCGGCCTTGTGCGCCTGCGTGATGGAGCCGGGGCCGCAGACGATCGTCTGCGTGCCGAGCATCTCGTGGAAGCGCCCGGCCTCCGTGCCGTAGGCCACCTTGGAATGGCCGTTGGTGCGCGAGAAGCTCCTGGCGAGGCGCGCCACCTCCGCGTCCGGCGGCGTCTCCAGTCCCGGAAAGCCGGCATAGACCTCCAGCTCGATACCGGCCTCGGGCGCGTGCGCGCCCATTTCGGCGTTCAGCTCCGCGACATAGGCGGCCAGTTCCTCCACGAGGGCGTCCGCGTCCTCGAAGGGCAGGACGCGGAACTCGCATTGCAGCACGCACTCGTCGGGCACGATGTTCAGCGCCGTCCCGCCCGCGATGGTGCCGGTATGGGCGGTGGTGAAGGGAATGTCGTAGGCCTCGTCCCGCCCCCCGCAGGTGGCCAGTCGCCGGGCGATCTCGCGCATCCGCACCACCACCAGCGCGGCGTAGTCCACCGCGTTGACGCCCTGCGGGGCGAGCGAGGAATGGCAGGCGCGCCCGCGCGCCGTCACGCGCATGGAGCGCTTGGCCTTGTGGCCGGTCACGACCTGCATGGAGGTCGGCTCGCCGACCACGCAGAAGGCCGGCCGCACCCCGTCCGCCCTCAGCGCCTCGAGGAGCGGCACGACGCCGAGGCACCCCACCTCCTCGTCATAGGAGAAGGCGAGGTGGATGGGCCGCCTGAGGCCGGCCGCGCGCATCCGCGGCACAGCCGCCAGCGCGCAGGCCAGGAAACCCTTCATGTCGCAGGCCCCGCGCCCGTAGAGCCGCCCGTCGCGCTCGGTGAGGGTGAAGGGATCGCTCGTCCAGGCCTGCCCGTCCACCGGCACCACGTCCGTGTGGCCGGACAGGACGATGCCAGGCTCGTCCGACGGCCCGATCGTCGCCCAGAGATTGGCCTTGAGCCCGGTCTCGTCGAAGACGCGCCGGCACGCCACGCCCTGCGCCTCCAGCGTCCCGGCGACGAAGTCGATCAGCGGCAGGTTGGAGTTTCGGCTGGTCGTGTCGAAGGCCACGAGCCGGGCGAGCATCTGCGTGCTGGTGGGCGATGCCATCGGGAACTCCTCTGGGGGCATGTCGGGCAGGGGCGTCAAGGCGATTCCTCCGGGCCGGGCCCGGCCGAAGGGGCCTGGAATGCGGACCGGCCTCCCTGCCGGTGGCCGGCCCCGTCGCGCACGAGGTCCATGAAATCGGCGACCGCCGGCGATTTCGGCCGGCTGGACGGCATGAGGAACGAGGTCCGGTAGGGAATCTCCGGCAGGAAGGGCCGCACGACGATGCCGCTGCCCATCTGGCGGGCGATGGGAAAGGGGTTGAGGAGCGAAAGCCCCATCCCCTCGCGCACGAACTCGCAGGCCGACACCGCCGTCGCCGTCTCGATGACGATCGCCGGCGTGACCCCCGCCCGCTCCAGCACGCGGTCGATGGCGATGCGCCCCGAATGGCGGCGCGTCAGGGCCACGAAGGGCTCCGCGCCGAGGTCCTCCGGGCGGATCACCTCCTTGCCCACGAGCCGGTGGCGCGCCGGCAGGGCGCAGATCGCCGTCGTGTCCAGCAGGAGCTCCATGCGCACGCCCTCGTGGGAGGGCACGCTGTCGGTTAGCGCGATGTCGAAGCGCGCTTCCGCCACGCCCGTGGTCAGCACGTCGCTGGAAACCACCTCGAACCACATTTCCAGTTCCGGATTGGCCTTGCCGAACCGGGCGATGAAGGGCGGCAGGAAACGGTGGGCGATGGTGGGCGGCGCCGCGATTCGAAAGGCGCCGCGATGCAGCCGCCGCCGCGCGGCCGTGCGGTCCTGGATGCGCGAAAGCGCCGCGAAGATGGGCTCCACCTCCTCATTGGCGAAAAGCGCCTCGGCGGTGGGCATCAGGCGCCCGCCCGCCCGCTCGAAGAGTTTTCGCCCCAGTTGTGCTTCGAGCTGCCCGAGGGCACGGCTGACGGCGGGCTGGGACAGGCCGAGCTGGCGCGCCGCAGCCGTGGTGGTGCCCGCCTCCACCAGCGCGCGCAGCACCTCCAGCTCGCGAAGCGTGATGCCGGAACGGCGTTCCTGAGGCCGGTTGTCGTCGATCTCGCTCACCGGGGCCTGCGCGACATATAATCATTATGCATAGAATTTCTTCTTTCCAATTTGATTAGCGCATAATAGCGTTCGTGCCAACAGGGGCGGCGAGCGGGCGGCGGAGCGGCCCCCGGCCCCATGGCGGTTTCAACCTGATGGAGAAGAGGCGATGAATTCCTATTCGACCAGCCTAGCGGCAGGACTGATCGCGGCAAGTGCGCTTGCGGGCGGCGCGTCGGCGCAGCAGCTCACGATCGGCCTCGCCTCCGAGGCCACCTCGATGGACCCGCAGTTCCACAATCTGGCCACCAACTCGCAGGTGCGCCAGAACATCTTCGAATCCCTCATCGCGCAGGACGCGCTTCAGGGGCTCCAGCCGGCGCTGGCGACCGAGTGGGAGGCGGTGGACGACACGACCTGGCGCTACACCCTGCGCGAGGGCGTGACCTTCCACGACGGCACCCCCTTCACCGCGCGCGACGTGATCTACAGCTATTGCCGCGTGCCGCTGGTGGAGAATTCGCCCTCCTCCTTCTCGATCTACACCCAGTCGGTCACGGCCATGCGCGCCGAGGGCGACCATACGCTGATCGTGGAGACGAACGGCCCGAACCCGCTGATGCCGGTGGAAAGCTCCACCATCGCCATCCTCTCGGCCGACGCGGCCGGCGCCGAGGAGGAGGTCGTCTTCAACGGCGAGGGCTGCGAGGGCATGGGCACCGTGCCGCAGGCTACCGCCTTCAACGACCCGGCCGTCTCGGTGGGCACGGGCCCCTACAAGCTCGTGGAATTCACGCGCGGCGCCCAGCTCGTCCTTTCCCGCAACGACGATTACTGGGGCGAGGCGCCGCATTGGGAGCGGGTCGTCCTGCGCCCGATCACCAGCGCCGGCCCGCGCGTCGCAGCCCTCCTGTCGGGCGACGTGGACCTTATCGAATCCCCGCCCATCCAGGATCTGCCGCGCCTGGAGCAGGCCGGGTTCAACGTCGTCGACACGCTGTCGAACCGCGTCATCTATCTGGCGCCCTTCCAGGAGGATGAGGCGCCGAGCCTGACCGGCACCGATGGCGCCAACCCGATGACGGACCCGCGCGTCCGCCAGGCCATGTCGCTGGCCATCAACCGCGAGGCCATCGTCGAGCGCATCATGAACGGCTATGCCGAGCCGGCGGGCGAGCTGCTTCCGCCGCCCATGTTCGGCACCTCGGGCCGCGCCGTCGACCCTTACGACCCGGCCCGCGCGCAGGAGCTTCTGGCCGAGGCGGGCTGGCCGGACGGCTTCGGCGTCGTGCTCGGCACGCCCAACGACCGCTACATCAACGACGAGCAGGTGGCGCAGGCCGTCGCGCAGATGCTGACGCGCATCGGCATCCGCACGCAGGTGGACGCCACGACCGCCAGCCAGTTCTTCTCGCGACGCAACAATCTGGAGTTCCCGCTCTACCTGGCCGGCTGGGGCGCCTCCTCCGGCGAGATGTCCTCGCCGCTGAAGTCGCTCGTGGCCACCTACGACCGCGAGGCCGGCATGGGCGTGACCAATGCGGCACGCTACTCCAGCGAGGAGCTGGACACGATCCTGCGCGAGGCCATGGTCACGATCGACGACGAGGAGCGCTCCCGCCTCCTGCAGGAGGCCGAGACCATCGCGCTCGACGATTTCGGCATCCTGCCCCTGCACTACGAGCGCTCGGCCTGGGCGATGAAGCCCGAGATCGCCTACGAGCCGCGCGTGGACCAGTACACACTGGCTTTCGCGGTGCGCCCGGCGGACGCGAGCGCCGGGGACTGACACGCGCCCATCCCTCGCCGGCCGGGTCGCCCGATCCGGCCGGCCTGCATTCCATCGGCTCCATGAGGTCGCGATGATCGTCTATCTGGTAAGGCGGATCGGGCAGAGTCTCCTCGCCATCGCGGCGATGGCGACGCTCGTGTTCCTCGGCGTCTACGCCATCGGCAATCCGGTCGACGTGCTCGTCAGCCCGGACGCCAACCAGGCCGAGATCGAGGCCACCATCGCGCGGCTGGGCCTCGACCAGCCGCTCTGGCGCCAGTTCCTCACCTTCGCGGGCAACGCGCTGCGCGGCGATCTCGGCACCTCCTTCGTCTACGGGCGCCCGGCGCTCGACATCATCATGGAGCGCCTGCCGGCGACGATGGAGCTGGCCTTCGTCGCTCTCGTCATCTCCGTCGCGCTCGGCGTGCCGCTGGGCGTCTATGCCGGGCTGAAGCCCGATACGATCGGCGGGCGCTCGGTCATGGCCGGCTCGATCCTGGGCTTCTCGCTGCCCAATTTCTGGCAGGGGATGATCCTCATCCTGATCTTCGCCGTCTTCCTGGGCTGGCTGCCGGCCGGCGGGCGCGGGCAGACGGTCGAGCTCTTCGGCCTGCGCGTCTCCTTCCTGACGACGAACGGGCTCACCCACCTCATCCTGCCGGCCTTCAACCTGGCCCTGTTCAAGATGGCGCTGGTCATCCGCCTGGCGCGCGCCAACACCCGGGAGGTCTGCCTGCAGGACTACATCAAGTTCGCCCGCGCCAAGGGCCTGTCGCCCCGCCGCATCGTCCTCGTCCATGTCCTGAAGAACATCATGATCCCGGTCGTGACCATTCTGGGGCTGGAGCTGGGCTCGATGATCGCCTTCGCGGTCGTCACCGAAACGGTCTTCGCCTGGCCCGGCATGGGCAAGCTCCTGATCGATTCCATCAATCTCCTCGACCGCCCGGTGATCGTGGCCTACCTCATGCTCACCGTCGTCATCATCATCACGATCAACCTCGTGGTGGACATCCTCTACTCCTTCCTCGACCCGAGGGTGCGCCTGTCGGAGGTGAAGGCATGAGCGAGGAGGCGGTGGTGGCGGCCGTGGAGCCGCTGGCGGCAAGGCCCGCCGCGGTGGAGACCCCCTTCCGGCGGCTGGTGCGCGGCTTCTTCGAGGACAGGCTGGCGGTTCTGGGCCTTCTCGTCTTCGCCCTCGTGGCCGCGCTCGCCTTCGCCGCGCCGTGGATCGTGCCGCAGAACCCCTACGACCTCGCCCAGCTCGACATCATGGACGGGGGGCTCGCCCCCGGCGAGACGAGCTTCTCCGGGCTCACCTACTGGCTGGGCACCGACCCGCAGGGGCGCGACATGCTCTCGGCCATCTTCTACGGCCTGCGCATCTCGCTCGTCGTCGCCTTCGTATCGCTCGCCTTCGCCATCACCATCGGCGTGGTGGCGGGCACGGCGGCGGCCTATTTCGGCGGGCGCGTGGACAGCCTGATCATGCGCGTGGTGGACCTCCAGCTCTCCTTTCCCTCGATCCTCATCGCGCTGATCCTGCTGGCCCTGTTCGGGCGCGGCATGGACAAGGTGATCATCGCGCTCATCATCGTCCAATGGGCCTACTATGCCCGCACCGTGCGCTCCTCGGCCATCGTGGAGACACGCAAGGACTATATCCAGGCCGCGCGGTGCCTCGCCTTCTCGCACCGGCGCATCATGTTCCGCCACCTCCTGCCCAATTGCGTGCCGCCGCTGATCGTGGTCGCCACCGTCCAGATCGCCAACGCCATCGCGCTGGAGGCCACGCTCTCCTTCCTCGGCGTCGGCGTGCCCGTCACCGAGCCCTCGCTCGGCCTGCTCATCGCCAACGGCTACGACTACCTGCTCTCGGGCCGCTACTGGGTGAGCGTGTTTCCGGGCGTGGCGCTGCTCGTCACCATCGTTGCCATCAACCTCGTCGGCGACCGCCTGCGCGACGTGCTCAACCCACGGCTCCAGAAATGACGGCGCTGCTTCAAGTCACCGATCTCAAGACGCATTTCTTCACGCGCGACGGCGTGGCCAAGGCGGTGGACGGGGTCAGCCTGCGTCTCGACAAGGGCGAGATCCTCGGCCTCGTCGGAGAATCGGGCTCCGGCAAGTCCGTCACCGGCTTCTCGCTGCTGGGCCTCGTCGATCCGCCGGGGCGCGTCGTCTCGGGCGAGATCGCCTTTGCCGGCATCGATCTCGTCAAGGGCGGCGAGAAGGCCATGCGCGGCCTGCGCGGCAAGCGCATCGCCATGATCTTCCAGGACCCGATGATGACGCTGAACCCGGTGTTGCGGGTCGATACGCAGATGATCGAGACCGTGCAGGCGCATGAGAAGGTGAGCCGGGCCACCGCCCGCGAGCGGGCGCGCCAGGCGCTGGTGCAGGTGGGCATCTCGGCGCCGGACGAGCGGCTGGAAAGCTATCCGCATCAGTTCTCGGGCGGTATGCGCCAGCGCGTGGCCATCGCCATCGCCCTCCTGCACAAGCCCGACCTCATCATCGCCGACGAGCCCACCACCGCGCTCGACGTCACCATCCAGGCGCAGATCCTGGCCGAGGTGCAGAAATTGTGTGCCGAGACGGGCACGGCGCTGATCTGGATCACGCACGATCTGGCCGTCGTCTCCGGCCTCGCGGACAGGCTGGCGGTGATGTATGCGGGCCGCATCGTGGAGGAGGGGCCGACGGCCGAGATCATCGCCAACCCCATCCACCCCTATACGCGCGGCCTCATCGCCTCCGTGCCCCACGGCAAGCCGCACGGCTCCATGCTGGAGCAGATCAAGGGCATGACGCCCTCTCTCCTCAACCTGCCGCGCGGCTGCACCTTCGCGCCGCGCTGCCCGCGCGCGGACGCGGCCTGCGCGCAGGAGCCGGCGCTGGAGGAGAAGGCGCCCGGCCGCCTCGCCCGCTGCGTCCATCCGCATGGCCCCGCACAGATGGAGGCATCCCTCTCGTGAGCCAGTCCACCCCCGTTCTGGAAGTCGCCAACGTCTCCAAGCGCTTCGTGCAGGACCTCGACATCGCCGAGCGCACCGCGCGGCTGCTCGGCTCGCGGGTGAGCCCGCGCACGGTGCACGCGGTGGACGGCGTCGATCTGTCCATCGGCAAAGGCGAGGTCGTGGGCCTGGTGGGCGAATCGGGCTGCGGCAAGTCCACGCTCGGCCGGGTCGTGGCGGGCCTCCTGCCGCCGAGCGAGGGCAAGATCCGCTTTCGCGGCAAGGACGTCGCCGGGCTGAAGGGCGCCGAGGCGCGAGACGCCGCGCTCAAGGTCCAGCTCGTCTTCCAGGACCCCATGTCCTCGCTCAACCCGCGCTCGCGCGTGGACGAGATCGTGGGGGAGGCGCCGCGCGTCCACCGGCTCGTTCCGCGGGGCGAGCTGAACGGCTATGTGGACGGGGTGCTGGAGCGCGTCGGCCTCGACCCTTCCACCCGCAAGCGCTATCCGCACCAGTTCTCCGGCGGGCAGCGCGCGCGCATCGGCATCGCACGGGCGCTGGCGGTGAACCCGGACTTCATCGTCTGCGACGAATCGGTCGCCGCGCTCGACGTGTCGATCCAGGCGCAGATCCTCAACCTCTTCATGCGCCTGCGCGAGGAGCTGTCTCTCACCTATCTTTTCATCAGCCATGATCTGGGCGTCGTCGAGCATATCTCGGACCGGATCGCGGTCATGTATCTCGGGCGCATCGTGGAGGAGGGGGAGGCGCAGTCGCTGTTCTCCGTGCCGAACCACCCCTACACCCAGGCGCTGCTGGCCGAGGTGCCCACCTTCGAGACGAGGCGGCGGGCTTATTCGCCCGTCAAGGGCGAGATCCCCTCGCCCCTCGATCCGCCGCCCGGCTGCCATTTCCACCCGCGCTGCCCGCACGCCTTCGAGCGGTGCCGCGCCGAGCGGCCGGCCTTGAAGGCGGTCGCGCCCGGGCGCATGTCGGCCTGCCACCTGAACGACCGGGCCTGACAGGGCCCGCCAGCGGCGCATATGGACGCCGCATCATGAAAGCGAGGAGAGCATCATGCAGAACACCGCCCGCATCTGGGAACTCGTCGATGAGAGGCGCGCCGACTATCTGGCGCTGAGCGACCGTGTCTGGGAGATGCCCGAGCTCGCCTATACCGAGTTCCGCTCCGTGGCCGAGCACCGCGCTATGCTGGAGGCGGAGGGCTTCGCCATCACCGACGAGCCGGCGGGCATCCCGACGGCGGTGGTGGGCGAGGCGGGCGAGGGCGGCCCGGTCATCGCCTTCCTCGGCGAGTACGATGCCCTGCCGGGGCTTAGCCAGGAGGCCGGCATCGCCGAGCACAAGCCCTTGCCGGGCAGCGGCTACGGCCATGGCTGCGGCCACAACATGCTCGGCTCGGCGGCGCTGCTGGCCGCCACCGCCTACAAGAACTACCTGAAGGAGAACGGCCTGCCCGGCACGGTGCGCTATTACGGCTGCCCGGCCGAGGAGGGCGGGGCCGCCAAGGCCTTCATGGTGCGCGACGGGCTGTTTGCCGACGTGGACGCGGCGATCACCTGGCATCCGGCCTCCATCACTCGCGTCGACGACGCCAAGAGCCTTGCCAACACGCGCATCGACTTCACCTTCACCGGCCGCGCCTCCCACGCAGCCGCCGCCCCGCATCTGGGCCGCAGCGCGCTCGACGCGGTGGAGCTGATGAATGTGGGCGTCAACTACCTGCGCGAGCACGTGCCCTCCGACTCGCGCATCCACTATGCGCTGATCGACGCCGGCGGCATCGCGCCCAACGTGGTGCAGGCCAGGGCCACCGTGCGCTACGCCATCCGCTCGCGCGACATCCACGGCATGAAGGCGCTGAACGAGCGCGTGAAGAAGGTGGCCGAGGGCGCGGCGCTGATGACGGAGACCAAGGTCGAGATCAAGATCCTGTCGGCCGTGTCCAACCTCCTCGGCAACACGCCGATGGAGGAGGTCATGTACGCCAACATGCAGCGCCTCGGCCCCGTCGCCTTCGACGATGAGGACCGCGCCTATGCCCGCGCGATCCAGGCGACGCTGTCGCAGGAGGACATACTGAACGACTATCGCCGCGCCGGCGCCGAGCCGCGCGAGGACGCGCCGCTGTGCGACTTCATCGTGCCGCTGGAGGCCGAGGGCGAGGCGATGATCGGCTCCACCGACGTGGGCGACGTGTCCTGGGTGGTGCCCACCGTGCAGGCCCGCGCCGCCACCCACGCGATCGGCACGCCGGGCCATTCCTGGCAGATCACCGCGCAAGGCAAGTCCGGCCAGGCCCACAAGGGGCTGGTCTATGCCGCCAAGGTCATGGCCGGCACGGCGGTCGATCTCCTGTCCGACCCCGCGCTGCTCGCCCGCGCCAAGGCGGATCACAAGGCGCGCACCGATCGCACGCCCTATGAGAGCCCCATCCCGGAGGGCGTCTCGGCGCCCATCCAGCCGCGCCCCTCGGGGCACTGACGGCCGGGCGTTCGCGGGGGCTCTCCCCGGCGAACGCCTATCCGGTCCGCTCGAGGGCGGCGTCCAGCATCACCAGTTCGTCCAGCGCGCGGCCGGGCTCGATGGCCGGCGGCGTCAGGCCCATGGCGCGGTTGGGGTTGTCGCAGGCCATCGCCACGGCCGCCTCCAGCGGCAGCCCGGCATGGCGAACCATGTTTCCAAGGCTCGCCAGCATGTCGATATGCGCCCCGGCCAGCGCTCCGGCCGCATTGACGAGCGCGCCTCCCCGCAATTCGATCCGCTCGCCATAGAGGGTGAAATGGTCCGGCCCGCCGACCGTGGCCATGGCGTCGGACACGAGGAACATGCGCCCGGGCACGGGCCGCGCGGCGCAGGCGAGCGCCAGCATCGCCCAATCCACATGGATGCCGTCCGCGATGATCCCGCAATAGGCTTCGCTGTTGATCGCGGTGGCGACCACGCCGGGCGCCCGCGAGGTCATGGGCGGCATGGCGTTGAAAAGGTGGGTGAAGCAGCTCACGCCCGCCGAAAGGCCGGCCTTCGCCTGCGCGGGGCTGGCGGCGGTGTGCCCGGCGGAGACGATGACGCCCATCTCCGCGATGCGCGCGATGGTGCCGGGCGGCACGATCTCCGGCGCGAGCGTGAGCATCACCGGAATGCCGGCCGCCCGCAGCCGTTCGAGCGCTGCGAGCGTCGCCTCGTCCATGGGGCGGATATGGCGCGGATCGTGCGTTCCCTTGCGCTCCACATTGATGTGCGGCCCCTCCAGATGCAGGCCCGCCAGCCCCGGAAGGCCCCAGGCCTCGATCACGGCATCGGCCGCCGCCGCGATCTGCGCGGGCGCGCTGGTGATGAGGGTGGGCAGCACCCAGCCCGTTCCCCGCGCGCGCTGGGCCGCGATGATGCGCGCGATGGTCTCCGGCGACGGCCCGTCATTGAGCATGACGCCGCCGCTGCCGTTCACCTGAAGGTCGGTGCAGGCCGGCATCATGAGGTGGGGGCGGCTGGTCGGAACCTCGCCTTCGGCGAGCGGGCGTATGCGCGCGACCCGGCCCGCCGCCATCTCCACGGCAAGGCCGGTCCTGAGGCCTCCCTCGATCCAGATGTGCTCCGGCGCGATCAGGGCGTTCATCCGCCGGGCTCCTTCCATGCGATCGCCGTTGGCCGGCGCCGTTCAGGTTCTCCCTAACCGGGCGCGGCTCCCATGCAAGGGGGAGGACGGCCTCTTTCGCTGGCCGATGGCCGGCCCGGCCGCTTCACACCGCGCGCAGGAGGGCCGGGGATGCGGCGGCGGCGCCCGCCCATAATTCGTCCGTCAACGCCTCCAGCCAGCGGGCCGCGCGGGGCGCGGCGTCCGGCGCGTGAAGCGTGCGGATGGCGCCGTCGTCCAGCGCGCGGGCGGCCGCCAGAAGCGCGCGCCAGCCCTCCAGGTCGCCCGGCCAGACCGGCGCGTGCACGGCCGCGCCCAGCGCGGCCAGCGCCTGCGCCTTGCGCTGCTGCTCGCCGAAATAGCGCCATTCGGGCATGACGACGAGACGCGCGCCGACACGCGCGATCTCATGGATCGTGTTGTCTCCGGCCGAGGCGATGACGATGTCGGCGGCGGCCAGGTAGTCCGTCACGCCGGACACCCATCCCAGTTCCCGCAGGTTGGAGAAGTCGGTCTCGTGCCCCTCGCGGTGCGTGGGGCCGAGCACCAGCCAGAGCGCATCCTGCGCGGCGCGCGCGCCCACCGTCAGCGGGGCATAGGGCGTGCCGCGGCCGCCCCCGCCGGTGACGGTGACGATCAGCTCGCGCCGCGGGTCGAGCCCCAGGCGCCGGCGCGCCTCGGCCTTGTCGGGGATCGCGTCCGCCGTGGTGCACAGCCCGCCGCTGTAGAAGGTCCGGTCGCGCAGATAGGCGGGATAGTCGTCCTGCTCCAGCCGCTCGTCGAAGGGCGCGAGCATGCCCACGCACGCCTCGTAGGAGCCGATATGGCCGATGTCGGAGCGGTCTCCGTGCATTCGGATCTGCACCGCCGGCACGCTGGCGGCGCGCGAGAGGAGCGCGATCTCGGCCGAGACGTCGACGACGAAGAGACCGACGTCCCGGTCGTCCAGATGGTCGAGGATCGTGCGCATCGTGCGGCGCATCTCCGCAACGCCCAGCGGCACGCAATGCATGACCTGCGGCGTCGGCTCGGCGAAGAGGCGGGGCGTGGGCACGGCCGCGCCGATCATGTCCGGCAGCTCCACGATCTCGATGTCGCGCGCAAAGCCGTCGAAGAGGGGCGGGCCGGCCGTCAGCACGCTGACGGGCCGGTCGGAGGAGAAGCGCTCGGCCAGCGCCATGGTGCGGTTGGCGTGGCCGCGCCCCTGATGGTGCACGAAAAAGGCGATGGGCTTCTTCAAGGCAGATGCTCCGGGGGCGTGAGGGGAGGCGTCATGAGAACAGCGTCTCGCCGGGCTGGAGGGCGGCGGCGATCTCGGCGGGGCCGGGCCGGCGCTTGAGGCGGATCGCCTCCTCGCGCTCGCTCCATTCGATGAAGCCGGCGCGCGCGAACTGGCCGAGCCAGTAGTCCATGCACCAGCGGCCGTGCCGCTCGCGGAACAGCGCGGCGTTGCGCAGGATATGGTCGAAATGGTGGAGCGGGGGCACATGCACCGGGTGGTGCTGGTGGTAGGCGCGCGCCCCGGCCGTCCAGAACAGGGGCAGCCCGGCGCTCGCCACGCGCGCCGCGAAATCGGTCTCCTCCCCGCCATAGCCGGTGAAGGCCTCGTCCATGCCGCCGAGCGCGCCCCACGCGCGCGCCGTGAGCGCGAAGGACAGGCCCCATAGCTCGCCCGCCTGCCGCTCCCGGCGGACGCCGGCCTGCGGGATGGGTGGTTTGGAGGGGTGCGCGCGCCCGGCGGCATCGAGCGCGGTAAAGTCGAGATGCGGCCCGACGGCGCCCGCCGGAAGATAGAGCACCTCGCCCAGAAACAGCCCCTCCCGGCCCAGCGCCGCCTCGCGATAGGAGCCGACGAGGCTCGGCGAGGCGATGCAGTCCACGTCGAGGAAGACGAGAAGGTCGCCGCCCGCCGCCTCGGCCGCGCGGTTGCGCGCCGCCGCCAGCGGCATCGGCTCGCCCGGCACGAAGACGTGGCGCACGGGGCAGCCGGGATCGGGCAGGTCCGGCTCGGCCGCCTCCTGCATCCAGGCGATGACGAGCTCGGCCGGCCTCTCGCCCTGCGCGGCGAGGCTCTTCATCAGATTGCGCAGGTGGGCCCCGCGCCCGCGCACGAGGGTCAGGACGCTGGCTTGCATGCGCGGCGCGCCTTCTTCCGGAAATGGGCCACGCCCTCGATGATGCCGAGCGCGTGCGTTTCGCGCGCCAAGTAGGAGTGGCGCAGCGAGGGCAGGCTGGCGAGGTCGTCGGAATAGTTCGCCACGATGATCGCCTGCGGAATGGTGCGCAGCATCTCGATGTCGTTGCCCGAATCGCCCGCCACGAAGACCGCCTCCTCCGGCAGGCGGCAGCGGCGGCGCACGAAATCGACCGCCGTTCCCTTCGAAGCGCGGATCGGCAGGATGTCGAGATAGCGCCCGTGGCTGTGGATCACGGAGGCCCGGAGGCCCGCCTTTTCCAGCCGCGCCTTCACGAGGGCCACCGTTTCGCCGCGCCCGTCGCTGAAATAGCTGAGCTTGTGGGAGCGCTGCTCCAGCGGCGCCTGCGGCGCGATGCCGGGCAGGCCGCGCAGGGCCGCGAGCGCGCCGGCCCTGTCCCAGCCGCGCGAGACCACGGTGCGCCATGCGGCGTCGGCCGTATAGGTCACGCCGTTGGCATCCAGATGGTAGATTTCCGACCCCACCGATGTGATCATCACCTGCGGGCGGGGCGCCTCCTGTTCCTCCAGGATCGCCATGGCGCTGTGGAAGGAGCGGCCGGTGGCCACGCCGAAGGCGAGCCCGTCCTGCGCCTTGCGCCAGCTTCCGAAGGCGCGGATGCGCGCCTCGCAGCCGACCAGCGTGTTGTCGATATCGCAGATGAGGAGCTGGCGCGGGGCGGCAGGCGGGGCGCGGGGTGCCAGGATGTCGCGCGCCAGGTCGTGGTAGCGCTGGGCGTGGCGGCGCCAGTCGTAGATGCCGGCGGCCCTTTCCCCGCCGCGCGCGAAGGCACGCCACAGATCCTTGTCGGACAGGATGCGAAGGGCCGCGGCCGCGATGGCGGCGGGGTCTCGCGGATCGACCAGGATGCCGTTGCCGCAGGTCTCCACGATGTCGTTCGGGCCGCCGCTGTCGGTGGCGATGAGGGGCAGGCCCGCGGCGGAGGCTTCGAGCAGCGTGAGCCCGAAGGGCTCGTTCAGCGCCGGGTTGACGAAGAGGCCGCCGCGCTCGCGCGCATAGGCGTAATAGGCCGGCACGTCCTGCGGGCGGTGCGATTTGGGATAGGCGACCTGCCCGTAGAGATCGTAACGGTCGATGAGGTGGAGGATCTCGTCCATCGTCTGCGCCATGTCGCCGTCGAGCTCGGCAATCTCGCCGCGCGTTCCCGCCACGAGGACGAGATTGGCCTTTTTGCGAAGCGCGGCGTTCTGGCCGAAGGCGGTGACGAGGGCGGCGAGGTTCTTCTTGCGCACCGGCCGCGCGATGGCCAGCAACGCGGGCTTCTCCGGCTCGCGCAGGAAGCGGCCGATCTCGGCTTCCACGGCCGGCGTGGAACGCGCGCCGCGAAAGGCGTCGAGATCGCTGCCCGGCGGCAGGATGCGGATGCGGCCCGGATCGTAGGCCCTGTAGCCGGCATACTGGACCTCGGCCTCGTCGCGCGACGAGGCGATGACGAGCGCGGCTCCGGCAAGGCCCGTCTCCTCGGCCGCGATGCGGGGGGCGAGGTCCGCGCCGCCGCCGCCGGCCCCCAGCGCCTTCTCCTTCACCCGGCCCAGCGAGTGGGCGGTGAAGAGGAAGGGGATGCCCAGGCGCGCCTGAACGATGGCCGCAACGGCCGCGGCGTCCGCGTAATGCGCATGGAGGATGTCGGGCCGCCCCTCGGCCTCGATATGCGCGATCAGAGCCTCTGCAAAGCTTTCCACCTCTGCGTGCATCTCCTCCTTGGGCAGGTAATGCGGCGAGGCGGTGGGAAGGCGCACGATCTCCACGCGCTCCGACACGCGCTCGCGCGCCGCCGCGTAAGAGGGCGAGAGCCCGTAAAAGAGGCGCGTGGCGAGCACGATGCGCGCCCCCGGCTCGCTCGCCTCGCAGGCGCGCGCGAGGTCGAGCAGGTAGCGGATATGGCCGCCAGTGTCGGCCGTCAGGCCGTATTCGATGTCGCCGGCCTTCAGGCAACCCTGGAGAGCGATATGGAGCACGAACATTAACCGCTTTCCTCTACTCGGATACTAAACAGGCAGGAGCACCGATGCCGTTGGCCGGGACGACGCGACACGAACGCCTCCGCGTGGCACAGGTGGCCCCGGGCATCTTCCCGGTGCCCCCGGCCGACCACGGAGGAACCGAACGGGTCGTGCACGATCTCAGCGTTGCGCTTCGGCGCTCCGGAGTCGAAATAACGCTGTTCGCGCCCTCGGACAGTGTGGCCGAAGTTCCACGGGTCGGCAGTCTTCCCAGTTTGCATAGCCTGGAACGCAAATACGGTCAGGTTCCTGCGTCCATACCTTCGGTTCTGGAGGTGGTGCGCATGGAAGAACTGCGCACGAGACTGGATCAATTCGACATCGTCCATTGCCATGGCGAGTTCTTCCATGCCGCGATTCTGGCGGGTCGCCGCGCCCGCTCGCTGACCACGATTCACTGGCGGGTCGACGAGCTCGACCGCAAGTTGTTTTTCTCGGCCTTCCCCGACCTGCCCGTCGCCGCCATCTCGGCCGCGCAGTCGGCCGACCTGCCGGCCGCCAACCGGGCGGGCATCGTGCATCACGGCATCGAGAAGGACCGCTTCCCGCTCCGGGCGGAGCCGGGCGCCTATCTCGCCTTCATCGGGCGGATGACGGACCAGAAGCGCCCCGATGTCGCGATCCGCGTGGCGCGGGCGGCCGGAAGGCCGATTCGCCTCGCCGGCACGGTGGATGTGGGCAACCCGCTCTATTTCGAGCGCGAGGTGCGCCCGCTCCTGTCGGAGACGGCTCGTTATGTCGGGCCCGTGGGCGACAGGGAGAAGGCCGAGCTTCTCGCCGGGGCGCAGGCGCTTCTCTTTCCCATCGACTGGCCCGAGCCCTTCGGCCTGGTGATGATCGAGGCCATGGCCTGCGGCACGCCGGTGATCGCCTGGAACCGGGGCTCCGTGCCCGAGATCGTGGAGGAGGGCGTGACGGGTTTCGTGGTGGAGAACGAGGCGCAGGCGCTGGAGGCCGTGAGGCGCGTGGGCGAGCTGGACCGGCGGGCCGTGCGTGCGCGCTTCGAGGCCCGCTTCACCTCCGATCGCATGGCGGCCGACTATCTCGCC
Source organism: Aureimonas populi (assembly GCF_017815515.1). Classification (NCBI taxonomy): domain Bacteria; kingdom Pseudomonadati; phylum Pseudomonadota; class Alphaproteobacteria; order Hyphomicrobiales; family Aurantimonadaceae; genus Aureimonas; species Aureimonas populi. The sequence goes on from NZ_CP072611.1 coordinate 1,691,310, forward strand.
CTCTACCGCCGCCTCCTGGCCGCGCCATGCGCACCGCGCTGATCGCCTGGGATTATCCGCCCGCGCCGAGCGGCCTTTCCACCGCCGCGCGCGAGATCGCCGAAAGCCTTGCCGGCCAGGGCTGCGAGGTGAGCGTCTTCACGCTCGACAGGTCCGGGGTGGAGGCGGCCGGCGCGGTGCGCGTCATCGGCTGCGGCGGCGAGGTGCGGGCGGGCACCGCGCTGGCGCGGCTGCGGCTTCATGGCGGTGCCGGGCATCTGGCGGCCCCGCTCGCCTTTCGCCGGGCGGTTCTGGCCGAGCACGCGCGCGCACCCTTCGCCGTGGTGGAAGCGACCAACTGGTATGCGCCCGCCGCGCTTCTGGCCGGGCAAGGGGGCTTCGCGCTGGTGACGCGCCACTCGACGCCCGCCGCCTTCTCGCGCGAGGCGCCCGCGACCTTTCGCGACCGGCTGGACGGCTGGGCGGCCGACCGGCTGGAGCGGCGGCAGGCGCGGCGCAGCACCGCCCTCATCTCCAACACCGCCGACCATGGCCGGCGCATGGCGGCGCTCTACGGCCCCGATCGCGGCCGGCCCCATGCGGTCATCGGCCTCTCCCTTCCGCCGGCCATGCTGGCGCGGGCGGGCGGGGCGCCTTACCCGGGCGAGGCGGGCGCGGTGCAGATCCTCTTCGTGGGGCGGGCCGAGCATCGCAAGGGCTTCGACATGCTGATGGAGGCCGCCGCCCTCCTGGCGGAGGAGGCGGCGCGCGGCGCGATCCCCGAGTTCGGGCTCACGCTCGTGGGCGTGGAGCCGCAGGACCTGCCGGCCGGGCTACCCCCTGCCGCGCGCGCGCGCATCGAGGCGCGGGGGCGCGAGCCGGAGGCCGTGCTGGCGCGCCGCTACGAGGCGGCGCACATCGTGGCCGCGCCCTCGCGCTACGAGAGCTTCGGCCTCGTCTATCAGGAGGCCATCGCCTATGGCCGGCCGCTGGTGGCCTGCGCGCTGGATGCGAGCGCGCGCCAGTTCGTCGGCGACACCGGGGCCGGGCGCATGGCGGGGGAGGCGAGCGGACAGGCGCTGGCGGCGGCGATGCGGCCGCTGGTCGTCTCCGATGCCGAGAGGCTGGCCGTGCGCGAAAAGGCGCTGGCGGCGGCCGGCCGCTTCACGCGCGGGACGCTGGGACGCGAGACGCTGGCGCTCTACGAGCAGGCGCTCGCTCAGCCGCGATAGGGGCGCAGCAGCGCCTGCGCCTCCTCCAGCCGGCCATGGCCGGGGTCCAGTGCCTCGTAGCCTTGCGAACGGCGCGCCACATGCTCCGCGCTCAAATGATGGTCGATCGCCCCATGCAGCGCGATGAAGCTCTGCCGCCAGTGGCGCACGGGCCGTTCGTGCACCTTGCCGGCATAGGGCACCTCGCGCCGGTTCAGCCGGTACTGCACGTCCGGGTAGACGTCGGAGAGGACGCCGCCCACCAGATTGCGGCGCGGCAGGCCGATGGAGACCGCCTCGTCCTCCTCCGCCATGCGGGCCAGGCCCGGTAGAAGCGCGGCGGTCTTGCCGTCGAGCGTCTCGTCGGCGTCGAGCTGCAGCACCCAGCGCTGCCGGCACAGCGCCTGGAGGGCGTTGCGCTGCGCCCCGAAATCGCCGGCGAGCGGGCGCGTGGCCAGCCGGACGGCGCCGCTCGGGAAGCCCTCGACGGTCAGGGGCCCGGCCGTTCCGCTCTCGCTGAGGAGAACCACGTCGCGCGCGAAGGCCGCGCTTTGCGGCAGGCTGGCGAGAATGGCCTCGACCTCCCCGGCTCGGCACATCATGCCGAGAGAGACAGGCGCGGGCGGCATGTCGGCGAGGTCGGACAGGACGGCGCTCGCCGCAAGCGCGCCATGCGGGTTTCGAAGCGCCGCGCGCTGCGCCGCGTCGGCGGGGGCGGCGCGGCGGCCAAACAGCGTGGCGGCCATGCGCAGCGTGTAGATGTCCAGCCCGAAAGGCTCGTGCGGCCCCGGCGCGAAGCGTTCGGCGCAAAGGTCCGCCGCAAGGGAGACCGGAACCTCGCTGCCCGCCTCCGGCTCCAGAAGCAGCCCGCAGGAGGTGCAGGCGAGCGGAAACCGCCGCTCGCGCCCGCCCGGATAGGCAAGGCGCCGGTCCGTCGGCGCGATCTCGCGCGAGCGGCAGAGGAAGCAGCGGGACGGGCGATCCTGGGTCATGCGCCATCCTACCACCCACGCTCGTTCCCCGCCGCCTTTTCGCGCTGCAACAAAGGCCGCGCGCGCGCGTTGGAGTCGCAAAGCCGGGCGAGGGAGAGCCATCGCATGTTCAGGGATCGCGACCATCCGGCCGCAGGCGCCGGCCCCCTCTCGCTCGCCATCGTCGGCAACGCGCCGGACATCGGGGATCGCGGGGCCCAGATCGATTCCTGCGACATGGTGGTGCGCTTTAACAACGCGGCCGGCTTCACGCGCGCGAGCGGGCGCCGCGTCACCCATCTCGCCCTCGTCAATCGCGGCGGTCAGCCGCGCGAATGGCTGGAGGACGAGGGCTTCACCCGCCGCTCCGAACTGCGGGCCGCAAGGCGGGTGATCCTGCCCTTTCCCGCCCTCGATGGGAAGGAGGGCGCGGGCCTGTGCCACACCGAGGCCCTGCTGCGCCGCCTCTCCCCCCTCGGGCTCGGCGTGGAGGTGCTGGACGAGGCGCTCCACCGGCAGGCCCGCGCGAGCCTGCGCGAGCATGGCGCGAAGGGCGCGCCCAACCCCAGCACGGGGTTTCTCGTCGCGCTCCACATGGCGCGGGCCCTGCCGCAGGCGCGCATCCATGTGTTCGGCTTCGGCTTCGCGGGGTGGCGGGGCCACCCCTGGGCGGCCGAGCGGCGCTGGTTCGAGACGGCCCACCGCGAGCGCCGCCTGACGCTGCATCCCCTGCGCGCCCTGGCGTGACCCGGCGCGGCGAAAGCCCGATGGGACGCGCCTCGCAGACCCTTCGAGACTTCGGGCGGGTCGGTCCTGCGGGTCTTTTGCGCCGCCGCCGCGCCCCCGATCCTCGCCGACGCCGCCGGCATCGACGGGCTCCTCGCGGACGACGAAAAATCCCTCGCACGGCCCTCCGCCGCCTCCGTCTCAAACAGTCTCTCAGGCTAGCGGCAGGCGCACCTCCTGCGACAGCCCGCCACCCTCGCGGTTGGCGATGGCGATGCTGCCGCCGTGGCGCTCCACGATCTCGCCCGCGATGGCGAGGCCCAGACCGGCCCCGGGCCCCAGCTTGCGCCGCCCCGGATCGACGCGGAAGAAGGGCTCGAAGACCCGCTCGATGAGGTCGGGCGGGATGCCCGGCCCGTCATCCTCGATGGTCAGGAGCGCCGCGCCCTGCGCCTGCGTCAGTGTTGCGCGCGCGCCTTTGCCATGCGTGGCCGCGTTTTCCAGAAGGTTGCGCAAGGCGCGCTTGAGCGCCAGGGGCTGCGCCTTCACGCAAGGGTTCGAAAGGGCGGTGAACTCGGCCGGCAGGCCGATCTCGCACAGCTCGGCGGTGATCTCCTCCAGGAAGGGCGCGAGCTCCACCGCCTCGAAGGCGTCGTCGGCCACCTCCTCGCGCACGAGGCGGATGGCGCTGTCGGCGATGCGGTCCAACTCCTCGAGGTCGCGCAGCCAGGTTTCCCGGTCCTCGTCGGGCAGGAACTCGGCGCGCAGGCGCATTCGCGTCATGGGCGTGCGCAGATCGTGCCCCGCCGCCGCCACGAGGCGCATCCGGCTTTCGAGGGCCGTGCGCAGGCGCGCGGACAAGGCGTTCAGCGCCCGCGCCGTGGCGCGCACCTCCGCCGGCCCGGTCTCGGGCACCGGCTCCAGCGTGCCGTCCGCGCGCATGGAGCCCATGGCCCGCTCCAGCATCCGCGCCGGCCCGGTGATCTTGACCGCGACGTAGAGCGCCACGGCCACCGCCCCGGCGACGACGAGCAGGAGATAGGCCGTCAGCGCAGGCAGCGGCGAGGGCGGCGGGCTCGGATAGATGAGATACGCCCATTCCTGCGCCGTCACGGGGAAAGCGAGCCGGCGCTCCCCCTCGGCCGGGGAGACGACGCGCACCGGCACGTCCTCGCCCATGCGGCGCAGGGCGCGCCCGATGCGCCGGGCGGGCCAATCCTCGTCCCCCACCTCCTCCGGTTCGGGCCCCAGCGCCACCCCGGCCGCGCGCGCCCGCTCCGGCGAGCCGTCGATGAGGCGCGAGAGCAGCAGCACCTCCTCGGCGAAGCTGCGCTCGAAGCTGCGGTCGCGCGGGCGGTCCACGATCTGGAAGGTGACGAAGGCGGCCGCGACGACCACCGCGACGATGGCCGCGACCAGGAGCCCGGCGAGGCGAACGCTGAGCGAGGTCATGGCGCCTCGCCCTCGGCCTGCCGCTCCACATGGGCGGCGAACTGGTAGCCGCCGTTCCTCACCGTCTTGAAGAGGCGGAAGACGCCGTTGTCGCCGAACTTGCGGCGCAGCCGGCTCATCGTCACGTCGATGGTGCGGTCGAAGGGGTCGGTGCTGGCGCGCCCGTGCAGAAGGTCGAGCAACGTCTCGCGCGAGAGGACGCGCGCTGGGCGCTCCAGGAAGATCAGCAGGAGGTCGAATTCGGCGCCCGTCAGCGCCAGCTCCCGGCCCTTGGGGTCCAGAACCCGCCGGCGCGCCGTCTCCGCCCTGTAGCCCTCGAAGAGATAGGCCCGCGCCGGCGCTTCGGACGGCGCGACGGCGGCCGCCCCCCGGCGCAGGACGGCGCGGATGCGCGCGGCCAGCTCCCGCGGGTTGAAGGGCTTTCCCAGATAGTCGTCGGCGCCGATCTCCAGCCCGACGATGCGGTCCACATCCTCCTTCAGCGCGGTGAGCAGGATCACGGCCAGGTCCGGCCGCCGGTCCTTGATGTCGCGGCAGATGTCGAGGCCCGAGCCGTCGGGCAGCATCACGTCCAGCACCACGAGGTCGAACGCCCCGTCCGCGATCTTCGCCTCGCACTCCCGGCGGCTGCCCGCCAGCGCCGTCTGGAAGCCCTGGCTTTCCAGATATCGGCCGAGAAGCCGCCTGATTTCGAGGTCGTCATCGACGACGAGCACGCTTGTCCTGCCGGTCATGTTCCTTGCCGTCCGCATCTTGCACGCCCTTCAGGCTATCGTTTTTCGCGCCGGCGCGCGCCCGGCCTTTTTGTTGCGAAAGCTTGCAGGCGGCAACGCCGAAGGCCGGGAGCGCCGGGCGCGAGGGCGGCGCGGACATGTTTCGTTACGCATCGACACGCCCTCGCCATGGGAAGGGCGCGAGCGATGCGTATCTTCCTCTCATCGAAACACGGGAGAGGAGACCCCTTCCATGACCATCTTCAGGAAACTCGCCGTTGCCGGCCTTGCCGCCACCATCGCCCTGCCGGCCCTGGCCCAGGGCCAGCCCGGCGGAGCCGGCGAGCCGCGCCCGGCGCAGGCCGGCGAGCGTGCCGAGCGCGGCGGGGCCGAGCGCGGCGGCCACCATGACAGGCGGCAGGGTCCCCGCGGCGGCGCTTCGCTCTGGAACACGGCCGAGAAGCTGACGGCGGCGCGCACCGCGCTTGCCATCACGCCCGAGCAGGAAGGGGCGTGGAACGATTTCACCGCCGCCGCCATCGCCTTCGTGCAGGCCGGCCGGCCCGGCCCGAACCCCGAGCGCGGCGGTCCCGCCCCGCAGGAGGAGGAGGGCGCCGAGCCCGGCGCGCGCACGCTGACCGACCTTCCGGCGGTGCGGATGCTCGACAGGATGATCGAGCGCAGCACGGAGCGCGCCGAGGCGGCGCAGAGCCTGCGCACGGCCGTGGACGGCCTCTCCGCCGTGCTCACCCCCGAGCAGGTGGAGACCGCCGAGCGCCTTCTTTCCGAACTGCGCGGGCCTCGCGGCCATCGCGGGGACGGGCCGCGCGGCCACGGCCGTGCGGGCGGCGAGCGTCCGGGTGCGTCCGAGCGCGGCCCGGCCGAGGCCGGCCCGCCGCCGGCCCGCTGAACGGCGCCCTTCCGCCACGAGCCGGTGGGGCAATCCGCCCCATCGGCGTTCCACAAGCCGCCGTCGCCCTTACGGGCGCCGGCGGTAGAACAGCTTCAGGCCCGTCTGCACGAGGATCTGGAGGTCGAAGCACAGGCTGGCGTGCCGCTGGTAGATCATGTCGATGCGCGCCTTGCGCGGAATGCACAGGCGGCAATAGAGCGCGTCCGTCTCCTCGGCCGTTCGGGCGCGGGAGAGGACCCGCTCCTCGTAGTCGTGCAGGTGCAGCGAGGCGAGGCCCGTAATGCCGGGGCGCGACGCCAGCACCTGGCGATAGACCTGGGGGAACCGCTCCACATACTGCCGCAGGGGCGGACGCGGGCCGACGAAGCTGATGTCGCCGGCCAGGACGTTCCAGAGCTGCGGCAACTCGTCGAGGCGCGTGCGGCGCAGGAAGCGGCCGGTGCGCGTGATGCGGTCCGCCTTGTCGCTGCCCGAGACGCCCGCGTCGGCGGCCACGACCTTCATCGTGCGGAACTTCACGAGCCGGAACCCTTCGCCCTGGCTCCTCATCCGCTCCGAGACGTAGAGGACGGGGCGCCCGTCCTTGAGCGCCACCAGCGCGGCGATAAGCGCCATGACGGGCAGGAGGGGCACGCAGAGGAGAAGAGCGAGGGCGATATCGAACAGGCGCTTCTGCGGCGTCACGCGGCAACTCCGTGCGTCTTCCATTCGGCGATCATCGAAGCGGGCTCGCAATCCCCCGGCCGGAAGCGGTGATAGAGGGACAGCCTCGCGCAGTCGAGCGTGATCGCCTGCGGCGAGGCGGGCGGCCCCTCGTTCCAGACGAAGGGCACGCCCGCCGCGCGGGCCAGCGCGCTCATCTCCACCGGGCGCGGGGCGGCGAAATTCAGGACGGGCGGCAGCGCGCCTGCATGGCGCAGGAGGCTTTCGAGAGCCCGCGCCATGGCGCCCGGCCCTATATAGGAGCGGCGCGGCCCGGCCCCGTCGCCATAACGGTCGATCCGCAGGGGCCGCTCGGGCGCGGCGCCGGCGGCGTTGATGAGAAGCGCGTCGGCCCCGGCTACATTGCCGATGCGCAGGCATGAGACCTCGCGCCCGGGCCGGGACAGGCCCGCGCACGCCGCCTCCATCGCCAGCTTGCTGCGCCCGTAGGCGCTGGCGGGGGCGGGGTCGTCCTCCTCCCGAAACGCCCGCCCGTCGCCGCTCGCGCCGTAGATAGCGGACGAGGAGGCAAGGAGCACGCGCGCGATCCCGTTCCTCTCGGCCGCCGCGAGGCAGGCCCGCGCGATGGCCGCGTTGAAGGAGAAGTCGATGCCCGACCCCGGCACCGCGCCGGCCAGCACGACAAGGCCCGTGTAACGGGGCGCGGAGGCGGGGAGGGGCTCCTCGATCGGATTCCAGACGAGGTCCGCGCCCGGCCGCCGCCCCTGCGCGTGCACCAGCGCGCCGGCCGGCGGGTTGCGGCGCCAATGGTCCATCACCATCCGCCCGACGCGCCCCGTGGCGCCGACGACGAGCCAGGCATGGGGCGGGGGCGCTGGAGGGGATGCGGAGGGGGCCATGGTGCTGTGAGCCGCTGGAGCGGCCGTCCTTGCTCGGGCATTCGGCCGGCGCCGGGGAAGGGGGGCTATCTATCGCATCCCCCCGCCGCCTTCAATTCGATGCGCGCGCGCCGGACAGGGCCGCCTCCAGCCGCGCGAAATCCTCCTCGCCGCCGGGAAGGCCGATGCGCAACGCATCCGGGCTGTGGTCGAAGCGACGCACGAGGATGCCCTGCTCGCCGAGACGGCGGAAGAGCCCTTGCGCATCCGGCGTCCGCACGAGGCGGAACAGCGCCGTGCCGCCCCCGGCGGCAAGGCCGCTCCGCGCCAGCGCCTCGTCGAGGCGCGCCGCCTGCGCGGCCAGCCGGCGGCGCATCTCCTCCTGCCACGAAAGGTCGGCCAGCGCCCGCCCCGCGACCGTCAGCGCCGGCCCGCTCACCGCCCAGGGGCCGAGCCGGGCGCCCAATGCGCGCGCCAGCGGCGGGGCGGCGATTGCAAAGCCAAGCCGCAGGCCCGCAAGGCCGAAGAACTTGCCGAAGGAGCGCAGCACGACCATGCCCCCTCGCGCCACGTCGCCATCGAGCCGCTCGGATGGCGGGCCGACATCCATGAAGGCCTCGTCCACCACCAGAAGGCCGCCTTTGCCGCGCAGGTGCCCGGCCAGCGCCAGAAGCTCGGCGCGCGGCACGATGCGCCCGTCCGGGTTGTTCGGGTTGACGAGCACGGCAAGGTCCGCGTCATGCAGCGCGTCGATGTCCCGCACCTCCTCCACCGCGTGCCCGGCCAGCGCGGCGGCGCGCGCGTGCTCGGCATAGGTGGGCGAGAGGATCGCCGCGCGGCCGGGCGGCACCAGCGAGGCGACGAGCGGCAGCAGAATCTGCGTGCCCGGCGCCGCGACGACGCTGCCGCCGCCCGGCGCCCCATAGGCGCGCGCCGCCGCCTCGCCCAGCGCCCGCATCTCCGCCGCCTCGGGAAGGCGGGTGAAGGCGGTGGCGGGAAGCGCGCCCAGCGGGTAGGAGAACGGGTTGATGCCGGTGGAAAGATCGAGCCACGGCCCCCTGGCGCGCGGGAACATCTCGGCCGCGCGCGACAGGCTCCCGCCGTGATCGGTCACATCCGCGAGCGGTTTGCCTGCCACGAGTGCCATGTCGATCCTCCTAGCCTTCCTGACGCTGATCGCCGAACTCGTCCTCGGCTATCCCGACCGGCTGTTTCGCACGATCGGCCATCCGGTGACATGGATGGGCCGGCTGATCGGCCGGCTGGACCGGGGCCTGAACCGGCCGGACTGGCCGGCGCGCGGGCGCAAGGCCGCCGGCGCGGCCGCGCTTCTGGCGCTCCTCGCCGTTGCGGGCGGGGCGGGCTGGGCCGCGCAGCATCTCCTGGGAGCCGGGCTCGCCGGGCTTCTGGCCGGTGCGCTTCTGGCCAGCGCGCTTCTGGCCCAGCGCAGCCTCCACGCGCATGTGGCCGCCGTGGCGCGGGCGCTGGAAGGGGAGGGGCTGGAGGCCGGCCGCCGGGCGGTGTCCATGATCGTGGGCCGGGACACGGCGATGCTGGACGAGGCGGGCGTGTCGCGAGCGGCCATCGAGAGCCTCGCGGAGAACTTCTCCGACGGCGTGGTGGCGCCGGCCTTCTGGCTGGCCGCGCTCGGCCTGCCGGGGGCCGCCGCCTACAAGGCCGCCAACACCGCCGACAGCATGATCGGGCATCGCACGCCCCGGCACGAGGCCTTCGGCTGGGCGGCGGCGCGCTTCGACGATCTCGTGAACCTGCCCGCCTCGCGCATTGCCGGCCTCCTGATCCTGGCCGCCGCCCTCGTCGTGCCCGGCGCCCGCCCCGGCGCGGCATGGCGCGCCATGGTGCGCGACGCGCCGCGCCACCGCTCGCCCAATGCCGGCTGGCCGGAGGCGGCCATGGCCGGCGCGCTCGGCCTCGCGCTGGCCGGCCCGCGCGCCTATGGCGGCACCGAGGTGCGGGACGCCCTGATGGGCGAGGGCGGGCGGCGCGAGGCGGGGGCGGCCGACATACGCCGCGCGCTGGCGCTCTACCGGGTGGCGGATGCGCTGCTGATCGCGGGCCTCGGCGCGCTGGCCGCGCTGCTCATCGCGCATGGGCCATGAGCCCGTCGAGGTCGAGATGCGCCTCGAGATGGGCGGCGAGCGCGTCCAGCGCCTCCTCCACGCCGGCCTCGTAGTCGAGGCCTGAGGCGGTGCCGCCGAGCCGTTCCAGCCAAGCCGCGCGCTGGCCGTCATGGGCGAAGAGCCCGTGCACATAGGTGCCCGCCACCCGCCCGCTGGCCGAGACCGCGCCGTCGGCGCGCGCGCCCTCCAGCATGGCGAAGGGGCGGGCGGCGTCCGGGCCGCTCGTCTGCCCCATATGCATCTCGTATCCGGCGAAGGGCACGCCCTCGCGCGTCTGCCCATGCACGGCGGCAAGGCGCTTCTCGCCGGTCAGCCGCGTCTCCACGTCGAGGAGACCCAGTCCCTGCACCGTGCCGGGCGGCCCCTCGATCCCGTCCGGGTCGGCGATGGAGCGGCCGAGCATCTGGTAGCCGCCGCAAAGCCCCAGCACATGGCCGCCCCGTCGCAGATGGGCGGCGATGTCGATGGCAAAGCCCGCCGCGCGCAGCGCGCGAAGGTCCGCGACGGTGGCCTTGGAGCCCGGCAGCAGCACCAAGGCCGCGTCGCCCGGCAGCGCCGCGCCGGGGCGCACGCGCACGAGCTGAACGTCCGGCTCCGCCTCAAGCGGGTCGAGATCGTCGAAATTGGAGATATGCGGCAGGATCGGCACCGCGATCTTCACCCGGCCGCCGGCCGGCCGGGCCGCCGGGGCTCGCGTCAGGGCCAAAGCGTCCTCGGCGGGCAGGCGCGCCGCCTCCGGCAGGAAGGGCAGGAGGCCGAAGGAGCGCCAGCCGGTGAGGCGCGCGATCTCGGCCATGCCGCTTTCGAACAGCGCCGGATCGCCCCGGAAGCGGTTGACGATGAAGCCCGCGATCATCGCCGCGTCGGCCGGATCGACGACATGCTTCGTGCCCACGAGGCTGGCGATGACGCCGCCCCTGTCGATGTCGCCGATGAGCACCACGGGCACGTTCGCGGCGCGCGCAAAGCCCATATTGGCGACGTCGCCGGCACGCAGATTGGTTTCCGAGGCGCTGCCCGCGCCCTCCACGAGAACGAGGTCCGCCTCGGCCTTCAGCCGCTCGAAGCTCTCCAGCACGAAGGGCATCAGTCCCGGCTTCATGCCCTGGTAGGCGCGCGCGTCGGCCGTGGCGTGCACGCGGCCCTGCACCACCACCTGCGCGCCCACCTCGCTCTGCGGCTTCAGGAGAACCGGGTTCATGTGGACGCTGGGCGCGGTGCCGGCGGCGCGCGCCTGGAGCGCCTGCGCGCGGCCGATTTCGCCGCCATCGGCCGTGACGGCCGCGTTGTTCGACATGTTCTGCGGCTTGAACGGGCGCACGACGAGCCCCCGCCGCGTGAAGGCGCGGGCCAGACCCGCCACCACCAGCGACTTGCCGACATCCGAGCCGGTGCCCTGGAACATCAGCGCCCTGGCCAAGGTCAGAACTCGATGCCGGTCTGGGCCTTCACCCCGGCGGCGAAATGGTGCTTCACCTGCCCCATCTCGGTGACGAGATCGGCCGCCTCCACGAGGGCCGGCTTGGCGTTGCGGCCCGTGACGACGACGTGCAGGTCGTCCCGCCGGCCCTTCAGCGTCTCCACCACCGCGTTCACGTCCAGATAGTCGTAGCGCAGCGCGATGTTCAGTTCGTCCAGGACGAGGAGGCCGAGGGCGGGGTCGGCCATCAGCTCGCGGGCCTTCTCCCACGCGCGCCCGGCCGCCGCGATGTCGCGCTGGAGGTCCTGCGTTTCCCAGGTGAAGCCCTCGCCCATGGCGTGCCAGCTCACCAGATCGCCGAAGCGGGCGAGCGCGTCCTTCTCGCCCGTGTGCCACGCGCCCTTGACGAACTGCACGATTCCCACCCGCCGGCCGTATCCCAGCATCCTGAGCGCAAGGCCGAAGGCGGCCGTCGTCTTGCCCTTGCCGGGGCCGGTATTGACGATGAGAAGGCCCTTCTCGAGCGTCTTGCCCTCCACCTCGGCATCCTGGACCGCCTTGCGCCGCTCCATCTTCGCCTTGTGCCGTTCGGCGGCGTCCTGCGAAATCTCACGCATCATTTCACCTTCATGGGCAGGCCGGCGACGGTGAGCACCACCGCGCCGGCCACGGCCGCGATCTCCTGGTTCAGCCGCCCCGCCGCATCGCGGAAGCGGCGGGCGAGCGCGTTGTCGGGCACGATGCCGAGCCCCACCTCGCTGGAGACGACGACCCACGGGCCGCGCGGGGCGGCAAGGGTTTGGGTGAGGCGGGCGATCTCGGCCTCGACGTCCCGCTCCGCCAGCATGACATTGCTCAGCCACAGCGTCAGGCAGTCGAGAAGGAGCGGCGCGCCCTCCGGCACGGCCTGAAGGACGCCTGCCGGATCGAGCGGCGCATCCAGCGTGCGCCAGCGCCCGTCGCGCCGCTGGCGGTGGAGGGCGATGCGGGCTTCCATCTCCGCGTCGTGGGCCTGCGCGGTCGCGATGTAGAGGAAGGGCGGGGCATACGTCTGGACCAGCGACTCGGCGTGGCGGCTCTTGCCCGAGCGCGCGCCGCCCAGCACCAGCGTCAGCGCGCCTGTCGTCATTCTCCGGTCCCCATCCTGGCCGCCCGCGTTCGAGCGCGCACAGGCTTATCGCATCGCGCCCGGCGCACAAGCCCCCGCCGCGCTTCGTTGACAGGCTCGCCCTGCCGGCTCTAGATGCGGGCCGACGGTCGCCCTTCCTCACCGGGAGGGCGCTAAGAGGGAATGCGGTGAGCCTCGTAAGGAGGCAATTCCGCGGCTGTCCCCGCAACTGTGAACGAAGGGTTCCCGGCCGATAAGCCACTGAAGCGACGATGCTTCGGGAAGGCGGCCTGGAACGGTGCTTCGTGAGCCAGGAGACCTGCCGTCGAAGAGAAATCCTGACCGCCCGGCGGGTGCACCCGGGCAAGGAGAATGTCTTTGACGAACGGTTCGCGCGATCCGTCGCCCGCCCTTGCCGACGATGTCGGCGACGTGACCATCGTGGTCTGCTCCTCCTGCCGCCGGGAGAGCGACCCGCAGGACCAGCCGCGCCCCGGCGCCGTGCTGGCCGAGGATACGCGCCGGGCCGCGCAGGGCACGGGCATCCGCGTCACCCATGTCGCGTGCCTCGGCAACTGCAAGCGCGCCCTGAGCGCCGCCATCCTCAAATCCGGCTCGTGGAGCTACATCTTCGGCGGGCTGGAGCCAGGCAGCGGCGCGGACCTCGTGGCCGGGGCCGGGCTGCTGGCCGGCTCGCGGGACGGGCTCATGCCCTTCCGCCCCCGCCCGGCCTCGCTGAAGGGCGGCATGGTGGCGCGCATTCCCCCATTCGATCACCTGAAGGATCTGCCATGACCGCCTCTCCCGCCCGCGTGCCCTGCACGATCGTCACCGGCTTCCTGGGCGCCGGCAAGACGACGCTCATCCGCCATGTGCTCCAGAACGCGCATGGCACGCGCCTGGCCGTCATCGTCAACGAGTTCGGCGACGTGGGCATCGACGGCGAGCTTCTGCGCGGCTGCGGCGTGGAGAATTGCGCCGACGAGGACATCGTGGAACTGGCCAATGGCTGCATCTGCTGCACCGTGGCCGACGATTTCGTGCCCGCGCTCGACAAGATTCTCGCCCGCGAGCCGAGGGTGGACCACATCCTGATAGAGACCTCGGGCCTCGCCCTGCCCAAGCCGCTGGTGCAGGCGTTCCAGTGGCCGGGCGTGAAGAGCCGGGTGACGGTGGACGGCGTCGTCGCCGTGGTGGACGGGCCGGCCCTCGCCGAGGGAGAGGTGACGGGCGACCGCGCCGCGCTGGAGGCGCAGCGCGCCGCCGACGAGAGCCTCGACCATGACGACCCGGTGGAGGAGGTGTTCGAGGACCAGCTCGCCTGCGCCGATCTCGTCATCCTTTCCAAGAGCGACCGGCTGGACGAGGCGGCCCGCGCCCGCGTGCTGGCGGCGGTAAAGGCCCATCTGCCGCGCGCGGTGAAGATCGTCCCCAGCGAGGGAGGGCGCATCGACCCCGGCGTCCTCCTCGGCCTCGGCCTTGCCGTGGAGGAGGATATCGAGAACCGCAGGACCCATCATGACGGCGAGCTCGACCACGAGCACGACGATTTCGACAGCTTCGTGGTCGAGCTGCCGGCTATCGCGAGCCCGGACGACCTCGCCGCCCGCGTGGAGGCGGCGGCGCGGGCGCAGCACGTCCTGCGGCTGAAGGGCTTCGCCCATGTGGAGGGCAAGCCCATGCGGCTTCTGGTGCAGGCGGTGGGCGCGCGCGTCTCGCACCATTACGATCGCGCCTGGGAGCCGGGGGAGGCGCGCACCACGCGCCTCGTCGTCATCGGCCTCAAGGGGCTGGACCGGGCGGCCGTGGAAACGCTGCTCGCGGCCTGACATGCACATCCTCGCCACCAGCTCCGCCTCGCTGGACGATCTGATCGAGCCTGTCGATCTGCGGCACGAGCCGGCGGAGATGGTCGCGCTGTCCTTCACCGACAGCGATCTGGCGGCGCTCTCCGCCGCGTGGAACGCGGGCGCCGATGCCTTGCCCGGCATGCGCCTCGCGCCCTTGCGCGATCTGCGCCACCCCATGTCGGTGGATCTGTGGCTGGAGCGGCTGGCCGCGCGCGTCGTTCTCGTGCGCATTCTCGGCGGCTATGATTGGTGGCGCTACGGCTGCGACCGGCTGGCCGCCCACGCGCGCGCCCACGGCATCGCGCTGGCGCTGCTGCCGGGCGAATGCCGCGAGCGCGACGAGCGGCTGGAAGCGCTCTCCACCGTGGCGCGCGAGGACTATGAAGCGCTTCTGGCCTGCTTCCGCGAGGGCGGGCCGGACAATATGCGCCGTCTCCTCGACCGCATGGCGCATCTGGCCGGCCACGAGCGCGAACTGACGGCCGCACGGCCCTTCCCGAAGGCTGGTTGCCACAAGCCGGGCCATGGTGCGGTGCCGCTGGAGAGTTTCGAGGCGAAGGGCCGGCCCGTGGTGCCGATCCTCTTCTACCGCTCCATGCTGCTGGCCGGCGACGCCGCGCCCGTCGAGGCGCTGGCCGGGGCGCTGGAGGAGCGGGGGATCCTCGCCGTGCCGCTCTTCGTGCCGAGCCTGCGCGACGGCGAGGCGGTGCGGCTGGTCGAGGAGATGGCGGCGGCGCTGAAGCCGGCGGCGCTCGTTACGGCCACGGCCTTCTCCAGCGGCACCGAGCCCGGCGGGGCGACGCTGTTCGACAGGCTCGGCCTTCCCGTCTTCCAGGTGGCGGTGGCCACCACGCGGCGGCAGGCCTGGGAGGAGGGCCAGCGCGGCCTCGCCCCCGCCGATCTGGCCATGCATGTCGTCCTGCCCGAGCTCGACGGGCGGGTGATGGCGGGCGCCATCTCCTTCAAGCACGCGGGCGAGCCGGACGCCGGGCTCGCCGCCGCCCTCCAGGTCAACCGGCCGGAGGAGAGCCGGATCGCGCAGGTCGCGCGGCGCATCGCGGCCTTCCTGCGGTTGCGGGCAACGCCGCGTGCCGAGCGCCGGCTCGCCATCCTCATCCCCGACTATCCCGCCAGCGCCGGGCGCATGGGCTACGCCGTGGGGCTCGACGTGCCGCAGAGCGTGCTGGAGATGCTGCGCGACCTGGCGGACGAAGGCTATCGCGTGGAGGGCATCCCCGCGACGGCCCGCGACCTCATGCGGCGGCTGGAGCGGGAGACGATGAGCCTGCCGCTGCAAGCCCTGCCGCCCGCCCCCCAGGCCGTGGAGGCGGCATGGGGCCCGCCGGGCGAGGATGCCGAGGGCGGGGCCTTCCTCTTCCGCGCGGTGCGCTTCGGCCATGTCACCGTGGCTCTGGCCCCCGACCGGGGCCGCGCGGCCGACAGGCGCGCCGAGTATCACGACCCCGTGCTGCCGCCGCGCCACGCGCTCCTGGCCTTCGGGCAATGGCTGCGCGAGAGCCTCGACGTGCACGCCCTCGTCCATCTCGGCGCGCATGGCACGCTGGAATGGCTGCCCGGCAAGACGGTGGCGCTCTCGCCGGACTGCTTCCCGGAGATCGTGGCCGGCGCGCTGCCGGTGATCTATCCCTTCATCGTCTCCAATCCGGGCGAGGCGGCGCAGGCCAAGCGGCGCATCGCCGCCGTCACGCTCGGGCACCTCACCCCGCCGCTGGTCGGCGCCGGGCTCTCCGCCGACCAGCAGGCGCTGGAGCGGCTGGTGGACGAATATGCGCAGGCCGAGGGGCTGGACCGCCGCCGCCGCGATCGGCTGGCCGCCCTCATCGTGGAAACGGCGGGGCGCACGGGCCTGTCACGCGAGGCCGGCGTCGCGGAGGACGAGGACCCGGACGCCGCGCTCCTGCGCATCGACGCCTGGCTGTGCGACCTGAAGGATTTCGCCGTCAAGGACGGCTTGCACGTCTATGGCCGCGCGCCGGAGGGCGAGGCCGACCCGATGCGGCGGCTGAGCGCGAAGGCCGAGCGCGCCGCGCTTCTGGCCGCGCTCGACGGGCGGCACGTTTCCGCCGGGCCCTCCGGTGCGCCGGCGCGCGGGCGCACCGACGTGCTTCCCACTGGCCGCAACCTTTACACCGCGGACCCGCGCACCCTGCCGACCGAGACGGCCTTCGCGCTCGGCAAGGCGGCGGCCGAGGAGGTGGTGCGCTGCTACGCGCAGGAGCATGGCGAGCCTCCACGCTCGCTGGTGATGGATCTGTGGGGCAGCGCCAGCCTGCGCACGGGCGGCGAGGAGATCGCGCAGGGGCTCTGGCTCATGGGCTGCCGCCCGCGATGGGACGCGGGCACGGGCCGCGTCACCGGAATCGAGGTGCTGCCGCCCGCCGCGCTCGGCCGCCCGCGCGTGGACGTGACATGGCGCATTTCCGGCCTCTTCCGCGATATGTTCGCCACGCAGATCGCGCTGATCGACGCGGCCGTGGCGGTCGTCGCCGCGCGCGACGAGGAGGAGGGCGAGAACCCGCTGGCCGCCTCGGTCCGGCGCGGCGGCGGGCCGGCCCGCATCTTCGGCTCGGCCCCCGGCACCTACGGGGCGGGCATAGAGGAGCAACTGGCGAGCGGGCGGTGGGAGAGCCGCGCCGATCTCGCACGCGCCTATCTGGGCGCCGCCTCCCATGCCTATGGCGGCGCGGATGGCGAGGGCCGGATGCAGGCGGGCGCCTTCGCCGAGCGGATCGCGGAGGCGGACCTTCTCGTCCACACGGGAGACGATCCGGGCCGCGACATCCTGGAAGGCTCGGCCGATGTCGCCTTCATCGGCGGCTTCGCGGCGGCGGTGGAGGCGCTGGGCGGCCGGGCCGACCTCGTGGTGCTGGACACCACCGACCCGGCCCGGCCGCGCGCGCGCTCGCTGAAGGAGGCGGTGACGCGCACGGTGCGCGCGCGCGCCCTTAATCCGCGCTTCATCGAGGGCCAGCTTCGCCACGGCCCGCGCGGGGCGGCGGAATTCGCCGAGACGGTGGACCGGCTGGTCGGCTTCGCCGAGACCACCGGCGCCGTCGCGCCGGAGCTGATAGAGGCGGTGCACGACGCCTATCTCGCAGATCCGCGCCTGCGGGCCTTCCTTCTCGAGCAGAACCCGGCCGCCGCGCGGGCGATGGCCGAGCGCTTCCAGAGCGCGCGGCGGCGGGGCCTGTGGCATCCGCGCCGCAACTCGCTGGACGAGGAGCTGGCCGCGCTGATCGCCGAGGCCGGGGCGTCGTGACCGGGCTTCGCCGGGGCGCCTGCCCCACCCTTGTCGAACCCATGCGGACGGGCGACGGCCTGCTGGCGCGCCTCCACCCGCGCGGCCGGCGCCTCACCGGCGCGCAACTGGCCGGGCTCGCCCGCGCGGCGGCCGATTGCGGCAACGGCCTTCTGGAGATCGGCGCGCGGGGCAGCCTCCAGATTCGCGGCCTGACGCAGGAAACCGCGCCGCGCCTGGCGCAGGCCGTCGCGGCGCTGGGCGTCGAGGACGAGGCCGGCCTGACGGTCGAGACCGGCGCGCTCGCCGGCCTCGATGCGCGGGAGGAGCGGGACCCGCGCCCCCTCGCCCGGCGCATCCGGGCGGGCGCGGATCGCCTGGCGCACCGGCTCGGCCCGAAAGTGTCCGTCACGGTGGATGGCGGCGGCGCGCTGCCGCTGACCGGGATCGGCGCGGATGTGAAGCTGGAGGCGGTGGCCGGCGGCTGGATCGCGCGCGTCGGCGCCGCCTGCTTCGGCCCCTTTGCGCCGGACGCGGCCGTGGAAGCGGCCCTCCTCGTGCTGCGTGCCCTGGCCGAGACGGGCCGAGAGGCACGGGCGAGGCATCTGGAGCCGGCCGCCTGGGCGAGCCTCGGCCCCGCTATCGGCCACGAGAGCGCGCCTGCGGCCCTGCCCGTGGGCCGCTTCGCGTTGAAGGACGGGCGGTGGGCGCGGGGGCTCGCGCTGGCCTTCGGCCAGATCGAGGCCGCCGCGCTGGCCGACTTCGCGCGCCAAGCCGGCGAGGATATCCGCCTCGCGCCGGGGCGCGGCCTGCTCATCCTGCACGAAAGCCCCGCCGAGGACGCGGCGATCCTCGGCGCGGCGGCCCGCGCGGGCCTCGTCGGGCAGGAGGGAGATTCGCGGCTCTTGGTCAGCGCCTGCGCGGGGGCGCCGGCCTGTGCCGGCGCGCTTTTGCCGGCGCGCCGCATCGCCGCGGAACTTGCCCGGATGCGCCCCGGCCGTCGCCTGCATGTGTCGGGCTGCGGCAAGGAATGCGCCCGCCCGCCCGCGCCGGTGATCTCGCTTGTGGGCCGGGAAGGGGAATGCGACATCCGCGCCGAGGGCGAGGGCCCGTCCGGCGAGCTGCGCGCGCTTCTCGCCCGGCTGGGCGCCGAAGGACTGAACTGGAAAGAGGGGCGCGGGTGAAAAGCTCGTTCGACTATATCCGCGATGGCGCGGCGATCTACGAGAAATCCTTCGCGATCATCCGCGCCGAGGCCGATCTCGCCCGCTTCGGCCCCGAGGAGGCCGACGTGGCCGTGCGCATGATCCATGCCTGCGGCATGGTGGAGGCGGCGCGGGACTTCGTCTTCGCGCCCGGCTTCGTGGCGGCGGCGCGCGGCGCGCTGGCCGCCGGCGCCCCCATCCTGTGCGACGCGCAGATGGTGGCCCACGGCGTGACGCGCGCCCGCCTGCCGGCCGGCAACGCGGTGCTGTGCACGCTGTCCGACCCGCGCACCGCGCCGCTGGCGGCCCGGCTCGGCACCACGCGCTCGGCCGCCGCGCTGGAGCTGTGGCGCGAGCATCTGGCGGGCGCGGTGGTGGCCATCGGCAATGCGCCGACCGCCCTGTTCCATCTCCTCGACATGCTGGCGGACGGCGCGCCGAGGCCCGCCGCGATCCTCGGGATGCCGGTCGGCTTCGTGGGCGCGGCCGAATCCAAGGAGGCGCTGGCGCAGGGCGACCACGCCATCCCCTTCGCGGTGGTGCGCGGGCGGCTGGGCGGCAGCGCCATGACGGCGGCGGCCCTGAACGCGCTGGCGAGGCCGGGCCTGTGAGCGGGCGGCTGATCGGCCTCGGCACCGGGCCGGGCGACCCCGAGCTTCTGACGCTGAAGGCGGTGCGGGCGCTGGGCGAGGCGCATGTCGTGGCGCATTTCGCCAAGCGCGGCAACGCCAGCAATGCGCGCCGCATCGTTCAGGCCCATCTGCGGCCCGACCATGTGGAGCTGCCGCTGCTCTACCCCGTGACGACCGAATCGCCCAAGGCCGAAAGCGCCTATCGCGATGCGATCGAGGGCTTCTACGAAGTCGCGGCCGCACAGGTGGCCGCGCATCTGAGGGCCGGGCGCACCGTGGCCGTGCTCAGCGAAGGCGATCCGCTCTTCTACGGCTCCTACATGCATCTGCACGTGCGCCTTTCCGGGAGCCATCCGACCGAGGTGGTGCCGGGCGTCACCGCCATGTCGGGCTGCTGGTCGGCGGTCGGCCACCCGATCACGCAAGGGGACGACATCCTCACCGTCCTGCCCGGCACGCTGGGCGAGGATGAGCTCGCCCACCGCCTCGCGGGGTCGGAGGCGGCGGTGGTGATGAAGGTGGGGCGCAACCTGCCGAAGATCCGCCGCGCGCTGGCGCTGGCCGGGCGCCTTCAGGACGCGTTCTACGTGGAGCGCGGCACCATGCCGGAAATGGCGGCCTGCCGCCTGTGCGAGCGCGGCGAGGAAGCCGCGCCCTATTTCTCCATCGTGCTCGTTCCGGGCTGGCGGGCGCGCGCATGAGCGGGCGTCTGACCGTGGTGGGAATCGGCCCCGGAAGCCCGGACCAGATGACGCCGGAGGCCGCGCGGGCGCTGGCGGAGGCGAGCGATCTGTTCGGCTACAAGCCCTATCTCGATCGCCTGGCGCCGGCTCCCGGCCAGAGGCGGCATGTCTCGGACAATCGCGAGGAGGTGGCGCGCGCCGGCGCGGCGCTGGACATGGCGGCCTCGGGCCGCAGCGTGGGCGTCGTCTCGGGCGGGGATGCCGGCGTCTTCGCCATGGCGGCGGCGGTGTGCGAGGCCATCGAGGCCGGGCCGGCGGGCTGGCGCGCGGTGGAGTTCCGCGTCGTGCCGGGCGTCACCGCCATGCTGGCGGTGGCGGCGAGGGTGGGCGCGCCGCTGGGGCACGATTTCTGTGCCCTCTCCCTGTCCGACAATCTGAAGCCCTGGGAGCTGGTGGAGGAGCGCCTGCGGGCCGTGGCCACGGCCGGATTCGTCATCGCGCTCTACAACCCGATCAGCCGCGCGCGGCCCTGGCAGCTCGGCCGCGCCTTCGAGCTTCTGCGCGAGATCTTGCCGCCGGAGACGCCGGTCGTCTTCGGCCGTGCCGCCGGGCGGCCCGACGAGCGAATGGCGGTCGTGCCGCTGGGCGAGGCCGAGGCGGGCCTCGCCGACATGGCGACCTGCGTGATCGTCGGCTCGCGGGACACGCGAATCGTGCCGCGCGAGGGGCAGCCGGCGCTCGTCTATTCGCCGCGCTCGGCGGGCAGGGCCGCGAGATGAGCCAGCGCCTCCTCCACCCCCGCCACCGCGCCGGGCGGGCGCGGCCGGGGCCGGCGCACCATGACGACCGGAAGCGCCAGCGCGCGCGCGGCGGCGATCTTGCCATAGGTCGCGTCCCCGCCGCTGTTCTTGGCAACGACCATCTCGATGCCTTCGCGCAGCAGGAGGGCGCGCTCCTGGGCCTCGTCGAAGGGGCCTCGCGCGAGGATGGCGCGCGCGTGCGCAAGACCGGGCGGAAGCTCGGCCGGATCGACGCTGCGGATGAGATAGGCGTGCTGCGGATGCGCGGCGAAGGGCGCCAGCTCCTGCCGGCCGACGGCGAGGAGGACGCGCCGGGGCGCCGGGCCGATCGAGGCCGCGGCGTGGGCCATGTCGGCCGCCTCGATCCAGCGGTCGCCGTCCGCCTTCTCCCAGGCGGGCCGTTCGACCACGAGCAGCGGCAGGCCGGCCTGCCGCGCGACGAGTTCGGCGTTGTGCGAGATGCGCGCGGCGAAGGGGTGCGTGGCGTCCACCAGGACATCGACCTTCGCCTCGACCATGAAGCGCGCCAGCCCCGCCGCGCCGCCGAAACCGCCGCTGCGCATTTCGGCCAGCGCAGCGAGCGGGCGCTCCGTGCGGCCGGCGAGCGACAGCGTGACGCGCGCCGTGCCGGCCAGCCGGTCCGCCAGACGCCGCGCCTCGCCTGTGCCGCCGAGGATGAGGATATGTTTCATCATGCCGGTTAAGGATGGCAAGGCCCCGAACGCAACGGCAAAATGGCTTTCGCTCGTCGGCATCGGCGAGGATGGCGTCGAGGGGCTCGGCGCGCGGGCCCGCGAGGCGGTGGCCGAGGCTAGCTTCGTGTTCGGCGCCCGTCGGCATCTGGATCTCGCGGACCCCTTGATCCGGGGCGAGGCGGTGGCGTGGCCCACGCCCTTCGATCCGGCGCTGGGCGTGGTGCTGGGCCTGCGTGGCCGCAGCGTCTGCGTTCTAGCCTCGGGCGATCCGTTCCATTACGGCGTCGGCGCGACGCTGGCGCGGCATGTGTCGGCGGGCGAGATGCGCGCCTTTCCCGCCCCCTCCGCCTTCAGCCTCGCCGCCGCCCGGCTCGCATGGCCGCTTCAGGATTGCGAGACCGTGTCGCTGCACGGCCGGCCGGTGGACCTCATCCGCCCCACCCTGCATCCCGGCCGGCGCGTCCTCGCGCTGACCTCGGACGGGCAGGCTCCGGCCGCCATCGCCGGCCTTCTCGCCGAAAGCGGCTTCGAGGCCTCCATCCTCCACGTGCTGGAGGCGATCGGCGGGCCGGACGAGCGGTTGACCCGCGCGGCGGCGGGGGAGGTCGCCGGGCCGTTCCACGCGCTCAACGTGGTCGCCGTGGAGGTGCGCGCCGGGCCGGGCGCGCGCATCCTGCCGCTGACGGGCGGGCTGGGCGACGATCTGTTCGAGCATGACGGGCAGATCACCAAGCAGGCTGTGCGCGCCATGACTCTGGCCGCCCTTGGCCCGCGTCGCGGCGAGCTGCTTTGGGATATCGGCGCGGGGTCCGGCTCCATCTCCATTGCCTGGATGCTCGCCCATCCCTCGATGCGCGCCATCGCGGTGGAGGGGCGGGGCGAGCGCGCCGCGCGCCTCTCGCGCAACGCCTGCGCCTGCGGCGTGCCGGGGCTGCAGGTGGTGCAGGGCCATGCGCCCGCCGCGCTGTCCGGCCTGCCCGCCCCCGATGCCGCCTTCATCGGCGGCGGGGGCGGCGAGCCGGCGGTGATCGAGGCGGCGCTGGAGGCCCTGAGGAGCGGCGGGCGGCTCGTCGCCAACGCGGTGACGCTGGAAACGGAGGCCGAGCTGGTGCGGCGGCACGCGAGCCTCGGCGGCGACCTCTCGCGCATCGAGCTGTCGCGCGCCGCCCCTGTCGGCTCCATGACCGGCTGGCGGCCGGCCATGCCCGTCACGCAATGGCGCTGGGTCAAGCCGTGAGGGCGGCGGGCATGGGCTGCCGCAGGGGCGCCTCGGCAGGCGAGGTGGTCGCCGCGCTGGAGGCCGCGCTGAAGGCGCACGGCCTTGGGCCCGCCGATCTCGACGCGCTGGCCGTGATCCCCGCCAAGGCCGGCGAGCCCGGCGTGGCTGAGGCCGCGCGCCGCCTGCGCCTGCCGCTGCACGTCGTCTCGCCCGAGACGATGGATGCCGCAGCCGCACAAGGCCTCACGCGCTCGGCCGCCTCCCTCGCCGCCACATCCACCCCCTCGGCCAGCGAAGCCGCCGCCCTGGCGGCGACGGGCGGCCGGCTTCTGGGGCCCCGCATCAAGCTCGGCCCCGTCACCTGCGCCATCGCGGAAAGTCTGTCATGACCGTGCATTTCATCGGCGCCGGGCCGGGCGCCGCCGACCTCATCACGGTGCGCGGGCGCGACCTCCTCGCCCGCTGCCCGGTCTGCCTCTATGCCGGCTCCATCGTGCCGGCCGGCCTTCTCGACCATTGCCCGCAAGGGGCCCGGCTGGTGGACACCGCGCCGCTTTCGCTGGACGAGATCGAGGCCGAATACGTCGCCGCGCACGAGGCGGGGCTGGACGTGGCGCGCCTGCATTCGGGCGATCTTTCCATCTGGAGCGCGGTGGCCGAGCAGATGCGGCGGCTGAAGGCGCGCGGCATCGCCTACACGTTGACGCCGGGCGTGCCGGCCTTCGCGGCGGCGGCCAGCGCGCTGGGGCGCGAGCTGACGCTGCCCGGCCTCGCGCAGAGCCTGGTGCTCACCCGCGTCTCCGGTCGCGCCTCGCCCATGCCGGGGGGCGAGACGCTGGCGGCCTTCGGGGCGAGCGGGGCGACGCTCGCCATCCACCTCGCCATCCATGCGCTGGGGCGCGTGGTGGCCGAGCTGACGCCGCTCTACGGCCCCGATTGCCCCGTCGCCATCGTCGCCAACGCCTCCTGGCCGCGCGAGCGGATCGTCATCGGCACGCTGGCCACGATCGAGGCGCAACTGGCGCGCGAGCCGATCGAGCGCACCGCGATCATCTTCGCCGGGCCGGGCCTGTCGGACGCCGGGCACCGCGAAAGCGCGCTCTACGACGCCGCCTACCAGCGCCGCTTCCGGGGGCGCGAGGGCGCATGAGCGCGCGCGCCCTGATCATCGGCGCGCCCCGCTCGGGCTCGGGCAAGACCAGCGTCGCCATCGGCCTGATGCGCGCCTTCCGCCGGCGGGGGCTGGTCGTGGCGGGCGCCAAGTCCGGCCCGGACTATATCGACCCCGGCTTCCACGCCGCCGCCACGGGGCGGCCGGGCGTCAATCTCGATAGCTGGTCGATGGCCCCGGCGCTTCTCGACCGTCTGGCGCGCGAGCAGGGGCAGGGGGCTGACATGGTGCTGGTGGAAAGCGCCATGGGCCTGTTCGACGGCCTGCGCGCCGCTCCCGGCCGCCGGGGAGCGGCGGCCGATCTGGCCCGGCGCTACCGGCTGCCGGTGCTGCTGGTGCTCGACATCTCGGGCCAGTCGCAGAGCGCCGCGGCCGTCGCGCACGGCTTTGCGACCTTCGACCCGGACGTGCGGATCGCGGGCGTGGTGCTGAACCAGGCGGCGAGCGAGCGGCACGAGGCGCAGGCCCGGAGCGCGATCGAGGAGAGCGGCCTGCCGGTTCTCGGCGCGATCCGCCGCAATGCCGACATGGCCCTGCCGGAGCGGCATCTGGGCCTCGTGCAGGCCAGCGAGCACGCCGGGCTGGAGAGCTTCATCGAGCGGCTGGCCGATGTCATGGAAGCCTGCCTCGACATGGCGGCCATCCAGGCCGCGACCGCCCCGCTCGAGCCGCCGGCCGGGCAGGCGGACCTGCCGCCCCCGCCCGGCCAGCGCATCGCGCTGGCGCAGGACGCCGCCTTCACCTTCGTCTATCCGCACCTCATGCGCCATTGGCGGCAGGCGGGCGCGCAGCTCGTGCCCTTCTCGCCGCTGGCGGACGAGGGGCCGGACGGGACTTGCGATGTCTGCTGGCTGCCCGGCGGCTATCCCGAGCTGCATGCGGGCCGGCTTGCCGCCGCCTCCCGCTTCAAGGCCGGCCTCGCGCGTTTCGCCGCGACGCGGCCCGTTCATGGCGAGTGCGGCGGCTACATGGTTCTGGGCCGGGGGCTGGAGGATGCGCAAGGGCTGGCCCATGAGATGGCGGGGCTTCTCGGCCATGCCACGAGCTTTGCCAGGCGCCGGCTCAATCTCGGCTATCGCGAGGCCCGCCTCCTGGCGGACGGCCCGCTCGGCCGCGCCGGCGAGGCGGTGCGCGGGCACGAATTCCATTATGCAAGGGTGGTGGAGGCCGGGCCGGACGAGCCCTTCGCCGAGCTTTTCGACGGGCTCGGCCAGCCGCTCGGCCCCGCCGGCGGGCGGCGGGGGCGGGTGAGCGGCACCTTCTTCCACGCCATCGCGAGGGCCTGAAGCGGGATGCGCGCGCTCCTGTCCGATATCGCCACCTGCCTCGGCTTCTATACGCGCCTGCCCGTGCCGGCCGGCTGGCAGGCGGTGGGGCGCTTTGCGCGCGCGCAATGGGCCGCGCCCGTGGCGGGGTTCGCCGTTGGGCTCATCGTCGCCGCCGCGCTATGGCTCGGGGGCGCCCTCGGCCTGTCGCCGCAGGCCGCCGCCGCCGCCGCGCTCGGCCTTTCCATGCTGGCCACCGGCGCGCTGCACGAGGACGGGCTGGCCGATGTGGCGGACGGCTTCGGCGGCGGGCGAACGCGGCACGCCAAGCTCGCCATCATGAAGGACAGCCGCATCGGCGCCTATGGCACGCTGGCGCTGATCGTGACCGTGCTGATCCGCTGGTCGGCCCTGGCGGCTCTGGCCAGTGCCGGGGGGCCGCTCGCGCTCCTTGCCCTGCCCGCCGCCCACGCCGCCTCGCGCGCGCTCCTGCCCGCCTTCATGATGGCCCTGCCCCCAGCGCGGGGCGATGGGCTCTCGGCAGGCATCGCCGGCATGGAGGCGCGCACCGCACTCGCCGCTCTGGCGCTCGGGTTCCTCGTGCTCCTGCCGGGCGGGGTCTGGTTCGCGCTTGCCGCCTCGCTTCTCCTCGCCCTCTGGTTCCTCGCGCTGGCGGCGCTCAGCCGCCGGCAGATCGGCGGCCAGACGGGCGATGTCCTCGGCACGCTCCAGCAAGGCGGAGAGATCGCCGTGCTGCTCTGTGCCTCCACCCTTCTCGCCTGACGGAAACGGACATGACCGCCTTCTCCTCCATTGCCGCGCTTCGCGACGCCTGCACGATCCTGCCCGAGGGCGACGAGAGCGCCGCGCGGGCCGCCGCCGCGCGGCAGGGCACGCTGACCAAGCCGGCCGGAAGCCTGGGGCGGCTGGAGGAGATCGCCTGCTTCCTCGCCCGCTGGCAGGGTCGCGCTGTGCCGGCGCTGGACGAGGTGGCGGTGCTGGTCTTCGCCGGCTCGCACGGGGTGGCCGCGCGCGGCGTCTCCGCCTTTCCGGCCGAGGTCACGGCGCAGATGGTGGCCAATTTCGAGGCCGGCGGGGCGGCGATCAACCAGCTCGCCGACATGGCAGGCGCGCGCCTGTGCGTCCTTGCGCTCGATATCGGGCGACCGACGGCGGACTTCACGCAAGGGCCGGCGATGGACGAGGCGCAGTTCCTCGCCGCCGTCGGGGCGGGCTGGGACGGGGTGCCGCCCGGCGCCGAGCTACTGTGCCTCGGCGAGATGGGCATCGGCAACACGACCGCCGCGGCGGCGGTGGCCGCCGCGCTCTTCGGCGGCACGGGCGCCGACTGGGTGGGGCGCGGCACGGGCGTGGACGCGGCGGGGCTGGCGCGCAAGGCGGCTGCCGTCGATGCCGGGCTCGCGCGCCATGCCGGCGCGCTGGCGGACCCGCTGGAGGCGCTGCGGCGCCTGGGCGGGCGCGAGCTGGCGGCCATGTTCGGCGCGGCGCTCAGCGCCCGCCGAAAGGCGATCCCCGTCCTGATCGACGGCTTCGTGTGCACGGCCGCGCTCGCACCGCTGGCGCGGCTGCACGGGGGCGGGCTCTCCCATGCGCTGGCCGGCCATGTCTCCGCCGAGGCGGCGCACCGCGAGCTCCTGGCGAAGCTCGGCCTGCGCCCGCTTCTCGACTTCGACATGCGGCTGGGCGAGGCCTCGGGCGCCTGCCTGGCGGTGCCGCTGCTGCGCGCGGCGCTGGCCTGCCATGCCGGCATGGCGAGCTTTGCCGAGGCCGGCGTCTCGGAGGGCTGAGCGCGATGCGCACCGTTCTCGTCATCGGCATCGGCACC
Organism: Aureimonas populi; assembly: GCF_017815515.1. Lineage (NCBI taxonomy): Bacteria > Pseudomonadati > Pseudomonadota > Alphaproteobacteria > Hyphomicrobiales > Aurantimonadaceae > Aureimonas > Aureimonas populi. The sequence goes on from NZ_CP072611.1 coordinate 1,718,110, forward strand.
GGCAACCCGGAGCATATGACCGTGCAGGCCATCAACGCCCTGAACCGGGCGGATCTCGTCCTCCTGCCGAAGAAGGGGGAGGCGAAGGAGGATCTGGCGCAATTGCGCCGCGAGATCTGCCGGCTCTACCTGAGGCGCGAGGCGACCCGCATCGTCGAGTTCGACCTTCCCTCGCGCGACGAGGCCGAGCCGGCCTACGGCAAGCGCGTGGCCGACTGGCACGGCGAGATCGCCAGGCTCTATGAAGGCCTGATCGCGGCCTATACGGGCGAGGAGGGCACCGTCGCCCTGCTCGTCTGGGGCGATCCTTCCCTCTACGACAGCACCCTGCGCATCCTCGACCGGCTGGAGGCGGCGGCCGGCTGGCCCCTGCGGCGCGAGGTGGTGCCCGGCATCGCCAGCATCCAGGCGCTCTGCGCCAGCCACGGCGTGGCGCTCAATACGGTGGGCGGCGCGGTGCATGTGACGACGGGGCGCCGCCTGCGGGCGGGCGAGACGGGGCAGGCCGACACGATCGTCGTGCTGCTCGACGGCGAGACCTCGTTCCTCTCCCTGCCGCCGGGCGTCTTCGACATCCATTGGGGGGCCTATCTCGGCACGCCGGACGAGATCCTCCTCGCCGGCCCGCTGGAGGAGGTCGCGCCGGCCATCCTGGCGGCGCGGCGGGAGGCGCAGGTGCGCAAGGGCTGGATCATGGACACCTACATCCTGCGCCGGCGCGCCGCCTGAAGCGTCCGGCCGCCGGCGGGTCACTCGTAGTAGAGGCAGATCCGGTGGCCGTCGATCTCGTGGACCTTGATGTCCATGCCGTAGATGTCGGAGAGCACGTCGGGGCGGATCATCTCGGCCGCGCTGCCCTGCGCCGCCACCTTGCCGGCGCGCATGGCCACGATGGTGTCTGAGTACCAGGAGGCGAAGTTGATGTCGTGCAGCACCAGCACGACCGTCTTGTGCAACTCGTCGGCCGCCCGGCGCAGGAGCTTCATCATGCCCGTGGCATGGCGCATGTCGAGATTGTTGAGCGGCTCGTCCAGGAGCACGTAGTCCGTGTCCTGGCAGATGACCATGGCGACGAAGGCCCGCTGGCGCTGGCCGCCCGACAATTCGTCCAGGAACCGCTCGGCCAGCTCCTCGAGATGGAGATAGCTGATGGCCTCGTCGATATGGCGCTTGTCCTCCTGCGTCAGCCGCCCCTTCGAATAGGGGTAGCGGCCGAAGGAGACGAGGTCGCGCACGGTGAGGCGCGCCGTCATGTGGTTGTCCTGCCGCAGGATGGAGAGGCGGCGGGCCAGCACGTCGCCGGGCGTGGTGGTCACGTCGAGGCCGTCCACCGTCACCGTGCCCCGGTCCATGCTCATCAGGCGGCTGACCATGGAGAGAAGCGTGGACTTGCCCGCCCCGTTGGGCCCGATGATGGAGGTGACGCCCCGGGCCGGGAGCGACAGCGTCACCCCGTCCACCACGCAGCTCGAACCGTAGTTCTTGGTGACGTCTTGCGTGACGATCAACGGGCCGATCTCCTCAGGACAAGGGCGATGAAGACGATGCCGCCCAGGAACTCGATGATGATCGAGAGCGCGGTGTCGAAGGCGAAGATGCGCTCGAGCGCCGTCTGGCCGCCGACGAGGAAGATGATCGCCAGAAGCACGGCGGCGGGCAGCACGTAGCGGTGCTGGCTGCTGCCCACCAGCGAATGGGCGAGGGTGGCCACCAGGAGGCCGAAGAAGGTGATGGGGCCGACCAGCGCGGTGGGCACCGCCACGAGGATGGAGACGATGACGAGGATGCCCACCACCGTGCGCTTGTAGTTCACGCCCAGATTGATGGCGTGGGCGCGCCCCAGGGAGAGCACGTCGAATGTGTGGCCGAGGCGCAAGACGGCCAGCGTCGCCAGAGCCACGATGACCGAGGAAGCCAGGAGGAGCGTGGAATCCACCGTGGCGAAGCTGGCGAAGAACGTGTCCTGGAGGACGGTGAAGGCGTTGGGGTCCAGCAGGCGCTGCATGAACTGGCTGAGGCTGCGGAACAGGATGCCGAAGACGATGCCGACCAGCACCAGGAGATGCAGGCTGCGCTCTTCGCCCAGGAAGAGCCAGCGGAACAGCAGCGCGGAGAACACCACCATCACCGCCACCTCGATGCCGAACTGGGCCTGCGGGTCGATGGAGACGAGGGCGCCGACGCCCAGGAAGAACACGAGGCCCGTCTTGATCAGCACATAGAGCGCGTCGAAGCCCATGATGGAGGGCGTCAGGATGCGGTTGTTGGTGACGGTCTGGAACAGGACGGTGGAGATGGCGACCGAATAGGCGACGAGCAGGAGCGAGAGAAGCTTGCGGCCCCGGAAGGGCAGGATGAAGCTCCAGCTCCCGCGCGCGCCCAGCGTCATGAAGCACACGATGGAGACGAGGGCGGCGAGCGCGAGCCCGCTCAGCACCCAGGCGGGGCGCGAAAGCCTAGGCATGCCGGCGCGTCCTGAGCAGAAGATAGAGGAAGACGGCGCTGCCGATGACGCCCACGACGACGCTGATCGGAATCTCGTAGGGCGCGCGCACCACCCGGCCGAGTATGTCGCAGGCCAGGACGAAGCCCGCGCCTCCCACCGCCACCCAGGGCACCGTGCGGCGCATGTTGTCGCCCACCATCAGGCTGACGACGTTGGGCACGATCAGCCCGAGAAAGGGGATCGAGCCGACCGAGACGAGCACGACGGCGCTGACCAGCGAGACGATGACGAGGCCGAGCACCATGACCCGCTGGTAGTTCAGCCCCAGATTGGTGGTGAAGTCGCGCCCCATGCCCGCCACGGTGAACCGGTCCGCCGCGATATGGGCGAGGAGGTAGCAGCCGAGCCCGATCCAGAGCAGCTCGTAGCGCCCGCGCAGGATGCCGGAGTAATCCCCCATGTTCCACGCCAGCAGCGAGGCGAGCAGGCCGGTGCGGTAGGCGAAGAAGGTGGTGATCGCCCCGATGATGCCGCCCAGCATGATGCCCACCAGCGGCACCAGCAGAACGTCGCGCAGGGGCACCGCGCGCAGGATGCGCAGGAACAGCGCCGTGCCGGCCAGCGCGAAGGCGGCGGCCACCAGCATCTTGGCCATCAGGGGCCAGCCGGGCGCGAGCAGCGTGACGGTGAGGAAGCCGAGGCTGGCCGATTCCGTGGTGCCGGCGGTGGAGGGCTCCACGAAGCGGTTGCGCACCACCATCTGCATCACCAGCCCGGCCACGGCCAGGGAGGCGCCCGACAGGACGATGGCCAGCGTGCGCGGTATCCGGCTGATGAGCAGGACCTGCATCGGCCTGTCCTGAGGGCTGGAGGACAGGAGCGCCCCCAGCGACACGTCGCTGACGCCCACGAAGAGGCTGGTGATCGCCAGCGCGATCGTGGCGAGGATGGCTAGGAGAAGATAGGGCAAAGGGCGGTTCCGCGGGCCCCTCGGGCCGCCTCGCATGCGCCCGGATGCGCATGGCGACGAGTGAGGTTGCGTGGGGAGCCTCGGGTCCCGGGCGGCCGGTCCGGCGGGCGGGCCGTTGCTCCACGAAGGACCCGGCACGCCCGAAGACGCCGGGTCCGGTATGGCCTTGGGCTCAGCCCTGGAAGCCGGCCAGCACCTGGTCGAGCAGCAGCATGACGCCGTGATAGCCGTGCATGGTGATGTAGGCCGCCGCCGGGTCGAGATAGACGATCTGCCCCTCGCGTGCGGCCGTGGTCTGGTTCACCAGCTCGTTGTCGAGCAGGGCGGCCGCCGCGTTGCCCTCGCCGCCCGCCACGCCCGCGTCGCGGTCGACCACGAACAACCAGTCGGGATCGGCCTCGAGGATGAACTCGAAGGAGACCGCGTTGCCGCCATGGTCGCCGTCCTGCACGCGGTCCATGGCCGAGGGAATGCCCAGCTCGTTATGGATCCAGGACACGCGCGAGGCGGGGCCGTAGACGCCGACATTTCCGGCATTCGTGACCAGCACGAGCGCGTCGCCGGCACCCTCGGCGGCCTGCCGCACCTCGGCGAGCTTGGCGTCGAGATTGGCCTTCAGCTCGTCGGCCTGCTCCGTCCGGTCGAAGATCTCGCCCAGCGTGGTGAGGTTCGCCTTGATGCCCTCGATCAGCTCGGCATTGTCCACCGACAGGTCGATGGTGGGCAGGATGCCGCTGGCCGTGCCATAGGCGTTTCGCGAGCGGCTGGCCACGATGTAGAGATCGGCGCCGGCCGCCGCGATGCCCTCGAAGTCGGGCTCCTGCAACGAGCCGAGCTGCAGCGCGTCCGCCGGGATGAACTCCCGGAGATAGGCGGGGGTGGCGGAGCTGGGAACGCCGGCCACCGTCACGCCGAGCGCGTGCAGATTGTCGAAGGCCGCCCAGTCCTGCACCAGTACCTTTGAGGGCACGCCCTCGATCACGGTCTCGCCCTGGGCGTGCGTGACCGTCGTCGTCTCCTGCGCGCGAAGGGCGGGCGCCGACAGGGTCATGATGGCGGCCGTCAGGGCGGCCAGCACGGTGAGATGACGAGGCAAGGCTTTCAAGGCGTCCATCCGGCGGTGTTGAGACAAGGGGCGCGATCGAGAGTCGAAAGCATGTCTCGACACCTAACGGCACCTCGCCGGAGTGTCAAAGATAGATGACGGATTTGGTCATCTTTTCGTGCCGTTACGGAAAGGACGCCTCAATGCCCCTGGTGGCCGTCCGCGGCGTTGCCCCCGCGCATGCCCATCGCCTCGATGGCCAGTTCCACCGTCACCTCGCCGGCCTTCTCGAAGCGCAGCGTCAGGGGAACGCGCTCGCCCTCGCGCAAGGGCTCGTTAAGATCGACGAGCATGAGATGGTAGCCGCCGGGGGCGAGCGCGACCTCCTCCCCGGCCGGCAGGTCGAGCCCGTCCTCCAGCCGGCGCATCTGCATCACGTCGCCCTCCATCGTCATGGAGTGGATTTCCACCGCTTCCGCCACGGGCGACGTGCCGCCCAGAAGCCGGTCCGGCTCGGCGCCGTCGTTGCTGATCACCATGTAGCCGACGCCGACGCGGGCCGTGGGCGGCGTGGCGCGGCTGGCCGGGTGGTCGATGCGCAGCGCGCCGGTCGTGTAGTCGTGGGCGAGCGCGGGGCCGGCAACGAGCGGCAGCGCCAGGGCGAGGAAGGCGCGGGAAAGGATACGCATGGGGGTGTCTCCCGGAGGCGTGAGGTCGCAAGGGCCTTGTCGGCCCGTGCTCATGTCAGACATTGGCGGCCTTGTCACGGAGGGCGCCGGGTGACGGAAGGTCGCGGCAGGCCCTCTCGCGCGCTCTCAGGCGCCGGAGAGCGCCACGGCCGGGTCGAGGCCCGCCGCCTTGCGCGCCGGCAGCCAGCCGAAGACGAGCCCGGTGAGGAAGGCGCTGCCGAAGGCGAGGGCGAAGGGCCCGGCGGTGACGACGAGCGACAGGCCGAAGGCCTTGAGGGCGAGCGACACGCCGAGCCCCAGGAGGCAGCCGAGCGCGCCGCCCAGCCCCGAGACCACCACGGCCTCCGTGCTGAACTGGCGAAGGATGTCGCGCTGGCGCGCGCCGGTGGCCATGCGGATGCCGATCTCGCGCGTGCGCTCCGTGACGTTCACGAGCATGATGTTCATGATGCCGATGCCCCCGACGAGGAGGGAGATCGCCGCCACCGAGCCGAGCAGCACCGTCATCGTGCCCGCCGTCGCCTGCACCGCCTCCAGCAGCGAGGACATGTTGCGGATGTTGGTGTCGCGCGTCCCGTGGCGTCCGTCGAGCAGCGCCTGCACCTCGCTCTCCGTCTGCGAGATGCGCGAGACGTCTTCCACCATCACCGTCAGCGAGCGCAGATAGGTCTGGCCGAAGAGCCGCAGGCTGCCGGTCGAGAGCGGCACGAAGATCGCGTCGTCCTGGTCCGAGCCCATGGTGGAGGCGCCCATCTCCCCCATCACGCCGACGATCAGGAAGGGGTTGTTGTTCAACAGCACATATTGCCCGATCGGATCGTCCCCGCCGGCGAACAGCGCGTCGCGCACCGTCTTGCCGAGGACGGCGACGGGCGCGTAGCCGGCCTCGTCTTCCTCTTCCAGGAAGCTGCCGCTGGCCACCGGCCAGCTCCGGGCGGCCGAGAAGTCCGGCCATGTGGCGGTCACGGTCGTCTGGTGGTCCGCGCCGCCGGCCCGCGCGGTGACGCTGCCCTGGATCTCGGGCACCACCGCGGCGACATTGTCGAGCCCGGCGATGGCGCGCGCGTCCGCCGGCACTAGCGTGGCCACCACCCCGCCGGGCACGCGCTGGCCCGGCGCGCCGGGGCGCACGAGGATCTGGTTGGTGCCCATGGCGCTGATCCGCTCCACCACGTCCTGCCGCGAGCCGTTGCCGATGGCGAGCATGACGATGACGGCGGCCACGCCGATGACCATGCCGAGCAGCGTGAGCGCGGTGCGCAGGGGGCTGGCCGCCAGGGAGCGGAAGGCCATGCGGACCGCTTCGCCGAGCCCGGCCAGCGCGGAGGCCGCGCGGCGGGCCGGCGGCGCGGAGGCAGGGGGGGCAGGCGAGGCCCGCGCCGCCCTCGCCCCGGCCTCCGGCGAGGGCGTATCGGAGACGATCTCGCCGTCCTCGATCTCGATCAGCCGGTCGGCCTGCGCGGCGATCTTGGGATCGTGCGTGATGACGATGACGGTGTGGCCGTCCGCGTTGAGGCTTCGCAGAAGCGCCATCACCTCCCGGCCGGACGCGGTGTCGAGCGCGCCGGTCGGCTCGTCGGCGAGGATCACCGAGCCGCCGTTCATCAGCGCGCGGGAGATGGAGACGCGCTGCTGCTGGCCGCCCGAAAGCTGGTTCGGCCGATGGTCCATGCGCTCGCCGAGGCCGATCAGCGTCAGGAGGCGCTCGGCGCGTTCGGCGCGCTCGTCGGCGCCAAGGCCCGCATAGATCGCGGGCAGCTCCACATTCTCGCGCGCGCTCGCGCCGGGAACCAGATGATAGCTCTGGAAGATGAAGCCGAAGATGTCGCGCCTGAGCGCCGCCAGCTCGTCGCCCTCCAGCTCCGAAACGTCGCGCCCGCCCACGAAGTAGCGGCCCGCGCTCGGCCGGTCGAGGCAGCCGAGAATGTTCATCAAGGTGGATTTGCCGCTGCCGGACTGGCCGATGATGGCGACGAACTCGCCCTCGCCGATGGACAGCGAGATGCCCTTCAGCACGTCGAGCCGCTCGCCGCCGCTCGGATAGGATTTGCGCACGCCTTCGAGCCTCAGCTCGGTGCGGGCCGCCGCCGTGGCGGGCATGTGGGGACGGTCGAGCATGGCGGGCGCCCTCAGAACGGCGGCGGGCCGAAGCCGCCCGCCCCGCCCTGCGAGCCGCGCGTGGAGGCGGCGGAGGACGAGGCGCTGGCCTGGCCGACGACCACCTCCTCGCCTTCCTCCAGACCGGAGCGGATTTCCGCCAGCGCCCGGGTGCGGAGCCCCACCTCCACCGCGCGCCGCTCCACGCCGGAACCGGTGCGCACCAGCACGCTGGTCTCGCCGTCGCGCCCGCTCTGGATGGCGGCGGTCGGCACGCTGACGACGTCCTGCGCGGTGGCGGCGAGGAAGAAGACCTGCGCCGTCATGTCGATCATCAGCGCGCCGCTCTCGTTGGGCACGTCGAACAGGGCCTGGTAGAGCACCACGTTGTTCTCGGTGGTGGGCGTGGGCTTGATGAGGCGCAGGGCGCCGGTCCAGCGCGTCGAGGGGTCGCCGAGCGTGGTGAAATAGGCCTCCATGCCCGGCCGCAGGTGCGAGACGTCCGCTTCCGAGACGTCGGCCTCCACCGTCATGGTGGATAGGTCGGCGATGGTGACGATGGTCGGCGCGGTCTGCGAGGCGGCCAGCGTCTGGCCCTGCTCGGCCGACTGCGAGACCACCGTGCCCGAGAGCGGCGAGTAGATCTGCGTGTAGCCCAGATTGGCCTCGGCGCGCCTCAGATCCGATTGACGCTCGCGGACCTGCGCCTCCAGCCCGTCGACGCCGGCCTGCGCCGCCGCGAGCGCGGCCACGGCGTTGTCGAGGTCGCTGCGCGTGCCGGTGTTGGTGCGCGACAGGTTCTGCTGCCGGTCCAGGACGATCTCGGCCAGCACGAGCTGGGCGCGCGCGTTGATGAGCTGGGCATTCAGATTGTCGAGCTGGGCCTGCGTGGCCTCCACCGTGGATTCGTAGATGGCCGGGTCCATCTGCGCCAGGAGCTGGCCCTCCTCCACCCGCTCGCCGACCGCGACGTGGACGCGCGTGAGCTGACCGGAGACCTGCGCGCCCACATCCACCGAGCGCACGGCCGAAAGCGTTCCGACGGCGGCGATGGAATCCTCCACCGTGCCGCGCGTTGCGGTGGCGAAGCTGTAGGCCACGGAGGGCGTCTGGCTTTCGCCCAGGAAGGAAAGGCCGAGGCCCGCGCCACCGGCCAGGATGAGCGCGGCGAGGGCGGCCAGCCAGTATCTGCGCCTGCGCGACTTGTGCCGCCGCTCGGCGGGTGTGGCCAGAAGGCTGGGTTGCGTGCGCTGCAGCATCGAACGACGATCGGCTCCGTGACGGGCGGCGCGGCGCTCGCGCGAACGCGCCTTCATATCCAATCGAAGACTACCATCGGCGGGCCTTAGCCAGCGTATCGAATTGTTGCAGAATGTCGTTGCCGGACATCCGGGCGCCGCCGTGGTTCCGGCCCTACGCGCCGTCCCGCTTCGCTGCGATGGGGGCGAAGGCGACGGTTTCGCCGCCGCCGGCTTCGAAGCCCCTGAGCGCCGCGCGCAACTGCGCCACATAGGCCTGGACGAGGCGCGGGCGCGGCACGCCCCGGCGGAAGAGGATGGACACCGGAACCTGGCAGCGGGGGGTGAAGGCGCACACGTCCTGCGTGGGCGCGCGCATGGACGCCGTGAAGGGATCGACCACGGTGACGGCGCCGACGGCGGCCGAAAGCACGGCGGCGGTGGAGCAGTAGCGCACCTCCACCCGAGGCGCGTAGACGCTGGCCCGCCGGTCGAACACGGCGCGCACGGCGCTGCCGAGGCGCGACTCCGCCTCCAGCCCGATCAGGTCCTCGCCGGAGAGATCGGCGGCGTCGATCGCCTCCCGCCCGGCGAGGCGGTGGCCGTGCGGCACGAGGCAGACCATCTCCACCCGCGCCACGACCTCGACATTGAGCGCGGGGTGCGCGTCGAAGCCCAGCCCGATACCGAGATCGACCGAGCCGTTCTGCACCGCCTCCACCACATGCTCCAGCCGGCGCACGTCGTAGGACACCGTCACCTCCGGCCGGTCCTCCAGCAGCGAGCCGAGCGCGCGTGCAGCGATCGTGTGGCCGAGGGGCGGGGTGGACAGAACGCGCAGGCGCCCGGAGATGCCGAGCCGCATCGCCCGCGCGCGCATCCCGAAGCCGCGAAGGATCGAGAAGACGGGCTGGATTTCGGCGAAGAGCTGGAAGGCCTCCTCCGTCGGCTCCAGCCGCCGGTGCAGGCGCTCGAAGAGATTGACGCCGAGCCGGGTTTCGAGCTGCCGCAGGCCGTTGGACACGGCCGGCTGGGACATCTTCAGCCGTTCGGCGGCCTCCTTGGTCGTCGCCCCGCTCATCAGCGCGTTGAAGATGGACAGGAGGCGCAGCGGGATCTGCTCCTCCTGCCCGTCGCCGGGCGAGGTGCCGTCCTCGTTCATGCCGCGTCCGGGAGGATCGCGCCCAGCGCCATGGAAACGGCCGCCTGGGTCGGGTCGATGACCGGCAGGCCGAGCTCGGCCTCCAGCCGCCGGCGGTGGCCCGACATGCCCGCGCAGCCGAGCACGACCGCGCCCGCGCCCTTGCCCGCGAGCGCGGTGGCGGCCTGCATCAGGAGGGCGAAGCTCCGTTCGCCCCGGCCGCTCTCGGCCACGCTCACCGGCTCGGCCAGCGCCACCTCGCCGGCCAGCCGCCCGTCCACGCCCAGCCGGCGTAAGTGGCGCAGATGCCGGGGGATGGAGCCGGGCGCCACCGCGATCACGCCGAAGAGGTCGGCCCGCGCCAGCGCGGCCAGCACGCCGGCATCCTGGATGCCGATCACCGGCACCGATGTGAGGGAGCGGGCGAGATCGACGCCGGGCTGCGAGTAGCAGGCGCTGATGATGGCGCCCGCGTCGGCCCGCGCGGCGGCATAGGCGCCGAAGGCGAGCGCCGCCTCCTGCACATGCTGTTCGGTAAGGATGCCGGTCGGCCCGTCCTCGAAGGTGACGCACTCGATGGCGGGCGCACCGGGCAGGCGGAAGCCGTCCAGCGCCCGCGACAGCGCCTCGGTGACGGTGCGGTCGCTGTTGGGATTGACGACGAGGATGGGACCGGGAGCCGTCATGGGGCGATCTCCACGCCGTACCGGGCGGCGGCCTCGAACTCGGGCGCGCGATAGCCCCGGGCGGGGCCCTGGCCGGAAGGTGCGCGCGCCACGAAGCGCCCTTGCCCGCGCACCGCCTCCAGGCGGCCCTCATGCACGACGCTGGCCCCGCGATTGAGGACGGTGACGGGCACGCCCGTCAGCTCCATGCCCTCGAAGGGCGTGTAGTCCATGGCGTCGTGCTGGTCTTCCAGCCGCACGGTGCGACGGGCCTCCGGGTCCCAGATCGCGATGTCGGCGTCGAAGCCCGGCATCAGCGAGCCCTTCGAGGTCAAGCCGAAGATGCGCGCCGCGTTGCCCGAGGAGAGGGCGGCGAACTGCTGGAGCGTGATCCGCCCGGCCGCGACGCCTTCGGAGAACAGGTAGGGCAGGCGCGCGGCGATGCCCGGCATACCGTTGGCGATCTTCGGGTAGGGCGCATCCGCCCCGTTCAGGAACTTGCCGCCGGCGTCGAAACGGTAGGGCGCGTGGTCGGAGGAGACGCTGTCGAAGACGTTGCCCGCGACATGCGCCCACAGCGCCTCCTGCGTCGCCTCGTCGCGCAGCGGCGGGGAGCAGATGTATTTGGCGCCCTCCATGCCCGGCCTGTCGAGATCGGCGCGCGTGAAGGCGAGATATTGCGGGCAGGTCTCGGCGAAGAGCCGCGTGCCGCGCGCCTTCTCGCGGCTCACGATCTCAGCGCCCCCGCGTGTCGAGACATGAACCACGAAGAGCGGCGCGTCCACCAGCCTGGCAAGGCACACCGCGCGATGGATGGCCTCTTCTTCCGCCAGTTCGGGCCGGCTGACGGCGTGGTATTTCGGCTCGGTGGCCCCGGCGCCCGAAAGGCGCGCGTTCATCCACTTCACCATGTCGTTGTTCTCGGCATGGACCATGGTCAGCGCGCCATGCGCCTTGGCGACGGTGAGGATGTCGAGAAGGCCGGCATCGCCGACATTCATCAGATCGTAGGTCATGAAGACCTTGAAGGAGGTGATTCCGCGCGCGAAGGCGCGGGGAAGCTCCTCGTGCAGGACCGTCTGCGTGGGGTCCGAGACGATGAGGTGGTAGGAATAGTCCAGCACCGAATGGGGCGCCGCCCTCCCGTCATAGGTCGCCAGCACCGCGTCGATGGACTGGCCGCGATGCTGCGCGGCGAAGGGCACGAAGCAGGAATTGCCGCCGAAGGCCGCCGAAACGGAGCCGGTGTAATAATCGTCGGCGCTCATCACGCCGGACGAGCTTTCCTGCGCGATGTGGCAATGCGCCTCGATGCCGCCCGGCATCACGAGGCGCCCGCCCGCGTCGATGCGCCGCTCGCCCCCCTCGATCCGCTCGGCGATGGCGGCGATGCGCCCGTCCCGGATGCCGAGATCGCCCTTGAAGGTCTCGGCGGCCGTGACCAGCGTGCCGCCGTGGATCACCGTGTCGAAACGCGCCATCCCCACCGCTCCCATCAGACCTCGACGACCATGCCGGCCTGCGAGGTGATGCGCCCGTAATGCTCGATCCGGCGGTGGCGCGCAAAGTCGAAGATGGTGGACTTGCCGAAGGCGCAGGCGGAGAAGTCGCAAGGGGCCACGATCAACTCGTCCTCCTCCGTCTCGGCCCTGGCGATGACGAAGCCGTTCGGGTCCACGATGATCGAGCCGCCCATCAGCGGATGGCCGTCCTCCACGCCGGCCTTGGCGATGCCCGCCACATAGGTCGCGTTCTGGTAGGCCCCGGCCTGGAGGGACAGCTCGGAATGGAACAGGCGCTCCTTCAGCCCCTCCGCGCTCATCTGGCTATTCACCGAGGGCGTGTTGTAGCCGATGGTGACGAGCTCGACGCCCTGAAGGCCGAGGCAGCGGAAGGTTTCGGGCCAGCGCCTGTCGTTGCAGATGGCCATGCCCATGACGACGCCCTCGTTGCGCCAGACGGGGAAGCCGAGATCGCCCGGCTCGAAATAGCGCTTCTCCAGATGCTGGAAGGCGCGCTCCGTGTCGTATTCGACATGGCCCGGCAGGTGGATCTTGCGGTACTTGCCGACGATCTCGCCCTTGCGGTTCGTCAGGATGGAGGTGTTGAAATGCCGCCCTTCCGGCGTCAGTTCCGCATAGCCGAAGGTCATGGCGATGCCGAGTTCACGGGCCTTCTCGAACAGGGGCGCGGTCTGCGGGCCCGGCATCTCGCGCTCGAACCAGGCGTCCACCTCGGCCGCGTCCTCCATGTACCAGCGCGGGAAGAAGGTGGTCAGCGCCAGCTCGGGATAGACGAGCATCTCGACGCCCCGGGAGGCGGCCTCCTCCATCAGCGCGATCATGCGGGCGATGACGGCCTTGCGGCTGTCGGCCCTCTGGATCGCGCCCATCTGGGCGCCGCCGACGACGAGTTGGGTCATGTTGTGATGTCCTTGCAAGGCATGGGGCCGGCCGTCAGATGGCGAGCCGGCGCTGGTAACGGCTGACGAGGCGCGCGAGGGGCCAGAGCAGCACGAGATAGATCAACGCCGCCGCCACCAGCGGCGAGGCGTTGTAGGTGATGGATCGCGCCATGTTGGCGGCGTAGAGCAGCTCGGCCAGCGAGACCACGGAAGCGAGCGAGGTGAGCTTGACCACTTCGATCGTGTTGGAGAGAAGGTCGGGCAGCACGTTGCGCACGGCCTGCGGCAGCACCACCGAGAACAGCGCCTGCGTTTCCGTGAGGCCCGTGGCGCGCGCCGCTTCCCTCTGGCCCGCCGGCACGGACTGGAGCCCCGCCCGGTAGACCTCGCCGTAATAGGACGAGTTGTTGAGAAGGAAGGCGAGCACAACGGCGGCGAAGGGGGAAAGCTCCACGCCCGCGAAGGGCAGGCCCGAATAGACGAAGACCAGCAGCACCAGCGGCGGCAGGGCGCGGAACACGTCCACATAGACGAGGGCGGGGTAGCGCAGGAGGGGGCGGGGGCTCAGGCTCGCCAGCGCCACCAGAAGGCCGCCGACAAGGCCGAGCCCGACCACGGCCGCGCAGAGCTGCGCGGTCATCCACAGGCCCTGCAGGAGCAGCGGCGCCGCCTGCATCATGACCTCGATGTTGAAGAATTGCCGGATCACCGCGTCCATGCCGATCCCCTCAATTCTTCCAGGCGAACCGGCGTTCCACCACGCGCGCCAGAACGGCGACGGGCAGGAACACGGCAAGATAGGCGACGGCGGCCATGGTGAGGGGCGTCGCCGAGCCGGAAAGGCTCTGCGCCGCGCTGGCCGCGCCCAGAATCTCCTGAACGCCCACCACGGAGCCGAGCGCCGTCATCTTGGAGATGGCCAGGATCCGGTTGACGAGCGGGGGCACGGCAAGGCGCACCGCCTGGGGCAGGGCGATGTGAAGAAGCGTGCCCGAAAAGCTGAGCCCGGTGGCCATGCCCGCCTCCCACTGGCCGCGCGTGATGGAGGTGAAGCCGGCCCAGAAGGCTTCCTCGGCAAAGGCCGCGAGCGTCAGCGCCAGCACCAGGAAGACCACCATGGGGCCGGACAGCCGGATGCCCACGCCCGGCAGGCCGAAATAGAAGAGCAGGATGACGACCAGCGGCGGCAGCGCGCGGCCGATATCGGCAAAGCCGACGATGAGAAGGTTCACCGCGCGCATCCGGTAGGTGCGCAGCATGGCCAGGGCGAGCCCGAGAAGGGTGCCGGCCAGCGTCACCGCCAGGGCGAGCATGAGCGTGACCTTCATCCCCTCCAGCACGGCCGGCGTGTAGGCCGCGATCGTGACGGGGTTGAAGAAGGTTGCGAGAAAGGGTTCCACGGCCTCAGCCCGCCCGGTCGCCGAGGCGCTGGAGAAAGGCGCGGGTGCGCTCCATCCTCGGCGCGCCGAACACGGCCTCGGGCGGGCCCTCCTCGACTATCAGCCCGCCATCCATGAAGACGACGCGATCGGCCGCCTCGCGCGCGAAGGCCATCTCGTGGGTGACGACGAGCATGGTCATGCCCCGCGCCTTGAGATCGCGCATGACGGCCAGGACCGAGCCGACCAGCTCAGGGTCGAGCGCCGAGGTCGGCTCGTCGAAGAGCATCACCGTGGGGTCGAGCGCCAGCGCGCGGGCGATGGCCACGCGCTGCTGCTGGCCGCCGGAAAGCTCGGCCGGAAAGGCCTTCGCCTTCTCGCCGAGCCCGACCATGGCCAGCATCTCCAGCGCCTTGGCCTCCGCCTCCCCGCGGCCGCGGCCGAGGGCCTTGCGCTGGGCGAGCGTGACGTTTCCCATCACGTCCAGATGCGGATAGAGGTTGAATCCCTGGAACACCATGCCGGTCCTGGCGCGCAGCCTTTGCAGATCGCGCGCCGTGCCGGCATGGATGTTGCGCCCCTCGATGACGATGTCCCCGCCCGAAGGCTCCTCCAGCCGGTTGCAGCAGCGCAGCAGCGTGCTCTTGCCCGAGCCGGACGGGCCGATCAGGCAGACCAGCTCGCCCGGCTTCACCGACAGGCTGATGTCGCGCAGGACCTGCGAGCGGCCGAAGTTCTTGGACAGGGAGATGATTTCGAGGGCAGGGCGCATGGAAGGCTCGAGCGTCAGGAAGCCAGACCCTCGCAGGACGGCGCATGGTCGCTTTCGGTGTAGCCGGCAAAGCCCGGAACGCCGAAGCCGGGCGTGGGGGTCACGATGGTCGTGCCCTCGGCGGGCGTGACGCCGAACCATTTCTCCGACAACTCGGCCAGGGAGCCATCGAGCTTCAGGCACTCGATGGCGCGGTCCACGCTGTTGCGCAGCTCCTCGCTGTCCTGCCGGAACGAGAGGGCCCAGACGAGGCCGGTTTCGATCTCGTAGGAGAGCGCCAGCCCCGGCGTCTGCCGCGCCGCCCAGGCCGCGACGGTGTTGCCTGCGAGGTTTGCGTCGGCGCGGCCCGCCAGCACGGCCGCCACCGCATCGGTGTTGCTGCCGTAGGCTTCCACGGTCCAGCCGTACTCGGCGGCGTGCTCGTTCAGGTAGCTGTCATAAGCCGAGCCGCGATTGACCGAGATGGTCTTGCCGCGAAAATCCTCGAGACTGGTATGCTCGGGCGCGTCCGCCGGGATGACGAAGGCGAAGTTGGTGTCCATGAACCCTTCGGTGAACAGAAGGTTCGAGGCGCGCTCCTCGTTCACCGTCACGGGCGCGGCGATGAAATCGTAGGTTCCGGCCTGAAGCGCGGGGATGAGGCCGGCGAACTGCGCGGCCGTCAAGTCGATCTCGCGGCCGAGGCGCTCGCCGATCAGGGCGACGAGATCGACGTTGAAGCCCTCCACGCCCCCGGCCATCGTGGGCATGGCGTGCGGGGCGAAGGTTCCGTCGAGGGCCGTGCGCAGGGTCTCCTGCGCCGGTGCGTTCGACGCAAGGCCCACCATCGCAAGCGCCGCGACGCAGGTGAAAAGACGACGGGTCATGGGCGGTGGTCTCCGGTCGCTGGAAGGGATGCCTGAAATCTAGACAGGTTCAACGCATAAGCATTTAGTCACGGGCGCAAAAGGGGCGCAACATTTGAAAATGCGCTGCGAAGGAGTTGAATGATTAGAAAATCATATAGGAGGTCGACGCACCGGGGACGGTCGCCTCTGCGCGCGATGAACTGCCGGGGCTCCCGTTCTTTTTCCCCCGCGTTCATGCTCGCCGGTGCTTCGGGCTGCCGTTTCACGGGCGCGGTAAGCCATCTTGCGCCAGCGCGGCCCGTCCTTTAGCGCTTGCGCGATCATGGATCGGCAAGGCATGGCGAAGGAGCCCGGAATGGCGCGCAGCGTCTACGTGAACGGCGTGTGGCAGGACGAGGGCGTTGCGTCCATTTCCGTCTTCGACCGAGGCTTCCTCTTCGCCGATGCCGTTTATGAGGTGGCCGCCGTGGTGGGCGGCAAGCTCATCGACTACGAAGCGCATGCGCGGCGTCTTTCGCGCTCGCTGAAGGAGCTGGCCATCGCCGAGCCGATGCCGGCCGCCGAGCTTCTCGAGCTCCACCGCCAGGCCGTTTCCCGCAACGGGCTGGAGGAGGGGCTGGTCTACCTTCAGGCCACGCGCGGCGCGGCCGACCGCGACTTCGTGATCGATCCGAACGCGGCCCCGGGCCTCGTCCTCTTCACCCAGGCCAAGACCGTGCTCGCCAATCCGAAGGCGCAGACCGGCCTGAAGGTCAAATGCATGCCCGACCGGCGCTGGGGCCGGCGCGACATCAAGACCGTGCAGCTTCTCTACTCCTCCCTCGCCAAGTCGCAGGCGGTGCGCGAGGGGCTGGACGACGCCATTCTGGTGGAGGACGGAATGGTGACGGAGGCGAGTTCGGCCAACCTGCATATCGTGGACGAGGAGGGCGTCATCCACACCCCGCCGCTGTCCGAGGCCCTCCTGCCCGGCATCACGCGCGGCTCGGTGCTGTCGATCGCCCGCGACCACGCCATTCCCGCGCGGGAAAGCCCGATCTCGGTCGAGGCGCTCGGACGGGCGCGTGAAGCATTCATCACCTCGGCCACCAGCTTCGTGCTGCCGGTGGTGGAGGTGGACGGGCGCGCGGTGGGCGACGGGAGGCCCGGCCCGATCACGCGCCGCATGCGCGAGCTCTACATCGCAAGCAGCCTGCGAACCGCCATCTGAGAAGAACGAGGCCGCGCCCCGAGCCGTCGAGGCCCGGGCCGGCCCGTCGGAGTCGATCGACATTGGTCCGGGGGCGGGGTGAGGTTCAGCCGCCCACCCGTACAGGCCCGGATTTGCACCCAGCGCGCCAGGCCGCCATCCAGCCTCGGATCAGGCTACCGCCGACGCAGAGCGCATCCAAACGAGCCTGGATGCGTCGAGCACTGATGAGGTCACACCGGCGATGATCGATTCGCTCTCGGTGGCGGCACGCGCCGGCCTGTGCTTGAACAGTGGCGGCTATCGGCGGGACCATCTGCGCGCCTTCGCCCAGCGAGTCGAGGTCGCCGACGACGAGGTTCGCGTCATTGGATCGAAAAGCGGACTGCTGCAAACCCTGGTCGCTGCTTCGAGCGTAGAATCGGCGGGTATTGGCGTTCGCAGTTTTGTACCGAAATGGCGCGCCCGAAAGGATTCGAACCTCTGACCCCCAGATTCGTAGCCAAAATCAGTTGACAAATAAAAGATTCTGGATTGTTTCCAAGATCCTGAGAAAATGAAGCGATATCAGCGTCATGTGTCTGAATTTTGTTGCGGTCATGGCCGCTTCTCATTGGCGATGGAGAGGCTTTGTCAACAAATCACTTGGTCTAAAATTGGTCTAAGGATAGGGTGCCTCCGACTTCCAGACCGTCAGACCAAGTGAGTCAGATTTTGCCTACACACCGCGTAGAGATCGGGCCGAAGCACATCGCCGAGGCCCGGAAGGCCGCCGCCGCCCGCACCTTCACCACATCAAATCCTTTGGTCTTCGCTGACGTGGTGGAAAAGGGCCTGATCCTGCGGGTTCAGGCTGGTTCCGCAGGGTGGGCGTTGAAGTGGAACGGCAGGACACGATCCCTCGGGAAACTGGACGACGTGAAGTCGGCCAAAGTCGCGAGGGAGGCAGCACAGCAAGTTCGAGCGCTTCTCCGCGACGGGACGGACCCAGCCGCGTTCCTGACAGGCAAGGGGGCGGGCAAGGGCGAGGCGGAGGCGCTCGCCGAGGCCGAGCGGCGGACGGCGATCGCATCGGGCCGCTGGACGTGGGAGACGTTGGCCGAGCGGTATGTGGAATACCTGTCGAAGCCCCGGACGACCTCCCGGGGCGTCATCAAGCTGCCGTCGCTGTCCACGGCGGCGGAGGCCCGACGATACCTGACGATGGAGGCGACCGCGCCGCTTCGCGGCCGACTGGTCTCCGATCTTCGAACGGGCGACCTGGAGGAGGTTCGCGACGCCGCCGAGAAGGCGGGTGCGAAGGCGGCGAGCCGTCAGTTCGTCGCCTACTCCAAGGCGGCCCTCTCATTCGCCCGGCGCAAGCATTCGCGGGTGTCAGGCCTCGAAGGTGTATCCCGCTGGTGGCTTGAGGTCGAAAAGCTGGATTCCACGATCCCGGCTCCGCGTGCCCGTCACCCCTCCGTCGCCGAACTGGCGCATGTTCTATGGGTGGCCGAGACGACGCGGACAATGCCGGGGCGAGAAACGAAGCGACGCACGTCGGACGGCATCCTTTGTTCCCTCTGGTGGCTCGCCCTGACAGCGCAGCGCGCCGGGGCCGGGCTCTCGCTCCGAAAGGCGCACGTCCTCCCATGGCCAGGCGGCCCGGAGGGCTGGCGGGTGGCCTACTTTCCCGGGGAAGTCATGAAGGCGGGACGACCCCACGCGATCCCCCTTCCACCCCGTGCCGTTCTCTTGGTTGAACGCGCGATAGCCGCAGCCGCCCGGAAGGATTCGGCGTTCGTCTTCCCGACCGTTCGCACGACCGGGGACGTTGCTGACACGCCCATGACAAAATCTTCGCCGGGCCTGCTCCTGTCGCGGCTGCGCGGGCGCCCCGCCGACACAGCCCTCTGTGAGGAGGGAGAGACCGACGACAATGCGCGAGGCCCCGACCTCCTCGACGGCATCGAGCACTTCTCGCCGCATGATCTCCGCCGGACGTTCGCGACCACCTGCGGCGACCTCGCCGTTCGTGGCGATGCCGTGTCGGCGGTCCTCGACCATACGCAGGAGGTCGATACCGGCGGCCGGTTCGCACCTGCGGCCACGACGGCCGACATTACCCGGCTCGCCTACGATTACAGTCAGCGCCTTGAACTCAAGCGAGTGGCTGTCGAGGCGTGGACCGGCGCGCTCTTCGGGGCGTGCGACGCCGAGTGGGCCTCGCACCGGCCGAAGGGGCCCCGGATTGCATTGGGACCGGGCACCCCGATACCCGAATGGTTCCCGTGGTATCGGCGGATGGCAATCGAAGCCGAGCGGCGGGCGGCGGCGGAGGTTGAACGGGTCCGCCGCGAGCGCGAGGCGCGTGGACCGCTGCGTCTCGCCGCGCTGGGGAACGTCCGGCCTGACGACGAGCCCGACCCGGAATGGGTCGCGAGAGGAGAACGCAATGATTCGAGCAGGTAGTTGGGTAGGAATTGGACGGCGAAGGGACGGGAATCGCCCTTTATGGGAGGGCGCAGGACGGCACGAAGATCGAGGGCGGGTATCTTTCCATCCCGATGAATTGTTGTGACGTGAGGGCATCGCACGACCGTTCTAGTCGGGCTTCAACGGTGGTTTGACTGCTCGTTGGAATGGAAACAATTCGAAACCGCTTTGAAGCGGACATACTGCGAGATGCTCAGCGCGGCGCTACCGGGAATTAAACACGCATCTTGGTGGCTTTTTCTATGCCATGTCTTCGACAGCGGGTCCGAACGTGTGATAACCATCGGACTTGAACCTATCAAATGACCGTGGCGTAAGGAGCAACGCATGGCAACTAGAATCTTCGACTTCGCACGGGTCGCGGATTGGGACGATCGTCTCGCTACCTTGGCTAGTATGGCAGAACCCGAAAGATGGAAAAACCTTCACCTTCTGGCCAAGAACCAGCATCCCGTTCTTGATCGATATCTTACTCACACGTTCATCAGAGCGTATGACCAGCAGAAGATTGTTATCGCGGATCAGGTCGCCTGTTTCAACACCGGCCTCCTTACACCTGGTCAGGAAGAAATCTTTGGCGTTTTCACCGTTTCCGATACCTATGATCGCGCTCAACCGATCTCGCCTGCGAACAAGAAGTGGTGGCTGAAGAGTTGGGCGAGATCCGGGGATAGGGTTCTGACGGACTTTATGGAATTGCCAAACCTGACCGAGTACTGGAACGATCCCAAAGACTTGATATTTGATCCGAAGTTGCAGGTCCAACTCAATCTTGATCATATCATCCGCGACAACCTGAACCGGTTTCCTGAGGAACTGGGGGGAAAGGTAGGAAAGGATGGAAAGCCGACCGACCTCGCTGAAGATGCTGCGGGCGACGATGATGATGACAACAACGTTGAAGATAATGGTCAGCAACGCCAAATTCCGGTGGCGGCTAGGAATGCGCTAGAAGGTGCCGTCAAGCAGAGCATTCGGCTCGCTCAGAGAAGCTATCGTTTGGCAGTTCCTCAGTTCTACAGAGGCAAGATCCAGCTCCTGCTGCCTCTCTACCTCCGGGACTCATCACAGCCTGATCTGGCCCTCACCCTCGAACGTCACGGAGGTTGGTATAGGGCCGCGACTATTCTCTACACGGACTGGGCCTACAGCCATGCTCGGCTGCTGGCACGGCCAAATAGCGAGTGGTTGGGTGGTTTCCGAACGGGTGTTCGGGACGTCGATTGATGAAGGGCAACGCACGGCCGTTTCAGACGGTCGTCAACGACCGTTTCCCACCCCCTCGCGCGGCGAACTTCGCGGCGAGGGTTCCGCCGTCGATCATGGACGCGCCGTCAATGGCGGAGAGGAGGCGGCGGCCCCGGGAGCGCCAGTCCGCGAGGCAGCGCGCCGGCTGGCGGTCGGCCTCTAGCCAGAGAGTTCGCCAAGCCCCGGGGTCGTCCTCATCGAGGGTCGCGAAGAGCGCCTGCAGGTCGTCGTCGCAGGCGATAGTGAGGTCCCGCCCGAGGGTGCCGCACCACGGTTCCGACTCTTGGCGAACACGCCGCCACGGGCGGCCCGATGACGTGGCCGCCGCCTCGCCGTCAGCGACCACCCACGCGCCGAGAGCGGTGTCGTAGGTGGACCACTCCGGAGCGCCGCGGCCTGCCGCGCGTCGGCGGACATAGCGGCGGAGCGAGGTCGCCTCACGGCAGGATTCGAGGGCCGCGGTCGCGGTCGTCACGAGGGCCGCCTCTCGTGGACGTTGGTCAAGGCCTGCGGCTCGGGGTGCGTGACGACGGTCGCGGCCCGCGGGTCCCGCTCCAGTTCGGCCGCCCCGAACTTACGGAAGGCGGACAGGCTGGCCGTGATCTCCTCACGGCCAGCTCGGGCAAGGTCGCGCCGTTGCTCGTCATCGAGGTGACCAGACACGAACGCGCGTAGGTTGGGATCGAGGTTCCGCAGCGCGACGACATCGCCCGAGGCCGCCGACAGGAGGAGATCCGCTTCCCGGGTTTCGCTGCGCACCGCGCGCAGGCGAGTGTCGGCCTCGGCGGCGGTGCCCGTCTCAACCGCCCAGGCGGCGGCGAGCGCTGGCGACGGCTCGTAGCCGTCGAGGCTCACGCCTTGTCGCTGACACTCCAGCCAGAGCCGGGCCTGCGACTCTGGCGGCCACGGGCCGTCGAGAGCGAGGTGCCCCGACCAGTCCTCGGCCGCCTTCGCCGCGAGGGCGCGCAGGGCCTCGTCGGATACGGGGCCGTGGAGGTCCACGTGGTCGCCGGAGTCGAGGAGCCGGCTACGCCCGCCGAGGCCGACGCGGACACCAGCGGGGGACTCCGTGACATCGGCGAAGCCGCGCCGCCGCCAACGGTCGGCGAGGCTGACGGCCTCGGCCTCCGGGATGGCCTTGCGGCGGGATCGGCCGGGCCTCTTAGTCGCCGCGGTGCGCGGCAGCCGATCTACGCCGTAGCCCGCCGACTCGGCGATGGCCTCGGCGAGCGCGGCGGCCTGCGGCGAGCGAGGCCCCCAGAGAGAGACGGTGCCGGACTCGTCATCCACCTCCACCCAAGCGCCGTCGCGGAGCATCGTGCGGGTGCGGCGCGAATCCCTCGCGTCCACGAGGTAGAGGGCATCCCGGAACGGGGTGAAGTCGCCGTCAGGGAAGCGGTCGGCGAGGATCGACAGCTTGTAATCCTGCTGGTGAGGCTCTCGCTTCCTGGCGGGGGCGCGGGCGAATCCTCGGGCGGTCAGGGCCATTTCAATCTCCGTTTCGGTGAGGGCGTTGTCGATTTTCCGTGACTCACGAATCTTTGCCACATGGGTGGTGCGACGGTCGTTCTGCCGTCGCCTGACGACGGAGGCCTTTCGGCGCTCGCCGATCAGGGGCTCCGGGGTCCGTGGGTCCCCGCGAGCCTGATACGAACGGTGGTCGGCGCGCCGTTTCGAGCCGACCGCTCGAAGGTGAGCGTTGAGCACGCCTGCGACACGCTCGCGCTCGCGGATGAGGGCATCGCCCTTCTTGCCTCCCGCCCGCCCGCCGCTCTCGAAGATCGCGAGGAGGTCCGCGTTCCGGGTTCCGGCAAATCCCGTATCGGTCGATGGGTCCAGGCGGCGCATGGTCATCAGGAGATGGCCGTGCGGCTGGCGTTCGCGGTCGGCCGCTGGCGGACAGTGGATCGCGACATCCACTACGGCACCGGCGGCGACATAGGGAGCCGCGACATCGCGCAGGAAGTCGGCCCATCGGTCGTCGGGAAGGTCGCGGGGGATCGAGACCTCCACCTCGCGCGCCGTGACCGAATCCTTACGCCGCTCGGCGAGCTCGGCGCGGCTCCATAGGGCCTCGCGATCATGCACCCAAGCGGGTGTGTCCGGCGAGGCCATAACGAACGAATCCGTTACGTGCTTCTTGCGTGAGTAGTCCCATGTCGAACCGGTGCGGGCATCGGTCAGGCGCGTTCCGGAACGATACGCCGCAGCGGCGACGGCCGACCGCCCCTTGCTCCGCTGAACGACTTTCGCGGAGACGTGGCACAGGGCCTCGTGGGCCGGGAGCGATGTCACGCGGAGTCCTCGGGCGGAGCGTATGTCTGCATGTCGAAGTCCGGATCGTAGGAGTCCAGCGTGGCGAAGGGGTCGCCGATATCGAACACGTCGCGGCGGCGGTCGTCATCACGCCGGGCCCGGTGATCCGCGCGGAGCCAGCGGTCGCGGGCCTCGTCGTGGTGGTCGGCGAGCGCGTCGAGGTCGGCTCGGGCCGCGCCCGCCCGCCTCGCGGCGAGGAGGATGCGCTGCGCGTGGTCCCAGGCGGTGCGTTCGGCCTCGGCGATCTGGCGGTGTGCTGACGACATTCGTCCTCCCTCGTCGGCGACGGGGGCCAGCGCCGCAGGCCGTGCGCGTCATCCCCGCAGGGGATGACGCTTAAGCGCGCCCTTCGGGTTGGATGGCTTCCCCCGACCGATTGTGAGGGCGCCGATTTGCTCGGCGCAAGGCGACGCCGGACCATGGGAGTCGGCGCCCCGCGACGGGGCGCCCGAGGCCGCATGAGACCTACAAAAATAGGCGGCGGCCTCGCTCCGGATCGGAAATCATTTCCGACGTGGAGGTGGATTCCGCCGGCGGCGATGGGGCCTCCGGCTCGGACGGGAGGCGACGGCGTGACACTCGATCTCAAGAAGCTCGCGCAGCGGCGGGCAGCGCTGGAAAGCAAGCTGGCGCAGACGACTACGGCGCTTCGGGAGGCCCGGCGAAGGGACGACACCAGGCGGAAGGTTGTCGTCGGGGGCGCGCTCCTCGCCGCCGTCAGGGATGGCGTGCTCCCTATCCATATCCTGACCGCGCTCGTCGGCCGGATGACAGATCGCGACGCCGCACTCTTCGCGAGCGACACCGCTCCCGTCATGGCCGAACCCGGGGAGTAGATGCGATGGCGCTCCCGTTCCCCGACCTCCTGTCGAACCCGCCGGATACGGACATCGCGTGGTCGGTCGTCACCGCCATCATTCCGATGTCGGGAGAGGCAACCGCCTTCTCGGTCGGCATCGGCGTCCTCGCCTCCGCACTGACGTTCCTCGCGGTCTGCTGGCTGGCATGGTTCTGGCTCTCGGGCCTGACGCAGGCCGCCTACTCCGGGAGACCCTTCGGCGACGGCATCCACGGCTTCTGGGGGCCGCTACGCGTGGTGCTGGCCTTCGGGATGCTGGTGCCGCTCTCGGGCGGCCTGCCTGCCGTTTCCTACGTCCTGCGAGACTTGGTGGCGCGTCCTGCCATCAACACGGCCAACGCGGTGGCGCAGTCCTCCACCGCCTACGTCGTGCGAGACGGGAACACGCTGTCACCCCTCTCTATCGGCGGGGCCTCGCTCGTGCGCGAGGTGTTCGAGTCCGAGGTCTGCGCGGCGGCGATCCTCGCGGGCCGTGCGAACCTCGCCGATACGTCGGCCGCGGCGGCGAGCCTGCCGAATCCTGCCGGGTCGCCCGTTGTGCGTCCGGCGAGGGAATCGTTCTGGCCATGGGGCGAGTCCACGCCCGCCGCGACGACTGGCTACTCGTGGTCATGGGGGCCAGCGTGCGGAAGCCTTTCGGTATCCGCCGCCAGCGAGTTCGGCGACGGGACATTCGGTGAGGCCCGGCGGCGGGCCATCGGAGAGATCGTGGCGGGCGTGAGGGCGCAGGAGTTCGTCCAGCGGCTCGCAGAGGCTGTGCGAGGGGTTGGTGTAGACCCGGCCCCGCCCTCCGAGGACATGATCGAGGCGGCCAAGGCCCACGGCCAGCTCCCCGCCGATCTCGCAACGACCATCGCGCGCGCGGGCGCCGATCTCGATCGCACGCTCTCCGTGGCGGCGACGGAGGTCGCCCGCAGGTCTGGAGCCGCGTCGACCATGCGCGGGGAGGTGCTGCGGGACGTGCAGGAGCGCGGGTTCATGGCCCTCGCCAGCTACTACCGGGTGCTGGCCCATGTCAGCCTGTCAACGGCCGAGGCAGCAGGCGAACGCCCTGTCCGCGTCAAGCCGGACCCCGCAGCGTTCGGGGTCTACGACGGCGAGGCCTCGCGGGCGCTCGCCTACGTCGGTACGCAGTTCCGGCGCGAGGCCGCCGCGAAGGTGCTGGCGGACGGCGAGATCGGAGAGGCGACCGCAGAGGCGTCGGGCGTATTCGCCGACCTTGTGTCGACTGTCACGGACCCGATCCGGGATCACCTACTGTCATACGACGGGCCTCGTGCGGACCCGATCGCCGACATGATGGACATGGGGTCTCGCCTCATCGTCGGAGCAAAGGCGGGCTACGCCGTCGCCCTTGCCGCCTACGGCACGTCGGCGCTCTTCATGGGGGCCGGGCAAGGGGCGCTGGATGCCATCATGGTGCCGGGCTGGCCGATCCTCGGCGTCTTCTTCCTCGTCGGGCTGGTGTTGACCTACGTCCTGCCGCTCGTTCCCTACGTCCTGATGTGGTTCGCGTTCGGGGCCTTCGTGCTGGAATTCGCGGTCGCGTCCATCGCCGTTCTCGTATGGGCGTTCGTCCACGTCCGGCCTGACGGGCAGACCTTCGTCAGCGAGGCCCAGCGACACGGCTACGGGCAACTTCTGATCGGCATCTTCTTCCGCCTTCCCGCAACCGTCCTGGCGTTCATCGCGGCCCACATGCTCGTCGTCGTCCTGCTGAACGCCTTCCTCGCCTCCTACAACCTCTCGGTTCAGGGAGCGAACATCGGGCGCGCAACCGGGCTGGCGGGGATCGTCGTGGCCTTCGCCGTCATGGTCTACATGCAGTGGCAGTTCGTCGTCTGGACCTTCCGGCTGATCCTGTCGGTGCCGGAGAAGCTGGGCGCATGGTTCGGCGTGTCGGTCGCCTCATGGGGCGAGGGCGAGGCCGGGTCCACTGTCGTCGGTGGCGTGTGGTCCAGCCAGCGGAACATCCCGGGAGCTCCCAAGCCCGGCGGAAGCAAGGGCAGCGCCCCCGGCGAAAGCGTGAGGGCGAAAGGCGGTCGCCCCCTCGGCGCCAAACCGGGCCCGAAGGAGGGGTAAACGAGAACGGACGGCCCGCCAGAGCCGCCCGTTCGTCATCGGGTGGGATCACCGCCCGATTGTGTAGGCCAGCGCCAGCAGGGCGAAGAAGGCCAGCGCGCCAAGGACGGGCAAGGCCACGATCGCCATGGCCGCGATGGCGCGGAGGGCCGGGTTCCGGATGCCTGCCACCTGCGAGTAGTCGTAGCGTCGTGCCATGTCCGGTCTCCTTCGTTGCTGGCCGCTCTTCAGCCGTTCCGACCTCGACCACGCCGGGCCTCGTCGGGGTATCTGCCTCGCCCGTAGGGCGACGCCCCGCGCTTGGGCATCAGCGCACCAGCGAGGCCCGGCGTAGAGGTTCGAAGGAACGGCGTTAGCGGCCTAGCGGGGACGATAGACGTAGAGCCAGATGATGCGGACCGCCAACGCGATCAGGATCATCGTCATGGCGAGGAAGGTGCCATCACCCTTCACCCAAGCCCTCATCGCCGTCCACGGGATCGAGAAGGCGAAGAAAACGCCGACGGCTACCGCGTCACGCCAGTTGTATTCGATTCGATATGGTGGGGTCATCGGCGGAGCCTCGTGCTGGAGTGTCTCTCAAGCTTGGGGCCCCGGTGTGCCGACGTCCAGGCCGTCAGTCGGCGGCGAGGCGACGGTCGGTCAGGAGCATGCAGTAGGCGGCGTTATCAGCCCCGGCCAGCGCCTCAGCGCAGGTGTCATACCAACCCTCCACGAGGGGAGCGCGGAACCCGCGCTTGTCGAGGAGGCGCGCGCTCCAGGCCCCGCGCACGTCGCGCTCCGGCGAGACGAGGAGCGTCATGCGGGCCGCGTCGTCGTCTTCGTCATCGCGAACGGTCGCGCCGATGACGTGACACCACCACTCGGTGCCACCGCAGGGTGCGCACTCGTGCGCCCACGGCGACAGCCGCACGTCGGCGCGCGGCTTCACCCCCATGACGGCCGCGACCGCCTCCTGCGGCTCGCGCACGTAACCTACGCTCGCCGTCAGCCAGAGCCCCAGCGCCTCGTCGGCCGATCCCATGTCCATGTGTCGTCACCCGTTGTGGTCGGCTCCCCTAGCCGTCGCGCCTCTCGTCCCGGATAACGCGCCGGGCGTCAATGGGGAGGAATTTGACGCGCTCGCGGCCTCGCGGATCAGGCCGCGAGATGCGCGGGGCGTCGGGCCTGCGCGGCCGACAGGATGTCGGCGGGGGTCGGGCGCGGCAGATCGGGGCAGGCCGCCGCCACGTCGTCGCAGGCACGGGCGAGACGGTCGCGGGTGTCCGCGCCGCCACGCGTGAGGTCGCCGAGGCGGTCGAGGGCGCGCGAGATGGCAAGGTCCAGCCGGGCTCGGGCCTCGCGGGCGGCGGCGGCATCGCGGGCGCGCTCGGCTTTCACGCGACGGGCCTCGGCGAGGTCGGCGATGCGCTGGGCGCGCTCCTCTGCCTCGGCCGACGTGGTGGCGAGGAGCGAGGCGAAGACGGGCGCGTCGATGGCCTCGGCCTCCTCGATCCGGCCGAGGAAGGTCCCGGCGAGGCCCGTCCGCAGAATGACCTTCCAGGTCGGCGCGGGGACGGTGCCAACGAGCGCCACGTCGTCGGTAAGGTCGAACTTCCCGCCCGCCTCGTCATCCTCATCGGCCTCAAGCCCGAGGGCGGCGGCGAGGCCCGGGGTAACGACGCACGAGCGCGTGCCCGGCATCACGGCGGCGAACTCTCGCCAGAGGCCATAGCTGCCACGGTCGTCGGGGTTGGCGATCGCGGCCTCGGCGATGTCCCACGGGGTGCGTCCGGCCGTCCGGCTCTTGTGGCCGGACGCGCCCGCCGCCAGTTCCCATGAGGTGCCCTTGGCGATGTATTCGCCTGCGGCCTCGGGCGAGGCGGCGATCTCCACGCCTTGGCCTTTCCGGAGGGCCTTGCCGCCGCGCTTCTCTACGGCGCGCATGAACCGCGCGATCAGGGCCTCGCCCGCCGCGCGCGCGGCCACGGTGTCGGCGAGGCACGGCATGCCGAAATGGACATGGAAATGCCAGCCGCTCTCGCCGTGCGTGACCTCGGGCGCAACCAGCACGCCCGCGATGCCGCCGCGCTTGCGCAGGCGGTCCCACGGCGCTCCTCGGCGGGCGGCGGCGAAGGATTCGGTGACGAGCTTCTTCAGGTCCGTGAGGCGGTCGGTCGGGCCGTGCGAGACGGTCACGAGGCCCATGACGAACGTCCCGCCCCGGTCGGTCGTCGCCTCTACGACGCGCTGGACTCGTGCCTGCCGGAGCGTGGCGACCGCGGGCGCGCAGGTCGGGCAGAGCCAGCCGGAGCCGCATCGGTAGACCCCCGAGACGAAGGCGCGGGTGGGGCGGTCGGCGCTCGCGGGGCGCCGGTGGACTCCAATCTCCTCGATGGCGTGACCGGGGCGACCGCACCCGCAGACGGAAGGGCCGCGCTCGTCGGCGGCAAGACCGACGCGGAGCATGCGGGAGATGCCCGCGAGGAGGTCCCACCGGCGGCGCGTCGTGGGACGTGGGGCGGAAGTCCGCTCGTCCCTCTGCGGCTCGGCGGCGGGGGTCGCCGTGGTCCTCTGCGCCTCCCCGGCTAGGGGGGTGAATGTAGCTCCTCCTGTGGCAAGGCGGGGCCTCGCGGCCCCGCTGACGGAAGCTCCCGATGCGGCGACGGCGGAGCCGGCGTGCGAGGTCGCCGAGGCGGGGAAGGACTCGAAGAGGGAAAGGGCGGGAGCCGAAGCCGCGCCGTCGACCGGCTCGCGCGAGCGGCGGGCGAGGCGCTGGGCGGCGCCCGACTCCGGGGCCGGGCCTCGGTCGATCATCGCGGCGTGGAGGCGCGCGGCGATCCCGCCCTCGGTGGGGCGGTGGGGAGGCAAAATTTGTTGACGCGTTTGGGCTGGGGAGGCTGTCGGCTGGCTGGGAGTATGTCCCAGCCGGGGGGTCACTCGCTGTCGCCGTTGACGGCGTACGTGCCGATTGTCATCATTGCCCCGCCTACCAGAGACCCCCGGGAGCGCCTGCAAGCGCGGTGATCGGGGGTCTTTCTGTGTCTAGCGTTCGGTGGATCGGGGCGGGCGTCAAACCGGCGGCGGATTTTAACCGGATAGACGTTAATAAACCTGACCGCGCGCGGCGCGTGGCGGCGCAGCCGACGCGGGCCGGGCGGAGCGAGGGCGCCCCGTCGAGGCGGCCGGAGGCCGGAGCCCTCCGATGGCATCGGTGGTCGCAAGCTCGACGGCAGGCCATCCCGCGTTGTCCAGCCCCGGAACGGGGCCGTAGCAGGGCGGAGGCGCGCCGCGCCCCCAAAGCGCCGTAGGTGCGCCGGAGCCCTGTGGTCAAGGCGGGGTGGGCGGATCGGTGAGGCGGTGTCTCCTTCCCCCACCCGGACCATAGGTCCGCTCCACCCCTCCCCCAGGGGAGGGGTTCACGCCCCTCGCGGGGCGACGTGGGTGCGGCCGGATCGCGACGGCTGCGTCGTCACTCACCGCCCGCCAAGGACTCGTAGGCGCGAGTCCTTGGCGGGCGGTGCTGTCAACAATGTTGGTCTAAACTTGGTCTAAAGCGCCGTGGAGATCTAACGCGACCTCGCAGCCGCCTTCGCGACTTCGAAAATCTCCAGCGATTTCAGCGTGTTGATGGCGCGCCCGAAAGGATTCGAACCTCTGACCCCCAGATTCGTAGTCTGGTGCTCTATCCAGCTGAGCTACGGGCGCCGCCTGAAGGGCTGCGCTTTGGGGCGCTCGCTCTTCGTGGGCGCTTCCTAGCGGCTCGGTTCGGTGATTGCAAGCCCGTCTTCGCCTCCGTTTTGCACAAAGTGGCCGTTGCGGGGTTCAGGGCGCCGGGGCGGCCTCGTCGTCGCGCGGCGGCAGCTCGATCTCGAACCGGGCGCCGGGGCCCGCGCGCTCGGCATAGCGGATCGTGCCGCCATGCGCCTTGACGATCTCGGCCGCGATCGCAAGGCCGAGCCCCGTGCCCCCGGCGCGGGTCGAGCCCCGGAAGGCCTGGAAAAGCGTGTTGCGCGCGGGCTCCGAAAGGCCCGGCCCCGTATCCTCGACCGCGATCGTGCACCCCCCGTCCGGCTCCTCCCGCGCCTCGACCTGCACGCGCCGCACCACGGCGGCGCTCTCCACGGCGGCCAGCGCGTCGACGGCGTTCTTCACGAGGTTGGAGAGGGCTCGGTGGAACTGGTCGGGGTCGACATCGACCTCCAGGTCGCGGGGAACGCCGTTGACAAGCTCGGTGCCCGAATCGCCGGCCGTCGCGGGCGCCTCCAGGATCTCGTCCACCAGGAAGGCCAGCCGCACGCGGCGTTTCACCGGCCGTTCCTCCACCGCCCGGCCATAGGCGAGCACCGAGCGCGTGTAGCTGAGGGCGCGGTCGAGGCTGCGGATGAGCGTGGGCGCGAATCGCTGCACCTGCGGGTCCTCAATGTCGGAGAGGCGGTCGGACACGAGCTGTGCGGAGGCGAGCGTGTTGCGCAGGTCATGGTTGATCTTGGCGACGGCAAGCCCGAGATCGGCCAGGTGGCGCTGCTCGCGCAGCGTGCGCGCCAGCCGGCTCTGCATCTGCGACAGCTCGCGCTCCGCGACGCCGATCTCGTCGTTGCGCGGGGAGGGCTCGATGATCCGGGCCGGGTTCTCCGGGTCCTCCCCGAAGCGCACCATGGATTCGGTCAGCCGCCGGATCGGCCCGACCAGCGCGCGGTGGATCGCCAGATTGACCAGAAGCCCCGCGAAGAGCGCGATCAGCAGCGACACCAGCACGATGTTGATGGAGAAGGCGACCATGGCGCTCTTCAGCGGCCGCTCGGAGATCACCGCCTCGGCCACCATCGAGCCGTCGCCGATGGGGCCGAGAACGCGCAGCGTGCGTGTGCGGCCCAGAGCCAGCGTCTCCATGGCGCCGGTGATCGAGCCGATGGTCGATTCGCGCGCCAGGTCGATTTCCAGATCCACCGTCGGCACGTCCGCCGAGCGGGCCAGCAGCCGCGAGACCCCGTCCGATTCGACCGCGATGAGGTCGGCTTCCAGCGCGCGCAGAAGCTCGGCCTCCCGCGCCGGGCTGGGCATGGGGCCGCCGTCCTGGCTGCCGGAGGCGAAGCTCGCCACCGCCACCGCTTCCAGCTTGGCGCGCAGCCACTCCTTGCGGAAATGGGCGACGGAGGGCACGAAGATCACCGCTTCCGCGATGAGGATGGCGATCATCGTCACGCGGACGAGACGCGCGGCCAGATGGTGCGGCAGAGGCGCGCGCGCCTTGCGCCGCCGCTCTCCGTTCCGATGGCCCCCGCCTCGGGCAACCGCCCGGTCCCGCATCTTCGCCACGCGCCCTCCATCCGTCCGCTCGACATCCTGGAACGTGCGAGCGCCTGCGGTGGATGCATAGAGCGGCCCGCCGCGCGATGCGAGGGCGGCAATTGACTTTGCCGCCCTCCTTTCCCTATAAGCGCCCGATCGAGCGAGAGTGCCTTCCGCTAGCGGCTTTGCCGTGCCCGGCGCGCCGCTTCCAAGTCACACGAAGGTTTCACCCGGTTCCAGGGGTCCGCGGTTCGACCGTGGAGTTTGCATCATGAAGCGCACTTATCAGCCCTCCAAGCTCGTCCGCAAACGCCGTCACGGCTTCCGCGCGCGCATGGCCACCACCGGCGGCCGCCGCGTCCTGTCGGCCCGCCGCGCCAAGGGCCGCAAGCGCCTTTCGGCCTGAGCCGGGCAGGGAAGGGGAGCGGAGCTGGCATCGCCTGTCCCGCGCCTGAGGGCGCGCCCTCAATTCCTTGCCGCACGAAGGGGCCGTCGCTTGAACGGCCCCTATTTCTTCGTGGAGGCACTCGATCGCGGCGATGGCGCGCCGGCCCGCTACGGGCTGACCGTTACGCGCAAGGTCGGCAACGCAGTGGTGCGCAACCGCATCCGGCGGCGGCTCCGCGAAGCGATCCGCGTCGTTTCGCGGGCTGACATGGCCGAGGGCTTCGATTATGTGATCGTCGCCCGCCACGAGCTTCTGGACGCGCCTTTCGAGTCCATCGGTCTCGAGCTTTCGCGGCGGTTTCGGAAAGCCGCCGACGCACGGGGTGCTCCGCAAGGGCGCCGCTCGCCCACCGGGAACGAGAAGTGATGGAAAACAACCGCAATTTCCTCCTGGCGATGGCGCTGTCCATCGCGGTGCTGGTGGGCTGGCAGTTCTTCGTCGTCAGCCCCCGCATGGAGGTCGAGCAGTCGAGCGGCGTGACGGCCGAGCCCGGCTCGCTCCAGGCGCCCACCGTGCCGGCCGGCGAGCCGCAGGAGCGCGCGTTCATTCCCTCCGGCCCCGAAAGCGTGCCGCTGGAAGGGGAGGCGCCCCAGCCCGCCGCCGCGCCGCAGGCCGCCGCCGAGGCGCCGCGCGTGGCGATCGACACGCCGCAGCTTGCCGGCACGATCAACCTGCGCGGCGCGCGAATCGACGATCTGCGCCTGAAGAGCTACCGCGAGACGGTGGACGAGGATTCGCCCAATATCGTCCTCCTGGCGCCCGAGACCGACGCCAACGGCTATTTCGCCGAGTTCGGCTACAGCGGGCAGAATGTCGGCGAGCTGCCGGGCCCCGCGACCCTGTGGGAGAGTGCCGGCGAGCAGACGCTGACGCCCGCGACGCCGGTCGTGCTCACCTTCACCAACCCGCAGGGGCTTACCTTTACACGCGAGATTTCCGTCGACGCGAACTATCTGTTCACCGTGACCGACACCGTGCTCAACGAGGGCGGGCAGGCGGTCACGCTGTCGCCCTACGGCCGCGTCGTGCGCTTCTCCAAGCCCGAGGTCGCCGCCGCCTTCGTGGTGTTCGAAGGGCTGATCGGCGTTCTGGGCGAGGACGGCCTCAACGAGATCACCTATTCCTCCATCGAGGACGAGGGCCGCATCTCGCCCCCGCAATCGGGCTTCGGCTGGCTCGGCATCACCGACAAGTACTGGGCGACGGCGCTGGTGCCGGGCGCCTCCGGCGACGCGGTCTTCCAGCCCAACTTTCGCTATTCGGGCGAGGGCCGCGCCTTCTACCAGTCCGACTATCTGGCGCAGAGCGTGACGCTGGAGCCCGGCGCGTCGAGCGAGCTGACCAACCGTCTTTTCGCCGGGGCAAAGGTGGTGGGCCTCGTCAAGGCTTATGAGGAGGAGCTGGGCATCGCCCGCTTCACCCAGCTCATCGACTGGGGCTGGTTCCATTTCATCACCCGGCCGATGTTCACCGCCATCGACTGGATCTACAACTTCACCGGCAATTTCGGCGTGGCGATCCTTCTCGTCACCGTCTTCATCAAGCTCCTGTTCTTCCCGCTCGCCAACAAGTCGTACAAGTCGATGGCGCAGATGAAGAAGGTGCAGCCGAGGCTGATGGAGCTGCGCGAGAAATACGGCGACGACCGTGTGAAGCAGCAGCAGGAGATGATGAAGATCTACAAGGAGGAGAAGATCAATCCGGCGGCCGGCTGCTGGCCGGTGCTGGTGCAGATCCCGGTCTTCTTCGCGCTCTACAAGGTGCTCTACGTCACCATCGAGATGCGCCACGCGCCCTTCTTCGGCTGGATTCAGGATCTGGCGGCGCCCGACCCGACCTCGATCTTCAATCTCTTCGGCCTGATCCCGATCTCGCTGCCGCTCTTCCTGATGATCGGCGTCTGGCCGATCCTGATGGGCATCACGATGTTCATCCAGATGAAGCTGAACCCGCTGCCGCCGGACCCCACGCAGCAGCTCATCTTCACCTGGATGCCGATCGTCTTCACCTTCATGCTGGCCACCTTCCCGGCGGGTCTGGTCATCTACTGGACGTGGAACAACTTCCTGTCGATCATCCAGCAGTCCGTCATCATGAAGCGCAACGGCGCGAAGATCGAGCTGTGGGACAATCTGCGGGCCACCTTCCGAAGAAAGAAGGACGCCTGAGACCGGGCAGGGCGGGCCGCAAGGCCCGCTTTTGCGTTTCGGGCCCGTGCGAAGGAGGAATCATGGCCAGCCAAGAAGACAGGGACACCGCGATGGCGGCCGAGGCGTCGACCGCGGAGCGCGAGCAGACGCGGCTCTTCTTCGTTCGCCCCTGGGTGTTCATTCGCGGCGTGCCGGCGTTGAAGTTCCTGCCGCCCGAGGGGCCGCCGGAAATCGCCTTCGCCGGCCGCTCCAATGTCGGCAAGTCCTCGCTCATCAACGCGCTTCTCTCGCAGAAGGGCCTTGCGCGCACGTCGAACACGCCCGGCCGCACGCAGGAGCTGAACTACTTCGTGCCGGACGGCTATTCGGGCGAGGCGGGGGATCTGCCGCCGCTGGCGGTGGTCGACATGCCCGGCTACGGCTACGCCAAGGCGCCCAAGGAGCAGGTGGACGCCTGGACCAAGCTGGTCTTCGACTATCTGCGCGGCCGCTCCACGCTCAAGCGCGTCTTCGTTCTGGTCGATTCGCGCCACGGGCTGAAGACGAACGACACCGAGGTGCTGGCGCTTCTCGACAAGGCGGCCGTCTCCTACCAGATCGTGCTGACCAAGGCCGACAAGATCTCCGCGCTCGCCATGCCCAAGCTGATGGACGCCACGATCGAGGCGATCCGCAAGCGGCCGGCGGCCTATCCGCAGGTGCTCTCCACCTCGTCCGAAAAAGGTGCGGGGCTGGACGATCTACGCGCCGCGATCGCCGCTCTGGCCGCCTGAGGCGGCGCGCTCGCGCAATTCGGTCAGCTTGGCCTCGATCCGCCGGTAGAGGTCGCGATAGGCGTCGAGAATCTGCTGCCGCGAGCCGGTGACGACGGAAGGGTCGGGCATCGGCCAGAACTCTACCGCCACCGCCTCCGCGCCCGAACGGTCGAGCGCGACATGGTGCGCCTCGGGCGACATGGTGACGACGAGGTCGAAATAGCCGTCCGCGAGGTCCTCCAGCGCCCGGGGCTGGAAATTCTGCAGCGCCAGCCCGTGCTCGGCCAGGATCACGTCCACGAAGGGGTCGCGCTCGCCGCATTTCACGCCCGCCGACGCCACATAGACCGAGGGCGGCAGGACCGAATGGGCGATGGCCTCGGCCATGGGCGAGCGGATGGCGTTCATCCCGCAGACGAACAGGATGGAGGAGGGCAGGCTCGCGCCCTCTTGCGCGCCGCGGCTCAAGGGCGCTGCATCCCGGCGGGGTGGGGAAGGGCGCGCCGCATCGTCAATTGCGCCAGTGAAGCACGCAGATCAGCGTGAACAGCCGCCGCGCCGTGTCGTCGTCGATCGAGATCTTGCCCGCCAGCCTCTCGCGCAGGAGCTGCGATCCGTCATTGTGGACGCCGCGCCGGCCCATGTCGATCGCCTCGATCTGCGAGGGCGTGGCCGAGCGGATGGCGGCGTAATAGCTGTCGCAGATCAGGAAATAATCGCGGATGATGCGCCGGAAGGGCGTGAGCGACAGGATGTGGGTGGCCAGCGGCGCGCCGGCCTCGTCCTCGATCTCGAAGACGAGGCGCTTGTCGGCCACGCGCAGCTTCAGCCGGTAGCGCCCGCCCTCGGCCCCGACCGGCTCGAAGCAATTGTCCTCGATCAGGTCGAAGATGGCGACGGCCCGCTCATGCTCCACGTCGGGCGTGGCGCGCCCGATGGTCTCGTCGAGATCGATGGAGACGAGGCGGCCGTGCGCACTCATGCGCCGGGCCCCGCATTCATGCGGATGGAGACCGAGCGCGCGTGCGCGTCCAGCCCCTCGGCCGTGGCCAGCTCCACGGCGGACGGGCCGAGCGCCCGCAGCGCCTCGGCCGAAAGTTTCAGCACCGAGGTGCGCTTGACGAAGTCGAGCACCGAAAGGCCGGAGGAGAAGCGCGCCGAGCGCGCCGTGGGCAGCACGTGGTTGGAGCCGCCCACATAGTCGCCGATCACCTCGGGCGTGTGGCGGCCGAGGAAAACGGCGCCCGCGTCGCGAATGCGCGCGAATAGCGCCTCCGGGTCGGCGGTGGCGATCTCCAGATGCTCGGCGGCGATGCGGTCGGCCAGCGCCGGGGCGTCCGCCGTCAGGTCGCGCACGAGGATCACTGCGCCGAAGTCGCGCCAGCTCGCGCGCGCCGTCTCCTCGCGCGGCAGGCGCGCGAGCTGGCGCTCCACCGCCGCCTCCACGGCGCTGGCGAAGGCCGCGTCGTCGGTCACGAGGATCGACTGCGCCGCCGCGTCGTGCTCGGCCTGCGCCAGAAGGTCGGCCGCGATCCAGTCGGGATCGTTCTCGCCGTCGGCGATCACCAGCACTTCCGAGGGGCCGGCGATCATGTCGATGCCGACCGTGCCGAAGACCTGCCGCTTGGCGCTGGCCACATAGGCGTTGCCGGGCCCCACGATCTTGGCCACGGGCGCGATGGACTGGGTGCCGTAGGCGAAGGCCGCGATGGCCTGCGCCCCGCCCACGCGCCAGATCTCGTCCACGCCCGCGATCCGCGCGGCCGCCAGCACCAGGGGGTTCAGCTCGCCGTTGCGCGCCGGCACCGCCATGGCGATGCGCTCGACGCCCGCCACCTTGGCCGGCACCGCGTTCATCAGGACGGAGGAGGGGTAGCTCGCGGCGCCGCCCGGAACGTAGAGGCCCACCGAGCCGATGGCCGTCCAGCGATGGCCGAGCTCGGCGCCAGCGGCGTCCACATAGCGCTCGTCGCTCGGGCGCTGGCGCTCGTGGTGGCTGCGGATGCGCTCATGGGCGAAGTGCAGCGCCTCGCGTGTGGCGGCGGGCGCGCTCTCATAGGCGGCCTCGATGGCGCCGGCCTCCACGCGCAGCGTCTGCGGCGTCAGCTCCAGGGCGTCGAATTTCAAGGTGTAGTCGATCAGCGCGGCATCGCCCCGCGCGCGCGTATCGGACACGATCTCGCGCACGCGCGCTTCCACGTCCTGCGAGGCCTCTCGCTTGGCCCCCAGAAGCGCACGGAAATCGCTCTCGAAACCCGGATCGGAAATGTTCAGCCTGAGAGGCAAGCTCTTCCCCCGTTTGCCGCCCGCCTCACCCCGGAAGCTCGAAATCCTCCCGCGCATGGTCGGGGCGGTTCTGCGTGCTCCAGGCGGCCCCGAGGTCGGCGAGCTGCGCCTCGATGCACTCCACCTCGAGCCTTATCGCGGAGCCGCCGGCGAACACAAGCTCGACGAGGCCCGAGGGCGCCTCGCCGGGCGTGAAGCGCAGCGCCAGCAGCGCCAGCACCTGGTCGGGATCACCCACGAGCACGCCGGTCTGGCTGACGCGGCGCACGCGGTCGAAATGCAGCACGGCGCGCCGCCGCTCATAGGGGCGCCGGCGGGCGAGGAAGCCCCGCCGGGCCGCCGCCTCTTCCCAGACGAAGCGGTTCATCGGCACCAGGAAGCGCCCGGCGGCCCGTTCGAAGGAGAGGTCGGCCGCGCGCACCACCGCGTCCTGGCAGTGGGCAGAGAGGATGGCGAGGTCGTCCTCGTCCAGGGCGAGAAGCTTCAGTTCGGTCATGCTGGCGTTCCGTTGCGGGAAACCGGGAGATAGGGCCGCGCGGGCCCCGTGCCAATGCGCCGGGCCGCGCCCGGCCTCAGTTCGGCAGGGGGCGGTGGCGCGCCAGCAGGCGCAGGCCCGCCACCGAAAACCACATCATCACCCAGAACGGGTTGGCCCGGTCGAACAGGAAGGTTTCGAGGAAGGAGTTCATCAGCGCGAAGGAGAGGATCATCAGGAAGAGATCGGCCAACCGGCGCGAGGCCGCGTCCTGCGGCGTGCGCACGAAATCCCTGAAGGGCAGGACGATCAGCGTCCCGACGACGAGGGCGAGCCCCGGCCAGCCGGCCGCGATGGCGATGTCGAGATAGCCGTTATGGGCGTTCGGCGTGAAGCGCGGGTCCCAGGAAAGCTCGCGGCTGGCTTCCATCGCCAGCATGGCGGGTGTGCGCCAGAAGCTTTCGAAGCCGAACCCCGTCCACTGCCGGGGTGCGAGCTGCTCGAAGGAGAAGCGCCAGATATCGGTGCGCCCGGTGAAGGTCGTCCCCGGCAGCACCCATTGCACCAGCGCGTCCATGGCGGGGATGAGCACGCTGCCGAGCGTCGCCAGCGCAAGGCCCGCAAGCGCCGCGGACAGCACCAGAACCGGCAGGTGCCGACTGCCCGTCAGGCGCGGCGAAAGGACGAGGGCCGCCACGAGCGGCAGCAGCGCTGCCGCCGTCTTCGAGCCGGCCTGCAGCACGAAGAGCCCGGAAAGCACCATGATCGCCGCTCCGGAGAGGCGGTTTCCCGCCCGCAGGAGGTAGAGGCCGCAGAAGAACAGCGTCGCCATGATCGCGCCGGCGGTGTTCTTGTGGCTGTAAATGCCGCGCCACAGCCCCGCGTGCTGGGACTCCAGATCGGCGGCCGAATGGACCGCGACCTCGGGAATGAGGACGACGCCGGCATAGGAGAGGCCGAGGACCGCCAGCGAGGCGGCGGCGAGCGCGAAGCGGAAGGCGCGCGCATGGGGCGGCAGGCACAGCGCGCCCGTTGCCGCCAGCATGGCGAACAGCGTGAAGGCAAGCGCCCGCAGCGCGTTCGGCGGATAGAGCGACTGCACGGCGGCGAAGAGGAGCCATAGGACCGTGACGATCCAGAACGGGCGCAGCAGCGAGAGCGCCACGCGCCGCTCCGTGAAGAAGAGGTGCCCCGCCAGCGCCAGCGCGCCCAGCGCCGAATAGCCGAGCTGGTTGACGAGGTTGCCGCTGTCGAGATCGCCCTGGAACTGCGTCTGGAAGGGCGTGAAGGTGACGAGCAGAAGCGTGAGCAGCGCCGCGCCCAGAAGCGTGCGTAGCGCGTCGGTCAGTTGCGCCTCAATGGGCTTCGGGGCGGCGATATTGCTCATGAACCAGTCCGAACTCGCCCTGCCAGCGCCCGAGTGCCACCTGTATCGGATAAAGGCCGATGGCGGCCGATCCGGTTTGCAGGCCGAGCCTGGCCGCGCGCAAGGGGCAGGCTGCCAGGAGGGCTGCGCTTCGCGCCAGCGACACGGCCCGGCCCTTTCGCCGCCGCTCTATGATGGCCGAAAGCGCGCCGTTGCGTAAGCCCCTCGCGTGGACCCACGAGAATTCCGTGCGCCGCGCGGGGGTGGTCTCGTAAAGCGCGCCCTCCTGGCACCAGGCGAAGGAGAAGCCCCGCAGCTTGCAGCGCGAGAAGAAGTCCGCGTCGCCCCCGCCGATGAAGTTGAAGGCGGGGTCGAGATAGGGGCGCGGCATGGTTTCCAGAACCTGCCGCGCGATCGCCAGGTTGCCCGATCCGTAGAGGATCGGCACCGGGCCGCTCGCCCGGTAGGGCGGGGAGAACACCGGGTGCCGCCGCCAGCGCTCGCCCCGCTCGTCCTCGAACACGGGCAGGACCGGCGCGCCGACGATATCGGCGGCGAAGGCGTCGGCCGCTCCCGCTAGGCGCTCGGCCCATTGCGGCCCGGCGATCTCGTCGTCGTCGATGACGAGCAGGTGCTCCAGGGCGCCGAACTCGGCCAGCGCCGTTTCCCAGCCGGCATTGTAGGCCGAGCAGTTGCCGCGCTCATGCGCGATGAGCACGAGGCCCTGAAGGCGCCCGTCCTCGAAGAAGGGCCGGGCGGCGGCCAGCCCCTCGCGGCGCTCGGCATCGTTTTCCATCACGATCACCGGCACCGGCCGGGTCTGCGCCGCCAGCGAGGCCAGGGTGCGCGCCAGATGCTCCGGCCGGCGGAAGGTCGGCAGCGTGGCAACGAGCCGGTGCTCGCCTTCGCCAAGGCGGGGCGAGCGTGTCTCGATGGTGATAGGCTGGGTCATTCCGGCGTTCCGCTAAGACATTTTAGGTAAAGGGAGAGCCGTTTCCTGTCCGGAAATGCAAGAAGACGAAGAGATGAGCCGTTCCGGTGAATTGAATCGTCCCGGCACGCTCCATATGGGCGACCCTAGCCCGAAACTCTTAATGGAAAGGCTTTGCCGTATTATCCGGATCGTAAGAAGCGCCGGCCACACTCCGGCCCGCGCCATCATCCCCCAGGGCTCCATGCACTGCCTCTTCGTCACCTCCCTGCTGCCCGAGCCGGTTCCCGAGACGGGCTTCGAGATCGCCAACGCCTCCATCCTCTCGGCCTTTCGCGCGGCTGGCGCGCGGCTGACGCTGGCGGGCTTCCGGCGGCCCGGAAGCACCGCGGGGCAGGGGGAGGACGAGATCCTGCTCGGCGAAATGGCGATCGAGAATGCCCGCGTGGGGGCGGCGGCGAAGGGCAGATGGGCCAGCCGCGCGCTCGCCAAGGGGCTGCCGGTGGGCGCGGCCAAGCTCGCCGTCCTGCCCGGCCAGGCGCTTCTGGAGCGCCTGGCCGCACGCGGGCCCTACGACGCCGTCATCCTCAATTCGGTGCAGATGCCCGCCGCCTACCCCGCCCTCGAGACCATCGCGCCGACGATCTACGTGGCGCACAATGTCGAGTTTCTCTCCGCCCGCCAGAACGCCAGGACGGCGCGCGGCCCGCTCGCCCGCCGGCTCTATGCGCGAGAGGCGCGGCTTCTGGAGCGCTGTGAGACGCGCCTGTGCGCACAGGCGGGCGCGGTCCTTACGCTCTCGGCGCAGGACCTCGCGCCGCTTGGCCTTTCCGGCGACCTGCGCGCCCACGTGCTGCCCCTTGTCCTGGGGCGCCCCGCGCCCCGCGACGAGGGGCTTCGCCGCCGCGATATCGGCCTGATCGGTACCTGGAGCTGGGCGCCGAATCGCGCCGGGCTGGACTGGTTCCTGGCCGAGGTGGCTCCCCGCCTCGACCCCGGCCTGTCGGTGGAGATCGCCGGAAGCCTGCCGGCGCCAAGGCCGGATACGCCCCCCCATATCCGCCTTCTCGGCCGGGTGCCGGACGCGCAGGCCTTCGTGCGCGAAAGCCGCGTCATGGCGCTCGCCACCACCAGCGGTACGGGCATCCAGCTCAAGACGCTGGAATGTCTGGAGGAGGGAATGCCGGCGGTGGCGACGCCCGCCGCCCTGCGCGGCGTCGAGGTGCCCCTGCCGGCCAATTTCACGGTCGCCGAAAACGCGCCGGCCTTCGCCGAGGCGCTGGGGCGCATGGTGGCGGCCGAGCGCGAAGGCACGCTGGCGCGCCTCGACGGCCGGGCCTTCGCCGGGCAGCAGGGCCGGGCAGCCGCCGATGTCGCGCGCCGCGCGCTCGATCTGGCCGGCACGCGCCTGCCTTCGCTGCGGATCGGCAAGGTTCGCGTCGCGGCCCTGTCGCTTCCGGCCGCGCTCGAACTGTGCCGGCGCGCTCTGGAGGGCGGCGGCCTGACGAAGATCGCCTTCGCCAATGCCCATTGCGTCAACGTGGCGCGCGGGGACGCGGCCTATGCGGGCGCTCTCTCCGGTTTCACCGTCCTGCCGGACGGGATCGGCGTCGATCTCGCCGCCCGCCTTCTCTACGGCTGCCCCTTTCCCGCCAATCTGAACGGCACGGACTTCGTGCCCCAGCTCCTGCGCGAGGCGGGGCGGCCGCTGAGGGTGGGGCTTCTGGGCGGGGCCGAAGGCGTCGCGCGCGAGGCGGCTGCGGCCTTCTCGGGCCTTGCGCCCGGCCACCGCTACGAGGTTCTCGGCGACGGCTTCTTCGATGCGCCGGCGCGCGAGGCGATCCTCCGGCGGCTGGAGGAGGAGCCCGTCGATCTCCTGCTTGTCGCCATGGGCGTGCCGGCGCAGGAACGCTTTATCGCCGAGCATGTCACGCGAAGCCATGCGCGGCTGGCGCTGGGCGTCGGCGCCCTGTTCGACTTCATGGCGCAGCGCGTGCCGCGCGCGCCCGAGCGCCTGCGCCGCCTGCGTCTGGAATGGGCCTATCGCCTCGCGCGCGAGCCGAGGCGCCTCTTCGCCCGCTACGTGCTGGGCAACCCGTCCTTCCTCTGGGCCGCCTTGCGCCAGAAAGCGGGGCGCTCGTGACGCATCCGGCCACCGCCATCGTCACCGCCAGCTATCGCGGCGACCTGGAACGCTGCCGCCTCCTGTGCGACAGCATCGACCGCCATGTGAGCGGCCACGCGCGACACTACCTTCTGGTGGAGGGCGCCGATGCCGCCCTGTTCCGTCCGTTCGAGGGGCCGCGCCGCACGGTGGTCAGCGAGCGCGACCTCCTGCCCTTCTGGCTGCGCGCGGTTCCCGACCCCCTCAATCCGCGCCGGCGCCTCTGGCTCTCGCCCTTCGGGCCGCCGCTGCGGGGCTGGCACGTGCAGCAGCTTCGCCGCATCGCCTTCGCCCGCCTCATGGACGAGGCGGCGATGATCTCCTGCGATTCCGACGTCGTGTTCGTGCGCCCCTTCGACATGGCCGGGCTGTGGCGCGAGGGCGCGCTGCGCTTCTACCGCGTGCCGGACGGGTTCGCCCTCCTGGTGCCCGAGGCGGAGGAGGAGCATACGCGCTGGTCGCGGAAGGCCGCCGCGCTTCTGGGCATCGCCGCGGGCCGCAGCAACACGGCCGACCACATCAACACCGTCATCGGCTGGCGCGCGGACACGGCGCGCGAGATGGCCGCGCGCATCGAGGCCGTCACCGGCCGGCCGGCCCTGCGCGCGCTGGCGGCCACGCGCTCGCTGTCCGAATGCACCATCTACGGGCGCTTCGTGGACGAGGTGGAAGAGCGGCCGGAGCGGCACTGGCCCAGCGCCGAGGCGCTGTGCCGCGTCTACTGGGCCGGCGCGGCGATGGACGAGGGGACGCTCAGCGCCTTCCTGGGGGACATGGCCCCGCACGAGGTGGCGCTGGGCATCCAGTCCTTCACCGGCACGAACACCGCGCTCATCCGCTCGCTGGTCGGGCTGGCCTGAAGGGCCGGTCGAGCCGCGCCAGTGCACCGTAGCTGGCCAGCGTGGAGGCCAGCCACAGCGCGGCGAACACGGCGTTGAGGCCGAGGATCTGCGCCTGCGCGTCTTCCTGCGTGGCCAGGAGCAGCCAGAGGAGCCCCGCCTTCAGCGCGCCGACCATAAGAAGGATCGCCACGCGAAGGCCCGTCAGGCCGCGCGCATAGAGCATCTCGCCCTGATACTCCACGAGGTTGCGGAAGGCCGGCACCAGCAGCGCCAGGAGCACGAAGGGCGCCGCGTCCGCGACATTGCGGCCGAGGGCGGCCGGCTGGACATGCAGCACGAGGCCGAGCGCGCCGAGACCCGCCACCGAGGCGGCGGCGATGGCCGCTTCTATGCCGATGCGCCGCCGCCACGAGGCGAGCCAGCGCGGCGCGCGCATCAGCTTCTGCACCACCAGCGTGTTGAAGGCGCGCACGGGCAGGGCGGTCAGGTCGATCAGCCGCATCAGAATGGCGTAGAGCCCCGCCGCCTGCGGCCCGCCCACCGCCAGGACGAGCAGCTTGTCCAGCTCGGACTGGACGTAGAAGGCGATTTCGGAGGCCATCACCGCAAGGCTGTCGCGCCAGCGGGCGAAGGCGTGGCCGCGCGAGAAGCGCAGGCGCCGTCGCGGATACCAGAGGGCGATGGACAGAAGCGCGGCCAGCGCGTTCGCGCCGAGATAGGCGAGCGACCAGGACAGGAGCGAGCCGTCCGAGGCGCTTGCGAAGGCGATGGCCGCCAGCGCGCGAAGCGCCGTGCCGAGGATCACGATCGCCGCCCCGCGCCCGAAGCGGCCGAGCCCGTTATTGACGATGCACACCACCTCCAGCGCCCGCCAGCAGGCCACTTCCGCCACGATCACCGCCGCGAAGGCGAGGGCCGCCATCTGCCCGGCGAAGAACAGCGCGAAGAACAGCGCCGAGAGCGCCGCGACCACGGGTGCGGAAAGGAGAAAGGCCACGAGGAGGGTGCCCGTATAGGCGCCGACCAGCCGGGGCTTGCCCGTGGCGATGCGGTAGAGCGGCGAGACGAAGCCGAATCCGGCCACGCGCGACAGCACGATGCCGATGGCCGAGGCGGTGGCGAAGAGGCCGAAATCGGCGACCGAAAGCGTGTTGGCCAGCGAGACGAAATAGGCGAGCGAGATCACCAGCCGCCCGGCGGCGCCCCCCGCCAGCTTGGCGAAATGTCCGAGCGTGCGTATCTCGCCCTTAAATCTTTCGCGCCAGACTGCCGCTCGCCCCATCGTCTTCCCGCTGCCAAAGGTTCGCCCCGCCATGACGACACCGCAAGCCCATCCTGCCACCGGCGGTTTAACGCGCCGTTCGTTTCTGGCGGCCGGCGCGGGGCTCGTGGCCGGGGCCTGCCTGGCGCGGCCCGCCCGCGCGGCGGGCGGCGTGCCCTTCGGCGCCGCGATCCAGTCGGACTATTTCGACACCGATCCGTCTTACGTTCAGGCCTTCGTCGATCATTGCGACATCGTGATGCCGATGAACGAGCTGAAATTCGGCCTCCTGCGCCCGGCGCGGGACGAGTTCAACTTCACCCATGCCGACCGCCTCGTCGATTTCGCGCTGGCGAACGGCAAGGCCTCGCGCGGGCACGCCTTCGTCTGGTGGTCCACCAACCCGCCCTGGCTGGAGGCGATCGAGGACGAAAGCGAGGCCGAGACCGCGCTGATCGAGCATATCGAGCGCGTGGCCGACCATTATCGCGGGCGCCTGACGGA
Source organism: Aureimonas populi (assembly GCF_017815515.1). Classification (NCBI taxonomy): domain Bacteria; kingdom Pseudomonadati; phylum Pseudomonadota; class Alphaproteobacteria; order Hyphomicrobiales; family Aurantimonadaceae; genus Aureimonas; species Aureimonas populi. Next base: position 1,762,426 of record NZ_CP072611.1, read on the forward strand.
CTGGGACGTGGTCAACGAGGTGATCGCCCATGATCCGCGCGGCGGGCCGGACGGCCCCTTGCGCGACACTTTCTGGCTGCGGCGCCTCGGCCCCCGCCACGTGCCGCTGGCCTTCGAGACGGCCGCGCGCGCCGACCCGGGCGCCGGCCTCGTCATCAACGACTACGATCTCGAATTCGCCGGCGACCGCTACGACGCGCGCCGCGCCGCCATGCTGGACATCGTGCGCCAGCTTCAGGACCGCAACATCCGCGTGGATGCCGTGGGGCTCCAGGCCCATCTCTATTCGCATCTGGCCGTCGACGTTCCGGGCTTTGCCCGCTTCGGCGAGGCGCTGGAGGCGCTGGGCGTGCGCCTCATCGTCACCGAGCTCGACGTGATCGACTTCCAGGTGCGCGGCGGGGTGGAGGAGCAGGACGCGGCGGCGACGCGCGTCGTCTCCGACCTTCTGGACGCGGTGGAGGGCACGCCGCCGCTCGCCCTCGTCACCTGGGGGCTGACGGATCGCTACTCCTGGGTGCCGGATGCCATGCCGCGCCAGGACGGCAAGCCTTCCCGCCCGCTGCCCTTCGATGCGCGGATGCGGCCCAAGCCCTGGTACGACATGCTGCGCGCCCGGCTCGCGGCGATGGGCTGAACAGCGTTGAATCGACGTTTAACCCTTTGTTTGCCATGATGGGGTGACAATCGGTCCAGACCCTTCGCCTTCACACTCCGGATAGCTGCCCGCGATGTTCACTTCCGACGAGACCAAGGCGTCCCCAGCGGCGTCCTCGGCCAGCCTTGCGCCGCGTGCAGCCCCGTCCTCGCTCGTCGATCCGGTGTTCGTGGCGCGCCGCGTCTGGCGCGCCAGGTTCGCCATTCTGGGGCTCGGGCTCGTGGGCGGGGCGCTCGCGGCCTTCATCGCCCTTTCGATGCCGAAGGTCTACCACGCCTCGACGCAGATGATCCTCGACCCGCGCGGGCTCAACCTCGTCCAGAACGAGGTGACGCAGACGCCGCTCGGTCTGGCCTCGGACGCCGCGCTGGCGCTGGTGCAGAGCCAGATCGCCGTCATCACCTCGCAAAGCGTGCTGGCGCAGGTGGTGGACCGCGCCGGGCTGACGCAGGACCCCGAGTTCAACGGCACGGCCGAGGGGCCGTTCGACCGGTGGCTGCCCTCCATCACCCTTCTGCCCGGCGCCGAGCCGGAAGCCGAGATCACCGACCGGCGGCAACTGACCATCGTCAATCTCGGCCGGCAGGTGACGGCCGCCCGCAACGCCAACTCCTTCGTCATCGAGGTGACGGTGGAGAGCCTGGAGCCGGCCAAGGCGGCGGATCTGGCCAATCTCGTGGCGCAGATCTTCGTGGAGGAGCAGGCGCGCGTGCAGTCCGATACGGCGCGCCGGGCAACGGACGCCATCACGGCGCGCCTGGCCGAACTGCGCGAGAGGGTGCGCGGGGCCGAGGATGCGGTGGAGGCCTACAGGGCGCAGAACCAGCTCGTGGGCGTGGGCGGCCGGCTCATCGACGACGAGTTCATCCTGCGCATCAACAACCAGCTCGCCGAGGCGCGCGCCACCATCACCGGGCTTCGCGTGCGCGCCGATTCCATGCGCCAGGCGAGCGTGGACGACGTGGTGGACGGCGCCTTCCCGGAGGAGCTGAACTCGGCCGCGCTCCTGCGGCTGCGCCAGTCCTATGCCGATCTGGCGCAGGAGAACGCCGTTCTCGCCTCGCGCCTGGGGCCGCGCCACCCCCAGCGCGCCGCCAGCGAGGACGCGCTCGGCACCGCGCGGCGGGCCATCGCCACCGAACTCTCGCGCATCGTGGCCTCGGCGCAGACCGAGCTGGCACGCGCCGAGGAGACCGAACGCGCCCTGAGCGCGCAGATCGCGACGCTGCGCGACCGGCAGATCGAGACCAGCGGCTCCTTCGTGGAACTGCGCCAACTGGAGCGCGAGGTCGAGGCCTCGCGCGCGGTCTACGAGGCCTATCTCCTGCGCGCGCGCGAGCTCGGCGAACAGGAAAGCCTGAACACGGCCAATGTGCGCACCATCTCCGAGGCCATGCCGCCCTTCGAGCCGACCGGCCCCTCGCGCAAGCTCATCGTGCTGGCGGGCCTGATCCTCGGCCTCGGGCTGGGCCTCGGCATCGCGATCCTCGCCGCGCTCTGGCGGCTGGTGCGCGAGCATCTGGCCGCCAGCGAAGCGGTGCGCACCGCGCCCAACGCCGATGGCGGCTATCCCGTCTTCACCGCCCTGCCCGTGCCCGTCACCTATTCCACCGCCCGCCCATCGAGACCGCAACCGCCCGCCGCGAGCCGGCCGGACGTTCGCCCGTCGGTGAGCGACGCGCCGCCCGTTGAGCCCGAGCCTGAGCCCGCCAGGCCCGAAACGGAAGCTGCGATGGAGCAGGACGAGCCGCGCGCCCGGGAGGCCGAGCGGGAGCCGGCGCCGCAGGCACCGACGCGGCCCGAGGAGCCGCAGGCTTCGCGCGCCGAAGAGCCGGCCGTTCGCGGGGAAGCGCCACCGGCCGCCGAGCCGAGCGAGCCTTCGGGCGAGATGGACCCCGCACCCGCGACCGATGCACAGCGGCGCGCGAATCTGCGCCAGCGGCTGCGCGACATCGGCACGGCGCGCGCCGCGCAGGACGAACCCCCGATCCGCTCCGCCCGTCCGAAGCCCGCCAAGGACGGCGAGCGCCTGACGGTGGCCGAAATCCGCCGCCGGCGGCTTGCCGAGCCGAAGGGCTGAGAGGGCGTTCGAGACTTCGGGCCGGTCGGTCCTGCGGGTCTTTGCCGCCGCCGCCGCGTCCCCGAGCCTCGCCGATGCCGCCGGCATCGACTGGCTCCGTGCGGACGACGAAAAATCCCTCGCAAGCCCTCCGCCGCCGAATCGTCAAACGGTTTCCGAATTCCTAGAAGACGCTCGCGCCCAGATCCGCCGGTCCGACCGCATTGCGGAAGACGGCGAAGAGCTCGCGCCCCAGCCCATGCTCGTTGCGCGACAGGTCGGCCTGCGCCACGGGGCGGGCCATCAGCTCTTCCTCGGAGACGAGGATGGACAATTCGCCGCTCTCGCCGTCGAGACGGATCATGTCGCCGTCGCGGATGCGCCCGATGGCCCCGCCCTCCTTGGCCTCGGGCGTGACGTGGATGGCGGCCGGCACCTTGCCGGACGCGCCCGACATGCGCCCGTCGGTGACGAGCGCCACCTTCTGCCCCCGGTCCAGGAGGACGCCGAGCGTGGGGGTCAGCTTGTGCAGTTCGGGCATGCCGTTGGAGCGTGGGCCCTGGAAGCGGACGACGGCCACGAAATCGCCGGTCAGCTCGCCGGCCTTGAAGGCGCTCTGGAGGTCGTCCTGGTCCTCGAAGACCCGCGCCGGCGCCTCCACGATCCGCCGCTCGGGCTTGACGGCCGAGACCTTGATGACGGCCTTGCCCATGTTGCCCTTCAGCATCTTCAGCCCGCCATTGGCCGAAAAGGGCTTGTCCGCCGTGGTCAGCACCTTCTCGTCACCGCTGACGGCCGGGGCGGGGGAGCGCACGACGCCGTGCCCGTCCGGCGAAAGCTTCGCCTCCACCGTATAGGCGGAGAGGCCGTGGCCGAAGGCGGTGCGCACATCCTCGTGCAGGAGGCCGGCGGACAGGAGCTCGCGGATCAGGAAGCCCATGCCGCCCGCCGCCTCGAAATGGTTCACGTCCGCCAGCCCGTTCGGATAGACGCGGGCGAGAAGCGGCGTCACGTCCGACAGGTCGGAGATGTCGGCCCAGGTCAGCTTGATGCCCGCCGCGGCCGCGATCGCCACCAGATGCATGACGTGGTTCGTGGAGCCGCCGGTGGCGTGGAGCCCGACGACGCCGTTCACCACCGCCTTCTCGTCCACCACATGGCCGATGGGCGTGAACTCGTTGCCGAGCGCGGTGATGGACAAGGCGCGCTTCGTCGCCTCTCGCGTCAGCGCGTCGCGCAGGGGCGTGTTCGGGTTGACGAAGGAGGCGCCCGGCATGTGCAGGCCCATGATCTCCATCAGCATCTGGTTGGAATTGGCCGTGCCGTAGAAGGTGCAGGTGCCCGGGCCGTGATAGCTCTTCGATTCCGCCTCCAGAAGGGCCTCGCGCCCGACCTTGCCCTCGGCATAGAGCTGGCGGATGCGCGCCTTCTCGTCGTTGGGCAGGCCGGAGGTCATCGGCCCGGCGGGGACGAAGATCGCGGGCAGGTGGCCGAAGGTCAGCGCCGCGATGGCAAGGCCCGGCACGATCTTGTCGCAGATGCCGAGATAGACGGCCGCGTCGTACATGTCGTGCGAAAGGCCCACGGCCGCCGCCATGGCGATCACGTCGCGCGAGAACAGCGAAAGCTCCATGCCGCCTTGCCCCTGCGTGACGCCGTCGCACATGGCCGGCACGCCGGAGGCGACCTGCGCCGTGGCGCCCACCTCGCGCGCGGCCTGCCGGATCAGCTCGGGGTAGCGCTCATAGGGCTGATGGGCCGAAAGCATGTCGTTATAGGCGGTGATGATGCCCAGATTGGGCGTCACGTCGCCCGCCAGCCGCGCCTTGTCGCTCGGCCCGCAGGCCGCGAAGCCGTGGGCGAGGTTGCCGCAATTGAGCCGGCTGCGCTTGGGGCCTTCGGCGCCCTTGGCCTCGATGCGCTCCAGATAGGCCTCGCGTGTGGGGGCGGAGCGCTCGGCGATGCGCCTCGTGATGGCTTCGATGCGGCTGTCTGCGGCCATGATGGCCTCCATATGAGGGCGCGGCCCGTCTCAGGGCGCCCAGAATATCTCGATCGGATGGGCGCGAGGGCTGCGCAGGACGGCGCGCACGGGAAGCGCCTCCCAAGGCCCCGGCGCTTGCGCCTGCGCCAGCACGCGGCGCTTCTCCTCCCCCTCGATATGGAGCGCCAGGAAGCGTGCCTCCACGATGGGCGGCAAGGTCAGGGTCACGCGCGGCTCGCCCGCGCCCGGCGCCTCCACGGCCTCGAAGAGCCGGGGCGTGGCGGGGTCGAGCGCCTCCGCGAGGCGGTCCGCGCCGGGGAAGAAGGAGGCGGTGTGCCCGTCCGCGCCCATGCCGAGCACGAGCGCGTCGATGGGCCGGGCGAGATGGCCGAAGAGCTGCGACAGGCGCGCGGCCCCCTCGGGCGCGCCCAGCCCCTCCGTGTAATAGGGCTCGAAGCGGGCGGCGGCGGCCGGCCCTTGCAGGAGGTGGCGGTGCACCAGCGTGGCATTGGCCCGCTCGTGCCCGGCGGGCACCCAGCGTTCGTCCACCAGAAGCACCGTCACGGCCTGCCAGTCGATCTCCGCCCGCGCCAGCGTCTCGAAGAAGAGCCTGGGCGTGGAGCCGCCCGAGACGGCGAGGATGGCCGAGCCGCGCGTGGCGAGCCCGCCCGCCAGCACCGCGCCGACCCCCGCCGCCAGGGCCTCGGCCAGCGCCTCGCGATCCGCGTATTCGTGAAGCTTGTGCCGGTCCGCGCCCATCATTCGGGCTCGTGCCAGGTGCGCCCGTCACGCTCGATCAGGGCGATGGAGCCCGAGGGCCCCCATGTGCCGGCCGTGTAGGTCTGCGGCTTCATGTTCTTGGTCTCCCAGGCGGTCAGGATCGGGTCGATCCACTCCCAGGCGGCCTCCACCTCGTCCTTGCGCATGAACAGGGTCTGGTTGCCCCGGATCACGTCCATCAGCAGGCGCTCATAGGCGTCCGGATTGCGCATTCCGAACGATTCGGCAAAGCTCATGTCCAGCGGCACGTGGCGCAGGCGCATTCCGCCGGGGCCGGGGTCCTTGATCATCAGCCACTGCTTCACGCCTTCGTCGGGTTGCAGGCGCAGGACGAGCTGGTTCTGCGCCACCGTGCCCACGCTCTCCTCGAAGATGGAATGGGGAATCTTGCGGAAGGTGACGACGATCTCGCTCATGCGCTGCGACAGGCGCTTGCCGGTGCGCAGGTAGAAGGGCACGCCGGCCCAGCGCCAGTTGTCGATCTCCGCCTTGATGGCCACGAAGGTCTCGGTGTCGCTGGAAGGGGCGCCGAGATCCTCCAGATAGGATTTCGCCGGTCCGCCGTTGGAGGCCCCGGCCTTGTACTGGCCCCGCACCGTCATCTGCTCGACATTGACGGCGGTGATGGGCTTGAGCGAGCGCAGGACCTTCAGCTTCTCGTCGCGCAGCGCATCCGCGTCCAGCGCGAAGGGCGGCTCCAGCGCCACCAGGCACAGGAGCTGGACGATGTGGTTCTGCACCATGTCGCGCAGCGCGCCGGCCTTGTCGTAATAGCCCGCGCGGCCCTCCAGCCCCACGCCCTCGGCCACCGTGATCTGCACATGGTCCACATAGGCCGAGTTCCACACCGGCTCGTAGAGCATGTTGGCAAAGCGCAGCGCCATCAGGTTCTGCACCGTCTCCTTGCCGAGATAGTGATCGATGCGGAAGACCTGGTCCTCGGTGAAATGCTTGCCGATCACCGCGTTCAGCGCCTTGGCGGAGGCGAGGTCGCGCCCCACCGGCTTCTCCACCACGAGGCGCGTGTTGTGGTGGGCGAGGCCCTTCTCGCGGATGCGGCAGGCGAGGTCTCCGAACAGGGCCGGGCCGACGGCGAGGTAGAAGGCGCGCACGCGCTCGTCGCCCGCCTCGTCGAGAAACGCCTTCAGCTCGTCCCAGCCCTCGTCCTCGCGCGCATCGACCTTCCGGTAGAAGAGGCGCGAGAGGAAGCGCTCCAGCGCCTCGTCGTCGCGCTCGGCCTTGCCGACATGCGCCTCGACGGCGGCCCTGGCGAAGGTCCTGTACTCCTCGTCGGAAAGCTCGGAGCGCGAGGCGCCGATGATTCGCGCCCCCTCGGGGAGCTGGCCGTCGAGATCGCGATGATAAAGCGCCGGCAGGAGCTTGCGCTCGGCAAGGTCGCCATTGCCGCCGAAAACGACGTAGTCGAAGAGATCGACCGGGATAATCTGACTGGACACGCGCCTTCCTTCAGCCTCCTCGCGCTCGGAATGCCGCCAGACATATAGTCTAATCGATTAAGAGCGCAACGCCGACGCGCCTATCCGCCACGCCCCACGGCCTTCGAAAGCGCGGCCAGAAGCTCTTCGCTGGCGAAGGGCTTCTTGATCGCGCGAACCTCGCCCGCCTCGGCGGGATAGTCGATCTGCTCTCCATAGCCCGTGACGAAGACGAAGGGTACGCGGCGCTCGTCGAGATCGGCAACCAGCGGGAAGCTCGTCTCGCTGCCGAGATTGACGTCGAGAAGCGCCACGTCCACGGCCTGCGCGTCGATGATCTTGCGCGCCTCCGCCACGCTGGCCGCGGTGAAGACCGCGCCCATGCCGTTGTCGAGCATGAGCTGCTCGGCATCGAGGGCGATGATCATGTTGTCCTCCACGATCAGGCCGCGAAGCCCGTCGAGCGCGCCGGGCAGGAACGAAGCGCCGGGCGCGTCGCCCTTCCCGTGCTCCGGCTTGCCGGAAGCCGCCGGGCGTGCGTCCGGCCGCAGCACCGTGGCGGGCAGGAGGAAGCTCGCCTCCAGCCCCGCCAGGCGGTAGTCCACCTGCGCCTCGCCACCGATATCGTGCGGGATGGAGCGCTCGATGATGGTGGAGCCGAAGCCCCGGCGCATGGGCGGCGTCACCGGCGGCCCGCCGCTCTCGCGCCAGAGGATGCGGCAGTTCCCGCTCGGCTCTATGGTCCAGTCCACCTTGACGCTGCCGGAGGAATCGGAAAGCGCCCCGTATTTGGCAGAGTTCGTCACCAGCTCGTGGAAGACGAGAGCAAGGGTGGCGAAGGCGTTGGCCTCGATCAGGATATCGGGTCCGGAGAGGTGGAAGCGCGCAGCCTTGTGCCCGATATAGGCGGAAATCTCCGTCTGGAGGATGTCGCGCAGCGAGACGGTGGAGAAGCTCTCGTTCGTCACCTGGTCGTGCGCGCGCGCCAGCGCCTGGATGCGCCCGCCGATGATGGCGGCGAACTCGTCGACGCTCTCCGCGCCCGGCTTGGACTGCGCCACCAGCGCGCGGATGAGGCTCAGCACGTTGCGCACGCGGTGGTTCAGCTCGGCGATCAGAAGCTCCTGGCGCTGCGAGGCGAGGGCCTGCTGCCGCTCGGTCTCCTCGTTGAAGCGCAGGAGCACTTCCAGGATCGAGATGCGCAGCGCCTCGGCGGCGCGAAGATCGGCGTCCGACCATGGCAGCGAGCGGCCGTGAACGGTTTCCTTCCACGTCTCGAAGCTCTTGCGCGGCGTCAGCCGCGCCCCGTGGGGGCCGATGCCGCGCTCCTTGGTGTAGGGATCGCCAGCCCAGGTCACGCTCTGGACGATCTCCTTGCGGAAGAAGAGGATGTAGTCGCGCGGCGAGCGGGAAACGGGAATGGCGAGCACGCCGGCCGCGCGATCCACGAAATCCTGCGCCGGCGGGTGCACGTCGGACAGGCCGTCGCTGGCATAGACGCGGCTCGCGCCCGCCCGGTTGAGGAAGCGGGCAAGCGCGCCGATCTCCTCGCCCGTCGGGCATTGCCCCATCGTCTGCGCCCGGCCCTTGGCGTAGAGGGCGAAGCCGTCGCAGTCGATGATCTCGCACAATTCCTCGGAGAAATCGGCGATCGCCTCGATGGAGGGCGTGGCGGCCACGATCTTGGCCACGAAGCGGTCGTGCAGCGTGCGGGCCTTCTCCTCGGCCGAGCGCTGCTCCTTGTAGAGCCGGCCCTCGATGATGAGCGAGATCATCTGGCCGAAAAGCTCGACGGTGGAGCGCAGCTCCATCGGCAGATGGCGCGGGCCGTAGTGGTGCAGCGCGAAGAGCCCCCAGAGCTTGCCGTCGATGACGATGGAGATCGACATGGAGGCGCCCACCCCCATGTTCTTCAGATACTCGAGATGGATCGGCGAGACCGAGCGCAGCACCGAGAGCGACAGGTCGAGCGGTTGGCCGTGCGGGTCCAGCGAGGGCTGGATGCGAACCGGCTCGGCATCCACGTCGCAGATGATGCGGATCTGGTTGCGCACGTAGAGGGCGCGGGCCTGAACCGGAATGTCGCTGGCCGGATAGTTCAGCCCCAGGAAGGAGCCGATGCCGCCGCGCGCCGATTCGGCCACCACCGCGCCCGCGCCCGTGGGGGCGAACTTGTAAAGCATCACCCGGTCGAACCCCGTCACGCCCCGAAGCTGGCGCACGGCCTCCCGATAGAGGGTCGCGAGGTCCGGCGTCTTCTGGATGCGCGTCACCATCGTCTTGACGAGGGTGTTGGGATTCATGCCCGTGTCGAGCGCCGGCTCGGCCTCGATCACGATGGACTTGCCCGAAAGGTGGATCGCCACGTCGAAGCGCTGGCCGGTGCCGATCAGGTCCACCCCGAACAGGCGCTCCGTCCCGTCGTTGGATGCCAGGGTCTGGAGGCGGCCGCGAATGGAATGGACCGCGTTCTGGCTCAGCACGCCCGTGATCGGCTCGCCGAGAAGCGCATCGGCCTCGCGGCCGAGAAAGGCGGCGATGTTCTCCGAGGCACGCTCGATCAGCCAGTCGGTCGAGACGGCGATCAGGAAGCCGAAGCCCTGGATGCCCCCGAGGAGATGGATCGGCTCCCGGTCGCAATTGGTCAGGTCGACCTTGAAGTCGGCTGGATCGGTGATCGTCACGAAATGGCGGCTCTCGGCTCTGGTTCCGCCCCGGCCGCGCGCGCGGCGGCGAGGAAACAATCGAATGCCGCGTTGGCGGCGGCGAGGCATCGGGCAAAGCGAGCCTCTTGCCAGTCGAGGCCGGACGCTGCCTTCAGGAAGCGGTTGAAGCGCTCGGCCCCTTCAGAGGAAGCGAGATAGTGCGCGCTGGGCCGGGATGACAGGGCGCCGGCCTCCAATTTATGGAGACGGCGCAGCAAAATCATGCCGCCCAGGCGCGAGCCCTCCAGCACGTAGCCGATGCCCACGGCCGCTACGGTATCGGGCGTGCCGAAGGCCGGCGCGGGCAGCGGCGCGAGCGCCATCTCGGCCATGTCGCGCCGGAGCTGCGGCAGGCGCGATCCTTCGGCCCAGTCCGGCAGGAGGGAGGCGAGCGGCGCGGCGATCAGCGGCTCCAGCGCCTCGTGGCAGGCGTGGTTCATGCGGATGAAGCGGTGGTAGGGCGCGAGGTCGCCGGTGCGGAACATCGGGTCGAACAGCGCGTCGAGCCGCTCGTGCCGCTCTCGCGTGCCCTCGCGCAGGCGCGCGCGCAGTCGATGGTCCGGCCTGTGGGGGCGGGGTGCGTCGGGCAAGGAATATCCGAAAGGGCTCAGAAGCGATCGCGAAGGGAGAACCACGTCATGGCGAGGAAAAGCAGGGGCGTGCGCAGGCGCCGCCCGCCCGGAAAGGCTGGAATGCGCAGAGCGGCCAGCGGTTCCAGCCGGTCGGGGCCCCCGGCCACGCGCTCGGCATAGAGCCGGCCGCAGAAATTCGACAGCATCACCCCGTGGCCCGACCAGCCGGCGAGCGTCGTGATGCCCGGCTCGACCTCGGCCACATAGGGCATGCGCGTCATCGTCACGGCCACCGAGCCGCCCCAGGCATGGCTGATGGGCACGCCCTTGAGATGCGGCCATGTCGCCTCGATCTGCCGGCGGATCTGCGGCTCGATGGCGCTGGAGGCGGAGGAATAGGCCTCCCGCCCCCCGAAGAGCAGGCGGTTGTCGGCGCTCTTGCGGAAATAGCGAACGACGAAGCGCGAATCATCGACCGATTCGCCGCCCGGAATGACCCGCTCGGGCTCGGCCAGCGGTTCTGTCGCGGCGATGAAGGAGCGGATCGGCAGGACATGGGCGGCGGTGCGCGCGTTCAGCGTTCCGCCATGCGCGTTGGTGGCGATGAGGGCGCGCGCGGCGGTGACGGTGCCGAACGGGGTGCGCGCCTCGATCCTCCCGCCCCGGCGCTCCAGCGAGAGGACGGGCGTCTCCTCATGGAGCGCCGCGCCCGCCTCGGCCGCCACGCGCGCGGTGCCCAGAAGCAGTTTCAGCGGATGGATATGGCCGGTGCCGGTATCGCTTATCCCGCCGAAATAGACGCTCGAGCCCAGCCGCTCGGCGGCTTCGCCACGCTCCATGAAGCGGGCATGGGCATAGCCGTAGCGCTCGGCGACCACCTGCGCCGCCTTACGGTACTCCTCGACATAGCCCTTCTTGTGGGCGAGCGAGAGCTGGCCGGGCCGGTAGTCGATCTCGATGTCGTTCTCGCGCGAGAAGGCGAGGAGATGGGCCTTGGCCTCCTCGGCCACGTCGAACAGGGTGCGGGAGCGCTCCAGGCCGATATGCTTTTCCAGCTCCACCGGCCAGAGCCGGTGGCCGGTGCCCATCTGCCCGCCATTGCGCCCGGACGCGCCGTCGCCGAGGCGATGGGCCTCCAGGAGCGCGACCGAGATCCCGGCCCGCGCCAGATGCGCGGCGGCCGACAGGCCCGTGAAGCCGCCGCCGACCACGACCACGTCCACCGTGCGCGAGCCGTCGAGCCGGGGATGGCGCGGCCGCGGCCCCACGCTGTCCTCGTACCAGGAGCGGCCGGGGGAGATGGGCGAGCGGTAGGGGTCAGACATTGAGCAGCAGGAACTCGCGCTCCCAGGGGCTGATGACCTGCATGAAGGTCTCGTGCTCGCCGCGCTTGATGCCCGAGAAGGTGCCGACGAACTCGCGCGAGAAGACATCGTGGAAGCACGCCTCGCCCTCGAAGGCGGCCACGGCCTCCAGGAGCCCGCGCGGCAGCGAGATCACGCCGTCCTCGTTCACCGTGCGGTCCGTCGGCTGGTCGGGCTCCAGCCCGTTCGCCATGCCAAGCCAGCCGGAGGCCAGAGAGCCGGCGAGCGCCAGATAGGGATTGGCGTCGGAGGAGGGCAGGCGGTTCTCCACCCGCCGCCCGGCCGCGTCGGAAGTGGGCACGCGGAAGGCGGTCGTGCGGTTGTCGAAGCCCCAGGCATTGTTGGTGGGCGCGCTCATGCCGTGCGTCAGCCGGCGGTAGGAGTTCACATAGGGCGCCATCATGATGAGGGCGGCGGGCACGTAGCGCTGCATCCCGCCGATGAAGTGGCGGAAGAGGGCGGACGGGCTGCCGTCCTCGTTGGAAAAGACGTTGCGCCCGCTTTGCACATCCACCACCGACTGGTGGATATGCATGGCCGAGCCCGGCTGGCCCTGGATGGGCTTGGCCATGAAGGTGGCGTAGATGCCGTGCTTGAGCGCGGCCTCGCGGATGGTGCGCTTGAAGAGGAAGACCTGGTCGGCCAGCTCGATCGGGTCGCCGTGCCGCAGATTGATCTCGAGCTGCGCCGCGCCCTCCTCGTGGATCAGGGTGTCGATCTCCAGCCCCTGCCGGTCGGAGAAGTCGTAGATGTCGTCGATCAGCTCGTCGAACTCGTTGACCCCGCCAATGGAATAGGCCTGCCCGCCCTGGATCTGCCGCCCCGAACGGCCGATGGGCGGCGTCAGCGGATAGTCCGGGTCGATGTTCTTGGAGACGAGGTAGAACTCGATCTCGGGCGCCACCACCGCGCGCCAGCCGCGCTCCTCGTACAGCGCCAGCACGCGCTTCAAGACGTTGCGCGGCGTGTAGGGCACCGCGTTGCCGGCCGTGTCCACCACGTCGCAGATGATCTGCGCGGTCGGGTCGCTCTCCCAGGGCACCTCGCACAGCGTGGCAAGGTCGGGCATCAGCTTCAGGTCGCCGTCGTTCGGCGAATAGCGGAACTCGCCCGTCTCCTCCGGGTAGTCGCCGGAGATCGTGTGCATGAAGAGCGCGGAGGGCAGCGCTAGCGAGGTGTTGGCGGTGAATTTCTTGGTGGGCATCATCTTGCCGCGCGCCACGCCGGCAAGATCCGGCGTGATGCACTCGACATCGTCGATGCCGCGCCAGCGCAGCCATTGCGCGGCCTCCTCCATCGTCTTCACGCCGCGCTTGCGCTCCAGCACGGTGGGCGTGGCGGCCTCTATGTCGAGGAAGCGGCCCGCCTCCGGCGGCGCCTCTCGCTCGGAGCGCGAGGCGCGGCGCTCCTGGCCGTGGCCGTCGGCGCGGCGCTGGAAGGTGGAGGGGGCGTTCGCCTCCGATTTCGGAATCTTCGGGCGGTCGACCATGGAATCCTTCGATGACGCGGAAACGCGCGGCCGATGATAGCCGCGCGTTCCCCCTTTGGGCAAACCGCCTTTCGCGCCTCAGCCTTCCTTGCGCAGGATGACCGGAATCATGAGGTCGCCCCAGCAGCCGTTTCCGGAGTGGTGGCGGGCGGAGCGGACCAGCTCCACCGAGACGCCGCTTTCGACCGCCTTCATGACCGACTGGTTCAGCCGGTGCAGGTCGTTGGCCAGGCTGCGGATCGCCGCCTGCTGCGTCTCGTCCATGCTGGTGGACTGCTCCTCGGCGCGCTCGCGGACGCGGGTGCGGGGGCGCTCCAGTTCGGTGATGGCACTCATCTGTCTTCTCCCTTTTGGTGGCCTGTCCGGCTCATTCCGCCGCGATGTGGAGGGGGTTTTCCGGCTTGAACTGCGCGGCCTCGGTGGATTCACCCATGGCCACGGTGGAGGATTCGCCGCCCGCGATGGCGGTGGCCACCGCGTCGAAATAGCCTGTGCCGACCTCGCGCTGGTGCTTGGTGGCGGTGTAGCCGTCGGCCTCGGCCGCGAACTCGGCCTCCTGGAGCTCGCAATAGGCGGCCATCTGCCGGTCCCTGTAGCCGCGCGCCAGCTCGAACATGCCGTAATTGAGCTGGTGGAAGCCCGCGAGCGTGATGAACTGGAACTTGTATCCCATGGCCCCCAGCTCGCGCTGGAACCGGGCGATGGTGGCCTCGTCGAGATTCTTCTTCCAGTTGAAGGAGGGCGAGCAATTATAGGCCAGCATCTGGCCGGGATGCTCGCGATGCACCCCCTCGGCGAACCTCCTGGCCTGCTCCAGGTCGGGCTTGGAGGTCTCGCACCAGATGAGATCGGCATAGGGCGCATAGGCGATGGCGCGCGCGATGCAGGGCTCCAGCCCGTTCTTCACGCGGTAGAAGCCCTCCGGCGTGCGCCCGGCCTCGTAGTCCACGAAGGGCCGGTCGCGCTCGTCGATGTCGGAGGTGAGGAGCTTGGCGGCCTCCGCATCGGTGCGCGCGATGACGAGGGTGGGCGTGCCCATCACGTCGGCGGCGAGCCGCGCGGCGTTGAGGTTGCGGATATGGGCCTGCGTGGGGATCAGCACCTTGCCGCCCAGATGCCCGCACTTCTTCTCCGAGGCGAGCTGGTCCTCGTAATGGACGCCCGCCGCGCCAGCCTCGATGAAGGCCTTCATGATCTCGAAGGCGTTGAGCGGCCCGCCGAAGCCGGCCTCCGCGTCGGCCACGATGGGCGCGAACCAGGTCTCGACCGAGCGCTTGCCCTCGGCGTGCTCGATCTGGTCGGCGCGCTGGAGCGTGCGGTTGATGCGTCGGCAAAGCTCCGGCGCGGCATTGGCCGGATAGAGCGACTGGTCGGGATACATCGCCGAGGCGGTGTTGGAATCGGCCGCGACCTGCCAGCCGGAAAGGTAGATGGCCTTCAGGCCCGCGCGCACCTGCTGCATGGCCTGGTTGCCTGTCATGGCGCCGAGCGAATTGACGAAATCCTCCTCGTGCAGAAGCGTCCAGAGGCGGTTCGCGCCTTCCTCGGCCAGTGTGTAGCGGATGCGCACCGACCCGCGCAGGCGCTCGGCGTCCGCTGCCGTATGGTTGCGCGCGACGCCCTCGAAACGGCCCTGGGGCGCGGAGGGAACGAGCTTGTAAAAATCGGTCATGGCGTTACGATTCTCCCGGTATCGAAACTTGGGCGGATGGGCCGCTCGCCCTTCCGCTCTGATACGGGATTTACAAGGTCGGGCGCGGCTTTCCGGAAAAACCGGGGTTTGGGCGGGGTGGAATGGGGTCGTCTTGTCTCGGTCTTTACAAGATCGCCTTGTAAAGATGTAAATGTCGAAAGGCCCGCGAGGCGGGCGGCATTTGTAAAGATCGGTGAAGATGGCCGAGAACAAGATCTTCGCGGGTCCCCGAGTGCGCCGCCTGCGCAACGGAATCGGGCTGACGCAGGCGGCCATGGCCAAGTCGCTCGGCATCTCGCCCTCCTATCTCAATCTCATCGAGCGCAACCAGCGCCCGCTCACCGTGCAGCTCATCCTCAAGCTCTCGGAGGTGCACCGGATCGATCCGGCCGGCCTGCACGGGTCGTCCGAGAAGGCCGTCTCGCTCGCCGAGCTGAAGGCCGTCTTCGCCGACCCGCTGCTGGCGGGCGAATTGCCGGGCGACCAGGAGCTGGTGGAGATCGCCGAGGCCGCGCCCAACGCGGCGGCGGGGCTGGTGAAGCTGCACGGCGCCTACAGGGAGCTGGAGGCGCGCCTCTCCGACCTCTCCGGCTTGCTGGCGCATGAGGGCAAGGCCGCGCCGCAGCCGGCCGCGCGCCTGCCGATGGACGAGGTGCAGGAGGTGCTGGAGAGCCGGCCGAACTTCTACCCCGCCCTCGACAGCGCCGCGGAGGCCTTCCATGCCGCGCTGGCGCCGGGCGACGATCCGGCCGGCGCCCTCAGGCGCTGGCTGCGTGAGGAGCACGACGTTTCGGTGCGCGTCCTGCCGGCCGAGACCATGCCGAACTGGCGACGGCGCTTCGACCGCCATTCGCGCCGCCTCTTCGTCTCCGAGCGCCTTTCGGCGCCCGACCGGCTGCGCGAGATTGCGGGGGAATGCGTGTCCCTGAGGCTTGGCGAGCTGGTGGAAGAGGAGGTGCGCTCCTTCTCCTTCCAGTCGCCCGAGGCGCGGCGGCTGGCGCGCGTGGAGCTGACGCGCTATGCGGCCCATGCGCTGATCATGCCCTATGGCGCCTTCCACGCGGCGGCCGAGCGCACCGCCTACGACGTGGAGGTGCTGTGCGCCCGCTTCCAGGTCTCCTTCGAGCAGGCGGCCAGCCGGCTGACCAGCCTCCAGCGCGCGGGCGCGCCGGGCGTGCCCTTCTTCCTCATGGAGATGGACCATGCCGGCCACCGGCTGCGCCGCGCCGGGGCGCGGGGCTTTCCGGCGCAGCGTTTCGGCGGCGGCTGCGTCAAGCTGCCGGTGCACGACGCCTTCGCGCAGGCCGGTCGCGTCCTGGTGGAGGCGGGCGAAACCCCGGCCGGCGACGCTTTCCTGCTGGTGGCCCGCACGGTGGAGGGGCCGCGCGCGGGGGCGGGGGAGCGCCCGCGCCGCAGCGCCGTGCTTCTGGGCTGCGACCTCGCTTACAAGGACCGCCTCGTCTATGGCCGGCTGCTGCGGGAGGGCGCGGCCCTGAAGATCGGCCCCGCCTGCCGGCTGTGCGAGCGCGTCGGGTGCCTGGCCCGCGCCGAACCGCCCTTGACGCGCCCCCTCGGCCTCGACGAATGGACGAGCGGGCTGACCCCCTTCGACTTCCAGTAGAGGCTGTCATGACATTCGAATGGCGCGCCATGCGCGAGGCGGACCTGCCGGCGGTTCTCGCGCTTTCCGTGCGGGTCCATCCCGGCTTCCCGGAAGGGGAGGCGATGTTCCGCAACCGCCTGTCGCTGTTTCCCGCCGGCTGCCTCGTCCTGTGCGGGGGCGGCGAGATCGGCGGCTACGCCGTCTCCCATCCGATCCGCCGCTACGCCCCGCCGCCGCTCGACGCGATCCTGCCCGGCCTGCCGGAGGCGGCGGACGACTACTACCTGCACGATGTGGCGCTGGCGCCCGAACGGCGCGGTCGCGGCCATGCGGCGAGCGGCATCGGCCGACTTCTCGACCTCGCGGCGCGGTTCGAGACGGCCTCGCTCGTCTCGGTCTACGGCACGGGCCCGTTCTGGGCCCGCTTCGGCTTTCGGCCGGCCGAAAAAGACATGCGCGCCAAGCTGGCCCCCTATGGCGAGGGCGCCATCTATATGCTGCGCCGCAATTGAAAGCGCGGCGACGGGCTTTTCATTCCCCTGCCGCTCGGAAATAGTAGGCCGCCATCCGGGGACGATCCCGATTCCCGCCTGCCTCGAACGCTCAAGGGTTGCCGCCATGACAGCCAGGTTCGCCGCGCTCGCCGCGCTTCTCGCCACCGCAACGCCCGCGCTCGCGCAGGACAATGTCGTCAACGTCTTCAACTGGTCGGACTATATCGACGAGAGCGTCCTTCAGGAGTTCACGGCCGAGACCGGCATCCGCGTGGTCTACGACGTGTACGATTCCAACGAGATCCTGGAGACGCGGCTACTGGCCGGCTCCTCGGGCTACGATGTGGTGGTGCCCTCGGCCGAATATATGGGCCGGCAGATCGAGGCCGGCATCTTCCAGCCGCTCGACCGCTCCAAGCTGACGAACCTGGGGAACATGTGGCCATTGATCGAGGAGCGCACGGCGCTCTACGACCCGGACAACGCCCATTCTGTCAACTACATGTGGGGCACCACCGGCATCGGCTACAACACGCGGCGCGTCGCCGAGCTGCTGCCCGACGCGCCGCTCGATTCCTGGGCGCTGGTCTTCGACCCGGCCAATGCCGAGGTGCTCAGCCAGTGCGGCATCGACCTCCTGGATTCGCCGGGCGAGATCTATCCGCCCGCGCTCGCCTATCTCGGCCTCGATCCCGATTCCCGCGATCCCGAGGATCTGGAGCGGGCGCAGGAGCTGCTGGCCTCGATCCGCCCCTTCATCCGCCGCTTCCACTCCTCCGAATACATCAACGCGCTGGCCAATGGCGACATCTGCGTGGCCGTGGGCTTCTCCGGCGATGTCTTCCAGGCGCGCGACCGCGCCGAGGAGGCCGGCAACGGCGTCGAGATCGGCTATTCGATCCCCAAGGAGGGCGCCCTGATGTGGTTCGACCAGATGGCGATCCCGGCCGACGCGCCGCATGTGGACGCCGCCCACCAGTTCATCGACTTCATGATGCGGCCCGACATCATCGCCCGCTCCACGGACTATGTGGTCTATGCCAACGGCAACCTCGCCTCGCAGGAGCTGATCGACCCCGAGATCCTGAGCGACCCGGCCGTCTACCCGGACGAGGCGACGCTGGAGACCCTGTTCATCAAGCTGCCCTACGACGCGCGCACCCAGCGCCTCGTGACGCGGAACTTCCAGAGCCTGAAGACCGGCCGCTGAGCGGGGCGCCGGCATGACCGCCCCGCAGAAGTCGCTCGGCAATATCCGGCGCAATTTCGAGCCCTGGAACGATCCGGCGCAAGCCCCGCTGATCGAGTTCGACCGCGTGACCAAGCGCTTCGGCGAGGCGGTGGCGGTGGACGACCTGTCGCTGCGCGTCTTCACGCGCGAGTTCTTCGCGCTGCTCGGGCCTTCCGGCTGCGGCAAGTCCACGCTCCTGCGCATGCTGGCGGGCTTCGAGGAGCCGACGAGCGGCGATATCCGCCTGTCCGGCCAGAGCTTGAAAGGCGTGCCGCCGCACCGGCGCCCGCTCAACATGATGTTCCAGTCCTACGCGCTGTTCCCGCATATGAGCGTGGAGAAGAACGTCGCCTTCGGGCTGCGGCAGGACGGCATGGGGCGGGCCGAGATCGAGGCGCGGGTGGCCGAGATGCTCAAGCTGGTGAAGCTGGAGCGCTACGCCAGGCGCAAGCCCCAGCAGCTCTCCGGTGGCCAGCAGCAGCGCGTGGCGCTGGCGCGCTCGCTCGCCAAGAGGCCCAAGGTGCTGCTTCTGGACGAGCCGCTGGGTGCGCTCGACAAGAAGCTGCGCGAGGAGACGCAGTTCGAGCTGATGGACCTCCAGCAGGAGCTGGGCCTCACCTTCGTGGTCGTCACGCACGACCAGGAGGAGGCGATGACCATGTCCGACCGCATCGCGGTGATGCGCGAGGGACGCGTGGCGCAGGTCGCCACGCCCGCCGTGCTCTACGAGGCGCCCGGCAGCCGCTACGTGGCCGATTTCGTCGGCACGGTCTCGATCCTCGAAGGCACCGTTACCGCCGCGGGGGAGGGGCGCGTACGGCTGGAGGCGGACGGTGCGGTGCTGGAGACGCTGAGCGAACATGCCCTGGCGCCCGGCGACAAGGCCGCCTTCGCCATCCGGCCGGAAAAGGTTCGCCTCTCCAAGCAGGCCCCGGCGAACACGGCCGTCAACGCGCTTCGCGGGCAGGTCTGGGACATCGCCTATCTCGGCGACGTGACCCTTTTCAACGTCCGGCTCGCCAGCGGCGCCATCCTGCGCGCCACGGTCATCAACGCCGCGCGCGTGGCGCAGGAGCAGATCGCCTGGGAGGACGAGGTCTGGCTCACCTTCTCGCCCGACGCGGGCGTCATCCTGAAGGACTGACGAAAATGGCGGAAGACGGCGGGGCGGGCGGCAGGATCGGGCGGGCGGTGTCGCGCCGGCTGGCGATCGCGATCCCCTATCTCTGGCTTCTCGGCCTCTTCCTCGTGCCGTTCCTGTTCGTCTTCAAGATATCGCTGTCGGAGACGAGCTACGGCCAGCCCCCCTACGCGCCGGTCTTCGCTCTCGACAGCCTGGCGGGCCTGTGGGCCGATATCCGCCAGCTCTCCTTCGACAATTACGCCTGGCTGTTCTCGGACCGGCTCTATCTCGACGCCTATCTGTCGAGCCTTCGCATCGCGGCCATCTCGACCGTTCTGGCGCTGATGATCGGCTATCCGCTGGCCTATGCCATGGCCCGGTCACCCGCCGGCTGGCGGCCCATCCTCGTCATGCTGGTGATCCTGCCCTTCTGGACGAGCTTCCTCATCCGCGTCTATGCCTGGATCGGCATCCTGCGCCCGGAGGGCTACCTCAACCAGTTCCTTCTCTGGACGGGCCTCATCTCCTCGCCGCTGTCGATCCTCAATACGGAGACGGCGGTCTATATCGGCATCGTCTACTCCTACCTGCCCTTCATGGTGCTGCCGATCTATGCCAGCCTGGAGCGGATGGACGGGCGGCTGATCGAGGCGGCGGGCGATCTGGGATGCCCGCCCTGGCGCGCCTTCTGGGCCATCACCCTGCCCCTGTCGGTGCCCGGCATCATCGCGGGCGCCTTCCTCGTCTTCATCCCGGCCGTGGGGGAGTTCGTCATTCCCGACCTGCTCGGCGGTTCGCAGACCCTCATGGTCGGCAAGGTGCTGTGGGACGAGTTCTTCGCCAATCGCGACTGGCCGGTCGCCTCGGCGGTGGCGATCCTGCTTCTGATCCTCCTGGTCGCGCCCATGGTGGCGCTCCAGCGCTACAGGGACCGGGCGGTATGAACAGGCTTTCGCCCTTCAATGTGGTCTCTCTGGTGGTGGGCTTCGCCTTCCTCTACGTGCCGATCCTGCTTCTGGTCGTCTATTCCTTCAACGCCTCGCGCCTCGTCACGGTCTGGGGCGGGTTCTCGACGCAATGGTACTCGGCGCTCTGGCGCAACCAGCAGTTCCTGGACGCGGCCTTCGTGACGCTGCGCGTGGCGCTACTTTCGGCGAGCGTGGCCACGGTGCTGGGCACGCTGGCGGCGCTGGCGCTGGTGCGGCACGCCGATTTCAGGGGCAAGCTCCTGTTCTCGGGCATGATCTTCGCGCCGCTCGTCATGCCGGAGGTCATCACCGGCCTGTCGCTGCTCCTGCTCTTCGTCTCGATCGGTTTCGACCGGGGCTTCTGGACGGTGACGCTCGCCCACATCACCTTTTCCATGTGTTTCGTGGCCGTGGTCGTGCAGTCGCGTCTCATCTCCTTCGACCGCAGCCTGGAGGAGGCCGCGCAGGATCTCGGCTGCCCGCCGTGGAAGGCGTTCCTGGTCATCACCCTGCCGGTGATCTGGCCGGCGGTTGCGGCCGGCTGGATGCTGGCCTTCACCCTCTCGCTCGACGATCTGGTGATCGCCAGCTTCACCTCGGGGCCGGGCGCCACCACGCTGCCCATGCGCATCTACAGCCAGGTGCGGCTCGGCGTGACGCCGGAGATCAACGCCATCTCCACCATCCTCATCGCCATCGTGGCAAGCGGGGTCATCGCCGCCACCATCGTCACCAAGCGCGCCGAAGTGCGCCGCCTGCGGGATGAAAGGCTGGCGGCGGCCGAGAATTCCTAGCCCGAACAGCCGCAGGCTTCGCCATGGGCCGCTTCGATGGCGTCTATGGTGCCGTGCAGCGCGGCGCTGAGAGGGTCGGCGGCGCCCTTCTCGGCAGCCATGAGGTAGTCCAGCGCCTCGAGGTCCGACAAGGCCTGCATCGTGGCCGGACCCACCCGCGCATCCTGAATGCCGCTCTGGTCGAAACGCGCCTTCAGATGGGACAGGCGGGTCAGCACGGGCCGTGAATGAAGCGACGGGTTCCCCAGCACACCGCGCCGGGCCGGTGCGAGGAAGCCGGCGCGCTCGGCGCTGGCCACCAAAACGTTGATCGCCCCGAGGGTCTCGCGCTCGTCGGCCAGCCGGAAGGGCGGCGTCTCGGCCAGGGCCGGCAGGTCGGGATCGCCCTGGCCCTCGGAGACCTGCGTGTTGCCGGCATCGCGCGCGGCAAGCCGCACCGGCTCCTCGGCCTTCGGCGGCTCGCGCAGGCCGGTATCCAGCGCCAGGCGCAAGCCCGCGATGGCCGGCTCGCCGGGCCGGTCCGCCGGCGCGAAGCGCGGCAGGGGCGCGGGCGCCATGGCGCCAAGGGCGGCCGCAAGGCTCCGCGCGGCCACGAGCCTCTGGTCCCGGACGTCCTCGGCCAGCCGGACGGGCGAGGGCGCGCCGCGCGCCGCATATTCGCGCAACGTGCCAAGATAGTTCGCCACGCCCGCGCAAAGGAACGGGGTTTCCCCTTGGCCCAGATAGTCGCCCAGATCCTCGCGGATGCGCCCGGCGATCCAGCGCGTGTCGGCGTTGGTGGCAAAGCTCGTGCGGCCCTGCCGCCGGGCGAGGGCCTCGGCGGCGCGGCGCGTGCGCTGCGCGCCGGGCTCCGCGCCCTGCCGGGGGGCGGTGAAGATCATCCGGCCGGGCAGGCCGGGGTCGGTTTCGCCGATGGCGTTGCCCGCCGCCTTCAGGGCCGCGAACTCGCCCGTCTCGATGGCGCGCAGCCTGGAATGGTAGTCTTTCGTGCAGCTCGCCTCCTGCGCGAGGGCCGGCGAGGCGCCCGCCGTCAGGAGGAGCGCCAGAAGAAGCGGGCGAAGCGCGCGGGACCGCAGGGGCGAGGACATCATGGTCGGGCTGCCTTGGCATGGCGGCCGGGGCCGCCGCTCAGATCGGCCGTTCGCCGTCCGCGACGATAACGGTGGGGTTCGGCCATTCCCCCTGCATCCTGAACCCGATCTCTTGCGATGGGGTGAATCCCGCCTCGCTCTCTCCCTCCTCCTGCGGCCGGAACGTGCCGGTCACGAAAAGCTGATCGTCGAGAACGGAGAAGAAGCCGGTGGCCTCGATGCGGCCGGCGGCGTTCTCGACCGAAAGGCCCTCGAGGTTGACGTAAGGCCCGCGAGAGCGCAGGCGCGCCTCGATGGAGGAGAAGGGCACGGGGGCGGCGTCCGTCTCGAGGCGCAGCGTGCTCTGCCCGGCTTCCGCGAGGCGAGGGGAGAACCCGGCGATCTGCCCCTGGGAGACCGAAAGGCGCGAGGCCACCTCGCCCTCCCGCAGGATGTTCGTCCAGTTGGTGATCGGGGCCGCCACGTCGGCCGTCAGGCTGGCGCGGCCGGAAAGGCCGAGCGTGCCCAGATCGAGCAGCCCCGCGAGCCCCGCCGCATCGACCCCGGCCAGCTCGATGCGCCCGCGCCCGAACGGCCGCGCGCCCGTCAGGTCGAGGGAGAGGCGCGCCTGGGCCCGCCCGCCCAGAAGCTCGGCATCGCCGATGTCGAGAAGCCCCTGGCCGCGCGCGAATTTCAGCGTGGCCGCAAACTGCTGCAACGGCAGGCCGCTGAAGCCGCCCTCCGTCGCCGACAGGCGCAGGTCGAGATCGAAATCGCCGATGAAGGCGACGGGTATGGGGCGCTGGTAATCGAGCGCGTGGCGTGGATAGGGCGCCACCGCCTGCGCGAAACGGTCGAAGTCGAGGCGCGGGAAGGCGAGCGTGCCAGAGAGCGTGGGCCGCCCCTCCTTGTCGAAGGACATCTCCAGCGCGCCCTGTCCCCGTTGCTCGCCGAGGCCCACCTGCGCCGATGGCAGCGTCATTTCCGACCCCTCCAGCCGGATGCGCGTGTCGAGCGACATCGGGCCGATATCGGGCAGGCGCGAGGTCTCCCGGCCGAGCCAGGTGGCCGCGCGGGTGGGAGAGGGCACGGACAGCGACAACTGGCCGTCGAGGCCGAGGCGTTCGCCCCCGGTGCCGGTGCCCGCGAAGCTTGCCCGCAGGGGCGGGGCGGAGAGGCTGAGCGACAGCTCGCTCGCGCCGCCCTCCAGGAAAGCGGCGGGCGTCCTGGCGCGGAACGCTATTTCGGTCGGCTCGCCTCGCCACACGAAGCTGCCCGCCAGCTCCGCCGGCGCGTCGCGGGCCGGCCAGTCGAGGCGCAGCGCCACATTGGTGATGCCCAGCGAGCCGTCCTTCGGCCGGAAAGTGCCCTCGCGCAGCTCGACGGAGCGGATGCCCTCGAAACGGCCGAGGAGGTCTCGCGCGAAGTCGAGCGCCGGATTGCCGGGCCCCGCCTCGCCCGCGCCATCGGCCTCGGCGCTGGCGGGGGGGCTCGCCGCCGTGGCCGCGCCCGGGCTCGTGCCGGCCTGTTCCGGCGCAGCCTCGGGATAGGCCAGCGAGGGACGCAAGAGGATCAGCCGCCCGATATCGGTTCGCCCCAGCAGTGCGTCCAGAAGGTCGAATTCGGCCTGCACTCCCTCGATGCGCAGGATCGGCCCGCCATCGTCGGCCCCGATGCGCACGCTGGAAAGGGTCAGCAGCGGGGAGGGAAGCAGGCTGAACTGGGCGGTGCCGTCCACGATCACCGGCTCGCCCGTCAGCTCCGAAAGGCGGGCCTCGAGATCGGCCTGCGCGCCCGCCGCGTTCAGCGAGAAGGACGATGCGCCCGCAATCCACGCGGCGGCGATGACGGCCAGGACGAGCGCCGGGATGAGGGCCAGGAGCGCGATGCGCCCGCGCCTCGTCGCGTGTCGTTCACCGGTCGGCATGTCTTCGGCCATCGGGGGATGCGGGCTCCTGGCTTGGGAGTTGGCGGCCGGACACGCGAAGCGCGGGCGGCGGGAGCGCCAAGGTAACGGGAGAGGGCGGCGCTGGAAAGCGAGCCCAGGCCTTGGAGGGGAAGCGCGATGATGAACACGCCCGATGGCGCCATCAAGGCGAGGCGCGCCGGCCGATGGCTCAGTGCGCCAGAACGCGCTGGGCCGGGAAGGTGATCTCGATCAGCGTCCCTTCCCCCGGGGTGGAGGCGATGCGGAACTGGGCGCGGTTGGCCTCCACCATCGCCTTGGTCAGGGGCAGGCCGAGCCCGGTGCCGTCGCCGCGCTCCTTGCTGGCGCTGTTGACCTGCTGGAAGGGCGTGAGCGCGATCTCGATCTCCCGGTCCGTCATGCCGATGCCGCTGTCGCGGAAGCGCAGAGCCACCTCGCCATCCTGCCCGTAGCTGGTGGAGGCGACGATCTGCCCGCCGGAGGGCGTGAAGCGGATCGCGTTGGACAGGAGGTTGAGCGCGATCTGGCGCAGCGAACGCCGGTCGGCCACAACGGCGGGAATGTCGGCCGGCAGGTTGGAGCGCACGATGACGCGCTCGCGATTGGCCTGCGGCTGCATCAGCGAGACGACCTCGCTGACCACTTCGTTCAGCGACACGGCCTCGAAGGCCATCTCCACCTTGCCCGCCTCGATCTTGGAGATGTCGAGCAGGTCGTTCACGAGGTCGAGCACGTGATGGCCCGAGCGCTTGATGTCGCCCAGATACTCCATGTAGCGCTCATGGCCGAGCGGCCCGTAGGTCTCCGAGACCATCACGTCGGCGAAGCCGATGATGGCGTTGAGCGGCGTGCGAAGCTCGTGGCTGATATTGGCGAGGAAGCGGCTCTTGTGCAGGCTCGCATCCTCGGCCTGCCGGCGCGCCGCCACCAGCTCCGCCTCCACCTGCTTCCAATGCGCCATGTCGCGCAGCACCACGCACCAGCCGCGCTCGCCCGACAGGCGCCCCACCGTGACGAAGAGCGGAATGGTGCCGCGCCCGGCCACCTCCGCCGTCACCTCGCGCCCGTCGTTGAGGATGCCGGCCAGCCCCTCCTCGCGCATCGCGTCGAGATAGTCGCGCGCGCTGCGCCGGCTTTCGGGCGCGAGGAGATCGGCGAAATGCGCGCCTTCCAGATTGCCCTCCGAAGCGCCGAACATGGCCTCGGCCGAGCCGTTCATGGAGCGGATATGCCCCTCCGGGTCGAGCAGGAGAACGCCGTCCGTCGCGGTGTCGAGAACGGCGCGAAGCTCCTCCACCTCCTCGCGCAGATGCTCCGCATCGCCCTCGCCAGGCTCCGGCGTCGCCGGCTGGAAGGTGAAGATCAGGCAGGAGCGCGCGGAAAGGGTGAGGCGGCGCATCTGCACGCGTGCGCGGACCTGCGAGCCATCGGCGCGGCGAAGGCCGAGATCGGGCGCATCCTCGCCCTCGCTCCCCTCCACGAACAGCGCGTCGATGCCGCCGGCCGCGCGCAGCGCCTCGACATTGCCGTAGAGGGTGAAGTCGAGAAATTCCTCGCTGGCGAAGACGATTTCCCCCCGCAGCTCCACCAGCACGGGAAGGGGAATGGCGCTAAGGAGCGCCAGCGCGTCGGCCGGCAGGCCCGGCGCGGCCTCGCGCGGGGCGGGCGCGGGCGCCTCCGCACCCGGCGCAAGCTCCTGCCCGATGGCGTGGAAGGCGTCCCGCTCGGCCGGCGAAAGGAGGTCGCGCGCCCGGCGGCGCTCGTCCATGCGCTTGCGGGCGGGCGCTTCCTCCTCGCCGGGCGGCTCGCTGCGGCGGCCGAAGGGCAGCTCCGGCACCATCGGCTCCTGCGCCTCTCGCGCAAAAGCCTCGAGCAGCGCTTCGGTCTCCTCCGGCGAGTCCGCCTCCTCCCACAGGCCGCTGGACAGCATTTGCCCGATGCCCTCGGGATCGGCCACGCTTTCGGCCGGCCGTACCACGCCGAAGCCGCGAAACCCCTCGAACACGCGCTCGCGGCCGTAGACGGGCAGGGCGGCCAGCTCCACCGGCACCTTCCGGTCCGTGCCCTGCACGGGCCACAGGACGGTGCGCCCCGCAAAGGTCTCGCGCCGCTCCAGAAGGCGGCCGATCTCGCCGGTCTGGTCGAACCCGTAGGCGCGCGCCACCTCGGCGAAGGGAACCCCCTCGACATCGGATGCGAGCGGGCCGACCACGGCGGCAAGCTCGGCCGGCAGGGCGCGGAAGCATCCCGAAGCGTCGATCTGCCAGACGAAGCGCACCGGCTCGCCGTCCAGCGGCGAGGGCGCGAAGTCGGGCTCCTCGTCGCTTCCGGGCTCGCTCGCCTGATTTTCCGCCTCCTGCCGGTCGCGCCAGCGCGTCAGCAGGCTGGCGACGGGCGTGGCAGCCGCCGGTTCGGCTTCGGCCGGCGCCGCGCTTGCGGAAAGCCGCGCGAAGGCGAGTCCCGCGCCCACGCGCCAGAATTCCAGGCCCGATTCGGCCTCCCGTTCATGCGTCGCATCCGACTGGAGAAAGCGGGCAAGGGCTTCTGCGATGTCCGGTCCCGGCTCCTCCGGCCATTCCTCGGCGGCGGCCAGCGTTCCCTCGGCCGAAAGGACCGCGACGGCCGCGCCGGGCTCGCGCCGCGCCTCGGCCAGGAGGCGGGCGGCCAGCTCGACGGGTTTCTCGGGCCGGTGCATGGGAACGGGCGCGGTGAGGAGGGCGACGGGCGAAGCCGGCCCGATCACGTCCATCAGGAGATGGGCGGTCGTCCACACCTCCAGTCCCTCGGCCCCGCCCTTCAGGCGCAGCATGGCCTCGCCGTCCGCCTCGAGAATCGGCGCCACGGCGCGGATCCGCCGCCCTGCGCCCATGGCCGGCAGCGGGGTGGGCGTCTGCGCGTCGCCATGACCCTCCAGGCCCAGCAGCACCGCGCCCATCGAGTTGGCGAAGAGGACGCCCTCCAGATCCGGCGTCAGCACCACCACGGCACGCGCGGCCTCGTTGGCGGCGCGAACCTCCTGGGAAGCCATGATGTCGAGCGTGGTGAGGGCCAACGCGCTCAAATCCTCTGTGCGGCCGGGCCCCGCGCCATGCGCCGGGCCGTTGGTTGATGAAACGTTAATAGGCCGTAGAGGCGAACAAATCCAGAATGATGCGGGGGCCGCGGCGGCAAACACGGCAAAAGGGTTAACGCGGCGCTCCCCGACTTGCCGGCCGTCCGGTTCCGGCTCACATTCCCGGCGGGAAACGGTGAGGAGACAGTCATGGCCGAGGAAAAGAACAGGGGCAAGCCGCAGGATGCGTTGCGCGATGCGGCCGAGCAGGCCGCGCGGGCCTTCCGCGATGCGACGGACCCCGAGCGCGTGGCCCAGGCGCAGGCCGCCATGGGGCTCGATCCGGCCAGGATGCAGGAAACGCTGCGCATGATGGCGGAGCGCGCGCAGGAGCAGTCCAGGGACGCGTATGACCGGGTGAAAGCCGCGGCGGAGGAAGCCGGCAAGGCGATGGAGACGACGGTGGAGAGCGCCCATGGCGGCTCGCTGACGCTTTCCAGGAAGGCGATCGAGGCCATGCGCACCAATGCGGAGATGGGCTTTACGCATCTGGAGAAGCTCGCGGCCGTCAAGTCGCTCTCCGAACTGATCGAACTGCAGACGAGCTATGTCCGCCGCCAGATCGAGACGGCGGCCGAGCAGGCGCGGGAGATGCAGGCGCTGTCGAGGTCCGTGGCGCAGGACATGCTGCGCCCCGCGCGCGAGGCGGCCGACAAGATGCGCGAGCGCGACTGACACGCGTCCGGGCGCAAGCTCCCTCTTGCGGCTTGCGCCCGGACGCGAAAGAATTTATCTGGACCCTCGTGGCGGCGCGGTTCGCGCCTTCGCAAGGCTTGCGGTTGTAGCTCAGCTGGTTAGAGCGTCGGATTGTGGCTCCGAAGGTCGGTGGTTCGAACCCACCCAACCGTACCATTCCTATTTCCTGAAAAGATCGTCCTGCCCCGCCGGGGCCGGCTGGCGACGGCGTTGTGTGGGCTTTGCGGCGGAAGGCTTGCCAGCCGCGATGGCGGAGCGGCGGCGGCGGCCGGCGAACTCCACCTCGAAGGCCATTCCGGGCTGCAATTCGTCCGGGTTCGTGACGGGCCTGTCGTCCTCGCCCCGGATGATGGCATAGCCTCGCTCCAGCACGCGGCGCGGGTCGAGGCTGCCGGCCATCCGCCACGCCGTGTCGACGCGCTCGGTGCGCCGGGCGAGCGCGCGCTCCGTGGTCTGGATGAGCCGCGCTTCCAGAAACTGGAGATGGCGGCGGGCCTCCTGCGAGCGGGATGCCACGATTCGCGGGTTCAGCACCCCGTCCAGCCGCGACAGCGCCTGCCGGCGGCGCCAGAGGATTTGCGTCAGCCCATGCAGGGCGCCCGATTCCGCGTGCCGCAGCGCGCCGCGCCGGTCGCGCAGGAGCGCCTCGAGTCGGTCGAGCTGGAGGCGCGCGGCCGATTCGGCGAACCGGTGGCGGCGCCCGGTCTGGACCTCGCGCAGGGCGCGGTCGAGGCCGGCCGCCGCCTCGTCCAGCCGGCGGCGGGGCAGCCCCAGCAGCATGTCGGGCGAGGGAAGCGCCCGGCCGAGCGCGAGCAGCGTGCGGCGCTGCTCGACGAGCGAGCGCGAGAGCGCCGCGTCGTGGCGCGCGTGGCAGGCGGCCAGCGAGGCCAGAAGCTCGGAGCGCACGGGCACCGCCATCTCGGCCGCGCCCGTGGGGGTGGGCGCGCGGCGGTCGGCCGCGTGGTCGATCAGCGTCCAGTCCGTCTCGTGGCCGACGGCGGAGATGAGCGGGATGGCCGATGCGGCGGCCGCGCGCACCACGGCCTCGTCGTTGAATCCCCAGAGGTCTTCCAGGCTGCCGCCGCCCCGCGCCACGATGAGGAGGTCCGGGCGCGGAACGGGCCCGCGGGCCTCCAGCGCGTTGAATCCCTCGATGGCGGCCGCGACCTCGGCGCCCGAACTCTCCCCCTGCACCCGAACCGGCCAGACGAGGACGCGCACGGGAAACCGGTCCGCGATGCGGTGGCAGATGTCCCGGATCACCGCGCCGGTCGGGGAGGTCACCACCCCGATGACGCGCGGCAGGAAGGGCAGGGGGCGCTTGCGCTCGCGCGCAAACAGCCCCTCGGCCTCCAGCTTGAGCCGGCGCTCGTTGAGAAGCGCCATCAGCGCGCCCGCGCCGGCCGGCTTCAAATCCTCGATGACGATCTGGTACTTCGACGAGCCCGGATAGGTCGTCAGCCTGCCGGTGGCGATGACCTCAAGCCCCTCCTCCGGCTTGAAGGCCAGCTTCTGGAAGGAGGTGCGCCAGACGACCGCCTCCAGCCGCGCGCGCTCGTCCTTCAGCGCGAAATAGGCGTGGCCCGAGGCGTGCGGGCCGCGATAGCCGGAAATCTCCCCGCGCACGCGAACATGGCCGAAATTGTCCTCGACCGTGCGCTTCAGCGCGCCGGAGAGTTCGGAAACCGAATATTCGGTGGCGTTCGTCGCTGGGGTCTCGGCAAGGCTCATGCCGCTATTTGGGGAAGGGCGGGCGCGGCGGTCAAGCCGGGCCTCACCACGCGCCGGCCGCCACTGCCGCCGGGCGGGTTCGCGCCGGGCGCACGCAGCGCGTCTCCGGCACGTCGCCCTCGCCCTCCACCCGGGCGGGCGGCACGAGGTTCTGCAGGCTCTCGCGGATATGGTCCACCAGGGCGCCGACGACCGGCGTATCGCTGTTCTTGCCGCGCATCACCGCGATCTCGGCATCGGGCAGGCGCGGGAATCCCTCCGCCTCGCCCAGAACCCTCATGCCGGGCCGCAGCGCGCATTCGGGCAGAACGCTGACGGCCAGTCCGGCCAGCACGGCCGACGTCACGATCTGCGCCGACCAGCTGGTGAACAGGATGCGGTGCTCGCGCCCCGCCGCGTTCAGCGCGTCGATGCCCTGCCGGCGCCAGTTGCAGTCCGCCCGCCCGATGGCCAGCGGCAGGACCCTCTCCTCATGGGTGGAGTGCGAGGCGGATGTGACGAAGTGCAGCGGCTCGCGCCGCACGATCTCGGACCAGGCATGGGTCTTGGACGGGCAGACGAGGGCGACGTCCAGATGCCCCTTCTCCACATGCTCCACGAGGCTCGATGTCGTCTCGCAGGCGATCTGCAGTTCGACGCGCGGATTGGTGCGCACGAAGCGCGCCATGATCTCGGGCAGGAAGCGCTCGGCATAGTCGTCGGGCAGGCCGATGCGCACATGCCCGGCGATATGGGTCTCATCGAAGGCCGTCAGCGTTTCCTGGCTCAGCGCCAGCATCCGCCGGGCATAGGTCAGGAGGCGCGCACCAGCCTCGGTCAGGCGCACCGCGCGCCCGCCGCGCTCGAACAGCTCGGTGCCCAGCCGCTCTTCCAGCCGCCGCACCTGCATGGAGACGGCCGACTGCGTCTTGAACACCTCGTCGGCCGCGCGCGTGAAGCTGCCCGAATCCACCACGGCGGCGAAGGTGCGAAGCTGGTCGAGATCGAGCGGCGCGGCCATGGCTGCCATCCATCGGTTTCGTTGATGGCTTAGATTATGAACATTCGTTGGTCTGATCAAGCGGTGCGGCGTATCTCCTTGTTCGTCAGGACGACGGACAGGCGCTTCGAGCCTCGCGGGGACCCATCTCGCGCGGCAACGCCCCTCCCTTGTCCATCGCGAAGGAGACGAACGATGAGTGTGATATCCAGGGAAGGCGCCTGCGACGGCGAGATCGGCTGGGCCGGGCGGTTGAGCATCGCCTATGCGGGGCTGCTGGCGCGTGTGAAGGCCCTGCGCAACCGGCGGGCCGCCTATTACATGGCCGACCTGCCCGACCATCTGCTGGCCGATATCGGGCTGAAGCGCGACGATGTGCACGCCGCCCTGAAGGCCGATTGGCGCGAGGACCCGACCTATGTGCTGGCCCGCACCGCCTGCCGACGGAGGAGCAACTGAAGCCCCCGCTCACGGCCGCCGCGCCGATGAAGCGACCCCGCCGAAGCTGAACCGCCGCAAGTCCTGCTTGCGGCGGTTTTTCGTTATTCGCCCTGCGTCTCGGCCGCGTCCCCGATGCGGGTCGCCAGGATCTTGTCGACGCGCCGCCCGTCGAGATCCACCACCTCGAAGCGCCACAGGCCGTAGTCGATGGATTCGCCCACCTCCGGGATGTGGCCGAAGCGGTCGAGGATGAAGCCGGCGAAGGTCTCGTAATCGCGCTCCTTGGGGAAGGATGCGCCCGCGAGCATCCGGTCCACCTCGTCGATCGGCATCCCGGCATCCACCAGATAGGAGCCGTCCGCGCGCTGGATGGCCGAATAGTCCTCGTCCAGCCCCTCGGGCAGGGCGCCCGCGATCGCCGCCAGAATGTCGGTGGGCGTGACGATGCCCTCGAAGGAGCCGTACTCGTCCAGCACGATCGCCACGTGGATGTTGGCCGACTGGAAGCGGTCGAGCAGCTTCAGCGCCGGCATGGATTCGTTGACGTAGAGCGGCTCGCGCAGCGCCTGGCGCAGGTCGATGCCGCCGGTGCGGCGGAACTGGTCCAGAAGCTCCTTGGCCTGGACGACGCCGATGATGTCGTCCTGCTCCTCGCCGCTGACGGGAAAGCGCGAGTGGCCGCTGCCGATGATCTCGTCGAGAATCTCCTCCGGGTCGTCGTCGATGGAGATCCAGGACACGTCGGGGCGGGGCACCATGAGCGAGCGCGCTGTCTTGTCGGCGATGCGCAGGACGCCCTCGATCATCTCGCGCTCCTTCTGCTCGAAGACGCCGCTCTGCGTGCCCTCGGCGATCATCGCCTTGACCTCTTCCTCCGTCACCGAGCTTTCGGTGGCGCCCCCACCCCCCAGAAGCTTGGCCACGGTCTCGGTGGAGAAGCGCAGGAACCAGACCACCGGGGCGCCGACCCGGGCGATCAAAAGCATGATGGGGGCGACGAAGACGGCGATGCGCTCGGAATTGGCCAGCGCGAAGCGCTTGGGCACCAGCTCGCCGAGGATCAGCGAGAGATAGGTGATGACGATGACGACGAGGGCGAAGGCGGTGCCCTGCGCGTAGGCGCCCACCACCGGAAGCGGGTCGAGGATCTCGGCCAGCGGCCCGGCGAAGGCCGAGCCGCCAAAGGCGCCGGCGAAGATGCCCACGAGCGTGATGCCGATCTGCACCGTGGAAAGGAAGCTCGTCGGGTCGTCCACCAGCTTCAGGGCATTGCGCGCGCCCCGGGAGCCCTCGTCGGCCATCTGCTGGAGCCGGGCCCGGCGGGAGGAGACCACCGCGAGCTCCGACATCGCGAAGAATCCATTGAGAAGAATGAGGGCGAAGACGATCAGTGCGTTGGTTAAAAGCATCTCGGCTCCATCGGGCGGATTCTGCCGCTCGATATCAGGCCTCCGTTAAAGCGCCCGGCATAAGGAAAAACCCGCCGGCCGGGCAGGACGGACGGGGATGGGGAATCGTGTCGTCAGCCGGCCTTCGGCGCATGGCGCTCGAACAGGGTCAGCATCTGGCGCATATAGGCTTCCTGGAATGCGCGCCCGGCATCTGCCGCGCCGCCCGGCGGCGTGTCCTTCCCGCGCGCGTCGGCGCTCGGCGCGGGCCGGGCGTTGCGTGCGGGGGATGTCTCGGGAAAGGGGCCTGTCATCTCGACGAAAGGATTGAGGGAGCCGAATGGCAAGAACCCCATATTCGCCGTCATCGCATCGCCGCGCAAGTCCCCAAGCCAGGGGAAGCCGCCTTTCAGCGCATCGGCGAAGAGCTGCTCGAGATAGTTCGCCTCCTGTGGCCGGTCCCGGCGTTCGCCCGTCGCCTCGCCCGGCTGGCGCCCCGTGGCGTCCCGCCAGCCGGACATGCGCATCACGGTTTCCACGGTCATGGCCGCAAGGGCGGGCATCATCCGGCGGATCGTGTCGGGGGCGACGCCGGAGAAGAGGGAAGCGTGGCGGGCCACCGCATCGCTCAACGCGCTGGTGCCGAAGAGGGCGGCCAGCATGGTAGCGCTTGCGGCCTGCGACGAGGCCCCGATGGCGCCTGCGCCGGGCGAAGGGGCGGTGAGGCCCCCGGCCAGCGCGCCCCAGGCCGAAGGGTCGGCGGCGGTGCGCCGCAGGGCAAGCAGGAAGGCGGGCGCCAGCGCGTCGGTAGTCCGGCGCATCTCCTCCTGGCTCAGGCGGAACTCGCCGCGCAGGCGGTCGGTGGCAAGGCCCCAGTCGCCGGCCGCCAGCCAGTCGAAGAAATCGGTCATCTCCCGCTCCCAGGGCGCACGGCGCCGACGCGCCGGCCCCTCGCGGGCCGGAACAGGGAAGAATGGGGCGGCGGGGCCGTCCTGCCAAGTCGCCGTCAATGCGGCGGGCGGCGCGGCCGCCCGGCGTCAATAGATGAGATGGTCGAAGACGCGCGCCATGGAGCGGTCCCAGCGCTCCTCGTAAAGCCGGACCAGTTCCTCGGCCGACGTGGTGCCGCGCGCCACCACCTCCTCCAGAGGGGCGAGGAACACGCTTTCGTCGTGGCCCTCCTCGTTCAGCCGGGCGCGGGCGACGAGGCCGGCGCGGGCGATGTCGAGGCTGGCGCGGGCGATGTCGAGCACCGTCCCGCCGCGGAACGGGGTGCGCAGGCCCGAGCGCGGCACCTCGGCGCGCAGCGCCGAGACTTCCTCGAAGCTCCAGTCCCTGGTCAGCGCCTCGGCCCCGTCCAGCGCCCCGTCGTCGTAGAGAAGGCCCACCCAGTAGGCGGGCAGGGCGCAGATGCGCCGCCAGGGGCCGCCATCGGCGCCGCGCATCTCCAGGAAGCGCTTCAGCCGCACATCGGGAAAGAGGGTGGAGAGATGGTTGGTCCAGTCTCCCATGGTCGGCTCGGGCGAGGCGATCCGGCCCTTGAGCGCGCCGTCCAGGAACTGCCGGAAGGTGACGTCGGTCGCCTGCGTGTAGCGGCCTTCGCGCATGACGAAGTACATCGGCACGTCCAGCGCCCATTCCACATAGTCGCGGTAGGAGAAGCCGGGCTCGAAGGCGAAGGGCAGGAGGCCCGAGCGCGCATTGTCCACATCCGCCCAGACGGCCGAGCGCCAGGAGACGAGGCCGTTCGGCCGCCCCTCCGTGAAGGGCGAATTGGCGAAGAGCGCAGAGGCGACCGGCTGGAGAGCCATGCCGATGCGCATCTTGCGCGCCATGTCGGCCTGCGAGGAGAAGTCGAGATTGACCTGGATGGTGGCGGTGCGGAACATCATGTCGAGCCCCCGCGTGCCCACCTGCGGCATGTAGCGCGCCATGATGTCGTAGCGCGACTTGGGCATTCGCGGCGTCTCGTCCAGCGTCCAGAGCGGGCTGGAGCCGATGCCGAGGAACTGGATGCCCAGCTCCGCCGCCACGCGCCGCACATCGGCCAGATGCGCGTTCGATTCGCGGCAGGTCTCATGGATGCTGCGCAGCGGCGCGCCCGAAAGCTCGAACTGCCCCCCGGGCTCGAGCGAGATGGCGCCCCCGCCATCGGCCCCTGCAAGGCCGATGATGCGTCCCTCGTCGAGAATCGCTTCCCAGCCCGACAGCGCCTGAAGCCCTTCCAGAAGCGCGCGGATGCCGCGTTCGCCCTCATAGGGAACGGGCGAGAGATCCTCGGCGTAGAAGCCGAATTTCTCGTGCTCGGTGCCGATGCGGAAAGCCTCTGCCGGCTTCTCGCCGGCCGCGATGTCGGCGACGAGATCGTCGATCGAGCCGATGGAGGTGAGGTCGGTTGTGTCGCGCGCCATCTGTAAAGTCCGGTCGGGTGGCCTTGGTTTTTACCGCTCGGCCGAGAAGGGGCAAGGTCGCGCGTCTCTCGCCGCCTTCGGCGCGCATTGCAAGCGCTTTCGCACCATGGGCGGCGAAGACGCCGCGTTCACCGGGCGTCGCCCGCGATCGCCTGGATCAGCGCCAGCGCCGCCACGGCGGCGGTGTCGGCCCTGAGAATGCGCGGTCCGAGCGAGATCGGCGTCACGAAGTCGCATGAGCGCAGAAGCGCCCGCTCCTCGCCGGAAAATCCGCCCTCCGGGCCGACGAGAAGGGCGAGCGGCGCGCCGGCGAAGGGCGCGAGAAGGGCGGCGGGGCTCGCGCAATCCTCGCGCTCGTCGCAGAAGAAGAGGCGCCGGCTCCCGTCCCATTCCTCGAGGACGGGGCCGAGCTTCGCCAGCGGCCGGCATTGCGGCACGCTGAGGATGCCGCATTGTTCGGCGGCCTCCACGGCATTGGCGCGCATCCGCTCCACGTTCAGGCGCGGGTTCTGCGTGTGCTGTGTCATCACCGGCTCCAGCACGCCCGCCCCCATCTCCACCGCCTTCTGGACCATGTAGTCGAGGCGCGCGGCCTTGAGCGGGGCGAACAGATAGCGCAGGTCCGGGGGCGGCGTCTGCTCGCGCACCCGCTCCACGGGCACGAGGTCCACGCGCTTCTTCGACGGCCGCTCCACGCGCGCCAGCCACTCCCCGTCGCGGCCGTTGAACAGGAGAAGCCCGGCCCCGTCGGAAAGCCGCAGCACGTTGCCGAGATAGTTCGCCTGCTCGGGCGAGGCGGGCAGGACGCTCCCCGCGCGAAGATCTGCCTCGACGAAGAGCCGCTGCGCCTTGAAGTCGTAATCGGGCATCGCCTGGCCTTTCCCGCATTCGCCGCCCGAAACCTATGGCGGCACCCTTCGTTGTCACGGCGGACAACGAGCGGCGCTTCTCGCCGCTCTTCCGGAGAAGCAGACATGGATTTGGGCATCAAGGGGCGCGTGGCCATCATCACCGGCGCCAGCGACGGCATGGGCTGGGCCACGGCGCAGCTTCTGGCACAGGAGGGCGTCCGGCTGGTGCTGTCCGACCTGAAGACGGACCAGCTCGAAAAGGAGTGCGAGACGCTCGGCGCCGACGCGCTCTGCGTGAAGGCGGACGTGACCGACCAGGCGCAGGTGGACGCGCTGGTGGCCCGGGCCGTGGAACGCTTCGGCACAGTGGACATCGTCATCCACACGGCCGGCGTCACCGGGGCGAAAGGCCACCCGCTGGAGGTGGGGGACGAGGATTACGAAGACGCCTGGAGGATCGATTTCCTCTCCGCGGTGCATGTGGCGCGCGCGAGCTTTCCCGTCATGCGCAAGGGCGGCTGGGGCCGCTTCGTGTGCATCACCTCCGAGAATGCGGTGCAGCCCTATTGGAATGAGGCGACCTATAATGCCGCCAAGGCGGCCCTCGCCGCCTTCGTGAAGAACCTGTCCTACAAGGAGGCCGGGAACGGCATCCTGTGCAACACGGTTTCCCCCGCCTTCATCGAGACCCCGATGACGGACGGCATGATGGAGAAACGGGCGAAGGAGAAAGGCGTCTCCTTCGAGGAGGCTGTGGAAAGCTTCCTGGAGGAGGAGCGCCCCGGCATCGCCCTGAAGCGGCGGGGCCGCGCGGAGGAGGTGGCGGCGGTGATCGCGCTCGTCGTCTCCGAGCGCGGTTCCTTCATGAACGGCGGCAATGTGCGCGTCGATGGCTCCGTGCAGTCCGTGCAGAACTGACCCCTCGAAAGAGAAAGCCGCCGGCCCTCGTGCGTCGGCGGCTTTCGGTTCGACCGGCTCCGCTCAGTTGTTCGGGCCGTCTATATGCTTGGCGGGAACCGGGTCCGAGGCGGGAAAGGTATCGTCGAGCGATTCGTCGCGATCCTCTTCCCGGTTCATCGGCCGTTCCTGCGCGCCGGGCTGATCTCGGTTCTCGGGATCGGCCTGGTGTTTCGGGTCGTTGCCCTTGGCGATGTCGGACATCGTCGTTCTCCTTGTTTCGCTGCCCGAAACGGGCGGGGGCCCCAAGCGTTCCGGCGCAGCTCACCTGCCTTCGAGCGCCTGCGCGTAAAGGAGGGCATCCTCGCGTGAGAAGCAGCAAAGAAGGATCAGCGAAAAGTCCCCTTCATCGGCCGCCGCGAACGCCTGGCTGACCGCGATCCTCGCCGCGCGCTCCTTGGGAAAACCGTAGACCCCGGTGGAGATCGCCGGGAAGGCGAGGCTCGAGACGCCGTTCTGCCGGGCCAGCGCGAAGGAGGCGCGATAGGCGCTGGCGAGAGCCTCGTCCTCGCCGCGCTGGCCGCCGCGCCAGACCGGCCCCACCGTATGGATGACGCGCCGCGCCGGCAGCTTGTAGCCGAAGGTGATGCGCGCCTCGCCGGTCGGGCACCCGCCGATGGAGCGGCATTCGTCCAGAAGCTCCGGCCCCGCCTTGCGGTGGATGGCGCCGTCCACGCCGCCGCCGCCGAGCAGGCTCTCATTGGCCGCGTTCACGATGGCGTCGAGCGTCAGCGTGGTGATGTCGGCGGTGATGACCTCCACCCGGCAGCCATTGCGTTCCACAAGCATCGTCCAGCTCCCTGATGCCCGGGCCGGCGCTCCGCCGTCCCCGTCTGTGGGAGTTGGGGCGCCGCGGCGCCGGGTTCAATCGCCGGTGGGCGTCGCGGGCAGTGATGGGGGGCGAGAGGCGGGGCGGAAAGCAAGAAGGCCGCCCCGCGGCGGCCTTCTTCGGATGCTTTGGGGAGCTGGCCCTACTGGACGCTGGAGCCGAAGAGGCGGGCGAGCGGATTGCG
Source organism: Aureimonas populi (assembly GCF_017815515.1). Taxonomy (NCBI): domain Bacteria; kingdom Pseudomonadati; phylum Pseudomonadota; class Alphaproteobacteria; order Hyphomicrobiales; family Aurantimonadaceae; genus Aureimonas; species Aureimonas populi. The sequence goes on from NZ_CP072611.1 coordinate 1,799,955, forward strand.
GCTTTCGCCCCCGATGCTCGCCTGGCGCATCACGCCCGTCTCGGCATAGACCCGGCCGCCGTCCTGGCCGGGGCCGATGACGATCACCTTCGCGCCGTTCCCCACCCGTTCGTAGAGATGGGTGACATCCTCGTTCATCATGCGGATGCAGCCGGAGGAAAGGTTCTGGCCGATGGTCCAGGGCTGGTTGGTGCCGTGGATGCGGAACAGCGTGTCGCGGCCGCCCTGGTAGAGATAGAGCGCGCGCGCGCCGAGCGGGTTGTCGGGTCCGCCCTCCATGTAGGCGGGCAGGATGCGGCCCTTGGCGGCTTCGCGCTTGCGCATGGCGGCCGGCGGCGTCCAGCCGGGCCATTCCGCCTTGCGGCCCACGGTGGCCGAGCCGGCCCAGGTGAAGCCCTCCTTGCCCACGCCCACGCCATAGCGGGTCGCGCGGCCCTCGCCTTCCACGTAGTAGAGGAACTTGCGGTCGGTATCGACGATGATGGTGCCGGGGCGCTCGCGCGTCTCGATGGAGACCTGGTGGCGGTCGAAGCGCGCGTCCGGGCGCGGCATGGTCTGGGCCGAGCGGGCCTGGCCCTGCTGCTGGCGGCGGATCTGCGCGCGCGTCTCGGGCGTGCCTTCCTGCCAGCTCTGCTGGCCGAAGTCGTAATAGCGCGCCTGCTGGGCGCTGGCGGGCATGGCCGTGGCCACGGTGGCAAGGCCGGCGAACAGCGCCACGGCCATCTTCGTCGAAATCGTCATGCGTTCAGCCTTTTTTTGTCGTTCGGGCGGCGGGGCCACCCCTCCAGCGGTTTATCCGTCAATGCAGATGGAAGCTTCATCGCTCCGCGCCACGCTCTCGCCATAATGTGATCACGGGGCAGGTGTGGCTTTCAGATCACGATCACGGCGGCGCCCACGGGCACGCGTTCATAGAGGTCGATCACATCCTCGTTGCGCATGCGGATGCAGCCGGATGAGACGGCGCGGCCGATGGTCCAGGGCTGGTTGGTGCCGTGGATGCGGTAGAGCGTGGAGCCCAGATAGAGCGCGCGCGCGCCCAGCGGGTTCTCCGGCCCGCCGGGCATGTGCGCCGGCAGGATCACGCCCTTGGCGCGCTCGCGCGCGATCATGGATTGCGGCGGCGTCCACCCCGGCCACTCGGCCTTGCGCGACACCCTTTCGCGGCCCTTCCAGGAAAAGCCCTCGCGCCCCACGCCCACGCCGTAGCGGCGGGCCTTTCCGCCCGGCTCCACGAGGTAGAGGAACTTGGCGCCGGTATCGATCACGATGGTGCCCGGCGCGTGGCGCGCCTCGTAGCGCACGATCTGCGGCAGGAAGGCCGGGTCGAGGCCGCCCTGCGGCTGCACCCGCCGCACGGCGACGGCCTGCGGCGGCGGCGGCGGGGCGGGGTGGACGAGAACCGGCGGCGGCGCCGGGCGGGCCATGCGCGGATCGGCGAAGGAGCCGAGCGGTTGCAGGGGGCCGCCGCCCTTGGGCACCACCGCCACGGGCAGATTGCCCTCGAAGACGACCTGGCCCGGATGGTAGGGCTCCACGAGGCGCGGCCGCGTATAGGCGACGCCCACGCCGCTGGCCGGCGAAAGCTGCAGCACGCGCTCGGCCGCCAGCGTCCGGTCCAGATAGACCCGGTCGGCCGCATCGCCCGCGCCGGCCGCGGCGCAAAGCGCAAGGAGCGCGGCGAGCGCGAGGCCCGCCTTGGTGCGAATGGACATGGGAGGCATCCTCGTGCCGTTCAGACTTGGGGCGAGGATGGGGCGCAAAGCGCCAATCGATGGTGAACGAAGCGGCTCGTCGCGCGCGCCCGCGCGGCAAGTTCTTGAAGACGGTTAGCGAAGGGTTAACGGCGTTATCGCACGTACCGCCGCGCATCGCGCAGCACGGCCGGCAGGAACGGGGCGGCATCGCCCTTGCGCATCCCCGGCTTCAGGCGCGGATCGTAGAGCATGTTCAGCATCAGCCGGTCGTATCGCGTGAAGGTGGTTGCGCGCGAACGGTCGTTGAAGACGCTTTGCATGGCGTCGGGATTGTCCGCCAGCGGCCCCAGCCCCTGCAACACCTCCTCGACGAGGCAGCGGCGGAAGCGCGGTTCGCCCTCGTCCGAGACGATGATCGCGTCGGAACGGATGATCCCCTTTTCCGAGAAGTTCGCGCGCACGATGCAATGGCCCGGCACCCGCATGAAGGGGTTGCTGTAGATCCGCCGCCCGATGCTCTGGTACTGCGCGCGGTCCACCACATGCACGGTGAAGTCGGCCCGCTCCGCCGGCCCGGCCATGCGCGTGCGCAGCCCCGCGACCGAACCGCCGATCTCGGCCACGAAGGCTTCCACGGCCGCCCGCCGGTCGATGGCAGCGCCCTGCTCCACCCGAAAGCGCACGGGCCGCGTGAACTTCTTCAGATAGCCCGAATCGCTGAAGGGGCCGGATATCTCGGCGGTGAAGACCACCCGGTTGAACCCCTCGATCATCGCCACGTCGTCCGGCAGCTTTTCGCGCGCGTGGGCCTGGGCCGTGAGGAAGACGAGGGCGGCGAGGATGAGGTAAAGCGGCATCGGGGTCCTTCGGCAGGAGAAGCTTCCTTTGTGAAAGCTCGCGACGAAACGTTCAAGCTTGCGCGGCCGGGCCCGGACGGGCATCACCGCGAAATGAACGGACTTCTTCACGGCGCGGACGGCACCGCGCGCTGCGCATGGGCCGGCGGCGACGCGCTTTACGGCCGCTATCACGACCACGAATGGGGCCGCCCGCAGGGCGGGCGCCGCGCGCTCTACGAGAAGCTGTGCCTGGAAGGCTTCCAGGCGGGCCTTTCCTGGATCACCATCCTGCGCAAGCGCGAGGCCTTCCGCGCGCTTTTCGAGGGGTTCGAGGTGGAGCGCGTCGCCGCCATGGGCGAGGCCGAGATAGACCGGATCGCGGCCGATGCGCGCATCATCCGCCATCGCGGCAAGGTCGCCTCCACCGTCAACAATGCGCGGGCGGTGATCGCGCTGGAGCAGAAGGAGGGTCGCTCCTTCGCCGCCTTCCTCTGGAGCTTCGAGCCGGGGCGCGAGGAGCGGCCCGATCTCGTGACGCGCGAGTGGGTCGCGGCGAACACGATCACGCCCGCCTCGGCCCGGCTGTCGAAGGCGCTGAAGCACCACGGCTTCAGCTTCGTCGGCCCCACCACCTGCCACGCCTTCATGGAGGCGATGGGCTTCGTCAACGACCATGTGGAGGGCTGCGCCTGCCGCGCCCCCTGCGAGGAGGAGCGGGCCGCCTTCGAGCGTCCGCGCTGAGGGTGGACGCTCCAACTTGAAGCCATGGGCCCCATCCGGTAGGACGCGGGGCATCTTCAACAATCCATTGATCGCCCATCCCGTCGATCCGTTCGGAAAATCTCGTCATGGCCGCCAAGAAGAAGCCCACCCGCGTCAAGGCGCGCGCGCCGCGCGGCTTCGTGGACCGCAACGCCGACGACCTGCGCGCGCAGGAGCGGATGCTGGCCACGATCCGGCGCGTCTACGAGACCTACGGCTTCGAGCCGGTGGAAACGCCCTTCCTCGAATACACCGACGCGCTGGGCAAGTTCCTGCCCGATAGCGACCGGCCGAACGAGGGCGTGTTCTCGCTGCAGGACGACGACGAGGAATGGCTGTCGCTGCGCTACGACCTGACCGCGCCGCTGGCGCGCTACGTGGCGGAGAATTTCGAGGACCTGCCCAAGCCCTATCGAAGCTACCGGGCCGGCTATGTCTTCCGCAACGAGAAGCCGGGGCCGGGGCGCTTCCGCCAGTTCATGCAGTTCGACGCCGACATCGTGGGCGCGCCGAACGTCTCGGCCGACGCCGAGATGGCCATGATGATGGCCGACACGATGGAGGCGCTCGGCATCGGGCGCGGCCAGTACGTGATCCGGGTGAACAACCGCAAGGTGCTCGACGGCGTGCTGGAGGCCATCGGCCTTTCCGGAGACGAGAAGGCCGGCCAGCGCCTGACCGTGCTGCGCGCGCTCGACAAGCACGACAAGTTCGGCGACGAGGGCGTGCGGCTTCTCCTCGGCGCGGGCCGCAAGGACGAGAGCGGCGACTTCACCAAGGGGGCGGAACTCGGCCCCGAGGCGATCGACCGCGTGATGGGACTGTTCGCCGGCTCCACCCAGGGCTCGCGGCTCGATGCCATCCGCGCGGCCTTTGCCGGCGCGGCCATGGTGGAGGAGGGCGCGGACGAGCTTTCCCGGATCGAGGCCGCCAGCCGCGCGGCAGGCTATGGCGAGGATCGCATCCTGATTGACCCTTCCGTCGTGCGCGGCCTGGAATATTACACCGGCCCGGTCTTCGAGGCCGAGCTCCTGTTCGATGTCGTCAACGAGAAGGGCGAGAAGGTGCGCTTCGGCTCGGTCGGCGGCGGCGGGCGTTATGACGGGCTGGTCTCGCGGTTCCTCTCCACCCCCGTTCCCGCCACCGGCTTCTCCATCGGCGTCTCGCGCCTTCAGGCGGCGCTCAAGAATCTCGGCCGGCTGGAGGGCGCGGCGGCGACCGGCCCCATCGTCGTCACGGTCATGGACCGCGACCGCATGGCCGACTACCAGGCGATGGCCGCCCGGCTGCGCAACGCGCTGAACGGGCCGGGCAGGCCGGTCGTGCCCGTCGAGGTCTTCCAGGGCAATCCCAAGCAGTTCGGCAAGCAGCTTCAATATGCCGACCGGCGGGGCTCGCCGGTGGTCGTCATCCAGGGCGGCGACGAGAAGGCGGCCGGCAAGCTGCAGGTGAAGGACCTGGCGCTCGGCAAGGAGATGGCCGCCGGCATCGAGGACAACGCCGAATGGCGCGAGGCGCGCGCGGGCCAGGAGCTCGTGGACGAGGCCGATCTCGTCGACGCCGTGCGGCGCATTCTCGATGCGCGGGCGGGGCGGGAATGAACGGCCTTCCCCCCTTCGAGGAGGGGCTGCGCGTCTTCTTCCGCGAGCGCGGCGCGCAGATCGTCGACGTGCCCGTTCTCCAGCCCGCCGAGCCCTATCTCGACACGGCGGGCGAGGCGCTGCGCCGGCGCATCTTCCTCACGCGCGGGGAGGGCGGGCGCTCGCTGTGCCTGCGTCCCGACTTCACCATCCCCGTCGCCATCGCCCATATCGAGCGCGGCGAGGCGCTGCCGCAGCGCTACGCCTATTCCGGCATCGTCTTCCGGCAGGACCGCGAGGGCTCGGCCGAGTTCCGGCAGGCCGGCATCGAGGATCTGGGCACGCCCGACGTGGCGGGCGCGGATGCGGCCGCCGTGGCGGACGCGGCCCATGCGCTGGCGGCCTGCGGCGTCGCGCCCGGCGCGGCCGAGACGGTTCTGGGCGACCAGGCCCTGTTCGAGGCGTTCCTGCGCACGCTCGGCCTGCCGGCCGGCTGGCAGCGCCGCCTCATCGGCACCTTCGGCCACGACGAGGCGCTGCGCTCCGCCCTCGAGGGCCTTGCGAGCGGCAGCGGGGCCGCCTCAATCGCTTCCGTTCCCGAGCGCCTCCTGGACCTGGCGCGGGCCGGAGACGAGGCGCGGCTGACGGAGGAGATCGCCAGCCGCATGGAGGAGGGCGGCCTGCCGCCCAATCGCGGCCGCACTCCCGGCGAGGTGGCGCGCCGCCTGATCGAGAAGGTCGCGGTGGCCGAGGCGCGGCTCGACGCCGGGCTCCTGGCGCGCCTTCGCCGCTTCCTCGCCATCGACTGCCCCTTGAGCGAGGCGCAAGGCGAGCTTGCCGCGCTCGGCGGCCATCTCGGCCCCTCGCTCACCCTCTTCGCGAGCCGCAACGAGGCGCTCGGCGCGGCCGGGCTCGATCTTTCGCGCATCCGCTACCGGGCCGCCTTCGGCCGCCCGCTCGATTACTATACCGGCATGGTCTTCGAGATGTCCGTGCCGGGCGCGGCGGGGCCGCTGGCGGGCGGCGGGCGCTACGACAGGCTCGTCTCCTATCTCGGCGCGCCCGAGCCCATCCCCGCCGTCGGCTTCTCGCTGTGGCTCGACAGGCTCGCCCCCTTCACGGAGAGCCTGGCATGAGCGTCGTCCTCGCGATCCCCTCCAAGGGGCGGCTGAAGGAGAACAGCGTGGCGGCGCTGTCGCGCGCGGGCATCCGCGTGGTGGCCAGCGAGGATGCGCGCTCCTACCGCACCCGCGTGGAGGGCATGGAGGGGCTGGAGGTGCTGCTGCTCTCGGCCTCCGAGATCGCCCGCGAGCTCCGCGACGGGGCCATCCATTTCGGCGTGACGGGCGAGGACCTTCTGCGCGAGACCGTGCCCGACCTTGCCCCGGCCATCGAGATCGTCGCCCCGCTCGGCTTCGGCCATGCCGACGTGATCGTGGCCGTGCCCGATTCCTGGGCGGATGTGCACACGATGGAGGATTTGAACGATGTCGCCGGCTCCTTCCGCCTGCGGCATGGCCGGCGCCTGCGCATCGCCACGAAGTACTGGCGGCTGACGCAGGGCTTCTTCACCCGCGCGCACGGCATCCAGACCTACCGGATCGTGGAAAGCCTCGGCGCGACGGAAGGGGCGCCCGCGGCGGGCTCGGCCGACATCATCGTCGACATCACCTCGTCGGGCTCCACGCTCTCGGCCAACCGGCTGCGCGTCCTGTCGGACGGCAAGATATTGTCCTCGCAGGCCTGTCTGGCTCGCGCGCGGACGGCGCCGGTGGACGCGGCGGGTACCGCCACGGTGGCCGAGATCGTCAGGCGCTTTTCCGCCTGAGACGAAAAGGCGGCCCGAAGGCCGCTCCGCCATGCGGGCTTAGCGAATCCGCTTCCAGATTCGAAGCCAGTCGCCGGTGACGATCAGTGTCGCGACCGTGGCGAACAGAAACGCCTTCGCAAGGGTCGCCACCACTCGATCGGCGGACATGCGGGAGATGTCCCAGCCCATCCCCCCGAACTGCGCGGTCTGGTAGATCCACAGGAGGGCGGGGATGGCGGCCAGAAGCAGCCCCGTGAACACGGCCAGTCTTCGCGCGATCTTCAATGGACTCTCCATGGTCGGGAGGACGGCCCTGGAGGCCGCCCTTCACCGATGACGATCAGCCCGGCCGGGTCATCGCGGCGGGGTCGACGATGCGGTCGTAGTCCTCGCCGGTGACGAGGCCGGTGCGCAGGGCCTCCTCGCGCAGGGTCGTGCCGTTCTTGTGGGCGGTCTTGGCGATGGTCGCGGCGTTGTCGTAGCCGATGGTGGGGGCCAGCGCCGTCACCAGCATCAGCGACTGCTGCATCAGGTCCTTGATGCGGTCCTCATTGGCCTTGATGCCGTCCACGCAATGCTCGCGGAAGGAATCCATGCCGTCGCCCAGCAGCCGGATGGAGGAGAGGACGGCGTTGGCGATGACGGGCTTGAAGACGTTCAGCTCGAAATGCCCCTGGGAAGCGGCCACCGTCACCGTGGTCTCGTGGCCGAAGACCTCGGCGGCCACCATGGTCAGCGCCTCGCACTGCGTCGGGTTCACCTTGCCGGGCATGATGGAGGAGCCGGGCTCGTTCTCCGGCAGGGACAATTCGCCCAGCCCCGAGCGCGGGCCGGAACCGAGGAAGCGGATGTCGTTGGCGATCTTGAACAGATCGGTCGCCAGCGCGTTCAGCGAGCCGTGGAAGAAGGCCAGTGCCCCGTGCGAGGCCAGCGCCTCGAACTTGTTTTCGGCGGTGCGGAAGGGCAGGCCGGTCAGGCGCGCAACCTCATCGGCGATCTTCACGTCGAAGCCCACCGGCGCGTTCAGCCCGGTGCCCACGGCCGTGCCGCCCTGCGCCAGCGCGTGGACGTCCTCCAGGGCCTGCTCGATGCGCCGCTTGCCGAGCTTGAGCGCCGCCGCATAGCCGGAGAACTCCTGCCCCAGCGTGATCGGGGTGGCGTCCTGCGTGTGGGTGCGGCCGATCTTGATGATGCCGTCGAATTCCCGCGCCTTGGCGTCGAGCGAGGCATGCAGCTTGTCGATGGCCGGCAGGACACGTTTGCCGGCCTCGATGGCGACCGCCACGTGGATGGCCGTCGGGAACACGTCGTTGGACGACTGCCCCATATTGACGTGGTCGTTCGGGTGGACCGGCTTCTTGGAGCCCATCTCGCCGCCCAGCATTTCGATGGCTCGGTTGGAGATCACCTCGTTGACGTTCATGTTCGTCTGGGTGCCCGAGCCGGTCTGGTAGACCACCAGCGGGAAATGATCGTCCAGCTTGCCCGAGATCACCTCGTCGGCCGCCTTCTCGATGGCCTCGGCAAGGCTCGCTTCCAGCTTGCCGTAATCGCGGTTGACGCGCGCGGCCGCCTTCTTGACGGTCGCCAGCGCATGGATGACGGCGATGGGCTGCTTGTCCGTGCCGATCTTGAAATTGTTCAGCGAGCGCTCGGTCTGTGCCCCCCAATAGCGATCCGCCGCCACCTCGATCGCGCCGATGGAATCGGTCTCGCGTCTCGTTGCACCCATGATGTCCTCTTCCCTCTCCATGGCGCGGCGCGCCGCAAATCCCGCTCCGCGCGTTATCACGAAGGGCGGGAGGGAGGAACCCTCAAGGCGCGCACGAAAAAGACCGCCCCCTTTCGGGAGCGGCCTCGTCATGAACCGTAGGTGCGTCCGGTCAGTGGCCGGTCTGGTCCTTCACGGCGTCCTTGACCTTGCCGTAGTTCTTCTGGGTCTTGCCCTCGACCTGGTCGATCTGGCCTTCGGCCTGGAGGCGCTCGTTGCCGACCGCCTTGCCGGCGGCTTCCTTGATGTTGCCGCCGATTTCCTTGGCGCCGCCCTTGATCTGGTTGCTGTCCACCATATCCGTTCTCCTCGAATATTCTCTCGGCGGCGATGGCCGTCGATATTGAAGGAAGAACGGGGCAGGCGCCCGGTCGGTTCCCGCCGATTGCGCCGGCCGGTTGCGGAGGGCGCATGGGGCGCACGAAAAAAGGGGCCCGGCGAACCGGACCCCTTCCCTGTTTTCCAGAGATGGACGGGACTTAGAAGTCCATGCCGCCCATGCCGCCCATGCCGCCGCCCGGCATGGCGGGCATGGAGCCGCCGTCCTTCTTGGGAGCCTCGGAGATCATCGCCTCGGTGGTGACGAGCAGGCCGGCGACCGAAGCCGCGTCCTGCAGGGCCGAGCGGACGACCTTGACCGGATCGACGATGCCGAACTGGATCATGTCGCCGTATTCGCTGGTCTGGGCGTTGTAGCCGAAGGTCGTGGACTCGTTCTCGAGGATCTTGCCCACCACGATGGAGCCTTCGCCGCCGGCATTGGTGACGATCTGGCGAAGCGGGGCCTGGAGCGCGCGGCGCACGATGGTGATGCCCGCTTCCTGGTCCTGGTTCTCGCCCTTGATCGTCAGCGCGTTGGAGGCGCGCAGCAGCGCCACGCCGCCGCCGGCCACGATGCCTTCTTCCACGGCCGCGCGGGTCGCGTTGAGGGCGTCGTCGACGCGGTCCTTCTTCTCCTTCACCTCGACCTCGGTCGCGCCGCCGACGCGGATGACCGCCACGCCGCCTGCGAGCTTGGCCAGGCGCTCCTGGAGCTTCTCGCGGTCGTAGTCCGAGGTGGTCTCCTCGATCTGCGCCTTGATCTGGCCGACACGGGCCTTGATGCCCTCGGACTCACCGTTGCCATCGACGATGGTGGTGTTTTCCTTGGTGATCGAGATCTTCTTGGCGCGGCCGAGCATGTCGAGCGAGACGTTCTCGAGCTTGATGCCGAGATCCTCGGAGATGACCTGACCGCCGGTGAGGATCGCGATGTCCTCAAGCATCGCCTTGCGGCGATCGCCGAAGCCCGGCGCCTTGACGGCGGCGATCTTCAGGCCGCCGCGCAGCTTGTTGACGACGAGCGTGGCCAGCGCCTCGCCCTCTACGTCCTCGGCGATGATGACGAGCGGCTTGCCCGACTGCACCACGGCCTCGAGGACCGGCAGCATCGCCTGGAGGTTGGAGAGCTTCTTCTCGTGCAGGAGGATGTAGGGGTCCTCCAGCTCGGCGACCATCTTCTCGGCATTGGTCACGAAGTACGGCGACAGGTAGCCACGGTCGAACTGCATGCCCTCGACGACCTCGAGCTCGGTCTCGGCGGTCTTGGCCTCCTCGACCGTGATGACGCCCTCGTTGCCGACCTTCTGCATCGCCGAGGCGATCATCTGGCCGATTTCCTTCTCGCCATTGGCCGAGATGGTGCCGACCTGCGCGACCTCGTCCGAGGTCTCGATCTTGCGGGCCGAGGACAGGAGCGTCTCGACGACCTTGGCGACGGCCGAATCGATGCCGCGCTTGACGTCCATCGGGTTCATGCCGGCGGCGACGGCCTTGCCGCCCTCGCGGACGATGGCCTGGGCCAGGACCGTCGCGGTGGTGGTGCCGTCACCGGCCTTGTCGTTGGTCTTCGAGGCCACTTCGCGCACCATCTGGGCGCCCATGTTCTCGAACTTGTCCTCCAGCTCGATCTCCTTGGCGACGGAAACGCCGTCCTTGGTGATGCGCGGAGCGCCGAACGACTTGTCGATCACGACGTTGCGGCCCTTGGGGCCGAGCGTGACCTTCACCGCATCGGCGAGAATGTCGACGCCGCGCAGCATGCGCTCGCGGGCATCACGACCGAACTTGACTTCTTTAGCAGCCATTTGTCTGTCTCCTCGGCGCCCCGCGGGGCGGTCGGCGCCGTTTCAAAAGGAAGGGAAGTTGCGAAGGCGCTGGCGTCAGCCGACGATCCCGAGGATGTCGGATTCCTTCATGATGAGCAGGTCCTCGCCGCCGAGCTTGATCTCGGTGCCGGACCACTTGCCGAAGAGGATGCGGTCGCCGGCCTTGACCTCGAGCGGGTTGACCTTGCCGGTCTCGTCACGCGCGCCGGCGCCGACGGCGACGATCTCGCCTTCCTGCGGCTTCTCCTTGGCGGTGTCGGGAATGATGATCCCGCCTGCCGTCTTGCTTTCCGACTCGACACGGCGCACGACGACGCGGTCGTGCAGGGGACGGAAGTTCACATTGGCCATCGAACAGAACCTTCGTTGTTGTCGCCGGGCTTCACGCCCGGCCAATCGATTGGCACTCCCCGAAGGCGAGTGCTAGCGAAGCGGAGATAAGGCTCGCGCAGGGTTCCTGTCAAGGTGCATCCGCCCGCCATTTCGCCGCCGGAGGTCCTTGCGCGCCCGGGCGACAAGTTTAGGGGCCCGCCGAAGCGGGCGTTAAGACATGGCCTCTATCCTTCCGGCCCACGATCTCGGCGTCTCGGGGTCTTGAGCCGGGATAGACGAATGAACCACCAGCGCCGCCGCAAGGGCCCTCGTTCCTTTCTGTCGGACAGACGCGGCAATTTCGCGGTCATCACCGCCCTGGCCGCCGTCCCGGTCATCTTCACGATCGGCGGGGCGCTGGACTTCAACATGTTCTACGCCAACCGGGTGCGCGTCCAGAACGCGGCCGACGCGGCGGCGCTGGCGGCGGCCAAGCAATTCAACACCGACCCCGACTCGGGCAGGCTGGAAAGCTTCGCGCGCGACTACTTCGCCGCCAATGCCGGCGAGCTGTTCCGCTCCAGCACCGAGCTGCATTACGAGGGCGTCTCGTTCAACGAGCACAATGTGCGCGAGCTGGCGATCAGCGTGGACTATTCCTACCGGCCGATGTTCCTGCCTCTCATGGCCGGCGTCTTCGAGGGGATGGGCGACAGCTTCTCCGAGGTCCGCAGCGTGATCGCCATCGGCAACACCACGCTGGAGGTGGCGCTGGTGCTGGACACGTCCGGCTCGATGAACGATTCGCCCTCCGGCGGCGGTAGCAGCAAGATCGAGACGCTGCGCGAGGTGGCCGAGACGGCCGTCGACAGCCTGCTCCAGAACAGCGGCGTTTCCGGCCTGGAGAAACCCTCGCAGGTCTCCATCGTGCCCTTCGCCGGCGCGGTGAATGTGGGGGCGGACCATCTGCGGGCCGCCTGGATGGACCCCAAGGGCCTCTCGCCGATCCACCACGAGAATCTCGACTGGGCCAGCTACAACTGGTCGTCGGACACGACGAAGACCGTCAACCAGATCTCGCGCAATCTCGGCACCACCGAGAAAGGCCCCTGGGTGCTCAAGTCGAACCCGGCCGTCCATCTGACGCGACAGTACATCTACGAGAACATGCGCGAGCAGTCCGTCTCGTTCGACTTCACCAGATGCCCGACGGCGATGACCGCCACCACCACGACGAGCAGCGTGACGTGCACCTGGACGAACCGCAATCCAGGCAGCTTCGCCATGACGGTCAGCCGGCAGACGGGCGCCTTCAGGAACTGCAACCTGGGCTCCGACCCGACCTGCCATCCGCCCTATACGCTGACGCCGACCGGCACCACGCCCCTGTTCCCCTTCGCCGGCTGCGTCGAGGCGCGTCCGGGCATCTACGCGCTGACCGACGACACGCCCACGGAAAGCAACCCATCGACGCTCTTCGTGCCCTATTTCGCGCCCGACGAGTACGACATCCACTCGCAGGTGTCCTTCGGCAACAACTGGCTGAACGACAGGGGGTGGGAGCGCAACAGCTACGTCAATTACGACACCAACCGGTGGGCCAACGGCGAGAACGTCGGCTGGCTTGCCCCCACGGGAATCTACGCCCTGCGCGACCACCGGGGCAGCCGCAGCGAGAATGACATGCGCAGCTCGCAACAGGACGTGCGCAAATATCTCATGCGGCCCACCAAGGTGCTCGGGCGCTCGAAGCCGGGCACCAACAATGCCGGCTCACCCTCCTATATCTGCGAATCGGCCCCCATCCTGCCGTTGACCGACAATGCGGCGGCCGCCATCGCTCATATCCGGTCGCTGGACGCGTCCGGCGCCACCAATGTGGAGGAGGGCGTCGGCTGGGGCTGGCGCACTCTCTCGCCGAACGAGCCCTTCACCGGCGGGCGGGCGCGGGGCGAGGAGGACAACATCAAGGCCATCATCCTGATGACCGACGGCGCCAACACCTATTACGCCAACGATACGCTCAACAAGTCCGGCTACGGCGCCTACGGCTACGCCGCGCAGGGGCGCATCTTCGAGAACACCACCGTACCCTCCGGCACCTACACCAACGCGAACTTCTCGCGCGCCATGAACCAGCGCACGGCCCAGATCTGCGAGAATGCCCGCAATGACGGGCGCGTGCCCGTGACCAACGCGCGCGGCGAGCCGCGGATGGTGGACGGCAGGCAGGTGACGCGCGACGGCGTGATCATCTACACCATCGCCTTCGACATTCCGAGGAGCGATCAGGCGACGGTCTTCCCGCTCCTGAAAGGCTGCGCCTCCTCCTATCTGGACGATCAGCGCGCCGGTCGCGCGCGCGACCTGGAGCGGACCTATTTCTACGAGGCCTCCAGCAACGAGAAGCTGCGGCAGGCCTTCGCCGACATCGTCGCCTCCCTGTCGAGCCTTCGCATCGCGCGCTGAGCCGCCCTTGACCGACCGGAGCGCGCTGACTATCGCCTCGGGCCATGAAGCCAGCCGAGGGCGGCCACGGGCAGAAGGGGCAGGCGATGGAACAGCCGGACACGGCGAGCGCGCTGGCGGCGATCGGGACGCTCGGCGAAATCGTGGGCAACTACGACGCGATCCTGTGCGATGTCTGGGGCGTCGTCCATGACGGGGTCGTCAAGTCGCCGGAAGCCGAGGCGGCGCTGATCGCGGCGCGGGGCAAGGGCCTGGAGGTCGTGCTCGTCACCAATTCGCCGCGCCTCTCAGCGGGCGTCCAGGCGCAGCTCGACGCGCTCGCCGTCTCGCGGCAGGCCTATGACCGCATCGTCACCTCGGGCGATGCGACGCGCGTCCTCATCCAGCAGGGCCCCCGGCGGCTCTTCCATATCGGTCCCGCCCGCGACGCGGACATTTTCGAGGGGCTCGACATCGAGCTGGTCGGGGAGGAGGAGGCGCAGGCCGTCGTCGCCACGGGGCTGACGGACGACGAGAGCGAAACGCCGGAGGATTACGCCGGCCTCCTCGCCCGTATGGCGGCGCGGGGGCTTCCCTTCGTCTGCGCCAACCCGGACATCGTGGTGCATCGGGGCGAGCGGCTGGTCTATTGCGCCGGCGCGCTGGGGCGCGGCTACGGCGAGGCCGGCGGCACGGTGCGCCTGGCCGGCAAGCCGCACCGGCCGATCTACGAGGTGGCGCTCGCCGGCCTGAAGCATCCGAACCCCCGCCTCCTGTGCATCGGCGACGGGCTCTTCACCGACGTGGCGGGCGCGGCCGCCATCGGCGCCGACGCGCTTTTCGTGCGCGAGGGCATTCATCGCGACGAGCTGCGCGCGGCGGACGGCGACGTCGCCGCGCTGGCGGCGGAGCTGGCCGGGCGCGGCGTCGCCGCGCGCTACGTGATCCCGCAGCTCGTATGAGCCCTGCGCGCTTCACGCGTATCTTCGGCGAGAGCGCCCTGCCGGCGCATCTGCGCGGCGGGGTGGTGGCCATCGGCAATTTCGACGGCGTGCATCGCGGGCACCAGGCGGTGCTGGCCAGCGCCGGCCGCATCGCGCGCGAGCGGGGCCTGCCGCTTCTGGCGCTCACCTTCGAGCCGCATCCGCGCACGCTGTTCCAGCCGGGCCGGCCGGTGCCCCGCCTGACGCCCGCGCCGCTCAAGGCGCGGCTGCTCCGCGCGCTCGGCTTCTCGGCGGTGGTGGAGCAGGACTTCACCCGCGATTTCGCGGCGCTGACCGCCGCCGAGTTCGTCTCGGCCGTCCTCGTGCGGCGGCTCGGCGCGGCGCATGTGGTGGCCGGCTTCGACTTCGGCTTCGGCGCGCGGCGCGGCGGCGATCCGGCCTATCTGCGTGCGGCGGGCGAGGCCGAGGGCTTCGGTGTCACCATCATCGAGGCCCATGGCGACGAGGGCGGCGTCGTCTCCTCCAGCCGCATCCGCGAGGATCTGGCGGCCGGCGACGTGGCGGGCGCGGCCGGGCTGCTCGGCTGGCGCTGGACGGTGGAGGGCGAGATCGGCCATGGGCGAAAGCTCGGGCGCACGCTCGGCTATCCCACCGCCAACATGGCGCTGCCGTTCCCCGCGCTTCTCCAGCACGGCATCTACGCGGTGCGCCTTCGCCGCGCCGGCGGCGCGCTGCACGGGGGCGTGGCCAGCTACGGGCGCCGCCCGACCTTCGACGACGGGGCGCCTCTGTTCGAGACCTTCCTCTTCGACTTTTCGGGCGATCTCTACGGCGAGACCGTTTCGGTCTCCATCTTCCGGCGCCTGCGCGGCGAGGAGAAGTTTGCCGATGTCGCCGCGCTCGTCGCGCGGATGGACGAGGACGCGGCAGAGGGCCGCGCCCTCCTGGCCGCCGCCGAGCCGCTTTCGGATCTCGACCGCGCGATCGCCTTCTAAGAGAGCGTTTGAGAATTCGGCGGCGGAAAGGACCCGCAGGACCGACCCGCCCGAATTCTCAAACGCTCTCTAAAAGTCCTTGTGTGGCGGCGCGCGCGGTTGATAGAGAACCGCCATGCGCGACGGATCGTCTCTTTCTCTGCGCCTGACGGGGCGAATTAGCCGCCCGGCCTCGCCGGCGCGCTGAAGGCGCGCGGCGGTGGCCGGGATGCCGCCCCGCCCTGCGCCCGTTCGAGGCGCCTTTCCATGCCTGCCGCCCGAGCCGATCCCCGGCCGGCGGCCGAGACCCGAAAGACGCCATGACCGACAGCCAGACCGCGCCCGACTATTCCAAGACCCTGTTCCTGCCGCAGACCGAGTTTCCCATGCGGGCGGGCCTGCCCGAGGCCGAGCCGAAATGGGTGGAGCGCTGGGATGCGATGGACCTCTACGGCAAGCTGCGCGAGGCCGGAAAGGGGCGGCCGAAATACGTGCTGCACGACGGCCCGCCCTATGCCAACGGCAATCTCCATATCGGCCACGCGCTGAACAAGATCCTGAAGGACGTCATCACCCGCTCCTTCCAGATGCGTGGGCGCGACGCCAATTACGTGCCGGGCTGGGACTGCCACGGCCTGCCCATCGAATGGAAGATCGAGGAGCAGTACCGCGCCCGCGGCCGCGACAAGGACGAGGTGCCGGTCAACGAGTTCCGGCAGGAATGCCGCGATTTCGCCGCCCATTGGGTGGGCGAGCAGTCGCGCGAGTTCCGCCGCCTGGGGGTGGAGGGCGATTTCAAGAACCCGTATCTGACCATGGCCTTCGAGGCCGAGAGCGTCATCGCGGGCGAACTCCTGAAATTCGCCACCAGCGGCCAGCTCTATCGCGGCTCCAAGCCCATCATGTGGTCGGTGGTGGAGAAGACCGCGCTGGCCGAGGCCGAGGTCGAATATCACGACCATGAGAGCGATACGGTCTGGGTGAAGTTCCCGGTCCGGGGGGAGGGGGCGCTCTCCGGCGCCTCCATCGTCATCTGGACCACCACCCCCTGGACGATGCCCGGCAACCGCGCCATCGCCTATTCAGGCCGCGTGGCCTACGGCCTCTACGAGGTGACGGCGCCCGAGGATGCGGACAATCCGCGCTGGGCGCGGCAGGGTGAAAGGCTCGTCCTGGCCGATGCGCTGGCGGCCGATGTGTTCGCCAAGGCCCGCGTGCCCGAGGGTGGCTACCGGCGCGTGGCGGCGGTGGCGGCGGCCGATCTCTCTGGCCTCGCCTGCGACCATCCCCTGAAGGGCCTTGCCGGCGGCTACGAATTCGCCGTGCCCCTGCTCGAGGGCGACCATGTCACCGAGGAGGCCGGCACCGGCTTCGTCCACACCGCGCCCGGCCACGGACGCGAGGATTTCGACGTGTGGATGGCCATGCGGCGCGCGCTGGAGGCGCGCGGCATCGACCCCGCCATCCCCTTCACCGTGGACGACGACGGCTTCTACACCAGGGACGCGCCGGGCTTCGGGCCGGAAGCGCCGGGTGGGGCCGCGCGCGTCATCGACGACAAGGGCAGGAAGGGTGACGCCAACAAGCGCGTGATCGACGCGCTGGTGGAGCGCGGGATGCTGCTGGCGCGCGGCCGGCTGAAGCATTCCTACCCGCATAGCTGGCGCTCCAAGAAGCCGGTGATCTTCCGCAACACGCCGCAATGGTTCGTCCACATGGACAAGGACCTGGGCGGTTACGGCCTGGCCGAGACGAATCTGCGCGAGGGCGCCGACACCTTGCGCGGCCGCGCGCTCGCCGCCATCGACCAGACGCGCTTCGTGCCGGCCTCCGGGCAGAACCGCCTGCGCGGCATGATCGCCGAGCGGCCCGACTGGGTGCTTTCGCGCCAGCGCGCCTGGGGCGTGCCGATCTGTGTCTTCGTGGACGAGGACGGCGCGATCCTGAAGGACGAGGCCGTCAACGCGCGCATCACCGCCGCCTTCGCGGCCGAGGGCGCCGACGCCTGGTTCACCGACGGCGCCAAGGAGCGCTTCCTGGGCAACGAGCACGATCCGCGCAAGTGGACGCAGGTTCGCGACATCCTCGACGTCTGGTTCGATTCGGGCAGCACCCACGCCTTCTGCCTGGAACGGCGCCCCGACCTGAAATGGCCCGCCGACCTCTATCTGGAGGGCTCTGACCAGCATCGCGGCTGGTTCCATTCCTCGCTGCTGGAGGCCTGCGGCACGCGCGGCCGCGCACCCTACGACGCCGTCCTCACCCATGGCTTCGTCATGGACGAGGAGGGGCGCAAGATGTCGAAGTCCCTGGGCAACATCGTCACGCCGCAGGAGGTCATCAAGCAGTCGGGCGCCGACATCCTGCGCCTGTGGGTGGTCTCTTCCGACTATTCGGAGGATCTGCGCCTCGGCAAGACGATCCTCCAGACCAATGTCGACGCCTATCGCAAGCTGCGCAACACCATCCGCTGGATGCTCGGCACGCTGGCCCACGACACGGGGGAGGACGTGCCCCTTGCCGAGATGCCCGAGCTGGAGCGCCTGATGCTCCATCGCCTGGCCGAGATCGGCGAGGTGGTCGAGAAGGGCTATGACGGCTTCGACTTCAAGCGCATCGCAAGGACGCTGCTCGACTTTGCCGTGGTGGAGCTGTCGGCCTTCTATTTCGACATCCGCAAGGACGCGCTCTACTGCGACGCCCCGTCTTCCACACGCCGCAAGGCCGCCCTGCAGGTGGTGCGGCTGATCTTCGACAGGCTCGTCACCTGGATGGCCCCGCTCCTGCCCTTCACCACCGAGGAGGCATGGCTCTCGCGTCACCCGCAGGCGGTCTCGGTGCATCTGGAAGCGTTCCGCCCGGCGGGCGAGGGCTGGCGCGACGACGCGCTGGCCGCGCGCTGGGCCCAGCTCCGGCGCGTTCGCCGCGTCGTCATGGGCGCGCTGGAGGAGAAGCGCCGCGCCAAGGAGATCGGCTCCTCGCTGGAGGCCGCGCCCATCGTGCATATCGAGGACGAGGCCCTGCGCGCGCTGGTGTCCTCCACCGACTTTGCCGAGATCGCCATCACCAGCGCCCTTTCGGTCTCGGGCGAGGCGGCGCCGGAAGGCGCGTTCTCTCTTGCCGACACCCCGGGTGTCGCGGTGGCGTTCCGCCTCGCACAGGGGCGCAAATGCGCGCGCTCCTGGAAGATATCGGAGGAGGTGGGCTCCGACGCGGACTATCCCGACGTGACCCCGCGTGACGCGCAGGCGCTGCGCGAGCTGGCGGCGCTCGGCCGAATCTGAGCGCGCCGCCACGCAAGTCGTAAAGCAAACGTTGCGGGCCGCCCCGGCGGCTCGTATAAGTTGCCCGCAATTCGCCGGATTATCGCGCTAGCGGCGCGATGATCTCGACGCGGCGGGGTTTTCCGTCCGCCTTCGATGGGGGTTTCCCGATGGCCATCCAAGCCCGCCGGCTGTTCGCCGGCCTTCTTCTCGGCACCGGCGCGCTCGCCTTGGCCGGCTGCAACACGGGACCGACCTACGGCACCGGCGTTTCGCAGGCGGGGCAGCTTTTCAGCGATGTCGACGGGCTCTTCACCCTCGGCTCCACCAACCGGCAGGAAATCGCCTACGTGCCGCGCCCCGAACTGGTGCGCCCCGCCTCGATCGGCGCCCTGCCGCCGCCGCAGGCGCCGGTGAGCGCGCGAAACGACCCGAACTGGCCCCAGTCGCCCGAGGCCATCCGGGCGCAAAACCTTGCGGCAGGCGAGTCCACGCGCGGCGAGGCGACCCTGCCGGCGAACTACAATCCCTCGCTCGGCGGGCCGGCCTCGCAGGCGCCGCGTCGCGGCAGCGGCCTGAGCCGGGCCGAGCAGGACGGTAGCTGGCTGAGCCCGGAGGAACTGCGCGCCGGCGGGCAGCGCGCCACGCAGCAGCGGGCCGATAACCAGGGCAGCCCCACCCAGCGGCGCTATCTCTCCGAGCCGCCCGTGGACTACCGCCAGCCCTCGCAGACCGCGCCCGTGGGCGATCCCGGCCTCGACGAGGAGGTGAAGCAGCGCCGCCAGCAGGGCACGCAGTCCCTTGGCTCGCGCATCCGCCAGTCCCTGCCTTTCTAGGAAGGCTCCGGGCGCTGGCCCCTGCGCGCGGCGAAGAATTCCTTCAGGATCGCCGCGCTCTCGCTCTCCGCGATGGCGGAGTAGACCTCCGGCGCATGGTGGCAGGTCGGTTGGGTATAGAAGCGCGGGCCGTGTTCCACCGCGCCGCCCTTCTCGTCTCCAACGCCGAAATACAGGCGCCGCACCCGCGCGAACGAGATGGCCGCCGCGCACATGGCGCAGGGCTCCAGCGTCACGTAAAGGTCGAGTCCGGCCAGCCGTTCCTGCCCCAGCGCCTCGCAGGCCCTGCGGATCGCCACCATCTCCGCATGGGCCGTGGGGTCGTTCCGGGCGCGGGTCTCGTTGCCGGCGGCGGCCACGATCCGCTCGCCGTCGGCGATCACCGCGCCCACCGGCACTTCGCCGCGCGCGCCGGCGGCGCGGGCCTCGTCGAGTGCGGATTCCATGAAATTGATGCGCGTCACCGCGTGCTTTTCCCTCGTTCGGGCGATTTCGACCTGATAAAGACCGCGGCAAAAGAGGCATAGACGACGATGAACGACAAGACCGAGGGCGGCAAACGCGGCGGCGGACAGGGGCGGCCGGGCGGCGGGTTTCGCAAGGGCGGCAAGCCCGGCGGCTTCAAGCCGCGCGGCGCCTCGGCACAAACCCGTGGCGAAGGCCCCGCGCGCGAGGGCCGCCCCTTCGCCAAGGGCGGCGAGCGGCCCGCCGGCTCCAGGCCCTTCCGCCCTCGCGAAGATCGCCCGCAGCGTGAGGGCGAAGCCGAACGCCGTTTCGCGCCGCGCGGCGAGGGGCGCGGCGAGGAGCGCAAGCCGTTCCGGCCGCGCGAGGAACGCGGCGGTGAGCCGGCCGGGGAGCGCAAGCCCTTCCGCCCGCGTGAGCCCCGCCCGGAAGGCGAGCGCCGGGGCGACAAGCCCTTCGTGCCCCGCAGCCGCGGCATGGTCTCCCATGGCGGGCGCGACGCGGACGGGGCGGCAAAGCCCGCGCGCAGCCATGGCCGGCTTTCCCATGAGGGGCAGGGCGGCGAGCGCAAGCCGCGCAGCTTTTCCGACCGCCCGCGCGAGGACCGGCCCCGCCGCGAGGAGCGCGACGAGCGCCCGCGCCGCGCCGCGCCCGCCGAAGGCGGCGGTGTGGGCACCATGCGCATCGCCAAGCGCCTTGCACGCGCCGGCATCGCCTCGCGCCGCGATGCGGAAGGCATGATCGCCGACGGCCGCGTGAAGCTGAACGGCAAGATCCTGGACACTCCGGCGGTCGAGGTTTCGGCCTCGGACCGCATCGAGGTGGACGGCGCGCCGCTGCCGGCCATCGAGCGCACGCGCCTGTGGCTGTTCCACAAGCCGGCCGGCCTCGTGACAACCAACCGCGACCCGGAAGGGCGCCCCACCGTCTTCGACCGCCTGCCCGAGGAGATGCCGCGCGTCCTGACCGTCGGGCGTCTCGACATCAATACGGAGGGCCTCCTCCTCCTCACCAATGACGGGGGGCTTGCCCGCACGCTGGAACTGCCGGCCACCGGCTGGCTGCGCCGCTACCGCGTGCGCGCCCACGGCGAGGTCAGCCAGGAGCGGCTCGACGAGCTGCGCCAGGGCATTGCCATCGAGGGCGTGTTCTACGGCGCCATCGAGGCCTCGCTGGACCGCGAGCAGGGCTCCAATGTCTGGCTCACGCTCGGGCTTCGCGAGGGCAAGAACCGCGAGGTCAAGCGCGTGCTCGGCCATCTCGGGCTCGAGGTGAACCGCCTGATCCGCCTGTCCTTCGGCCCGTTCCAGCTCGGCGAGCTGGCCGAGGGCGCGGTGCAGGAGATCAAGGGGCGCACGCTGCGCGACCAGCTCGGCGAGCGCCTGATCGAGGAATCGGGCGCCGATTTCGACGCGCCCATCGTCAACACCTTCTCCAACAAGCCGGTGCAGGCCGAAACGCCGCCGCGCACCGAGAAGCCGGCCGCGCGCAGCGAATGGATCTCGGCCAGCGACGGCGGCCGGCCCAACCGCAAGAAGTTCGGCGAGAAGAAGCGCGACGACGCGCTGGGGCGGCTGGATACGCGCGCGCCGCGCGCCTTCGACAAGGGCGACAGGCCCGAGCGCGGCCCGCGCCCCGAGCGGGGCGAGCGCCCCTTCGGCGACCGCAAGCCCAGGAGCTTCGGCGACAAGCGCGAGGGCGGCGGCGACGCGGACGCGAAGCCGGCGCGCCGTCCTCCTTCCGCGCCCAAGCGCACCGCCAATGTCTGGATGGCGCCCGGCGCGCGCGCCGTGGGCGAGAAGAAGCAGGCCGAGCGCGAGGCTCGCGACCGCGATCGGACGGAGGGCCGCACCTCGCGCGGCCCCCGGCCCGCGCCGCGCGGCGGGCCGCGCTCGGACGGGGACCGGCCGCGCGGGCGGCCGAAGGGCTGATCCGTGCTGCGTGTCGTTGCCGGCGAGTTTCGCGGCCGGGCGCTCGCCGGTCCGCAGGGCGCTTCCATCCGCCCGACCTCCGAGCGTCATCGCGGCAGCCTCTTCGACATTCTCCAGCACGGTCTGGGCGTGTCGTTCGAAGGCATCCGCGCGCTCGACCTCTTCGCCGGCACCGGGGCGCTGGGCATCGAGGCCCTGTCGCGCGGCGCGCGCTTCTGCCTCTTCGTGGAGGACGGCGTGGAAGGGCGCGGCCTGATCCGGCGCAATGTCGAGGCGCTGGGCCTTCAGGGCCGCACCAAGGTCTTCCGCCGGGACGCGACGAAGCTCGGCCCGGCCGGCACCGTGGAGCCCTTCGATCTTCTCCTAGCCGATCCGCCCTATGGCAAGCGCCTCGGCGAGGGCGCGCTCCTCGCCGCGCTGGAGGGCGGCTGGCTGAAGCCCGGAGCGCTCTGCGTGGTGGAGGAGGGCCGGGACGCGCCCTTCGATACGCCCGCCGGCTTCGTGCTGGAGGACGAGCGGACGATGGGCGAGACGGCGCTGCGTTTCCTGCGCCCCGCCGCCTGAGCGCCCTTACAAAAACGTAAATTGCGTGCCTGTTGGCGCCCGTCCTATCTCCTCGGCCGGGGTGCGTGCCCGCCCCGGCGCATGAAATCCGAGAGGAAACCGAGCCATATGATTCGCTCCGCCCGCCTCACCGGCGTCAGCCTCCTCGCCCTCACGCTGGCCGCCGCCGCTCCCGCCTTCGCGAAGGGGCCTGCCTCGGGCGGGGAGGCGGTGTCCTCGCCGGCGGAGGAGGCGGCGCGCAAGGCCGAGGCGCTGCGGCCCGAGATCGAGAGCTTCACGCTCGACAACGGCCTGGAGGTGGTGGTCATCCCGGACCGGCGCGCGCCGGTGGTCACGCAGATGATCTGGTACAAGGTGGGCTCCGCGGACGAGGCGCCCGGCAAGTCCGGCATCGCCCATTTCCTCGAGCATCTGATGTTCAAGGGAACGCAGACCTATACGGAAGGCGAGTTCTCCGCCGCCATCGCCGATATCGGCGGCGACGAGAACGCCTTCACCTCCTATGATTACACGGCCTATTTCCAGCAGGTGCCCGTCGAGGCGCTGGAGGAGATGATGACCTTCGAGGCCGACCGGATGAGCAATCTCATCCTGTCGGAGGAGGCGGTGAACCCGGAGCGCGACGTCATTCTGGAAGAGCGCCGGATGCGGGTGGAAAACGACCCCGCCTCGCAGCTCTCCGAGGCCATGCAGGCCACGCTCTTCACCAACAGCCCCTACGGCACGCCCGTTATCGGCTGGCAGAGCGAGATCGAAGGGCTGACGCGGGAGGACGCGATCGCCTTCTACGACCGTTATTATACGCCCTCGAACGCCGTCCTCATCGTGGCCGGCGACGTCGCCACGGATGAGGTCCGTGCGCTGGCGGAAAAGACCTACGGGCAGGTGGAGCAGCGGGCCGAGCCGGGCGAGCGCCTGCGCCCCGTGGAGCCGCCATCCATCACCCGCCGCACCGTGACGCTCACCGACGCGCGCGTCACCCAGCCCAATCTCCAGACCCGCTACGTGACGCCGTCCGAGCGCACGGCCGAGCCCGGCGAATCGGAGGCCCTCGACCTTCTGGCCGATATCCTCGGCGGTGGCACCACCAGCCGCCTCTATCGCGCGCTGGTGGTGGAGCAGGGGATCGCGGCGGGCGTGGGCGCCTACTACCAGGGCGACGCCCTGCTGGAGGGCCAGTTCATCACCTACGGAACGCCGCGCGGCGAGGCCGGGCTCGAGGCGGTGGAAGAGGGGATCGAGGCCGAGATCGCCCGCCTGGCCGCCGAGGGGGTGACGCAGGAGGAGGTGGACGCGGCCAAGAACCGCGTGCGCAACGCCCTGATCTACCAGCGCGACAGCCAGACCGCCCTCGCGCGCCGTTATGGCGCGGCGCTCACCACCGGGCGCACCATCGAGGACGTGGAAAGCTGGCCGGAGCGGATCCAGGCCGTGACGGTGGACGAGGTGAACGCGGCGGCCCGAACCTATCTGCGCCGCGAGCGCTCCGTCTCCGGCAACCTGCTGCCCGAGCCCGGCACGACGCCGCCCGCGCCGGAGGCGGCCGCACCCTCCGTGGCCGAGCCCGCGCTGCCCGGCGCCATCGACGGCTGACCCAACGCCTGAGGATTTGTTGACCTTGTTCCAGTTTCGCCAGACCTTCGCCGGCGCCGTGGCGCTTCTCGCAGCCGGTGCCGCGCCGGCCTTCGCCATCGACATCCAGGAGGTGACGAGCCCCGGCGGCATCAAGGCCTATCTCGTGGAGGACTACACCAACCCCCTCGTGGCCGTGCGCTTCGCCTTCAAGGGCGGCGGCGCGACGCAGGACGCCGAGGGCAGGGAGGGCACCGCCAACCTCCTGTCCGGCCTGCTCGACGAGGGGGCGGGCGAGATCGGGAGCGCCGAGTTCCAGGAGCGGCTGGACAATTTCGGCGTGAGCCTTTCCTTCTCGGCCAGTTACGACGCCTTCTCCGGCAATTTCCGCGCCATCGTGGAGCATGAGGACGAGGCGTTCGAGCTCCTGCGGCTCGCCGTCAACGAGCCGCGTTTCGACGAGGAGCCGGTGAACCGCATCCGCGGCCAGATAGCCACCGGCATCATCGCCAACCGCAACGATCCGGGCACGCTGGCCGGCGAGGCCTTCCGCAACGCCGTCTTCCCCGGCCATCCCTATGCACGGCCGGTGGAAGGCACGATCGACACGCTGAACGCGGTGACGGCGGACGATCTGCGCGCCTTCATGGAAAGCTCCTTCGGCCGCGACAACCTCTATATCGGCGTCGTGGGCGCCATCGACGCCGAGCGGCTGGGCCGGCGGCTCGACGAGGTGTTCGGCGCCCTGCCGCAGGAGGCGGCCGTGGCGGAGGTGCCGGAGATCGTGCCGGCGACGGGCGTGCGCGAGGCGGTGGAGCTGGCCGTGCCGCAGACGACGATCCAGCTCGCCGTGCCCGGCATCCGGCGCGACGACGAGGATTTCTTCGCCGCCTATCTGATGAACCACATTCTCGGCGGCGGCACCTTCACCTCGCGGCTCTTCCAGGAAATCCGCGAAAAGCGCGGGCTCGCCTACGGCGTCGGCTCCTACCTGTCGAACTACGACCATTCGGCGCTGCTGGCCGCCTCCACCGCGACGCGCGCGGACCGGGCGCAGGAGAGCATCGAGATCATCCGCGCCGAGATGGTCCGCATGGCCGAGGAGGGGCCGGGCCAGGAGGAGCTGGACAAGGCGAAGGCCTATGTGAAGGGCGCCTATGCCGTCCAGAACCTCTCCTCCTCGCTTTCCATCGCCTCCACGCTGGTCGGCATCCAGCTCGACGGCCTGGGCATCGGCTATATCGACGAGCGCGAGGCGCTGATCGACGCCGTGACGCTGGAGGACGTGCAGCGCATGGCCCGCGAGCTCCTGACCGTCGATCCGAGCATCGTGACGGTCGGCCCGTCCACGACCTGACCCGGCAAGGGCTTGCGGCGGGCGGCCCATCGGCTAAATCCTCGCTGCAACGCCAGTCGCGGAGCGGCATCATGTCGGTTCTGGAAGCACCCTCTGCGCTCGAGCGCCCGTTCGCCGCCGGCCCGCGCATCGGGCTCGCGCTCGGCGGCGGGGGCGCGCGCGGGCTCGCCCATATCCATGTCCTCGCTGCCTTCGACGATCTGGGCGTGAAGCCGCGATGCATCGCCGGCTCATCCATCGGCGCGCTGATCGGCGCGGCCTATGCGGGCGGCATGAGCGCGGCGGAGATCGAGGAGTATGTCGTCGATCACCTCGGCAAGCGCCGGCTCGTGCTCGGCCATCTGTGGCGCACGCGGGCGGCCTCCTTCGCCGATTTCCTGGCCGATGGCGGAATGCGCCTCGGCCAGCTCAACGCCGAGCGCGTGCTCACCGAGTTCCTTCCCATCGGAATGCCGAGGACGTTCGAGTCCCTTTCCCTGCCGCTCACCGTCACGGCCACGCGCTTTTACGGGGCGTGCGGCTGCGGCGTATCCAGCGGTGACCTCGTCAGCGCGCTCGCCGCCTCCATCGCGCTGCCCGCCGTCTTCCGCCCCGTGCGGCGGGACGGGCAGGTCCTGATCGACGGCGGTATCTGCAACCCCTTGCCCTACGATCTTCTCGCCGGCATGTGCGACCTGACCGTGGCGGTGGACGTGACAGGCCCGCCCGAGGCGCCCGAGGGGCCGGAGCCCATGCCCTCGCCGGTGGACACCATGCTCGGCTCCTCGCAGTTGATGATGCACTCCATCATCGAGACGAGGCGCGCCCACGCCCCGCCCGATCTCCTGATCCGGCCGCCCGTGTCCAACTACCGGGTGCTCGACTTCCTGCGCGTCGCTGTCATCCTGGCCGAGACCGCGCATGTGCGCGAAAGCGCCAAGCGCGACGTGGCCGCCCTTTGCGAGGCCGCCGCCCGCCGCTGATCCGCCGTGGCGCTTAGCGCGTGGCCACCTCTTCCAGAAAACGCATCAGCCCGCTCTCCACCCGCGTCAGCCCCGCGCGCGGGCGCCCCTTCAACAAGGAGGGCGACAGCCGCTCCTCCTCGAAGGCGGTGATAATCTCGGGATGCACGTAGGAGGAGCGCGCCACGGCGGGCGTGTTGCGCAGGAGTTCGGAGACCGCGCGCATGGCGGAAGCGACGGCCCGCTTGCGCCTGGAGGGTGTCCCGGCGCTCTCGCCCACCTCCTCGATGAGGAAGCGCAGCGCCTCGGCCGAGCCGTGGAAGGTGCGGAAATCCTTGGCCGAGATCTTCGCGTGGCCCGCCTCGTGCAGATAGTCGTTCAGGAGATTGGCCGTCAGCGCCTTCGGCTTGCCGCTCCGGGCCTTGAAGCGGAACAGCCGTTGGCCGGCCCCTTTTCGCGCCCGCGCCAGCGAATTGACCATGCGCTTGTCGCGGATGACCACCTTGTGCGCCTTCGAGGCCTTGCCTACGAAGTCGAGCGTCGCCGTGCGCCCGGTTATGCGAAGGTTGCGCTTGCCGAGCGAGGCGACGCCCAGCCCTCCGTCCTCGGCGTATTTCTCATGGCCGGGGCGCAGGGCGGTGAGGTCGATGAGCCGCGCGGCCGTGGCCGCCGCGCCCGCCCGGTCCAGCGCCGAGCGCTTCAGGTCGCGGTCTATGCGCTTGCGCAGCCGGGGCAGGGTGCGGCCGAAGCGCAGCAGCCGCTCGGTCTTCACAGCGTTGCGCACATTCACCCACAGGTCGTGGTAGCGATACTGAAGGCGCCCCTTCTCGTCGCGCCCGATGGCCTGGATGTGCCCGTTCTCCTCCACGCAGATGCGCACGTCGGTCCAGGCGGGCGGCAGAACAAGCGCCTTGACGCGGGCCTTCAGCCGCTTGTCGGTGATCGCCTCGCCGTCGGAGAGGCAGATGCGGTGGCCGCGCCCGCTCTTGCGGCGCTCGATGTCGAATACGCCCGGATCGACCATGACGAGGCCGTGGCGTCCGGCATGCGATTCCAAACGGGTGTGGCTCATCGGGGGCGGCATTCCATCGCGGGAGACGGCAACGGGCTTGCCGCCGCGCCGGTTCCCGCTATCGGCACCGATGGGTAAAACCTCTTCGTGATGGTTTATCCTTAACGATATGCGACCTAAATGAGCTGAATTGAACGATCGGGATTGGCGTGGGAATGATGGAGCAGGACACGGCGCGTCTTCTGGACGTGGCGGGCCGGTTGATCGAGACGGCCAGGCGCCATGGGGCCGAGGGGGCGGATGCGGCGGTGGTGATCTCGCGCTCGCGCGCGGCCAGCGTGCGCCTCGGCCAGGTGGAGGAGGTGGAGGCCTCCGAGAGCGCCGACCTGTCCCTGCGGGTCTTCGTGGAGGGGCGCGTGGCCGGCGTCTCGGCCGACATCGCCGTCGATCTGGACCGGCTGGTGGAGCGGGCCGTGGCGATGGCTCGGGTTTCCCCGCCGGACCCCTTTGCCGGGCTTGCCGATTCGTCGCTTCTGGCCCGAAACATCCTCGATCTCGATCTCTTCGACGCCTCCAGCGAACCTTCGGGCGAGGATCTCGTGCGCGACGCACTGGTGCTGGAGGAGGCGGCCCGCGCGGTGCCGGGCGTCACCAATTCGGGCGGCGCCTCGGCCTCGGCCGGCTTCACGGGCCTCGTCCTCGCCACCTCCGGCGGCTTTTCCGGCGAGCGCCGCCGCTCGGGCTTCTCGCGCTCCGTCAGCGTCGTGGCCGGGCAGGGCACGGGCATGCAGCGCGACTACGATTTCGACGCCGCCATCCATCTGGCCGATCTGGAAGCGCCCCGCGATATCGGCCGCCGCGCCGGCGAGCGCGCGGTGCGGCGCCTCGACCCGCGCGTGCCCGAGACCGGCCGCTACCCCATCGTCTTCGACCCGCGCATCTCGCGCGGCCTGTTCGGCCATCTCGTCGCGGGCCTTTCGGGCGCGGCGATCGCGCGCGGCACGAGCTTCCTGAAGGACAGGATGGGCGAGCCGATCCTGCCCGAGGGTGTCGATGTGGCCGACGAGCCGCTTCTGCCGCGGCGGGCCGGCTCGCGCCCCTTCGACGGGGAGGGGGTGGCCGGCGGCCGGCTCGCGCTCGTGGAGGGCGGGGTGCTGGCGAACTGGCTGCTGGACTCCACCAGCGCCCGCGAGATCGGCCTTGCCACCAACGGGCGGGCGCAGCGCTCCTCCGCCGGCACCACGCCCGGCATATCCAACGTCGTCGTCTCGGCCGGGCAGCTCAGCCCCGAAGCGCTGATCGCAGAGGCCGGGGAGGGGATCTACGTGACCGAGCTGATCGGCCACGGCGCCGATCTGGTGACGGGTGATTACTCGCGCGGGGCTTCCGGCTTCCTCATAAAGAACGGCCGCCTCGGCGATCCGGTCTCCGAATTCACCATCGCGGGGAATTTGAGGGAGATGTTCCTCGGCCTGACGCTGGCCGACGACCTCGACACGCGCCACCGCATCGTCGCGCCCACCGTGCGGCTGGAGGCGATGACCGTGGCGGGCCGGCGGCCGTGAGCGCCTACGCCGCCGATCTGGCCCTTTTGACGCGCGCCGCCCGCGAGGCGGGCACGATCGCGATGAGCTATTTCCGGCGCGATCCCCAGGTGTTCTGGAAGGAGGGCAATTCCCCCGTCAGCGAGGCCGATCTGGCGGTGGACGGCTTCCTGCGCGATTTCCTCCTCTCGGCCCGCGCCCGCTACGGCTGGGTGTCGGAGGAAACGGCCTCCGAGCCGGCTTACGAGGGCGAGAACCGCTTTTTCGTGATCGATCCCATCGACGGGACGCGCTCCTTCCTGCGCGGCGAGGCCACATGGTGCGTGTCGCTGGCGGTGGTGGAGAACGGCCGGCCGGTGGTGGGCGTCATCGACGTTCCCGTGGCCGCGCAGGTCTTCACCGCCACGGCCGACGGCCCCGCCATGCTGAACCGCCAGCCCTTCGACATGCGCGTGCCCGAAGGGCCGCTGCGCGTCTCCCTGCCGGACCGGGTGCGCCGGAGCCTCTCCCCTGAGGTGGCGGGCGAGCTGGATATCCGGGAAAGCCTGCCCTCGCTGGCCTACAGGCTGGCGCTGGTGGCCAGCGGGCGCTTCGACGGCACCATCGTCCAGCCCCGCGCCAACGACTGGGATATCGCGGCGGCGGACCTCCTTCTGCACCGCTCCGGGGGCGCGCTTCTGACCGCCGAAGGCAAGCAGCATCTTTACAAGCTTCATCCGAGGCGGCATGGCCTGCTTGTCGCCGGTGCCGACCATGCGCTCGACCGCTTGAGAGCCGTCGCCGCGACCCTTGAAGGCGATGCGCCCGTGCGCCGCCCGGACCCCACGAAAGGGCATGACGAACATGGCCGAGACAAAAGACGCTAGGCAGCTCCTCCACCTCGTGTTCGGGGGCGAGCTGAAGAGCCTTTCGAGCAGCGAGTTCAAGGATCTCGGCGCTCTCGACATCGTCGGCATCTTCCCCGACTACCAGAGCGCGCTCACCGCCTGGCGGGGCAAGGCGCAGGCAACCGTGGACAACGCGCAGATGCGCTACTTCATCGTCCACATGCACCGCCTGCTCGAGCCCGAAGGCTTTTGACGGCCGACACCACCACTGCGACGGCCAGGCGCCCGGACGAGCCCGGCGAGAGGGCCGTGCCGTCCGTTCCCGCGCCGGCTCCCAAGCCCGGCTGGCGCAAGCGGGTGGCCCGGCGCGTGAAGCGGTTTGGCCGTTCGGCGCGTTTCGCATCCCTTGCCAGCCGGCTGGCCCATGCCCTGCTGAAGGGTGTGCACGCCACCCAGCGTATGGCCGCGGGCTCGAGCCCGCACGTGGCGATCCTGGAGCGGGAGCATCCCGCCATCGTCGCCCTGTGGCACGGGCAGCATCTTCTGGCGCCCTTCTTCCGCCCGTCGCATCTGCCCTATGTCGCGCTCCTGTCGCGCAGCGCGGACGCGCAGATCAATGCGGGCGTCGTGGAGCGCTTCGGCATTCGCGCCGTGCGCGGCTCGGGCGGGCGCGTGCGCGAGGCGGCCAACCGCAAGGGCGGGGCCAGGGCCTTGATCGAGCTGCGGCGCGCGCTTCAGGACGGGCAGGGCGTGTGCATGATCGCCGACGTGCCCAAGGGCACGCCGCGTGAGGCGGGCCTCGGCGTCGTCATGCTCGCGCGTATTTCCGGGCGGCCCATCGTGCCCGCCGCCGCCATCACCAGCCGCCGCCGCGTGCTGGAACGAACCTGGGACCGCACGACCTTGCCCCTGCCTTTCGGACGCCTCGCCGTGGTGATGGGTGAGCCCATCCATGTTCCCGCCGACGCGGGCGAGGCCTTGATGGAGGCCAAGCGCGCCGAGGTGACGGCCGCCATCGAGGCGGCGAACCGGCGGGCCGCCGAACTCGCCGATGCCGGAGCGCTCTCGTGAGCGATAGCTGGGCCCGTGCCGCGCTCGGCGCCTATCGCATGGCCGGGGCGCTGGCCTATCCGCTGGTCGGCCCCTATGTCGGCTGGCGCGTCTCGCGCGGCAAGGAAGAGAAGGAGCGCCGCCGGGAGCGCTACGGCTTTGCCGGCGTGGAGCGGCCGCATGACGGGCCGCTGGTCTGGGTCCATGCCGCCTCCATCGGCGAGACCGCCGCCGTCACCCCGCTGATCCGCGAGATCGCCGCCGAAGGCATCGCCATCGTGATGACGACGGGAACCGTCAGCTCGGCCGCCGTGGTGCGCGAGCGCCTGTCCGATGCGGTGATCCACCAATATGTGCCGCTTGACCTCAAGCCCTCGATCTCGCGTTTCCTCGACCACTGGCGCCCCGAGCTTGCCATCATGGCCGAGAGCGAGATCTGGCCGATGACCATGCGCGAGCTTCATTTGCGGCGCGTGCCCCAGGTCCTCGTCAACGCCCGCCTGTCGGACCGCTCCTTCCGCCGCTGGCGCGCCGCCTCCTCGCTCGCCGAGGCACTTCTGGAGAATCTCGCCCATGTCGTGGCGCAGTCCAGTGTCGACGGTGAGCGCTTCCATGTGCTGGGCGCACGCGCCGTTACGGTGGCCGGCAATCTGAAGGCCGACACCCAGCCCCCGCCGCTGGACGAGAAGGCCCTGGCCGCGATGAGCCGGAGCGTGGGCCTGCGCCCCGTCTGGGGGGCGATCTCCACTCATGCGGGGGAGGAAAGCCTTGCCGGGCAAGTGCACCTGAAGCTCAGGGAGGACAGGCCGCGCCTCCTCACGCTGATCGTGCCGCGCCATGTGGAGCGCGCCGACGAGATCGAGCGCGAGCTGACCGCCATGGGCCTGCATGTGGCCCGTCGCTCCCGCGGGGAGGAGCCGGACCCCACCACAGACATTCTCCTCGGCGACACGATCGGCGAGATGGGCCTTTATCTGCGGCTTGCCGGCATCGTCTTCGTCGGCAAGTCCCTGAAGGGCGAAGGCGGGCAGAACCCGCTGGAGGCGGCCATGCTCGGCGCGGCCATCCTGTCGGGACGCTATGTCCAGAACTTCCGCGACGTCTACCAGCGGCTCCTGAAGGATGGCGGCGCGCGCATCGTCAAGGATGGCGACCAGCTCGCCCGGGAGGTGCAGACGCTGCTCGACGATCCGCAGGCGCGCCACGCCATGGCCGAGGCGGCGCTCGCCAGCGTGGAGGACATGCGCGGCGCGCTCGGCCGCACGCTTCAGGCGCTCGACCCCTTCCTCCAGCCCCTGAGGCTCGCCGGCGGCTTCGACAGAAGCCCCCGCCAGATCGACCGGCGATGAGGCGCGCGCCCTCTTTCTGGTGGGAGGGGCGCAAGGGCTGGCAGGCCCGGGCGCTGTCTCCCCTCGCCTGGCTCTACGGCGCGGTGGCGCAGCACCGCATGGCGAACGGGCCCCGTGCCACGGTCGAGTCCCCGGTGATCTGCATCGGCAACCTGACGGCCGGCGGCGGCGGCAAGACCCCGACGGCGCTCGCCATCGCCAAGGCCGCCCGGCAGGCCGGCTACGCGCCCGGCTTCCTCTCGCGCGGGCATGGCGGCTCCCTGAGGGCTCCCACGCTCGTCGAGGCGTGGCGCCACGATGCGAGCGAGGTCGGCGACGAGCCGCTGCTCCTGGCGGGCGCGGGGCCGGCCGCCGTCGCGCGCGACCGCCTGGCCGGCGCGCGCCTTCTCATAGGGGCAGGCTGCGACTTCATCGTCATGGACGACGGTTTCCAGAGCCAGCGCCTGGCGGCCGACTTCTCCCTCGTCGCGGTGGATGCCGGGCGCGGTCTCGGCAACGGCGCGGTGATTCCGGCCGGGCCCTTGCGCGCGCCGGCCGAGGCGCAGATGCGCTTTGCCGACGGGGTCGTCGTGATCGGCGAGGGCGAGGGGCGCGAGGCGGGCGTGCGCGCCGGCGCGCGGGCCGGCAAGCCGGTTTTCGAGGCGCGGCTCCACGCGTGCGGCGATCCGCTCGCGGGGGAGCGCGTCCTCGCCTTCGCCGGCATCGCCCGCCCCGGCAAGTTCCACGAGACGCTGGCCGCGATGGGCGCGAGGATCGTGGCGGCCCGCGACTTTCCCGACCATCACCCCTTCACGCCGGCCGAGATCGAGGCGCTGCTCGCCGAGGCCGCCGGCGCGGGGCTGACGCTGGTGACGACCCGCAAGGACGCCGTGCGCCTGAAGGGGCGCGGAGCGGCCGCCGAGCGGCTTCTGTCCGCCGCCCGCGTGGTGGATGTCGAACTCCTGTTCGACCCGCCCGAAACAGCCGCGCGCATCGTGCGCCACACCCTGGAAGCCTATCGCCACCGCCGCTTCGGCTAGACCTCATGCGTCCAGCGCGGGCTCAGGGCCGTGTCAGCCCTTGCGCCCGGCGCGAAGCTCGGCTTCCAGCGAGGCTGCGGCGTCGCGATAGGCTTCCTGCCGGTCCACGCTCCAATATCGAAGAAGCTCGAGCGGGATCGCCTCGCCCGTGATCGCGCAGCGCACGAAGGCGCCGGGGCGGATCACGTCGAATTCGGGCGTATCGTAGCGCAGCACGGCCTCGCCGCCGCTGTCCATCCGGTTCATCTGTGGCCTCGTCAGGATCGTTTCCAGCGTTCAAGCACCCCGGGGCGCGTCTCGTCAACGCCGGCCGAACAGGCGCTCGATATCGGCGATCTTCAGTTCGATGAAGGTGGGCCGGCCGTGGTTGCACTGGCCCGAGCCCGGCGTCGCTTCCATCTGCCTCAGGAGCGCGTTCATCTCCTCCGGCCGGAGCGAGCGGCCGGAGCGCACCGAGCCATGGCAGGCCATGGTGGCGGCCACATGATCGACGCGGCCCTTCAGGCGGTCGGGCGAGCCGGCCTCGGCCAAATCGTCGGCGAGGTCGCGCACCAGCTTGCCCGCATCCACCTCGCCCAGGATGGCGGGCGTCTCGCGCACCGCCACCGCGCCGGGGCCGAAGCGCTCCAGATGCAGGCCGAAGCGAGCGAAGGTCTCCGCGCTCTCCGCCAGCCGGTCGACATCGTCCTCCGGCAGGTCCACCACCTCGGGAATGAGCAGCATCTGCGAGGGCAGGGGGCGCGAATGCAAGGCGCCCTTCAGGGCCTCGTAGACGAGGCGCTCATGGGCGGCGTGCTGGTCCACGAGGACGAGGCTGTCGCCCGTCTCGGCCACGATGAAGGCCTTGTCGATCTGCGCCCGCGCCGCCCCCAGCGGGAAGTCGCGGGCGGGCGGCGGCGCAGGCGCCGGCTCCGGGGCGCGCGCCTGCGGCGCGAAGCCCTGGAACTCGGCCGCCCTCTCCATCAGCCCGGCGCCGGCGAAGCGGTGGGGCTCCTCCTCCAGCGGGCGATAGGGTGAGGCGGCCGGACCCTCCCAGGGCGTCTGCCGCACGGCGGCGTGGGCGGGCGCGGAGAAGCGCGCCATGAGCCCGCTGGCGCCCGAGGTGTCGGGCCGGATGCCCGCGCCGGACAGCGCCTGCCGGATGGCCCCGATGAGCAGGCCGCGCACGAGGCCCCCGTCGCGAAAGCGCACATCCGCCTTGGCCGGGTGCACGTTCACGTCCACATCGGCCGGGTCGATCTCGATGAAGAGCACGGCCACGGGGTGCCGGTCGCGCGCCATGACGTCGGCATAGGCCGCGCGCAGGGCGCTCGCCAGCATCTTGTCGCGCACCGGCCGCCCGTTGACATAGGCGAACTGGTGCAGCGCGTTGCCCCGGTTGAAGGTGGGCAGGCCGACATGGCCGGTCAGCCGCACGCCCTCGCGCGACGCGTCGAGCGCGATCGCGTTGCCCGCGAAGTCCGCGCCCAGGATCGCCGCCATGCGCGCCTCGATGCCGCCGGCCTCCAGCACGAGGGGAGAGCGGTCCGGCCCCGTCAGTTCGAAGCGCACCGCGGGGAAGGCCAGCGCGATGCGCCGCACGATCTCGGTGATCGCGCCCGCCTCGGCCCGCTCGCTCTTGAGGAATTTCAGCCGCGCGGGCACGGCCTGGAAGAGGTCGCGCACCTCCACCACCGTGCCCCGGGAGAGCGCGGCGGGGCGCGGCGCCTCCACCGCGCCGTTCCACACCGCGATCTCGTGGGCGGCCTCCGCGCCCGCAGGCCGCGAGCGCAGCGTCAGCCGCGCGACGGAGGCGATGGAGGGCAGCGCCTCGCCCCGGAAGCCCAGCGTGCGGATGTCGAAGAGGTCGTCGGAGAGCTTCGAGGTGCAGTGCCGGCGCACGGCCAGCGGCAGCTCCTCGGGCGCGATGCCGCAGCCATCGTCGGTGATGCGCAGGAGCGTCTTGCCGCCGCCGGCCGTGGCGATCTCGATGCGCGTGGCGCCCGCGTCGAGGGCGTTCTCCACCAGCTCCTTGACCACGCTCGCCGGGCGCTCGACCACCTCGCCGGCGGCGATCCGGTCGATCACGGTCTCGGGCAACTGGCGGATCGGCATTGCGATTCTCTTTGCGTTTCAGCGCTTGAGGATAAGGGTCGGCGCGTCCGCGATCAAACCGGCTTTTCCAGGAGGATGAAGACCGAGCGCGGCGTGACGACGAGATCGTCCTTCACCGCACGCTCGGGCAGGTCGGGCTCGTCGCTCTGGAGGTGCAGCACGAAACCCTGTCCGTCGCGGGGCGGCGGCAGGCGCACCGGCCGGGACTGACGCCCGGCGTTGAGATAAGCGAGGAGCCGCTCGCCGTCGGCATGGATGGCAAGGCCGAGAAGGTGCCGCGCCGGCTCGTTCCACTCCGCCTCCGTCATCGCCGCCCCGTCCTCGCGCAGCCATTCGACGTCGGGAACGCCGAAGACGACCTCCGACAGGCCGTTGAAGAACCTGTCGCGCGACAGGGCCGGGTGGCCCTTGCGCAGCGCGGCCAGCCGCGCGGTGAAGGCGGCGAGCGCATGGTCGGCTCGCTCCCAGTCCAGCCAGACCGTCTCGTTGTCCTGCGCATAGGCATTGTTGTTGCCGCCCTGCGTGCGGCCGAACTCGTCTCCGGCCACCAGAAAAGGCGTGCCGCGCGCCAGGAAGAGCGTGGCCAGGAGCGCGCGCACGTCGCGCCGGCGCGCCTCGACCACGGCGGGGTCGCCGCTGAAGCCTTCCACGCCGTTGTTCCAGGAATGGTTGTCGCCGTGCCCGTCGCGGTTCGCCTCGCCGTTCGCCTCATTATGCTTGGCCTCGAAGGAGACGAGGTCGGCGAGGGTGAACCCGTCATGGGCGGCGAGGATGTTGACGCCGCTCGAAGGGGTCCGCCCGTCGTGCTGGTAGAGGTCCGGCGAGCCCGACAGGCGCGTGGCGAGCGCCGGCACGCGGCCGGCCTCGCCGCGCCAGAAGCGGCGCACATCGTCGCGGAAGCGGTCGTGCCATTCGAGGAAGGGCCGGGGGAACTGCCCGACGCGGTAGCCGCCCGGCCCGATGTCCCACGCCTCGGCCACATGGATGCGGTCCTTCAGCACCTTGTCCGCCGCCAGCGCCCGGAAGAAGGGGGCGTCGGCGTGGAAACCCTCGCGATCGCGCCCCAGCACCGGGGCGAGATCGTAGCGGAAGCCGTCCAGCCCGGTGGTTTCCACCCATGTGCGCAGCGTGTCGATGAACAGCCGCACCACCGCCGGCCGTTCGGCGGCGAAGGTGTTTCCGGTGCCCGTATGGTTCACGTAGAGCGCCGCGTCGTCCTCGAGCAGGCGGTAGTAGAGCGCATTGTCGAGGCCGCGATAGGAGAGGGTCGGCCCCAGCTCGTCGCTCTCGCCCGAATGGTTCAGCACCACGTCCAGGATCGCGCGGATGCCGCGCGCGTGCAGGGACTCCACCGCCCGGCGCACATCGGCGAGGCCGCCGGGCGCAAGGCGCGGGTCCGGGGCCATGTGCGGCACGGGATTGTAGCCCCAGGCGTTGGAAAGGCCGAGCGGGCCGAGATGCCGCTCGTCGATCCAGGCGGCGAGCGGCATCAACTCCACCGTCTCCACGCCCAGCCTTTCCAGGCCGTCCAGGACGGCCGGCTCGGTCAGCGCCAGCACCGTGCCGCGCCACTGCGGGCGCACGCCCGGATGGCGCATGGAGAAGCCGCGCACGAGAAGCTCGTAGGTCAGCCCCGGCAGACCCGGCGGCAGCGGGGCCGCGTCCCGCGCCGGATCGGTGACGATGGCGCGCGGCACCAGCGGCGCGGTATCCACGCGCCGTTCGGGCGGCAGGCCCAGCGACGGATCGTAGACGAAGGGCCGGTCGATGCGCAGCGCGTAGGGGTCCACCAAGAGCTTCCCCGCGTCGAAGCGGTGGCCGCGGTGAAGGTCGAAGGGGCCGTGCGCGCGCAGCCCGTAGAGCGCGCCCTCCTTCAGCCCCGGCACAAAGCCGAAGAAGACGTCGCCCTGCCGGCCCGGCAGCGCCAGGCGGCGATCCTCATGGGCCCGGCCCGGCCGGAAAAGGCACAGCTCCACCCGCTCGGCATGGTGCGAGAGTACAGCGAAATGGACGCCGTACTCCTCAACGCTCGCGCCGAGGCGGGCCGGGCAGCCGCGCTCGGCGGTGATCGATGGGGCCTTCACGTCACAATCGGGTCAGGTGCGCACATCCGGCCCGCTTCGCCCCGTGCGCTTGCCGATCTCGCCGATGGAATCGGCCGTCTCGATCAGCTCGGCCAGCGCCTCCTCCACCGGCAGGTCGTGGAGGTCCGGGCGGGGCTCGAAGCGCTCCAGATAGACGCGCAGCGTGGCGCCCACCGTGCCGGTGCCCGACAGGCGGAAGACGACGCGCGAGCCGCCGGAGAAGACGATGCGCACGCCCTGGCCGGTGGAGACCGAGCCGTCCACGGGGTCGCGATAGGAGAAGTCGTCGGCCTCCTGCACCACGAGCGAGCCGAAGCGCTGGCCGGACATGGAGGCGAGGCGGTCGCGCAGGCTCTCCATCAGTCCGTTGGCGGCCTTGGCGTCCACCTCCTCGTAATCATGGCGCTGGTAGTAGTTGCGGCCGAACTCGGCCCAATGGCTTTTCACGATCTCGGCCACCGACTGCTTCTTCTCGGCCAGGATGTTCAGCCACAGGAGCACGGCCCAGAGCCCGTCCTTCTCGCGCACATGGTCCGATCCGGTGCCCGCGCTCTCCTCGCCGCAGATCGTCACCTTGCCCGCGTCGAGCAGATTGCCGAAGAACTTCCAGCCGGTCGGCGTCTCGTAGATGCCGAGCCCGCGCGCCTTCGCCACGCGGTCGGCCGCCGCGCTCGTGGGCATGGAGCGTGCGATGCCCGCGATGCCGCGCCGGTAGCCCGGCGCCAGATGCGCGTTGGCCGCCAGCACGGCCAGCGAATCGGAGGGCGTGACCACGATGCCGCGCCCCAGGATCATGTTGCGGTCGCCGTCGCCGTCCGAGGCGGCGCCGAAATCGGGCGCGGTCGGGCCCATCATGAGGTCGACCAGCGGCGCGGCCCACACCACGTTGGGGTCCGGGTGGCCGCCCCCGAAATCCTCGGAGGGCACGCCGTTCAGCACCGTGCCCTCCGGCGCGCCGAGGCGCCGCTCGAGGATCTCCCGGGCATAGGGGCCGGTCACGGCGTGCATGGCGTCGAAGCGCAGCGTCAGCCCGCCGGCGATGGCCGCCGCGATCTTGTCGAAGTCGAACAGCGTCTCCATCAGGGCCGCATAGTCGGCCACGGGGTCGACGATCTCCACCACCGTGTCGCCGAGGCGGTGCTCGCCAAGGGCCGAGAGGTCAGGCGCCTCCTCCTCCGCGATCCGGTACTCGGTGATCTCGCGGGTGCGCCGGTAGATGGCGTCGGTCACGCCCTCCGGCGCGGGGCCGCCATTGGCCACATTGTACTTGATGCCGAAATCACCCTCCGGCCCGCCGGGATTGTGGCTGGCCGAGAGGATGAGGCCGCCGGAAGCCTTGCGCTGGCGGATGAGGTTGGAGGCGGCGGGCGTGGAGAGGATGCCGTTCTGCC
Organism: Aureimonas populi; assembly: GCF_017815515.1. Taxonomy (NCBI): domain Bacteria; kingdom Pseudomonadati; phylum Pseudomonadota; class Alphaproteobacteria; order Hyphomicrobiales; family Aurantimonadaceae; genus Aureimonas; species Aureimonas populi. Next base: position 1,838,535 of record NZ_CP072611.1, read on the forward strand.
CCACGATGAGCCGCCCGTAGCCGTGCGCCGCCGCCATGCGGATGGCGATCCGCACGACCTCCGCGTTGAAGAAGCGCCCGTCGCCGCCGATGACGAGGCTCTGGCCGGCCCCCGGCCCGGCGGCGTCGAAGATCGACTGGATGAAGTTCTGCGCGTAGTTCTCCCGCTGGAAATGCGGGACCTTCTTGCGCAGGCCGGAGGTGCCGGGCTTCTGGTCGTCGAAGGGGGTGGTCGCAACCGTGCGGATCGTCATGGTGCCGCGTTCTCGCCGTTGATGAGGGATTGGTAGAGGGCGGCGTAGCGCCTGGCGCTCGCGCCCCATGAAACGTCGCTTCTCATGGCCTGTTTCTGCAGGGCGCGCCATGCGGGGGGCTCGCCGAAAAGCTCGCAGGCCCGCTGCACCGCCGCCACCAGCGCGTCGGCGTCGAGCGGGGAGAAGACGAAGCCGGTGGCCGCGCCGGAGGCCAGCGCCGCGAAATTGGCGTCGATCACCGTGTCGGCAAGCCCGCCGACGCGCGCCACGATCGGCAGGCATCCATAGCGCAGGGCGCAAAGCTGGGTGAGGCCGCAGGGCTCGAACCGCGAGGGCACCAGAAGCGCGTCCGCGCCCGCCTGCACGCGATGCGCCAGAAGCTCGTCATAGCCGATGCGCACCCCCACGCGGCCGGGGTGGCGCGCCTGCGCGGCCAGGAAGGCGCCCTCCAGCATCCGGTCGCCCGAGCCCACCACGACGAGGCGCGCGCCGAGATGGACGATCCGTTCCAGCGCATCGACCAGCACGTCCATGCCCTTCTGCCAGGTCAGGCGGCTGACGACGGCCAGGACCGGCCCGTCCGCCTCCTCCAGCGAGAACTCCTCCGCCAGCGCGCGCCGGTTGAGCGCGCGGCCCTCCATGGCGTTCGGCCCGAAGGGCGCGGCGATATGGGGATCGCTCATCGGGTTCCAGACATCGGTGTCGATGCCGTTGACGATGCCCACCAGCCGGTCCCGCCGCCCGCGCAGCAGTCCGTCCAGCCCCATGCCGCCTTCGGGCGTGACGATCTCGCGCGCATAGGAAGGGCTGACGGTGGTGACGATGTCGGCCGCGTGCAGGCCGCCCTTGAGGAAGCCGACCGAGCCGTAATACTCGACCCCCTCCAGCGACCATGCGCTGTCAGGCAGGCCCAGCAGCGGAAACACGGCGTGGGGGAAGGTGCCCTGGAAGGCGAGGTTGTGGATCGTCACCATGGATTTGGGGCGAGGGCCCTGCGCGAAGGCCAGATAGACCGGCGCGAGCGCCCCCTGCCAGTCATGCGCCTGCACCACGTCCGGCCGCCAGCCTTCCACCGCGCCCATGCCGATTTCGGCCGCCGCCTTGCCGAGCGCGGCGAAGCGCGCCCAGTTGTCCGGGTGGTCGTAGCCGCCGGGGCCCGCATAGGGGCCGCCGGGGCGCTCGTAGAGATGCGGCGCGTCGAGCAGCAGCAGCTCCACGTTCCCATGGCGCGCCGCCAGCACCATCGCCGGGCCGCCGAAGAGTAGCTCGAAGCGGTGCACCGGCTCGGCGGTGCCCAGTTTCGCCAGCACGCCGGGATAGGCCGGCATCAGAGTGCGCGTCTCGACGCCCACCTCCGCCAGCGCGCCCGGCAGCGCGCCGGCCACATCCGCGAGCCCTCCCGTCTTCACGAGGGGAAAGACCTCGGAGGAAACGGACAGGAGACGTGTCACAGGCGGTCGATCATGGGCTGCGTGACGAGGCAGATGCCGGTCGCCGTGCGGCGGAAGCGCTGCGCGTCGAGCTCTGGGTCCTCGCCGATGACGAGCCCGTCCGGGATGCGAACACCCCGGTCGATCACCGCGCGGGAGACGCGCGCGCCCCGCCCGATCAGGCAATGGGGCAGCACGACCGCATGGTCGAGCACCGACCAGGAGCGCTGGCGCACCCCGGTGAAGAGAAGCGAGCGGGAGAGCGAGCCGCCGGAGATGATGCAGTCGCCCGAGACCAGGGAGGAGACCGCCGTGCCGCGCCGCCCTTCCTCGTCGTGCACGAACTTGGCCGGCGGCGTTACGTCCGCATAGGTCCAGATGGGCCAGTCGCGGTCGTAGATGTCGAGCGGCGGCACCACGTCCGTCAGGTCGATATTGGCCTGCCAGTAGGCGTCCACCGTTCCCACGTCCCGCCAATAGGCGTCGGCCTCGCCCTCCGACTTGACGACGGAGGTGTTGAAGGAATGCGCATAGGCCGTGCCGTGGCGCACGACATGGGGGATGATGTCCTTGCCGAAATCACGCGAGGAGGCCGGATCGGCGGCGTCGCGGCGAAGCTGCTCGGCCAGGAATTTCGTGTCGAAGACATAGATGCCCATGGAGGCCAGCGCCGTGTCCGGCCGGCCGGGAATGGAGGGCGGGTCGGCGGGCTTCTCGATGAAGTCTGTGATGCGCCCGGTCTCGTCCACATGCATCACGCCGAAACCCACTGCCTCCATGCGCGGAACCTCCAGGCAGCCGACGGTCACGTCGGCGCCCGAGTCCACATGGGCCTGAAGCATGATCTCGTAGTCCATCTTGTAGATGTGGTCGCCCGCCAGGATCACCATGTAGCGCGGGGCGTAGTCCTCGATGATGTCGAGATTCTGGTAGACCGCGTCGGCGGTGCCCGCATACCACTGGTCTTCCGAAACGCGCTGGGAGGCGGGCAGCACGTCGAAGCTTTCGTTGCGGCCCGGCCGCAGGAAGTTCCAGCCGCGATGCAGGTGCCGGATCAGGCTGTGGGCCTTGTACTGCGTGGCCACCCCGATGCGCCTTATGCCCGAATTGATGGCGTTGGAGAGCGCGAAGTCGATGATGCGCGTCTTGCCGCCGAAATAGACGGCGGGCTTGGCGCGCGTGTCCGTCAGCTCCATCAGGCGAGACCCGCGCCCGCCGGCAAGCACATAGGCCATCGTATCACGCGCGATCGGCGCGGCGCGGTGGTTCTGCTGCATGGGTGGCCTCCCGTTTCGTTTTTCTGGCGGGAGATTCCTCCCCACGCGCGGCCGAAGATAGCGCCGGGCGCGCCCGGCTTCCATCGCGCGGGAAGGTGGACGGGCGAAGAATTTCGCCTTGTGCGGTTTCCGGCCGGTTCCCATACGACCGGCCGGAAGCCGGTTCAAGCCGAGGGCGGCGTGTGCCAGATGTCCCTCGCATATTCCCGGATCGCCCGGTCGGAGGAGAACCAGCCCATGCGCGCCGTGTTGCGCACGGCGATCGCGTCCCAATGCGCCCGGTCCCCCCACAGCGCGTCGAGCCGCCGCTGGGTGTCCCAATAGGCCTTGAAGTCGGCCGCGATCATCCACCAGTCGCGGTCGCGGATGGCGTCGACAAGGCCGCTGTATCGGCCCGGCTCGTCCTGGCAGAACACGCCGGATGCGATGGAATCGAGCGCCGAGCGCAGGAGCGGCTGCTCCTCGATGGCGCCCCGGCCGGTATGGCCGTTGCGGCGCAGCTCGGCCACCTCGCCCGCCTTCAGCCCGAAGATGAAGATGTTCTCCTCGCCCAGATGCTCCAGCATCTCCACATTGGCCCCGTCCAGCGTGCCGATGGTGAGCGCGCCGTTCAGCGCGAACTTCATGTTGCCGGTGCCCGAGGCTTCCAGCCCCGCCGTCGAGATCTGCTCGGAGATGTCGGCCGCCGGCATGATGATCTCGGCCAGGCTCACATTGTAGTTGGGGATGAAGACGACCTTCAGGAGGTTGCGCACCGCCGGGTCGGAATTGATGACGCGCGAGACGTCGCCGGCCAGCCGGATGATCTCCTTGGCCTGCGCGTAGGAGGGCGCGGCCTTGCCGGCGAAGATCTTGACGCGCGGCGTCCAGTCGATCTCGGGATGGGCGCGGATCTGCTCGTAGAGCGCCACCGCCTCGATGACGTTCAGGAACTGACGCTTGTACTCGTGGATGCGCTTGACCTGGATGTCGAAGATGGCCGAGGGGTCGATGGAGGTCGCCAGCCGGTCCTCGATCTGGGCGCAGAGGCGCTCCTTGTTGGCGCGCTTCACCGCCGCGAACCGCTCCCGGAAGCCGGCATCCTGAGCCAGCGGGTCGAGCTCGATCAGCTTCTCGATATCGTCCCTGAACCCGTCGCCGATAGCCTCGGAGATGAGCCCTGTCAGGCCGGGATTGGACTGGAGCAGCCAGCGGCGGGGCGTGACGCCGTTGGTCTTGTTCTGGATGCGCTCGGGATAGAGGCGGTGGAGGTCGCCGAACACGGTCTCCTTCATCAGCTCGGTGTGAAGGCCGGAGACGCCGTTGACCGAGTGGGAGCCCACGAAGGCGATCTGGCCCATGCGCACGCGCCGCCCGTTGTTCTCGTCGATCAGCGAGATGGCCGAGACGGCCTCGCCGGAGAAGTCCCGCTCGGCGCGCGCGCCGCGGATCACCTCGGCGTTGATGGCGTAGATGATCTGCATCTGGCGCGGCAGGAGCCGCTCGAAGAGCTGCACCGGCCAGGTCTCCAGCGCCTCGGGCAGGAGCGTGTGGTTGGTGTAGGAGAAGGTGGCGCGCGTCACGGCCCACGCCTCGTCCCAGTCCATCTGGTGGACATCCACCAGAAGGCGCATCAGCTCGGCCACCGACACGGCGGGATGCGTGTCGTTGAGCTGGATGGACACCTTGTCGGCGAGGTTCGACAGGCTCTCATTGGTCGTCAGGTGCCGGCGGATGATGTCCTGCAGCGAGGCGGAGGAGAAGAAGAACTCCTGCCGCAGGCGCAGCTCCTGCCCCGCCTGGTGCGAATCGGCGGGGTAGAGGATGCGGGTGATCGCCTCGGCCTTGTTGGATTCCACCAGCGCGCCCACATGGTCGCCCGAATTGAACGTGTCGAGCAGGATGGGGTCCAGCGGATGGGCGCCCCACAGGCGCAGCGTGTTGGCATGGCCGCCGCGCCAGCCGATGACGGGCGTGTCGTAGGCCACGGCCAGCACGCGCTCGGCCGGGCGCCAGACATAGCGCGTGGCCTTGCCGGGCTCCTCCAGCGTCGAGACCTTGCCGCCGAAGCCGATCTCGAAGGACCGCTCGCGCCGCTCGAACTCCCACGGATTGCCGTGGTCGAGCCAGGTTTCCGGCAGCTCCACCTGCGCCCCGTCCACGATCTCCTGCCGGAAGAAGCCGTGGACGTAGCGGATGCCGTAGCCGAAGGCCGGGATGCCGACCGAGGCCATGGACTCCATGAAGCAGGCGGCAAGGCGCCCCAGGCCCCCGTTGCCCAGCGCCGCGTCCGGCTCCAGAAGCTCGACGAGGTCGAGCTCCACGCCGTAGCGCGCCAGCGCCTCGGAAACCGGCTCGGTCAGGCCGAGATTGGAGATCGCATCGCGCAGGAGGCGGCCGATGAGAAATTCCATCGACAGGTAGCAGACGCGCTTGGCGCCCTCCTCGCGCGCCTTGCGGCTGGAGGTCAGCCACTGGTCGATGATGCGGTCGCGCACCGCCAGCGCGGTGGCCTGCTCCCAGTCGTGCAGGCGCGCGGCGTCCGTTGTCTTGCCCAGGGAATAGGTGAGCTTCTCCACGATCTCCAGCGCCAGCGTGTCGGCGTCGTTGCGCCGGGGCTCGGACTTCAGGGTGCGCTGCTTCTGTGCGGTAACGGACATCGGTCAGGACCTCATCGTGGCGATGGCGCGGACGAGGCCGCGTGTGGAGGCGTCGCGCCCCTCGGGCGTCTCCTCTCCCCTTACGACCGGCAGGAGGCCGGTCGCCAGCTCCTTGCCGAGCTCCACGCCCCATTGGTCGAAGGCGTTGATCCCGAAGAGCTGGGCCTCGACGAACACGCGGTGCTCGTAGAGCGCGACGAGGCGGCCGAGGGCGAAGGGCGTCAGCCTGTCGTAGAGGATGGTGATGGAGGGGCGGTCGCCCGAGAACTCGCGGTGGGGCGCGATGCGCTCGGCCTCGTCCGGCGAGCGGCCCGCATCCAGAAGCTGCCGGCGGGCCTCCTCCAGCGTGCGGCCCTTCATCAGGGCCTCGCTCTGCGCCAGGCAGTTGGCGAGCAGGAGATCCTGATGCTCCTTCAACCCGTCCTCATGGCCGTTGGCGGCCACGATGAACTCCACCGGCACGATATCGGTGCCCTGGTGCAGGAGCTGGAAGAAGGCGTGCTGGCCGTTGGTGCCGGGCTCGCCCCACACGAGCGGCCCGGTGGGGGTCGAAACGCGCGCGCCGTCGAGCCCCACATGCTTGCCGTTCGATTCCATGTCGAGCTGCTGGAGATAGGCCGGCAGACGCGACAGGCGCTGGTCGTAGGGGATCACCGCGCGCGACGGGTAGCCCTGCGCCACCCGGTGCCACCAGCCGGCGAGGCCCAGGAGGACGGGCAGGTTCTTCTCCAGCGGCGCCTCTCGGAAGTGCCGGTCCAGCGCGCGCGCCCCGGCCAGGAACTCCCGGAAGCGCTGCGGCCCGATGGCCAGCATCACCGGCAGCCCGATGGCCGACCAGACCGAGTAGCGCCCGCCGACCCAGTCCCAGAAGCCGAAGGTGCGCTCCTGCCCGATGCCGAAGGCCGACACCTTGTCGAGCGCCGTGGAAACGGCGCAGAAATGCGCCCCCACCGCCGCCTCGCCCAGCGCATCGGCGATGAAGCGCCGCGCGGTTTGCGCGTTGGTCATGGTCTCGATGGTGGTGAAGGTCTTGGAGGCGACGACGAAGAGGGTCGTGGCCGGATCGAGGCCCTTGAGCGTATCGGCGATATGGGCGCCGTCCACGTTGGAGACGAAATGCGTGCGCGGCCCGTCATGATAGGGCGAAAGCGCCAGCGCCACCATGACGGGGCCGAGATCGGACCCCCCGATGCCGATATTGACGACATCGGTGAAGCGCGCCCCGCTGGACGAGGCGATGGAGCCCGAGCGCACCCCCTCGCAGAAGCCGGACATGGCGGAGAGGACCGCCTCCACCTCCTCGCCCACGGACGAGCCGTTCACCGCGTAGCCATCGGCGGGCTCGGCGCGCAGGGCGACGTGAAGGACGGCGCGCCCCTCCGTGGCGTTGATCGGCGCGCCATCGAACATGGCATCGCGCCGCTCCTCCAGCGCCTGCGAGCGGGCGAATCGGATCAGCGCGTCGAGATCGTCGCGCCCGAGCGCGCATTTGGACAGATCGAGAAGAAGGTCGTCCAGCCGGAAGGACAGCGCGTCGAAGCGCCCCTCGTCTTCCGCGAAGCGCCGGGCGATGCCCCCGGCCGCGGCCTTGCGACCAAGGCTTTCCAGTTCCTGTTCCAGGCTCAAACCAAACTTCCCCATGCTCGTGCCGGCATCGCTGCCTTCCGCCCGAGTATCTAAGAGCTTTTTGGAATCGGAAAGCCCGTTCGGCCCCCTTCCTTCGCAAGGCTCCCCCGCGCCGCGCGCGGGGAGGGCTCAATATTCGCGTTCGTAGAAGATGCCGACCTCGCCGCCGCCGTCCGCCGTCACCGCGCCGCGCGCCTTCACGTCGCGCCCCAGCTCCAGGTCGATCGACACGCGCCCGGTGCTGTCCACGCCCACATAGGTGTTCTCGTTGATGTAGCGGCCCACGCCCACCGCCGCCTGCCCGTCCGCCGTCGTGCGGATGTCGAGATCGTCCACGCCCAGTTGCGAGCGCAGATTGTCGAGCAGGCCGGAGGAGCCGCCCACGCCGGTGAGCGTGGCCACGGCCGAGGCGAGCTGGGCGATCTGGAGCGGCGACAGGTCCGTCGTCGCCTGTCCGAAGATCAGCCGCGCCAGCACCTCGTCCTGCGGCAGCGCCGGCGTGGAGGTGAAGGCGAAGGCCGGATCGTTGGCCGGGCCGGTGATCAGGATGCGCACCGTCACGTCGCCCGTGTCGGAGGCGGCCACGATATCGAGCGTCGGCACGAGATCGCCCGAGAAGGTGAGCGAGGCGCGCTCGAAATCGAGCCGGCGCGACAGGATCTGGAAACGCCCGCGCTGGAGGTCGAAGGACCCCACGATGGCCAGGTTCTGCGTGGGCCCGGTGATCCGGATCGAGCCGCCGACCTCGAGGTCCAGCCCGCGCCCGCGCACGAAGACGCGATTGGGCGCGTTGAGCGTGACGTCGAGATTGATGCCCCCTTGCGCGCCGCCCGACTGCCTCTCCGGGTTCAGCTCGCGCTGCTGGCGGTAGACCGCCGGCGGTGCGTTGACATGGCGCACGTCGATCTGCGCCAGGGAGGAGGGCAGGTTCTCCGGCACGAGGATATTGGCCTCGCGCAGGTCGACCGTGCCGGCCAGCGTCGGCGAGCCGGTGAGGGGGCCGGTGAAGGTCAGGTTCGCGTCGAGCTGCGTGGTCAGGAACTCGCCATCGGCATAGCGCGCGCCGTTGGCCTGGATCGAGAGATTGGCGGGGAAGCCGTCCGTCAGGCCCACCGTGCCCGAAACCGCGATGGTGCCGCCCGCGCCGAGGCTGGCCGAAAAGCTCTGGATCGTCGCCGTCTGGCCCGAGAGCGCCACGGTGGTCGTGATGTTGTTGACGACGACGTTCTGCCCCGTGTCGATGAACTGCGCGCCGCTGGTCGAGATCGTGCCGTTGACGTTGGGGGCGGCGGCGGTGCCGGAGACGGAGGCGTTGACCGCCACCGTGCCGCTGATCGAGCGCCCGCCTTCTGCCAGGATGCGATTGGCGAGGGAGAGCGGCGCGGTGCCGTTCAGCGACAGGTCGAAGCTCGGCGTGCCGGCGACATTGACCGAGCCGGAGGCCGAGAAGTCGATGCCCGAGCCCGCCAGCGTCAGCGCGTTGAGGTTGACGCTGTTGCCGGCATAGGTGCCGTCGGCCGAGACGTTCAGCGGCCCGACGCCCGCATCGCGCGTCTGCGCGACGGAGAGGCCGGTGGCGGAGATATCGTAGGTCACGCTCGGAGCGGCGATGGAGCCCGTGGCCGAGACCGTGCCTGCGATGGTGCCGGCCGGCGCGAGGTCGGGCGCCACGGCGCTGGCGAGCGAGGCGGGGATCGCGGCCAGCGTCACGTCCACATCCAGCACCTGGCCCACCGTGCCCGTGGCGGTGATCGTGCCGCCGCCCTGCAACTCGACGCGGGCATTGGAAAGCTGCGCCGTGCCGTTGGAATAGGTGCCGGCCGCCACGGCGTCGAGCGGCGGCGCGCCGAAGGCGCGGGCCTGCGCCACGGACACGCCCGACGCGCTGACGTCGAACTGCGCGGCCGGGTTGGCAAGCGGGCCGCTGGCCGAGACATTGCCCGAGAGCGTGCCCTGCGCCCCGAGATCGGGCACGAACCCGTCCGCCAGCGCCAGCGGGAGCTGGTTCACCACCAGATCGATGTCGAGAAGCTCGCCCACCGTGCCGGTGACGGAAAGGTTTCCGCTGCCCACATCCACGGTGCCGGCTTCGATGGTGGCCGTGCCGCCGGCATAGGAGCCGCGCGCCAGCGCGTCGAGCGCGGGCACGTTCGCGGCGCGCGTGCGTGCCACCGAGATGGCGTCGGCGCTGACATCGAAGGTCGCGGCGGGGTTGGCGAGCGAGCCGGTGGCCGCCGCCGAGCCGGACAAGGTGCCTTGCGCGCCCAGATCGGTCACGAAGGCATTGGCGAGCGCCACGGGCAGGTTGTCGAGAACGAGCAGCAGGTCGAGCGCCTCGCCCGCCGTGCCGGAGGCGGAGAGGCGACCGGTGCCGGCGTCCAGCTCGGCCTGCCGGAGCGTCAGCGTCTCGTTCTCGTAAGCGCCCCCGAGGGTCAGCGCGACCGATTGCACGCCGGACTGGCGCAGCGGCTCGGCCGAGAGATTGGCGCCGGACAGCTCGAAGGTCGCCGAAGGGTCCGCGATGGAGCCCATGGCCGCGACATTGCCCGACAGCGTGCCCGAGGCGTCGAGGCCCGCGACGAAGCCGTTGGCGAGCCCGGCCGGAACATCGGAAAGGTCGAGCTGGAGATTGAGGTCGCGGCCGACGCTGCCGACGGCCCGGATCTCGCCGTCGCCGATATCGACCAGCGCCTCCTGGAAGCGCACCGTGCCGTTGCGCAGCGCGCCCGAAATATCGAGCGTCAGCGGCGCGATGCCGGAAGCGGCCACGCGCGCGGCGGTGATGCCGGTGCCGTCCAGATCGAAGATCACGACCGGATTGTCCGCCGCGCCGCTCGCGCGCGCCGTGCCCGAGATCGACCCCTGCGCGTCCAGCCCCTGGACGAAACCGTTGGCGAGCGAGACGGGCGCCGCGTTCACCGCGATGTCGAGCGCCAGCGTCCGGCCGACATCGCCGGTCGCGGAGATCGTGCCCTCGCCCAGGTCGAGCGTGGCCTGCTCCAGCGTCGCGATGGCGTTGCGGTAGCGCCCCTCCACATGGAGTTCCAGCGTGTCGAGCCCCGCGGCGCGGGTCTGGCTCGTCTCGAGGGCGGAGCCCGAAAGGATGAAATCCGCGCGCGGGTTCGCGATGGGGCCGGCGGTCTGGAGCGTGCCGGTCAGGAAGCCCGAGGCGTCGAGCCCGGCGACGAAGGGGTTGGCGATGGCGAGCGGAAAGGCGTCGAGCGCCACATCGAGATCGACGCCTTCGCCCACCGTGCCGGACGCCGTCAGCGATCCCTCGCCCACCGAAAGCAGGATCTCGCCGAGATTGACGATGCCCCCGCCCAGAACCACCGTCGTGGGCTGCCGCAGGGCCACGGCGGCGTTCTCGATCTCCGCCGTCAGCGTGCGCAGGGCCACGCGAACGCCGGTGTCGATCACCTCCAGATCGCCGATGAAGGCGATGGGCACCGAGTTCACCGTCACGCCCGCGTCGATCACGGTCTGGTCGTTCAGGTTGGCCAGTTCGACCGACAGGTCCTCCACGGTCAGCGTGGCGGCCTGCAGGTCGGCCGCCGCCACCGTGCCGGCGGCCACGGGCCGGAGCAGATAGTCGGTCACGCGCACGTCGATGTCGGCGCCTGCCAGCGTCGTGCCGGCGGCGGCGAGGCTGGTGGAGGAGAGGTCGAGATCGACCACCGGCGTGCCGCCGTTGCCGCGCGCGAACACCGCCTCGCCGGACAAGTCGCCCGAGGCGTCCCGCCCGGCCAGCGCGGCAAGGGTGGCGATGTCCGGCAGGGCGAGCGTAAGCTGACCGAGGGGCACGTTCTGCGCGTCGATCGTCAGTTCGCCGGCGATCCGGTTCTCGCCCTGCTCCAGGAGAAGGTCGCGGATGACGCGCTCGCCCTCGGCCAGCGTCTCGACATCGGCGCTGACCCGCAGCGGCTGGTTGTTGTAGGTGCCCGAAACCGCCACCGTGGCGCTCGGCGCCTCGCTGGCGAAAGTGCCCTGCACGCGCGCGTCGATGTCGCTCAGCTCGCGACCGCCCACGACAAGGCCGCTGCCGGTGAGCGCGAGGTCCAGCCGGGGGGCGGAGAGGGGGCCGCTCGCGTCCAGCGAGAACTGCGCCTGGCCCGTCAGGGCCGTGTCGGGATTTTGCGACTGGTCGAGGCGCCCGTCGATATCGGCCGCGATGGTCTCGCCGGCAAGACTCGCCGAGCCGCCGATCTCCAGCCCCTCGCCCGTCAGGGCGAGATCGCGCACGGAGAGGTCGCCCTCGGCCGAGCGCGAGACGGCGCCCGCCAGCGCCACCCGCTCACCCGCATAGGTGACGGCGTCGGCATAAAGGGCGCGGGTCTCCACATCGCTCGTCAGGGCGAGGTCGAAGGTCGAGAAGTTCAGCGCGGCCGTGCCGGAGAGGGCGGCATTGGCCGTGCGGGTCGAAGCCTGCGCGCTCTCCAGGACGAGGCCCTCCTCCTGGAGCGCCCCGGCCACCTCGATGGTGACGGGCCCTTGCAGGAGGTTCTGCTGCACGCCGGCAGGGGCGGAAAGGGTGCGCGCGTTGGCGGAGATGTCGAAGGGCCCGCGCAGCGTGTTCAGGTCGAAGCCGGGGCTGGTGACGCGCGCTTCCAGCGCGCTGGCCGCATAGTCGCCGAAGCTTGCCGTGCGCAGCCGCGCCGTCGCGTCCAGCCCGGCTGCCGAGAGCGCCCCGGTCAGGCGCGCCTCGAGGCCGGAAATCTCGAGCTGCGTGCGGCTGGTGCCGGTGCCGAAAGCGAGGGGCACGGGGTTGCCGGCATCCGTGGCGATGGTGACGCTCAAATCGTTGCCCGCCCCGTTGGGGTCGTAGGCGCCGCGCGCGTCGAGCTGGAGATTGCCGGAGACGACGCGGCCCTCGTCCACCACGATCACCCCGTCCTCGCGCAGGAGAACCGCCACGTCGAGCTCGGCCGTGTCGCCCACCACGTCCACATATTGCTCGGGAACGAAGGGGCCGGTGATGGTGGAGATGTCGGCGCTCACGCGCCGCCCGTCCGTCCCGTCCGCGACCTGGGCGGAGAGGGTGATCGCGCGCTCGCCGGCGATGTCGAGCGCGCCCTCGGCGGAAAAGTCGGTGAGCGGCCCGGTGCCGGAGACCGTCAGGTTGACGGGCGGGGCGCCGGGCAGGTCCAGAAGGCCCGCCACGATGCCGCCCGCCGGCTCGGAGGCGTTGACGTCCACGACGAGCCGGTTCTCGTCGGGCGCGAAGGCCAGCGTGAGCGCCACCTGGCCGGGCTGGTCGAGGCGCTGGACATTGGCCGAGACGTCCAGAAGCGTGGGCTCGTTGGAAAGCGCCAGGGAGGCGCTGGCCGAAAGCGCGGCCGCCACGCCGGCCACCGCCTCTCCGAGCACGAATTCCGAGATGGCGATCTCGCCGATATCGGCGGTGATCGCCGGCAGGGAGAAGCCGCCCGACCTGTCCGCTTCCGGGTCCTGCGGCGCGGAGCCGGGCAGGCGCGTCAGCTCGATGCGGCCGGCCGTCAGGCTCTCGATGCTCACCTGCGAGCGCGCCAGCGCGAGCGGCGACCAGTCCATCGCCAGGTCGCTGGCCGTCAGATAGACGCCGTCCGCGTCGGAAACCGTGACCTCCCCGATGCGCAGCGCGCCGGACAGGGCGCCCGACAGGCCGGTGATCTCCACCTGCGCATTCTCCGAGGAGATCAGCCGGGCGATCTGGTTGGCGACGAACTGCTGGGCGCTGGCGGGCGTGGCAACGCCCGCAAGGCCGAAGGCCAGCGCGAAGGGGGCGAGACGGCGGCGGATCGTCATCATCAGAAGGCCTGTCCGATACCGGCATAAATCTGGAAGGAGCCGTCGCGCGGGCCCGGATCGAGCGGGATGCCCACGTCGAGGCGGATCGGGCCGAAGCCGGTGAGGTAGCGCGCCCCGACGCCCGCGCCGAGCTTGAACTCGCCGAAATCGGGGAAGAGGTCGTCCGACACGGTGCCCCCGTCGATGAAGGGCACGATCTGGATGTTTTCGGTGACGCCGATGCGCAATTCGGCCGAGGCCTCGAACAGGGAGAGGCCGCCCGTCGGTGTGTCGACGAACAGCTCGTTGGCGCCGGGCAGCACCTCGGACGGGTAATAGGGGCCGATGGACTGGAAGGTGTAGCCGCGCACGGAACCGCCGCCGCCCGCGTAGAAGCGCCGCGAGTTGGGCACGTCCATCAGGTCCGCGCCCAGCACCGTCCCCAGCGCCGCGCGCCCGGCCACCACGAAGCGCGCCTCCTCGTCGAAGGCGAGATAGGCCGAGACATCGCCCCGCGCCTTGAAGAAGGGAGTGGAGTTGATCGCGTCGAAGGAGGGCTCGCCGGTGAACTGGAGGCGGAAGCCCTCGGTCGGGTTCAGCTCGTCGTTGCGCGCGTCGTAGGTATAGGTGACGGGCAGGGAGCCGATCAGGAAATCCTCGGTGCCGAGATAGTCGGTGATATCCTCGTACTCGACGCGAATGCTCGCGCTGGCGCTCTGGCGCTCGTCGATCCGGTATTCCACGCCGCTGGTGCCCGCGATGGAGTAGCGGTCATAGGCCAGCGGCTGCTCGCGCAGCGCGATCAGCGAGCCGACATAGACCGAATCGGGGCCGAGCACGCCGGGCTTGCGGAAGACCGCCGAGGCCCGGTAGTCCGCGCCCTCGATCTCGCGGCCGTTGTCGGAAATCTCGTTGGCGCCGAGGCGCGAGACGGCGCCCTCCAGGCGGATGCTCTCGGCCCGGCCGAAGAGGTTGCGGCGCTCGTAATAGACGTTCGCGCCGGCCCCTTCCGTGTTGGAGAAGGTCGCGCCCGCGCCAAACGTGTTGAAGGGCCGCTCGGCGATCTCCACGAACACGGGCAGCGTGCCGTCCGCAGCCTGCGCGTCCGCCGGCCGCACATTGACGCTGGAGAAGACGCCGAGGCCGGTCAGGCGCTCGCGCGCCCGGTCGATCACCTCCGGCGAATAGGTCGTGCCGGGCTCGATGCCCGCTATGTAGGCGACGAAGCCGGGGATGACGCGCCGGGTGCCCGACACGCCCGTCTCGCCGAAGGGCACCGGCTCGCCGGGGGAAAGCTCCAGCGCGTAGTCGAGCCGCGCCGTGGCGCTGTCGGCCACCACGTCGCGCCCGGTCACGGCCACGAAGGGCCGCCCGGTCTCGCGCAGGTCGCGGTAGATCTGGTTCTCGGCCGCCAGGACGCGCACCGAGTCGGCGGCTTCCCCCGCCTCCAGCCCGTATTCCGCCGGGTCGATCGGCACGCCCTGGGCGCTGATGGCGACCCGGCCGATGGTGAAGAGCTGGCCCGGCGTGACGGTGATCGTCACCGGCACGGGCCGGGACGTGTCGAAGGTGGCGTCCGGCGGCAGGTCCGCGATGTCCTGCCCCTCGATGCGGATGGTGACGATGCCCTCGTAGCGCGAGTTCTCGTACAGCGCGGCAACGAGGCGGCGGCGGTCGTTGCGCGCCTTGGACAGAAGCCCGAGCGAGCCCGAGACGGCCTCGTGCTCGTCCGCGACGAGGGTGGAGGCGCTCTCCAGAATGTCCTGCAGGCCCTCCACCTCGGGCGTGACGGTGAGGCTGACCGTGTATTCCACCGGATCGACGATCTCGTCCTCGACCTCGTCGTCGCTGGAGAACAAGCCGAAAGGATCGAGCAGGCTGCGCGCGTCCACCGGGGCGGGCAAGGCCGAGGCAACGACCAGCCCGAACATTCCCGTCAACGCGAGTTGGCCCGCCAAGCCCTTGAAACCGATACGCAATGAACGTCTTCTCTTCGCAAGGACCTGCCCGTACCCGAAGGGCGGGGTTCCGGCCGGCGACGATCCCGCGGCTCTCATCCCCCCGGCGGCCCTGCGATGGCCGCCCGCGCCCTCCAAGCGTGTGCCCTCAAGATGGCGGCAAAGGCCCCCGCCTGACAACGCCCAAATCTGTGGTCTGGCGTGAAAGAGGGGGCGCGAAGCCTATTGCGCGAACATTTTGTGGGACTTGTGCCACACTCCTTTCCCATCGCTGGAAGCTTGTACGAGAAAAGCCGGCGGGGTGTCCCGCCGGCTTCCATTCTGTCCCGTTCGACGCTCTCAGAGTTGGCAGACGCGCCTCTCGCCCCGGCTGTTGGCCACATAGGTGTGGGTGGCCGGATCGTAGGTGCGGTAGCGCTGGGCGCAGCGCGCCACCGATTCCCGGCTGACATTGCGCGCGCCCGGCCGGCGATTGTCGCCGCCCGCAATTGCCCCGCCCGCGATGGCGCCGGCGGCCAGCCCGAAGATCGCGGCGATCGCGGCCTGGTTCCCGTCGCGCCGGTCATGGCGGTAATTGTCGCGGTACCAGCGCTGGTAGCGGCGCTGGTCCCAGTTGCGGCCTCCGCCACGCCGGAAGTCGCGGCAGTCGCGGTTGCCCGGGTTGCGTGCGCAATAGCGCTCCACGAAGCGCTGCTGCTCGCGGATGCTCTGGGCCGAGGCCTCGGTGGGCGCCATGGTCACGGAACCGGTCGCCAGCATCGCGACGGCCATCATGCTGCTGAAGAGTTTTCGCATTTCGTTTCCTGTCCTTCTTGCGTTCATCGATGCCGGCGCGGTTCTGAGCCCCGCAGACGAAACGGCTCGATCCGCCGGCCGTTCCTTTGCATCCAGACTGACCCGGCCGAGATGAACCGTAGCTGAAACCCCCGTTCACGAAGCCGAACCACCCCTGTTCGGAACGAAGAGCGAACACTATAAAGTGGCGATGGCGAAGACGACCCTGATCCAGAAGCTCGCGATTCTCTCCGACGCGGCCAAATACGACGCCTCCTGCGCGTCGAGCGGCTCGACCAAGCGCGATTCCATGAAGTCGAAAGGGATCGGCTCGACGGAGGGCTCGGGCATCTGCCACGCCTATGCGCCGGACGGGCGATGCATCTCGCTGCTCAAGATCCTGATGACGAACTTTTGCATCTACGACTGCGTCTACTGCGTGAACCGATCCTCCTCGAACGTGGCGCGCGCACGGTTCTCGGTGGAGGAGGTCGTCGATCTCACCCTCAACTTCTACAAACGCAACTATATCGAGGGCCTGTTCCTCTCCTCCGGCATCATCCGCTCGTCCGACTACACGATGGAGGAGATGGTGCGCATCGCCCGGCTGCTGCGGCTGGAGCACGGCTTTGCCGGCTACATCCATCTGAAGACGATCCCGGACGCCTCTCCGGCCCTGATCGAGGAGGCGGGGCTGTTCGCAGACCGCCTGTCGATCAACATCGAGCTTCCCACCGATGTGGCGCTGGCCGATCTGGCGCCGGAAAAGCACCCCGGCGACATCAAGCGCTCCATGGGCCATCTGCGGCTCAAGATCGAGGAGCACAAGGGCGAGGCGAAGGACCGGGCAAGGCCGAGGCCCTTTGCGCCCGGCGGGCAATCCACGCAGATGATCGTCGGCGCCGACGGGGCCGACGACGACGCCATCCTCACGCGCTCGGAAAACCTCTACGGCAATTATCACCTGCGCCGGGTCTATTATTCCGCCTTCTCGCCCATTCCCGATGCGTCCAGCCGCCTGCCGCTGGCCAAGCCGCCCTTGATGCGCGAGCACCGCCTCTACCAGGCCGACTGGCTGATGCGATTCTACGGCTTCGACCGGCAGGAGATCGTGTCCGGCGGGGCGGGTGGAATGCTGGACCTTTCCATCGACCCCAAGCTGGCCTGGGCGCTGAAGAACCGCGACCGCTTTCCGGTGGACGTCAACCGCGCTGACCGGGAGATGCTGCTGCGCGTGCCGGGGCTGGGCGCCAAATCGGTGGACCGCATCCTTTCCACACGGCGGCACCGCACGCTGCGGCTGGAGGATCTGAGGCGGCTTTGCGCCTCGCTGGAAAAGGTGCGCCCCTTCGTCTCCGCGCTCGGCTGGAGCCCGGGCGGCCTGACCGACCGGGAGCACCTGCGCCCCCTCGTGGCGCCGAAGGCCGAGCAGTTGAGCCTGTTGTGATGTTCGAGGTGCGGCTCGGCGCTCCCGCCGATTTCGAGGGCTGGCGGCAGGCCGCGCGCACCGCGCTGGCGCTGGGCATCGCGCCGCAGGATATGGGGTTCATGGTGGAGGGCGAGGCAGGCGGGCTTTTTGCCGAGCCGCTGCCGCCCATGCCGCCCGATGCGCGCCAGGCTTTCGTGCCCAGGGCCTTTTTCGATCTGGCCGGCCTTCTCCTCTGCCATGCCGATGCGCAGCGCTTTTCCCTCGCCTACCGCCTGCTCTGGCGGCTTCAGGGCGAGAAGAAGCTTTTGGAAATCGCCTCCGACCCGGACGTGGCGCGCGCGGCCGAAATGGCGAAGGCGGTGCGGCGCGACGCGCACAAGATGAAGGCCTTCGTGCGCTTCCGCGAGATCGAGACGCCGCAAGGCCGCCACTACATCGCCTGGTTCGAGCCCTTCCACCACGTGGTGGAACTGACCGCGCCCTTCTTCATGCGCCGCTTCACCGGCATGGTCTGGTCGATCCTGACGCCGAAGCGCTCGGTGCACTGGGACGGGGTGGATCTGGTCTTCGCCCCCGGTGCCTCGATGGCCGACAAGCCGCAGGACGACGACATGGAGGCGCTGTGGCTGACCTATTACGCCTCGATCTTCAATCCGGCGCGGCTGAAGGTGAGGGCCATGCAGGCCGAGATGCCGAAGAAATACTGGCGCAACCTGCCCGAGGCCGTCCTGATCGACCCCTTGATCAAGGGAGCCGAGGCCGCCGCGCGGGCCATGGTCGAAACCGCGCCGACCCTGCCGAGTTATCGCCATGAACGCCAGGTGGAGCGCGGCGCGATGGCAAGGACGGACGAGGCGTTCTCGGGGCGCGACAAGCGGCCGGACGATCTGGACGAGGCCCGCGAGCAGGCGAGGCACTGCAAGGCCTGCCCCCTGTGGGAGCCGGCCACGCAGACCGTGTTCGGGCGCGGGCCGGCCGACGCGCCGGTGATCTTCGTCGGCGAGCAGCCGGGCGACCAGGAGGATCTGGCGGGCGAGCCTTTCGTCGGCCCCGCCGGCAAGGTCTTCGACGCCGCGCTCGCGGCGGCGGGCATCGACCGGCGCCAGGCCTATGTGACCAATGCGGTGAAGCACTTCAAGTTCGAGCCGCGCGGCAAGCGGCGCATCCACGCCAAGCCGAACATGGGCGAGGTGAAGGTCTGCCGATGGTGGCTGGAACTGGAGCGCGAGCTGATCCGCCCCCGGCTGATCGTGGCGCTGGGCGCCACGGCCGCCGCTTCCGTGCTCGGCCATTCCGTCACGATCCGCGACACCCGCTCCAGGCTCATCGATCTCGAGGAGGGCACCAAGCTCCTCGTCACCGTCCATCCCTCCTACATCCTGCGCCTGCCCGACGCGGCCGCCAAAGCCCGCGAACAGGCGGCTTTCGAGAAGGACATGGGGATGGTGAAGGAATACGTGCCGGCCATCGCCCTGGGGGCGTGAGGCCCCCTTCTATCCGACGCGGGCGTGCCTGATTCGGAGTTCCGGCCGCTCGCCGGAGGGAATGAAGCGGAAGACACGTTCGCCGCCTTCGCCGATCGCATCGAAGGCCCCGATGAAATCCCCTTGGCGCTCGGTCAGGGAACTGCCGCCGCCCGAACCGGTCCGCGACGTTCCGCGAACCGAACCGTCCATCAAATTCACCGTGTAGACCGTTAAGCGATCGACGAGGCGCAGGGTTTGCTCACCCGTGCGATAGACGTTCATATGCGCCGTGCCGCCGGTGTCCATGGGAAGGCCGGCGCGCCCGATCTCCTCCCCGCCGCGCAGGACCACCAGCGTCCGGCGGTACTCCGCGAGGAAGATGTGGGCTTGCAGCCGTTCGAGCGCGATGCTGCTCGGTCCGATCTCCACGGTCATGGGGATCCGCTCGGGCGTGCGTTGCGACGTCTCGAATGTCAGGGCGAGGAAAAGTCCGAAGGGAAGCGCGACGAGCACGAACAACAACGCGCCGACGATCCGAACGAACCACTTCATGAGGCCGCCCCGCTTCCCTGCGGCTGCGCCGCCTTCGGACGAACCTTAGGAAGTTGAGGCGGAAAATCAAGTTTCGCCGTGTGTCCGCCGGCCGGCCTACAGGATCATCGCCCGTATGCCGTAGGCGACGGCCGAGAGCGTCAGGAGGCTGGCGGTCCACAGGGCCGCGAACCAGAGGAGGCGTTGCCAGAGCGGCCCGGGGGTCGGGCGGTGCGGGTCAGTGGCCATGCTGGTGGTAGCCTTCGCCTTCGCGCACCTTGCCCCGGAAGACCCAGTAGGAATAGCTCGTATAAGCCAGGATCATGGGGATGAGCACGCTGGCGCCGACCAGCAGGAAGCCGAGCGAACTGTCCGGCGCGGCGGCCTGCCAGATCGTCAGCTCGGGCGGCAGGATGTTGGGGTAGAACGAGATGCCGATGCCCACGAAGGACAGGGCGAAGAGCGAGAGCGCGCTCAGGAACGGGCGCCGGTTGGACTCGTGGTTGGCGAGCGACCTGAACAGCAGGAACGCCGCGCCCGCCACCATGATCGGGATCGGCGCGACGAGCGCGATGCGCGGGAAGGAGAGCCAGCGCCAGTAGAACGCGTCCTGAAGGAAGGGCATCCACGCCGAGACGACGCCGATGAGCCCGAGCGTGCCGGCGCCCGCGATCCACGCATGGCGGGCGGCGAGGCGGTTCAGCGGCCCTTCGGTCTTCATGATCAGCCATGTCGCCCCGAGCAGCGCGTAGCCGATGACGACCGCCACGCCCGTCACCACCGAGAAGGCGGTGAACCAGTCGAACCAGCCGCCCGCATAGGCGCGACCCTCGATCTCGATGCCCTGCACGATGGTGCCGAGCGCCAGCCCTTGCGCGAAGGCGGCCAGGATCGAGCCGGCGAAGAAGGCGATGTCCCAGACGCCGCGCCAGCGCACCGTGCGGAAGCGGAACTCGAAGGCCACGCCCCGGAACACCAGCGCCAGCAGCATGGCGATGATCGGCGCGTAGAGCGCCGGCATGACGACGGCGTAGGCCAGCGGAAAGACGGCGAAGAGCCCGCCGCCGCCGAGCACCAGCCACGTCTCGTTGCCGTCCCAGAAGGGGGCGATGGTGTTCATCGCCGTGTCCCGGTCCTCGTGCCGTGGCAGGAAGGGGAACAGGATGCCGACGCCGAGGTCGAACCCGTCGAGCACGACATAGGCGAGCACCGCGAAGGCGAGGATGAAAGCCCAGATGAGCGGGAGGTCCATGGGGTGCTCTCCTACTCGGCCGGGGCCGGCGAACGGGACGGGTTGTCGCCCGCCTCCATATGCGGACCCTGCGCGAAGCCCGCGGTGCGGATGGGGTCTTCCGGCCGCGGCCCTTCCTCGTCCATCTCCGGCGGCTTCCTCATGCTGCGCAGGATGTAGTAGGTGCCCGCGCCGAAGACGAGGAAGTAGACCGCGATGAAGGCGAGGAGCGAGGTGCCGACCGCGCTCGCCGCGATGGGCGAGGCGCTCTCGGCCGTGCGCATGAGGCCATAGACCGTGTAGGGCTGGCGCCCCACCTCGGTGGTGATCCAGCCGGCCAGCACGGCGACGAAGCCCATCGGCCCCATCAGCACGCTGGCGCGCTGGAGCCATGTCGCTTCCACGAGATCGCCCCGCCAGCGGTGCCAGAGCGACCACGCGCCGATGCCCAGCATCGCCAGCCCGATGCCCACCATGAGGCGGAAGGAGAAGAAGACGATCCAGACATTGGGCCAGTCCTCGCGCGGGAACCGGTCGAGCCCGGCGATCTGCGCGTCGAGCGAATGGCCGAGGATCAGCGATCCCAAGGCCGGCACCTCTACCGCATAGCGCATCTCGCCCGCCTCCATGTCCGGCAGGCCGAACAGCGTCAGCGGCATGGCGCCTTCCGTGTTGGTCGAGAAATGCCCCTCCATGGCCGCGACCTTCATCGGCTGGTGCTCCAGCGTGTTGAGGCCGTGCTGGTCTCCGGCGAAGATCTGGATGGGGGCCACAACGGCGGCCATCCACAGCGCCATGGAGAACATCAGCCTGGCGCCCTGGTTGCCCCGGTCCTTCAGGAGATGCCACGCCCCGACCGCCCCCACCACGAAGGCGGTGGTGAGGTAGGCGGCCAGCACCATGTGGACGAGGCGGTAGGGGAAGGAGGGGTTGAAGACGATGGCCCACCAGTCCTGCGGAATGAACTGGCCGTTGGCGGCGATGGCGTAGCCGGCGGGCGTCTGCATCCAGGAATTGACGGAAAGGATCCAGAAGGCCGAGCCCAGCGTGCCGACCGCCACCATGAGCGTGGCGAAGAAATGCAGGCGCGGCCCCACCCGGTTCAGCCCGAACAGCATGACGCCCAGGAAGCCGGCTTCGAGGAAGAAGGCCGAGAGCACTTCGTAGGCCATCATCGGCCCGAGGATCGGCCCGGTCCGGTCGGAGAAGACCGACCAGTTGGTGCCGAACTGGTAGCTCATCACGATGCCGGAGACGACGCCCATGGCGAAGCTGACGGCGAAGATCTTCAGCCAGTACTGGAAGACGGCGAGGTAGACCTGCCGCCCGGTCCACATCCACAGCCCGTTCAGCACCGCCAGATAGGAGGCGAGGCCGATGGTGAAGGCGGGGAAGACGATGTGGAAGGAGATCGTGAAGGCGAACTGGATGCGCGCCAGAAGCACGGGATCGAAGCCCTCGAACATGGCCGGCGCCTCCAAATCTGGAATGTCGAATTGATCTAGGTCAAATCCGCGTCCTGTCGAAGCGGCCATCCGGTCGCAGGTTCATCGTGTCGCACCGCCCGAAACTGTGGACGGCCGCGTTTGCGGGACTCCATGCGCGGGCCGTTCTGCCGTAGGGTCCGCGTTCCCGACCACCGGAGACTGTCGATGAAGGTTGCCGTCGATCTCGGAACGACCGCCACGGGCGAGCCGGCAGAGATGGACCTCGAGGAGCTTCTGTCCACGCGCCTTCTCGTGCAGGGCAATTCCGGCTCGGGAAAATCCCATCTCCTGCGCCGCCTGCTGGAGCAGAGCGCGGAATGGGTGCAGCAGGCCATCATCGACCCGGAGGGCGACTTCGTCTCCTTCTCCGAGCGATTCGGCCATGTGGTGGTGGACGCGGACCGCACGCCGGCCGAGCTGGCGCGCATCGCCGCGCGCATTCGCCAGCACCGGGCCTCCGTCGTGCTCAACCTGGAGGGGCTGGACGCGGAGGTGCAGATGCAATGCGCCGCCGCCTTCCTCAACGGGCTGTTCGACGCCGACCGGCATGTCTGGTTCCCCATGCTGATCGCGGTGGACGAGGCGCAGATCTTCGCCCCCGCCATCGCGGGCGAGGTGGGCGACGAGGCGCGGCGAATCTCGCTCGGCGCGATGACCAACCTCATGTGCCGTGGCCGAAAGCGCGGGCTGGCCGGCATCATCGCCACGCAGCGCCTGGCGAAGCTGGCCAAGAACGTGGCGGCCGAGGCCTCCAATTTCCTGATGGGCCGCACCTTCCTGGATATCGACATGGCGCGCGCGGCCGACCTTCTGGGGCTTGAGCGCCGGCAAGCCGAGCGCTTCCGCGACCTGGAGCCCGGCCATTTCGTGGCGCTGGGGCCCGCTCTCTCGCGCCGCCCGATCCCCATCCGCATCGGCACGGTGGAGACCGCCGGCCGCTCTGGCCGCCCCGTGCTGATGGCGCTGCCCGAGATGGGCCGTGAGGCGATGGAGAGCCTGATCTTCACCGCCGGGGCCGACGAGCCCGCCGCGCTGCCCGAGCCGCCGCGCCGCGAGAGCGTGGCCACGCGCGAGCTTCTGGAGCGCGTCTCGGCCCCCGCCGTGGCCATGCCGGCCGAGCCGCAGGCGCCCCCCAGCGAGGAGGAGCTGGCCGAGCGCGCGGCCGCGATCGACGCCATCTTCGCCGAGCTGATCGCCGACCCGGAGGCCGCGTTCCGGCCCGTGCCGGTGCTCTACCAGGACTTCCTCGTCCACTGCCGGCTGAAGCGCGTTCCCGCGGGCGAGACCGACATGGCGGTCTTCCGGCGCCGGCTGGCGCTGGCGCGCGCGGGCATCGAGGGCGAGGAAAGCGAGGAATGGCGCACCGTCGTGGAGCGCTCCGAGGCGCTGCCGGAGGACATGCAGGGCGTCTACCTGATGGTGGCGCGCGCGGCGCGTGACGGGCAGCCCTGCCCGGAGGACGGGGCACTCGCCAAGGCCTATGGCAGCCATTCGCCCTCTCGCGGGCGCTTTCTGCTGACCTATATGGCCGAACGCGGCTTCATCGCCGTGGAAACGGACTTTCGCGGCAACCGCGTCGTGACCATCGCGGGCAGCGGCTGGCGCACGCAGGCTTCCGGCGGAAAGTCCTACATTCCGGGCATCACCCCGCGCGCGCAGCGCGCGTGAAAAGCCCGAGCCCAGGAGATCTGCCGATGCAAAAGACGCTCGACGACAATCTGGCCGCGCTGGCGGGGTCGCCCCTGGCCGATACGGCGGCCTGCGTGGGATCGCTCGCCGCCGCCGCGATCGAATTGCACCGGCTGATCCAGAACGGCGGCGCCGAGGGCGGCGCCGAGGCGACCGGCATCGGCAATTCGGGCGGAGATCTGCAAAAGGCGCTGGACGTGGCGGCCGACCGCCTCTTCGTGGAGGCGGCGCGGCGCTCGCCCGTCTCCTTCTACGGCTCGGAGGAGCAGGACGAGGCCGTGCCCATGGCGCCCGCCGGCACGTTGGCGCTGGCCATCGACCCGCTGGACGGCTCCTCCAACATCGAGACCAACGTCTCCATCGGCACCATCTTCTCCATTCTTCCCGCCGGGGGCGAACATGCCGGCGCCGACACGGTGTTTCGCCAGCCGGGCCGCCGGCAGCTCGCGGCCGGCTTCTTCGTCTACGGGCCGCAGCTCCTGCTGGTGCTCAGCTTCGGGCAGGGCACCGCGACCTATGCCTTCCGGCCCGCCACGGGGCGCTTCGAGGTGCTGATCGAGGCGATGGCGATTCCCGAAACGGCGAAGGAGTTCGCCGTCAACGCGTCCAACCAGCGCCATTGGGAAGCCCCGATGCGCCGCTATATCGACGATTGCCTGGCCGGCAAGGACGGCCCGCGCGGGCGCGACTTCAACATGCGCTGGGTGGCCTCGGCGGTCGCCGATGCCTACCGCATCTTCCTGCGCGGCGGCGTCTATCTCTATCCCGGCGATACGCGCAAGGGCTATTCCAGCGGGCGCATCCGCCTCACCTACGAGGCCAACCCCATCGCCTTCCTGGCCGAGAATGCCGGGGGCGCGGCGAGCGACGGCCTCAATCCCATTCTCGACATCGTCCCCGAAGGGCTGCATCAGCGCACGCCCGTCGTGTTCGGCTCGCGCGATGAGGTTCTGGAAGTCGCGCGATATGCCGCCGACCCGGACAATCTCGGCGAGCGTTTCTCCGCCTTCGAACGGCCTCTCGCCCCGCTTTAAGGCGCGGCCGGCGTTTCGGTTCGAGGCACGATGGGCTAGAAGCGGCCCGATTTCATTTTTCCGGAGGACACCATGGTCAGCGAGACCGTCGCCAACCCGCATGAGGAAAGCGTGGACCGCCACGCCCGCGACATGGCCAACGCCATCCGCGCCCTCTCGATCGACGCGGTGCAGAAGGCCAATTCCGGCCATCCCGGAATGCCCATGGGCATGGCGGATGTCGCCACGGTCCTCTTCCGCGACTTCGTCAAGATCGACCCGAAGAACCCGTCCTGGCCGGACCGCGACCGCTTCGTGCTGTCGAACGGCCACGGCTCCATGCTGCTTTACGCGATCCACCATCTCCTCGGCTACGAGGACATGACGATCGAGGAGCTGAAGAACTTCCGCCAGATCGGCTCCAGGACCGCCGGCCACCCCGAATACGGCCATGCGCTGGGCATCGAGACCACCACCGGCCCGCTGGGGCAGGGCCTGGCCAACGCCGTCGGCTTCGCTTTGGCCGAGCGCATGATGAACGCCCGCTTCGGCGACGATCTCGTCGATCACAAGACCTATGCGATCGTCGGCGACGGCTGCCTGATGGAAGGCATCAGCCACGAGGCCATCGACCTGGCCGGGCACCTGAAGCTGAACAAGCTCATCGTCCTCTTCGACGACAACGGCATCTCCATCGACGGCAAGACCTCGCTCGCCACCTCCATGGACCAGGTCGCCCGCTTCAAGGCGGCCGGCTGGAACGCCGAGCATGTCGACGGCCACAAGCCGGATGAGGTGAAGGCGGCGCTGGAACGCGCGCAGACCTCCGACAAGCCGACGCTCATCGCCTGCAAGACGATCATCGGCTACGGCTCGCCCAAGCTCGCGGGGTCCGAGAAGAGCCACGGCGCGCCGCTCGGCGACGAGGAGATCAAGGCGGTTCGCCAGAAGCTCGTCTGGGAATCGGAGGCCTTCGAGCTGCCCGATTCCGTGGTGAAGGCCTGGCGCGAGATCGGCCAGAAGGGCGCGGCGTCGCGCGGCGAATGGGAGAAGCGCCACGACGCGGCGGCCAGGGCCGCCGAGTTCGACGCCTTCGTCTCCGGCGCGCTTCCGGGCGGTTTCGAGAAGGCGATGGCCGACTACCGGGCCAAGCTGGTGGCGGAAAAGCCCAAGCTGGCCACGCGCAAATCCTCCGAGGCGACGCTCGGCCTCGTCAACGAGCTGACGGAGCTGACCCTCGGCGGCTCGGCGGACCTGACCCATTCGGTCTTCACGCAGACGAAGAACCAGTCGCCCGTCTCGGCCGAGAACTATGCGGGCCGCTACATCCATTACGGCATCCGCGAACACGCGATGGCGGCGGTGATGAACGGCCTTGCCCTGCATGGCGGCTTCATCCCCTATGGTGGCACCTTCCTGACCTTCGCGGACTATATGCGCGGGGGAATGCGCCTTTCGGCCTTGATGGGCATCCGCGTCATCTATGTGCTGACGCATGATTCCATCGGGCTGGGCGAGGACGGGCCGACGCACCAGCCCATCGAGCATCTGGCGATGCTGCGCGCCACGCCGAACCTGCTCGTCTTCCGCCCCGCCGACGCGGTGGAGACGGCGGAAGCCTGGGAGATCGCGCTGACCGAGACCGGTCGGCCCTCGGTCCTGTCGCTGTCGCGCCAGAACCTGCCGACCGTTCGCGACGATGCGTCGCAGAACCTCACGCGCAAGGGCGCCTATGTCCTGAAGGATACGGACGGCGCCCGCGACGTGACGATCATGGCGACGGGCTCCGAGATCGAGATCGCGCTGGCAGCGGCCGATACGCTGGCCGGCGAGGGGATCAAGGCCGCGGTCGTCTCCTTCCCGTGCTGGGAGCTGTTCCAGGAGCAGGACGCGGCCTATCGGGCCGAGGTTCTCGGCACGGCGCCGCGCGTGGCCATCGAGGCGGCGTCGGGTTTCGGCTGGGAGCGCTGGCTCGGCGACAAGGGCCGCTTCATCGGCATGAACGGCTTCGGCGCTTCGGGCCCCGCGCCCAAGCTCTACGAGCAGTTCGGCATCACGGCCGGGGCCGCCGCCAAGGCGGCGCGGGAGCTTCTGGGCCGCTGAGCCCTGTTGCACGACAACACGCCGCGCGGGCTTCCCGCGCGGCGTTGCCTTCACGGAGACCGTCATGAGCGCCATCATCGCCCCCTCGATCCTCTCGGCCGATTTCGCGCGGCTGGGCGAGGAGGTCGCGGCCGTGGACGCGGCCGGCGCGGACTGGATCCATCTCGACGTGATGGACGGCCACTTCGTGCCCAACATCACCTTCGGCCCGCCTGTCATCAAGGCGATCCGCGCCGCATCGCAAAAGCTTTTCGACTGTCACTTGATGATCGAGCCGGCGGACCCTTACCTCAAGGCCTTCGCCGAGGCCGGTGCCGACCTCATCACCGTCCACGCCGAGGCCACGCGCCATCTCGACCGCTCGTTGCAGGCGATCCGCGATCTGGGCGTGAAGGCCGGCGTGGCGCTGAACCCGCACACGCCCGAGACGGTCGTCGAATATGTGCTGGACCGCGTGGACCTCGTGCTCCTGATGACGGTCAATCCCGGCTTCGGCGGCCAGGCCTTCATCCCCGCCGTGGTGGAAAAGGTGCGGCGGGTGAAGGCGATGATCGGCACGCGGCCCATCCGCATCGAGATCGACGGGGGCGTCACGCCCGAAACCGCCCCTCTCGTGGTGGAGGCGGGGGCGGACGTGCTCGTTGCTGGCTCGGCCGTCTTCAAGGGCGGTACGCCGCAGGCTTATGCGGCCAATATCGAGGCGATCCGGGCCTCCCTGCGCTGACGCGGGCCCGGACCGTCCATCGGCCACGTTTTTGGATGATGACGGGCCATCGCGGACGCTATATGGCTCTGCCGGGCCGGGCGTCGTCTCTTGCGAGCGCGCCCGAAGGCTTGTTGTGAGGAGGCGCGAGCCTCCCCGAAGGAGAGTTTGATGGAGCAGACCGCTCTCGAAGGAGTTGCGTACGACGTCGTGCCGACATGGGTCTGGCTGTCGACGATCGGCGGCATCGCCGCCATCTTCGTCTTCGACTTCATGACGCATGTGCGACACGCCCACACGCCGACCTTCAAGGAGTCCGCCTTCTGGTCGGTCTTCTACATCACGCTGGCGCTCCTCTTCGGCGTGGGCGTCTGGTATTTCTGGGACCGCACGCACGGCATTGAGTATTTTGCCGGTTTCATCACGGAGAAGAGCCTGTCGGTCGACAATCTCTTCGTCTTCGTCATCATCATGAAGAGCTTCCAGGTGCCGGCGGCCTACCAGCAGAAGGCGCTGCTGATCGGCATCATCATCGCGCTCATCATGCGCGGCATCTTCATCGCGCTGGGCGCGGCGGCCATCGAGCGCTTCTCCTGGGTGTTCTACATTTTCGGCCTCTTCCTGCTCTACACCGCCTGGAAGCTGGTGGTCGAAAGCATGAACCACACCAAGTCGACGGACGAGGAGTACGAGCCGAACGCGCTGGTGAAATACTTCCAGAAGCACCTGCCCACGACCGAGGATTATCGCGGCACGGCGCTGACGGTGGTGGAGAACGGCAAGCGCTACTTCACGCCCATGTTCATCGTCATCCTCGCGCTCGGCATGACGGACCTTCTCTTCGCCCTGGATTCCATTCCCGCGATCTACGGTTTGACGGACGCGCCCTACATCGTCTTCACCGCCAATGCCTTTGCCCTGCTTGGCCTTCTTCAGCTCTACTTCCTCATCGGTGGGCTCCTGGACCGGCTGGTCTATCTGGGCATCGGCCTGTCGCTGATCCTGGCCTTCATCGGCGTCAAGCTCATCATCCATGCGGTGGAAGCGAACACGCTGCCCTTCCTGAATGACGGCCAGCCGATCGAGGTGCCCCCGTATCTCCACATCGAGACCGAGTTCTCGCTGGCGGTGATCATCGGCATCCTGGTCATCACCACGGTGCTCAGCCTTCTCAAGAGCCGCTCGGACGCGCGCAAGGAGCGCCCCGGCGAGTAAGGCTCCCCTTTCGACGACGAAAAGGCCGGGCGGTTCATCGCCCGGCCTTTTTCATGCCGCAACGCGCAAAGCGCATGGTTAGGCAGGAACAAAGCGGCGGCCCGGCGCTTTTTAGAACCGTCCTCCCTCTTTTCGCGAGCGAACGCACGTGAACGTCCAGAGCCCCGTCTCGACCCATGAACATCCCGCCCGGCCCGCCTTGCGCAAGTCGCGCGTCGAGGGCGGCCAGCCATTCCCGCTCGGCGCCACGTGGGATGGGCTCGGCGTCAACTTCGCCATCTTTTCGGCCAACGCCACCAAGGTCGAGCTTTGCGTGTTCGACAACGAGGGCAAGAGCGAGATCGAGCGGATCGAGCTGCCCGAATACACCAACGAGATCTTCCACGGCTATCTGCCGGCCGCGCGCCCGGGCCTCGTCTACGGCTACCGCGTGCATGGGCCCTACGAGCCCGATGCCGGCCATCGCTTCAACGCCAACAAGCTCCTGATCGACCCCTATGCCAAGCAGCACACCGGCGCGCTGGTGTGGGACCATTCGCTCTTCGGCTACACGATCGGCCACGCGGATGGAGACCTCTCCTTCGACGAGCGGGACTCGGCCGCCTTCGTGCCGAAGGCGCGTGTCGTCGATCCCGCCTTCACTTGGGGCGACGAGCGGCGGCCGAACGTGGCGTGGGAGCGCACGATCTTCTACGAGACCCACGTCAAGGGCTTCACCCAGCGCCATCCGAGCGTGACGGACGAGGATCGCGGCACCTTCGCGGGGCTGATGAACCGCGATGTAGTGAAATACATCAAGAGCCTGGGCGTCACCTCGGTCGAGTTCATGCCGATCCACGCCTTCGTGGACGACAGCTACCTCGTCGAGAAGGGCCTCAGGAACTACTGGGGCTACAACTCCATCGGCTTCTTCGCGCCCGATCCGCGCTATCTCGCCAGCCCCTTCGTCAACGAGTTCAAGGAGCTGGTGGCCCGCTTCCACCATTACGGGCTCGAGGTCATCCTCGATGTCGTCTACAACCATACGGCAGAGGGCAACGAGAACGGGCCGACGATCTCCTTCAAGGGCATCGACAACGCGGCCTATTACCGCCTGCTGCCCGACAATCCGCGCTATTACATCAACGACACCGGCACCGGGAACACGGTCAACACCAGCCACCCGCGCGTCATGCAGCTGGTGACGGATTCGCTGCGCTACTGGGCGGGCGAGATGCGGGTGGACGGCTTCCGCTTCGATCTCGCCACCATCCTGGCGCGCGAGCCGCATGGCTTTTCGGAGGAATCCTCCTTCCTCCATGCCTGCATGCAGGACCCGCTGCTCTCCCAGGTCAAGCTCATCGCCGAGCCGTGGGACTGCGGGCCCGGTGGCTATCAGGTCGGCCGCTTCCCGCCGGGCTGGGCCGAGTGGAACGACGGTTATCGCGACACCGTGCGCTCCTTCTGGCGGGGCGACGAGGGCAAGGTGCCGGCGGTGGCCGGAAAGATCTCCGCCTCCGCCGATCTCTTCGACAAGCGGGGCCGAAAGCCATGGTCCTCGGTGAACTTCATCACCGCCCATGACGGTTTCACCCTGCACGACCTCGTCTGCTACAACGACAAGCACAACGAGGCGAACGGCGAGGACAATCGCGACGGCCACTCGCACAACCTCTCCAACAATTACGGGATGGAGGGGCCGAGCGAGGATCCGGATCTGAACGAGATCCGCTTCCGCCAGCTCCGTAATTTCTTCGCCACGCTGCTTTTCTCGCGCGGCACGCCGATGATCCTGGCGGGAGACGAGTTCGCCCGCACCCAGGGCGGCAACAACAACGCCTATGCGCAGGACAACGAGATCGGCTGGATCGACTGGAACGTCACGGCCGAGGGGCGCGATCTCGCCAACTTCGTGCAGAAGCTCATCATGCTGCGGCAGGCGCTGCCCATGCTGCGGCGCGGGCGGTTCCTGCACGGAACCTATGACGAGGAGCTGGGTGTCAAGGATGTCGCCTGGATCACGCCGGCGGGCGTGGAGTTCTCGGACGACAACTGGGCCGATCCCGCGGCCCGCTGCTTCGGCATGCTCCTCGACGGCCGCGCCCCGTCCGAGGGCATCAGGCGCAAGGGCACGGATGCCACGATGCTGATCGTGCTCAACGCGCACCACGACGTCGTCAATTTCACGCTTCCCGAGGCGCCGGGCGGAAGCTGCTGGCGCTGCGTCATCGATACCAACCTGCCGGACAGGGAGGAGTTGGAGCCCTTCCAGTTCCACAGCCAGTACATGACGACCGGCCGCTCCTTCCTCCTTTTCCTGCTGGAGCCGGTAGACGGCGACGAGACGACCGAAGCCGCCCGGCGCGCCTTCGCGCATGTGAGCGAGACCTTCATGCAGGCCGCCATCGACCGGGTGCGCTTCGTGAAGCCCGAGGCGCAGTAGTAGACGGACGACGCAGCCATGCAGGAGTGCATGGCTGCGTCGTCTTTTCATCTCTACTGATTCGCGCGGTGAGCGCGCATATTCCTGTCAAGAGATTAGAGAGAACGACAGGAAGGCCACGACAATGACCGCTCAGCCCACCCGCACCGGTTTTCGCAACAAGGTTCGCGGTATCGCCGTTTTCCTCGGCGGTGTTCGGGAATGCGCGGCCGCTGCCGAAGCCGGCCGTCGCCCCAGCCGCTCGGCCCTGAACGCCGCCGGCATCGATGCGGACGCCTACTACTCCATCAACCGCTAACGCGCCCCGAATTCATCAAAGCTATGCGTCACGGCCGGGGCTCACGCCTCGGCCGTTTCGTGTTCCAGCGTCGAATGGGCTGACGCTGCGCAAGGTGCGCGCAACGTTTGTTAAGAGCAAGGGCGGACCGTCAGCACTCGCGCCTGCATCCTCGGCACCGTGAAAAACTGCGCAACTCATAACGGCCTTGCTTTTGAGGCTTGAGCCAGCGCCCGGCTCATGAGCGACCGCATGGTGGGGCAAATGGGCTGGAGCATCGTCTTCTCGCTCGCCTCGGCCATCGTCGGCTTCGTGGCCGCCACCTATGGGCCGCTCTGGATCGGCTGGGGCGCCAGCATGAGCGCGGCCGGCATGATCGCCAGCGTCAGCGGGCTGATCCTCCTGGCGGCCTGCGTCCTGGGGCCTCACCGCAGAGGCGTGGCCACCCCGGCCTGACCCCCATCGCCTTCCATCGCATCTTCATATAAGGATGCGTTTATATGGTGGGCGAATGCGGCAAGGGACGGATGATGGCTGGCACCACGAAGGGCTTGTTCTCCGGGGCTTCGACGGGCGCGCGTGGCGATGCGTGGGCCGCGCTGGAAGCGGCCGCGCGCGAGCGCGTCCTCGTTCTCGACGGGGCGATGGGCACCGAGATCCAGACGCTCGGCCTGTCCGAGGAGGATTTTCGCGGCCACCGCTTCGGGGCCTGCGAGTGCCACCTTCAGGGCAACAACGACCTCCTGATCCTGTCGCAGCCCAAGGCCATCGAGGACATCCATTTCGCCTATGCCATGGCGGGCGCGGATATTCTGGAGACCAACACCTTTTCGGGCACCACCATCGCGCAGGCCGATTACGGCATGGAAGGCGTGGTGCACGAGTTGAACCGGGAGGGCGCGCGCCTTGCCGCCAACGCCGCGCGGCGCGCCGAGGCGGCGGACGGGCGCCGGCGCTTCGTGGCCGGGGCCGTGGGGCCCACCAACCGCACCGCCTCCATCTCGCCGGATGTCAACAATCCCGGCTTTCGCGCCGTTTCCTTCGAGGATCTGCGCGTGGCCTACGGCCAGCAGGTGCGCGGTCTGGTGGAAGGCGGGGCGGACCTCATCCTCATCGAGACCATCTTCGACACGCTCAACGCCAAGGCGGCCATCTTCGCTTGCGAGGAGGTGTTCCGCGAGACCGGCACCCGCCTGCCGCTGATGATCTCCGGCACCATCACGGACCTGTCCGGGCGCACGCTCTCGGGCCAGACGCCCACGGCCTTCTGGCACTCGATCCGCCATGCGCGCCCCTTCACCGTCGGGCTCAACTGCGCGCTCGGGGCACAGGCCATGCGCCCCCATCTGGCGGAGCTGTCCGGCGCGGCCGACACCTTCCTGTGCGCCTATCCCAATGCCGGCCTGCCCAACGAGTTCGGCCAGTACGACGAGAGCCCGGAGGCGATGGCCGCGCAGATCCGGGGCTTTGCGCAGGAGGGCATCGTCAACGTGGTCGGCGGCTGCTGCGGCTCCACACCCGCCCATATCCGCGCCATCGCCGATGCGGTGGCGGGCCTTGCGCCGCGCGCCGTGCCGAAGATCGCCCCGGCCATGCGTCTCTCGGGCCTGGAGCCCTTCACGCTCACGCCCGACATTCCCTTCGTCAATGTGGGCGAGCGCACCAATGTCACCGGCTCGGCGCGCTTCCGCAAGCTCGTCACCAACGGCGACTATGCCGCCGCGCTGGACGTGGCACGCGACCAGGTGGCGAACGGCGCGCAAATCATCGACATCAACATGGACGAGGGGCTCATTGATTCGAAGGCCGCGATGGTGGAGTTTCTCCACCTCGTCGCCTCCGAGCCCGACATCGCCCGGGTGCCGGTGATGATCGACAGTTCCAAGTGGGAAGTGATCGAGGCGGGGCTGCAATGCGTGCAGGGCAAGCCCATCGTCAATTCCATCTCCATGAAGGAGGGCGAGGCGGCCTTCCTGGAACAGGCGCGGCTGGCCCGCGCCTATGGCGCGGCGGTGGTCGTCATGGCCTTCGACGAGGAGGGGCAGGCCGACAGCTACGAGCGCAAGGTCGCCATCTGCGCGCGCGCCTACAAGCTCCTCACCGAGGAAGCCGGCTTTCCTCCCGAGGATATCGTCTTCGACCCCAACGTTTTCGCCGTCGCCACCGGCATCGAGGAGCATGACGGCTACGGCGTCGCCTTCATCGAGGCCACGCGGACGATCCGGCAGACCCTGCCGCACGCCCACATCTCCGGCGGCATCTCCAACCTCTCCTTCTCGTTTCGCGGCAACGAGCCGGTGCGCGAGGCGATGCACGCCGTGTTCCTCTACCACGCCATCCAGGCCGGCATGGATATGGGCATCGTCAACGCCGGCCAGCTCGCCGTCTACGAGAGCATCGACCCGGAGCTGCGCGAGGCCTGCGAGGACGTGGTGCTGAACCGGCCGGGGCGCGGCGGGCAGAGCCCGACCGAGCGCCTGCTCGACATCGCCGGGCGCTACAAGGGGCAGGGCGGCCGGGAGGCGAAGGCAAGGGACCTCTCCTGGCGCGAGAAGCCGGTGGAGGACCGGCTGGCCCACGCGCTCGTCAACGGCATCACCGAGTTCATCGAGGCCGACACGGAGGAGGCGCGCCTCAAGGCCGCGCGTCCGCTGCATGTGATCGAGGGCCCGCTGATGGCGGGCATGAACGTGGTCGGCGACCTGTTCGGCTCGGGCAAGATGTTCCTGCCCCAGGTGGTGAAGTCCGCCCGCGTCATGAAGCAGGCGGTCGCTCATCTCCTGCCCTTCATGGAGGAGGAGAAGCGCCTGGCCGGCGGCGAAGGGCGCCAGAGCGCCGGCAAGGTCCTGATGGCGACGGTGAAGGGCGATGTCCACGACATCGGCAAGAACATCGTCGGCGTCGTCCTGGCCTGCAACAATTACGAGGTGATCGACCTCGGCGTGATGGTGCCGGCCGCCAGGATCCTGGAAACGGCGCGGGCGCAGAAGGTGGACGTCATCGGCCTGTCCGGCCTCATCACGCCCTCCCTCGACGAGATGGTGCATGTCGCCTCCGAGATGGAGCGCGAGGGCTTCGAGGTGCCGCTCCTCATCGGCGGGGCGACGACGAGCCGTGTCCATACGGCGGTGAAGATCGACCCGCGCTACGAAAAGGGCCAGACGGTTTATGTGACGGATGCGAGCCGGGCGGTGGGCGTGGTCTCCAGCCTGCTCTCGCCCGAGAGCCGCACCGCCTACATGGACAAGGTGCGCGCCGAATACCGCAAGGTGGCCGAGGCCCATGCGCGCTCGGAGGCCGACAAGCGCCGCCTGCCGCTGGCGCGGGCACGCGAGAACGCGGAACGGATCGACTGGTCGTCCTACAAGGCGGTGCGGCCGAGCTTCCTCGGCACGCGCGTGTTCCGGGAGTGGGACCTTGCCGAACTGGCCCGCTATATCGACTGGACGCCCTTCTTCCAGACATGGGAGCTGAAGGGCCGCTTCCCGAAGATCCTGGAGGATGAGGCGCAGGGCCCGGCCGCGCGCGCCCTCTACGAGGACGCGCAGGCGATGCTCGGGCAGATCGTTGCCGAAAAATGGTTCCGCCCGCAGGCCGTGGTCGGCTTCTGGCCGGCCAACGCGGTGGGCGACGATATTCGCCTCTTCGCGGACGAGGCGCGGGCGCGCGAGCGCGCCACCTTCTACACCCTGCGCCAGCAACTCTCCCGGCGGGACGGCCGGCCGAACGTCGCGCTTTCCGATTTCGTCGCGCCGCAAGGCACGCCCGATTATGTCGGCGGCTTCGTGGTGACGGCGGGCATCGAGGAGGAGGCGATCTCCGAGCGCTTCGCCCGCGCCAACGACGACTACGCCTCCATCATGGTCAAGGCGCTGGCCGACCGTTTCGCCGAAGCCTTCGCCGAGCGGATGCACGAGCATGTGCGCCGGGAGCTGTGGGGCTACGCGCCGCACGAGGCCCTGGCCGGCGAGGAGCTTCTGGGCGAGGCCTATGACGGCATCCGCCCCGCGCCCGGCTATCCCGCCCAGCCCGACCACACTGAGAAGGCGACCCTGTTCGAGCTTCTGGATGCGGAGGCCGCCATCGGCGTGCGGCTGACGGAAAGCTACGCCATGTGGCCGGGCTCCTCTGTCTCCGGCCTCTATATCGCCCATCCGGGCAGCTACTATTTCGGCGTCGCCAAGGTGGAGCGCGACCAGGTGGAGGACTACGCCGCCCGCAAGGGCATGGCGGTGGCCGAGGTGGAGCGCTGGCTCGCGCCCGTGCTGAACTACGTGCCCGCCGCCGCCGAGGCGGCCTGAGGGAACAGCGCGGCCGCCGGGCGGTTATCCCTTCCTCAACCGTTCGAGGGAGGCTGCCATGCCCCAGGGCGACAAGTCGAAATACACCGACAAGCAGAAGCGCAAGGCCGAGCATATCGAGGAAGGCTACGAGAAGCGGGGCGTTGAGAAGGACGAGGCCGAGCGCCGGGCCTGGGCGAGCGTGAACAAGGACGACGGCGGCGGCAACAAGAGCGGTGGCTCGGGCCGGGGCAAGTCGACCGGCAATCCCGCCGCGCACAAGGGCGGCGAGAAGGGCGGCAAGGCATCCGCCTCCCGCACGGCGGCCGAGCGCTCGGCCTCGGCGAAGAAGGCGGCCGCTACGCGCAAGCGCAACGCGGCAGCCTGAACCGCGTTGGCCGCCATCGGCGAATGGTCTATCCTCGCACGGATCACCGCCGAACGGAGTCGAGACATGAAATTCGCACGATGGCGCGCGGGCAAGGCTCGCCTCTCATGAGCGCGCCCTTCGACGAGCAGTCGCTGGTCAACCTCCTGCGCGGCACGCAGGAGGGCGTGCGCGAGGAGCCCGCCCGGCCGGAGGCCGCCCCGAATCGCGCCCCGGCGGAACCGGAGCAGCCGGCGGCCCCCTTGCCCGACGAGCGCGATTTTTCCGCGGCGCTCGACCTCGTCAAGCGCGCCTGCCATTCGCTTCGGGGGGCCGAGGCGCGTGCCGTGCAGATGGAGCGCGAGATGCAGCGGCTGCGCGAGGCCGCCGCCGGGCAGGCCGAGGAGATCGAGGCGCTGACGGAGCATGTCGCCGCCTTGCAGGCCCGGGCCGACGAGGCCGAGCAGCGGGCCGAGGAAGCGCAAAACCGCGCGGCGGAAGCCGAAGGCTGGCTGGTGCGGCTGCACGATGCCATCAAGGACGGCTTCTCGCCCGCCCGCCGGCCCGCTCCCGCCGGCGACGAGGAGCAGGAGGGCGGCGCGGGCCGCTTGTGAAGCGCTTGCAATTCTGTCATTTTGGAAATAGGTCAGCATCACTGCCGTAATTTCTCCTTGCTCCTGGAAGCCGCCAAGGGGGAAAACGCGGCTGGACGCGCCGGTGGGCGGCGGGCGATGAAGGCCGGGAGGCGATCCGGGAATGCCCGGCCTGGCTCATTCTTGAAAAGACATGCCGTTCGCGGCGGTCCCTTGGGCCGTTTCGCGAGCGAGCGAACGGAGTTGAAGCGATGACGATGAAGACGCCATCCCCTGTCGAAGCCACGGCCGCCATGGCCGCGACCGCCGACGCTCCGGTGAAAGCCCGCGCCAATCCCGGCCGCGCCGGCCTCTACGACCCGCGCAACGAGCACGATGCCTGCGGCGTGGGCTTCATCGCCCATATGAAGAACCGCAAGTCCCACGACATCGTCGCCAAGGGGCTGAAGATTCTGGAGAACCTGACCCATCGCGGGGCGGTGGGCGCCGATCCGCTGATGGGCGACGGGGCGGGCATGCTCGTCCAGATTCCGCACGAGTTCTTCCGCGCCGAAATGGCGCAGCAGGGCGTGGAGCTGCCCGCGCCCGGCCAGTACGGCGTCGGCTTCGTCTTCATGCCGCAGGACGAGGCGCGCCGGCTGCATTTCAAGGAGCTGTTCGAGCAGGCGGCCGCCGAGGAAGGCTGCCAGCTTCTCGGCTGGCGCGACGTGCCGGTCGACAATTCCTCGCTTTCCAAGGCGCCCGAGATCGCGGCGACCGAGCCGGTCCACCGGCAGGTCTTCATCTCCCGCTCGCCTTCCTGCGCCACGGACGAGGATTTCGAGCGCAAGCTCTACATCATCCGCAAGGTCGTCTCGAACCGCGTCTATGAAGAGGCGCAGTCGGTGGACACGGACTTCTACGTCGTGTCCCTCTCCGCGCGTACCATCGTCTACAAGGGCATGTTCCTGGCCTATCAGGTGGGTGCCTATTACCGCGACCTGAAGGACGAGCGCTTCACCAGCGCGCTCGCCCTCGTCCACCAGCGCTTCTCCACCAACACCTTCCCGTCCTGGCGCCTCGCCCATCCCTATCGGATGGTGGCCCATAACGGCGAGATCAACACGCTGCGCGGCAACGTGAACTGGATGGCCGCGCGCCAGGCGAGCGTCGATTCCGAGCTCTTCGGCAACGACATCTCCAAGCTCTGGCCGATCTCCTACGAGGGCCAGTCGGACACCGCCTGTTTCGACAACGCGCTCGAATTCCTCACGCAGGGCGGCTACTCGCTGGCCCATGCGATGATGATGCTGATCCCCGAGGCCTGGGCCGGCAACAAGCAGATGAGCGCGGAGCGCAAGGCGTTCTACGAGTATCATGCCGCGCTGATGGAGCCCTGGGATGGCCCGGCCTCCGTCTGCTTCACGGACGGGCGGCAGATCGGCGCGACGCTGGACCGCAACGGGCTTCGCCCCGCCCGCTACGTGGTGACGGACGACGACCTCGTGATCCTGGCCTCCGAGGCGGGCACGCTGGAGGTGGCCGAGGAGCGCATCGTCAAGAAGTGGCGGCTCCAGCCGGGCCGGATGCTCCTGATCGACCTGGAGAAGGGCCGCATCGTCTCCGACGAGGAGGTGAAGAACGAGATCGCCTCGGCCAACCCGTATCGCGACTGGCTGAAGTCCACCCAGCTCATCCTGGAGGACCTGAAGCCCGTGGCGCCCCGCGCCTCGCGCGCCGACGTCTCGCTGCTCGACCGGCAGCAGGCCTTCGGCTACACGCAGGAAGACCTCAAGATCCTGATGTCGCCCATGGCCACCACCGGCCAGGAGGCCATCGGCTCCATGGGCACCGACACGCCCATCTCGGCCATGAGCGGCAGGTCCAAGCTGCTTTACACCTATTTCAAGCAGAACTTCGCGCAGGTCACGAACCCGCCGATCGACCCGATCCGCGAAGAGCTGGTGATGAGCCTGGTCTCCTTCATCGGGCCCCGGCCGAACATCTTCGACCTGGAGGGCACCTCGCGCCGCAAGCGGCTGGAGGTGCGCCAGCCGATCCTGACCAATGGCGACCTGGAGAAGATCCGCACCATCGGCCATACCGAGGACCGGTTCGACACCAAGACGCTGGACACGACCTATGCCTCCGAGCAGGGCGCGGCGGGCATGGCCGGGGCGCTGGATCGCCTGTGCGAGCGGGCCGAGGCGGCCGTGGTGGGCGGCTACAACATCATCATCCTGTCGGACCGGCAGATGGGCGCCGATCGCATCCCCATCCCCGCGCTCCTGGCCACGGCCGCCGTGCACCATCACCTGATCCGCAAGGGCCTGCGCACCGCCGTCGGCCTCGTGGTGGAATCGGGCGAGCCGCGCGAGGTGCATCATTTCGCGTGCCTTGCCGGCTACGGCGCGGAGGCGATCAACCCCTATCTCGCCTTCGACACGCTCAACGCCATGCATGCGCGCGGCGACTTCCCGCCGGAAGTGGACCAGAGCGAGCTTGTCGGCCGCTTCATCAAGTCGGTCGGCAAGGGCCTGCTCAAGGTCATGTCCAAGATGGGCATCTCGACCTACCAGTCCTATTGCGGCGCGCAGATCTTCGACGCCATCGGCCTCCAGCAGGTATTCGTGGATCGCTTCTTCTCCGGCACCGCCACCACCATCGAGGGGGTGGGGCTGGACGAGGTTGCGCGCGAGAGCGCCGAGCGCCACGCGCTGGCCTTCTCCAAGGACCCGGTGCTGGCCCGCGCGCTCGACGTGGGCGGGGAATATGCCTACCGGATGCGCGGCGAATCGCACATGTGGTCGCCCGAGGCGGTGGCCACGCTCCAGCACGCGGTGCGGCTCGATTCCTACGAGAAGTACAAGGAGTTCTCCGCGCTGGTGAACC
Source organism: Aureimonas populi (assembly GCF_017815515.1). Lineage (NCBI taxonomy): Bacteria > Pseudomonadati > Pseudomonadota > Alphaproteobacteria > Hyphomicrobiales > Aurantimonadaceae > Aureimonas > Aureimonas populi. Next base: position 1,877,935 of record NZ_CP072611.1, read on the forward strand.
AGAGCGCGGTGGAGACCTCCGCCATCCGGGGCCTCTTCCGTATCAAGATGGCCGAGGAGATGGGCCTGCATCCCGTGCCGCTGGACGAGGTCGAGCCGGCGAGCGAGATCGTCAAGCGTTTCGCCACGGGCGCCATGTCCTTCGGCTCTATCTCGCGCGAGGCCCATTCGACGCTGGCCGTGGCGATGAACCGCATCGGCGGCAAGTCGAACACGGGCGAGGGCGGCGAGGAGCCGGACCGCTACCAGCCCCTGCCGGACGGCACGGCCAACCCGGAGCGCTCGGCGATCAAGCAGATCGCGAGCGGGCGCTTCGGCGTGACGACGGATTATCTCGTCAACGCCGACATGCTCCAGATCAAGGTCGCTCAGGGCGCCAAGCCGGGCGAGGGCGGGCAGTTGCCGGGCCACAAGGTGGACGCCACCATCGCCAAGACGCGCCATTCCACCCCCGGCGTCGGCCTCATCTCGCCGCCGCCGCACCACGACATCTATTCGATCGAGGATCTGGCTCAGCTCATCTACGACCTGAAGAACGTCAACCCGGCGGCCGACATCTCGGTCAAGCTTGTCTCCGAGGTGGGCGTGGGCACGGTGGCGGCGGGCGTGGCCAAGGCGCGCGCGGACCACATCATCGTCTCCGGCTATGACGGGGGCACGGGCGCCTCGCCGCTCACCTCCATCAAGCACGCCGGCTCCCCCTGGGAGATGGGCCTTGCCGAGACGCAGCAGACGCTGGTGATGAACGGGCTGCGCTCGCGCGTGGCTCTTCAGGTGGACGGCGGCCTGCGCTCGGGCCGCGACGTGGTGATCGGCGCGCTGCTCGGGGCGGACGAGTTCGGCTTCTCCACCGGCCCGCTGATCGCGGCCGGCTGCATCATGATGCGCAAGTGCCACCTCAACACCTGCCCCGTGGGCGTCGCCACGCAGGACCCCGTCCTGCGCAAGCGCTTCAAGGGCCTGCCCGAGCACGTGATCAACTTCTTCTTCTTCATCGCCGAAGAGGTGCGCGAGATCATGGCCGCCATGGGCGTGCGCAACCTTGCCGAGCTGACCGGCCAGTCCGAGCGGCTCGACAAGAAGCCGCTGGTGGAGCACTGGAAGGCGAGGGGGCTCGACTTCTCCAAGCTGTTCTTCAAGCCGGAGGCCCCGCGCGAGGAACTGCTCTGGACCAAGCGGCAGGAGCACCCGATCGAGGACGTGCTCGACCGCAGGCTCATCGAGCGGGCAGAGGCCGCGCTGACGGCCCGCCAGCAGGTGACGATCGAAACCGCCATCACCAATGTCGATCGCTCGGCCGGGGCCATGCTCTCGGGCGAGGTGGCCAAGCGCTTCGGCATGAAGGGGCTGGCCGACGACACGATCAGCGTGAAGCTCACCGGCACGGCCGGCCAGAGCTTCGGCGCCTTCCTGATGCGGGGCGTTTCCTTCGATCTGGTGGGCGACGGCAACGACTATGTCGGCAAGGGGCTCTCGGGCGGTCGCATCGTGGTGCGCCCGCGTGAGGACACGCGCATCGTGCCCGAGGACTCCATCATCATCGGCAACACGGTCCTCTACGGCGCGATCGCGGGCGAGTGCTACTTCCGCGGCGTGGCCGGCGAGCGTTTCGCCGTGCGCAATTCCGGCGCCATCGCGGTGGTGGAGGGCGTCGGTGACCATGGCTGCGAGTACATGACCGGCGGCGTCGTCGTCATCCTCGGCCAGACGGGGCGCAACTTCGCGGCCGGCATGTCCGGCGGCGTGGCTTATGTCTACGACCCGGTGGGCGACTTCTCCGAGCGCTGCAACATGGCCATGGTGGAGCTGGAGCCGGTGCCGGAGGAGGACGACCTCCTGGAGAAGCTGCACCACCACGGCGGCGACCTCCAGCACATGGGCCGGGTGGACGTCTCCTCCGACATGACGCGCCATGACGACGAGCGGCTCTACCAGCTCATCTCCAACCATCTCCACTTCACCGGCTCGACCCGCGCGAAGGAGATGCTGGACGAGTGGGAGCATCACCGGCCGAAATTCGTGAAGGTGATGCCGGTCGAGTACCGCCGGGCGCTTCTGGAGATGGAGCGCATGCGCATGGGCATCGCGGCGGAGTGATCGGAAAGGCGGGAACCTTCCTGTCGGTCTCGGGGTTTCTCATGGTCCCCCGAGACTTCAAGAAGGAGATTCTCATGGCAAAGGACGCGTACGCTCAGGGCAAGCTCGCCTACGAGCACAACCATCCCATGTCGTCGTGCGAGTATCCTGTCGGTTCCAGCCTGCGGGCAGAGTGGATGGCAGGCTGGACGCAGGCCAGCAACACCGACCCCAAGCGCGGCCAGGTGCCGGCCGCGCGGCGGGAAGGCACACGCCCGGCCGCCTGACCGGGCCGGCGACAGGACCACATGAAAACGGCGCCCCGAGGGGCGCCGTTCTTGTTTGTCGTATACGTGTAAGCGGAAAGGTCAGGCGGCGGTGGCCTCGATGGCCTTCGCATTGCCGTTGTCGGCAACGGAGATGTCGATCCGGCGCGGCTTCATCGCCTCGGGGATGATGCGCACGAGGTCGATGTGCAGAAGGCCGTTCTTCAGGCTCGCGCCCTTCACCTCCACATGCTCGGCGAGCTGGAAGCGGCGCTCGAAGGCACGCCCGGCAATGCCGCGATGCAGGAATTCGGACTTCTCGTTCTCGGCTTCGGCCCTGTCGCCCTTCACGGTCAGGACGTTCTCGCGCGATTCGATCGAGAGCTCGCTCTCGCCGAATCCGGCCACCGCCATGGTGATGCGATAGGCGTTCTCGCCGGTGCGCTCGATATTGTACGGCGGATAGCTCTGGCCGCTATCGGGCGTGCCGAGATTGTCCAGCATGGAGAAGAGCCGGTCGAAGCCGACGGTGGAACGATAGAGGGGGGCGAAATCAACGTGACGCATGGTCGTGTCCTCTTCAAGTTGAGCAACATGTCATTGGTCTGCGTCGCTTCCTCGAAGACCCCGCATCCGCGGCGGTCGGGGAAGGCGAGCGGCCCCTTGCGGCGGCCGCAGGATGGAGATGGTAAGCGCCGGATCGCGCTTCAAGAGGCTCCGTCCGCCCCCGCCGCGCACCGGGCTCTTCACATGAACGTGACGTGAACGCCCCCTTCCGCCTGCGTTCAGCCGCGCCGGCGCATCTTCGTGTCGTTCTCCCGGATGGTGCGGGGGCAGATCGAGGATGAAGTCGATGAAGGCGCTTCTTGCAGGACTGGCGATCACTCTCGCCCTTGGGGCGGCAACGGCCCCCGCCTCCGCCAATCCCGTCCGTCACGGCGGCCATCACGAGGATGCGCGCGATGTCCGCCCCGACCGCGCGGCGAGCCGGCGGGAGGTCGTGCCCGAGCAGCGGATCGAGCGGCTCGCCTTCAGCGAGGGCTTCGTGGAGGTGGAGGGCATCCGCCTGCGGCGCGACCGCTATGTCGTCGACGCGGTGCGCCCCAACGGCGCCGTCTTCCGCCTCGCCTTCGATGCCTATGACGGCAGCCTCGTCTCGCGCGAGCGCCTCGGCTGGACGCGCGGCTTCGAGCGGCGCGGGGTCGAGCGTGTCCGGGGGCCTGAATTCCGGTTCGACCTTCGCGGTTGAGCCGAACCGAAAACGGTCGCGGCGTCCCGTCCCTTCCGCCGTGGCCGTGGAGCCGAAGGTCCTTCAACGAACCTTCGGCTCCCATTCCTCGCCCGGCCGTCCCGCCCGCTCAAGGACGGGCGGTCGGGCTTTTTCTTTGGCGCGGGCCCCGCGTCCTCGCGCGCAAAGGCGATTTCGGTTCGCCGCGCGATGCTTTACGATCCCGCCCATGGACGACACCCTCCCGCCCTTCGTCGAGATTCCCGAGAACCCTATTCCGCCGGGCCTCGCAGCCGCGCGTCTGCGCCTGCGCGACGGCAAATGGATGCGCTATGCGCTGGCCGCTCCGGCCAATCCGCGCGGCACGGTGCTTATCCTGCAGGGCCGTAACGAGGCCATCGAGAAATATTTCGAGACGATCGGGGACCTGATGGCGCGCGGCTTTGCCGTGGCGATCTTCGACTGGCGGGGGCAGGGGGGCTCGGAACGGCTGCTGCGCGATGCCGCCAAGGGCCATATCGACCGCGTCGAGACCTATGTGCGCGACCTGGACGAATTCGTGGCCCGCGTGCTGCTGCCCGATTGCCGGGCGCCCTATGTCGTCCTGGCCCATTCCACCGGCGGCCTCGTCGCCCTCCAGGCCATTCCGCGCCTCGTCAACCGTGTCGAGCGAATGGTGCTGTCGGCGCCCCTGGTGGCCTTTCCCGCCCGCCCGCGGATCACCGGAACCCTCTCCTTCATCGCTTCGGCGCTGAGGCTGGTGGGGCTCGGGCGCACATCGGTGCGGCGCCTTCGCCCGGGCGGGCCGGTCTGGAGCGCTCGCACCAGCCCGCTCAGCAGCGATCCGCGCCGGCTGGCGCGCAACATGGCGCTGGCTGAGGCCGCGCCGCAGCTCTTCGTCCATCGCCTCACCGCCTCCTGGGTCGCCGCCTGCGCGGCGGCCATGCGGCGGCTGGACGATTCGGACGTGATCGCCGGCCTGCACCTGCCGACCCTCTTCGTGACGGCCGGGGACGACAAGGTGGTGAATGCGGCGGCCGCCGAACGCCTGGCGTGGCGCATGCGCTCCGGCCACGTCCTCTCCATTCCCGGAGCGCGGCACGAGCTGCTTCAGGAGGCCGATATCCATCGCGAGCAGTTCCTCGCCGCCTTCGAGGGCTTCGTCGGCTCGGTCATGCCGGTGCGGGCCGCCGTGCCGGACACGGCGGTGGCGGAGCTGGAGCAGGCGCTCAGCGCCTGAGTGCCTCCAGCGCCGCCGCGTGCAGCTCCGGCGTTGCCGCCGCCAGGATGTCGCCGCCCGCCTCGGGCCGGCCGCCATCCCATGTGGAGATGACGCCGCCCGCCTTCTCCACGATGGGGATCAGGGCGACGATGTCGTAGGGCTTCAGCCCGGTTTCGACGCACAGGTCGACATGCCCGTCCGCCAGCATCGCGAAAGCGTAGCAATCCGCCCCGTAGCGCGACATGCGAACGCGCGGTGAAAGTTCGCCGAACCGCTCCTTGGCAGGCCCGGCGAAGAGCTCGGGCGCGGTGGTGAAGAGGGTGGCGTCGGCAAGCGCCCGCGTGTCGCGGGTGGCGAGGCGCCGCTGCCCGCCGGGGCCGTTCAGAAAAGCGCCCTGCGGCCCCGCGCTGAACCGTTCGCCCAGATAGGGCTGCGACAGGAGGCCCAGTTCCGCGCGGCCTTCCACGTTGAGGCCGATGAGCGTGCCCCAGAGCGGAATGCCGCAGATGAAGGAGCGCGTGCCGTCCACCGGGTCGATCACCCAGGTATAGGGGCCCTCGCCGCTCGCGCCGAACTCCTCGCCGAGAATGGCGTGATGCGGAAACTCCGCGCCCAGAAGGTCGCGGATCGCCCGCTCGGCCTCGCGGTCCGCCTCCGTCACGGGGTCGAAATAGCGCCCCTCCTTGGCGTCCACCGTGCCGTGCCGCCGAAAGCGCGGCAGGGTTTGCCGGTCGGCCGCGTCGGCCAGCCGCAACAGGAAATCCATGGGGGGAAGGTCGGTCATCTTTGCTCCCTGGCGAGGCTGGAGATGGGGGATGGCACGGGCCGCAGGCGCGGCACAAGCGCGCCGGGCGCCCTATTCGGCGGCGGCCGGGCGGAGCAACTCCGCCTCCATCTCCGCAGTGAAGAAGCCGACGAAGGCGCGCAGGCTCTCGCGCATCGCCTCGAAGCCGTGATGGGGCAGGAAGTTCGCCTCGTCGGCGTAGAGCGCCCGGTTCAGCTCGATCTGGATCGCGTGGACGCCGCGCCGGGGGCGGCCGTAGCGCTCCGTCACGTAGCCGCCGGCATAGGGCTTGTTGCGCCGCACGTCCCAGCCGAGCGCGGACAGGCGCGCCGTCGCCGCCGCCACGATGCGCGCGCCGGCGCTGGTGCCGAAACGGTCGCCGATGACGATGTCGGGCCGGCGTCCGCCCGGCAGCGCCCGCACCGTGGAGGGCATGGAATGGCAGTCGATCAGGATGGCCATCCCGAACATCTCCACCGTGCGCTCGATCAGCCCGGCCAGCGTCTCGTGGAAGGGCATGTAGATGTCCTCGATCCGCGCCAGCGCCTCCTCGGCCGCCAGCTTGCCGGCGTAGATCTCCTGCCGTTCGGCTACGATCCGGGGGATCGTGCCGAGCCCGCCGGCCACCCGCGCGGAGGTGGAGTTCACATGGGCCGGCAGCTCGCCCTCGAACATGGCGGGATCGAGCTCGTAGGGCTCGCGGTTCACGTCGAGATAGGCGCGCGGAAACCGCGCAATGAGGAAGGGCGCCCCCAGGCCCGGCACGAAGTCGAAGAGCTGGTCCACGAACAGATCTTCCGAGCGGCGGATGGCCGTGCCCTTGAGCCGGGTGGAGGCGAGGAAGCTGGCGGGATAGGCGCGCCCGCTATGGGCGGAGCAGAAGACGAAGGGGCTCGTCTGGCGCGCGGGCTCGAACAGTTCGAAGGCGGGGCAGGGGCCGGCGGCCGTGATCAGCATGGGCGATTTCGTGGACGACAAGGCTCTTCCTTCATGCCTCCTGCGGCTGAATGCTTCATCATATGTAGAGGCTGCCATGAATCTTGGACAGGCGTTGTGTCGCGTCCGTGAAGTCCGGTGCGACAGCCCGTCGGGACGGGCGAGGCGCGCGTCCCGCGCAAGGGCCGGAACAGCACTTGTTCAAGATTCACGACAGCCTTCAACGTGAAGGAGCGTCGTGAACATTCCCCTCGGCGCGGCGCTGCCTCTCTGTTAAGAGATGCGGGGCATAATGGTGTTTTAGCGCGGGCCAGGCCCGCGCCGCGACGGGTTTGAATGCGATGTCGAAGATCCTTTTGGCTGAAGACGACAACGATATGCGCCGCTTCCTGGCCAAGGCGCTGGAGAAGGCGGGCTACGAGGTGACGGCCTACGACAACGGCGGCAGCGCCTATGAGCGGCTGCGCGAGGAGCCGTTCTCGCTGCTCCTGACTGATATCGTCATGCCGGAGATGGACGGAATCGAGCTCGCACGCCGGGCGACGGAACTCGACCCCGACCTGAAGGTCATGTTCATCACCGGCTTCGCGGCGGTGGCGCTGAACCCCGATTCGAAGGCGCCGAAGGATGCCAAGATCCTCTCCAAGCCCTTCCACCTGCGCGAGCTGGTGGAGGAAGTGGGCAAGATGCTGAAGGACGCCGCCTGACCGCATCCCGCACGCCCCGGCATGGCCGGGCCGTGACCCCACCGAACGCGTATTTTTGCGCATCCGGCGCTTGACCGGCCTTTAAGCCTATGGTCTATGCCGCTTCGTCGAATGGGCGTGTAGCTCAGCGGGAGAGCACTACGTTGACATCGTAGGGGTCACAGGTTCAATCCCTGTCACGCCCACCATTCGATCCTTCATTTTATCGTCATCCGGTTTATCGGTTTGCTGCTCGGAAAGCGGGTGGCTATGGCCCTTGCCGCGCGAGAGCGTCCTCGTTAGGACGCGGCATGGTTCGTTTTGCGGTTCTCCTGGCAGGTCCCGTCGCGCCGACGCCGGCCTTGCGGCACGCCCTCAACGGGCGGCGGGTGATCGCGGCTGATGGCGGCATCAGGCATGCCGAGCCGCTGGGGCTGAAGCCGGAGCTCTGGATCGGGGACTTCGATTCGTCTCCCGGCGGTGTCTCGGCGACCTTCTCCGGCTTCGAGCGCGAAGTGTTGCCCAGGGAGAAGGACCGGACGGACGGAGAGGCGGCCGTGGAGGCGGCCTTGGCGCGGGGTGCGCGCGATCTGCTTCTGGTCGGCGCCTTGCGGGGCCCTCGCAGCGACCATGCCTTTTCCAATCTCGTGCTCGCCCTGCGCTACCGGGCGGCGGGCCTATCCATCGAGCTTTTCGATGGATGCGAGCGCGCCCTTCCTCTCGGCCCGGCGCCATGCCGCATCGCCTGCGAGGCGGGTACGCCCTTCTCGATCCTGCGCTTTTCCGACGTCGCCGGGCTGACGGTGCGCGGCGCGAAATGGCCGCTGGAGGGGGCCGACCTCCCCTTCCATTCCATCCTCACCCAGTCGAACGAGGCCCTCGGCCCGCTGGAGGTCAGCGTCGAGACGGGGGAGGCGATGCTGCTCGTGCAGGCGCGGCCATAAGCCTTTCACGTGCGCCTCGGCGTGCCCGCCATGGGCACGCAGGGTTCCTGCTCGATCGGCCCGATACCCTGCCGCCCGGCCCGCCCGGACGGTTCAGCGCATCACCGGCATGGAAAACTCGGCGCCGGCCTTGATGCCTGAGGGCCAGCGGCTGGTGACGGTCTTGGTGCGGGTCCAGAACTTGATCGAGTCCGGCCCGTGCTGATTGAGGTCGCCGAAGGACGAGCGCTTCCAGCCGCCGAAGGAGTGATAGGCGAGGGGCGTGGGGATCGGCACGTTGATGCCCACCATGCCGATATTCACGCGGCTGGTGAAGTCGCGCGCGGCATCGCCGTCGCGCGTGTAGATGGCGACGCCGTTGCCGTATTCGTGGCGCATCGGCAGCGAGAGCGCCTCCTCGTAATCCTTCGCGCGCACCACGGACAGGACGGGGCCGAAAATCTCCTCGCGATAGATGTCCATCTCGGGCGTGACATGGTCGAAGAGGCAGGCGCCCACATAGAAGCCCTCCTCGTAGCCCTGCATGGAGAAGCCACGCCCGTCGACCTTCAACTCGGCGCCTTCCGACACGCCCTTCTCGATGAGGCCGAGGATCTTCTCCTGCGCCGCCTTCGTCACCACCGGGCCGAAATCGGCGGCGCTGTCGGTATAGGGGCCGATCTTGAGCGCCTCGACCTTGGGCACCAGCCTGTCGATCAGCGCGTTCGCGGTTTCCTCACCCACGGGCACGGCCACCGAGATGGCCATGCAGCGCTCCCCCGCCGAGCCGTAGCCCGCGCCGATCAAGGCGTCGGCGGCCTGGTCGAGGTCGGCGTCGGGCATGATGATCATGTGGTTCTTGGCCCCGCCGAAGCACTGGGCGCGCTTTCCGAACCGGGCAGCCTGCGCATAGACGTGGGCCGCGATGGGCGTGGAGCCGACGAAGGAGACGGCTGCGATGTCCGGGTGGGCGAGGATACCGTCCACGGCGTCCTTGTCGCCGTTCACCACCTGCAGGATGCCCTTGGGCAGCCCGGCCTCCATCATCAGCTCGGCCAGGCGCATCGGCACGGAAGGATCGCGTTCGGAGGGCTTGAGGATGAAGGCGTTGCCGCAGGCGATGGCGGGCGCGAACATCCACATCGGAATCATGGCCGGGAAGTTGAAGGGCGTGATGCCCGCGCCGATTCCCAGCGGCTGGCGCAGCGAATACATGTCGATGCCCGGCCCGGCGCCCTCCGTGAACTCCGCCTTCTGGAGATGGGGAATGCCGATGACGAACTCGCAGACCTCCAGCCCGCGCACGATGTCGCCCTTCGAATCCTCCACCGTCTTGCCATGCTCGGCCGAAAGCATCTCGGCCAGCGCCTGCATGTTCTCGTTGAGCAGCGCGACGAAGCGCATGAAGACGCGGGCGCGGCGCTGCGGGTTGGTGGCCGCCCAGGCCGGCTGCGCCGCCTTCGCCGCGTCGACCGCGCGCTGAAGCTCGTCGGCCGAGGCCAGCGCCACCGTGGCGCTGGCCTGCCCGGTCGCGGGGTTGAACACCTGCGCGCTGCGCCCCGACGTTCCGGCGACCCGCACGCCGTCGATGAAGTGGCCGATCTCGTCCATGCTCTCTCTCCCGATCCGCTGTCCTGCCGCAGATGAACGCTCGCGCGCCGCCTCGGCAAGCCCCTTCGCGCGGGCAATCGTTGTGCGTAGATTGTAGCCTAAGGCAATGTTGAAGCAGCAGGCGCATGAACTGGGACGATGCCCGCATATTCCTGGCGGTCGCGCGCGAGGGGCAGCTTCTCTCGGCTGCGCGGCGGCTGGGGCTGAACCATGCCACGGTCGGGCGCCGCCTTTCCGCGCTGGAGGAGGCGCTGGGGGCGCGGCTTTTCGAGCGGCGGCCCAATGGCTGCTTCATCACGGCCGAGGGCGAGACGTTCCTGGCCAGCGCCGAGCGCATCGAGGAGGAGTGGCTGGCCGCGCGGGCGCGGCTGGCCACGCCCGGCGGCGCGGTGACGGGCACGGTGCGGATCGGCGCGCCGGACGGGTTCGGAACAGCCTTCCTGGCGCCGCGCCTCGGCCCGCTTCTGGCGCGGCACCCCCATCTGGGCGTGGAGCTGGTGCCGGTGCCGCGCGCCTTCTCCCTCTCGCGCCGCGAGGCCGACATCGCCATTACGCTGGAGCGGCCCGAGCACGGCCGTCTCGTCTCGCGCAAGCTGGTGGACTACTCGCTCGGCCTCTATGCGGCCACGTCCTATCTCGATCGGCGCGGGCGCCCCCATACGCTGGAGGAACTGGCCGGACACGATCTCGTGGGGCCGGTGGACGACCTTCTCCACACTCCGCATCTGGCCTATGCGGCGGACCTCAAGCTCGAATGGCGAGCGCGTTTTGCCGTCTCGTCGGCCCTCGGGCAAACGGAGGCGACGGCGGCCGGCTTCGGGATCGGCATTCTCCATCGCTTCCTGGCCGCGCCGCTCGCCGGGGTGGAGAGCGTGCTGCCCCAGGCGGAGGTGCGGCGAAGCTACTGGCTGGCGCTGCACGAAAGCGCGCGCGACGTGCCGCGCATCGCCGCCGTCGCCGGCTTCATCGCCGAACTCGTCCGGGCCGAGCGCGCGATCTTCGGCTGACGCTCAGCTCGCCGGAACGAGCTCGCCAAGGCTGCGCACCAGGTCGGAAATGTCGCACGGCTTGTTGCAGACCAGCGTGTGGGGGTAGCGTGTCTTGAGGTTCTCGCGCACGCCATGGCCCGTGTGGAACAGGAAAGGGATGCCGCGCTCCTCCAGCCGGTCGGCGACGGGAAAGGAGGTCTTGCCGTGCAGGTCGAGGTCGAGGATGGCCGCATGGCAGCTCACCGTCTGCGCCAGCTTCTCCGCTTCCTCCAGGCGACCCGCGCAGACGACCTGCGCGCCCGCCTCGACCAGCTCGGCCTCGATGTCCATGGCGATCATGAACTCATCCTCGACCAGAAGAATCTGGCGGCCGGCGAGGCTGGGCTTTGAGGTCATGGGTGTCGTTCCGGAATAAGCGTTACGCGGCAGATAACGTGAATGACAGGCTAAAGGTTCAACGTTCAATCAGAATTTTTCGCCCCTCGGCGCGGGGGCCGTTGAAGCATCATGGGGTGGAAAGCCTTCCAATTCCTTCGCCCCCAAAACTGCACCTTGGCGGCATGGCGGAAATAAAAGGCGTTCACTTTACCTACGGTTGCATCCGCGCCGCGCGCGGCGGGCGCTATTCCACATGCAGCATTCTTGCAGGCGACGCCAGCATCATGGCGCCGCGGCGCGCTTTGCGACAATAAGGCGTTAGTCTTCGACGCTGCGTTACTCCATTTTCTGCAATCGGCGCTTGCAGCCGCCGAAAGGAACGCATAATGACGACTTTGTATTTTTGACTGGAGTTGAACGCCGTGAAACCGCATCGCGACCCTATCGATGTCCATGTGGGAAGCCGCCTGCGCTTGCTGCGAACGGCTCGTCGTCTTTCGCTGGAAGAGCTGGGGCGCCGCATCGGCGTGACCTATCAGCAGATCCAGAAATACGAGACGGGCGCCAACCGCGTCAGCGCCTCCACGCTCTACCGGATCGCGCAGACGCTGGAGGTCTCGATCTCCTACTTCTTCGACGGGCTGGGCGACGAGACCCTCGACGGAGCGGGCGCGCTGTCGGACCGGGCGACGCTCCAATCCTCCATCGCCATCTCGCGCATTCGTGATTCGCAGGTGCGCGATCGCCTGCGCGCCCTCATCGACGTGCTGGACACGACGCCGCAGCGCTGATGCGCGGCGGCGCCGGGAGCGCTCAGTTGCGGCCGAGCGCCGCCTGGGCGAGCCGGATCCAGTAGGAGACGCCGTAGGCGAGCGCGCGGTCGTCGAAATCGTAGCGCGCATTGTGCAGGGGCGCCGAATCGCCGTTGCCCATGAAGATGAAGGCGCCCGGCTTCTCCTCCAGCATGTAGGAAAAGTCCTCCCCGGCCATCAGCGGCGCGACGCCCGTGTCCACCGCCGCCTCGCCCACCAGCTCGCCCGCGATCCGGGCGCAGAACTGCGCCTCCTGCGGCGCGTTCATCGTCACCGGATAGTTGCGGTCGTAGGCGATGTCCGCCTCCATCCCGTGCGCGCCGGCGATGCCCGCCACGATCTCGCGCATACGCGTTTCGGTCAGGTCGCGCACCGCGCGCGAAAGCGTGCGCACGGTTCCCGAGATCACCGCTTCGTCCGGGATGACGTTGTGGATGAAGCCCGCATGGAACTGCGTCACCGACAGGACACTCGATTCCAGCGGGTCGACATTGCGCGAGACGACCTGCTGGAGGGCCTGGACCAGCGCCGCGCCGGCCAGGACGGGGTCGAGGCTGCGATGCGGGATCGCTGCGTGGCCGCCACGGCCGCGCAGGGTGATGACGAACTCGTCCGTCGCCGCCATCATCGCGCCGGGCCGGATGGCGAAGCTGCCGATGGCCATGCCGGGAATGTTGTGCAGGCCGAAGACGCGCTCCACGGGGAAGCGCTCGAACAGCCCGTCCTCGATCATCGCCCGCGCGCCCGCGCCCCCTTCCTCCGCCGGCTGGAAGATGAAGGCCACGCTCCCGTCGAAATCGCGCGTGCGGGCCAGCTCGCGCGCCGCGCCCAGCAGCATGGCGGTGTGTCCGTCATGGCCGCAGGCATGCATCACGCCCTTGTGCGTGGAGGCGTAGGGCGCGCCCGTTTCCTCCACGATGGGCAGGGCGTCCATGTCGGCGCGCAGGCCCACCATGCGCCCGCCGGGGCCGGAGCGTCCGTGCACCACGCCCACCACGCCGGTCCGCCCGATGCCGGTGGCCACCTCGTCGCAGCCGAAGCCCGACAGCTTCTCCGCCACGAAGGCGGCCGTCTCGTGCAGGTCGTAGAGCAGTTCGGGATGGGCGTGGAGATGGTGCCTCCATTGCGTGATCCCGGTTTCGTCGATGAGGGGGCGTTCGTCGAGCAGCATGGCATTCCTGCTGGAAGGATGGTGGTTCCGGACGGGAGCGGGCTGGAGGCCCTTATGAACTATCCATGGTTCACAACAGCCTCTATGCTTGCGCGGCGTCCTCGAAAGACTCAAGGGGCCTATCCTGCCACGAGAGCGCCACAGGGGCGAGATAGCCGCGGGCGGTTTCAGGGCATTGCGCCCGGCGGCCCGGCGCATGTCGAAGCGTCCTTTTCTCGAAGGAAGACGATATCTGTCATGATCGCATCGCGTTCGTCCGCCGTTCGCTTCCTCGCCCTCGCGGCGATGCTCGCCGTCAGCCCGGCGGCGCTGGCCGGGCCGACCGTGGTGATGGACGTGGAGAGCGGGCGCGTGATCGCGCAGGCCGACGCGTCCAAGCGCTGGTATCCGGCCTCCACCACCAAGCTGATGACGGCCTATCTGGCGTTGAAGGACGTCGAGGCGCAGAAGGCGGCGCTCGACACGCCCGTCGTGATGACGCGGCGCGCCGCCAGCGAGGCGCCGAGCAAGATGGGCTATGAGCCCGGCTCCGTCATGCGCCTCGACAACGCCCTTCGCATGATCATGGTGAAGTCGGCCAACGACGTGTCCGTGGCCATCGCGCAGGCGCTGGCCGGCGGCTCGGTGGAGGACTTCGTGGCGCGCATGAACGCGGAAGCCCGGCGGCTGGGCATGCGCGACACGCGCTTCATCAACCCCAACGGCCTGCCCGGCGAGGGCCAGTATTCGACGGCCAAGGACCTTGCCATCCTCGGTGCGGCGATCCGCCGCGAGTTTCCCGCCTTCGTGGATTACTTCTCCACCGAGGCGATCTCGACCGGAACCGAGACCATGCGCAACGGCAACGACCTTCTGGGCCAGTATGCCGGGGCGGACGGCATGAAGACCGGCTATATCTGCGCTTCCGGCTTCAACGTCGTCGCCTCCGCCACGCGCGGGGGGCGCACGCTGATCGCCGTGGTCCTCGGCTCGGAGGGGCCGATCGCGCGGGCGCGCACCGCAGCGGAGCTGTTCGAGAAGGGCTTTTCCGCCGAGCTGCCCGCGGATGCGCCGCTGATCACGGAACTGCCCACCTCGGAAGGGCCGCCCGCCGACATCAGCCAGGAGATCTGCTCTCAGGAGGGCCGCACCGCCCGCGCCAACGAGCGCGAGGCCGAGGGCGAGCGCGAGAACGTCTTCGGCTCGCCCTACATGACGAGGCTCGAGCGCCCGCGCGTCACCGTGCCGGTGATGCTGGGCGGGGCGGCGGGCGCGCCCGGCGTGGAGCCGGGCATCGAGCAGATCGCGGCCTACGGCATTCCCACGCCCACCTGGCGGCCGCTGCGCGAGGGCGAGGCGGCCACCGTGCGCGCGCCCTCCTCGCGCGAGGCGACGCTGGGCGAGGGCGAGCCGCGGGACGCCGAAGGGGCCAACTGAGCGTGGCGCCCCCTCCCGCGCCCATCCCCGTCACCGTTCTCACGGGCTTCCTGGGGGCCGGCAAGACGACGCTTCTCAACCGCCTCCTGCGCGATCCGGCCCTGCGCGACGCCGCCGTCATCGTCAACGAGTTCGGAGAGGTGGGGATCGATCATCTCCTCGTCGAGCGCTCGGGCGAGGGCATCATCGAATTGTCGGACGGCTGCATCTGCTGCACCGTGCGCGGCGAACTGGTCGACACGCTGGCCGATCTGGTGGACCGGATGCAGACCGGGCGGCTTCGCGCGCTTTCGCGCGTCGTGATCGAAACCACCGGCCTTGCCGATCCCACGCCGATCCTCGCCTCGCTGATGGCCCATCCCGCGCTCATGCGCTCCTTCTCGCTCGCCGGCGTGGTCTGCGTGGTCGATGCGCGGGCCGGCCTTCCGGCCGTGGCCGGCCGCATCGAGGCCGAGCGGCAGATCGCCTGCGCCGACCGGATCGTCCTCTCCAAGGCCGACCTCGCCGCGCCGGGCGCCGATCTCCTGGCCTTCGCGCGGCGGCTCAATCCGCGCGCGGCCCTCGTGGAAGCCGGCGCGGCGACGCCCGCCGCGCTCCTGACGGCGGGCCTCTACGACCCTGCCTCGCGCACCGCCGATGTCCGCTCCTGGCTGGACGGGGCCGCCGCCCATATGGGCCACGCGCACCACCATCACGCCCATGGCGATACGGGCCGCGTGCGCTCCTTCTCGCTCGTGGAAGAGGCGCCGGTGAGCGAGCGGGCGGTGGAGGATTTCCTCGGCCTCCTCGCGGGCACCTTCGGAGACAGGCTGCTGCGGATGAAGGCCGTGGTGCGCACCGTGGAGCGCCCGGGCCGCCCGCTCGTCCTGCACGGGGTGCGCCGGCACATGCATCCCCCCTCCTACCTGCCGGAATGGCCGGCGGACTTCCCCCCGCAATCGCGCTTCGTGCTGATCGGCGAGGAGCTGGACGAGGAGGCCGTGCGCGATCTCTTCTCGGCGCTCTCCGGCAGGCCGCGCGTCGGCGCGGCGGACCGCGCCGCGCTGCTGGCAAATCCGCTGGCGATCCCCGGCGCCTCCTTCGGCTAGCTCCCCCGCCGGATCAGGAACCGGCCCGCCGCGCCGCCGCCGCGCGGCTGCTCCACCAGCTCATGGCCCTCGCTGCGGCACAGATGGCCGATGTCGAGGGCCGCGAGCGGGTCGTCGGCCAGCACCTCCAGGAGCGTGCCGGGCGGCAGCGCGGCCAGGCGCCTTGCCGTCTTCAGCGCGGGGAGGGGGCATTTCAGGCCGCATAGATCGAGACGTTCCACCTCTTCACCATCTTTTGTGGCGGGCACGGGCGCACTATCTCGCAGCTTGCGTCTTCCATGCCATCCTGCCCGGAACCTTTCATGAGCGAATACTCCCCCGATCCCCAGACCGTTGTCGATTTCTGGCGCGAGGCCGGGCCCGAGCGCTGGTTTTCCAGCGAAAAGGCGTTCGACGAGACCATCCGCCAGCGTTTCGGCGACCTTCACGAACGCGCCCTCATGGGCGAGCTCGACCATTGGGCCGAGGAGCCGAACGGCGCGCTGGCTCTGGTGATCGTGCTCGACCAGTTCTCCCGCAACATCCATCGCGGCAGCGCGCAGATGTATGCCGGAGACGAGAAGGCGCTGCAAATCGCGCGCGCGGCGCTGGCGCGGGGCGATCATCACCGCGTCGGCGAGGACCTCAACCAGTTCTTCGCCATGCCGCACATGCATTCGGAACGTCTCGCCGACCAGGAGGAGTGCGTGGGCTGGATGGAGGAGATCGGCGAGGCCAACCTCGTCCATGCGGTGGACCACCGCGACATCGTCGCCCGCTTCGGCCGCTTCCCCCACCGCAACCGGATTCTCGGCCGCGAGACCACGCCGGAAGAACAGGCCTTCCTCGACGAAGGCGGCTTCGCCGGCTGATCTTCGGGGCAGACGAAATCTTAAAGGGCGCGGGGGCAGGCTGCGCGGCGAATCTTTCCTCCCGCCCTCCCGGACCCATTCGAGCCTTTTCCTGCCCATGGCCGCTCCCATCTCGCACCTGACGTCACGCAAGACGCCGCCGGCCGCGCCCTCGCGCCGCCGTGCGGACGCCCTCGCGCAGGCGGATCTCGGCGCGGTCGGCGGCGTGCAGGGCGGGCGCCGGACCTTCTGCGTCTACGGGCCGCAGGCCGCCTTCGAGCTGGCGGACGAACTGGACTTCCTCGTCGCGCGCGCCGTGGAGCCGAACGTCTTCTTCGCGCCCCAGTTCATGCTGCCCGCCATGCCCCGGCTCGACGACCGGCCCGTCCGCCTTCTCGTGGCGCGCGACGAGGACGAGACACGCAGCCGCCTGCGCCTCGTCATGCCCTTCACCGTGGAGCGCGCGGGCCTGTGGGGCGGCCCGCCGGTCGTGCGCGCCTGGGCCCATCCCTTCGGGCCCCTGGGAACCGTGCTTTTCGATGGCGACGATCCGGCCGGCACCGCCTCCAGCCTGTTCCGCGGCCTCACCGATCCGGGCCTCGGACTGCCGCCCATCCTGGTCCTGCCGGACATGCGTCTCGACGGCGCCACCGCCAGAACCCTCGTGACGGAGGCCAAGCGGATGGGCCTGCCGCACGGGCGCCTCCAGCTTCGCAGCCGCGCGGCGCTATCGGCCACGGGCAACCCGGAGGATTTTCTGAAGGGGGCCCTGTCGGGCCGGCGCCGGCGCGAAATGGCCCGCCAGCGCCGCCTGACGGAACGCCGGGGCACGATCGCCTTCGATATCGCGCGCTCGGGCGCCGAGGTGGCGCCGGCCCTGGAGGAGTTCCTTTCGCTGGAGGCCAGCGGCTGGAAAGGGAGGGAGCGGAGTGCGCTGCTGTCCGACCGCTACCGCGCCGCCTTTGCCCGCGAATCCATCAACGGGCTGGCCGCACGCGGCGCGGTTCGAATCTTCACGCTGCGCGTGGACGCCCGTCCCGTCGCCAGCGTCGTGGCGCTGGTGATGGACGGGGAGGCGGTGCTGTGGAAGATGGCCTATGACGAAGCCTTCTCCAGCGTGTCGCCGGGCTTCCACCTCATCGCGCGGGCCAGCCAGGCGCTGATCGCCGACCCGGCCGTGCTGTTCGTGGATTCCTGCGCGGTGCCGGACCACTCCCTGATGAACCGCCTGTGGCGCGAGCGGGTCGAGCTGGGCACGCTCGTCATCGGCCTCAAGCCGGAATCGGGGCCGGTGGATCGTGCGCTCACGGCCCTGCGACGCGCCGCGATGCTGCGCCAGCGCATCGGCCTCCTCCGCCGCGCCGCCCGCCGGCTGCTGCGCCGCGACGCCTGAGGGCGGCGGTTCCCGGCCCGGCCGGCCGGAAACCTTGCGCCGAGACGGGGCGCTTTACTGCCCCGCGGCCTCCACCACCGCGCAGGCCAGCCGGCTGCCGGCGTCGCCGGAAGGCTGGCTGAGATAGTCGTCCGCGCCGCCATGGATCATCAGCGCGCGGTCCGCAATGTCGGTTTCCCCCTCGCCGAGCGTGACGAGAGGATTGAACACCTGCGCGCGCAAGGTGCCGTCGCCGGCGACATACTGGTTCGGCATGTCCCCGGCATGGGGGCCGTTTTCGGCCAGGTAGCCGTGCTCGGCATCCGTGGGGTTGAAGTGCGCGCCCGCCGATTCATGATGCGTGGCCGCGTCGCAGGTGCCCGTCTCGTGGAAGTGGAAGCCGACCCATTCGCCGGCGGGCAGGCCGCTCGCCTCGTAGGAGATGAGAACACCGCCGGGCGTGGCGGTGAATTCGGCCGTGCCGATCTCGTTTCCCTCGCCGTCGATGAAGGTGCCGGTCGCCGTTGCCGGCTCCTGCGCCAGGGCGCTGCCCGTCATCAAAGCCAGGCCGGCGGCCGCTGCCAGAATTCGCATGGGTCTTCTCCTCGGTGGGAATCGTTTCTCGCAAGGCCAACCGCGAAGACTCGCCTCGGGTTCCCCCGACGGCGACGCGCGGGAGCGTGGCGCGCCTGGGCGAAGGCAAGCCCCGTTCAGGCGAGGCCGGGCGCGACCGCGAAGCGGGCCTGCGTACGCGCCTCTATGTCCTCCACCGCCACCCCCTCGGCGCGTTCGATGAGGGTCAGCCCGTTCTCGTCGATCGAGAAGACGCCGAGATCGGTGATGATCAGGTCCACCACGCCCTTGCCGGTCAGGGGCAGGGTGCATTCCTCAAGGATCTTGGGCGCCTCGCTGCCGTCCTTCGTCCGCGCGACATGCTCCATCACCACCACCACCTTCCTTACCCCGGCAACGAGGTCCATCGCCCCGCCCATCCCCTTCACCATCTTGCCGGGGATCATCCAGTTGGCGAGGTCGCCCGAGCCCGACACCTGCATGGCGCCGAGGATCGACAGGTCGATGTGCCCGCCCCGGATCATCCCGAAGCTGTCGGCCGAGGAAAAGTAGCTCGTGGAGGCCAGTTCGGTGATCGTCTGCTTGCCGGCGTTGATGAGGTCGGGGTCCTCCTCTCCCTCCTGAGGGAAGGGGCCCATGCCGAGCATGCCGTTCTCGCTCTGGAGCTGCACCTGCATCCCTTCGGGAATGTGGTTCGACACCAGCGTGGGGATGCCGATGCCCAGATTGACGTAGAAGCCGTCCCGCAGCTCCCGGGCGGCGCGGGCGGCCATCTCCTCTCGCGTCCAGGCCATCAGGCCTCCTCTCCCGCCACGGCGCCGGATCGACGGCGCACGGTGCGCTGCTCGATGCGCTTGGGCGCGTCCGGCACGTGGATCATCCGTTTGATGAAGATGCCGGGCGTGTGGATATGGTCGGGATCGATCTCGCCCGTGGAGACGAGGGTCTCGACCTCGGCCACCGTCACGCTTGCCGCGCTCGCCATCACCGGATTGAAGTTGCGCGCCGTCTTCCGGTAGACGAGATTGCCCTCGTGGTCGCCCTTCCAGGCATGAACGATCGCAAGGTCGGCGAAGAGGGCGTGTTCCATCAGATAGGTCCGGCCGCCGAACTCGCGCGTTTCCTTGCCCTCGGCAACCGGGGTTCCGACCCCCGTCCGCGTGAAGAAGGCGGGAATGCCGGCGCCGCCGGCGCGGATGCGCTCGGCGAGCGTGCCCTGCGGGGTGAACTCCACCTCCAGCTCGCCGGCCAGGAACTGATGCGCGAAAAGCCTGTTCTCGCCCACATAGGAAGAAACCATCTTGCGGATCTGGCGCGTCTCCAGAAGCACGCCGAGCCCCGCGCCGTCGATCCCGGCATTGTTGGAGATCACCGTCAGGCCCTTAACGCCCGAGGCGCGGATCGCCTCGATCAGCATTTCGGGAATGCCGCAGAGCCCGAAGCCGCCCGCCATGATCGTCATCTCGTCACGCAGGAGCCCCGCCAGCGCCTCCCGCGCATCCCGGTAAAGCTTCCGCATCGGCGACCTCCGTGGCGTGGGCCAGAAGGCGTAGCATGGCGGCGAAGCGGTTGCGAAGCCATCGCGCGCGTCGCATTCCATGGAAGGAGAAGGGTGGTGCGGGTGGTCGGAATCGAACCGACACTCCTTTCGGAACCGGATTTTGAGAGACCGGATATCCCCTATCCTTTGTGCCGCCGGGGGTATCCGTTTTCCCGATAACCGACTGTCAGCACTAGCTTTTCTCGGTTCTCGAAACACACATACCTAACCGGCTGTACGCTACGGTTGGCTTTCTAGGTGCACCTATTCTGCACCTGAAATCCGACCTCAACGGAGGTTAGGAATGCCCAAAATCAAACTCACAAAGACCGCTGTAGACGCCGCAACCCCGCAGGAGCGCGATTACGAACTCCGGGATACGACGATACCCGGCTTCCTTGTCAAGGTCACGCCGACCGGCCGCAAGATTTTCATGGTGGCCTACGTCGCCCACAATGGGCAGCGGCGCAAGCCGGCGATCGGCCGTTACGGAGAGATCACGGTCGAGCAGGCGCGTAATATCGCGCAGGACTGGCTTGCAGAGGTGCGCCGGGGTGTCGATCCGAGTGCCGAGCGCGCGGCTGCTCGACAGGCTCTCACCGTGAAGGAATTGTTTGACCGGTTCATCACCGACTATTCGGAGAGCCGCAACAAGCCAGCGACGGTCGAGTCGAACCGCGGATACGGCAAGCGCTACATCATCCCGATCTTGGGCCAGTTCAAGGTTCCGGATGTCACACGTGCCGACATCGCCCACATGATGAAGAAGATGGCGAAGAGCCCCACCAACGCCAATCGCGTCCTGGCGGCTGTGCGGAAGATGTTCAACATGGCCGAGGTCTGGACCCTACGTCCCGATGGCTCCAATCCGTGCCGGCACGTCCCGAAATACCCCGAGCGCGGCAAGACCCGCCTCATCACCGACGCCGAGATGCGCAAACTGTTCGAGTATCTGGACCGCGCCGAGGCCGAGGGCTTGGAGCACCCTTTCATACTTCTCGCCATCCGGCTCCAGTTCGAATTCGCGGCGCGTATGTCCGAGATCCTGAATCTCAAATGGGAATGGATCGATTTCGACAATCACCGCGTCGTCTGGCCCGACAGCAAAACCGGCGGCATGTCCAAGCCAATGAGCGCCGAGGCGATCCGGCTCTTTGAAACCGCGCCCCGGTTGGAAGAGTCGGCGTTTGTCTGCCCGTCGGTCTTCGACCCCAACCTGTCGATGTCGAAGCACACCTATTATCAGGGCTGGCGTCGCATCCTGCAGCGCGCCGGGCTGCCGCATATCGGCACCCACGGCATTCGCCATCGCTCGGCCACCGACATCGCCAATTCCGGCGTGCCGGTGAAGGTCGGGATGGCGCTAACGGCGCACAAGACCGTCACCATGTTCATGAAGTACGTCCACACCGAGGATGACCCGGTAAGGGCGGCGGCCGAGGCGGTAGCTCAGCGGCGTCTGTCTGTGGTGGGTGGAAGGTCTGCTCCTGCTCCAGCGCCGATTGTTGTGCCGCCCGAACCGCCGACCATCGCACCGGCAACCCAGATTGAACCGGCGCCGACCGGGCCGGACGGCAAGCCGCTTGGCTTCGACGACGGGGCCTATTCCTCGCGCACGCGCGTCGGAAACTATCGGCCTTACCGTCACCGCAGCGGAGAGAACCGCGGCGTTCCTCCTGGCACGAAGCGTGCCGAATCGAAGGAGGCGACCCATGGCTGAGAAGGCGCAATCTCAACGCCGGTGGCCGACGCCAGATATCCTGAAGCGCGCGAAGTTCGTCAACGACGCCGGGCCGATCCGGTTCGTCGATACGGAGGCGGCTGCCCGCTACTTAGCGCTCGAGGCTCACACCCTCGAATGCTATCGCTCGCTGGGCGGCGGCCCCGCCTACCACAAGTTCGGGAAATGGGTGCGCTATGCAGTTGATGATCTCGACGCATGGGCCGAGAGCTGCCGGCGCGCGACGACTTCTTCGCCCACGGCCCCGCGCGTCCTCCCCATTGACCGAATATAGGTTCCAACCTATATGGAATGGGAGGTCGAATTCCACCCAGCCTTTGAGGCGGAGGTCCTGACTCTTGAGCGTGATGTCCGCATCGCGTTGATCGCCGCCGCCAGGCTGTTGGCCCACTACGGTCCGCAGCTTGGCCGGCCTCACGCCGACACGCTCAAGGGATCGAAACACGCCAATATGAAGGAGCTGCGGTTCGAGGGTGGCGATGGCGAATGGCGTGCGGCCTTCGCCTTCGATCGCAAGCGAAAGGCCATCGTCCTGGTAGCAGGCGACAAATCTGGCGTCAGTCAGAAGCGCTTCTACAGGACGTTGATCGCAAAGGCGGATCTACGGTTTTCCGAGCATCTGGAAAGCCTGAAATCCGCAAAGAAGGGCAAATGAGATGGGCCGTAGCCTGCAGGACATCATCGCCGCGCTTCCGCCCGAAGAGCAGGAAGCCATCGACGCCCGCTATCAAGACTTGAAGCAGGAGGTGGAAGGCCTGCGCGAGCTGCGGCAGATCGCCGGCAAGGCTCAGGCTGAGATCGCTTCCGCCCTCAACATCAAGCAGCCCTCGGTTTCTCAGATCGAGCGGCAAACCGATATGTATCTCTCCACGCTTCGCAGCTATGTCGAGGCCGTGGGGGGAGAACTCGAACTGACGGTCAAGCTGCCGAAACGGCCCGCCTTGCGGATTCACCAGCTCGGCGACGTCGGTGCTCCTACGCAGGCGGCGGCCCGCAGCCCTCGCACGCGCGCGCAGATCGGCGGTCGCCGTGGGCGCTAATCAGTTCACGATGATGTCCGCTTGCCGTCCATTAACCCCAGTGCCTCGGCACCAGAGTGAGGCCGTTGTGACGGGCTGTCGATAGCCCCATTCGTGCAAAGCCAAGTCGCGGCGATCAGTTCGATGGAAGTCTGAATGCCGGAGTACCGTCACGCCGTTGTACGTCGTCCAGGGTGGTTTGCCCAAATCGGCGATTGCAGGACGAAAAAGTTTCGCCCCGTCCGCACGGCCGCCTCCATGCTTGGCCTTAGTAGAATGTCACCAGCGCGGCCAGGCGCCGCCAAGCAATGGAGGATGACATGACTACTACCACCGAAACCGCCGACCGCCTGCTCACCGAAGTCGAGCGTCAGCAGAAGTACCTCGCCAAGCTGCCCAAGGACTACAAGTTCCCGCTCTTCAATGCCGCCCAAGCGCTGGAGTCGCAGCGCCGCAGCGGCTACCGCAGCACGGCCTCCGCCGCGCGCGAAATCGTCGACAATGCGATCGAGGCCGGCGCCACCCGGGTGAACATCGCGTTCGAGCGCCCCAAGGTGCTTAAGGCCTATCAGCGCCAGGACTCGATCACGTCGGTCGCATTCATCGACGACGGCTCGGGGATGTTGCCGGAAATGGCGCGCTACGCCCTGTCCTGGGGATCGGGCACGCACTTCGACGACCCGGCGTTCATTGGCAAGTTCGGCTTCGGTCTGCCCAACGCGTCGATCAACCAGACCCGCCTCGTCGAGGTCTACACCAAGATCGAAGGCGCGGCGAAGATCACCAAGGCGACGCTCGACGCCCGTCAGGTGAGCGAGTTCGGTCAGCAGGAAATCCCCGAGCCCGAAGAAGCGGACCTGCCCGAGTTCGTGCGGACCTATCTCGACAAGAACGGGCTTGCCTTCGATCACGGAACGGTCGTCGTGTGGGTCAACCCCGACCGGCTGAGCTTCCGCACGGCGGCGCTGCTGCGCGAGCACCTGGTCGATGACTTCGGCGTCACCTATCGGTACATCCTGCCTCGCGTCGACATCACCGTCGACGCCACGAAAGTGCAGCCGGTCGATCCGCTCTTCCTGACGCCTGGCGCCCGCTACTACGTCCCGACCGAGGAAGGCGGGGCTGAGATGACCAAGGACTGGAACCTTGCGGTCAAGTACTTCCAGGACCGTGAGACGGGCACGCTCCATCTCGCCCGCGTCGACGATGCCGGCGAACTGAACAGCGAGGACGTCGATCTCCTCGCCGTCGGGGCGATCAAGGTGCGCGTCAGCCGCTTGCCTTACGGCTTCGCCGAGGGGCGGAAGGGCGACACCGACGCTCATCGCCGCTTCGAGATCCGCAAGACTCGGCGTGGCATGTCCTTCGTCCGCGCCGGCCGCGAGATCGAGACCGTCGACGTCTTCCCCAAATCGGTGAAGGACGAAGCGAAGGGCCTGGGCCAGTGGCCGTTGCTGCAGACGTTCGCCTACCACTGGGGCGTCGAAGTGCAGTTCGAACCGTCTCTCGACGAGGTGTTCGGGATCACCAACGACAAGCAGACGGTGCGCCCGATTGAAGACCTCTGGCGTATCTTCGCGTCCGCGGGCATCGACGACCAGTTGCGCGCGGAAAACCGCTGGCAGGAGACCGAGCGTAAGCGTCAGGAGCAGGTTCGGCTGGCTGAAAAGGCCGAGACGCCGGAGCAGCCTACTGTCGCCGAACAGGCCGCGGCGGCTGCAGATTCCATCATCGGGCAGAAAACGCGGGTCGCCGACCACGACAAGATCAAGGCGCGCGAGGATCTCGACACGGAAGCCGAGCGTCGGTCGAAGGTCAATCAGACCTCTATCGACGAGGCCAAGAAGGCCATTGAGGACGAAGCGAAGAAGCGGCCGTACGTCATCCGCTTCATCGATGAACCGCGTGGCCCGTTCTATCGCCCCGAATGGGAGTTCGGGTCTCGCGTGGCCGTCATGGTCAACCGCGCACACCCGTTCTACCGCACCTTCTATGCGCCGCTCATCGGTCTCCCGAATGGCGGTCAGGCCAAGCAGGCGCTCGACATCCTGCTGATCGCGCTCGCCCGGGCTGAACTGGCGGTCGACGATGAGCAGGCGGCGCTGTGGTATGAGGCGCAGCGCGAGCGGCATTGGAGCCCGTTCCTGAGCGACGCCTTCCGCGTGCTCCAAGGCGTCATGACGCCCATGGACGAAGAAGCGATCGACGCCAGTTCCGATGATGGAGACGACGTCGTGGCGGCTGAATAGAAATCCCAAGACGGGGCGGCGCCCGCGCCGCCCCGTCTTGAACATTGCGGCAGCCTGACCTAGGCTGAAGCTTCGTGTAGTAGCGTACACAGCTCGAGACCAGTGTAGGTGCGGCCAAGAGCCGCCATGTCCGCCGGGATGCTGCATCGGCCTTCAAGCTGAATTGAAAGGCCCTTGCAGCTGAAAGGAGGACTCCGTGGAGAACGGCGTCTCGAGCGTTACCCTTGACCAGATGATCCGGGCCCTCGTGCTCGGCACCCCGTACAACAACCCGCGGTTCGGCCGAGAGGCCGATCGGTATGCGCGCCGGATCACCAACCGGTATGCCAGCGATCTTCCTGAAGACTTTCACGAGGAAGTCGTTCACGAAGCAATAGCGGACCTAATGGAAATTGGCGCCCAGGCGCTGGATGACCGCTCGGGTCTTGCCCTGTTCCGCCGCGCCGTGATCAACGCGATCCGGACGATCCGGGCCAACTACGCGCCGCCCGGCCGCCGCACGCGGCTGACCGGCAAACCGCTGAACGCAGCGATCGCGGCTGAAGCCGCAGAGCGTATCCCCAGCCCGGAGCAGATAGAGGCCGCGACCGTCCTTATCGGCGAGCACCCTATGCTCGACATCGACGGCTTCGCGGACCCCGCCAGCGCCGAGCCGGTCTATCGCTTCGAGTGTGCGCAAGACGCAGGCCGTATCATGGCAAGCGCCCCCGAGGCGATGCGGCAGGTCCTCCACCTGATCTACTTCGACGATGCGCCGATTCAGGCCGTCGCGGCAGGTCTTGGCCTAAGCCGCTTCGCCCTGCACCGGCGCATCGAAACCTTTGCGTATCCGTGGCGTCTGGCGGCTTGACGCATGTCTATCCTCGATGGGCCGCTTCGCGGGCGGGGCATCGGCTCCGTCCTACAGGCGCAACGCGCTTACGCCGCAGCGCGCGGCGAGCGCGTCAAGTTCGGCCTGATGGTCCCGGAAGCCTTTGTCAGGGGAATCCGCGACCTCGGCTACCGTAGCAACGCTGACGCCCTGGCTGAACTGATCGACAACGCCCTGCAGGCTTACGCCGAAAGGATCGACGTCGTGTTCGGCTATGCCGGCGGGGGCTCGACCAAAAAACCCGTTCAGATGGCCGTGATCGACGACGGCCACGGCATGGAAGCGGCCATGATCCGCATGGCCATCATGTGGGGGGGCACGCATCGGGAGAACGACCGCAGCGGTCTCGGCCGCTACGGCTATGGCCTGCCCTGTGCCGCCGTCAGCTTGGGCCGCCGGTTCACGGTCTTGTCCAAGGTCGAAGGCAGCGGCTTGCACAGCGTGACGCTAGACCTCGATGATCTCATGGGCGGACTGTATAATGACCGTGCCGGTGACATTATCGTCCCGGAGCCCGCGCCCGCGACCCTGCCGGCCTTCGTGGAAGAGCACCTGGCGCTCGCCTACCCGGATGGGTGGCGCTCGGGCACCATCATCCTCCTCGACAAGCTCGACCGTTTGGAATGGCTCACAACCAGTCGCCTTGCCGACAATTTCGTCCGCCAGTTCGGCACGACCTATCACAAGCTGCGCGGGCAAGCCGCGATCTATGTCGATGGTGAGTTCGTCGAGCCTATCGATCCCCTTTTCCTGACGCCAAGCTTCCGTTTTTTTGACGTGGACGACGACCGAGCGCAAGGCCTGGACCCCGTCCGTGTAGAGGTCCGCGATCCAGAGGGCGGTCGCTTCCTCGGCGCCATGACGCTTCGCTACGCTTGGCTGCCGCCGAGCTTCGGCTCGATCGACAAGGCGCGCGATGCAGTCGGCATCAACGCCAATCCGCGCTTCCAGGTGCTGAAGGATTATCACGGCATAATTTTCAGCCGAAACGGACGGCTTATTGACGTTCAGACCCGCACGCCTTGGACGACCTTCATCAACAACGACCGCTACATCAAGGTGGAGGTCGAATTTTCTGCGGGTCTCGACGAACTCTTCGGCGTCACCACATCCAAGCAGCAGGTGACCATTTCCACCTTCATCTGGGACCTGCTGCGCGCCGCTGGCCTTCCAAAGGCGATCGAGCAACTGCGCATCAAGGTCAAGGAAGCGAAGGCCGCCCGGCGGGTCGAGGCGCTCGTGCCAAAGCCTGGCGAGCGGTTGGCGTCCGAACGCGTGATGAGTTCGGCGACACTCGGCACGGAGTCCGCGGGCGCTGCTCAACAACTGGGGTTGGCGCTACGTCTTTCGCCGTACAGCCTGTTGTTCGAGCATGCCCCGGACAAGCCGTTCTTTCGGATCGATAGGCGAGACGGAGGGCGCGCCCTTCTCATCAACACAGCCCATCGATTCTATGACGACATCTATGACGGACCAGCTTCAACCCCTGAAATGCGGACCGCTCTCGAGCTTATGCTCTTCTGCTTTGGCGATGCGATCTTGGAAGCCAACGATGAGAAGAAGACGATTTATGCACAGCATGTCGCCGGATGGTCACGTCGTCTTGAACTAGCGCTTGCGATGCTTGCCGAACACCTCGCGCGCGGTGAAGAAGAGGACGTCGGAGCGATGCTATACGATCCAACTCTTGACTAGCGAATGGCGGTGCGATTTGCGATACACTACGCGGGCCGCATGTGCGGCCCGCATGATTCTCGAGGGCATGGTATTTGGCGGACAATGATCTTTATGGGCCTGGTCGACTACGCGCATTCTCGCCTTTCCTAGCGCCAGGCGAGCGTAAGCGGCTTCATGCCGCGCTGACCATCCCGACCGACGCCCCGCCCTCCTTCGTCGCCGAACTCCGGGCACTGGCCCGTCGCTACATAGACGACGGCGACAGCTTGAAATTGCGCGCTGTCTGCCTCCTCGTCGCCGACCTTCATGAACACGGATGGCGTGTTGAGGTTGAGGGCGAAAAGATCGTCATGGAGCCGCCCGGCTTGGATCGGTCGGACAATGAGTCCGTCGATCAAGTCAAAGAGCGCGTCCGCCGAGCCCTTCATGCCGCTCGATCGAGACAGCTTGAAGAACCCTCAGTTCGGCAGTTCCTGTCCCGGGTCGAGCGCCGCACCCTACGGAACGGCATCAAGGCCTCGGTGCTCGATCTCGTCGATGACGGGGCGGCGCTCGCCCGGGAATTCAAACGAATCCAGAGTCTCGCGGAAGCGGACCGTGGTGCTGCCCTGGCGCAGTTGATTCAGCCGGAGATCGAGGTTTGTGACAGCGGATCCCGGTGTGCCGACACCGGCTTGGTGTTGACGGATATCTGGCGGTATTTCCGGCACACTTGGGCCCATGAATATCGCGCCATTCCCGGTCGGCAGATGCTGATCCTGGTGCGCAACGCAGCGCGACCGAACCGACCGGTAATGGGCATCGCGATGCTCGCCAGCCCGGTCATGCGTCTAGGCACGCGGGATCGCTGGATTGGATGGTTACGCGAGTCAGCCGAGGAGCGCCTAGTCGACGGCCGGTGGCAGCCTGCGGCCTTTGCCGACGCGCTGCTGAACAGGTTGGATGCCTCGATCGCCAGCGTCCGGTGGGACGACTTGGCGACTGCGGCCGAGATATCGAACCCGACAGACACGATCGCCTTGCGGTTGGAGCAGCGCGCGGCGGGCGCCGCGTTTGCGCGTGAGGCGCAACTGAAAGCCTTCTACGAGGCGCAACGGGATAACGGGAAAAAAGTCCGACCGCACCGCGGCGAGTTCAAGTCTGGCGATGCCGACACCGACTGGCGCAACGCCTCCGATGACCTCCTGTTTGTGCGCAAGCGCGCCGAAAGCCTCGCTCAGTTGCTTCGAGCGCGGCACGTCTTCAGCGCGGCCGGCTTGGCTGACGATCCCCGCCGCGCTCTGCAATCGCTTCTCCGCAGCAAGGACGGCCAGCGGGCGCTCGACGTCGTTCTCGCCGAAACTCGGAAGGCGGGCCTTTCCAGCCAGGTGGCCGACGTAAGCATTTGCGGTGCGGTCCATCCCTACAATGGACTGCTCGTCGGCAAACTGGTCGCCATGTTGCTGACGTCCCGCGAGGTCCGAGATGCCTACGCCGCCCGCTATGGCGGGCAAGTCAGCGTCATAGCATCGCAGATGGCAGGCTTCGCTGTCACCAAGCCGGCCCAACTTCGCATTCTGACCACCACAAGTCTCTATGGGATCGGATCAAGCCAATATAACCGGCTCGCCCTGCGCGCCGCCGACTTCCCAGAGCTTGGTCACGACATCAAATGGAGCGCAATCGGCAAGAGTCTCACGGGCGGGTTTGGCACTCTGCATCTGAGCGGAGAGACAACGCAGGCGCTGCGTAACATGGCCATTTTCCGGCACGACGCTCGGCGGGTGAACAACCGCTTCGGTGAGGGCACAAGTCCTCGCCTGCGACAGATCCGCGAAGGGCTCGATGCACTGGGACTTAAAAGTGATGCCGTGCTCCACCATGCGACGCCGCGCATCTTCTACGGATGTGAACTCGAGCCCCGCGTGCGCGATGCATTGCTCGGAATGGCGACCGTCGACGACGTCGCGCCGAGTTGCGCAGCGATCGCCGCCGCCTGGCAGCAACGCTGGCTCAGCAACCGGATCATGCGGCCCGAAACGATCGCCGCGCTGGCAACGCTCGGCCCCACCAGCGTCAAGGCGTCCCTGCAAGCCGATGTCGACGGCCAGTTCTTATTGCCGATCGCGCAGGACTGAGTTCGCCCCCCGGAGGCGCTCACACGAGGCCTGCAGATCGCCGACCGGTGCCGCTTCAATCTCGACGAACTGGCCTACCAACATCCCGAGGAGCGCGACGATCCGGCTCTCACGCCGCAGGAGACGCTCGAGAAGCTTACTTGGGAAGGTGCCGCCGAGCGTTACCCGGAGGGCGTGCCCGATAGCGTGACCGCTGCGCTTCAACATGAACTGCGGCTCATCGAGAAGCTCGACTACGCGCCGTACTTCCTGACCGTGAACTCGATCGTTCGCTTCGCCTGTTCGAAGGACATCCTCTGCCAAGGGCGTGGGTCGGCCGCCAACTCTGCGGTGTGTTATGTGCTTGGCATCACGTCGATCGACCCGCGCCGCAACGATCTGCTGTTCGAGCGTTTCGTCAGCGAGGAGCGGCGCGAGCCGCCCGACATCGATGTGGATTTCGAGCACGAGCGGCGCGAGATCGTCATGCAGTGGGTGTTCGACACCTATGGGCGTGATCACGCCGCGCTCTGCTCGACCGTCATTCGATACCGCACGAAGGGTGCGCTGCGTGATGTCGGCAAGGCGCTCGGCCTGCCTGAGGATCTGATCGGCACCCTGTCATCGCAAGTGTGGGCCTGGTCGGAGGAAGGCGTCGAGCCAAAGCACGTCGAGGAACTGAACCTCAATCTCGCCGATCGCCGCCTTCGCCTGACCCTCGACCTCGCCCGGCAACTCATGGGCGCGCCCCGCCATCTCAGCCAGCATCCGGGGCTGGAGCCGGTCAACTATCCCAAGCCCGAGCTGGAGAAGGTCCTCGGAAAGACCTTGGGCGTGCCGCTATTTCAGGAACAGGCGATGCGCGTCGCGATCGAATGCGCCGGCTTCACGCCCGGCGAGGCCGACATGCTGCGCAAGTCGATGGCGACCTTCAAGTTCACCGGCGGCGTCTCTCACTTCCGCGACAAGCTCATCAACGGCATGGTTGACAACGGCTATGAGCGGGAGTTCGCCGAACAGACCTTCAAGCAGCTCGAAGGCTTCGGCAGTTATGGATTTCCGGAAAGCCACGCAGCCTCTTTTGCGCTGATCGCCTATGCCTCGGCCTGGCTCAAATGCTGGCATCCCGACATCTTCTGCGCGGCCTTGCTCAACTCCCAGCCGATGGGCTTCTACGCGCCAGCACAGATCGTGCGCGACGCCCAGGACCATCGCGTCGAGATCCGGCCGGTCTGCATCAACGCTTCGCGCTGGGACTGCACGCTCGAATCGACCGGCGACGACAGCCGCTTCGCGGTTCGCCTCGGTCTGCGCATGGTCAAGGGGCTGTCTGATGGCGGACGGCGCGGACCATCGCGGCGAAGTGCCGGGCTTTTCGGTCCCGGTTCATCGTGCGCTGACCGAGCACATCCTGCTCGGCGGCGCCCCGCGCTCGCTCGCCATCCTCAACGGTACGCTGGCCGCCGCGCTCGGCCTCGGCCTTCGCCTCTGGCTCGTCGGCCTGGCGCTGTGGGCCGTTGGGCATTTCGCGGCCGTCTGGGCGGCCAAACGCGATCCGCAGTTCGTCGATGTCGTGCGCAAGCATCTGCGCATTCCCGGCCACCTATCGGTCTGAAGGGCGACGCCGATGATCAACCTTGCCGAATATCGCAACCGCAACGCCCGCCTCGCGGACTTCCTGCCTTGGGCCGCCCTGGTCGGCGAAGGCGTGGTGCTCAACAAGGACGGTAGCCTGCAGCGCACCGCCCGGTTCCGAGGCCCCGATCTCGACAGCGCCGTACCGGCCGAGCTGGTCGCCGTCGCCGGCCGGCTCAACAACGCATTCCGCCGCCTCGGTTCGGGCTGGGCCATTTTCGTCGAGGCGCAGCGCCACGGCGCCGCGACTTATCCCGCCAGCATGTTCGCCGACAGCGCCTCCGCGCTCGTCGACGCCGAACGCAAAGCCGACTTCGAAGAGGCCGGCGCGCATTTCGAGTCCAGCTACTTCCTCACCTTCCTCTATCTGCCGCCGGCCGAGGATGCCGCTCGCGCCGAGACCTGGCTCTACGAGGGCCGGGACCACGCCGGCGTCGACGCGCGGGAAGTGCTCCGCGGCTTCGTCGACCGCACCGATCGCATCCTCAACCTGATCGACGCCTTCATGCCCGAATGCGCCTGGCTCGATGACCCCGAGACGCTGACCTATCTCCATTCGACCGTCTCGACGAAGCGCCATCGCGTCCGCGTGCCCGAAACGCCGATGTACCTCGACGCGCTGCTCGCCGATCAGCCGCTCACCGGCGGCCTGGAGCCCCGGCTTGGAGACGCCCATGTTCGCATCCTCACCATCGTCGGTTTCCCGACCGCGACGACGCCCGGCATCCTCGACGAGCTGAACCGGCTCGCCTTTCCGTATCGCTGGTCGACGCGGGCAATCCTGCTCGACAAGACCGACGCGACCAAGCTGCTGACAAAGATCCGGCGGCAGTGGTTCGCCAAGCGAAAGTCGATCGCCGCCATCCTCAAGGAGGTGATGACCAACGAGGCTTCGGCCCTGGTCGACACCGATGCGGCGAACAAGGCGGCCGACGCCGACATGGCGCTGCAGGAGCTTGGCGCCGACTATGCCGGCCAGGCCTATGTGACGGCGACGATCACCGTCTGGGACGACGATCCGCGCATCGCCGCCGAGAAACTGCGGCTGGTCGAGAAGGTGATCCAGGGCCGCGACTTCACCGCGATGCCCGAGACGATCAACGCCGTGGACGCCTGGCTTGGCTCGCTGCCCGGCCATGTCTACGCCAACGTTCGCCAGCCTCCCATCAGCACATTGAATCTCGCCCACATGATCCCGCTGTCGGCGGTGTGGGCGGGACCGGAACGGGACGAGCACTTCGATGCACCCCCACTGCTTTACGGCAGAACGGAGGGCTCGACCCCGTTCCGGCTTTCCATCCATGTCGGCGACGTCGGTCACACGCTGATCGTCGGCCCGACCGGCGCTGGCAAATCGGTTCTGCTGGCTCTCATGGCGCTTCAGTTCCGGCGCTATCCACAATCCCAGGTCTTCGCCTTCGACTTCGGGGGATCGATCCGCGCTGCCGCGCTCGCCATGCGAGGGGACTGGCACGATCTCGGCGGCGGCCTGACCGAAGGTGCCGCCGACAGCGTGTCGCTCCAGCCGCTGGCCCGGATCGACGACGTCGCCGAGCGCGCCTGGGCCGCCGACTGGCTGGTCGCGATCCTGGGCCGCGAAAGCGTGCAGATCACCCCCGAGATCAAGGAGCACCTGTGGTCGGCGCTGTCGTCGCTCGCGTCAGCTCCGGTCGCCGAGCGCACGTTGACGGGCCTGTCCGTCTTGCTCCAGTCCAACGACCTCAAGCAGGCGCTGCGGCCTTACTGTGTCGGCGGCCCATATGGCCGTCTCCTTGATGCCGAGTCCGAGCATCTTGGCGAGGCCAACGTCCAGGCTTTCGAGACCGAAGGTTTGATCGGCACCGGCGCAGCGGCAGCCGTTCTAGCCTATCTCTTTCATCGCATCGAGGACCGCCTCGACGGGCGACCGACCCTGCTCATCGTCGACGAAGGTTGGCTGGCTCTCGATGATGAGGGCTTCGCCGGCCAGCTCCGCGAGTGGCTGAAGACGCTGCGCAAGAAGAACGCCAGCGTCATCTTCGCCACCCAGTCGCTCTCCGACATCGATGGCTCGGCGATCGCGCCGGCCATCATCGAGAGCTGCCAGACCCGTATCCTGCTGCCGAACGAGCGCGCGATCGAGCCTCAGATCACCGCCATCTATCGTCGCTTCGGCCTCAACGATCGCCAGATCGAGATCCTCGCGCGGGCGATGCCGAAGCGCGACTATTACTGCCAATCTCGGCGCGGCAATCGCCTGTTCGAGCTGGGCCTATCGGAAGTCGCGCTGGCCCTCTGCGCCGCCTCATCCAAGCAGCACCAGGCGATGATCGCCGACGTTCATGCCCGCAGCGGCACGGACGGATTTCTCGCCGAATGGCTGGCCGCGAACCGGCTCGATTGGGCCGCCGACCTCATCACCGGCCTCACCAATGTCATCCCCCAAGCAGATCAGGAGGCACTCCCATGACCCGTTCCATTCGTTCCCGCTCGCGCGCGCTGCGCATGACCGCCGCGATGCTTGCCGCACCGATCGCGCTGACGCCGATCCTCAGCACCCCCGCCGCCGCGCAGTGGATCGTCTACGACCCGACGAACTATGCGCAGAACGTCCTGACGGCCGCGCGCACTCTCCAGCAGGTCAATCAGCAGATCACCCAGCTTCAGAACGAAGCCACCATGCTGATCAATCAGGCGCGCAATCTTGCGAGCCTGCCTCACTCCTCGCTCCAGCAACTCCAGCAGTCGGTCCAGCGCACGCAGCAGCTTCTGCAGCAGGCGCAGGGCATTGCTCTCGATGTCCAGCAGATCGACCGCGCGTTCCAGACCACCTACGGCAATGCGTCGATGTCCGCGTCCGATCAGGCGCTCGTGGCCGGCGCACGTGAGCGCTGGCAGAACACTGTCGGCGGGCTGCAGGACGCCATGCGCGTTCAGGCCGGCGTCGTCGGCAACATCGATACCAACCGTAATGAAATGTCGGCGCTGGTCGGCCAGAGCCAGGGCGCCACCGGCGCGCTGCAGGCGACGCAGGCCGGCAATCAGCTTCTCGCCCTCCAGGCCCAGCAGCTCGCCGACCTTACAGCCGTCGTCGCCGCCAACGGGCGCGCGCAGAGCCTCTCCGAGGCCGAGCGCGCCGCCGCAGCCGAGCAAGGCCGCGAACAGCGCCGGCGCTTCCTGACGCCGGGCAGCGGCTACCAGCCCGGCAACGCCCGCATGTTCCCGAACGGCAACTGAGGACGCAGCCATGGAGGGCAAGATGTTCGCCCGGATCGGCGCCGCCGTCTTCGTCGCAGTCGCGATCACCGCGACGGCGATCGAGTTAACCCGGAACGAGGAAGCGCCAGAGCGGTGGCCGTCCGGCCGCGTAACCCAAGAACGGGTCGATCCCCTGCGGGACGCGCTGATCCGCTGCCAGTCGCTCGGCGAAGCGGGGCCGCGCGATCCGGAATGCCGCCGCGCCTGGGCAGAGAACCGGCATCGCTTCCTGGCGCCGGGCGCCCGCCCGATGGAGCGTCTTCCCGAACCGCCGCCACCGAACGCCGGCCTGCAAGAGAGCCCTGACGATCCTGTCCGCCGCGAGAGCGCGCCTCAGCTCGAGGAGGTTCGGTAGCATCATGGGCGGCACCGGCGTCATCGACCACTTTCTCGAGGTCTTCACTCGCTACATCGATGGCGGCTTCGGGCTTCTCAGTGGCGAAGTCGCCTTCATCGCCACCACCCTGATCGTCATCGACGTGACGCTGGCGGCGCTGTTCTGGAGCTGGGGCGCCGACGACGACATCATGGCGCGGCTGGTGAAGAAGACGCTGTTCGTCGGTATCTTCGCCTACATCATCGGCAACTGGAACAACCTGGCGCGCATCATTTTCGAAAGCTTCGCCGGACTCGGCCTCAAGGCCAGCGGCACGAGCTTCACGACGGCCGATCTCCTGCGCCCCGGCAGGGTCGCGCAGACCGGGCTCGATGCCGGACGACCGCTGCTCGACTCGATCTCCAGTCTCATGGGCTATTGGTCGTTCTTCGAGAACTTCATCCAGATCGCCTGCATGTTCCTCGCCTGGGCGCTGGTCCTGCTCGCCTTCTTCATCCTCGCCATCCAGCTCTTCGTCACACTCATCGAGTTCAAGCTGACGACGTTGGCCGGCTTCGTGCTGATCCCCTTCGGCCTGTTCGGCAAATCCGCCTTCATGGCCGAGCGTGTCCTCGGCAACGTCATCTCCTCCGGTATCAAGGTGCTGGTGCTCGCTGTCATCATCGGCATCGGCTCGACGCTGTTCTCAGAGTTCACCTCCGGGTTCGGCGGGCAGAACCCGTCGATCGACGAAGCCATGGCGATCGTGCTTGCGGCATTGTCGCTGCTCGGCCTCGGCATCTTCGGCCCAGGCATTGCCAGCGGCCTTGTCTCCGGCGGACCGCAGCTCAGCGCTGGGGCCGCCGTCGGCACCGGGCTCGCCGCTGGCGGCATGATCGCAGCCGGTGGCGCCGCGATCGGCGCGGCAGCCGGCGGCGTTGGTGCTCTGGCGGGCGGAGCTGCCGCCGCAGCGCGTGGCGGCGCAGCCGTCGCGGGAGGCGCTTCCACCGCGTACAGCCTGGGAGCTGCAGGGCAGTCCGGCGCGGCCGGCGTTGCGTCCGGCCTGGGCAGCGTTGCCCGTGCTGGCGGCAGCGCGGCCGTTTCACCCTTGCGCCGAGCCGCGTCACGCGCTGCCGAGAGCATGCGCTCCAGTTTCAACGCCGGCGGCAGGGCCGTGCTCGAATCGACCGGCGGGTCCTCGACCATACGCCTGAGCAGCTCAGCGAGCACTGTGCGATCGTCTACAGTTACGCCGTCAACCCCGACGAATGGGAATTAATCGACGCTGACGGGCTGTCGCACCGCGTTCGGCCGCGCGCGACCATGTCCACCAACAATGGCGATACCGCGCGTGCTGCGGCCCTCGCCGGGTCAGGCGTGATCTGGCAGCCGACCTTCCTGATCGGCGAGGATTTGCGTGCCGGTCGTCTCATTGAGCTGCTCCCCGATTTCCGCATGCCCGATATCGATGTGCTCGCCGTCTATCCGAGCCGGCGGCACCTCTCGGCCAAGGTGCGGGCGATGGTCGAATTCCTCGCCGAAGCGTTCAACGGCGTGCCGAGTTGGGATCGCTGACTCTCGCTTATCATTCAAAGTTTCCGAACGGTGTCTTCCGTCGCTGCACATTGATGGTCCTGCCCACAAGGTCCAATTCACTTCCAACTTGGCCGCTGGCTACGAGGAGTGAAATCATGGGCCTTCTGGTCGAAGGACGTTGGCAGGACGCTTGGTACGATACCGCCTCTACAGGCGGTCGTTTCGTCCGCCAGGAGGCATCGTTCCGAAACTGGATCACAAAGGACGGCTCACCCGGCCCGAGCGGAAAAGGCAGCTTTAACGCGGAGCCAGGCCGCTATCATCTCTATGTGAGCCTTGCCTGCCCGTGGGCGCATCGTACGCTGACCCGCCAAGCGCTTTTTCCGCTAACCCGCTGAACAAGTATGCGCCGGTCGTCTCCGCGACGGATCAGACTCGGACCTCCGTGACCGAGGGCGTCTAACGACAGCCGGCTATAGCGATCCCGATCCCCGATCCGGTCACATGAATGAGGCACTCTTTCTACTCGGCTGTGCAGCACGGTTCCGCTGTGAAACCGGCCGTTCTCCTGAGCAGCAAGGCCTTAGATCGCCATCGGCGGAGAGATACTCCATCTCAAAGTCGAACAAGGACTAAGAACATGAAATATATCCGCCTGGCACTTGCCTACCTTTTGCTTCTCGGCACCCCAGGGGTCGCGCAGGTCGCGCCATTCCCGAGTGGCTTTCGCACCGAACGGGTCGCCACAGACGGGGCCGAACTCCACGTCCGCATTGGCGGGCGGGGTCCCGCGGTCGTTCTGCTGCACGGCTACACGCAGACGGGCGACATGTGGGCACCGCTCGCCGCCGAACTTGCCCGCGAGTACACCGTCATCGTCCCGGACCTTCGCGGTCTCGGCCTCTCCTCCCGCCCGCCCGCCGGCTACGACAAGAGAACGCAGGCCGCGGACATCGCCGCAGTTCTCGACAGGCTCGGCGTCCAACGCGCCGCAGTCGTAGGTCACGACATTGGCAACATGGTCGGCTACGCCGTCGCTGCCCGCTACCCGGAGCGCGTCACGCGACTGGTCCTGATGGACGCGCCGGTTCCGGGGCTCGGTCCCTGGGAAGACGTCGTTCGCAATCGGGCGTTATGGCACTTCTCCTTCGGTGGCCCTGACGCCGAACGGCTCGTCGCCGGCCGCGAGCGCATCTACCTCGACCGTTTCTGGAACGAGTTTGCAGCCGACCCTGCAAAGCTCACCGACGCGACCCGCGCGCATTACGCCGCACTGTACTCGCAACCCGGCGCAATGCGGGCAGGCTTCGCCCAGTTCGCCGCGTTCGAGCAGGACGCCGTCGACAACAAGGACTTCGCGAGTGCTGGCAAGCTGACCATGCCGGTGCTGGCGATCGGCGGCGCCAAGTCGTTCGGGGAAACGATGGCCGCCGTCATGCGCGCCGGCGCTGCCGACGTCGAAGGGGCCGTGATCCCGAATGCCGGTCACTGGCTGATGGAAGAGCAGCCTGCGGCGACGATCGCGGCGGTGCGAGACTTCCTCGCATCGCCGCGCTGAGGCCCGCGGAAACCGCACGCAGTTGCTGAGGGCCCCCACCACCGCCGCTGGCGGAGAGGAGGCGGTGTTAGGGGTCGCGCTTTTGAACGAAAATGGTGCGGGTGGTCGGAATCGAACCGACACTCCTTTCGGAACCGGATTTTGAATCCGGCGCGTCTACCAGTTCCACCACACCCGCACATTTGCCGCCGATTCTAGCCGACGCTCTCTGCACCTATACTGCACCTAGAGCGAAAACCGAATATCGCCAGCCATTTCTCCTTCACTCACAAACCCCTGCAAACACGCCATTTTCAACTCGTCGTGTTTTCCTGTGGATTGGTAGACAAACCTCTTTTTGAGTCCGGCGCGTCTACCAGTTCCACCACACCCGCATGTGGGCCGCCGCTTGCGGCGCGTCTGGCTCGTATACTGCAAGCGGTGCGAAAACCCAAGATGGGCCGTGAAAACTCTCGTCGGGTCCAAGGGGCTGATTCCATCTGCTTTCCCCGTGCGCGGCTTTTTGGACGAACGTCGTGTCTCCTTTCGTGCCCGTCTTGCCCGCCGCGAGGCCGGCCGGGATGCGCCCCGCGCTTCGTTTCGGCTGTCGCCGGGCGGCCGATATCGTGCTAACCGCGCATGGCCCGACCGCAGGAGGCCGCCATGACCGACAGATCGACCGAACGCGCGAGCCCGCCGGCCCGCATCGCCGCCGCGCTGCTGGTGGCCGCGGGCATGTCGGCGACGGTCGGCGGCGCGCTCCTGTTCGAGCATGTGGGCGGCTACATACCCTGCGCCCTGTGCCTCGCGCAGCGCACGCCCTATTACATTGCCATTCCCGTGGCTCTCGTCGCGCTCGCCGCCGGCCTGCTGCGCGCGCCCGATCGTCTGGTGCGGGTTCTGCTGGTCGCCGTGGCGCTGCTGATGGGCTGGGCGGCGTATCTGGGCGTCTTCCATGCCGGCTTCGAATGGGGCTGGTGGGCGGGGCCGGCCGATTGCGGCGCGGTGGGCGGCTTCGACCTTGGCGGTGGCGACCTCCTGTCGCAGCTTGACGGGGTGCGCCCGCCCTCCTGCGAGGAGCCGGCGCTCCTCGTCCTCGGCTTCTCGCTCGCGGCCTGGAACGCGCTGGCGGCGAGCGTGCTGGCGGTCATCGCCCTGTTCGGCGCGCTGGCGGGGCGCCGGCGCGGCTATTCCGGGTCCAGCTCCGTATCCCAGTAGAGATAGTCCAGCCAGCTTTCGTGCAGGAAGTTCGGCGGGAACATGCGGCCGTTATTGTGCAAGTCGTGCACGCTCGGCCGGTAGGGCTCCTGGTGGGGAAGCATTCCCGCATCCCTCGGCATCAGCCCGCCCTTCTTGAGGTTGCAGGGCGAGCAGGCGGCCACGACGTTCTCCCACGTGGTCAGCCCGCCACGCGAGCGGGGCACGACATGGTCGAAGGTCAGCTCGTGCGGCGAGCCGCAATACTGGCACTGGAAACGGTCCCGCAGGAAGACGTTGAACCGCGTGAAGGCCGGGTAGCGCGGCGGCTTGACGTAGGACTTCAGGCAGACGACCGAGGGAAGCTGCATGGAGAAGGTGGGCGAGCGGACCTCTTGGTCGTATTCGGCCAGGATCGTCACGCGGTCGAGGAACACCGCCTTGATCGCGTCCTGCCACGACCAGAGCGAAAGCGGATAATAGCTCAGCGGCCTGTAATCCGCGTTCAGCACGAGCGCGGGCGAAAGGCCGGGATGCACTGCGATCGTCAAGGAGAATCTCCTTTCCGAAGCCATGCCGTCCGCAAGGTCGACGTCCTGCGAAGGCCATGCTTCCATGCAGTCCTGTTCGAACGCGCCTATCGTGTCCCATCGCCGAGGCTTTGTGAAGCCTTGCGCGTTGCGGCCACCGCGCGCGCCGCTGGTTTCCCACCGTTCCGCGACGAGGAGATGACGCTTCCGCCGGCGGGCGCCGCGTCGCGGTTCGTGATGGCATGGTAATAGGCCCAGAACAGCCGCGCGGCCACGGCCCGGTGCGGCGCCCAGCGCTCCGCCTCCCGCCGCAGGGCCTTTTCCTTCGGCCGCTCCGCAAGGCCGAGCCCGTGGGCCACCGCGATCTGGAGCGCCAGATCCCCGGCCGGGAACACGTCCGGATGGCCATGGGCGAAGAGGAGGTGGCACTCGGCCGTCCAGGGGCCGATCCCGTGCACCGCCGTCATCTCGCCGATGGCCGCCCCCGCCTCGGCCTGCGCGAGTCCCGCGAGGTCGAGCCGCCCGTCCGCCACGGCCGCCGCGATGGCCCGCAGGGTCCGCTGCTTGGCGCGGGAGAGCCCGGCCGCGACGAGCGTCTCGTCCGTGGCGGCCAGCAGCGCGCGGTGATCGCTGAGGTCGACGGCCGCGCTCAGCCGCGCGAAGATCGCATCGGCGCTGGCGCGCGAGACCTGCTGCGCGACGATGGTGGCGCAAAGGCCGCCAAGCCCGCCCGCCGAGCGCCGCAGCGGGACGGTGCCCGCGCGCGCGATGACGGGCCCCAGCCGCGGATCGGCCGCCTCAAGGGCCACCAGCGCGGCGGCGATATCGTTCTCGTCCCGGATCATCGCCTATAAATGGCATGAAAGGGGCCGTTCTCCATGCCCGAATCGTCGTCTCGCATCTTCCGCTTCGCCCCCAGCCCCAACGGGGCGCTGCATCTGGGCCACGCCTATAGCGCGCTTCTCAACCACGATCTGGCGCGGGCGGCCGGCGCGCGCCTCCTGCTGCGCCACGAGGATATCGACCGCGCCCGCTGCACGCTGGCCTTCGAGCGCGCGGTGGAGGCCGATCTCCGGTGGCTGGGCGTCGCCGTGGAGGACAGGCCGCGCCGCCAGTCGGAGCATTTCGCCGACTATCGCGCGGCGCTCGAAGCGCTGGAGGGGGAGGGGCTCGTCTACCCGGCCTTCATGACGCGCGGGCAGGTGCGCGCCTTCGCCGAGCGTTGGCAGGAGGAGAACGGCCGGCCCTGGCCGCGCGACCCGGACGGGGCGCCGCTCTACCCCGCGCTGGACCGCTCCCTCTCCGCGCGCGAGCGCGCGGAGCGCATCGCCGAGGGCGCTCCCTTCGCCTGGCGCCTGGACATGGCGGCGGCCTGCGCGCGCACCGGCCCGCTGAGCTGGACGGAGGAGGGTGGCGGGGAGCCGGGCGGCGTGCGTGTCGCAGCCGAGCCGCAGGCCTGGGGCGACGTGATGCTGGCGCGCCGGGACCTGCCGACCAGCTACCATCTTTCGGTGGTGGTGGACGACGCGCTTCAGGGCGTGACGGATGTGGTGCGCGGCGCCGACCTCCTGCCCGCCACCTCCGTCCATCGTGTGCTCCAGTCCCTGCTCGGCCTGCCCGCGCCCGCCTACCGCCACCATGCGCTGATCCTCGGGCCCGACGGGCGCAAGCTTTCCAAGAGCGCGCGCGATGCCGGGTTGGCCGCGCTGCGCGAGGCGGGGCTGACGCCGGCGGATGTGCGGCGCATGGTCGGATCAGGGGGCGAAATAGGCGAGCCAGCCTGAGAGGGTCAGCGCCGAGGCGATGGTGGTGCCGACGATGGCGGAGGCCGCCAGCTTCTCGCCCGACTTGAAGTAGACGGCCAGCAGGTAGACGTTCACCCCCGCCGGTGCGGCCGCGCCCAGCACGGCGATCGCCAGCCAGAGGGGCGGCAGGAAGGCGCTGCCCACGAGAAGGACGACGGCCGGCTGGAGGATGAGGGAGAGCGGCACCAGGAGCGCGGGCAACCGCAGGTCGCGCCCGATCTCGTACTTGGTCAGCGACAGGCCGAGCGCGATGAGCGCCAGCGGCCCGGCGGTCGCCGCGATGGAGCCGACGACGTCGCCGACCGGCCCGGTCATCGGCAGGCCGGACAGGCGCCAGCCGATGCCCGCCACGATGCCGATGATCAGCGGATTGCGCGAGAGCGAGCGCCAGATCCGGCCGAGCGCGGCTTTGTAGCTGAACCGCCCGCCGGCCGCGAGGCCGTCCTTCGCGTCGCGCATGGCCGCCCGTTCCACCAAAAGGGTGGAGCCCGTCACCATCAGCGGCAGATGGATGGCGAGAAGCAGCGCCAGGATGTCGAGGCCCTCGCGCCCGAAGGCGCGCTCCGTCACCGGAATGCCGACGAGGACGAGGTTGGAGAAGCTGGCGGCGACGCCGGCGATCACCCCCTCGCGCCTGTCCGTGCCGCCGAGCCGCCGGGCGAGGACCATGCCGGCGAGATAGACGACGATCACGCCGGAAAAATAGCTGACCCAGAGGAGAACGGGGCTCGCCTCCGCAGCGCCGCCGGTGGCCACGGTGCGGAACAGGAGGACCGGCATGGCGATGCCGAAGACGAAGGCGGCCAGCCCGTCCTCGCCCGATCTCGGCAGCAGCCCGAAGCGCGATATGCCGAAGCCGATGGCGATGAGCCCGAAAATGGGCAGGATGATCGAGATGGTGGATTGCACGGCGAAATCGCTTTGCGG
The DNA here is from genome assembly GCF_017815515.1 of Aureimonas populi. NCBI lineage: Bacteria > Pseudomonadati > Pseudomonadota > Alphaproteobacteria > Hyphomicrobiales > Aurantimonadaceae > Aureimonas > Aureimonas populi. The sequence goes on from NZ_CP072611.1 coordinate 1,920,208, forward strand.
CCGGGACGAGGGCGGGACGGGGCGTTTGTATCGCCCTTGCGCGCATCTCGCCACAGCCGCGCCCCTCGCGCGTGGCGTACGGGCGATCTATATGAGGGGCCGGGGGCCGCTCTTCGAAAAGAAAGCTCGGATGTCCACTTTTTTCGCCATTCTCGCCGTGATCCTGATGATCGCGACGGCCGCCGTCCTCCTCATGGGCCTTCGCAACATGATGGTGGGCGGGCCGGGCAACACCTCGCAAAAGCTCATGCGTATGCGGGTGATGCTCCAGGCCATCGCGGTCTTCGTCATCGTCTGCGCGCTTTATCTGGCACGCTGAGCCTCGTTCCGGCTTGATTGTCGCGTCAAAAGCGCTTCCTGACCGCAGGCCACGAAACGGGGGAGGCCAGGGTTGGTCCGGCTGAACAAGATCTACACCCGCACCGGCGACGACGGCACCACGGGCCTCGTCGCGGGCGAGCGGCGCCTGAAGTCCGATCCGAGGATCGAGAGCGTCGGCACCGTCGATGAGGTGAATGCCATTCTCGGCATCGCGCGGCTTCATGCCGAGCCGGAGCTCGACCGGCTTCTTTCCCTCGTCCAGAACGATCTCTTCGACCTCGGCGCGGACCTCGCGACCCCGATGGGCGACGAGCCGCCGCAGTTCGAGCGGCTGGCCATCGTGCCCGCGCAGGTGGACCGGCTGGAAGAGGAGATCGACCGGCTGAACGCCGATCTGCCGCCGCTCCGCTCCTTCGTCCTGCCGGCGGGCACGCCCGCCGCCGCCCATCTGCACCACGCCCGCACCGTGGCGCGCCGGGCCGAGCGGCTGATGGTCGCCCTGTCGCGCAAGCCCGGCGAAGCGGTCTCCGCACCCGCCCTGCGCTACATCAACCGCCTCTCCGACCTCCTCTTCGTCGCCGCGCGCCACGCCAACGGCAAGGGAACGGCCGAAGTTCTCTGGGTGCCGGGTCAGAACCGCTGAGGGACGGGAAGGGGACAGAGGGGGCGGCGGCGGAAAGACCCGCCGGACAGCGCCGCCCGAATTCTCGAACGTCTCCGAGGGCCGGGTGAGGGGGTGGACGACGAGGCGCCGCCCGGCGCGCGGCGGGAGCCGTTTCGCGCCGGGCCGGTCTTTTCGAAAGAAAATCGCCCGCCGCGCTTGCGCCGCGCGGCGGGAGGCGCAAAACACCCACTGACGCGAAAGCCTCGATTTTGACCTTTACGTAAAAGTTCGATATCTGGGCATGAACGAGGTGCCCGGACCACATCGTGCCCGGGCTTGAATGCAGGGAAGCGAGCGATGAAGATTCTCGTCTGCGTGAAGCGGGTGGTTGACTACAACGTGAAGATCCGGGTGAAGGGCGACGGTTCGGGCGTTGAGCTGGCCAACGTCAAGATGAGCATGAACCCGTTCGACGAGATCGCGGTGGAGGAGGCCCTTCGGCTGAAGGAAAAGGGCGCCGCCACCGAGGTGGTCGTGGTCTCCGTGGGCCCTGCGCAGGCGCAGGAGACGATCCGCACGGCGCTGGCGATGGGCGCGGACCGGGGCATTCTCGTCAAGGCGGACGGGGTGGTGGAGCCCCTCGCCGTGGCCAAGATCCTGAAGGGCGTGGTGGAGGCCGAGAGCCCGGAGCTGGTGATCCTCGGCAAGCAGGCCATCGACGACGACGCCAACCAGACCGGCCAGATGCTGGCCGCGCTGCTCGGCTGGGCGCAGGGCACCTTCGCCTCGAAGGTCGAGACGGCACAGGGCCGCGTCCAGGTCACGCGCGAGGTCGACGGCGGCCTCCAGACGGTGGATCTGAAGCTTCCCGCCATCGTGACGACGGACCTTCGCCTGAACGAGCCGCGCTATGCCTCGTTGCCCAACATCATGAAGGCCAAGAAGAAGCCGCTGGACGAGAAGTCGGCGGCCGATTTCGGCGTGGACCTGACGCCGCGCCTGGAGGTTCTGAAGACGGTGGAGCCGGCCAAGCGGCAGGCCGGCATCAAGGTCGCCTCGGTGGACGACCTCATCGGCAAGCTCAAGAACGAAGCCGGCGTGCTGTAAGGGAGAGACGATCCATGACCATTCTTCTTCTGGCCGAGCACGACAACAAGGCGCTGTCGGAGCAGACCGCCAAGGCGCTGAGCGCCGCGTCCCGGATCGGCGGCGACATCCATGTCCTCGTGGCGGGGCAGGGCGCGCAGGCCGTGGCCGGCGAGGCCGCGAAGCTGGGCGGCGTGGCGAAGGTGCTGCTGGTCGATGGCGCGCCCTACGCGCATCATCTGGCCGAGCCGCTGGCCGACCTCATCGTCAAGCTGGCGGGCGGCTACGAGGCGATCGTGGCGGCGGCCACGACGACGGGCAAGAACGTGCTTCCGCGCGTGGCCGCCCTTCTCGACGTGATGCAGGTCTCCGACGTGGTGGCGGTGGAGGGCCCGGACACCTTCCAGCGCCCGATCTATGCCGGCAACGCCATCCAGACGGTGCGCTCCGCCGACAAGGTGAAGGTCGTCACCGTTCGCACCGCCGCCTTCGCGGCGGCGGGGACGGGCGGCTCTGCCCCGGTCGAGACCGTGGAGGGGCTCGGCGATCCGGGCGTCTCCGCCTTTATGGGCGAGGAGGTGGCCGCCTCCGAGCGTCCCGACCTCACGGCGGCGAAGATCATCGTCTCGGGCGGGCGGGCCCTGGGCTCGAAGGAGAAGTTCGAGGAGGTTCTCCTGCCCTTCGCCGACAAGCTGGGCGCGGCCATCGGCGCGAGCCGCGCGGCGGTGGACGCGGGTTATGCGCCGAACGACTGGCAGGTGGGGCAGACCGGCAAGGTGGTGGCGCCCGACCTCTACATCGCGGTCGGCATCTCCGGGGCCATCCAGCACCTGGCGGGCATGAAGGACTCGCGCGTCATCGTCGCCATCAACAAGGACGAGGACGCGCCGATCTTCCAGGTCGCCGACTATTCCCTCGTCGGAGACCTCTTCACCCTCATCCCCGAAATGCAGGCCAAGCTCTAGGCGCAGGGATACGACGGGGGCGGCATGGGCCGCCCCTTTTCTTTCAGGGAGAGGACGATGGCGGAGCTCCAGCGGATCGGTGTCGTCGGCGCCGGGCAGATGGGGGCGGGCATCGCCCATGTCTCCGCGCTCGCCGGCTATGATGTCGTCGTCTTCGACGTCAGCCATGAGCGCGCCCTTCAGGGCATCGGGGGAATCACGGCCAATCTCGACCGGCAACTGGCGGGCGGCAAGATCACGGCGGGCGAAAGGGACGCGGCCCTCTCGCGCATCACGGCGGCGGACGGGGTGGGCGACCTTGCCGAGGCCGACCTCGTCATCGAGGCGGCCACGGAGGACGAGGCCGTCAAGCGCCGCATCTTCGCGCAGGTCTGCGACGTGCTGCGCCCCGAGGCGCTCCTGGCCACCAACACCTCCTCCATCTCGATCACGCGCCTGGCCGCCTCCACCGACCGGCCAGAGCGCTTCCTCGGCATCCATTTCATGAACCCCGTGCCGGTCATGAAGCTTGTGGAGCTGGTGCGCGGCATCGCCACCGCCGACGAGACCTACGAGACCGCGCGCGCCTATGTGGCGCGCCTCGGCAAGGCGATGACCGTGTCGGAGGATTTCCCGGCCTTCATCGTCAACCGCATCCTCATGCCGATGATCAACGAGGCGATCTACACGCTTTACGAGGGCGTCGGCTCGGTGGAGAACATCGACGCCTCGATGCGTCTGGGCGCCAACCATCCGATGGGCCCGCTCCAGCTCGCCGACTTCATCGGGCTCGACACATGCCTGTCGATCATGCAGGTCCTGCATGACGGGCTGTCCGATTCGAAGTACCGGCCGTGCCCGCTTCTGGTGAAATATGTCGAGGCCGGCTGGCTGGGCCGCAAGACCGGCCGGGGCTTCTACGACTATCGCGGCGAGACCCCGGTTCCGACGCGTTGAAGGGCGACAGGATGGACACGAAAGACGCCAACGGCACGATCCTCTCGGAGGGCGACAGCGTCACCCTCGTCAAGGACCTGAAGGTGAAGGGCACGAACGTCACCCTCAAGCGCGGCACGCTGGTGAAGAACATCCGCCTGACCGGCAATCCAGGCGAGATCGAATGCCGCGCCGAGAAGGTGAAGGACCTCGTCCTGAAGACGGAATTCCTCAAGAAGGCTTGAGCCTTCCCGAGACAGTTTGGCCATCTTTTGGCCCTAGGCGTGAACCATGCGGCGCTTCATTCGGCTCATCGGTGTCTTTCTCCTCGTCCTCGGCTTTCACGCGCATGCGTTCTCCGTGGTGGCGAGCGCCCATGCCGACGAGCGATGCGCCTTTGTGAGCGTGCCGCAGGTGGAGGCGAGCGATCCGGGGACACTCTCCTCCGAATCCCCTTCCGCCTCCTGCAAGCTGATGGTGAGCGGGGCCGCGCCCGAGCTTCAGTCGCCTCTGGCAACGCTCGCCGCCGAGCACTCCGCCCGTTTCGAGGGCGCGCCGCCGCCCTGGCACGGCCATGGCATCGAGAGACCGCCCAAGGGCGCCGCGGGTCGCGCCTGACGCCCTCTTTCCATCCCATGACCTGATCGCCGTCCCGCCAGCGCTCGCGCGCGGCATGGAGCGGCTTGTCGAGAAAACTCCCATGTCCAAGCTTTCCCATTCGAACAGGGATGCGGCGGCGCGTCCGCTGCTGCCCCGGCGCAGCTTCCTGGCCGCTCTCGGCGGGGCCGCGCTCTCGGGCTGCGTCTCCGTCCGCGAGCCGGCGCCGACCTTCGCGGTCGCCCCGCCCGCGCCGCCGCCGCCCCCGCCGGTGCCCCTCATGTACCAGGCGATGCCGCAGGAGCGTTTCCCGCTGCCGGCCGTCGATGTCTCGCGCGTCGACCCGGAGTTCTGGCGCGCCGAGGTCGATTACGTCACGCCGGAGCGGCCCGGCACGCTGGTGGTCGATACGGCGGCGAAATATCTCTACCATGTGGGCCAGGGCGGGCGCGCCACCCGCTACGGCATCGGCGTCGGCCGGCAGGGCTTCTCCTGGGAGGGGCGCGCGGTGGTGGCCTACAAGCGGGTCTGGCCGCGCTGGACCCCGCCGGATTCCATGGTGGCGCGCCAGCCGGAGCTGGAGCCCTATTCCATCGCCAATGGCGGCATGGACCCCGGGCCGACCAACCCGCTCGGCGCGCGGGCGCTCTACATCCACCAGAACGGCGTGGACACGATCTATCGCATCCACGGCACGCATCAGCCGTGGTCGATCGGCCGCGCCGTTTCCTCGGGCTGCATCCGGCTGCTCAACCAGGACATCATCCACCTGCACGACAATGTGAGCGACGGCAGCCCGCTCGTGGTCATCCACGACGGGGCGGACAAGGTCATCGGCGTGTGAGGCGGCGGCGCCGTCCTCCGGCGCCCCGTTCCCCCGTGCCTCAAAGGCTTCCCTCGCGGCTTTCGCGGCCCTGCTGCCACGGCCAGCGCCCGTCGATCTCCACCTGGAGCGCGAAGGACAGGAAGGTGCGCACCACCACCACCGCCGCCAGGATGCCGACGCTCTCCAGCGTCGGCTCCATCGCCACGGTCTTGATGATGTCGGCCGCCACGAGGAACTCGAGCCCCAGCAGGATCGCCCGGCCGATATTGGCGCGATAGGCGCGGAAGGCCGCCTTCCGGTCCTTGTCGCCTGCGGTGCCTCGCAACTCGCGCACATAGCCCGCCGAAGCCCAGGCGAGCCCGGCCACCGTCACCCCCACCCCGGCCAGCTCGAGAAGGTCGATGACGACGAGGAAGAGGCTGTTGAGCATGAAGGGGCCTTTCGCGCGGATGCGGACGGCCCCTTTTTACCCGCCGGGGCGCGTGGCTTCCACCGCCGCTCGGGAGGCGGGGGCCGTCAGGCGCCCGCCCGCCGCACCGCGTCCACCAGCCGCAGCGCGTCGGGGCTGGCCCATTCGGCCGGCCCGTTCATCACGCCGCGCGCACAGCCCGCCTCGTCCGCCAGGATGGTGACGGGCAGGCCGAAGGCGATGCCCTCGCGCTTCAGGTCGTTGAACAGCGCCATCGAGCCGTCGTGAAAGAAGGGCAGGTCGGTAAGGCCGATCTCCTCGTAGAAGGCCTTCGGCTTCTCGTCCTGCCCCATGTCCACGCTCACGGGCACCACGGCGAAGTCCTCCCCGCCCGCCTGCCGCTCCAGCTCGTCCAGCGCCGGCATCTCGGCCCGGCAGGGCGCGCACCACGTGGCCCAGAGATTGACCAGCATCACCTTTCCCTCGAAGGCCGAGAAGGAGGTGGGCTGGCCGTCGGCGTCCGAAAAGGCGAGGGCGTCCAGCGCGAAGGGCCGGTCCAGCGGCGCCATGGCGGCCACCTCGCCGCGCGCATTCTCGTCCAGCGCCCGGGCGAAGGCGGCGTTGGCCGCGCAGGTCCCGGCCGCCGCTTCGTTGCCAGAGCGCGTCTCCATCACGTATACGCCGACGACGCCCGCAGCCGCGCCCGCCACGGCAAGCGCTGCGAAGCGGGAAAAGACGGGACGGGGGGCTTTGCGTTCCGGCTCGGGCATCGGGGACCTTTCGGAAAAACGGTATGGACAAGCGATCGGGCAACGAGATGTGGGGCGGGCGGTTCGCCAGCGGTCCCGACGCCATCATGGAGGCGATCAACGCCTCCATCGACTTCGACAAGCGCCTCTACGAGGAGGACATTGCCGGGTCGCTGGCGCATGCCGAGATGCTGGCAGGTGTCGGCATACTCTCCGGGGACGACGCGGCCAAGATAAGGCAGGGCCTGGAGACGATTCGCCGCGATATCGCGGAAGGCCGCTTCGAGTTCCGGCGCGACCGCGAGGACATCCACATGAATGTGGAGGCGCGCCTAGCCGAGCTGATCGGCCCCGCCGCCGGGCGCCTGCACACGGCGCGCTCGCGCAACGACCAGGTGGCGGTGGACTTCCGCATGCATGTGCGCGCCGCCTTCCGCGACCTCGACCGCGCGCTTCTGGCGCTGATCGAGGCGCTGCTCGACCGGGCCGAGGAGCACGCGGCCACGGTCATGCCGGGCTTCACCCATCTCCAGGCCGCGCAGCCCGTGACCTTCGGCCACCATTGCCTGGCCTATGTGGAGATGGTCGCGCGGGACCGTTCGCGCGTTGCCGATGCGCTGGCGCGCCTGGACGAATGCCCCCTCGGCGCCGCCGCGCTCGCCGGCACCGGCTTTCCCATCGACCGCCATCGCACGGCGGCCGCGCTCGGCTTTTCCGGGCCGACGCGCAACTCGCTCGATTCGGTCTCCGACCGCGACTTCGCGCTCGACTTCCTCGCCACCGCCTCCATCTGCGCCACGCATCTGTCGCGGCTGGCGGAGGAGATCGTCATCTGGTCGACGCCGCAATTCGACTTCGTGCGCCTCTCCGATTCCTTCTCCACCGGCTCCTCCATCATGCCGCAGAAGAAGAACCCGGACGCCGCCGAGCTGGTGCGCGCCAAGACGGGCCGGATCAACGGCTCGCTGGTCTCGCTCCTGACGGTGATGAAGGGCCTGCCCCTGTCCTATTCCAAGGACATGCAGGAGGACAAGGAACAGGTCTTCGACGCCATCGACAACCTGGCGCTGGCGCTGGCCGCGATCACCGGCATGGTGCGCGACATGGGCGTGAACGCGCAGAAGATGCGCGCGGCGGCCGGCGCCGGCTTTTCCACCGCCACCGATCTCGCCGATTTCCTGGTGCGCGAGGCGGGCCTGCCCTTCCGCGAGGCCCATCACGTGACGGGCCGCGTGGTGGCGCTGGCCGAGGAGCGGCGCGTGGCGCTGGAGGCCCTGCCGCTGGATGCGCTGAAAGCGGTGGACGAGCGCATCACCGATGCGGTCTACTCCGTCCTGTCGGTGGATGCCTCGGTCGCCAGCCGCACCAGCTTCGGCGGCACCGCGCCGGACAATGTGCGCGCGCAGGTCGCCTTCTGGCGCGAAAGGCTGGCTTCATGAGGAGCGGACGGATGGTGGGGACGAGGATGCGCACGGCCGTGATACTGGCCATGATCGGGCTGGCGCTCGCCGGCTGCGGGCGCAGGAACGCGCCCGTGCCCCCGCCGGGCCCCGACGGGCAGTCGCGCCCCTCGGCGGTGGCCGTCGGCACGCTGGCCCCCGGGCCGGGCGAAGCCACGCGCAACAGCGCTGCCCCCGAACGCCGCTTCGTTCTCGACGGCCTCTTGAACTGACCCCTCCGCAACCGGGCGCGCCATGAACCATTTCCAGTATGTCGACGGCGTCCTCCATGCGGAGGACGTCGACCTGCGGCGTGTCGCGCACGATGTCGGCACGCCCTTCTACTGCTATTCCACAGCCACGCTGACGCGCCATTACCGGGTGTTTGCGGAAGCTTTCGCCGATATCGACGCGCTCGTCTGCTACGCGATGAAGGCGAACTCCAACCAGGCGGTGCTCAGGACGCTCGCCGATCTGGGCTCGGGCGCCGATGTCGTCTCCGGCGGGGAACTGGCGCGCGCGCTCGCCGCCGGCATTCCGGCGGAGAAGATCATGTTCTCCGGCGTGGGCAAGCAGGACTGGGAGATCGACGCGGGGCTCGAAGCGGGCATCTTCTGCTTCAACGTCGAATCGGAGCCGGAGCTGGAGGCGATCTCGGCCCGCGCGCTCGCCCTCGGGCGCACCGCCCATCTCTCCTTCCGCATCAACCCGGATGTCGATGCGCGCACGCATGCCAAGATCTCGACGGGCAAGAAGTCCGACAAGTTCGGCATCGCCTTCGAGCGGGCGGAGGAGATTTACGCCAGGGCGGCGAGCTTGCCGGGCGTCGAGGTGTCGGGCATCGACATGCATATCGGCTCGCAGATCGTCGATCTGGAGCCGTTCGACCACGCCTTCGAGAAGCTCGCGGGCCTTGTGGCGCGCCTGCGCGCGCGCGGGCACGCTATCTCCCATGTCGATCTCGGCGGCGGCCTCGGCGTGCCCTACCGCTCCGACATGGACGCCCCGCCCGAGCCGCCGGCCTATGCGCAGATCGTCAAGCGCCATGTGCGCGATCTCGGCTGCAAGGTGGTGTTCGAACCCGGCCGCCTGATCGCCGCCAATGCGGGCATCCTGGTCTCCCGCGTGGTCTATGTGAAGCAGGAGTCGGGCCGCACCTTCGTCATCCTCGACGCGGCGATGAACGACCTCATCCGCCCGACCCTCTACGAGGCCTGGCACGATATCCGCCCCGTGGCGGAGGCTGCGGGCGGCGAGCGGGTGGTCGTCGATGTCGTGGGTCCCGTCTGCGAGAGCGGCGACTTCATGGCACGGGACCGGCCCCTGCCGCCGCTGAAGGCGGGAGACCTCGTGGCCATCGCCTCGGCCGGCGCCTACGGCGCGGTGCAGTCCGGCACCTACAATTCGCGGCCTTTGGTGGCCGAGGTGATGGTGAAGGACGACGCCTTCTTCCCCGTGCGCCCGCGCCAGACCCTCGAGGAATTGATCGCCCTCGACCGCCTGCCGCCCTGGATGTGAAACGGTTCTCGGCCGCCCGGATCGTCCCACCCTCGCCGCGCTCCGGGGCCGACGGGCGAGGGCGAGGCCATCGGCCCGATCCGATCGGCGGGACGCCAAGATGAGCCCTCCGCCTCGCCTTCGCCTCAAAAACTGTTAAGCTTCAGTCCTTTCTTGGCGGTAACGGAAAGCGGCTTCATGGCGGATCGGACGGAGCCCGAAGCTCGGACAAGCAGCCTTGGGCTCGTTTCCGCCCGGGCCGGCGCCTTCGCCGCCCTTCTGGCCGAGCGGCTTTGGCCCACGCTCTTCTGGCTGGCCGGCCTTGTCGCGCTTTTCGCCACGCTCGCCTGGTTCGGCGTCTTCGCCGCTCTTCCCTCCTATGCGCGGCTGGGGCTCCTCGGCCTCTTCGCCTTCGGCGCGCTCTTCGTCCTGTGGCGGGCGCGGGGCATCCGCGTGCCGGCGCCGCACGAGGTCGTGGCGCGGATCGAGGCGGCGAGCGGCCTTCAGCACCAGCCGCTGGCCGTGCAGAGCGACCGGCCCGTCTCGTCCGACGACCCCTTTGCCGGCGCGCTGTGGCGCGAGCACCAGCGGCGCATGGCCGCGCGGCTCAAGACCTTGCGTGCCGGCGGCCTTCGCGCGCGCACCGAGCGGCTGGACCCGCTCGGCCTGCGCGCTCTCCTCGCCCTCTCGCTGGTCACGGCCTTCGCCTTCTCCTTCGGGCCCAATGGGGGGCGGCTTGCCGATGCGCTGGCCCCGGTGGACGGCGCGCTGGCGCCCGGCGTGCGGGTGGATGCCTGGGTCACGCCGCCGGCCTATACGGGCGTGCCGCCGATCTTCCTGGCGGCGGGGGACGAGGGCGAGCGCGAGGTGCCGGCGGGCAGCGTCCTCTCGGTGCGGGTGTCCGACAGCGAGGGCCTGCGCCTCGGATTCGGCCCGCGCACCGGGGAGCCCGCCGTCGAGATCGCGCCGAACGCGGCCGAGGGCGGGGCCGCCGTCCCGGCCGGGCAATACGAGTTCGCGCTGGAGGAAAGCGGCGCCGCCGTCCTGGAGACGCGGCTTCGCACGCTGTCGCGCTGGAGCTTTTCGGTGCTGCCCGATTTGCCGCCCCTGATCGAGTTCGACGGCGAGCCGCGCCAGGCCCGAAACGGGGCGCTGGAGATGAACTACCGGCTCCGGGACGATTACGGCGTGGCGCGCGGCGAGGTGGAGGTGGAGGTGCTCGAAACGCTCTCGACCGACGCCCGGCCCCTCATCGCGCCCCCGCAGATCAACCTTTCGCTGCCCCGCCGCACGCGCGGCGAGGCGCGCGGGCGCACCAGCGTCAACCTGGCGGAAAGCCCCTATGCCGGCGCGCGCGTGTCGCTCACGCTGGCCGCGCGCGACGATGCCGGCCAGACCGGCCGCTCCGAGCCGATGGAGATGACGCTGCCGGCGCGCGCCTTCGCCAACCCGCTCGCGCGGGCCGTGGTGGAGCAGCGCCGCCTGCTGGCGCTGGATGCCAATCTTGCCCCGCGCGTGGTGGAGATGCTGGACGCCGTGACGCTGCACGGCGACAGCTTCATCGAGAAACCCGGCGACTACATCGCCCTGCGCGCCGCGCGCAGCCGCATCGCCGGGGCCGCCAGCGACGAGCATCTCGTCTCGGCCGTCGATTTCCTGTGGCAGATCGCGCTCGGCATCGAGGACGGCAACCTCTCCACGGCCGAGCAGCGCCTGCGCGACGCGCAGGAGGCGCTGGCGCAGGCCTTGGAGGAGGGGGCCTCCGAGGAGGAGATCGCCGCCCTGATGGACGAGCTTCGCGCCGCCATGGACGAGTTCATGGCCGCCATGGCCGAGGCCATGCGGAACCAGCCGCCGCGGGGGCCCATGGACATGGGCAATGTGCAGGAGCTGCGGCCGCAGGATTTGCAGCGGATGCTGGACCGGATCGAGGATCTGGCGCGCTCCGGCTCGCCCGATGCGGCCCGCGAGCTTCTGGCCGAGCTTCAGGCCATGATGAACAACCTCCAGGCCATGCAGGGCCAGCCGCAGCCCTCGCAGCAGCAGAGCGAGGCCCAGCAGCGGATGAACGAGGCGGGGGAGCTGCTCCAGCGCCAGCAGGAGCTGATGAACCGCACCTTCGAGCTGGGCCGCGAGCAGGCGCGCCAGCGCATGGGCCAGGACGGTATGCCCGGCGACCCGGGCGAAGGCGAGCCGATGAGCGCGGAGGAGCTGCAGCAGCGTATGCAGGAATTGCAGGGCGAGCAGGAGGCGTTGCGTGAGCAGTTGGAGGGGCTGCAGCAGTCCATGGAAGAGATGGGCATGGAGCCCGCCGAGGGATTCGGCGAGGCGCAGGAGGCCATGCGGGGTGCCGAAGGCGCGCTTGGCGAGGGAGACGACGGCCGTGCGGTGGGCCGGCAGGGCGAGGCCATGGAGGCCCTGCGCCGCGGCGCCGCAGACATGATGAGCCAGATGCAGGCCATGGCCGAGGGCGGCCAGCCGCAGCCCGGACAGGGGCAGGGCGGACCGGGCGGCGGGCAGGCGCAGCAGCGGGAGGGCCGCGACCCCCTCGGCCGCGAACGGCCCGATGGCGGAACCGAGCTCGGCCAGAACGGCGAGGTGCCGGACGAGATCGACGTGCAGCGCGCGCGCCGCATCCTCGAACAGATCCGCGAACGGCTGGGCGACCGGCTTTCCCCGCAAATGGAGCGGGACTATCTGGAGCGGCTTCTGCGCACCCCCTGACATGGGGTATCGAGGGCGGCGATCCGCCACACGAGGCCCCGATGACCGACTGGAACCCCGCGCTCTACACACGCTTCGAGGACGAGCGCACAAGGCCCGCGCGCGATCTCCTCGCCCGCTGCCTGATCGATTCGGCGGATGGCGAGCGGCTTTCCATCGCCGATCTCGGCTGCGGTCCCGGCAATTCCACTGAGCTTCTGGCCCGGCGCTTCCCGAAGGCGCGCATCACCGGCTACGACCTGTCGGAGGCGATGCTGGAGGCGGCGCGGGAGCGCCTGCCCCATTGCGCCTTCGAACGCGCCGATATCGCGCACTGGCGGCCGGGTACCCGCTTCGATCTCGTCTATTCCAACGCCGCCCTGCAATGGGTGCGCGGGCACGAGGCGCTTCTGCCCGGCCTCCTCTCCCATGTCGCGCCGGGAGGGCTTCTGGCGGCTCAGGTGCCCGACAATCTGGCCGATCCGAGCCAGACGGCCATGGCGCGGATCGCGCGGGAACCGGCCTTCGCGCCCTATCTGGCCGGCGCCGGCGAGGCGCGGGAGCCGATCGCCCCGCTTCACACGGTCTATGACTGGCTGGCGGGGCAGGCGCAGGGCGTCGATGTCTGGCTCACGCACTACCAGCACCCGATGGAGAGCGCCGAGGCCATCACGCAATGGTTCCGCTCGACGGGGCTCAAGCCCTTTCTCGATCCGCTGCCGGAGGCGCTGAAGGCGGACTTCCTGGAACGCTATACGCGGGAGATGGAGAAGGCTTATCCGGCGCGCTCCGACGGGCGCCTCCTCCTCGGCTTCCCGCGCCTCTTCTTCGTGGCGAAAAAGGGCTGAAGGCTCAGCCGTAGCGGCGCAGCGGCTCGGCGCGGGCGGGGGCGGCCATGAGGGCCTTGGTCACGCGGGCGCGGATCTCGGCGAGCGTGAAGGGCTTGTCGACCACGCCCTCGATGATCGCCGTCAAATCCTCCGCCGCCTCGCGCTGCTCGGCATAGCCGGTCATCAGCAGGATCGGCAGGTCGGGAAAGGCGGAACGCGAGGCATGGGCCAGCTCGATGCCGGTCATCGCCGGCATGCGGATATCGGAGAGGACGAGGTCGAAATCCCCGTCCTCGGCGACGAGCACCTCCAGCGCCTCCTCGCCGTCCTCGGCCACGCTCACGGCATGGCCGTCCAGACGCAGGGCCCGCGCCACCAGAAGGCGCACGCCCGCGTCGTCCTCGGCGACGAGAATCTTGGCCATGCCGTCCTCTTCCTTGCCGCCGGCGAATGCATGCCGGCCGGAAGCAGTATGACGGCCAATCCTTACGCGGACCTTATTCGACGACGCGCCCGACGAAGGGCAGCTCGCGAAAGGCGTGGCCCACATCCATGCCGTATCCCACCACGAAATGGTCGGGGCAGGAGAAGCCCACATAGTCGGCCTCGATCTCGGTCTTGCGGCGCATCGCCTTGTCGAGGAGCACGGCGATCTGCGAGCGCGCCGCGCCCCGCTCCAGCATCAGCTCGCGCGCGAATTTGAGCGTGCGGCCCGATTCCAGGATGTCGTCGACGAGAATCACGTGGCGGCCCGCAACGCTCTGCTCCACATCTCGCAGGATGCGCACCTCGCCGCCCTCGGTTCCCGCGCCGTAGCTGGAGAGCGACATGAACTCGACCTCGGGCGAGAGGCCCGCCTCGTGCAGGGCCCGCAGAAGGTCGGCCGTGAAGACGAAGGCGCCCTTCAGTATGCCCACGAGAAGCAGGTCGCCCGGCCCGCTCGCGGCGATCTCGCCGGCGAGCCGGCGCACGGCTCCTGCGATCTCCTGCGCGCTGTAGAGTGTCTCGATGGACCGGCCGCGGACGTGGATCATTCGGTTTCCGTTCCGGGCGGCCGCGCCGCCCGGCCTCGTAGGCGTTCCGGCGTCCGGCCGGCCCGGAGGCGCGCTGGCGGGCCTGGCGTCAGACCCGGCTCGAGGCCGTTCCCATCGGGCGGCAGCGCCTGGCAAGGCGCATAGCATCGTCGAGCAGCGATTGATACGGGCGCAGGCCGAGACGCGCCGCAAGGTCCGGCGCCGGCACGGGCCGGGGGGCCGGCGCCTTGCCCGCGCGCGCCACGATCTCGCCCTCGATGACGAGGCCGCGCCGGGCGCGGCGCGGGCCGGGGACGTTCGGGTCGCGTGTCATGGCTCTCGTCCTCTCTCGCTCCTGTTCAGGAAGGGGTAAGGTCCTCATGGTTAACGAATGGTGAACCGGGCCCCGATGGCGCCCGGCATGAGAATGACCAGTATGCCGGCGCACATCAAGCGCCGGGGCGGCTGCGGGAGAGACCTTGATACGATTCGAGAATGTCGGCCTGCGCTATGACATGGGCCCCGAGGTGCTGCGCGACCTGACGTTCGAGATCGGTCGCCAGTCCTTCCAGTTCCTCACCGGCCCATCCGGCGCGGGCAAGACCAGCCTTCTGCGCATGCTGTTCCTGGCGCTCAGGCCGACGCGCGGGCTCGTCACCATCATGGGCCGCGATGCCTCCACCCTGACGCGCGAGGACCTGCCGCCCATCCGCCGGCGGATCGGCGTCGTGTTCCAGGATTTCCGCCTGCTCGACCACATGACCACCTACGAGAACGTCGCCTTGCCGCTGCGGGTGCGGGGTCGGGCGGAGGACAGCTACCGGCAGGACGTGGTGGACCTCATCCGCTGGGTGGGGCTGGGAGAGCGGCTGAACGCGCCGCCGGCCGTCCTGTCCGGCGGCGAGAAGCAGCGCGCGGCCATCGCCCGCGCGCTCATCGACCAGCCCGACATCCTCCTGGCGGACGAGCCCACCGGCAATGTCGACCCGCCGCTCGCCCGCCGGCTCCTGCGCCTGTTCATGGAGCTGAACCGCACGGGCACGGCGGTGGTCATCGCCACGCACGATCTCGGCCTGATGGAGCAGGTGGAGGCGCGCCGGCTGGTGCTCTCGGAAGGGCGGCTCGAAATCTATGATTAGGGCGCTGGCGGACCATCTGTCGCGAGCCGTGCGCTCCTGGCGGCGGGCCCGCGGGGCGCGCCCCACGCCCATCGTGCCGCCGGGCAATGTCGCCGGCCGCGCGCTCACCACCGTCATCGCGATCATGACCTTCCTCGCCAGCCTCACCTTCGGGGCCGTGTCCCTGGTGGCGGAAGCGGCATTCGACTGGGAGAGCGAGATCTCGCGCGAGATCACCATCCAGATCCTGCCGGAGGACGGGCTCGACATGGGCGAGGCGCTCGGCCGCCTGCGCGCGCTGGTGGCGGCGACGCCGGGCGTCGTGGCGGCCGAAATTCTGGACGATGGCGCGACGGCCCGCCTCCTGGAGCCCTGGCTCGGCCCGGGGCTGGACCTGGAGGAACTGCCCGTTCCGCGCCTCCTGATCGTCTCCATCGACGAAGCGGCCCCGCCCGATTTCGCCGCGCTGGGCGAGCGTGTCCGTGAAGCGGTGCCGCAGGCCAGCCTCGACGATCATCGCGCCTGGGTCTCGCGGCTCGTCTCCATGGCGCGGGCCACGGTCCTGGCCGGTATCGCGATTCTCGGCCTCGTCCTGACGGCCACCGTCCTCACCGTCGTCTTCGCCACGCGCGGGGCCATGTCGGGCAATCGCCAGATCATCGAGGTGCTGCATTTCGTGGGCGCGCGCTCCAGCTTCATCGCCGCCGAGTTCCAGCGCCATTTCCTGCGCCTCGGCCTTCTGGGCGCGGCCACGGGTGGGGCGGGGGCGCTGGCCGTGTTCGGCCTCGTGGGCTGGTGGGCGCGCTCCAACCGCGCCACGCCGGAGGCCGACCAGATCGGGGCGCTGTTCGGCTCCTTCGCCATCGGCTGGGGCGGCTATGCGGGTGTGGTGGTGCTGGCGCTCCTCGTGGGCCTCGTCACCGCGCTCACCTCGCGCCTCACGGTCAAGCGCCAGCTCGCGGCCATCGACATGCTTTCGCCGGTGGAAGGTTGAACGTTTAGGCTATGCTGGCCGTTCAAGCCCCAGGCAGCGTTGAGGCGCCAATGATCGGGCGGTTCGCACGCGGCAAGACGGATTCGCGGATGAGGCAGAAGAGCGACAGGAAGGGGAGGGGGCGGCGTCTGGCCGCCCGGTTGCTGGGCGTGGCGCTCATCGTCGCGCTCGCGCTGTCCGCCTATCTGGCGGGCGGCTTCCTGCGCTTCGCGCAGGAGGTCGCCTCCCTTTCCGTGCCGGCCTCGCTGGAAGAGACGGACGGCATCGTGGTGCTCACGGGCGGCGCGCAGCGCATCGAGCGAGCGCTCGACTTGCTCAAGCGTGGCGAGGGCCAGCGCCTGCTCATCAGCGGCGTCAATCCCGGCACCGGCATCGCCAGCCTCTCGCGCCTCACCGGCAACGACCGCTCCCTGTTCGAATGCTGCGTGGACCTCGACTACGCCGCGCTCGATACGATCGGCAATGCGCGCATGACCGCCCGGTGGGCGCGCGAGCACGGGCTGGACCGGCTGATCCTCGTCACCAGCGACTATCACATCCCCCGTTCGCTGATCGAGCTGGAGGGCGTGGCGGACGCGCCTGTGGTGGTGCCCTATCCCGTCTCGCCCGAAAAGCTCTGGCGCGCGGACGGCACGCCGACACGCCTCGGCCTCAGGCTCCTGGCCACCGAGTTCGCCAAGGTTCTGGCCGCCAAGGCGCGGCTGGCCACCGGCATAGACTATGCGCGCAGCAGCCACAGGCAGCTGGCCGCCCACGATCCCGCCTCCTGACGTGGCTTTGCTTGTGGGCCTTGCGCGGTTAAGAGAGCACGACGCGCAACGCTTCGCCGGGACATGACGCTTCTACGATCGCTCGCCTTCCACATCTGCTTCTACGCCAACCTGATCCTTCAGCTTCTGGTGTATCTGCCGGTGTTCTTCCTCTTGCCGGAGCGCCATTGCTGGGCGATCGTCAAGAACTGGGCGCGCTCCAGCCTCTGGATCCTTCACCATGTGGCCGGCATCCGCACCGTCATTTCGGGGCGGGAGAACATCCCGAGCGGGGGGGCGATCATCGCCTCCAAGCACCAGTCCTTCTGGGAAACCTTCGCGCTGATTCCCGAGCTGGAGAAGCCCGCCTTCATCCTCAAGAAGGAGCTGATGGCGATCCCTGTCTTCGGCTGGTACGCCCGGCGGATGCGGATGATCCCCGTGGACCGCGCCAAGCGCGGCGCGACGCTCCCCTCGCTTCGCGGCGCGGTGCGCGAGGCGGTGGAGGAGGGGCGCCACGTGGTGATCTTCCCGGAGGGCACGCGGGCCGCGCCCGGCGCGGCGCCCAACTACCGGCCGGGCGTCCATTATCTCTATTCGGAGCTGTCGCTCACCATCGCGCCCGTGGCTGTCAATTCCGGCCTGTTCTGGCCGCGCAAGGCCTTTCGCCGCGAGCCGGGCACCATCCGGGCCGAATTCCTGCCCGTCATCGGGCCGGGCCTGGAGCGCGAGGCCTTTCTCGGCCGCCTGCGGGACGAGATCGAGACCGCCTCGCTGGCCCTGATGCGCGCCGCCTACGCCGAGCGCGCCGACCTTCCGATGAGCGATCTGGTGCGCGCGCGCCTTGCGGAGGAGGGCGCCTAGAGAAATTCCTGCAAAAGTGGGAACCGATTTTGCGTCCGGGACTGCGTAAGAACAAAGAGATAGTGCATGGGGAGGTAATCCGGTTTTCACCGGAAATGCTCTAGAGGCGCGCCACGACCTCCTCCAGCCAGGAATCGCTGAGGCCGAGCGCGCGGATTTCGCCCAGCGCCGATGTCACATATTCTGTGTTCGGGCCGGAGCGCCCGTGCGAGCGCGCCACCATATGGGCCGCCTCGCTCGCCGAGAGGCGCCCGGCATACTGGCTGTGCCCGCGGTCCACGACATAGGCCAGCGCGCGCACGAGCCGCCCGTCCTCCAGCCGCACGGGCAGCGTGGTCTCGCGGTAGACATGCGTCACCAGCTCTCGCTCGCGCAGATAGTGGATGGTCGCCTCCGCCAGCGCCGCCTCCACGCGAAACGCCATGCCGACGCATGAGCCGCCCCGGTCGAGCCCGAAGACGAGTCCCGGCCGCTCCGGCGTGCCGCGATGCACGTGGGAGCGCACGCAGAGCGAGCGATGATAGCCCGCCAGCCGGCCCTTGGCGCGTTCGGCGAAGGAGAAGCCCGGACGCCAGATCAGCGAACCATATCCGAAGACCCAAAGATCGCTCATCGCCCTTGAAATTCCCCGATGCCCGCCCGACAACCCGTGGGCCGGACGGCGGCAGTGAGCGGCAGTGAAAGGACAGGGGACCCCATGGCGTCAAGCGCAAAAACCGGCTCGGGCGCCATGCGGGCCTTCGCCATCGTGGCCGGCATCGTCGTCCTTCTGGCGGCCGGTCTCGTGGCGGCGTGGTTCTATCTGGCGGGCGAGCTGGACCGCCGCGCCGAGGCCGCGCTCCAGGCGGCGGCCGGGCGCGGCGTCACCGTCGGCTGCGCCAATCGCAGCGTCTTCGGCTTTCCGTTCCGGCTCGGCCTGTCCTGCGACGCGGTGACGCTCCACGCGCCGGAAAGCGCGGTGAACGCCAGCGGCGGCGCCGTGCGCACCGCCGCCCAGATCTACGATCCCTCGCGCATCGTGCTGGAGTTCGACGGGCCCGCCAGCGTGGAGGCGCCCGACCTGCCGCCCTTCGACGTCCTGTGGCGGCTGGGCCGCGCCTCGGCCGTGTTCGACGGCCTCACCCTCGACCGCCTCTCCATCGCGGTGGACGCGCCGCTCGTGGCGCTGCGCCAGCCGGCGTCCGACCGGCTGGAAGTGGCGCGGTCCGAGCGGTTCGAGATTCACGCGCGCCGCAATGCCGGCGATCTCGATCTGGCGATCCGCGACGAGGGGCTCGTCGTCACGCCGCCGGGGCTGGCAAGCCTGCCGCCCTTCGACCTCTATGCCGAGATGGCCGTGGCGGGCGCGCAGGACTGGCTGTCGCAGGGCCTGCCCGGCGGGCGGCTGGACGCCGCCCTTCGCGGGCGGGACGGGCATCTGCGGATGCTACGCCTCGATCTGCAAGGCGGCGGGGCGGCCGAAATCAGCGGCCCCTATGCCATCTCGCAAGGCGGCGAGATTTCGGGCGACTTCGCGCTGGCGGTGGAAAACCCGCAGGCCATCGCGGGGCTGGTGGAGACGCTGCTGCCCGGCTCGGCGGGCGTCGCCAGCGCCCTTGCCGGCGGGCTCGCCTTCGCCGGGCGGCAGGAGAACGGGCGCACCGTGGTCGATATCCAGGTGCGGGAGGGGCGCGCCCAACTCGGCTTCATCCCGCTCGGCCGCATCCCGCCGATCTAAGGCATTTCAGGCGGAAACGGGATCACCACCCATGCTCCATCAATTTGTTCTTACGCAGTCGCGGACACAAAAACCGGTTCCCGTTGTCGCTGGGATTGCTCTAGTCGCCCGCCTCGTTCCACGGGTCCTTGCGCGGCGGCAGGCGGCCGAAATTGGCTTCGGCCGTGTCCTGCCCCGCCTCCACGATGGAGCGGCGGATGGAGCGCGTGCGCGTGAACAGCTCGAACAGCGCGTCGCCGTCGCCCCAGCGGATCGCCCGTTGCAACGAGGCGAGGTCTTCCGAGAAGCGCGCCAGCATCTCCAGCACCGCCTCGCGGTTGGTCAGGAAGATGTCGCGCCACATGGTGGGGTCCGAGGCGGCGATGCGGGTGAAGTCGCGAAAGCCGGAGGCGGAGAACTTGATCACCTCCGACTGCGTCACCGTTTCGAGGTCGGCGGCCGTGCCCACGATGTTGTAGGCGATGAGATGCGGCACGTGGGACACGATGGCCAGCACGAGGTCGTGGTGCTCGGCGCTCATCACCTCCACCATGGCGCCCATCGCTTCCCACAGTGCGCGCAGTCGTTCCGTGGCCTGCGCCTGCGTGCCCTCCACGGGCGTCAGGATGGTCCAGCGGTTCTCGAACAGCTCGAGGAAGCCAGCGTCGGGGCCGGACTGCTCGGTGCCGGCGATGGGGTGGCCGGGCACGAAATGGACATGGGCGGGCAGGTGCGGGGCCATGTCGGCCACCACCGAGCCCTTCACCGAGCCGACATCCGTCACCACGGCGCCGGGCTTGAGCGCGGGCGCGATGGCCTGCGCCACCGCCCCGCAGGCCCCCACCGGCACGCACAGGATGACGAGATCGGCATCCTTTACCGCCTCGATAGGGTCGCTGTGATAGCTGGTGCCGAGGCCCAGCTCCCGCGCGCGCGCCAGCGTCCCCTCCCGCCGGGTGGCGATGGCGATCTCGCTCGCAAGGCCCCGCTCGCGCAGGTTGATGGCGATCGAGGAGCCGATCAGGCCGATACCGACCAGCGCGACCTTGCCGAAAAGGGGCGTCATCGTTTGAGGAACTCGCCGAGCGCGGCGAGGACGCCGAGATTGGCCTTCTCCGAGCCCACGCTCATGCGCAGCGCGTTGGGGAAGCCGTAGCCGGTCACGCGACGCAGGATGAAGCCCCGTTCGGTGAGGAAGGCGTCGGCCTCCGCCGCCCGCCGCCCGTCCTCGTCCGGGAAGTGCACCAGCAGGAAATTGCCGACCGAGGGAGTGACGCGCAGGCCCAGCGCCGTCAGTTCCTCCGTCAGCCGCCCGAGCCACAGATTGTTGTGCTCCACCGTCTTCTCGACATGCGCCCGGTCGCGCACCGCCGCCGCGCCCGCCGCGATGGCGGCCGCGTTGATGTTGAAGGGTCCGCGAATGCGGTTCAGCGCGTCCACCACGGCCTCGGGCCCGTAGAGCCAGCCGATGCGCAGCGCGGCAAGGCCGTGGATCTTGGAGAAGGTGCGCGTCATCACGACGTTCCGCGCCTGGCTCACCAGCTCGACGCCCGCCTCGTAGTCGTTGCGCCGCACATATTCGGCATAGGCCGCGTCGAGCACGAGCAGCACATGGTCCGGCAGGCCCGCATGCAGGCGCCGCACCTCGTCGAAGGGCAGGTAGGTGCCGGTCGGGTTGTTGGGGTTGGCCAGGAAGACGATCTTCGTCTTCTCGCCCACGAGCGCGAGGATCGCGTCCACGTCGGCCCGCTCGGCCTGTTCGCGGGCCACCACCGGCTTTGCGCCCGTCGCGCGGATGTAGATGTCGTAGACGAGGAAGCCGTGCTCGGTGTGGATCGCCTCGTCGCCGGGCGCGAGGAAAGCCTGCGCCAGGAGGCCCAGAAGCTCGTCCGACCCGTTGCCGGCCAGGATGCGCTTCGGGCTGAGCCCGTGCACCTCGGCGATGGCCTCGCGCAGCGCCAGCGCCTGCCCGTCCGGGTAGAGCTCCAGATGCGCGGCCGCCTCCATCATCGCCTCGCGCGCCTTGGGCGAGGGGCCGAGCGGCGTCTCGTTGGAGGACAGCTTGTGAAGTTCCACGCCGGCGGGCGCGCGGCTCTTGCCGGGCTCGTAGGCATGGATGTCGAGAACGCCGGGCTTGGGGGCCGGGCCCCGGTTCTGGCTCTGCATCGCTCGCCTGTCCTTCGCAGCTGGGAAAGGGCCACAGGGGCCGGTTTTCACAAGGCGCCGCATAGCCCCCGGCAGGGCTTCTGTCGAGGCCCCGGCCGCCTTTGCGGGCAAGGGCTTGCGCCGGGCCGGGCGCGCAAGGTTGCAAACGCGGCCCGATCTGCCATAGCAACGGCCATGTTCGCGGGAGAGCCCCATGTCGATCATCGCAGCGCCCTTGAAGGATGAGACGGCCCTCGGCCTGAAGGAAGCCCGCGAGCCTTCCTCCAGGGTCATGCGCTTCGGCGCGGACGAGCCGCTGCACCTCGACGCGGGCGCCACGCTCTCGCCCTTCGAGATCGCCTACGAGACCTATGGCGAGCTGAACGCCGACAAGTCCAACGCCATTTATGTCTGCCATGCGCTGACGGGCGACCAGCACGTGGCCAGCCGCCATCCGGTCACGGGCAAGCCGGGCTGGTGGTCCTCCATCATCGGCCCCGGCAAGCCGGTGGACACGAACCGCTTCTTCGTCGTGTGCGCCAACGTCATCGGCTCGTGCATGGGCTCCACCGGCCCGGCCTCGATCGACCCGGCGAGCGGGCGGCCCTATGCGCTCGACCTGCCGGTGCTGACGATCCCCGACATGGTGCGCGCGCAGGCCATGCTGATCGACCGCCTCGGCATCGACCAGCTCTTCGCCGTGATCGGCGGCTCCATGGGCGGCATGCAGGCGCTGCAATGGGCCGTGGCCTATCCCGAGCGCGTCTTCTCGGTGCTGCCGGTCGCCACCGGCGCGCGCCATTCCTCGCAGAACATCGCCTTCCACGAGGTGGGCCGGCAGGCCGTGATGGCCGACCCCGAATGGCGCGGGGGGCGCTATATCGAGGCCGGCACCCGCCCCCACAAGGGCCTGGCGGTGGCGCGCATGGCCGCGCATGTCACCTATCTGTCGGAGGCCGCGCTGCACCGCAAGTTCGGCCGCAACCTTCAGGATCGAGACAGGTTCGGCTTCGGCTTCGAGGCCGATTTCCAGATCGAGAGCTATCTGCGCCACCAGGGCACCACATTCGTGGACCGGTTCGACGCCAACGCCTATCTCTATCTCACGCGCGCGATGGACTATTTCGACATCGCGGCCGAGCATGGCGGGCGGCTGGCGGAAGCCTTCCGGGGCACGCAGTCGCGCTTCTGCCTCGTCTCCTTCTCCTCCGACTGGCTGTTTCCCACGGCCGAGAGCCGCGCCGTGGTCCATGCGCTGAACGCGGTCGCGGCCTCCGTCTCCTTCGTGGAGATCGCCACGGACAAGGGCCACGACGCCTTCCTGCTCGACGAGCCGGAATTCTTCGCCGCCATGGATGGCTTCATCCGCTCCGCGGCCAAGGCGAGGGGACTGAAATGAAGCTCGACGGGGCCACCATCTTCGAGCCTCCGGTGCCCACCACGGCCACCGTGGCGGCCGACGGCAATGCGCGCGTCGACCTGGAGCTGATCGCCGATCTCGTCGCGCCCGGCAGCCGGGTCCTGGATGTCGGCTGCGGCGACGGCGCGCTGATGGCGCTTCTCCAGGCACGCCGGGGCGTGGACGCGCGCGGCATGGAGCTGAGCCAGCAGGGCGTCAACGAATGCGTGGCGCGGGGCCTGTCCGTGGTGCAGGGAGACGCGGACCGCGACCTGATCCACTATCCGGACGCGGCCTTCGACTACGTCATCCTGTCGCAGACCATCCAGGCCACGCAAAGCCCCCGCCTCGTCCTTTCCGAGCTGTTGCGCATCGGGCGCCACGCCATCGTCTCCTTCCCCAATTTCGGCTACTGGTCCGTTCGCCTCTCGCTCCTGGCCAAGGGCCGGATGCCGGTGACGCGCAACCTTGCCTATTCGTGGTACGACACGCCCAATATCCACTTCTGCACCATCCAGGACTTCGTGGACCTCACCCGCGAGCTGGGCGCCAGCGTGGAAAGCGCCGTGGCGCTGAACGCGCAAGGGGGCAAGATGGGCATGAACCTGCCCTGGGCGCTGTGGAACCTGTTCGGCCAGCAGGCCGTGTTCGTCCTGAGGAAGTAGGCCGCCATGCTCGCGACGTGCCTCGGCCTTAAGCCGGCATCCGTTCGAACCGTGAAAAGGAAGTCCGCGATGCGCAAACGGCACCGCTTTGCCCTCGTCTGTGCCGTGTTCCTCGCCGTTCCGGCGCTGGTGGGCGCGCATATGGGCGTCCAGCAGCTCCTGGGGAACTTCCACGAGGTGATTCCCGGCGAGTTCTACCGCTCCTCCCAACCCGATGCCGGGGAGGTGGCGGAGTATGTGGAGCGCTACGGCATCCGGACCATCGTCAATCTGCGCGATGAGGAGCCGGACGAGGAGATGCGCGGCGCGCGCGAGGCCGCCACGCGGCTGGGCGTCGAGACCATCGACTATCCCATGTCCTCGGCGCGCTTCCTCGACCAGCCGAAGGCCGAGGAACTGGCGCAGCTCCTGCGCGACGTTCCCAAGCCTGTCCTCGTCCATTGCGACCACGGCTCGAATCGCACGGGGCTGGCCTCGGCCATCTATGTCGGTGCGGTGGCGGAGGGCTCCGAGCTTCAGGCCGAGTTCCAGATTTCGCCCTATTACGGGCATGTGCCGATCCCCGGCATCGGCCGCTACGAGATGTACCGCTCCTGGGACGCGTTCGAGGAGACGATCGGGTTCTGAAACATCGGGCGGCGGACAGCACGCAGGGCAGGCCCGAAGGGCGCGGGCGAATCTGCATCCTGTTCGTCGTTTGACGCTTCGCGATTGAGCGCCGCGCCCTGCGGCACCAATGCCGGCTTGGCGAGGCGGATGCGCGCCTGCGCCCGCTTCTCCACCGGAATGCCGCGATAGAGCAGCTTCGTCGCCTCGATCACGATGACGCCGGCAAAAAGCGGCCAGAACCGCCGCCCCGCCGTTTCCATCGGGCCGGCGAGCCTCAACAGGCTCGCGCGCCGGAAGGGGGGAAAGAGCAGCGCCTCCGAGAAGCCGGAGGTGGTGAACATCGCCTCGCGCAAGAGGCGCGTCGCCTGCCCGCGAGACCAGGGGCGGCCGGAGCCGAAGGGCGTGCGGTCGAGCCGCGTCCACAGGCCCCGCCGGTTCGGCACCACCAGCACCAGCCGCCCGCCGGGCGCCAGCACGCGCCATGTCTCGGCCAGCATGCGCGCGGGGTCGGCGGAGAATTCCAGCGCATGGACCATCAGCACCCGGTCGATGGAGGCGTCCGCCAGCGGCAGGTCGTCCTCCTCCACCATCGCGGTGGCGGGCGCGCCCGCGTAGGGCCAGCGCATGGCCCCCTGCGCCGCCGGCATGAAGGCGAGCGTCGATTCGGCGTCGGCCATCAGCCGGTCGAGAATGGGCGGCGCATAGCCCAGCCCCACCAGCCGCTCCTGCGGGATGGGCCGCCACAGCGGCGAGAGCGCCAGCCCCAGCGAGCGCGCCACGGCCTGCCCGAGGCGCGTGGCGTAGAAATCGCGCAGATCGACGATGTCCGCGTTGGTTCCGAAGGGGAGGGGTGCCATGTTCACGGCGCCAGACTACAACCTTGAGTGCGCGGGCGGAACCCGTGAGGCCGCGTGGCCCCTCCGGTGCCACGCGCTATAATGGTCCGGTAGGAACCGATGCACAGGAGGGGCCGCCCATGGGCGAGATCGAGATCCGCCAGTTCACCTGCCACAGCGACAATTTCGGCGTTCTGGTGCACGAGCCGGCCAGCGGCGTGACCTTCAGCGTGGACGCGCCCCAGGAGGGGCCGATCCTCGCCGCGCTGGAGCACGAGGGCTGGCGCCTCACCCATATCCTGACCACGCACCACCATCGCGACCATGTCGAGGCCAACGAGGCGCTGAAGACGCGATTCGGGGTCGAGATCATCGGCCCGGAGAAGGAGAAGGACCGCATCCCCGGCATCGACCGCGGCGTGTCGGGCGGCGAGGCCTTCCATGTCGGGGGCATCCGCGTGGAGGTGATCGATACGCCCGGCCATACGCTGGGCAGCGTGTCCTATTACCTGCCGCAGGCCGAGGCGCTGTTCGCCGGCGACGCGCTCTTCTCCATGGGATGCGGCCGGCTTCTGGAAGGCACCCCCGCCATGCTCTGGGAAAGCCTGAAGCGCCTGCGCGAGCTGCCCGAGACGACCATGCTCTATTGCGGGCACGAATACACGGCCAAGAACGCGGCCTTCGCGGTGGAGGTCGATCCGGGCAACACGCGCCTTCGCGAGCGGGTGCGGCAGGTGGAGGATCTGCGCGTCGCCCACAAGGCGACGCTGCCGGTCAGCCTCAAGAAGGAGAAGCGCACCAACCCTTTCCTGCGCGCCGACGACCCGGAGCTGGCGAGCGCCTTCGGCATGGAGGGCGCAAACGCGCAGGAAATCTTCGCCGCCCTCCGCGGCAAGCGCGACGGCTTTTGACCGCTACCGCGCGCCGAAGCGCGTCGCGGTGAGGGAGAGCGGTCCGATCTGGGTGGGAACGCGGGCATAGACAGGCGCGAAGATGCCCGTCTCCCCCAGCGGGGCGAACCAGAGCTGGATGGTCTGGCCCTGCAGGAAGTTGAGCCCCTTCGAGCCCCGCCGGTAGCCGGAGACGGGCGCGATCCGCGCATGGCAGACCACGGCCTGCCCGGAGAAGCCGGTGGCCGAGAAACGGCGCGTGCCGGCCGGCGAAAGCCGCAGGTCGAGCCGCGACCAGCCATCGTAGAGGGGCAGGGAGCGGTTGCAGACCTCGCTGGCCTCGGCGCGGATCATCACGCCGCTCAGCGGGTCCACCACCGAGCGCAGATGCCCCTGCGCGACAGGCACGTAATCGGTCGGGCGCGGGCCCTCGCGCTGCGGCGCGACGGTGGAGGAGCGCACGCGCCCGCCGCTCATGCGCACGTCGCTCGACCAGCTTCGCCCGTCGCTCGTATAGGCCAGGCGGTAGCGCTCGGCCTGGAGCGCGCCGCCCCGGATGCGCCCGGCCACCGAACTCGTTCCGTCCGTGCGCGACACGAGGCTGCCGAGGCCCGAGGAGCCGAGCGTGCCCGAGACCGAATAGTCGCCCCGCCCGATGCTCGTCTGGAAGGAGGCGCGCCCGATCGGAATCCCGATCAGCGAGACCACATAATCGCTCGAGAAGGACTGTGCCCCGGCAGCCTGCGGCATGGCGAGCCCGAGGAGAAAGGCGAGCAGGAGAATCGGGCGGGCGTTGAGCAAGGGCGCGTGTCCGGCTGGAGGCTTGGAGCGGCATCTTAGATGGATTTGCGTCTTCCCCACCAGCCCGGCCGAACTGCGACGCGCCCGCTCCCGCGCGGTCACGTTCGCGTGGTCGGGGGCGCCGGGTTGACGGGGCGGGGCGGGGAGACTATAGGGTCCGCTGAATTCCAAGGATCACGCCCCGGGGCCGTTGATCGCGCCGTCTTTGAAGAACGGCGGCGCGCTGGCCGGGGCTTATGGCAGTTTGAAAGGTGATTCCATGTCGCGCGCTTGCGAACTGACCGGCAAGGCCGTCCAGACCGGGAACAATGTCAGCCACGCGAACAACAAGACGCGTCGCCGTTTCCTGCCGAACCTGTGCAATGTCACGCTGATCTCCGATGCCCTCGGCCAGCGCTACCGCCTGCGCATCTCGGCCTACGCCCTGCGCTCGGTGGAGCATCGCGGCGGCCTCGACGCCTTCCTGACCAAGGCGAAGGAGGGCGAGCTGTCGCAGCGCGCCCGTCTCCTGAAGCGCCAGATCGCCAAGAAGGTGGCCGCTTCCGACGAGGGCGCCGCCGCCGCGCAGTAAGCGCCGGGCCGGGCGTGCGCGCCCCGGACCCATGAATTCTTCGGCTCCGCGCCTGTCGCGGAGCCGTTTTTGTGAGAAGGGTGCGAATTCTCGTGCCCGCCGCTGGTGCCATACCCCAGCCTAAAAAAATGGAATATCGCGACGATGACCCGATTCGGCGCCTATATCGTGCCCGTTCTCGCCATGACGATCATCGTCCTGATGGCGAATGTGGCGGTGCAATTCCCGCTTCAGGGGCAACTCGGGCCGCTGATGCTGGCCGACCTGCTCACCTGGGGCGCCTTCGTCTATCCCTTCGCCTTCATCGTCACCGACATCAACAACCGCCTGTTCGGGCCCCGGATGGCGCGCCGCGTGGTCTATCTCGGCTTCATACTGGCGATCCTCTCCTCCATCATCTTCCCGCCGATCCTGCATTCCTTCGGCTTCCTGGAATACGAGACCACCGGTGCGCGCCTCCTGCGCGTCGCGCTCGCCTCGGGCACGGCCTTCCTGCTCGCGCAACTCATGGACATCGTCGTCTTCAACCGGCTGCGGCGGCTGAGCTGGTGGAAGGCGCCCTTCGCCTCGGGCATCGTGGGGTCGATCATCGACACCTTCCTCTTCTTCTCCATCGCCTTCGCGCCGCTCTTCCTGCTCCTGGGCCCGAACGAGCCCTTCGCGCTGGAAGCCGCCCCGCTTCTGGGCCTGATGGATACGCAGGCCCCGCGCTGGGTCTCCTGGGCGCTCGGCGATTTCGCGGTGAAGCTGTTGATCGCGATCTTCGGCCTCGTGCCCTATCGCATCGTCGTGGGCGCCTTCATCCCCTTCCGGGACCAGCCGGCGCGCGCCTGAGTCGGGCCGAGCGAAGAGGGCTCAGCCCGAAACCTCGACCTCGTCCTCGACGAGGCGGAACTCCAGATAGAGATTGCGCTGGAAGAACGAGGCGTTGTCGTCCGAGACGATGGAGAGGATCGTTTCCCCCGCCTCGTTCACGAAGACGTCCAGCCCTTCCATGTTGTCGATCTCGTGGCCGAGGTCCGCTTCCATGATGACCGGGCCGTCGACCAGCGCGCCGACGCGGATCGCCTCGCCCGCGATGCGGCGAAGGCGCATGCCGAGGCGCCCGAAGCCCTCGTAGCGCCGCTCCAGCAGAAGCAGGTCGCCGCCGGGCAGGAAGGCGCCGTCGGTCGCGTGCCATGGCGGCTGCCGCTTCACGGTGAAGAGGCCGCCGGCGGGGCCGAGAAGGGCGGCGAAGAGATTGCCCTCCTTGTCGATCGACTGTTCGGCCACGGTGATCGCCCTCCCGTCCGGCGCGACCGCGACGGTCTCCAGCCCGGCATTGGAGCGCAGCTCGTGGCGGGGGATGGGCTGGGCGACGGGAGTCGGCAGGGCCGTGAGCGGTTCGGCCGCGTCGAAGGCCTCGATCCGGTGGTTCTGCTCGAAGGAGACGAGCACGCGGCTCCCGTCCAGGGCCAGGCCCTCGGCATCCGCGCGGCCCTTGGAGCGATAGGCCTGCCCCTGCGGATCGAGGATGGGGGCGATCCGCGCCTCCTCCATGCCGACGGGGCGCCCCTCGCCGTCGCGCAGGATGCGCCCCTCGAACCACCATCCGGTATCGGTGACGGCCAGGAAGCGCGATCCGCCACCCTCCCGGAAGCGGAAGCCCGAAACGCCCGCCAGGCGCCTGTCGGAGGCCCGGAAGGAAAAGCCGCCCACGAAGTCCAGCCCGCCGAACCGGCTCTGCGAGGAGCCGACCGCGAAGGCCTCGATGGCGCGGGCGGTGATCTCGACCGGGCGGATGTCGGCGGCCAGCGCGGGCGGGCAGAGGCTCGTGGCGAGGACGAGCGCGAGAAGCCGCCTCAACGCCGGCCCGCCACGCGCCGCGCGGGCGCGGCCCCCTCGTCCTCGAACAGGGCGGCGAGCTGCTCGGTCAGCGCCCCCGCCAGCTCCTCCGCGTCGATCAGCGTCACGGCGCGGCGGTAGTAGCGCGTCACGTCGTGGCCGATGCCCACGGCGATCAGTTCCACGGGCGAGCGGGTCTCGATCTCCTCGATCACCGCGCGCAGATGCCGTTCCAGATAATTGCCGGGATTCACCGAAAGCGTCGAATCGTCCACCGGCGCGCCGTCCGAGATCATCATCAAAATCTTGCGCTGCTCGGAGCGGGCCAGCAGCCGGTTGTGCGCCCACAGCAGCGCCTCGCCGTCGATATTCTCCTTCAGGAGGCCCTCGCGCATCATCAGGCCGAGATTGCGCCGCGCGCGGCGCCATGGCGCGTCCGCGCTCTTGTAGATGATATGGCGCACGTCGTTGAGCCGGCCGGGGCGCTGCGGCTTGCCGGCCTTCAGCCAGGCCTCGCGCGACTGGCCGCCCTTCCAGGCGCGCGTGGTGAAGCCGAGCACCTCCACCTTCACGCCGCAGCGCTCCAGCGTGCGCGCCAGGATATCGGCGCAGGTGGCCGCCACCGTGATGGGCCGCCCGCGCATGGAGCCGGAATTGTCGATCAGAAGGGTGACGACCGTGTCGCGGAAGGCCGTGTCGCGCTCCATCTTGAAGGAGAGCGGCTGCATGGGGTCGATCACGAGGCGCGTCAGGCGCGCCGTGTCGAGATAGCCCTCCTCCAGGTCGAAGTCCCAGGAGCGGTTCTGCTGGGCCATGAGCCGGCGCTGGAGGCGGTTGGCAAGCCGCCCGACGACACCCTGGAGCGAGGTGAGCTGCTTGTCGAGGAAGGCGCGCAGCCGGTCCAGCTCGGCCTCGTCGCACAGATCCTCGGCGCCCACCGTCTCGTCGAAGGCACGGCTGAAGATCGCATAGTCCGGATCGACCATCGGCGAGGGCGAAGCCTGGCCGGCGCGGCGCGATTCGGCCGGGTTCTGCGAATCGGGACTGTCGTCCTCGCTCTCCTCCTCGGCCGTGGCCTCGGAGGTCTCGGCCTCGGCGCTCTCCTCGCTGTCGCCCTCGCTTTCGGATTCGGCCGCCTCGGCCTCGTCCTCGCCGGCTTCCTTCTCCGCGCCGCCCTCCTCGTTGTCGCGGTTCTGGCGGTCGCCGGCCTCCTCGTCCTCGGCCTCCTCGTCCTGGTTCTCCTGCGCCAGCTCCTCGGCCATGTCCATGGAGGTCAGGAGGTCGCGCACGGCGCGGGCGAAGGCGCGCTGGTCCTCCAGCTCGCCGGTCAGCCGGTCCAGCCGGTCGCCGGCCTTCTCCTCGATCCAGTCGCGCCAGACCTCCACGAGGGCGCGGGCGCTGGGGGGCACGGCGCGCCCGGTCAGCTTCTCGCGCACCATCAGCGCCACCGCGTCCTCCAGCGGCGCCTCGGCCTTGTCCGTCACGTCCGAAAGGTCGGAGCGCAGATATTTGTCCTCCAGCATGGAGGCCAGATTGTCGCCCACGCCCGTCATGGCATTGGCGCCGATGGCCTCGCAGCGCGCCTGCTCCACCGCGTCGAAGATGGCGCGGGCCCCGCGCCCCTCGGGCGAGAGCGTGGCGTGGATGCGCGAATCGTGGCGCGCCCGGCGCAGCGCCATCGCGTCGCCCAGGCCGCGCGTGACGGCGACGTCGTTCTTCGTGGCGCGCTTGGGCAGTTCGGGCAGGCGGGCGCGCTGGCCCGCCAGGCCGGGGCGCTCGTTGGCGAAGACGACTTCCAGCTCGCTTTCGCCGGCGATGGCGCGCATGCAGGCGGCGAGGGAGCGGCGGAAGGGTTCGCGCTCCTGCGCCCTGGCCTTCGCGGCCTTGGAATTATCGCCCACCCGCGCCATGGCAGCCTAGTCCAGCACCATGTTGGCCGAGGATTCGGGCAGCTCCTCGCCGAAGGCGCGCTGGTAGAATTCGGCCACGAGGCCGCGCTCCAGATCGTCGCACTTGTTGAGGAAGGTGAGCCGGAAGGCGAAGCCCACATCGCCGAAGATCTCGGCGTTCTCGGCCCAGGTGATGACCGTTCTGGGGCTCATCACCGTGGAGAGGTCGCCGTTCACGAAGGCTGCGCGCGTCAGATCCGCCACCCGCACCATCTTGGAGACCGTCTGGCGCCCCTCCTTGGTGTCGAAATGCTTGGCCTTGGCCAGGACGATCCCGACCTCGTTGTCGTGCGGCAGGTAGTTGAGCACGGTGACGATGGACCAGCGGTCCATCTGCGCCTGGTTGATCTGCTGCGTGCCGTGATAGAGCCCGGTCGTATCGCCGAGGCCCACCGTGTTGGCCGTGGCGAAGAGGCGGAAGGCCGGGTGCGGGCGGATCACGCGGCTCTGGTCCAAAAGCGTCAGGCGGCCGGAGGATTCCAGCACGCGCTGGATGACGAACATCACGTCCGGCCGGCCCGCATCGTACTCGTCGAAGACGAGGGCGACGTTGTTCTGGTAGGCCCAGGGCAGGATGCCGTCGCGGAATTCCGTGACCTGCATCCCCTCGCGCACGGTGATCGCGTCCTTGCCCACGAGGTCGATGCGGCTGACATGGCTGTCGAGGTTGACGCGCACGCAGGGCCAGTTCAGCCGCGCGGCCACCTGCTCGATATGGGTCGACTTGCCGGTGCCGTGGAAGCCGGACACCATGACGCGCCGGTTCTTGGCGAAGCCCGCCAGGATCGCCAGCGTGGTCTGCTTGTCGAAGAGATAATCCGGGTCGATCTCGGGAACATGGGGGTCGGCCACCGAATAGGCCGGAACCTTGAGATCGCTGTCGAAACCGAAGGTTTCGCGGACGGAGACCATGGCGTCGGGCAGGCCCGCCACTTCCGTTTCCGCTGCACTCATCACACCTCCAGGGGCCGGCGCGCGGGGCGCGGCCGATGCTTGGGACTGGACTTCATTAGACTTCCGCCCGGCCGAACCGGCAAGGCCGGTCGGCGATCAGCAGAAGCCCGACTGCTTCAGCAGCTTGTAGGCCTGGATCACCTCTCGCAAGCGATCTTCCGACCCGCGGTCGCCGCCATTGGCGTCGGGATGATATTGCTTCACGAGGGCCTTATAGCGCACTCGCACCGTCTCACCAGCGGCATTTTGCGGCAAGCCGAGCGTTTCGAGCGCCTTGATCTCCAGAGGGCGCGCCTTGCGCGAGGGGGTGGGCGCGCGCGCCGCACCCTCGCCGAAGATGTCGAAATTGCCGCGATTATGCTTGCTCCAGCGCCTCGGCGGCCCGCTCGGCTTGTCGGCCGGCATCGCGCCGGATGAGTTGGAGCCCATCTTCCAGGTCGGCCGGTGCCCGGTCATCGAGGCCTTGAGATAGGCCTGGATGTCGGTGTCCGGCAGGCCGGAGAAGTAGTTGTAGCTCTTGTTGTAGAGCCGCACGTGGTCGACGCAGAAATGGTAGTAGCGCCCCTCCTGGTCACGGCCGACCGGCGCCTTGTGGGTGCCGGGCAGGTTGCATCCCTCCCATCCGCAGACGGGCGCCTCGGCCTTTTTCGCCGCCTCCCTGTCGGGACGCAGTCGAATGCCGTCGAAATATTTGCTGTCGAGCTTCATCACGGCACCGATTATGGGGCTCGCCCCGAACCCGAACAAGAATTGACAGATGCGAATTGCTCGCCGATGACCGGTCGCGGGAATGCTTCGCAAGGGGCACCTTGTCGAGCAGCCGAAGGAGCCGATTTCATGTCCATCGAAGCCGCGATCCGCCAAAAGCTCGAAGCGGCCTTCGCGCCCGAGGCGCTGGAGGTCCTCAACGAGAGCCATCTGCACGCCGGCCACCACCACGATACGAGCCACCATGCGCCGTTCGACGGCAGCGGCGAGACGCATTTCAGGGTGAAGCTGGTTTCCCCGGCCTTCTCCGGCCGCAGCCGGGTGGAGCGCCACCGCGCCGTCAACGCCGCGCTCGAGGCGGAGCTGAAGGGCGGCGTCCACGCGCTCGCCATCGAGGCGCGCGCCCCCGGCGAGCCCGCCCGGCGGTGAATCCCAGGGCGCGCCGCCATCGGCGCCTGAGGCGGACCCGCTTCGGCCTCGGGCTCGCGCTGACGCTCTCGCTTGCCTTCGCGGCGGGCATGACGGACGCGATCGGCCTCATCCTCGTCGGGCGCTACGTCTCCTTCATGAGCGGCAACACCACGCAGCTCGGCGTCTCGCTGGTGGAGGGCGACGGGGGCTCGGGCCTGTTCCTCGCCGCGATCCTGGCTTGTTTCGTAGCCGGCAACGCTCTCGGCGAGATCGTCATGCGCGCGGCGAACCGCCGTCATTCGGTCCTCCTCACCTGCATCGCCCTCCTGGTCGCCATGCCCGTCTTCCTCGGCGTCATGCCCTGGGCGATCCTGCCGGCGGTGGTGGGCATGGGCATGCTTAATGCGGGGGTGGAGCAGATCGACGGCCACGCCTTCGGCATCACCTTCGTCACCGGCGCCCTGTCACGCTTCGGGCGCGGCCTCGGCCGCCGCCTGATGGGCGACAGGAACGGCGCGTGGCGCTACCAGCTCGTGCCGTGGCTGGGCATGTTCGCGGGGGCGCTGGCGGGGGCGTTCTCCCATGCGGCGCTGGGCCAGAACGCGCTTCTCGCCTCGGCCGGGGCATGCATCCTCCTGGCGCTGGTCAGCCACGCCATCCCCGCCACGTGGCGCCGGGGCTACGTCTCGCCGGCCCGCCCGGCGCGGCGCGGTTGAGGGCAGGCGGCATCCGGTCGAGCGGGTGCACGCGGTTGCCGCGGCGCGGGTGCAGCCGCGCGGGTTCGGTCGCCCTCACCACGAGTCGCGTCGAAGGGCAAGGCGGGGAACAGCGTGCCGCCCGTTCCTCGCCGCTCGACGGCCTCAAGGGGGGAGCATACCGGCAACGGGGCCGCAGGCCGACGCGACGCCCATAGGCCGGACGAAGCCTATCGAGCGTCGATCTCGTCCTTCAGGAAGGCCTCGACCTTCGCCGGGTCCACGTCGTCGCTGACGAAGCTTTGCCCGATGCCCCGTGTCAGGATGAAGGTGAGGCGTCCGCGCTTCACCTTCTTGTCCTGCGCGATCTTGCCCATCAGCGCCTCGCAGGTGAAGCCCGCGCCGGGGATCTGGCCGATGCGCGTGGGAAGCCCCGCCGCCTCCAGATGCGCCGCCGCCCGCGCCGCGTCCTCGGGCGGGCACAGGCCGAGCCGTGCCGAGAAGCGGTGCGCCAGCGCCATGCCGATGGCCACGCCCTCGCCATGCACCAGCCGGGCGGGGTCGTAGGCGACGCCCGCTTCCAGCGCGTGGCCGAAGGTGTGGCCGAGATTGAGGAGGGCGCGCCGGCCGTCCTCGCGCTCGTCTTCCTCCACCACCACGGCCTTGGCGCGGCAGCACTGCGCCACCGCCTCGGCCCGTTGCGCGCCGCCGGCGAAGATCGCCGGGCGGTTCTCCTCCAGCCAGGCGAAGAAGTCCGGCCGGTCGATCAGCCCGTACTTGACCATCTCGGCATAGCCGGCCGCGAACTCACGCGGCGCCAGGGTGTCGAGCACGCTCGTGTCGGCGATGACGAGGTCGGGCTGGTGGAAGACGCCGACAAGGTTCTTGCCGCGCGGCGAGTTGATGCCCGTTTTGCCGCCCACCGAGGAATCGACCTGCGCCAGCAGCGTGGTGGGCACCTGCACGAATCGCATCCCGCGCTTCACGATGCCTGCGGCAAAGCCTGCCAGGTCTCCGATCACCCCGCCGCCGAGCGCGATCACCGCGTCGCCGCGCTCCAGCCGCAGCTCCAGCAGCCGGTCGACCAGCGCCACGAGCTGCTCGAAGCTCTTGGTCCGCTCGCCCGCCGGCAGGACGATGGGCGTGGCCTCCAGCCCGGCCGCCCCGAGCGAGGCCAGGAGCGCGGGAAGATGGAGCCCGGCCACCGTCTCGTCGGTGACGATCGCGGCGCGCGCGCCGGGCAGGCGGCGGGCGATTTCCCGCCCCGCCCCGGCGATCAGGCCGGGGCCGACGAGAATGTCGTAGGACCGGCTTCCGAGCGCGATCCGCACCGTGCGCGGGCTCTCATGCTCCATCGGTCCGGCTCCCTTGTCCCATCGCCGCCAGTTGCTCGACGATCTCCTGCGCGATGACCTCGCGCTTCACGTTGCGCGACTGGACCGTGAGATCGGCCAGGCCGTAGATCGGGTAGCGCTTGTCCATCAGGTCGCGCATCACCGCGCGGGGGTCGTGCGTCTTCAGGAGCGGGCGCCCGGTGCGGCGGCTCACGCGTTCCATCAGGAGGTCGAGATCGGCCTTCAGCCACACCGAGACGGCCCGCTCGCGCAGCCTCTCGCGCGTTTCCTCCCGCATATAGGCACCGCCGCCGGTCGAGATGACGGCCTGCCCCTCCTCGGCCAGGCGCGAGATGACGCGCGCCTCCAGCGCCCGGAACTCCGGCTCGCCATAGGCAGCGAAAAGCTCCGGCACGCTCATGCGCGAGGCCGCCTCGATCTCGTGGTCGCTGTCGTGGAAGGGCAGGGCGAGGACCTGCGCCAGCCGGCGCCCGACCGTGGTCTTGCCCGCGCCCATCAGCCCGACGAGCGCGACGGAGCGGCCGGCGAGCTGCGCGAGAGCCGCCGCAACCGTGTCTTGCGGCGCGTTTGTGGGGGCCGTGGCGGACAAGGAAAAGCCTTCAAGCCGAAAGGATGTGCCGGGGAAACAATAAACCGGCCGCCACGTCAACCCGGCGGCCGGCCGCGCGCCTCTGCGGGCCGTTCCATCTTCCATCGCCGGTTGCGCTTGTCGCCGTCCCCCGCCTGC
This sequence comes from Aureimonas populi, assembly GCF_017815515.1. Taxonomy (NCBI): domain Bacteria; kingdom Pseudomonadati; phylum Pseudomonadota; class Alphaproteobacteria; order Hyphomicrobiales; family Aurantimonadaceae; genus Aureimonas; species Aureimonas populi. The sequence goes on from NZ_CP072611.1 coordinate 1,956,122, forward strand.
GTTTAAGAGGTGCGGAAGGGACGCCCGCAGCATCAAGAAGGCATTGGATGCCCACACTCGTTCGTCTCCTGACGGTTCTCGCCATCCTCGGCGCGCTCGTCTTCGCCGTCATGGCCGCGCTCGTCGCCTTCGTCGAGCCGCGGCGCGGCGAGATCAGCTTCGAGGTTCCGGTGGAGGCGCTGCAGGAGCCCGCGCCGGTGCGCCGGATGCCCGAGCGCGCGCCGTGAGCCGGCAGGTCGAGCTTTTCCTGGAGATGATGTCGGCCGAGCGGGGCGCCTCGCTCAACACGCTGGCGGCCTACAGGCGCGATCTGGACGACGCGGCCGGCTTCATGGCGGCGGCGGGCGAAAGCCTCGCCGGCGCCTCCACCGCCACGGTGCGCGCCTATCTCGCAGACCTGGAGCGGCGCGGCTTCGCCCCCTCCAGCCTGCGCCGGCGCATGTCGGCGCTGCGCCAGTTCTTCAAGTTCCTCTATGCCGAGGGCCATCGCGGCGACGATCCGACGACGCCGGTGGAAAGCGCGCGCAAGAGCCGCGCCCTGCCCAGGATCATGAGCGAGGAGGAGGCGGGGCGCCTTCTCGACCGCGCCGAGGCGGAGGCCGCCGATCCCGCCCTGTCGCCCGGCGCGCTGGCCAGGGCGCGCCGCCTCCATGCGCTGGTCGAGCTTCTCTACGCCACGGGCCTGCGCGTTTCCGAGCTCGTCTCGCTGCCGCGCTCGGTCCTGCGGGCCAGGGCGCGCGCCATCGTGGTGCGCGGCAAGGGCGGCAAGGAGCGCATGGTGCCGATCGGCGAGCGGGCGCGCGACGCGCTCCTCGCCTTCGCCGAGGCGGCGCGGGCCGCCGGCAGCGCTCCGGGCGAGGCGTGGCTGTTCCCGGCCCTGTCGGAAAGCGGCCACCTGACCCGCCAGGCCTTCGCCCGCGACCTGAAGGGCCTTGCCGCGCGGGCGGGGCTCTCGCCCGGCAAGATCTCCCCGCACGTGCTGCGCCACGCCTTCGCCAGCCATCTCCTGCAGAACGGCGCGGACCTGCGCGCGGTGCAGGAACTGCTGGGCCACGCCGACATCTCCACCACGCAGATCTACACGCATGTGCTGGAAGAGCGGCTCGTTCGGCTCGTCACGGACCACCATCCCCTGTCGGAGCTTTCGCGCGACTGAGCGCGCTTCCTTGACATCGCGAGGCGGGATGGCCAGTTTGCGCGCCACATCGACGGGCGGGGCCGAACACTCGCCGAAAGGACGGCGACAGGCCGCTGACGGATGCATAATTATCTCGACTTCGAAAAGCCGGTCGCGGACCTGGACAGCCAGATCCTGGAACTGAAGAAGATCGGCGGCGACAAGGACAGCCTCGATGTGTCCGAGGACATCACGCGGCTGGAGAAGCGCTCGCACGACGCGCTGGTCGATCTCTACAAGAAGCTGAACCCCTGGCAGAAGACGCAGGTGGCGCGCCATCCGGACCGCCCGCATTGCGTGGACTATCTGGCCCGGCTCGTCACCGACTTCACCCCGCTGGCGGGCGATCGCTACTTTGCCGAGGATCACGCCGTGATCGCCGGATTCGGGCGCTTCGACGGGGAGGCGGTGGCGGTGATCGGCCAGGAGAAGGGCGCCGACACGCAGACGCGCCTGAAGCACAATTTCGGCATGGCGCGGCCCGAGGGCTACCGCAAGGCGGTGCGCATCATGGAGATGGCCGACCGCTTCTCCATCCCCGTCCTGACCCTCGTCGACACGGCCGGCGCCTATCCGGGCATCGGCGCGGAGGAGCGCGGGCAGGCCGAGGCCATCGCCCGCTCGACGCAGACCTGCCTGTCGCTCAAGGTGCCGCTCGTCTCCCTGGTGATCGGCGAGGGCGGATCGGGCGGGGCCATCGCCATCGCCGCCGCCAACCGCGTCCTCATGCTGGAGCACGCGATCTACTCCGTCATCTCGCCCGAGGCCGGCGCGTCCATCCTCTGGCGCGATTCGACGCGGGCCAAGGACGTGGCGCAGGCGATGAAGATCACCGCGCAGGACCTCAGGAGCTTCGGCATCATCGACGAGATCGTGCAGGAGCCGGTCGGCGGCGCGCACCGCGACCCGCAGGCGGCGATCGACGCGGCGGGCGAGGCGATCCGCCAGGCGCTGGCCGGCATGGGCGGCATGGGCGGCGAGGAACTGCGGCGTGAACGGCGCCAGAAATTCCTCGACATGGGACGCACGCTGCACGCGTAGGAGACGATTTTCCTCCCGCTGCGGCCGTTTGGCCACAGATACGCCCTTCTCTTCCTGCCATTCCCCTGCGAGAGTTCGGCGCTGCCCTGACGGGGAAGCGCAGCCGGGAAAGCGAATTTCCGTCGCGTCGTTAACCTCCGCGAAAGGATAGCGGCGCGAAAAGAGGGGTGGAATGGCGGTTGGCGCGCGAGCGCCGCCCGCCGGACCGGACGATCCGGCCAGGGCCGGCTTCGATGCGTCGCCAGCGGATTGCGGACAGGCTCCGCGGCCCTTGGTGGAAGAGGGGATGGAATTCATGTCGCTCCAGCGTCTTGCGGCGGCCGCCTGCCTTGCCATCAGCCTTTCCGCGCTCGCCGCCTGCCAGCCGGGCGACGGCCTGGGCGACCTGATGGGCGCCAACGCGCCCCTGCCGCCCAAGCTGGTGCAGGCGATCAAGGCCAACGACATGGGCGTGAACTCGCCCATGCTGGTGCGCCTGTTCAAGGAGGAGTCGGAGCTGGAGGTCTGGAAGCAGACCGGCGACGGGTCCTACGCGCTCCTGAAGACCTATCCGATCTGCGCCTGGTCCGGAAAGCTCGGCCCCAAGCGGGCCGAAGGCGACCGTCAGGCGCCCGAGGGCTTCTACAACATCACCCCGGCGCACCTGAACCCGAACTCGCAGCACCATCTGGCCGTGAACATCGGCTATCCCAACGCCTACGACCAGGCGAACGGCTTCACCGGCTCGCATCTGATGATCCACGGCTCGTGCAACTCCTCGGGCTGCTACGCGATGGACAACCACCAGATCGAGGAGATCTACGCGCTCGCCCGCCATGCCTTCCAGGGCGGCCAGCGCAACTTCCAGTTCCAGGCCTACCCCTTCCGCATGACGCCGCAGAACATGGCGCGCCACTCCAACAACTCCTATGCGCCCTTCTGGCGGATGCTCAAGCAGGGCTATGACCGCTTCGAAGTGACCAGGCGCCCGGTGGCGGTGGATGTGTGCGAGAAGCGATATGTCTTCGACGCGGCGCTGGGCGACGGGCGCACGCTGACACCCGAGGGCGCCTGCCCGCCCATCGAGGAGCCGGCGGCGGTGGCCGCCAAGCGCCTTGCCGACGAGGCCGCCGAAAAGGCCCTGATCGCGCGCATGAACCCGAGCGATTTCGCCACCGTCTCCACCTTCACCTACCGCACCGGCTCGCCCATCTCGGCCGAGGCCTATGCGCAGGAGCAGAACCGGCGCCCCGGCTACGACCGCCTCGGCAACCGCGTCGACGCGCAGACTTCCGCCTTCCGCTCCCTGCTCGCTCCACGCTGAGGCGCCGCCTTCGATAGCGCGCGAGCGCGTTTCCGCGCCGCTTTCGCGGCCGGATCGGTGAGGGATGGTGCCGTTCCCAAGAGGAACGGGCGGTGGAGCGCCGGAGGCTCGCCTCCGATTGGTATTTTATATGTGGCTCGCCTCCGGCGCCCCACGCGGCGTCTTCCAGACCCTGCGAAGGGTGCCAGCCTCCGCTCCGCTTCCCGGTCCGCGCCTGTCCAACGCCGGAACCTCGGCCCGATCTCCACCCCAGCTCTCACCACGGGGCGGTTGGGCTGTCTCCGGTTCCGCGCGGCGCCCCGTGACTTGGGGCCCCTCTCCTGGTGGAGGGACGCCCGGCCTGCGAGGGTCCGTCCGGGTCGCCGCCCCTCCCGGAAGAGGCCGCGCCGCGAACGCCGCCCGCCGGCCCGCGAACGATCCCGGTGATCATTCGCGCCCATCCGCGGGCCGGCGGTGGGAGGAGTATGGGGCGTTGCGGAGATGGGGGGAAAGATCGCGCGGGAATCGGCCGGCGGTTGCGTCCTGCGCCTCGCCCGTACGCCCATCCTCACCTCACCTCACCTCACCTCACCTCACCTCACCTCACCTCACCCTCATCCTGAGCCTGTCGAAGGACGAGGGTGGGCGGCACGATCGCTGCACCAAGCGCCCCCCGTCCTTCGACAGGCTCAGGATGAGGGGCTATGCGGACGGCTCAGGATGAGGGGCGGTGCGATGGGCTCAGGATGAGGGGCTATGCGGAGGGCCCTGGTGAGGGGCGGTGCGATGGGCTCGGGGTGAGCGGCTATACGGAGGGCTCAGGATGAGAGGCTGCTGGAAAGCCCGAATTCAGACTGAGGCTAAAGCTCCGGGCCGGGCTCAGGCCGAGGCTCCTCATCGAGTTCAGGGGGCAACTCGGGATGGGGTGGAGAAAGCTCATTATGCGAGGGAGGCGAAGGGAGACGGCCAGGGATGGGCGGGAGGGGCACAGGCTGGGCAGGGGGCCGAGCCGTCCGCGAGCGCGAGAGTGTGGGCAGGCGATGGTAGTGGCCGGCGATCAGCGCTTCCTTCTTGGCTCTCGACCAGCCCTTGATCTGCGGGCGATGGCGTCGAGAAGCCGGTCGTAGGTCTCGGTGAAGACGAGCGTGACCGGGCGACGGGGCTTGGTGAAGCCGTCGAGGATGCCCTCATCGTGCTCCCAGAGGCGGGCTTCCACGGGTTGTTTCGTCAGACCGGTGTAGTAGGCGCCGTCCGCGCATCGCAGGATGTAGACGGTTGCTTCCATGGCGCGCTCCGGTGGTGGAGCGAGGATGACATGGCCGCGCACGGGAGGGGAAGAGCCGTCAGAATGCAGGATTCGATGTTGCCCCTTTCCTTATGCGCTTTGCTGGAGCTTTCAGCCTGGGCGCCTTGCCATAGCCGCTCACTGTGAGGGGCTTTGCCTCGCTCCTCATCCTGAGCCCTTCGCGTAGCCCCTCATCCTTCGACAGGCTCAGGATGAGGGTGAGGAGAGGCTCGGGATGGGGGCGAAGAGAGGCGCAGGGTGAGGGCACAGGGGTGCGGGGAAGGGTGACGCAGGGCAAGGGCAGGGCGCGTTGTGATGAGGGAGCGTCAGCGGGCAGAGGCGGAAGATGTGGGGAAGAATCGCCCGAGGGCGTGCTGGATCGCGCCTGTCTCCGTCCATGACGCAAAAAGGCCCGCCGGAGCGCTCCGGCGGGCCTTTGCTTTTCAGGGCCGATGTCTCAGGCCTCCGCGAAGGCGCCGTGGCAGTGTTTGAACTTCTTGCCGGAGCCGCAGGGGCAGGGCTCGTTGCGGGCGACGGGGCCCCAGGTGGCGGGGTCCTGCGGGTCGCGGCCTGTGGGGCGCGAGAGGAAGGGGGTGGCGGGGGGCGGGGCCGGGGGCGACAGCTCGTCCTCGCCGGTGCTGGCGTCCACATGGTGCGCCTGCATGGGAGGAACGGCGGGCGCGGGCTGCTGCTCGGGGCGCACGATCTCCACCCGCGCAAGCTGCTGGGTGACGCGCTCGCGCAGATTGGTGAGCATGGTCTGGAAAAGCTCGAAGGCCTCCGACTTGTACTCGTTCAGCGGATCGCGCTGCGCATAGCCGCGGAAGCCCACGACCGAACGCAGATGGTCGAGATTGACCAGATGCTCGCGCCACAGGCCGTCCAGCGTCTGGAGCACCACCGAACGCTGAACATAGGCCGAGACCTCCGGGCCGAAGCGCTCGCGCTTCTCCTTTGCCGCGGCGTTCGCGGCATCGAGAAGGCGCTGGCGGATGTCGCTGTCGTCGATGCCCTCCTCCTCGGCCCAGGCCACGATGGGCAGGTCGAGATTGAGGATATCGCGCACGTCCTGCGCCAGCTCCGCCGATTCCCACTGCTCGGGATAGGCCCGCTCGGGAATGCGCTTGGCCACCAGCGCCTCGATGGTCTCCTCGCGCATGTCGTCCACCGACTCGTCCAGCGAGGGAGCGTCCATCAGCTCGATGCGCTGGTCGAAGATGACCCGGCGCTGGTCGTTCATCACGTCGTCGTATTTCAGAAGGTTCTTGCGGATGTCGAAATTGCGGGCCTCGACCTTCTTCTGCGCCTTCTCCAGCGCCTTGTTGATCCATGGATGGACGATGGCCTCGTCCTCCTTCAGGCCGAGCCGCGTCAGCATCGTGTCCATGCGCTCGGACCCGAAGATGCGCATCAAATCGTCCTGGAGGGACAGGTAGAACTTGGAGCGGCCGGGGTCTCCCTGGCGGCCGGAGCGGCCGCGGAGCTGGTTGTCGATGCGCCGCGATTCGTGGCGCTCCGTAGCCAGCACGTAGAGCCCGCCGGCGGCCAGCGCCTCCTCCTTGAGGCGCGCGATGTCGGCCTTGATCGCCTCCACCTTCGCCTCGCGCTCGGGGCCCTCCGGCACGTCCTTCAGCTCGAACTCGACGCGCATGTCCAGATTGCCGCCGAGCTGGATGTCGGTGCCGCGCCCGGCCATGTTGGTGGCGATGGTCACGGCGCCGGGAACGCCGGCCTGGCTGACGATGTAGGCTTCCTGCTCGTGATAGCGGGCGTTCAGCACCTGGAAGTCGGTCATGCCCTCCTGCCGCAGCCGCTCGGCCAGCATCTCTGACTTCTCGATGGAGGTGGTGCCCACCAGGATCGGCTGGCGGCGCGCGCGCGCATCGCGGATCTCGGCGGTGATCGCCTTGAACTTCTCCTCCACCGTCCGGTAGACCTCGTCGTCCTCGTCCTTGCGCTGCACGGGCAGGTTGGTCGGGATCTCGATCACGTCGAGGCGGTAGATGTCGCCGAACTCGGCCGCTTCGGTGTTGGCCGTGCCCGTCATGCCGGCAAGGCGCCGATACATGCGGAAATAGTTCTGGAAGGTGATCGAGGCGAGCGTCTGGTTTTCCGGCTGGATGGTGACGCCTTCCTTGGCCTCCAGCGCCTGGTGCAGCCCCTCGGAGAAGCGGCGGCCCGGCATCATGCGGCCGGTGAACTCGTCGATGATGATCAGCTCGTCGCCGCGAACGATGTAGTCCTTGTCGCGCTGGAACAGCTTGTGGGCCTTCAGCGCGTTGTTGACGTGGTGGACGACGGCCACGTTCTCGATGTCGTAGAGCGAGGCGCCCTGAAGATGGCCGGCGGCGGCCAGCAGCCCCTCCAGCTTCTCCGTGCCCTCCTCGGTGAAGGAGACCTGCTTCTGCTTCTCGTCGATCTCGAAATCTTCGGGCAGGAGCTGGGGAATGAAGGCGTCGATCGTCTTGTAGAGATCGGAGCGGTCGTCGAGCGGGCCGGAGATGATGAGGGGCGTGCGCGCCTCGTCGATCAGGATCGAATCCACCTCGTCGACGATGGCGAAGTGGTGGCCGCGCTGCACCATCTGCGCGCGGTCGTACTTCATGTTGTCGCGCAGATAGTCGAAGCCCAGCTCGTTGTTGGTGGCATAGGTGATGTCGCAGAGATAGGCCTTCCGGCGCTCCTCGTCCGACAGCCCGTGCGTGATGATGCCGACCGACAGGCCGAGGAAATTGTAGAGGCGCCCCATCCACTCCGCGTCGCGGCGGGCGAGATAGTCGTTCACCGTGACGACATGCACGCCGTTGCCCTCCAGCGCGGCGAGATAGACCGCGAGGGTGGCCACCAGCGTCTTGCCCTCGCCGGTGCGCATTTCGGCGATGGAGCCGCCGGCCAGCACCATGCCGCCGATGAGCTGCACGTCGAAATGCCGCATGCCGAGCGCGCGCCGGGCGCCCTCGCGCACGGTGGCGAAGGCGGGAACGAGAAGGTCCTCGATCGTGCGCCCGTTCGCGATCTCCTCGCGGAAACCTTGCGTTCGCGCGCGCAACTCCTCGTCCGAGAGCGCGGAAAGTTCCGGCTCCAGGGCGTTGATCTGGCGCACCCGGGCATCGTAGCGCCGCACCACCCGCGAGTTGGACGAACCGAACAACTTGGCTGCGAGGCCACCGAGACTGACCATTCAAAGGTCCTTCCGTCTAGAGAAAACCCGGCCGGAAAGCGGGTGCGGCCGAGTGTCTGCCCTCTCCCGCCGCTGCCGGCGGGATCGCGTGTTCGACCCTAGCGAGTTGACCGGATGCGGCTGGACTTAGAGAACGGGGGAGAGATAAGAGGGGCCTTTCGCGATGTCAACGTGGCGTCGCGGGCGCGGCGCGCCCACAGGAAAGCCGCAAATCCGGGGCTTTCGTGCCGGCCGAACGCCATGATTCTCGAGCTCAAGGAAGACCGCATGACCTTCCCCCTTCTCTCGCGGGCCCTGGCCGGCACCCTTTTCCTGTCCGCCAGCGTGCTGGCGGTCCAGGCGCAGGAGGCCGCGCCGCCCGCGCCCGAGGTAGCCGAGCCGGCCGCCGCGCCCGCCGATCCGGCCGCCGTGATCGCGCGCGTCGGATCGTCCGAGATCACCGAGGGCGACCTTGCGGCGGCCGCCGCCGACCTCAGCGCCCAGTTCCAGCAACTGCCGCCCGAGCAGCGCCGTGTCGCGCTGCTGGCCGCGCTGGTGGACATCCGCTCCCTGAGCCTTCAGGCCGAGGAGGCCGGGCTCCAGGACGACGCGCTGACCGAGCGCCGCATCGCCTTCCTGCGCGACCGCGCCCTTCACAACGCCTATTTCGAGCGCAACGGCGTGGAGACCATCACCGACGAGGAGCTGCGCGCGCGCTACGACGAGGAAGTGGCCGCGACGGAGCCCGTGGAGGAAGTCCACGCCCGCCACATCCTCGTGCCCACGCGCGAGGAGGCCGAGGCGCTGATCACCGAGCTGGACGGCGGCGCCGAGTTCGAGGCGCTGGCCTCCGAGCACTCCTCCGATCCCGGCAGCGGCCAGCGCGGCGGCGATCTGGGCTTCTTCGGCCCCGGCCAGATGGTGCCGGCCTTCGAGGCCGCCGCCTACGCGCTGGAGCCCGGCAGCTACACGCCCGAACCGGTGGAATCGCAGTTCGGCTGGCACATCATCGAAGTGCTGGAGAAGCGCATGGCCGAGCCGCCGGCCTTCGAGCAGGTGCGCGAGCAGGTGCGCCAGCTCCTGATGCGCGAGAAATACATCGAGCTCGTGGAAGCGGCGCGCGAGAACCTGACGGTCGAGTATCTCGACCCGGAGATGGAGACGCAGATCCGCGCCATGGAGGCCGCCATCGCCGGTGCCGACGCGGAAGGCGCCGGGGAAGCGGCGGCCGACGAGGCGGCGCAGGAGGAAGCGCCCGTGCCGGCGGGCGAGCCCGCCCCGGCCGACTGATCCCGAAAGGCGGCCTCAAAGGCCGCCTTTCGTCCATCCGCCCCGACCCTCCATCCCTTCCTCGAACGAGCATGGCATGAGCGCAGCGATCTCGCCCCTGGCCCCCAGGACCTATGCCGAACTTGCCCCCATTGCCGGCGTGCGCCTCGCCACGGCGGCGGCGGGCATCAAATATGCCGGGCGCACCGACGTGCTGATGATGGTGTTCGACGAGGGCACCAGCGTCGCGGGGGTGTTCACCACCTCCCGATGCCCCTCCGCGCCGGTGGATTTCAGCCGGGAAAGCCTGAAGGGCGGGCGCGCCCGCGCGCTGGTGGTCAATTCCGGCAACGCCAACGCCTTCACCGGCAGGCGCGGCCGCGAATCGACGCGCCTGACCGCCGAGGCCGCCGCCGGGGCGCTCGGCTGCGCCACCGGCGAGGTCTTCCTCGCCTCCACCGGCGTCATCGGCGAGCCGCTGGACGCGGGCAAGTTCTCCGGCCTCCTCGGCGAGATGGCCGCTTCGGCGGACGGCGCCGGCTGGCGCGGGGCGGGCGAGGCCATCATGACCACCGACACCTATCCCAAGCTCGCCACGCGCAACGCGCGGATCGGCGAGGTACAGGTGCGGATCAACGGCATCGCCAAGGGCGCGGGCATGATCGCGCCCGACATGGCGACGATGCTCTCTTTCGTGGCCACCGACGCCGCCATCGCGCCGGGCGCGCTCCAGGCGCTGCTGCGCGAGGCGGTGGCGCCGAGCTTCAATTCGGTGACGGTGGACAGCGACACCTCCACCTCCGACACGCTGCTCCTCTTCGCCACCGGCAAGGCGGGCGGGGAGGTGGTGGAGGACGCGGCCGACCCGCGCCTCGGCGATTTCCGCGCCGCGCTGAACAGCCTCCTCCTCGACCTCGCCCGCCAGGTGGCGCGCGACGGGGAGGGCGCGCGCAAGGAGATCGCCGTGACGGTGGAGGGCGCCGTCAGCGACGCTTCCGCCAAGCGCATCGCCATGTCCATCGCCAACTCGCCCCTGGTCAAGACGGCGGTGGCGGGCGAGGACGCCAATTGGGGCCGCGTCGTCATGGCCGTCGGCAAGGCGGGCGAGCCCGCCGACCGCGACCGCCTCGCCATCTGGTTCGGCGATGTGCGCGTGGCGACGGAAGGCGAGCGCGACCCGGCCTACAGCGAGGCGCAGGCATCGCAGGCCATGCAGGCCGACGAGATCACCATCCGCGTCGAGCTGGGCCTGGGGGACGGGCGCTGGACGGTTTATTCCTGCGATCTTACGAAGGAGTATGTCGCGATCAATGGCGATTACCGAAGCTGAGAGGCTCAAGCAGTTCGCCATCGTGCGGCGGCTGGAGGCGGCCGGCTTCCGGGCATGGCCGGCCGAATCGACGGTCTATGACGGCACCTGGGCCGTGCGGCTGACGCACAGCTTCCCGGCGCGGCGGCTGAACTCGGTCAATCCGCTCGATCCGGCCGACCACGCCGATATCGAGGCGCGGATCGAGCGGGCGCGCGAGCGCTTCGCCGCGCTCGGCCGGCCGCTGATCTTTCGCCAGTCGCCGCTGGCCCCGCCCCGGCTGGTGGAGCATCTGGACCGCACCGGCTGGGGCTATGACAGCGAGACGGCCGTCTTCATCGCCGACCTCGCCTCCATCGACCTCTCGCAAGCCATCGACCGCATCCCCATCCGCGACGGGGAGCGCTATCTGGAAGCGAGCCTGAAAGTGCACGAGCGCCCGCCGGAGCTGCGCGAGGGGCTGTGGCGCATCCTGTCCTCCATCCGCCCGGCGACGGCGTTCTTCGTGCGCGAGAGCACGGAGGGCGAGCCGGTGGCCGTGGCGCTGGCGACGGCCGACAACGATCTGGCGGGCATTCTCGACGTGGCCGTTGTGCCGCAGATGCGCCGGCAGGGGATCGGCCGCGACCTCATCCAGACGGCGCTGCGCCACACGATGCACAAGGGCGCGCGCACGGGCTGGCTCCAGGTGGAGTGCGCCAACACGGCCGGCATCGCGCTCTATCGCGGCCTCGGCTTCCGGGAGGCCTATCGCTACGTCTACCGCATCATGCCCGCCGACGCCTGACCGCCCGAAAGCCGCTTCCCATGCCCGTTTCCCGCCTCCTCCTCGTCGCCGCCTGCGCCCTGCTCGACACGGACAACCGCATTCTCCTGGCCGAGCGGCCGCAGGGCAAGTCGCTGGCGGGGCTGTGGGAGTTTCCCGGCGGCAAGGTGGAGCCTGGCGAGACGCCGGAGGCGACGCTGGTCCGCGAACTGGAGGAGGAGATCGGCATCGTGACGAAGCCGGAGTGCCTGGCCCCGCTCACCTTCGCCAGCCATGCCTATGAGGGCTTCCACCTGCTCATGCCCCTCTATGTCTGCCGCCGCTACGAGGGCATCGCCATGCCGCGCGAGGGCCAGCGGCTGAAATGGGTGCGCGCCGGCCAGTTGCGCGACTACCCCATGCCCCCCGCCGACCTGCCCCTGATTCCGCATCTGGTCGAACTGCTGGGGCGCTGAAGGCGTGTGAGGGGGCGGCCGACGCGATCGGCCCGAAACCCGCATGAGGCGCTCTTAAATCGAATTTTACCCATCCGCGCCATCATGCTGGAAAGCGGCCGCTGCGCGGCGGATGGGGAGCGGAGCGATGGCTGGAAACACGGTGCGCGGCGGGCTGGACACGCTGGTGCAGACGCGCCGGGCCCTGATGCGCGCGGCGGCGATCTTCGGCTCGCTGGCGCTGGTCGTCGTCTTCGTCATCGGCGGAACGATGGAGGAGCGTTCCTCGCGCTTCGCGCACGGCTCCCCCGGCCTCGACGAGATGGCCACCGGCTCCATCGGCCAGGGCGAGCGCTATACGGTGCGCCGTTCGGTGCTTCAGGCGCCGGGCAGCGGCCCCTGCCTCTATTTCCCCGACGGCTCGATACGCGGCGCCTGCTGAGGCGCCAGCGCCTCGGCGAGGCTGGCCTTGGCGCTGCCGGGCCGCAGCGGCTTCTGCTGGCTCTCATGCGGCTTCCAGCCGGACAGGTACACCACATCGAAGGTGGCGCGCACGCGCCCGTCCGGATCGGCGAACCGCTCCGCATAGATCTGCGCCGCGCGCAGGAACAGGCCGCGCGTGGCCGGCCGGCGCGCCCGCGCGTGCAAAATGTTGGCCATGCCCATGGCGCGGATATCCGCCATCAGCTCGAACATGGACGGGTAGCGCACGGTCAGCCGTTCCTGGTCGATGACCGGCAGCGCGAAGCCCGAGCGCTGAAGAAGCGCGCCCGCGTCGCGAAGCTCGATGAAGGGCAGGACGCGCGGCGAGGCGCCGCCCGAAAGCTCGGCCTCTGCCGAGAGCAGCGCCGAGCGCAGCTCCCCCAGCGTCTCGCCGCCGAGGAGGGCGGCGAGGAACAGGCCGTCCGGCTTCAGCGCGCGCCGCGCCTGCGCGAAGACGCCGGGCGTGTCGTTGGTGAGATGCAGCGAGAGATTGGAGGTGAGGAGGTCGAGGCTCGAATCGGCGAAGGGCAGGGCCTCCTCGTCGGCGACGACGCGCCACGCCTCGCCGCCACGCGCCGCGCCCGGCGCATCCATGCGCACGAGTTGGCGCACCTGCCCGCCGGCGGAGAGGCGCCGCGCCAGCTCGCCCCCGTCATGGCCGAGATCGGCGCCCGTCTCGAACACGCGCTGCACGAGGGAAAGGCGCTCGGCCAGCTCCTCGCCCACCCGCTCGGCCAGGAAGGTCGCGCGGCCGGACCGGCCGCGAAGCGCGCGCCTGCGGGCCAGAAGCTGGCGGTCGAACGGCTGGCCGGACGGTTCCAAGGCGAAGTCTCCCTTGCGGCGTTGCGGGCGGGGGCGGCATAATATCGCGTCCGCCCCGCCGCATGTGGGATAGGACGGATCGCGCCGGAAGGGGAGGGGCGAATGCGGCTGCGCGACATGCTGGCGCCCATCGGGCACTTCTTCTACCCGCCCATCTGCCCCGGCTGCGAAGGCGCGGTGGGGCGCGGGGGCGGGCTTTGCCCCGGCTGCTGGAGCGACCTTGCCTTCATCGAGCGCCCCTTCTGCGAGATTCTCTGCCTGCCCTTCGAGACGGACCACGGGCCGGGCGCGGTCTCCCCGGCCGCGATGGCCGAGCCGCCGGCCTTCGGGCGGCTGCGCGCTGCCGTCATCCACCGCGATCTCGGCGCGCGGCTGGTCTCGCTCCTGAAATACGGCGACCGGACCGACCTGGCGCCCCTGATGGCCGGGTGGATGGCGCGCGCGGGCGCCGATCTTCTGGCCGAGGCCGAGCTGGTGGTGCCCGTGCCGCTGCATCGCGGCCGCCTCTTCCGGCGCCGGTTCAACCAGTCGGCCGATCTGGCGCGGCGCGTGGCCGGGGCGGCGGGGCTCGCCTACCGCCCGCTTATCCTCGCCCGCGTGAAGGCCACGCGCCCGCAGGTGGGGCTCGGCGGCGCGGCGCGGCGGCGGAACCTTCAGGGCGCCTTCGCGGTGGCGAAGGGCCGGCGGGCCGAGATCGAGGGCCGGCGCATCCTCCTCGTCGACGACGTGTTCACCACGGGCACCACCGTTTCGAGCGCAGCCGCCGTCCTGAGACGCGCCGGCGCGGCCGGGGTGGATGTGCTGACCTTCTCAAGGGTTGCGCAAGCGGGCGCGTGACCGCATATCTCTGCGGCTTGTCAGCCGGTGAAGGTCCATGCCCCAGATCGTTGTCTACACCCGCCAGTTCTGCGGCTACTGCGCCCGCGCCAAGAGCCTCCTGGACCAGAAGGGCGCGCCCTACGAGGAAAAGGACGCGACCTACGAGCCGGCGCTGCGCGCCGAGATGATCGAGCGCTCCGGCCGCTCGACCTTTCCGCAGATCTTCATCGGGCAGACGCATGTCGGCGGCTGCGACGATCTGGTCGCGCTGGACCGCGAGGGCCGGCTCGACGCGCTGCTGGCGGATTGAGGACGGCGCCCATGCCCACACGCTTCAAGGCCGCCGTGGTGCAGATGCGCTCGGGCTTGGACCCCGCCGGCAACATCGAGGCGCTGGAGCGCCTTGTGGGCGAGGCGGCGCGCGCGGGCGCCCATTACGTGCAGACGCCCGAGATGACCGGCGCGCTCTGCCGGGAGCGCGAGCAGCTTCTGGCGAATTTGAGGGATGAGGACGAGGACCCCGTCGTAACGGCGGCCTCGGGCCTGGCCCGGACGCACGGCATCGTCCTGCATATCGGCTCGAGCGCGGTGGCCGCGCCGGGCGGCATGGCCGCCAACCGCGCCTTCCTGTTCGGGCCCGACGGCGCGCGCATCCAGACCTACGACAAGATCCACATGTTCGACGTGGATCTCGACAATGGCGAGAGCTGGCGCGAATCGCGCACCTATGCGCCGGGCGCCAGGGCGAGCCTTGCCGACATCGCGCCCGGCGGCGCCGAGGCGCGGCTGGGCTTCGCCGTGTGCTACGACATGCGCTTTCCCGAAATCTTCCGGGCGCAGGCGCTGGCGGGCGCGCAGATCCTGACGGCGCCCGCCGCCTTCACCCGGCAGACGGGCGAGGCGCATTGGCACGTGCTGCTGCGCGCCCGCGCCATCGAGAACGGCGCCTTCATGGTGGCGGCCGCCCAGGGCGGGCTGCATGAGGACGGGCGAGAGACCTACGGCCATTCGCTGATCGTCGATCCATGGGGGCGGGTGATCGCGGAGGTGGACGGCGACGAACCGGGCATCGCGCTGGCCGAGATCGACATGGCCGAGGTCGCCTCCGCGCGCGGCAAGATTCCCGCCCTGAAGAACCGGCGCCCCTTCACGGTGGGCGAGCCGGCCGGGGCTGCCGGCGCATGATCCACTTCCAGCTTCGTTGCGAGCCCGCCGGCCACGGCTTCGACGGGTGGTTCCGATCGGGCGAGGATTTCGACGCGCAGTGCGCGCGCGGCCTCGTGCAGTGCCCGGCCTGCGGCTCGCAGAGCGTTGCCAAGGCGCTCATGGCCCCCGCGCTCGCCACAGGGAAGGAGGCGCCCGCCGCCTCCGGCCCGCAGGCCGTGACGGGCGCTCCGGCCGAGCTGGCCCGGGCCTATGCGAAATTGCAGGAGATGGCGCGCGAGGTGCGGGCGAACTCCGAATATGTCGGCCGCGATTTCGCGCAGGAGGCGCGGCGCATCCATTTCGGCGAGGCGCAGGAGCGGCGCATCTATGGCGAGGCGTCGGGCGCGGAAGTGAAGGCGCTGGCCGAGGATGGCATCCCCGCCCTGCCGCTGCCGGCGCTGCCCGAGGACGGGCATTGAGCGAGTCCAAACGGGCGAAGGTCTGGAAGAAGGCCCCCAGCCCCTGCATCGGCGTGTGCAAGTTCCGCGACGAAGGGCGATGCCTGGGCTGCCAGATGACGCGGCCGGAGAAGAAAGCCTTCAAGCGGCTGAAGAAGAAGGCGCACAAGATGGCCTTCTTCCACGAGCTGATGGGGCGGCTGGAGGCGAGGGGGCGGCTGGCCTACTGGACGCGCATGTACCGGCGCCGATGCGAGCGCCGCGAACGGCCTTGCCCGCTCGACAGGCTGGAAAGCGAGCGCGAGGCTGCCTAACTGGAAGAATTCCAGTCTTCCACGAAGGGCCCGAACTCCCAGTGAGCGATATTCCGGACGAAGTCTGGGCGCAGGCTCCCTCTCCCTGCGTCGATGTGTGCAAATACAAGCGGCAGGGCCGCTGCGTGGGCTGCATGATGACGAAGGCGGAGAAGGACGCCTTTCCGGCCTCCGGTGGCGCGGAGCGCAAGCGCGCCTTCTTCGAGGCGCTGCTGGCCAGGCTGACCGCCGAGCACAGGAATCCGGCCTTCTGGGCGATCGCCTATCGCCGCAAATGCGAGCGCGAGGGCGTGCCGTGCCCGCTGGACCCCGGGCCGGCGGAGCGACAGGCGTCATGAAAAACCCGCCGGGGCGACCCGGCGGGTTTTTTCATCTCGATGGCGAACCGCTCAGGCGGCGGTGGTCTTCAGGTGCGCGCGCAGGAACCAGGCGAACTTGTCGTGAACCTCGATGCGGTTCGTGGCCAGGTCGTTGGTCGCCCAGTCGCCATGCTCCTCGGCTACCTGCGCCAGCGCCGAAAGCGTGGAGGACAGGGTCTCCTGATCCTTCAGGAGCACCTCGATCATGGTCCGGGCGTCGGTGCGCCCGTCATGCTCCTCGATGGCGGAGCGCTCCAGATAGACCGAATAGCGGCCTTCGGCATGAACGTCGAACGCCTTGATGCGCTCGGCCAGCGTGTCCTGCGCCTCGAAATGGTCCTCGTAGATCTTCTGGAACAGCTCGTGCAGGGGGCCGAAGGCCATGCCGGTGACGTTCCAGTGGAAGTTCTGCGCCTTGAGGGTTTCCACGGCGGTCTCGGCAAGCGCCTGCGTCAGCCCGCCGACGATGTCTTCCTTGGCGCTCGGCTCGATCTTGGCTGCGACCAGTCCCATGATGCTCTCCTGTCTCGTGCCGGCATCGGGCCGGCCGCTCTCTTTGGAATGGTTCCAATCTAGGCTCGATCGATATCGTGATCAAGCCTCTTTTGAATCATTCTAAACTGGCGTGCCGAAAAATCCCGTCGCCCGTCAATCCGGCCGCGCCGGATTCAGTTCCGTCCGTCGAGGGCGCGCACGAGGCCGGCCGAAAGAAAGCGCATCCAGCGCCGCTGCGCCGGGCGCACGCGCCAGGAGACGAGCGCGGCGGCGGCCTTCTCCTCCCCCGCGCGCCAGGCGCCGACGAGGCGGATCAGCCAGATCTCGTCGTCGCTCGGCCGGCGCGTGCCGGGCCGGTAGAAGCACATTTCGCGAATGGCGCCGTCGGCGAGGCCCCGGAAGAAGGCGTTGGAGAATCGGGAGAGGGAACCGTCCTGCCCACCGGCCAGCAGGAAGCAGGCGCGCTCCAGATCGGGCTTGGGCGCGAGCCGGGCGCGCAGCGCCAGCCAGCGCAGCCTGTCCAGCTCGACCGCCTGCGCCTCGCTGAGGCCATGCTCCTGCCCCAGCCGCTGCGCGGTCGGACATCCCGGAAAGGCCAGCACGGTCCGGCCGGCGGGAGAGGCTGTCTCGGTGCGGAGCAATGCGGCCATGAACGATCCTGTGTCCGGGCATTCCGGCCCTGACGGCGGCCTGCCCGAAGAATGTTGACTGCGTTTCGCAGGTATTAGCAGATCGCGCGGGGGCGTGCAAAGCTTCGGCACCGCGCGCGCCTCCACGGGGTGCGCCCGCCAATGCGAGGCCCGGGTGGGCTTAGCGAGAGGCGAGGCGCATCGCCTCGAACTCGGCTTCGCCCTCGTGGCGATAGTCTCCGAAGACGGCGGCGATGGCGGTGCGCCCCGCGCCCTTGAAGCGGTAGACTGCCCCGACGCTACCGGGTCCGCCGGCGGAATGGCCCGCCGCCTCCGCCCCCGGCACCGGCCCGGCCATCACGCCCAGCCCGTAGCCCGTGGCGAGCCAGGGCCGTTCGGGGAGGGGGCCGCCGAGCGAGCGGATGGCGAGAAGCTGGCCGAGTTCCCGCGGCGCCAGCAACCCGCCCTCCAGAATTGCGTGGAGGCAGCGGGCCGCATCGCCTGCCGGGCCGATGACCGTTCCATGGAAGACCCAGCCGGGATCGTAGGCATGAGGCGGCGGGAGGGCGAGGCCGGCCATGTCCGAGGCCGTCTCGGCCAGGACCGGTTCGGTGAGCGACAGCGGAAGGAAGATGGTTTCGCGCAGCAGCGAGGCGAGTGATCGGCCACCCGCCGCCTCGAGGCGGCGGCGGGCCAGGAGATAGCCGATATTGGAATATCGCCAGCCTTCGCCGGGCTCGAAGCGGAGCCTGCGCGCCTCGGTGCGGGACAGGAGCTCGCCGTCGCTCCAGGGGGCCTCTTCGGCCGCGACCGCCGCCTGGTAGGCCGCAAGACCCGCATAGTCCGGCAGGCCGGCGGTGTGGTGCAGCACCTGGCGAAGCGTGTAGCGCGGATCGTGCATGGGCGCGTCGAGATCGAGGCGCCCCTCTCCCGCAAGCTTCAGGGCCAGCGTGGCGATGAGCGTCTTGGTGAAGCTCCACCATGGCACGAAGTCACGAGAGGATTCGACGATGACGCGTCCATCGGCGCCGATCAGCGCCGCATGGGGACGGGAAGCCATCTCAGCCCCTTCTGGCCAGAACCATGTAGTTGACGTCCATGTCTCTCGCGCGGCGCCATTCGTCGGCGAGGGGGTGGTAGACGACGCCGGTCTCGTCGATCATCGCCAGGCCGGCGCGCGTCACGGGGGCCTTGATCTCGGCCGGCGTCACCAGCTTGGAATATTGATGCGTGCCCTTCGGCAGCCAGCCCAGCACGTACTCCGCCCCCACGATGGCGAAGGTCAGCGCCTTGAAGGTGCGGTTGATGGTGGCGACGAAGAGGAGGCCCCCGGGCTTCACCATGTTGGCGGCCGAGGTGAGGAACAGGTCCACGTCGGAGACGTGTTCCACCACCTCCAGCGCCAGCACCACGTCGTAGCGCTCGCCGGCCTGGTCCAGCGCTTCGGCCGTGGTGGCGCGGTAATCCACCGGCACGCCGCTTTCGCTCGCGTGGAGCCGCGCGACCTCGATATTGGTGGAGGAGGCATCGACGCCCGTGACGCTGGCGCCCAGCCGCGCCAGCGGCTCGCAGATGAGCCCGCCGCCGCAGCCGATGTCCAGCATGGACAGGCCCTCGAAGGGGCGATCCGCCTTCGGGTCCAGCCCGAAGTTCAGGCCCACCTCCTCGCGGATATAGGCGAGGCGCACCGGGTTGAACTTGTGCAGCGGCTTGAACTTGCCGGCCGGATTCCACCATTCGGCGGCAAGGCGCGAGAAGCGCTCGACCTCCGCCGCGTCGATCGTCGTCGCACCCGAATGGCTCATCGGTTGGTCCCTTTCGCGTTTGCCCCGGCATGTTCCGCGTTGGCCGGCAAAGTCAAGCCGCGCGCCGATCCTTGCGGGGAGGCCGCGTTTCGGCTAGGGAGCCCTCGCGTTTTCGTCATCGGCCTCGTGCCGGTCGCGAGCCCTTTTCCCGCCGGCGAAACCCATCCGCCGCCAGCCCGTCGACCCAATTCATGGCCCGTCTCGTTCTGAAATTCGGCGGCACCTCGGTCGCCGACATCGACCGCATCGCCAATGTCGCGCGCCACGTCAAACGCGAGGTCGATGCCGGCCATCAGGTCGCCGTGGTGGTCTCGGCCATGTCCGGCAAGACCAACGAGCTGGTGGAATGGTGCCGGCAGGCCTCGCCGATGCACGACGCGCGCGAGTACGATGCCGTGGTGGCCTCCGGCGAGCAGGTGACGGCGGGGCTCCTGGCGATCACGCTCCAGCGCATGGGCGTGAACGCGCGCTCCTGGACCGGCTGGCAGATCCCCATCCGCACGGACGGCCAGCACGGCGCCGCGCGCATCCAGGAGATCGAGGGCGCGGAAATCGTGCGCCGCTTCGGCGAGGGGCAGGTGGCCGTGGTCGCCGGCTTCCAGGGCATCGCGCCCGACAACCGCATCGCCACGCTGGGGCGCGGCGGCTCCGACACCTCGGCCGTGGCGCTGGCCGCCGCGCTGAAGGCGGACCGCTGCGACATCTATACGGACGTGGACGGCGTCTACACCACCGACCCGCGCATCGAGCCCAAGGCCCGGCGCATGGCGCGCATCTCCTTCGAGGAGATGCTGGAGATGGCCTCGCTCGGCGCCAAGGTGCTGCAGGTGCGCTCGGTGGAACTGGCCATGGTCCACAAGGTGCGCACCTTCGTGCGGTCCTCCTTCGAGGACCCGGACGCCCCCGGCATGGGCGATTTACTCAATCCGCCCGGAACCCTCATTTGCGACGAGGACGAGATCGTGGAACAGCAGGTCGTCACCGGCATCGCCTACGCCAAGGACGAGGCGCAGATCTCGCTGCGCCGCGTGGAGGACCGCCCAGGCGTCGCCGCCTCCATCTTCGGGCCGCTGGCCGAGGCCGGGGTCAACGTGGACATGATCGTGCAGAACGTCTCCGAGGACGGCACGCGCACCGACATGACCTTCACCGTGCCGGCCGGCGACCTGCCCAAGGCGGTCAAGGTCATCGAGGACGCCCGCTCCGAGATGCGCTTCGACGTCATCCAGTCCGACAAGGGGCTGACCAAGGTCTCGGTGATCGGCATCGGCATGAGGAGCCACACGGGCGTGGCGGCCACGGCCTTCAAGGCGCTGGCCGATCGCGGCATCAACATCCGCGCCATCACCACCTCCGAGATCAAGATATCCATCCTGATCGACGGCGAGTTCTCCGAGCTCGCGGTGCGGACCTTGCATTCCGTCTACGGTCTCGACAAAGCTCCGGTCTGACCCCGGCGATTATCGCCATCCCGGCCGAATCGCCCGCCCAGGCGAGCGAGCCCGACCCCTTGGACGGAAGACGCCTCTGATGCGAAGCGATTCCCTAGGGCCCCGCGTCCTCTTGCGCAAGATGCGCGAACTGATGGCCGATCCGCTGGACCCCCAGGCGCGGCTGGACGAGATCGTGCGGCAGATCGCCGCGACGATGGCGGCCGAGGTGTGCTCGCTCTACGTGCTGCGCGCCGACGGGGTGCTGGAGCTCTACGCCACGCAGGGCCTCAATCCGGGCTCGGTGCATCTGGCGCAACTGCGCCTCGGCGAGGGCCTTGTGGGCACCATCGCCGCCACGGCCCGGCCGCTCAACCTCAACGACGCGCAGAAGCACCCCGCCTTCACCTACCTGCCGGAGACGGGCGAGGAGATCTACAACTCGTTCCTGGGCGTGCCCATCCTGCGCGCCGGCCGGACGCTGGGCACGCTCGTCATCCAGAACCGCGCCAACCGCCTCTACCGCGACGAGGAGGCCGAGGCGCTGGAGACGGTGGCCATGGTCGTGGCCGAGATGATCGCCGCCGGGAGCCTGGAAGGCGTCTCGCGGCCGGGCGTCGTGCTCGACCTTTCGCGGCCGGCCCATTTCGAGGGCACGGGGCTGGCGGAGGGCATCGGGCTCGGCCACGTGGTGTTGCACGAGCCGCGCGTCGTCGTCACCAACCTCTTCAACGAGGATGTCGAGGCCGAGATCGACCGCCTGCACAAGGCCCTGGCGGAGCTGCGCATCTCGGTGGAGGACATGCTGGCGCGCCGCGACATGGCGGCGGACGGCGAGCATCGCGCGGTGCTGGAGGCCTACCGCATGTTCGCCCATGACCGGGGCTGGGTGCGCCGGCTGGAGGAGGCCGTGCGCAACGGCCTGACGGCCGAGGCCTCGGTCGAGAAGGTGCAGAGCGACATGCGCGCGCGCATGATGCACATGAGCGACCCCTATATCCGCGAGCGGCTGAACGATTTCGACGACCTGGCCAACCGCCTGCTGCGCCAGCTCATGGGCCGCGGCGACGACCCCTTCGCGCCCGAGACGCAGGGCGACGCCATCCTCGTGTGCCGCTCCATGGGCGCGGCCGAGCTTCTGGACTACCGCCGCGAGCAGGTGCGCGGCCTCGTGCTGGAGGAGGGCGCGGCCACGAGCCACGTGGTGATCGTGGCGCGCGCGCTGGGCATTCCGGTGGTGGGGCAGGCCAAGGGCGTCGTCTCCATGGCCGAGAACGGCGATGCGATCCTCGTCGACGGCGAGGAGGGCATCGTGCATCTGCGCCCGCCCGCCGACGTGGAGAGCGTCTTTGCCGAACGCGTCGAGTTCCGCGCGCGGCGCCAGGAGCGCTACCGCGCGCTGCGCGACACGCCCGCCCGCTCGCGCGACGGGCAGGACGTGGACCTGATGATGAATGCCGGGCTGCTGGTGGACCTGCCGCATCTGGACCAGGCCGGGGCGGCGGGCATCGGCCTCTTCCGCACCGAGCTTCAGTTCATGATCGCCTCGGCCATGCCGCGCGCCAGCGAGCAGGAGCGCTTCTACGCCGCGGTGCTGGAGGCGGCGGGCGAGCGGCCCGTGACCTTCCGCACCCTCGATATCGGCGGCGACAAGGTGCTGCCCTATCTGCACCAGTCGCCGGAGGAGAACCCCGCGCTCGGCTACCGGGCGCTGCGGCTGGCGCTGGACCGGCCGGGGCTGATGCGCACGCAACTGCGCGCGCTGATGCGCGCGGCGAGCGGGCGCGACCTGCGCATCATGGTGCCGATGGTTTCCGACCTGTCGGAGATGCGCCAGGCGCGCGATCTCATCAGCCGCGAGTTCAAGCACCTCACGCGCTTCGGCCACCACCTGCCGCACCGGCTGCAACTGGGCGCGATGATCGAGGTCCCCTCGATCCTCTACCAGCTCGACGAGCTGATGCAGCTCGTCGATTTCGTCTCCGTGGGCTCCAACGACCTGTTCCAGTTCTTCTTCGCGGTGGACCGGGGCAACGCGCAGGTGGCGAACCGCTTCGACGACCTGTCTCCGCCCTTCGCCAAGGCGCTGAGGGACATCGTGGAGGCGGGGCGGCGCAATTCGGTGGGCGTGACGCTGTGCGGCGAGATGGCCGGGCGTCCGCTCTCGGCCATGGCGCTGCTCGGGCTCGGCTTCCGCTCCATCTCCATGACCTCCTCGGCCATCGGCCCGGTGAAGGCGATGCTGATCGAACTCGACATCGCCGATCTCGAGGCGAAGATGACGGCCTTCCTCGCGGACGGACGGCGGCGCACCACGCTGCGCCGCTTCCTCGAGGACTACGCGACGAGCCACTCCATCCCCCTTTGAGCCCGGCCCCGGCCGGCCCGCTCCCTTCGGACGCAGCGACGACCCATGGCGATTCTGCCCCAAGCCACGATGACCGAAATCCTCAAACGCTCCGCCTATCTGGAGAGCGAGATGGCGCGGGGGCCGGCCCATGAGGTCTACTCGAAGCTCGCCGCCGAATATGCCGGGCTGGAAGGCGTGGTCGCGGCCATCCGCGCCCACCAGGCCGCCGGGCGCGAGCGCGACGAGCTGCGCGCCATGATGGAGGACCCGGCCAGCGACCGCGAGATGCGCGACCTGGCCGCCGCCGAGCTCGGCGAGGTGGAGGAGCGCATCGAGAGGCTCTCGCGGGAAATCCTCATCCTGCTCCTGCCCAGGGACGCGGCCGACGAGAAGGGTGCGATCCTGGAGATCCGGGCCGGCACCGGCGGCTCGGAGGCCGGGCTCTTCGCCGGCGATCTCTTCCGCATGTACCAGCGCTATGCCGAGCTGAACCGCTGGAAGGTGGAGGTGCTCGACGCCTCGGAAGGCGAGGTGGGCGGCTACAAGGAGGTGATCGCCTCGGTGAAGGGCCAGGGCGTGTTCTCCCGCCTCAAGTTCGAATCGGGTGTCCACCGGGTGCAGCGCGTGCCGGCCACTGAATCCTCCGGCCGCATCCACACCTCGGCCGCCACCGTGGCCGTGCTGCCCGAAGCGGAGGACATCGACATCGAGGTGCGGCCCGAGGACATCCGCATCGACACGATGCGCGCGTCCGGCGCGGGCGGCCAGCACGTCAACACCACCGATTCGGCGGTGCGCATCACCCATCTGCCGACCGGCATCGTCGTGACCTCCTCGGAAAAGTCGCAGCACCAGAACAGGGCGCGCGCCATGCAGGTGCTCAAGGCCCGGCTCTACGACATGGAGCGGCAGAAGGCGGACGACGAGCGCTCGGCCGCGCGCCGCAGCCAGGTCGGCTCGGGCGACCGTTCCGAACGCATCCGCACCTACAATTTCCCGCAGGGGCGCGTGACGGACCACCGGATCAACCTGACGCTCTACAAGCTCGACCGGGTGATCGAGGGGGAGATGGACGAGCTGGTGGAGGCGCTGCTGGCCGACCACCAGGCGGCGCTGCTGGCCGCTGTCGGCGGCGATGGCTGAGACGCTGGGCGCGCTTCTGGCGCGCGCGCGCGCGCGGCTGCGGGCGGGAGGGCTGGAGAGCCCCGATCTCGACGCGCGGCTTCTGGCGCAGGAGGCGCTCGGGCTCGACGCCGCCGGGCTCTTCCTGCGCGCGCCGGAGCCGGTGGAGCCGGGCCGGGCGGCGCGCTTCGATGCGCTGCTGGCGCGGCGGCTGGCCGGCGAGCCCGTTCATCGCATTCTGGGCCGCCGCGACTTCTTCGCGCACGAGTTCGAGCTGTCCGCCGACACGCTGGAGCCGCGCCCGGACACCGAGGTGCTGGTGGAGCTGGCCGCGCGCGCCTTTCGCGGCCTGCGCGAGGACATCCTCTTCGCGGACGTGGGCACCGGCTCGGGCGCCATCGCCGTCTCGCTGCTGGCGCTTTTTCCGCGCGCGCAGGGTTTGGCGCTGGACCTGGCCGAGGGCGCGCTCGCCACGGCCCGGCGCAACGCCGACCAAGCGGGCGTGCGCGCCCGGTTCCACCCCGTCGCCTCGGACTATCTTTCCGCCATCGGCGGGCGGCTGGATGCGATCGTCTCCAACCCTCCCTATATACCGAGCGCGGACATTGCCGGGCTCGATGCGCATGTGCGCGAGCACGACCCGCGCCTGGCGCTGGACGGCGGCCCCGACGGCCTCGACGCCTACCGGCGCATCGTGGACGAGGCGCGCGGGCTTCTGGGGGAGGGCGGCGCGCTGCTCCTGGAGATCGGCGCGGGACAGGCCGGGGACGTGACCGGACTGGCCGAGGCGGCCGGTTTCGAACTCTGCGAACACGCCGCCGATCTGGGCGGCCATGTCCGCGCGCTCTGGTTCAACCTTCGCCGGGAGGCCCGAAACACGGGAAAAGGTGCATTTTTCGAGATGAAAGCCTTGTGAGACCGGCTTGAAGCCACTAATGACGGAGTGAAGAGACGGAAGTGATCGAGGGGGCGTCCCTTCGAAGCGCCGGCCTAAATGGCCGAAGCGCGGTCGGGAACGAGATCAAGGCACCCAACCCGTCCAGTGCCGGCGATCGGATCGTCCGGCAGCATAAACGAAAATCACGAGAGAGCTTCGCGCCCGGTCTGTCAGCTTGTGCGCGCCGCGTCTCCAAACATGATTCGTGCCGGGCGATTCCGCGAAGGGAATGGTCCGCAATGATGGGCCCCGCCGGCAAAGAGCGCCGGACGATCCAGAGACAGGAAGAGCATGAGGCCAGGACAGCAGAACAAGCGGATGCGGGGACGTGGCGGGCGCAAGGGCCCCAATCCGCTGTCTCGCAGCTACGAGTCGAACGGCCCGGACGTGAAGATCCGGGGTACGGCGCAGCATATCGCGGAGAAATACGCCACGCTCGCCCGCGACGCTTCCTCCTCCGGCGACCGCGTCATGGCCGAGAACTACCTCCAGCACGCCGAGCATTACGGCCGCATCGTCGCCGCCGCGCAAGGGTCCTTCCAGCCCAGCCAGAATGACCGCGACTTCGAATCCGAGGGTGACGAGGACGAGGGCGAGGACGGCGCCGAGGCCGGCTTCAACGGGGCCGAGCGCTCCCAGAACGAGCGTGTCCAGGGCGATCGTCCGCAGGGCGAGCGCTTCAACAACGGCCAGAACCGCGAGAACAACAATCGCGACGGCAACGGACGTCGCGAGTTTCGCGAGAGGAACGAGCGGGGCGATCGCGGCGAGCGGCGCGACAGGCCGCAGGGCACCGGGCCGCAGCCCTATGCGCGCGGCGAGGGCGAAGGCGGCGAGGGCGGCGGCGAGAACGGCTTGCGCCAGCGCCGCGAGCGCCCGCGCGGCGAGCGCCGTTTCGAGGAGCGCTTCAGCCGTGGCCGCGAGGAGGGCGAGCGCGAAGGCGATGCTCAGCAGCCGGTGAGCGAGGAGCGCCCGCTCGACGTCGCGGCGCCCGCGCCCGCCCCGGTCGCCGAGGAGGCGGCCCCGCAGGAGGCCGCTCCGCGCCGGCGCGCGCGCCCGCGGCGCGGCGAGGACAAGCCGGCGGAAGTGACGGCCGAGATTCCCTCGCCCGCCACCGAGTCTCCGGCCAGCATCGAGGCGCACTCGCCGGCAGCGGCCGATGCGGCGGCCGCGCCTGCGCGCCGCCGCCGCACCACCCGCGCGGCGGCGGCCGAGGCCCCGGCGCCTGAAGCGGCGGCGGAAGAGGCCCCGGCCAAGCGCCGCCCCGGCCGCCCGCGCAAGAAGAAGCCGGACGAGGAGGCAGGCGGCGAGGGCGGCCTTCCCGCCTTCCTCCTCGCCTCCGAGGACTGAGCCTCGAACGCATCGGAAAAGCCCGCCATTTTGGCGGGCTTTTTCGTGGAAACGTCTTTTTGCGCCGCGCGCGCCATCCCATATGAATCGCGACGGGCCGCCCTTCGCGGGGTCCGCCTCCCAACAATTCCGACCATGCCGCAGGGCGGGTGGCCGGGCGAACGGAGATGCGACGAATGAACATGGAAAAATACACCGAGCGCGCGCGCGGCTTCGTGCAGGCGGCGCAGGCCGCGGCCCTGACCCGCGACCACCAGCAGTTCTCGCCCGAACACCTCCTGAAGGCGCTGGTCGATGACGACGAGGGCATGGCGACGGGCCTGATCGAACGCGCAGGGGGCCGTCCGCAGGACGTGCGCCTGGGCGTGGACGCGGCTCTGGAGGCGATGCCGAAAGTGTCCGGCGGCGCTGGCCAGATGTATCTGGCGCCCGCGCTGGCCAAGGTCTTCGCCACCGCCGAGGAGATCGCCCGGAAGGCCGGCGACAGCTTCGTGACGGTCGAGCGCCTGCTCCTGGCGCTGGCCATGGAGCGCTCGGCCAAAACCGCTTCTATCCTGGAGAAGGCAGGGGTGACGCCGCAGGCGCTCAACGCCGCCGTCAACGATATCCGCAAGGGCCGCACCGCCGACTCCGCCTCCGCCGAGCAGGGTTACGACGCGCTGAAGAAGTACGCGCGCGACCTGACCGCCGGCGCGCGCGAGGGCAAGCTCGACCCGGTGAT
This sequence comes from Aureimonas populi, assembly GCF_017815515.1. Classification (NCBI taxonomy): domain Bacteria; kingdom Pseudomonadati; phylum Pseudomonadota; class Alphaproteobacteria; order Hyphomicrobiales; family Aurantimonadaceae; genus Aureimonas; species Aureimonas populi. Next base: position 1,983,085 of record NZ_CP072611.1, read on the forward strand.
CGGGCGCGACGACGAGATCCGCCGCACCATCCAGGTCCTTTCGCGCCGCACCAAGAACAATCCCGTTCTGATCGGCGAGCCGGGCGTGGGCAAGACCGCCATCGCCGAAGGGCTGGCGCTGCGCATCGTCAATGGCGATGTGCCCGAGAGCTTGCGCGACAAGCAGTTGATGGCGCTCGACATGGGCGCGCTGATCGCGGGCGCGAAATATCGCGGCGAATTCGAGGAGCGGCTGAAGTCGGTCCTGTCGGAGGTGACGTCCTCCGATGGCGGCATCATCCTGTTCATCGACGAGATGCACACGCTGGTGGGCGCCGGCAAGGCGGACGGGGCGATGGACGCCTCCAACCTGTTGAAGCCCGCCCTCGCGCGCGGAGAGCTGCACTGCGTCGGCGCGACCACGCTGGACGAGTACCGCAAGCATGTGGAGAAGGACCCGGCGCTGGCCCGGCGCTTCCAGCCCGTCTTCGTCTCCGAGCCGACGGTGGAGGACACGATCTCCATCCTGCGCGGCCTGAAGGAGAAGTACGAGCAGCACCACAAGGTGCGCATCTCCGACAGCGCGCTGGTGGCCGCCGCGCAGCTTTCCAACCGCTACATCACCGACCGCTTCCTGCCCGACAAGGCCATCGACCTCGTGGACGAGGGCGCCGCGCGCCTGCGCATGGCCGTGGATTCCAAGCCCGAGGCGCTGGACGAGATCGACCGGCGCGTCGTGCAGCTCAAGATCGAGCGCGAGGCGCTGAAGAAGGAGAACGACGACGGCGCGCGGGCCCGGCTGGAGCGCCTCGAGGTGGAACTGGCGGGCCTGGAGGAGGAATCCGACCGGCTGACGGCATCCTGGCAGGCGGAGAAGTCGAAGCTCGGCCACGCCGCCGACCTCAAGAAGCGGCTGGAGGATGCGCGCAACGAGCTGGCCATCGCCCAGCGCAAGGGCGAGTTCCAGCGCGCCGGCGAGCTTGCCTATGGCGAGATCCCGCAGCTCGAGCGCGAGCTGACCGAGGCCGAGGCCGCCGACAGGCACGGCTCCATGGTGGAGGAGACGGTGACGCCCGACCACGTGGCGCAGGTCGTCTCCCGCTGGACGGGCATTCCGGTGGACCGGATGCTGGAAGGCGAGCGCGAGAAGCTCCTGCGCATGGAGGACGTGCTGGCCAGGCGTGTCGTGGGGCAGGGCGAGGCGGTGCAGGCGGTGTCCAAGGCCGTGCGCCGCGCGCGGGCGGGCCTTCAGGACCCCAACCGGCCGATCGGCTCCTTCATCTTCCTCGGCCCCACGGGTGTGGGCAAGACGGAGCTGACCAAGGCGCTGGCGAGCTTCCTCTTCGACGAGGAGACCGCGATGGTGCGGCTCGACATGTCGGAGTTCATGGAGAAGCACTCCGTGGCCCGGCTGATCGGCGCGCCTCCGGGCTATGTCGGCTACGAGGAAGGCGGCGTCCTGACGGAAGCCGTTCGCCGCCGGCCCTATCAGGTGATCCTGTTCGACGAGATCGAGAAGGCGCATCCCGACGTGTTCAACGTCCTGCTCCAGGTGCTGGACGACGGGCGGCTGACGGACGGGCAGGGCCGCACGGTGGACTTTCGCAACACCATGATCGTCATGACCTCCAATCTGGGCGCGGACTACCTGACCGCGCTCGGCGACGACGAGGATGTCGACAAGGTGCGCGACAAGGTGATGGAGGTCGTGCGCATGGCGTTCCGGCCCGAATTCCTGAACCGCGTGGACGAAACCATCCTGTTCCACCGCCTGAAGCGTTCGGAGATGGGCGCCATCGTCGATATCCAGATGAAGCGGCTGGAAAGCCTGCTGGAGGATCGCGAGATCGTTCTGGAACTGGGCGAGGACGCACGGGCCTGGCTGGCCGACCGCGGCTACGACCCCGCCTATGGCGCGCGCCCGCTCAAGCGCGTGATCCAGCGCGAGGTGCAGGACCCGCTGGCCGAGCGCATCCTGCTCGGGCAGGTGAAGGACGAGGACCGCGTGAAGATCGCCGCCGGCACCGACCGGCTGATCTTCCACGTCGTGGGCTCCAAGCGCGACGCGGCGGGCGAGCGCGTGGCGGCCTGACGAAGGCGCGGGCGCAAGACAAGGAAAAAGGGGCGGCCCGCAAGGACCGCCCCTTTCGTCATGCAGGCGCGACCGCCTCAGTAATAGGCGACGCCGTAATAGTCGCTGACGCGCCGGCCATAGGCTTCATCGTTCCAGCTCGGGCGGTTCGCCTCACCGTAGCGCGGCGCGCCTTCGAGCTGGTCGCGGGTCAGGCCCACCACGTAGCCGCCCTGGCGCTCGTCATATTTCAGCACCTCCCACGGCAGCGGGTGATATTCCTCGCCGATGCCGAGAAAGCCCCCGAAGGACATGATGGCGTAGCGCACCTTGCCGTCGCGCTTGCCGATCACGACGTCGTAGATATGGCCGAGGCTGTCGCCCTGCGTGTTGTAGACCTTCGTGCCGTTGACGCGGCTGGCCTCGATGGCGTCGACGCCGGTCTGCAGGTCGTCCGCCGCGCGTGCTGGGGTGTAGGACATCAGTTCACTCCCTTCTGAGTGTCGTTCTGACAGCAAAACGCGGGCTGGCGCGCGCCGTTCCGAAATTTTGCCCGCCCGCCATGCTCGCGCCGCAGCGCCCGCCTACCCGTTGGCCTCGATGATCCTCGTGAAGCCGGGCCGCATGACACCCGTTTCCCCCATCCCTCCGGCGATCCTCCTCGCCGGCATCGGCCCGCCTTCGCGGGGCCGGAATTCATGAACGGCAGGCGACCTTCAGGCACGGTTCATTTGCTAAATGTTAAGGATAAGAATGGGATAAAGCGACGTTTCGCCGGCTCGCGCATTTCCCGTTTCGAAGAGCATGGAGGGGTGACGATGACGATCCGGTCGAAAATCTGCCAGACGGTTTTCTCTCTCGCGATACTCGCGGGGCTGGGGGGGCCGTCGCTGGCGCAGTATTACGAGCCGTATCGCGCTTACGACCCCTATCGCGACAGCCCCTATTACGAATCCTACGATTCGGCCCAGCGCGGCGGGGAGAGCTTCGTCGACCAGTACGGGCGCGTCATCACCATCGACGAGTATGGGCGCATCGTCTCCATCCAGGAGGCGCGCGGCGCCCCCACGCGCGGCGGCGCCATCATCCTCGACGGCCCGCCGCCGCCGGGCGCGGTGCTGGAAGGGCGCGCGGGCACCCGCCCGCCCGGCGCCGATTTCGGCGCGCCGAGCGATCCCTATGGCCAGGAATGGAGCTACGAGGGGCCGGGCTATGACGGGCCGATCGATTCCGCGCCCCTTTCCGCGCCCTCGCAGGACGCCGCCGTGCCGCCGGGCGCCGACCCCTACGCCACCGGCTCCATCGGCCCGAACATGCCCGCCGAGGGCATCCAGCAGCAGGAGAGCGACCCCGCCCCGGTCGTCGCCGGGCCGAGCGGGCCCGATTCCCGCGCCCAGATCGCCGCCTTCCAGGTGATCCTCGACCGCGCCGGCGCCTCGCCCGGCGTGATCGACGGCAAGATGGGCTCCAACGTCAACAAGGCCGTGGCCGCCTATGAGGAGATGACCGGGCGCCGGATCGACTTCACCAACCCGCAGGCGCTGGCCGAGGAACTGGACGCCACGGGCGGGCCGGCGATCACCACCTACACCATTACCAACGAGGATGTGGGCGGGCCCTATGTCGCCTCGATTCCGAGCGACTATTCCGAGAAGGCGCTTCTCGACCACATGTCCTACGAGCGCGTCTCGGAGATGCTGGCCGAGCGCTTCCACATGGACGAGCAATATCTCATCGACATCAATCCGGGCGCCGACTTCTCCCGGCCGGGCACGATGCTGAAGGTGATGAACACCGGGCAGAACGTGACGACGCCCGTGGTGCGCATCGAGGCCGACAAGGGCCGCACGCAGGTGCGCGCCTATGATGCGGCCGGCAATCTCGTGGCCGCCTATCCCTCCACCATCGGCTCGTCATCCACGCCCTCGCCCACCGGCACGGTGGAGGTGACGCGCATCGCCGTCGATCCGAACTACACCTACAACCCCAAGATCAACTTCCAGCAGGGCGAGAACACGGGCATCCTCACCATCCCGCCCGGCCCCAACGGCCCGGTCGGCACGGTCTGGATCGCTCTGTCCAAGCCCACCTACGGCATCCACGGCACGCCGGAGCCTTCGCAGATCGGCAAGACCAACAGCTATGGCTGCATCCGGCTGACCAACTGGGACGCCAAGGAACTGGCCAAGCTGGTGTCGCCGGGCGTCACGGTGGAGTTCATCGAGTAGTGAGGCCCGGGGCGATGGCCAGGGGTTCGCTCGGGGCCGCGCTCGCCCTTCTCCTCATCTGGGCCGGGGCGCCCGCCGCGCAGGAAGCAGAGCCGACGGGGGCCGACCCCGCCCCGCCCGCCGAAGCCGGCGTGCCGCTGCCCGAGCCCCGCCCGGAGACGGCGGGAGAAAACGAGCCGGAGGCGCCGGGGCCCGATGAGGAGGCCACGCCGGAGGCAGTGCCCGGGCCGGAGCCCGAACCGGGGGAAACCCCGGCCTATGTTCCCCCCGAAAAGGCCCGCGCGACTCCCGAACGGGAAGCGCCCGAGGTGCCCGAGGCGGCGGTGACGCCGGCCGAAAGCGTCGCGGCCGCCGCCGCCATCGAGGATGCCCTGGCCTGCGAAGCCGAGCTGGAGCGGCGCGGCGCGACCTTCACCATCGGCCCCAGCCTTTCGGACGAGGATTGCGGGGTGCTGCGGCCCGTGACCCTTGCCGCTTCATCCTCCGGGGTCACCCTTTCGCCGGACACGCAGATGCTCTGCCGCACCGCGCTGGCGCTGGACATCTGGATCGCGGAGGCGCTGGTTCCCGCCTCCGAGACGCTGGACGGGGGAAGGCCGGAGAGCCTGCGGCACTCCTCCACCTATGTCTGCCGGGAGCGGTCCTCCGAATCGCGCATTTCGGAGCATTCGCGCGGCAGCGCGGTGGATATCTCGGCGATCCTCTTTTCCGGCCGCGACCCGGTGGACATCCGGGCGCAGGAGCCGGGCTCGGCCGAGGACCGCTTCCTGGCCGAGATCCGCCGCCTGGCCTGCGGGCCCTTCAAGACGGTGCTGGGGCCGGGCACCGACGCCGACCACGCAGAGCACTTCCACTTCGACATCGCCGCCCGTAATCGCGGCTCCACCTACTGCCGGTAACGCCCCGTTGCCGAGAGCGTGAATTGCGTTCGGCCTCCGATCCCGGTTCTCGCTGATCTCAATCTTCGGTTGAGGGCAGGGCGGCGCAGATGCTGACGGTGATGATTCTCGGTGTGGTGATGGCGGGAGCCGATGCGCCGCGCGTGGGCAGTGCTCAGGAGAGGCTGGAAAGCCAGTGGCGCCTCGCGCAGCGGCGGCCGAGCTGCCAGACCGTTTCGAGCTGCCGCGAAGCCGTGATCCTGTGGTGCGACGGCTATAGCCGGGCCGATGGCGACAATGACGGCATCCCTTGCGAGAATGTCTGCCGCTCACTCGCCGAGGTGGACGAAATCCGCGCCGAAATCGGCTGCTGACCCTTCGAGACCGTTTGAGAATTCGGAGACCAGGTCGAATTCTCAAACGGTCTCTTAGCGCCCGGCCACCCGCATTTCCTCGTCGCTCTCGCGCAGGAGGTCGTCGATCCGCTTGCGCTCGCGCTCGAACAGCGCCAGCTCCTCTCCCTGAAGCGAGCGGCTGTCCGGCAGGCGGATGCGCAAGGGGTCGACGCGCTTGTCGTTCACGCTCAGCTCGTAATGCAGATGGTTGCCGGTGGAGAGGCCCGTGGAGCCCACCGTGCCGATCACCTGCCCCTGCCGGACGGGGGCGCCGGCCTTGATGCCATCCGCGATCGTGTGCTGGTGGGAATAGGAGGTCTCGTAGCCGTTGGCGTGGCGGATCACGGTCTGGCGGCCGTAGCCGCTGGACCAGCCGGCGCGCACCACCGTGCCGGCGCCCGCCGCCAGGATGGGGGTGCCGCGCGGCGCGGCCCAGTCCACGCCCCAATGCATCCGCCTGTAGCCGAGGACGGGGTGCCGCCGCTCGCCGAAATTGGAGGTGAAGCGGCCGGTCGGCACCGGGTTGCGCAGGAGGAACTGGCGCGCGCTGCGCCCTTCCTCGTCGTAATAATCGACCGTATCGTCCTCGGGCGACCAGAAGCGGTAGAGGCGCTTGGTGGAATCGCCGAAGCGCGCCTCCACGAACAGGATCTCCGATTCCTCGCTCGCCTGCTCCTTTCCCTCCTCCAGCGAGTAGAGGATGGTCAGCCTGTCGGTCGGCGTCAGCCGGGCCTGGAAGTCCACCTCCGGGGCGAGCATACGGATGAGCGACTGGCAAAGCCGCTCGTCCAGCCCGTAGGAGAGGGCGGCCTGGTAGATGCCGTCGTAGACGCTGGGCATGGTGGCGCGCATGGGCGCCTCCATGGCGTTCTCGTCGAAGGCCTGCGCCACCGAACGGCTGAAGGCGGGCTCCTGCCCGAGGGCGAAACGGCCGTCCGCATGGATGGCGACCGTCGCCTGGTGCCGCTCCTTGCGGTAGGCCGAAAGGCGCACGAGGGCCGGCTCCCCTTCCACCTCCTGCAGGCCGATGCGCAGAACGTCACCCGGCGCGAGGGTTTCGGCGCGCAGCGCCTCGGCCAGCGGCTTCACGGCGCGGGCCACCACCTCGGCCTCGTATCCCGCCTCCTCCAGCGCCTCCGCGATGGAGCGCTCCTCCCGAAAGGGGACGATCTCCTCGAAATAGCGCTTGGCGCCGGTGCCGGGCCCGTCCGAGGCCGAGACGGAGACGTTTTCCTGAACGATGCGGAAGGCCGAGCCGGGCTCGTAGGACGTCACGTCCGAGGCGCCGTCGAACCGGCCGGGATCGAAGGACTGGAAGGCGGCCACCTGCACCGGCAGGGCATCGAGCGTGCCGGCGGCGCCGCGCACCAGCGCCTCCGCCGCCTTCGTGCCGATGTCCTCGTAGCCGTCGCTCGTCGCCTGCGCGAAGTCGAAAGGCTGCATCGTCAGCGAGACGTCGGGTTCCACCTTGGCGTCGTAGATCTGCGAGGGATCGAGGATTGCGCGCTCGTTCGCGCGCTCCTCCTCGGCGAAGACCTTCAGCGGATCGAAGGGGGGATATTCCTGGCTGGGCGCGTGGCGCGCACCGAGCAGCATCGAGGCATAGGCCAGCGGCTGGGTGCGGATCACCTCGCGCTCGCCCTCCACCGTCACGGTCGACACCTCGATGGTCCGGCGCGAGCGGGGCATCGGGATGGGCGTGGCGAAAACCCGCTCGCCGCGCTCCAGAAGAAGCTCCCCCTCATGCGCGATGGCGGCGATCGCGGCCATGCTGGCCGGGCGGGCCATGTTCGTGCGCCCGTCATGCGCCGCCGAAAGCGCGATGCCCATGAGGGCCGTGGAGGTGAGGCCCGTCAGAAGCGTGCCCGCCAGCCAGCGCGCCGACACTTGGCGCCGGTCCGGGCGGCGGCGCTTGTCGGCGACGAGCGGGGGATCGTCCCCAAGCTCGGAGCGGGCGGTGCGACTGTCTTTCATTCAGGTCCCGTGCGTTTCCATCGGCCTTCGGCAATCAACTTGGCGAAATCGCGACACGGCCGGGCAAGGAACGGCACGCATGGCCGCGTTGCCCTGAGGGCGGGCGGCCCGGAAGGGTTGTGACCGCTCGGCGGGGCTCCTGTCAATCAGGAGCTCGCTCCCGAGCCGCCCGGATCTTTCCTCCTCACGCGCTCTTGCGCTACGCGGGCGTCATGAAAGGCGGGGAGGGGAGGGCGGCCATGGCCAACCGTCCGCCCTTTCCCGCACACGTGCATTGGAAAGCGCCCTGCGGGCCCTGGGAGGGCGCTGGAGAAGAAAAATCGGGCCGGGGGAAAAATCGGGCCGGGGAGAGATTTTTTGAAATTGGCTGTTGACCAACGGCGCCGGGCCGTCCTATAAGCCGCTCATCGACGACGGCGGTGGGCGCCGGGGCGGTTTGGACGGGGCGGGGACGCTGTGTTCTGGACTGCCGGAAAGTTGAGCTGGCGGTTGGGTTTCGGGGATTTTCCTTGGGGTTCGGCTGTACCGGCTCGGTTTTGCGCCTTTGGATGCTGTAGTTGGTACGATATTCGGAGTGTCTTTGGATGCTTTGAGGCTGGGTTCCCGGAAGGGGGTTTTGGCCGAGCGGCGAGCTTTTGGGTTTTGCCGGGTTCTTTGAGAATTGAAGATTGAAGAAGAAAGAGAGACGTGGACGGCGGTTGTCTGCGGGGACCGAGGGGTCTGGCTTTGGCTGGGTCTTGAGGTTTCTGGAGAGATGAACCGACGGTTCACAGGTCTCTGACGATAGAGAGTGTACGTTTCTCATCTGGCGCGGGGCTGGTTTTGGCTGGTTTTGCGAGGATGGGGAGTGGGATCGGTTGATTTTGTCTGGTTGGCTTTGGCTGGCCGGGCGTTTGGCCGTTTTCGATAACTCTCGTCGATGCTTTGAGACAGTGACTAGTCGGGATAGCTCTTATTACAAACCTGAGAGTTTGATCCTGGCTCAGAACGAACGCTGGCGGCAGGCTTAACACATGCAAGTCGAACGCATCCTTCGGGGTGAGTGGCAGACGGGTGAGTAACGCGTGGGAATCTACCCAACCCTACGGGATAGCTCCGGGAAACTGGAATTAATACCGTATACGCCCTTTGGGGGAAAGATTTATCGGGGATGGATGAGCCCGCGTTGGATTAGCTAGTTGGTGGGGTAAAGGCTCACCAAGGCGACGATCCATAGCTGGTCTAAGAGGATGATCAGCCACATTGGGACTGAGACACGGCCCAAACTCCTACGGGAGGCAGCAGTGGGGAATATTGGACAATGGGCGCAAGCCTGATCCAGCCATGCCGCGTGAGTGATGAAGGCCCTAGGGTTGTAAAGCTCTTTCAGTGGGGACGATAATGACGGTACCCACAGAAGAAGCCCCGGCTAACTTCGTGCCAGCAGCCGCGGTAATACGAAGGGGGCTAGCGTTGTTCGGAATTACTGGGCGTAAAGCGCACGTAGGCGGACATTTAAGTCAGGGGTGAAATCCCGGGGCTCAACCCCGGAACTGCCTTTGATACTGGGTGTCTTGAGTCCGGAAGAGGTGAGTGGAATTGCGAGTGTAGAGGTGAAATTCGTAGATATTCGCAGGAACACCAGTGGCGAAGGCGGCTCACTGGTCCGGTACTGACGCTGAGGTGCGAAAGCGTGGGGAGCAAACAGGATTAGATACCCTGGTAGTCCACGCCGTAAACGATGGAAGCTAGCCGTCGGGGGGTTTACCTTTCGGTGGCGCAGTTAACGCATTAAGCTTCCCGCCTGGGGAGTACGGTCGCAAGATTAAAACTCAAAGGAATTGACGGGGGCCCGCACAAGCGGTGGAGCATGTGGTTTAATTCGAAGCAACGCGCAGAACCTTACCAGCTCTTGACATGCCACGACGGTTGCCGGAGACGGCTTCCTTCCTTCGGGACGTGGACACAGGTGCTGCATGGCTGTCGTCAGCTCGTGTCGTGAGATGTTGGGTTAAGTCCCGCAACGAGCGCAACCCTCGCCCTTAGTTGCCATCATTCAGTTGGGCACTCTAGGGGGACTGCCGGTGATAAGCCGAGAGGAAGGTGGGGATGACGTCAAGTCCTCATGGCCCTTACGGGCTGGGCTACACACGTGCTACAATGGCGGTGACAATGGGCAGCCAGCCAGCGATGGTGAGCGAATCCCAAAAAGCCGTCTCAGTTCGGATTGTTCTCTGCAACTCGAGAGCATGAAGTTGGAATCGCTAGTAATCGTGGATCAGCATGCCACGGTGAATACGTTCCCGGGCCTTGTACACACCGCCCGTCACACCATGGGAGTTGGTTCTACCCGAAGATGGTGCGCTAACCCGCAAGGGAGGCAGCCAGCCACGGTAGGGTCAGCGACTGGGGTGAAGTCGTAACAAGGTAGCCGTAGGGGAACCTGCGGCTGGATCACCTCCTTTCTAAGGACGATCCCTCACGGCCCTCCGGCCCGTCATCCTGTCCTTCGGGATTGGGCGACTGCCCGGACAGAACCGTATCGGATTGTTTTAGAACAAGGTGTCGACCAGTCAGGTTGATGCCGCGCATACAAAAGCGCCATGCCATCCTCGGATGGTTGTGGTCAGGCAGGCGCCGCCGCCCTCGTTTCTCTTTCTTCACTGGATGTTTGGCCCGTGCAGCCCTTGGGTTGCCGGGCGAGCCGAGATCGGGCCCGTAGCTCAGTTGGTTAGAGCGCACCCCTGATAAGGGTGAGGTCGGTAGTTCGAATCTACCCGGGCCCACCAGACCTGACGCTCGTTTGTCGGGTCTGGTGGACCCGGGCAGGCGATCGGGGCTTTAGCTCAGCTGGGAGAGCACCTGCTTTGCAAGCAGGGGGTCGTCGGTTCGATCCCGACAAGCTCCACCACTTCTTTCGGGGAGTGCGTGTCGAGCGCGGGGTCGTCATCCAGGGGAAAGAAAAGGTTTGCAGCCTTGGCCAACGGGTCGAGTGTCTGCCTGTTCTGATGACAATGTGAAGAGAAGACGGGTCCTGAGGGATCGCTGGCGCCTGAGTGCGATGCGATCCCGTCCGGGGCAGGGTGCCAGGAGGTTCATCGCCTCCTGGAGTTCATTCTGCGCCATACCCGCCCGAGCGGTTCGCCGTTCGGGTCGAGCGATTGATGTGCCTGACCGCCATCATCGGGTCCCGTCTCTGGAAGCTGGTCTTTCGTCAATTCCGTCCCGAGCGGATGGAGTTGGCATGAAGCGCCGTCGCAGGACGCCGATCCCCGTTGCACGCGGGCCGGTGTTGTCGGCGCTTCTGAAGAGAATGAAGCGACAATGCTCGTCTCTCTCTTGTTCGAGTTGTTCATCCTCCGAAGGACGTGACGCCGATCGAACCCTTTTGGGTTCGCGAGGCCGAACGGCCGTCGGTCCTGATGGACCGCGCCCTGCGCAGACGGCGATCCCGATGGATCGCCGGCGTGAGCAGGCGGGCAATGATGAGCATTGGCGATGAGAACGATCAAGTGTCTTAAGGGCATCTGGTGAATGCCTTGGCATGCACAGGCGATGAAGGACGTGATACGCTGCGATAAGCCATGGGGAGCTGCGAATAAGCTTTGATCCGTGGATTTCCGAATGGGGCAACCCACCTTTGATCCTTGGAAAATCGGAACGGCACTGGAGGGCGCGAGCTTTCCGGTGGCGCTGCGGTTTCCAAGGATCGTCAAAAAGGTATCTGACTCTGAATACATAGGGGTTAGAAGCGAACTCGGGGAACTGAAACATCTAAGTACCCGAAGGAAAGGACATCAACCGAGACTCCGTCAGTAGCGGCGAGCGAACGCGGACCAGGCCAGTGGCCTCATATGAGAGAAGCCGAACAGGTTGGAAAGCCTGACATGAGTGGGTGATAGTCCCGTAGGCGCAATGCTCTTTGAGGTCCTCGAGTAAGGCGGGACACGTGAAATCCTGTCTGAAATTGGGGGGACCACCCTCCAAGCCTAAGTACTCGTGCATGACCGATAGTGAACCAGTACCGTGAGGGAAAGGTGAAAAGCACCCCGACAAGGGGAGTGAAAGAGAACCTGAAACCGGATGCCTACAAACAGTGGGAGCCATCATTGGTGACCGCGTACCTTTTGTATAATGGGTCAGCGACTTAGTCTGGCGAGCGAGCTTAAGCCGGTAGGTGTAGGCGCAGCGAAAGCGAGTCTGAACAGGGCGTTCAGTTCGTCGGATTAGACCCGAAACCGAGTGATCTAGCCATGAGCAGGTTGAAGGTGCGGTAACACGCACTGAAGGACCGAACCCGCATCTGTTGCAATAGATTGGGATGACTTGTGGCTAGGGGTGAAAGGCCAATCAAACTCGGAAATAGCTGGTTCTCCGCGAAATCTATTTAGGTAGAGCGTCGGATGAACACTCCAGGGGGTAGAGCACTGGATGGGCTAGGGGGACTCACCGTCTTACCAAACCCAACCAAACTCCGAATACCTGGAAGTGCTGTCCGGCAGACACACGGCGGGTGCTAACGTCCGTCGTGGAGAGGGAAACAACCCTGACCACCAGCTAAGGTCCCCAAGTTATGGCTAAGTGGGAAAGGATGTGAGAATCCCAAAACAACCAGGATGTTGGCTTAGAAGCAGCCATCATTTAAAGAAAGCGTAACAGCTCACTGGTCTAGATTTAAGGGTTCTTGCGCCGAAAATGTACCGGGGCTCAAGCCATACACCGAAGCTGTGGGTTTGCATCTATGATGCAAGCGGTAGCGGAGCGTTCCCTAGGCCGTTGAAGCCGGACCCGTGAGGGCCGGTGGAGGTATGGGAAGTGCGAATGCTGACATGAGTAACGATAAAGGGAGTGAGAGACTCCCTCGCCGAAAGTCCAAGGGTTCCTGCTTAAAGTTAATCTGAGCAGGGTTAGCCGGCCCCTAAGGCGAGGCCGAAAGGCGTAGTCGATGGGAACCACGTTAATAATCGTGGGCCTGGTGGTGAGTGACGGATCCTGTGTGTTGTCGATCCTTATCGGATTGGTTCGGCAGCGAAGGGGTCCCAGGAAATAGCCCCACCGTATAGACCGTACCCGAAACCGACACAGGTGGACTGGTAGAGCATACCAAGGCGCTTGAGAGAACTGCGTTGAAGGAACTCGGCAAATTGCACGCGTAACTTCGGAAGAAGCGTGACCTCCATGCGGGCAACCGTATGGTGGTGGCACAGACCAGGGGGTAGCGACTGTTTATCAAAAACACAGGGCTCTGCGAAGTCGAAAGACGACGTATAGGGTCTGACGCCTGCCCGGTGCTGGAAGGTTAAGAGGAGAGGTGCAAGCTTTGAATCGAAGCCCCAGTAAACGGCGGCCGTAACTATAACGGTCCTAAGGTAGCGAAATTCCTTGTCGGGTAAGTTCCGACCTGCACGAATGGCGTAACGACTTCCCCGCTGTCTCCAACGCAGACTCAGTGAAATTGAATTCCCCGTGAAGATGCGGGGTTCCTGCGGTCAGACGGAAAGACCCCGTGCACCTTTACTATAGCTTTACACTGGCATTCGTGTCGGCATGTGTAGGATAGGTGGTAGGCTTTGAAGCGTGGGCGCCAGCTCGCGTGGAGCCATCCTTGAAATACCACCCTTATCGTCATGGATGTCTAACCGCGGCCCGTCATCCGGGTCCGGGACAGTGTATGGTGGGTAGTTTGACTGGGGCGGTCGCCTCCCAAAGAGTAACGGAGGCGCGCGATGGTGGGCTCAGACCGGTCGGAAATCGGTCGTCGAGTGCAATGGCATAAGCCTGCCTGACTGCGAGACAGACAAGTCGAGCAGAGACGAAAGTCGGTCATAGTGATCCGGTGGTCCCGAGTGGAAGGGCCATCGCTCAACGGATAAAAGGTACGCCGGGGATAACAGGCTGATGACCCCCAAGAGTCCATATCGACGGGGTTGTTTGGCACCTCGATGTCGGCTCATCGCATCCTGGGGCTGGAGCAGGTCCCAAGGGTTTGGCTGTTCGCCAATTAAAGCGGTACGTGAGCTGGGTTCAGAACGTCGTGAGACAGTTCGGTCCCTATCTGCCGTGGGTGTAGGAATATTGACAGGATCTGTCCCTAGTACGAGAGGACCGGGATGGACGTACCTCTGGTGGACCTGTTGTGGCGCCAGCCGCAGTGCAGGGTAGCTATGTACGGTCGGGATAACCGCTGAAGGCATCTAAGCGGGAAACCCACCTGGAAACGAGTATTCCCTATCAGAGCCGTGGAAGACCACCACGTCGATAGGCCGGGTGTGGAAGTGCGGCAACGCATGAAGCTTACCGGTACTAATAGCTCGATCGGCTTGATCGTTCTCATTCGCCAATGCTCATCGCTCTCGCGACGGCAATGGCGCTTCGTCTCAATACCAGCTTCCAGAACAGATGTGATTTGCCGACCTGGTGGTTCCAGCGAGGTGGCTGCACCCGATCCCATTCCGAACTCGGCCGTGAAACGCCTCAGCGCCTATGATACTTCGTCTCAAGACGCGGGAAAGTCGGTCGCTGCCAGGTCTGCAAATCACATCCCCCTCCCTTCACACCCCATCCAAGCCCTCGCACGGTCAAAACCGGCGGGGGCTTTTTGCGTTCGCACACCCACGCGGAACGCCCCGGCGATCCCGGGCATCAGCGCAAGACGCACAAGGGCAGACGGGCAGGGCACAAGGCGCCGGTCCCGGCAAGGCTCCCCGAAACGTCCGCCATCGGTCCCACGCCGCCCGAACCAAGCCGCCGCAAGCGCCGCGCACACAGCCACACCCTCAAAACAACGCTGCCAACCAGACTTCGAACTGAACGCACCCCGGAACCCGCACACATCAAAACACGCAACCGTACGGGGCCGCAAAAACCTTCGCAAAACCCATCCCCAAAAGCCAAAGCCCGCAATGCCACGGCTCATACAAACCAGCGTCAACACATCGCACCATTCACCGGCAAAATAGTTCCGCCGCTCGCCGGTAACCGCAGCAACAAGGACACAGGTCTTCCTCTCACCATCTTCGCTTCCTATCTTGATGCACTGTCTCGTCCCTAGCGTTTCGGATCTGCGCATCATGGCCGGCCCCCGGAGAGTTCTTCTTGTCCTGTCGGTCCTCGTCGTCGGGGGGGGAATGGGCCTGGCGTCGTATTATCGTAACGGCCAGGATGCTTCGCCGGACCCCGCTTCCACGCTGGCGCTCGCGGTAGCGGAGCCGGCGGATGGGCCGGTGGAACTGGCGCAGATCGAGATGTCTCGGGTCGCGAGAAGCACTGTGGTGGACGATGTGCGCATCTCAGGCGCGCTGCGTCCCGTGCGGCGCGCGACGATCGCAGCGCCCCTGTCCGGTACGATTGTCTCGGTCCACGCGCAGGTGGGTGAAGCGGTTGCCGTAGGCGACGTCCTCGTGGAGTTCGACCGCGAGCTTCTGGAGGCCGGCCTGGCCGCGCGCGAATCGAGCGTGGCGGCCACGCAGGCGCAACTCGACCTTGCCGAATTCACGCTGGAGCGCAGCCAGCGCCTTGGCCAGTCCGGCTTTGCGGCCGAGGCTGCGGTGCGCGAGGCGGAGGCCTCCGTGCTCAATCTGCGGGCGCAGTTGCGGACGCTGGAGGCCGAGCTTGCCCAGGCGCGCTATCAGCTTCGTGAAGCCAGGGTCCTCGCGCCGTTCTCGGGCGTGGTCTCCTCGCGGGCGGTCGAACCGGGCCAGGCGGTGGGCATCAATTCGGAGCTTCTCGGCCTTGTCGATCCCTCGCTCATGGAGATCGAGGTCGGCGTTCCCACCACGCGCATCGTGAAGGTGCAGGTCGGGCAGGGTGCCGAGATGCAGGTCGACGGGATCGAGGGGCGCCGGTTCGAGGCGCGTGTCGCCCGGGTCAGCCCCGTCGCGGTCGGCGGCTCGCGCGCCGTGCCGGTCTTCCTCCAGATCGACAACGAGGACGGGCTCCTGCGCGGCGGAATGTTCGCCGTCGGGGCGCTTCGAACGCAGGCGGCGCCCGATGTCATCGCGCTGCCCGATGCCGCGATCCGCCGGGACGAGGGCGGCGACTATGTCCTGAAGGGCGAGGGCGGTCGGTTGAGGCGCCAGGCGGTGGAAATCGGCACGCGCTGGCCTGATCGAAACATGGTGGAGGTCGTCGCCGGGCTGGATGAGGGCGATCTCGTCGTCACCGCGCCGCTGCCCGATCTCAGGCCCGATGTCGAATATCGGATGGCCGAACTCTAAGCGTAGAGGGGCGCGGCCCCGGAAAGCCCGACGGCCATGTTCCTCACCCGCATCAGCGTTTCCCATCCGGTCTTCGCCACCATGATGATGGCGGCGATCCTCGTGATCGGCCTGTTCGGCTTCTCGCGCATGAGCGTGGAGGAGTTTCCCGAGATCGACCTGCCCGTCGTGGTGGTGGCCACCACCTATACCGGGGCCGCGCCGGAGACGGTGGAAACCAATGTCACGCGGCGCGTGGAGGAGGCGGTCAACACCATCGGCGGCATCAAGAGCGTCCAGTCCGAATCCTTCGAGGGCCGCTCGCTGGTGATCGTCGAATTCGAGCTCGACGTCGATTCGCGCCTTGCCGCGCAGGAAGTGCGCGATCGCGTCGCCCAGCTCGAGGCGGGCTTCCCCGACGAGGTGGACACGCCGCAGATCACGCGCTTCAACCCCGACGACGCGCCGATCCTCTCGGTGGCCGTATCCTCGCCCACGCGCGAACTGTCCGAGATCACGCGCATTGCCGACCAGATCATCACCCGTCGGTTGAACGTCATCGAGGGCGTGGGGCAGACCACCATCGTGGGCGGTAGCGACCGGCAGGTGCTGGTGATGATCGAGCCGGAGCGGCTGGAGGCGTTCGGCATCGCGGCTTCGCGCGTGCTGGAGGCCGTCGCGCGCGAGAACCAGGATCGCGCCGCCGGCAACATCACCTCCGGCAACGACCAGCGGATCGTCACCATCGAGGGGCGCATCGGCGATGTCGCGGATTTCGAGCGCATCATCGTCGCGCGCGATGGCGGCTATCCGGTCTATCTCGGCCAGGTGGCCCGTATTCTGGACGGAGGCGCGGAGCTCACGAGCCGGGCCACCCGCAACGGAGCCCCGGCGCTGGGCGTCGATGTGGTGAAGGTGCAGGGCGCCAACACGGTGGGCGTGGCGCAGGCCCTGCGGGCCGAGATCGAGGTGCTTTCCCGGGAACTGGCGCGCGAGGACATCGTCCTCGATATCTCGCAGGACAATTCCCGGTCCATCGCCGCCTCCGTCACCAATGTCCAGCAGATGATGATCGAGGGCGCGCTGCTGACGGTGGCCATCGTCTTCCTGTTCCTGAATTCCTGGCGCTCCACCGTCATCACCGGCCTGACGCTGCCGATCTCGGTGATCGGCACCTTCGCGGTGATCTACTTCCTCGGCTTCACGCTCAACACGATGACGCTTCTGGCGCTGTCTCTGGCCATCGGCATCCTGATCGACGACGCGATCGTGGTGCGGGAGAACATCACGCGCCATCTCCACATGGGCAAGAGCCACCGGCAGGCCGCGCTGGACGGGACGAACGAGATCGGCCTCGCCGTGGTGGCCACCACTCTGTCGATCGTCGCCGTCTTCCTGCCCGTCGCTTTCATGGGCGGCATCATCGGCCGCTTCTTCCTGCAATTCGGCGTCACCGTGTCGGTGGCGGTGCTCATCTCGCTCTTCGTCGCCTTCACGCTCGACCCCATGCTCTCCAGCGTCTGGTACGATCCGCAGGCCCAGCCGGATGCCCGGCGCGGGCCGGTCGGGCGGCTGGTGGAGCGGTTCGACCGCGGCTTCACGCGCGTCGCCGAGCGTTATCGCGACGTGATCCGCTGGAGCCTCGCCCATCGCGCCCTCACTGTCATCGCGGTCTTCGTCGTCTTCGCCGGCAGCCTGATGCTGGTGCCGCGCATCGGGGGCGAGTTCCTGCCGCAGGGCAACCAGGGCGAGTTCTCCATCGTCATCGAGGTGCCGGAGGGGTCCTCGCTCGACTATACGGCGGTGAAGGTGCGCCAGGTCGAGGCCGCATTGGCGGAGTTTCCCGATATCGCCTCCACCTATTCCACGGTGAACTCGGCGGGCGCGCGCGGCTTCAACGCCGCCAATATCCAGGTCACGATGCTGCCGCTCGGGGAGCGCTCTATGTCGGCCGCTTCCCTTGCCGAGCCGCTGCGCCAGCGGCTTTCGGTCATCGCCGGGCTCGACGTGTCGATCAACCAGAACGCGGTGGCGGGGCCGGGCGGCAAGCCGCTTCAGATCTCGGTCCTTGGCGATTCGGACGAGGATCTGCGCCGGGTCTCGGGCGAGGTCGCCGCCGCGCTGCGCGCCATTCCGGGCGCCGTAGAGGTCGAATCCTCCATCGAGGACGAGCGCCCGACACTGGCGGTGCGCGTGCGCCGCGAGGCTGCCGACGACCTCGGCGTCTCGGTGGAGGATATCGCCAATCTCCTGCGCCCGTTGATCGCGGGCGATGCCGTTTCGGTCTGGAACGCGCCGGACGGGGAATCCTACGACGTGATGGTGCGCCTGCCACGCGAGCAGCGCGAGCGGGCCCAGCAATTGCGCGACCTGACGCTGGCCACGAGCCGCATGGATGCGAACGAGCGCCCGGTTATCGTGCGTCTGGAGCAGGTGGCCGATATCGTCGAATCCATCGCCCCGACCACCATCAATCGCCGCGACCTTTCGCGCGAGGTGCGGGTGGACGCCAACGTGTCCGGGCGCGCGCTCGGCGACGTGTCGGCCGACCTGACGGCCGCGCTGGCCCGGATCGAGGTGCCGGCGGGAATGCGGGTCGTCTTCGGCGGCGAGACGCAGGACATGCAGGAAA
Organism: Aureimonas populi; assembly: GCF_017815515.1. NCBI lineage: Bacteria > Pseudomonadati > Pseudomonadota > Alphaproteobacteria > Hyphomicrobiales > Aurantimonadaceae > Aureimonas > Aureimonas populi. The sequence continues at coordinate 2,001,416 of NZ_CP072611.1, forward strand.
GCCTGGGCTATGCCGTGCAGGCGCTGGGCCTGGCGGTGATCTTCATCTACCTCGTTCTCGCCTCGCAATTCGGCTCCTTCCTCCAGCCGGTCGCCATCATGATGACGCTGCCCCTCTCGCTGATCGGCGTGTTGCTGGGGCTCCTCGTCATGGGCTCGACGCTGAACATCTTCTCCATCATCGGCTTCATCATGCTGATGGGGCTGGTGACGAAGAATGCCATTCTCCTCGTGGACTATTCCAACCAGGCGCGCGCGGCGGGCATGTCGCTCCACGACAGCCTCGTGGAGGCCGGCGCCGTGCGCCTTCGGCCCATCGTCATGACGACGCTGGCGATGATCTTCGGCATGTTGCCCATCGCCATCGGCGCGGGCGAGGGCGGAGAGCAGCGCGCGCCCATGGCCCATGCGGTGATCGGCGGGCTGATCTCCTCCACGCTCCTGACGCTGATCTTCGTGCCGGTGATCCTCACCCTTCTGGATGGCTTCGCCCGGCGCATCGGGCGCTTCCTGCCCAGGGCGCCGGGCGATCATCCGGCCCACGGGGCCGGCGCGGGCCCGCAACCGGCGGAATGAGCCCCTTGTCCTTCGCGTGGGGGGCCGGCTAGAGCGGGCCGATGCGCAAGAGGAACGCCATGCCGGACGCTCGCCCCAACATCCTGATCCTGATGGTCGATCAACTGGCGGGAACCCTGTTCCCCGACGGGCCGGCGGATTTCCTGCACGTGCCGCGCCTCAGGGCGCTGGCGGGCGCCTCGCTGCGCTTTGCCAACGCCTATACCGCCAGCCCCCTCTGCGCCCCGGCGCGGGCGAGCCTGATGAGCGGGCAGCTTCCCTCGCGCACCGGCGTGTTCGACAATGCCGCCGAATTCCCCTCCGACATTCCCACCTTCGCCCATCATCTGCGGCGCGCGGGCTACGGCACGTGCCTTTCCGGCAAGATGCATTTCGTCGGCCCGGACCAGCTCCACGGTTTCGAGGAGCGGCTGACGACGGATGTCTACCCGGCCGATTTCGGCTGGACGCCCGACTGGACCAGGCCGGGGGAGCGCATCGACTGGTGGTATCACAATCTCGGCAGCGTCACGGGCGCGGGAACGGCCGAGATCACCAACCAGCTCGAATATGACGACGAGGTGGCCCACCACGCCAAGGCCAGGCTCTACGATCTGGCGCGACGGCAGGATTCACGGCCGTTCTGCCTCACCGTCTCCTTCACCCATCCGCACGACCCCTATGTCGCGCGCCCGCGCTTCTTCGACCTCTACGAGCACTGCTCGGCGCTGTTGCCGGAGGTGAAGCGTCTCCCCCTCGAGCGGCAGGACGCGCATTCGCGACGGCTGATGGAAGCGTGCGAGGACGGCGCCTACGACATCACCGACGAGATGATCGCCGCCTCGCGCCGCGCCTATTTCGCCAACCTCTCCTATGTGGACGAGAAGATCGGCGAGCTTCTGGACGTTCTGGAGGCGACGGACATGGCCGGCAACACCGCCATCCTGTTCGTCTCCGACCATGGCGACATGCTGGGGGAGCGCGGCCTTTGGTTCAAGATGAACTTCTTCGAGCCTTCCGCGCGGGTGCCGCTGATGCTGCACGTGCCGGGGCGCGAAGGGTCCCTGGTCGAGGCGCCGGTCTCCACGCTCGACATCGTGCCGACGCTGGCCGAGCTGGCCGGGATCGACCTGGCGGCGCAGGCGCAGTGGCTCGACGGCCTTTCGCTGCTGGCCACCGCGGCGCGCGGCGCGAGGGGCGCGGCGGTGCCGATGGAATATGCGGCGGAAGGCTCCGTCGCACCGATGGTCTGCCTGCGCGAGGGGCGCTGGAAGTTCAGCCATTGCCCGGCCGATCCCGACCAGCTCTTCGACCTGTCCGCCGATCCGCACGAGCTGGACGAGCGCTCGCAAGACCCGGAGGCGGCCGGGGTCCTCGCCCGGTTCCGCGAGATGGCGGCGGCGCGGTGGGACCTTGCCGGTTTCGACCAAGCGGTGCGCGCCAGCCAGGCGCGCCGGCACGTCACCTACGAGGCGCTGCGCAACGGCGCGTATTTTCCCTGGGACTACCAGCCGTTGCAGAAGGCCTCCGAGCGGTACATGCGCAACCACATGGACCTCAACGTCCTGGAGAGCGCGCAGCGCTACCCGCGGCCGAAAGAGTTGTGAGAATCGCGGTCGGGGCGTGAAAGGAAAGCGTGATCAGGGCTTTCCGACGTTACCGAACTGTCATAGAAATTTCATCAAGCCGTTGGCCGGCGCCGCTAGGAGGGTGGTGCCCGGCCGCATGTCGCGGCGTTCAATGGGAGCGAAATCCAGATGACTGAGACCTTCCAGAAGGCCGGCGCTCTCGCCGCCCTGCTCTTTGCCGGCACCATGGCCGCGCCCGCCGCGGCGCAGACCGAGATCCAGTGGTGGCACGCCATGAGCGGGGCCAACAACGACGTGGTGGAGCGCCTGGCCGCCGAGTTCAACGAGAGCCAGAGCGACTACCGCCTCGTCCCCGTGTTCAAGGGCACCTATCCCGAGACGCTGAACGCGGGCATCGCCGCCTTCCGCGCGCGCCAGGCGCCGGCCATCATCCAGGTCTTCGATGTCGGCACCGGCGTGATGATGGGCGCCGAAGGCGCCGTGCGCCCGGTGGCCGAGGTGCTGGAGGAGGGCGGCTACGCCTTCGACAAGGCGCAGTATCTGCCGGGCATCGTCAGCTATTACTCGCGCCCGGACGGCACCATGCTGTCCTTCCCCTACAATTCGTCCTCGCCCGTCCTCTACTACAACAAGGACGCGTTCGAGGCCGCCGGGCTGGACCCCGAAAGCCCGCCCGCCACCTGGGCCGAGGTGTTCGAGGCCGCGCGCACGATCAAGGATTCGGGCGCCGCGCCCTGCGGCTACACGTCCACGTGGCTGACCTGGATCCATCTGGAGAACTTCGCGGCCTGGAACGACGTGTCCTACGGCACGCAGGAGAACGGCCTTGCCGGCCCGGATGTGGAGCTCAAGATCAACGAGCCGATCTATGTCGAGCACTTCCAGGCCATCGCGGACCTGGCGCGTGACGGCGTGTTCCGCTACGGCGGCCGCACCTCGGAGGCCAAGCAGCTCTTCCTTTCGAACGAGTGCGCCATCCTCACCGAATCCTCGGGCGGCCTCGGCGATGTCGTCAATTCGGGCATGAACTACGGCATCGGCCAGCTTCCCTATGAGGGGAACGCCGAGGGCGCGCCGCAGAACACCATTCCCGGCGGCGCCAGCCTCTGGGTCTTCGACGGGCGCCCGGACGAGGAGTACAAGGGCGTCGCCGAGTTCTTCAACTTCCTGTCGCAGACCGAGGTGCAGCAGCGCCTGCACGAGGAATCGGGCTATCTGCCCGTGACCATGGCCGCCTACGAGGCGACGAAGGCGTCCGGCTTCTACGAGGAGAATCCGGGCCGCGAGACGCCGATCACGCAAATGATGGGCAAGGCGCCGACCGAGAACTCGCGCGGCGTGCGCCTGCCGAACCTGCCGCAGGTGCGCGACATCCAGAACGAGGAGTTCGAGTCGATGCTGAACGGCAGCCAGGACGCGCAGGCCGCCCTCGACAAGGCCGTGGAGCGCGGCAACGCCGCCATCGCCTCCGCGACGCAGTAAACGCGCCGAAACGACGATGGAGCGGGGCCGGGCGTTTGTCCGGCCCCTGCCTGTCCGGCCGGGCGGAGCGCCCCGGCCCCTTGCCGCAAGTCAGGAGCCCGCGTGCAGAACGCCGCCTTTCCCAACAAGCTGTTGCCCTATCTCCTGCTCGCGCCGCAGGTGGCCATCACGCTCGTCTTCTTCTACTGGCCGGCGAGCCAGGCCATCTACCAGTCGACGCTGCGCGAGGACCCCTTCGGCCTGCGCACCAGCTTCGTGGGGCTCGACAATTTCCGCGCCGTCCTGTCGGACCCGAACTATCTCGGCTCGGTCTGGACGACGGTGGTCTTCAGCCTCGCCACGGCGCTTCTGGCCATGTCGGTGGCGCTGCTCCTGGCCACCGCCGCCGACAAGGTGGTGCGCGGCAAGGGCCTCTATCGCACCATGCTGATCTGGCCCTATGCCGTGGCGCCGGCCGTGGCGGGAATGCTCTTCCTTTTCATGTTCAACCCCGCCATGGGCACCTTCGCCTACATGCTGCGCGACATGGGAGTGCCGTGGGACCCGCTGCTCAACGGCGACCAGGCCATGGTGCTCGTGGTGATGGCGGCGGCGTGGAAGCAGATCAGCTACAATTTCCTGTTCTTCGTCGCCGGCCTCCAGGCCATCCCGCGCTCGCTGATCGAGGCGGCGGCCATCGACGGCTCGCGCGGGGCCAAGCGCTTCTGGACCATCGTCTTCCCGCTCCTGGCGCCCACGACCTTCTTCCTGCTCGTCATCAACACGACCTACGCCTTCTTCGACACCTTCGGCATCATCCATGCCGTGACGGGCGGCGGGCCGGCGCGGGCCACCGAGACGCTGGTCTACAAGGTCTATAACGACGGCTTCGTGAACCTGAATCTCGGCACCTCGGCCGCGCAGTCGGTGATCCTGATGGCCATCGTCATCGCGCTGACGGCCTTCCAGTTCCGCTTCATCGAGAAGAAGGTGCACTACGCATGAGGAGCCGGCCATGATCGAGAACCGCCCTTACGCCACGGCCTTCGCCCATCTGTGCCTGATCCTCGGCGTCGTGATCGTCGCCTTTCCGATCTACTACACCTTCTCGGCCTCCACCCATTCGCTGCGCACCATCCTCAACCCGCCGCTGCCGCTGCTGCCGGGCCGCGAGGGGTGGGCGAACTACTATCAGGCGCTGTTCGGGGGCGTGGGGCAGATCGGCGGCGTCAATGTCTGGCGCCTGTTGTGGAACACCACGGTGGTGGCCCTCGTCATCGCGGTGGGCAAGATCGTGATCTCGATCATCTCCGCCTACGCCATCGTCTTCTTCCGCTTTCCCTTCCGCATGGCGTTCTTCTGGATGATCTTCATCACCCTGATGCTGCCGGTGGAGGTGCGCATCCTGCCGACCTACAAGGTGATGGTGGACCTCAACCTCATCGACACCTACACGGGCCTGACGCTGCCGCTCATCGCCTCCGCCACCGCCACGCTGCTCTTCCGGCAGTTCTTCCTCACCATCCCGCACGAGCTGGTGGAGGCGGCGCGGATCGACGGGGCGGGGCCGATCCGGTTCTTCAAGGACATCCTGCTTCCCCTGTCGAAGACCAACATCGCCGCGCTCTTCGTCATCCTCTTCGTCTATGGCTGGACGCAGTATCTGTGGCCGCTGCTCGTCACCAACGACAACCAGATGAACACGATCATCATTGCCATCCGCAAGATGATGTCCTTCGCGGACGCGGCCACGCAGTGGCATCTGGTCATGGTGACGGCGATCCTGGCCATCCTGCCGCCGGTGCTGGTGGTGCTCCTCATGCAGCGCTGGTTCGTGCGCGGCCTCGTTGAAACGGAGAAGTGAGAACTTGGCGTCCATCGATCTTCAGGAGGTCGGAAAGACCTATCCCGGCGCGTCGGCCGAATCCGTGAAGGGCATTTCCCTGACCGTCGCCGACGGCGAGTTCGTGGTGCTGGTGGGCCCCTCCGGCTGCGGCAAGTCCACGCTCCTGCGCATGGTCGCCGGGCTGGAATCCATCACGCGCGGCACGGTGCGCATCGGCGAGCGCGTGGTGAACGACAAGGAGCCCGCCGACCGCGACATCGCCATGGTGTTCCAGAACTACGCTCTTTATCCGCACATGTCCGTGCGCCAGAACCTCGCCTATGGCCTGAAGAACCGCAGGACGCCGAAGGCCGAGATCGAGCGGCGCATCGACGAGGCGGCCGGCATACTGGAGATCGCCCCCTTCCTCGACCGCAAGCCCGGCCAGCTTTCGGGCGGCCAGCGCCAGCGCGTGGCCATGGGCCGGGCCATCGTGCGCGAGCCCGCCGCCTTCCTCTTCGACGAGCCGCTGTCGAATCTCGACGCCAAGCTGCGCGTGCAGATGCGCGCCGAGATCCGCTCCCTGCAGAAGCGCCTTTCGACCACCAGCCTCTACGTGACCCACGACCAGCTCGAGGCGATGACGCTCGCCGACCGGCTGGTGGTGCTGAACGGCGGCCTGATCGAGCAGGTCGGCACGCCGCTGGAGGTCTACGAGAAGCCCGCCAGCCTGTTCGTCGCCAGCTTCATCGGCTCTCCGGCGATGAACCTCGTGCCGCTGGACGAGACCACGGCGCAGCACCTGCCGTCCGTCTTCTCCTTCGCCGGCGCGCGCGGGGCGGGGCCGGGCGCGACGCTCGGCATCCGGCCTGAGCACATGCGCATCCTGGGCCCGGGCGAGGCGGCCGAAGGGCTGACCTTCGACCTGACCGTGACGGCCGTGGAGATGGTGGGCGCCGAGAGTTACATCTACGGCACGCCGGCCAGCGGGGCCGCGGAGATCGCGGTGCGCATGCCCGGCTATGCGCGGCGCGAGATCGGTACGCCCTTCACCGCGCTGGCGGACCCGGACCATCTGCATCTCTTCGACACGCAAAGCGGCAAGCGGCGCGCCTGAAGGCAGAAAATGCCTTTTCTTTGCGCTTGCCGCGCGGAGAGGCGGGAGGTATCTTGATCCTGTAATCGCCGCTTGCGGGAGAGACCGGTCGACAGCCGGCGCCGAAGGAGCAACCGCCCCGGAAACTCTCAGGCAAAAGGACCGCGCGGCGTGGTTCACAAATCCGGAGAGTGGCGGCCCGTCCAACGGTCGCCCGCCGAAGGAGAAAGCGGGAGGAGGATGAACCTCGTCCCGTGAAACTCTCAGGCCGATGACGGAGAGGGGCACGACGAGGACTCGGGATCGACGAGTCGGAAGGATCGTGCCTATGACTGCCCGTTCAGCAACCGCCGCCCATAATTCCGCCCCCACCATCGCCGTCGTCGGCGCCGGCATCACCGGCGTGACCACGGCCTACAAGCTCATGCGGCAGGGCTTCGACGTGACGGTCTTCGACCGTCAGCCCTTCGCCGGCATGGAAACCTCCTTCGCCAATGGCGGCCAGCTTTCGGCCTCCAACGCCGAGGTGTGGAACAACCCGGCCACCTTCATCAAGGGCATCAAGTGGATGTTCAAGAAGGACGCGCCGCTGCTCGTGCATCCGGCGCCGACCTGGCACAAGCTCTCCTGGATGTTCGAGTTCGTGATGGCGGCCCGCTCCTACGAGGAGAACACGGTCGCCACCGTCCGCCTCGCCATCGACGCGCGCCGCCATCTCTTCGAGATGGCCGAGGAGGAGGGCATCGACTTCGACGTCGAGAAGCGCGGCATCCTGCATGTCTACGAGACCAAGCCGGAATTCGAGCACGGGCTGAAGGTCAACGCGCTCTACGCCAAGGGCGGCTTGCAGCGCAGGGCGCTGACCAATGACGAGATCCATGCCATCGAGCCGGCGCTGGCCGGCACCTATCATGGCGGCTTCTTCACCGAGAGCGATTTCACCGGCGACATCCACAAGTTCACGCGCGGCCTTTCGGACGCCGCGGCGCGCCATGGCACGACCTTCGTCTACGACGCGGACGTCTCGTCCCTGCGCCATGACGAGGACGGTGTGCGCATCGAATGGTCCAAGGGCGAGGAGCCCAAGCGCCTCGACCGCTTCGACGCGGTGGTGATCTGCGCGGGCGTCGCCAGCCGGCGCCTGGCCGCGCAGCTCGGCGACCGGGTGAACATCTACCCCGTCAAGGGCTACTCGGTGACGGTGAACCTGGAGGACGAGGAAAGCCGCGCGGGCGCGCCCTGGGTCAGCCTGCTCGACGACAAGGCCAAGATCGTCACCAGCCGGCTGGGCCGGAACCGCCTGCGCATCGCCGGCACGGCCGAGTTCGCGGGCGACAATCGCGACATCAAGTGGGACCGCATCAAGCCGCTCGTCGCCTGGTGCCGCCACCGTTTCCCCGGCATCGGCACGGCCTCCGTCGTGCCGTGGGCGGGGCTTCGCCCGATGATGCCGGACATGCTGCCCAAGGTCGGGCGCGGCTCGAAGTCGCGCGTCTACTACAATACCGGCCATGGTCATCTGGGCTGGACGCTCTCGGCCGTCACGGCCGAGATGATCGCGGCCGAGGTGGCGGGCGACTATCCGCGCGCGCAGGCCCATTCCGGCGCCGAGATCGTGCCCCTCAACCGCGAGAAGGCGGGCGAGCGCCGCGCCGCCTGAGGCTTTCTGCCGCAATCTGTTCCCGTTCCGTGCCGATGCGAGACAATCCGTCCCGTGTCGAATGGAGCGGGAGCAGGGGCGATGGCTGTATCGAAGGACGTGATCGAAGCGGCGCTGGGAACGCAGGACTCGGAGGGCGTGGCGGCGAGCGTGCTGCTCGCGGTGGCGCTGGTGGAGACCAACGCCATGGCATTCGCGCCGGTGGGTGGCCGTTCCGAGCCGCTGATCCGCTTCGAGGGCCATTACTTCGACCGCCTGCTGCCCGAGGCCCCGCGCCGTATCGCGCGTGCCGCTGGGCTGGCGAGCCCCAGGGCCGGCACGGTGAGGAACCCCGCCGGCCAGCCGGCGCGCTGGGCCATGCTGGAACGCGCGGCGTCCATCGACGCGGCGGCCGCCTACCGCGCCACCTCCTGGGGGCTGGGGCAGGTGATGGGCGAGCACTGGAAGCGGCTGGGCTTTGCCAGCGTGCACGCCATGGCCGATCTCGCCCGGCAGTCCGCGAAGGGCCAGTTCATTCTCGTCGCGCGGTTCCTGAAGGAAGGGGCGCTTCACCGGCTGCTCCTGTCGGGCGACCACAAGGGCTTTGCACGGCGCTACAACGGCCCGGGCTTCGCGGCCAATCGTTACGACGCCAAGATCGCGGAGGCCCATGCCAAGGCGCGCCGCCTTCTGGCCCGGCCCGTGGAGGGCCTGCGCCTCGGCGCGCGCGGTCCGGCCGTCGCCGCGCTTCAGAAGGCGCTGGTCCGGCATGGCCACCCGCTTGCCCCGGACGGCATTTTCGGCCCGCGCACCCAGGGCGCGGTGATGGCGTTCCAGAAGGCCGGGGGCCTTGCGCCGAGCGGCATGGCCGACCGCGCAACCCTCGATCGCCTCGGCGTTTCGGGATAAGATTGCGGCGTTCGGCTGGCAGAAAAGGGGCAAGGGCTCTATCTTGCCTCCTGATGCTTGATCCAGTCTCCATAGATTCCAGCCGCCACGCCCTGTTTCTCGACTTCGACGGCGTCCTTGTCGACTTCGCCCCCGAGCCGGACGGCGTGGCCATCGATCCCTCTCTTCTCGACCGGCTCGCCGTCCTGCACGATCGCCTCGACGGCGCGCTGGCCATCGTCAGCGGGCGGCGCATCGCCGATCTCGACCGCTTTCTTTCTCCCCATCGCTTCGCGGCGGCCGGCGTTCACGGGCTGGAAAGCCGCGTCGCGCAGGGGGGCGCGATCGAGCGCCTCGCCGGCCCCGAGGCGCTGGAGGATGTGCGCACCCATCTGAGCACGGCCCTGGCCGTCGGCTCCGCGCTGCGGCTGGAGGACAAGGGCACGGCCCTCGTGCTGCACTATCGCGAGCACCCCGAATGCGAGGGGGAGGCGAGGGAGCTGATGGCGGCCGCCGTGGCCGGGCGCGAGGGGCTGACGGTGATGCACGGCAAGAGCATCGTGGAGGTGCACCCGGCCGGCATGGACAAGGGCGAAGCGCTGCGCCGCCTCGTCCGGCTCGCGCCCTTCGCGGGGCGCACGCCCATCTATGTGGGCGACGACACGACGGACGAATTCGCCTTTGCCGTGATGGCCGAGCTTGGCGGCATCGGCGTCAAGGTCGGGCCCGGCGAGACCGGGGCGACCCGGCGGCTGGCCGATATCGGGGCGGTGAAGGACTGGCTGATGGAGGATGTCGATGGAGGGTGCTGAACGCAGGCTCGTCTTCGTCTCCAACCGCGTCGGCCCGTTGAGCGACGAGGGCAAGGCGGGCGGGCTGGCGGTGGGCCTGGCCGACGCGCTGCGCCGTCGCGGCGGACTGTGGTTCGGGTGGAGCGGGGAATCCTCCGAGGCCGGCCTGGCCGGCGATCTGAAGGTGGAGACGCACGGCAACACCGAGCTGGTGACGCTCGACATGACCGTGGAGGAGGCCGAGGGCTTCTACCTCCACTACGCCAACCGCACCCTCTGGCCGCTTCTGCACTACCGGCTCGACATCGCGGAGTTCGACCGGCAGTCGGACCGCACCTACCGCGCCGTCAACCGCAGCTTCGCCGAGCGGCTGCATCCGCTTCTGGGCGGGCAGGACCTCGTCTGGGTCCACGATTATCATTTCTTCTATCTGGGCGCCGAGCTGCGCGAGCGCGGGCACAAGGGCCCGCTCGGCTTCTTCCTGCACATTCCCTTCTGCCCGCCCGAAATCCTCGGCGCGCTGCCCGCCTCGCTCGACCTCGTCTCGGCCATGCTGGCCTACGATCTCGTCGGCTTCCAGACCGATACGGACCGGCGCAACTTCGTGTCCTTCTGCGTGGAGGAGCTGGAGGGCGAGGAGCTGGACGGCGGCCGCCTGCGGGTGGGCGAGCGGGTGATCCGCGCCGCGACCTTCCCGATCGGCATCGACGCGGAAGGCTTCGCCGAGTTCGCCACCAGCGAGGAGGCGCGCGAGCACGAGAAGATGGTGCTCGGCATGGCCGGCGGCCGCGCCCAGATCGTGGGCGTGGACCGGATGGACTATTCCAAGGGCATCATCCAGCGCTTCCGGGGCTTCGAGCAGCTTCTGGAGGACTACCCGCAGACGCAAGGGTCCGTGCGCTTCCTCCAGGTGGCGCCCGTTTCGCGCGGCGAGCTGGAGGCCTACGCGGATCTGCGGACCGAGCTGGAGCAGATCGCCGGCAACATCAACGGCCGCTTCGCCACGCTCGACTGGACGCCGATGCAGATCATGACGCGCGGCTTCACCCGCCGGGCGCTGGCGGGCATCTACCGGGCGGCGCGCGTATGCATGGTCACGCCGCTGCGCGACGGCATGAACCTCGTCGCCAAGGAGTTCGTCGCCGCGCAGGACCCGCAGGATCCGGGCGTGCTCATCCTCTCGCGCTTCGCCGGTGCCAGGGCGGAGCTTTCGGCCGCCCTGATCGTCAATCCCTATTCCTCCGACGACGTATCGCGCGCGCTCCACTACGCGCTGGAAATGCCGCTGGAGGAGCGCCAGCGCCGATACCACCTGATGCGCCAGAAGGTGTTCGAGAACACCGCCGCCCGCTGGTGCGACGGCTTTCTGGAGGCCATGGAGGAATGCGCCCGCCAGAGCCGGGCCGACAGCGAGGAGATTTTGCAGAAGCCCTGGACGTGGGATAAGGCTTTGCGGCTCCTCGGCGTTCTGCAGCCGCGCCAGAACCCGTGACGCGCCGCCATTCTCTAAGACAGGAAAGGGCTCTTCCATGAGCCAGGACGCCCGCGCCCTTCTGGATATCCTCACCCGCCAGCCGGTGATCCCGGTCGTCGCCGTCTCGAGCGCGGAGGAAGGCGTCGATCTGGCGCGCGCCCTGGTGCAGGGCGGCCTGCCCGCCATCGAGATCACCCTGCGCACGCCCGCCGCGCTCGCCGCCATCGAGGCGGTGTGCGCCGAGGTGCCGGAGGCGATCTGCGGGGCGGGCACGATCCTCACCGCCGCGCAGTTCGAGGCCGCCGAGAAGGCCGGGTCGAAGTTCATCGTCTCGCCGGGCGCCTCGCAGGGCGTCGTCGATGCCGCCGCCGCCGGCTCGGCGCCCCTCCTGCCGGGCGCCGCGACCCCCAGCGAGCTGATGACGATGATCGAGCGCGGCTACGAGGTGCTGAAGTTCTTCCCGGCCGAGCAACTGGGCGGGGTGCCTTATCTCAAGGCCCTCGCGCCCGTCTTTCCCGGCATCCGCTTCTGCCCGACGGGTGGGGTCTCGACCAGGAATGTCGGCGACTATCTCGCGCTGCCCAATGTCGTCTGCGTGGGCGGTTCATGGGTGGCGCCGAAGGAGGCGCTGGCCGCCCGCGACTTTGCCGCCATCGCCCGCCTCGCGGCCGAGGCCCGGGCGCTGAAGGCGTGAGGCGGGGCGTCGCAAGGCGCCTTCTGCCCGGCGCGGCGCTGGTCTCCCTGGCGCTGTTCCTCACTGCCTGCGCGGCGGGCGCGCTCAACGCCTTCACGCCGCGCTCGGGCTATGTCGTGGTCTCCGATATCGCCTACGGGCCTCGCGAGCGCCAGCGCCTCGACCTCTACGTGCCCGACGGGGCAGGGGCCGAAACGCCGCTTGTCGTCTTCCTCCATGGCGGAAGCTGGGATTCGGGCTCGAAGGACATTTATCGCTTCGTCGGCCAGTCGATGGCGGCCGAGGGGTTCATCCTCGCCGTGCCGAACTACCGGCTCTATCCTGAAGTCACGTTCCCGGCCTTCGTGGAGGATGGCGCGCTGGCGACGGCCGTGATCGACCGGGCGCTGCGCGAGGGCGCTTATGGCGTGCCGCCGGGGCGGCGCCCGCTTGTTCTCCTGGGCCATTCGGCGGGCGCGCAGATCGCGGCGCTCCTGGCGTTCGACCACCGCTATCTGGCGGCGCAGGCCATGTCGCCCGGGCGCATCGCCGCCTTCGTGGGCCTTGCCGGGCCTTACGATTTCCTGCCGCTCGACGAGGAGCGCTACAAGCGGATCTTCCCCGAGGCGACCCGCGAGGAGAGCCAGCCGGTGAACTACGCCGATGGCGAGGGCCCGCCCGCGCTCCTGATCCACGGCCTTGCCGACACGACGGTCGAGCCGGAAAACACCCGTTCCATGGCCCGCGCCATCGAGGCGGCGGGCGGGCGTGCCGAAGCGCGCTTCTTCGAGGGCGTCGATCATATCGCGCCGATCACCTCCTTCGCCACGGCCCTGCCGCTGGGCGAAAGGGGGATTCGCGAGGCGGTTTTCGCCTTTATCAGGGAGGAGACGCAATGAACCTTTCGCCCCGCCCCGCACCCGACATGCAAATCCTGGCCGGTCGCCACGTGGTGCTCGAGCCGATCGCCGACGAGACACGCTTCGACGAGCTGCACGAGGCGCTGGGCGGCGAGGGGTTCCGCGACGGCTGGCGGTTCCTGGCCGTCGGGCCCTTCGAGAGCCGAACGGCTTTCGACACCGCGATGCGCGAGCTGCTGCTGGCCGCCGACAAGCGCTTCTACGCCATCCTGCCGCGCGAGGGCGGCCGGGCGGCGGGCTTCTTCTCCCTGATGCGGATCGACACGGCAAACGGCGTCATCGAGGTGGGCAATGTCGCGCTCGGCCCGCAGCTCCAGCGCTCGCGCGTGGCGACGGAGGCCTTCTTCGTGCTTTTCGCCCATGTCTTCGACGCGCTGGGCTACCGGCGGCTGGAATGGAAGTGCGACAACGCCAACGCCCCCTCGCGCAGCGCGGCCGCCCGGCTCGGCTTCACCTTCGAGGGCGTGTTCCGCCAGCACATGATCGTCAAGGGCCGCAACCGTGACACCGCCTGGTTCTCGATCCTGGACGGGGAGTGGCCGGCCCGGCGCGCGGCGTTCGAGGCCTGGCTCGACGACGCGAATTTCGACGCGGGCGGCCGGCAGAGGCGGCCGCTGGCGGATTTGCGCACCTCGTGAAAACGGCCCCCGAAGGAGCCGTTTCCTGTCCCCGCTTTTCCCCTCGCGGCCTTAGCCGCGCGCGGGGACGATGGTGATGAGCTCGTTGGACGGAAAGACCGATTCGTAGAGAACGCCGTCGCCCGGCACGAATTCCAGCACGGTCTGCCCGCCCCGGTCGGCCATGATGAGCGAGCCTTCCTGCGTCGTGCGCCAATAGGCGACGCCGGCAAGCTGGGGGGCCTTGGCGCATTCGGGGCCGAGCGGCACGCGCGTGAAGCTCTCGCCCGTTTCGGGGCGGGCCATCTTGCACGTCGCGCCGCTGCGCAGGTCGATGAGCCGTATGGCGTTGGCCGGCGCGGCGGTGGCGCCGATCGATCCGGTGATCTCCACGGACGGGCGCATGGCGGCCACGAGCGTTTCGTTGGCCGCGATCGCCGGCCCCTGCATGTTGTAGGCGAGGATCGCACCTGCGACCCCGACGGACAGGACCATGGCGGCGAAATTCATGACGGTCTCCTTTCGGATGAGCCGCCAGTATCACCTTCTTAATCTTACCCGAGCGTTAACCGATCGCGAAACGGAACATTAAAACTCGTCACGTTCTCATGTTCGTTTCGTGAGCCCGGCCTCGGCGGCCTCGGGAACGGGGGAGGCGAGCGGCGCGCCGGAGAACCAGAGCGTCAGGTTTTCCACCACCAGCGCCCCCATGGCCTTGCGCGTGTGGCGCGAGGCGGAGGCCACATGCGGCAGGAGCACGGTGTTGGGCGCCTCGATCAGCGCGCGCGGCACGCTCGGCTCCTTCTCGAACACGTCGAGCCCGGCCGCGCGGATCGCGCCGGCCCTCAGGGCCTCGATCAGTGCCGGCTCGTCCACCGTCGTGCCGCGGCCGATATTGATCAGCACGCCCTCGGGGCCCAGCGCTTCCAGCACCTTGCCGTTCACCGCCTTGTCGGTGGAAGCGCCGCCGGGCGCGGCGATGATGAGCGTGTCCACCGCGCCGGCGAGCCCTATCAGGCTGTCATGATAGGCATAGGGCACGTCTTCGCGCCGGGAGCGGTTGTGGTAGGCGATGGAGACGCCGAAGGGCTCCAGCCGCTCGGCGATGGCAAGGCCGATGCGCCCGAGCCCCATGATGCCGATGGAGCGGCCGCGCAGGGTGGTGGCGGTGAGCGGGTAGGGGCCTTCGGCCTCCCACCGCCCGGCGCGCAGATAGCGGTCGGCCTGCGGCAGCTCTCGCACGGTCATCAGCAGAAGGCCGATCGTGGTGTCGGCCACCTCGTCCGTGAGAACGTCAGGCGTATGCGTGACCGTGATGCCGTTCGCCACCGCATGGGCCGTGTCCACGCCATCGTAGCCGACGCCGAAATTGGCCACGATCTCGAGAGCCGGCAGGGCCTGCATCATCGCCGCCGTGATCGGGCCCGCGGAGGCGATGCCGCGGATTTCGCCGCGCTCGGCCTCGCTGAGTTCGCCAGGGTCGCGGCTCGGCAGCCGGCGCACGCGGAAGGTGGCTTCGAGCGTCTCCAGCGTATCGGGATTGAGCTTGCCGGGCACGAGGATCGTCGTCGTCTTGAGGTCTGGCACGCTGGAGATTCCCTTCACGTCTGGACGGCCGGGCCGCATTGGCTCGACTGGCGGATCTTCAATTGCGGGGTGATGAGCTCGACCTCGTCGCTGGCCGGCGCCCCGGCCAGCCGCGCCGCGAGCGCCTCGGCGGCGCGGCGCCCCACCTCGCTCTGGCCGTTCGCCACCGTGGTGAGCGAGGGCATGGCGATAGCCGCCTCGTCGATGTCGTCATAGCCGGTGACGGCCACGTCCACGCCGGGCCTGAGGCCCACCCGCGCCAGCCCGTACATGAAGCCGAGCGCGACGAGGTCCGAGAAGCAGGCGACGGCGGTGGGCCGGTCCGCCAGGGCCGCGAAGCGGGCGGCGGCGTCGAAGCCCGAATGCCGGTCGCGCGGGCCCTTGAGGCGCCATTCCTGCGGAAAGGGCAGGCCGGCGCGCTCCAGCGCCAGGCGAAAGCCACGTTCGCGCTCCCGCCCCGTGGAGGTCAGGTCCGAGCCGCCCACCATGGCGATGCGCCGGTGGCCCGCCGCGATCAGATGATCGACGGCAAGCTGCATTCCGTAGAAATCGTCGCCGCGAAAGCTCTTCACGCCCGCTCCCTCCACGGTGCGCGCGATGAGCGTCACCGGCAGGTCGTTCTCCTCGGCGAGGCGGATATCGGTGCCGGGCGTGCCCACGGCCGGCGACATGATGAGCCCGTCCGCGCCGAGCTGGAGCATGGTGTCCACGAAGGAGCGCTGCTTGGCGAGGTCGTCGTGATGGTTGCACAGCACGAAGGTCTGGCGCAGCCGGTCCAGCTCGCTCTCCACCGATTTCAGGATCTCGCCGAAGAACGGGTTCATGATGTCGGCGACGCATACGCCCACGATGCCCGACTTGGAGGTGCGAAGGCTCGCGGCCCGGCGATTGTAGATATAGCCGGAGTTGCGCGCCTCTTCCTTGATGCGCTCGCGCGTGGCTTCCGCCACCAGCGGGCTGTCGCGCAGGGCGAGGGATACGGTCGCCGTCGAGAGTCCGAGCGTCTCGGCAATCGTCGACAGTTTGACTTTTTGGGCCACCGCGCTCCCGCTTCCCCGACGCTCGTCCGAAAGGGTTTAAGCGATGCAGGCGCGCGGGCGCAACAACGGAACGGTCCGTCGGCCGCCGCGCCCGGCTTCACCCCGTGCAATCGCGCGGTCGCTGGCCTATATCGGGCGCGACCCAAGACGGAGTTTCCCCATGTCCGATATCGGCAAGGCCGAAGAGGCCCAGATCCCCGTGACCGTGCTCACCGGCTATCTCGGCTCCGGCAAGACCACGCTCCTCAACCGCATCCTCTCGGAGGACCACGGCAAGCGCTATGCGGTGATCGTCAACGAGTTCGGCGAGATCGGCATCGACAACGACCTCATCGTGGAGACCGATGAGGAAATCTACGAGATGAACAATGGCTGCGTCTGCTGCACGGTGCGCGGCGACCTCGTGCGCGTCGTGGAGGGCCTGACCAAGCGCCGCGGCCGCTTCGACGCCATCGTGGTGGAGACGACGGGCCTGGCCGACCCGGTGCCGGTGGCGCAGACCTTCTTCATGGACGAGGACGTGCGCGCCAAGACCAAGCTCGACGCCGTGGTGGCGCTGGTGGACGCCAAGCACCTGCCGCTGCGCCTGAAGGATTCGCGCGAGGCCGAGGACCAGATCGCCTTCGCCGACGTGGTGCTGCTCAACAAGACCGACCTCGTGACCCCGCAGGAGCTGGCGCAGGTGGAGGCGACGGTGCGCGCCATCAACCCTCATGCCGTCATCCACCGCACGGAGCGCGCGGCCATCGACCTGGCCCGCGTGCTGGGGCAGGGCGCCTTCGACCTGAAGCGCGTGCTGGACGAGGACCCGGCCTTCCTGGAACAGGCCGCCCACGCCCATGACGACCATGTCTGCGGCCCGGACTGCGACCACGAGCACCACCATCATCACGACCACGACCACGACCACGAGCACCACGGCCACGATCACCACCACCATCACGGCGAGGTGGCGCCCATCCATGACGTGACCGTCACCTCGATCTCGCTGAAGGGTGGCGAGCTGGACGACAAGCGGTTCTTCACCTGGGTGCAGAACCTCACCCAGACGCAGGGGCCGAACATCCTGCGCCTGAAGGGAATCCTCGCCTTCAAGGGCGATCCGGACCGCTACGTGATCCAGGGCGTCCACATGATCGTGGAGGGCGACCACCAGCGCCCCTGGCGCGAGGGGGAAGAGCGCACCAGCCGGCTCGTCCTCATCGGCCGCAAGCTGGATGGCGGGCTGCTGGACAAGGAGTTCCAGTTCCTCATGGCAAAGCCCGCGAACGCCGCCTGATGCCGCAGATCGCGCCTTACGAGTTCGGCGGCCATGTCGAGGCCGCCGCTTTCCTGAAGGACCGGCCCGTCTTCGCGCTCGCGGACGGCACGATCCGCTTTCCCGCCGGCGGCGAGACGGTGCTGGAGACGCATGAGGGCGGCCTCCTGACGGCGCGCCTCGACCCCTTCGCGCCGCGTCTCATTTCGGGCGGCGAGGACGGGCGTCTCGTGACGACCGAGCCGGACGGGCGGCAGGTGGAACTGGCTTCCATCGGCCGCAAATGGATCACCTCCGTCGCCGGCGGGCCGCAGGGCAATGTCGGCTTCGCCTCCGGCCGCAACGCCTATGTGGTGAGCGGCAAGGGGCGCCTGCGCGAGTTCGCCCACCCGCGCACGGTGGAGGATCTGGCCTTCGCGCCCAAGGGCCTGCGCTTCGCCAGCGCCCGTTACGACGGGGCCTCGCTCTTTTTCCCCGAGACCGACGCCGGCCCGCAGCAACTGGAGTGGAAGGGCGCCCATACCGGCGTCATGTTCTCGCCCGACGGGCGCTTCCTGGTCACCATCATGCAGGAGAACGCCCTGCACGGCTGGCGGCTGGAGGACGGCAAGCACATGCGCATGACCGGCTATCCCGCCAAGGTGAAGAGCTGGTCATGGTCGGCGAAGGCGCGGTTCCTGGCCACCTCGGGCGCGCCGGCCGCGATTCTCTGGCCCTTCACGGGCCGCGACGGGCCTATGGGCAAGCCGCCGCTGGAGCTGGGCACGCGCGGCGACACCATGGTCGTGTGCGTGGCCTGCCATCCGAGCGACGATGTCGTGGCCATCGGCTACCAGGACGGCATGGTGATGGCCGCCCGCTTCGGCGACGCCAAAGAGGCGCTGCTGCGGCGGCCCGGTGGCTCGCCCGTCTCCGCCATGGCCTGGGACAAGGCCGGCCGCTTCCTCGCCTTCGGCACGGAAGGCGGGGAAGCCGGCGTCATCGACATCGCTTGACGCGGCCGGTCAGCCGCAGGAGGCGCTCACGATCCGGCCCGTGGCCGGGTCCGTCGCCACGGTGACGCGCTCCGGGCGGTAATCTTCCGTGACGGGTTGGCCCGGCGCGATCTGGCGGACCGTCGTCGCGCCCGTCAGGCGAAGGGCCTGCGCATCCGAAACGCGCGCCTGGCCAGCCATGCGCTCGGCGGCCTCGGGGTTGCAAAGGCCCGGCGCGGGCGTCTCCGGCTGCGCGGTGGCGGTGCAGCCCGCCAGCGCCAGCAGGGCGGCCATCGCGGCCGCGCCGGAAAGGGGCTTCATGGTCCTGCAAGTCATCGAACGATCCTCCTTGTTCGGGGACCGCAGACTGGACGGGATTCTGGCCGATGATGGGGCAGAACCCCATCATCGGCGCCCGGCGTCAGATGACGTAGGCGCGCAGCGGCTCGAAGCCGTTGAATGCGACCGAGGCGTAGGTCGTCGTATAGGCCCCCGTTCCCTCGATCAGCACCTCGTCTCCCACCGTCAGCGAGACGGGCAGGGGATAGGGCGTCTTCTCGTAGAGCACGTCGGCCGAATCGCAGGTCGGCCCGGCCAGCACGCAGGGGCTCTTGGCGTCCCGGTCCCGCGCGGTGACGATGGGGTAGCGGATCGCCTCGTCCATCGTCTCCGCCAGCCCGCCGAACTTTCCGATGTCGAGATAGACCCAGCGGTTCTCGTCGCTCGCGGACTTCTTCGAGACGAGCACCACCTCGGCCTTGATGACCCCGGCATCGCCCACCATGCCGCGGCCCGGCTCGATGATCGTCTCGGGCAGCGCATTGCCGAAATGGCGCTTCAGCCCCTCGAAGATCGAGCGGCCGTAAGCCTCGGCGCTCGGCACGTCCTTCAGGTAGCGCGTGGGGAAGCCGCCGCCCATGTTGACGAGCGTGAGCGCGATGCCACGCTCGGCCAGCCGCTGGAAGACATGCGCCGCATCGGCCAGTGCCCCGTCCCAGGCCTGCGTGTCCGTCTGCTGCGAGCCGACATGGAAGGAGACGCCGGTGGCCACCAGGCCGAGGCGATGGGCGTGCTCCAGCACCTCGATCGCCATCTCCGGCACGCAGCCGAACTTGCGCGACAGGGGCCACTCGGCGCCCTCGCCATCGGTAAGGACGCGGCAGAAGACGCGGGCGCCGGGAGCGGCGCGGGCGATCTTCTCCACCTCCTCCACACAGTCCACGGCAAAGAGCGAGACGCCGAGCCCGTGGGCGCGCGCCACGTCGCGCTCCTTCTTGATGGTGTTGCCGTAGGAAATGCGGCCCGCGCTGGCCCCGGCCTCGAGCGCCATCTCGATCTCGGCGACCGAGGCGCAATCGAAGGAGGAGCCGAGCGCGGCGAGCAGCGCGAGAATCTGCGGGGCAGGATTGGCCTTTACCGCGTAGAAGATCGAGGAATCGGGCAGCGCGCGGCGAAAGCCGTTGAAATTCTCGCGCACGACGTCGAGATCGACCACGAGGCAAGGGCTCATCGGTCGTCGCTGGCTGAGGAAATCGACGATGCGTTGGGTGGCCATCTTCAGCTCTCCCTTGGGAAACCGGGCAGGGACAAGATGCGTGCGCGCCTCCGGTCGCCGGACGGCGGTGAAGCCGGCTCGACGGGAAGGGACGCGAAACGCGTCAACGTTGCGCGAGCCGTTCCGACAGGAAACGGATCGACCGCGCGTCTTAGTCTGCCGTGGCTTGGAGGGCTTGGACCCGCCGCACTTCTGGCAAGGATGGTGTGCCTCTTCAGTTTTCCCGGTGGTGGAGACCGGGAGAGACCAGAAAGGCCCGGACCGTCGTTGCTTCAAGGCGTCCTCGTTTTCGCTAGCCGCGAAACCGACTGGATGTGTTACGTCCAGGTACCGTCCCGGCAACCCTCGCATTTGAGGACCGGGGGACGCCCACAGGCACGTGCGACATGGGGCAGCCGCGATATAGAAAAGCGCGCCGTCACACACAATGGTAAAAATCGCGGCCATTGATTTTCGTGCAAGCTCGCCCGAACTTGCGCATCCCGAACGGCGCGGCGTCGCGGGCGAGCGAAGGAGACCGGGATGGACACGCTGACGCGCATGCGCGCCTTCATCGCCGTGGTGGAGAACGAGGGTTTCTCGGCGGCCGCGCGCAAGACGGGCCGCTCCAAGGCGCTGCTCTCCAAATATGTGCGCGAGCTGGAGGACGAGCTGGGTGTCCTTCTCATCAACCGCACCACGCGCCAGGTGGCGCTGACGGCGGCGGGGGAGGTCTATTTCTCGCGCGCCGCCACGATCCTGTCGGACCTGGAAAGCCTGAACGAGGAGGCGCGCGAGGCGACCGGCGAGACGAAGGGCACGATTCGCGTCTCGGCCGCGCGCACCTTCGGCGATGCCGAATGCGGGCATTCGCTGGTGGAGTTCGCGCTTGCCCACCCCGACATCACCCTCGACATCCATCTCGACGACAATTTCGTCAATCTGGTCGAGGAGGGCTACGACGTCGCGATTCGCATGACGCGCCTGCCCGATTCCTCGCTGATCGCCCGGCGGCTGGGGTCGCTCGGCATGGTGATCTGCGCCAGCCCGGACTTCATCGCCAGGCACGGCCGCCCCACCCATCCGCGCGAGCTCTCCAGCCTGCCGGCGGTGGTGGATTCCAATGCCCGTTCGCTCAACAACTGGACCTTCACCGACCCCGCCACGGGCGAGCCGATTCCGGTCAACGTCACCGGCCGGTTCTGCGCCAATTCGCCCATCACCGTGCGCGCGGCCACGCGCGCCGGGCTGGGCGTGTCGCTGGCGCCCGAATTCGTGGTGAAGGGCGATCTGGAGAGCGGGCGGCTGGTGCGGATCCTGGAGGATTTCACGCCACAGGGCGCGGGCATCTACGCCGTCTTCCCCCATCGCCGGCATCTTCCCGCCCGAACGCGCCTCTTCGTTGACTTCTTGGCAAGCTGGTTCCGCAAGAATGAGCCCTCACGCGAGGCGAAGGACGAACTGACGCCCGCGTGATGCGTGGAGCCGTCCCCTATGCGCCGCCTTGCCCGCCTGTTCCTTCTCTGCCTTGCGCTGATGCCGGCGGCGGCGCTCGCCGCGCCCTCCGATCCGCGCGAGACCATCTTCGTGGGGGATTACGAGGCCGGCACCATCGTGGTGATGACGGGCGCGCGCCAGCTCTTCCTCGTGACCGGGCCGCAGACGGCGTTGAAATACGACATCGCCGTGGGCAAGCCGAGCGAGCAGTGGTTCGGCGAGAGCTGGGTGTCCAAGAAGCGCGTGGACCCGACCTGGGTGCCCACGCCCTCCATGCGCCGCAGCAATCCGCGCCTTCCCGCCTCCATCGGCCCCGGCCCGTCCAACCCGCTCGGCCAGCGCGCCCTTAATCTGGGCTGGGGCACCTACCGCATCCACGGCACCAACTCGCCCAACTCCATCGGCTCCGCCGCCTCGGCCGGCTGTTTCAGGATGCGCAACGCAGATGTGATCGACCTGTTCGAGCGCGTGCATGTGGGCGCGCAGGTCGTGGTCCTGCGATAAGCCATCCCGGCTTTCAAAGTTCGGTCAATCTTGGCGGGTCATAAGAGCCTCCGGTAAGGAGGGGACCTCGTCTTGAAGCATTGCCGCCTTGGGATTGCCGCCACGGCCCTGGCTGCCGTCTGCACCGCGCCGCAGGCGCTCGCCCATCCGCATGTGTTCGCCGAGGCGCGCATGGAGATCGTCGGCACGCCGGAGGGCCGGCTGGCTTCCGTGCGCAATATCTGGCGCATGGACGAACTCTTCTCCTCCTCCGTGCTCTTCGACTTCGACCGGAACCGCGACGGCCGGCTCGACGAGGAGGAACTGGACGCGATCGGCGCGGTGGTGCGCGAATCGCTGGCCGAATGGGGCTTCTACACCTTCGTGGAGATCGCCGGCCGCGAGGTGAAAATGCGCGCGCCCGACCAGATCCGCACCCTCTACCAGGAGGGGCAGCTCCTGATGTTCTTCGAGATGGCGGCGGACGAGGAGATCGACCTGAAGGCGACGCCGGCGACCTTCTCCGTCTTCGACGACAGCTTCTTCGTCGCCTTCGACTTCGCGGGGGAGGGCGCCTTCCAGCTTCTAGACATGCCCGGCAATTGCGCCATGGCCGTGGACGTGCCGGACCCCGACGCCGCCGCGCAGGAGTGGATGGCCGAGATATCCATGCTGGGGCCCGACCAGTCGATTCCCGAGGACGGGGTGGAATGGGGCAGCATCCTCTCCACCAGGGCGAGGGTCACATGCGGCTGAGCCGGCTGGCCGTTGCCGCCCTTCTGGCGGCCGCCGGGCCGGCGCTGGCGCAGTCGCCGCTGGGCATCGGCAACGCGGAGGTGGCGGTGCAGCCGGGCTCGGGCGCACTCTTCACCTGGATCGCCGTGAAGCAGCAGGAGTTCTTCGCCGGCCTTCGTGCCGCACTCGTCGGCCTGCGCGGCGGCTCGGCCGGGCTCTGGTGGCTGGTGGCCCTGTCCTTCGCCTACGGCGTGTTCCATGCCGCCGGGCCGGGGCACGGCAAGGCCGTGATCTCCACCTACATGCTGGCGAACGAGGTCGCCCTGCGGCGCGGCGTCCTCCTCTCCTTCGTCTCGGCGCTGGTGCAGGCGCTGGCCGCGCTCGCGCTGGTGGGGGTGGGCTGGTATCTCCTGCGCGGCTCGGCCGTGACCATGACGCAGGCCGGCCGCTGGATGGAACTGGCCTCCTACGCATTGGTGGCGGTGTTCGGCGCGGGGCTGCTCCTGGCGAAGCTGCGGGCGCTGTGGACGCGCCGCGCCGCGCGGGCGCCCGCGCCGGCCACCGGCGGGCTGTCCTTCGCCGGCGGCGGTGCAGGCGCCGGCCCTATCATGCGCCCCGCCTCAGGCGGGATCGCCGCCGATGTCTGCCGCGATCCGGCGGGCGAGGCTTGCGGTTGCGGGCGCGCCCATATGGCCGACCCGGCGCTGCTGTCCGGCGAGCGCTTCGGCCTGCGTTCGGCCGCCTCGGCGGTGCTGGCGGTGGGCCTGCGCCCCTGCTCGGGCGCCATCGTCGTCCTCACCTTCTCGCTGGTGAACGGCCTCTATCTGGCGGGCGTCCTGTCAGTCCTCGCCATGGCGATGGGCACGGCGATCACCGTGGCGGCGCTGGCCTGCCTCGCCGTCTACTCAAAGGACATCGCGCTGCGACTGGGCGGCTCGCAAGGGGCCTTCCTGCGCGACGCGATCGAGATCGCGGGGGCCGCGCTCCTGCTTCTCCTGGGGCTCGCGCTCCTGGCCGGCGGGCTTCAGCTTCCCCTGTAGGCGCGGCAGGCCGCGCCGAAGGCGCGGAAGATCGCCGCCGAGGCGGGGTCGCTCTCCACCCAATATTCCGGGTGCCATTGAACGCCGAGGGTGAAGCCTTCGGCGCCCGCCACCGAGACCGCCTCGACCGTGCCGTCTTCGGCACGCGCTTCCACCGCCAGGCCCTCGCCCAACCGGTCGACGGCCTGGCGGTGCAGCGAGTTGACGCGAATCTCCTCGGCCCCGACGATCTCCCGCAACCGCCCGCCCGCTTCCACCCGCACCGGATGGCGGATGGCGAAGCGTTCCGCCTGTTCGGGAAGTTCGGGCGCGCGGTGGTCGTGGCGGCCGTCCAGCTCCTGGATTTCCGTGGCCAGCGTGCCGCCGAAGGCGACGTTCAGCTCCTGGTGCCCCCGGCAGATGGCCAGCAGCGGGAGGCCGAGGCGCACCGCGCCGCGGATCATCGCCACCGAGAGCGTGTCGCGGTCCCGGTCATAGGGCTCGTGCCGCGCCGAGGGCGCCACGCCGTAACGCTCGGGGTGGACGTTGGAGGCCGAGCCGGTCGTCAGCACGCCGTCGAAGCGCGACAGCAGGGCCTCCACGTCGAACCCCTCCGACAGCGCCGGCACGATCACCGGCACCGCGCCCGCCCCCTTCAGGATCGCCTTGAGATAGGTGTCCGGGCTGCAATGCCAGACATAGGTCTCGAAGGCACGGACATCGGCGGGAACGGCGACGAGAAGCGGCAGGGTCATGAAAAGGGCCTTGGCGGGTGCAACCGCCGCCTCATGCTCTCTCGCGCCGCGATCCGCAAGGCTGGAGCATGGCTTGAGCCGCCCCTTCGCAAGCCGCGCCGTTAACCTCTCATTAACCATACCGGCAGATGAATCGGACCCGCGTATCCGAGTTCGCGGAGCGCCGGCGAGGAGGACGGGAAGCGCGAGACGGCGCGGCGCGGGCCCCCTGAAAAGCCGGCGGCCGTTCTCCTTCAAACCCGCTTTGTCCCAGGCGCGGAAGGCCGGGCCTTTCGCTCCACGCCATAGGAATGTCGCCATGATTCCCGTGATCGCCATCGGGTCGCTGAAGACCTCCGGCACCACCACGCTCGCGCTCTCCCTTGCCGCCGTCGCCGCCGCCGCCGAGATTCCGGTGGTGCTGATCGACGCGGCGCGCGACCGCGATCTCGTGGCCTGGGGCGAGAAGCCCGGCCGTCCGGCCTCCTGCACCGTCGAGGCGGCCGGCGACGAGGCGGCGCTGGAGCGCATCGTGCGCGCCGCGCGCCGCCGGGGCGACCTCGCCATCATCGATGCCGGCGACCAGCCGGAGATGATTCGCGCCGCCGCCCGGCTCTGCGACCGGGCGCTGATCCCCGTGCGCTTCTCGCCGCTGTCGGTCTGCGCCGCGCTGCTCACCGACACGCTTCTGGCCGGCGATGCCGGCAAGGGGCGGCGCGGGCGCGACCGCGCCTTCGTGGCCAGCGCCATCGCCACCATTCCCAGCCGCGTCGCGCGCGCCATCGAAGCCATGATGGGCCGCAGCACCACCCCGCGCCTGGAGATCGGCCTCATGCAGCGCGCGGCCTACGAGGCGCCGTTCCTGCATGGCGGCACCATCTTCAGCCTCCCGGAGGACGCCGCCCCCGGCCTCGACCGCGCGCGGGCCGAGGCGGCGACCCTCGCCTACGAGGTCGGCATTCTGGGGGCTGCGCGCGAGGACGAGGCCGGCGAGCCCATGGCGCAGGCGGCCTGAGGCCCCGCCGCCGCTTTCGCTTCCCGGCCCGGACGTGCCAGAAGGCGTCATGGATGAGCCTCAGGAGCCCGCCGCCCGCCCGCGCAAGAGCGCGGTGACGCCCGATTATCTCTGGCGGGCGGCCACGCATTATCTCGAACGCTACGCCTCCTCGCGCGGCAACCTGAAGCGCATCCTGGAGCGCAAGGCGGCACGCCGCTTCGTCCTGCGGGAGGAGGAGCCCCGGGACGTCTCGGGCCCCATCGAGGAGGTGCTCGACCGGCTGACGGAGCTGAAGCTGCTGGACGACGCCGGCTTTGCGGAGGCGAAGCTTGCAAGCCTCAGGAGGCGCGGAGCTTCCCGCCGGCAGGCCGAGGCCCGGCTGCGCCAGAAGGGGGTGGACCGGCAGACGCTGGAAGGCGCGCTGGCGGCCGACGAGACCAGCGAGGAGGAGGCCGCGCGCGCCTATGCCCGCCGCCGCCGGCTCGGCCCCTGGCGCACGCGTGAGCGGGGTGAGCGCCGCGACCGCGACCTCGCCGCGATGATTCGCGCCGGCTTCTCCTTCGAGGTCGCCGCGCCGGTGATCGACGGGGCGGCGGAGGATGCGTTTTCGTAAGGCAGCCACGGAGAGGGAACCGCCCCGAGCCCAGGCCGTTTTCGTCTCGAACCCCCAACACGCGAATCCTGCGACGCCGCCTCCCGCGGCATCGCGATTCGCCGACAAGGAGATTTGAGATGCCGAGCATCAGGAACGCCAGGATCGCCATTCTCGCAACCGACGGTTTCGAGCAGTCGGAACTGATGCAGCCGCTGCAGAAGCTGCGCGAGGCGGGCGCCACCGTCGAGGTGCTGTCGCTGAAGGACGGCGAGATCAAGGGCTGGGACGAGAAGGACTGGGGCGACAGCGTCAAGGTCGATCGCCTGGTGAAGGACGCCAGGGTCGAGGAATACGACGCCCTCGTGCTGCCGGGCGGCCAGATCAACCCGGACGTGCTGCGCGCGGACGAGACGGCGGTGAAATTCGTCCACGACTTCTACAACACCAAGAAGACGCTCGCGGCGATCTGTCACGGGCCGTGGCTGCTGGTCGAGGCCGGCGTCATCGAGGGCCGCGACGTCACCTCCTACAAGTCGATCAGGACCGATATCGTCAATGCCGGCGGCCGCTGGCAGGACGCCGAGGTCGTCACGGACGAGGCGCTCATCACTTCTCGCAATCCGAACGACCTGCCGGCCTTCATCGCCAAGATCATCGAGGAGGTCGAGGAAGGCCGCCACGAGCAGCGCCAGGCCGCCTGAGGCGCGCCATCCGCGGAGATGGAAGAGGGGCGCCGCAAGGCGCCCCTCTTCGCGTCAGGATGTCGGGGACTTGCCGAAGCGGTCCACTTCCGCGCGGATCGCGTCCTTGGCGGCCTGCTCGCTCGCCTGCTCGTGGCTGCCCTCGCCGGAGCGGGCCTCGCCCTTCGCCAGTTCCTCCTCGAGGCTGGTCCCTTCCTTCCGGATGGGCGTGTCGCCGACCCGCCCCACGTGGGGCTCCTTGCCCTCGTCACCGAGCACGCTGAGGCTGGCGTCCAGCCTCGCGTCGTCGCGCCTGTTCTTCGTCTCGTCGGCCATGGCGAACTCCTCCACCGGTTGCGTTCGGAGAAGGAAGCGGTCAGCGCGGGGCCAAGGTTCCACGCCGCCGGAGCGAAGTTCTCGCGGGCCGGCGTGCGGAACGGTTTGCTAGCGCTCGCCGCTTTCGTATATGTGACCGGGTGACATAGGATATGCCGCACGAACGGAGGGCGCTTTGGCCGAAGAGTTGAAGAACGAGCCGATCACATACGCCGCCATGGACTATGCCGAGCACGAGAGAACTTACACGCGCTTCCTCTGGCTGGTGAAGTACGGCACGATCGTGACGGTCGCCATCCTTCTGGGCATGCTCGCCGGGCTCATCGGCTCCTGGGGCGTCATCGGCAGCGTCTTCGTCTTCGTCGCGAGCACCGCCGTCCTGTCTTACGTATTGAGTTGACGAGGCGCGCGGCGGTAAGCCGGCGCAGGGGATCGGGGCCCCAGGGGGAATAGCAATGAAATTGTTCGTGCCGCGCGAGCGGGAAGGGGGCGAGACGCGAGTCGCCGCGTCCCCGGACACCGTCAGGAAGCTGGCGGGCCTGGGGGCCGAGATCGTGGTCGAGGCGGGAGCGGGCGAGGCTTCGCGCATGACCGATCCGGCCTTCGAGGCTGCCGGCGCCAGGATCGGCTCGGCCGAGGACGCGCGCGAGGCCGATGTGGTGCTGAAGGTGCGCCGGCCGAACGCGCGGGAGATATCCTCCTACAAGCGCGGCGCCGTCGTCATCGCCATCATGGACCCCTACGGCAACGAGGCGGACGTGAAGGCCATGGGAGATGCGGGCCTCACCGCCTTCGCCATGGAACTCATGCCGCGCATCACCCGCGCGCAGGTGATGGACGTTCTGTCCAGCCAGGCCAACCTTGCCGGCTACCAGGCGGTGCTGGACGCGGCGGCCGAGTTCGACCGCGCCTTCCCGATGATGATGACGGCGGCCGGCACCGTCCCGGCCGCGCGCGTCTTCGTGATGGGCGCGGGCGTCGCCGGGCTCCAGGCCATCGCCACCGCGCGCCGCCTCGGCGCCGTGGTGACGGCCACCGACGTGCGCCCGGCCGCCAAGGAGCAGGTGGAGAGCCTCGGCGCCAAGTTCATCGCGGTGGAGGACGAGGAGTTCAAGGCAGCCGAGACGGCCGGCGGCTACGCCAAGCAGATGTCGGCGGAGTATCAGGCCAAGCAGGCCGAGCTGACCGCCTCGCACATCGCCAAGCAGGACGTGGTGATCACCACCGCGCTCATTCCCGGCCGCCCCGCGCCGCGCCTCGTGACGCGCGCCATGGTGGAATCCATGAAGCCCGGCTCGGTCATCGTCGACCTGGCGGTGGAGCGCGGCGGCAATGTGGAGGGCGCCGTTCCGGGCGAGGTGGCGCAGGTGGGGCCGGCCAGGATCGTCGGCCACCTGAACGTGGCGGGCCGTATCGCGGCGACCGCCTCGCTGCTCTACGCCAAGAACATCGCCGCCTTCCTGGAGACCTTGATCGACAAGGATGCCAAGGCGCTGAAGCTGGACCTCGCCGAGGAGCTTCAAAAGGCGACGGCGCTGACGCATGACGGGCGGGTCGTGCACCCCGCCTTCCTGTCCGTCGAGGATGAGACGCCGGTGCCCGTGAGCGAGGGCGAGGATGCATCCGCCGCCGCCGAGGTCGAGGCCGGCAGCGAGAAGAAGCCGGAGGGAGAAGCCTGATGGAACACGAGACCCTCCAGCAAACCCGCGCGGCGCTGGACAGCGCCGCCGCCGCGGTGTCCGCCGCCCGGCAGAATGTCGAGACGCTGGCCGCCGAACGTGGCGGCGAGCTTCTGGCCCAGGCGGCGGTGAATCCCTTCGTCTTTCACCTCGCCATTTTCGTGATGGCGATCTTCGTGGGCTACTATGTCGTCTGGTCGGTCACGCCGGCCCTGCACACGCCGTTGATGAGCGTCACCAACGCCATCTCCTCGGTCATCATCGTCGGCGCGCTGCTGACGGTGGGCATCTCCTCCTCTGGCCTTGCCACGACCTTCGGCTTCGTCGGCCTCGTGCTGGCCAGCGTCAACATCTTCGGCGGCTTCCTCGTCACCCAGCGGATGCTGGCCATGTACAAGAAAAAAGAGAAGTAAGGCCATGTCCGAAAGCTTCGCGGCCTTCCTCTATCTCGTCTCCGGCGTCCTGTTCATCCTGGCGCTTCGCGGCCTGTCGCACCCCACCACCTCGCGGCAGGGCAACCTCTTCGGCATGATCGGCATGGGCGTGGCCGTGCTGACGACGCTCTTCCTGGCCGGCCCCTCCTTCGGCGGGCTGCTGATCATCGTCATAGGCGTGGCCATCGGCGGCGGCATCGGCGCCTATGTGGCCCGCTCCATCCCGATGACGGCGATGCCCCAGCTCGTCGCGGCCTTTCACTCGCTCGTGGGCCTTGCGGCCGTGGCGGTGGCGGCCGCGGCCCTCTACGCCCCCGAATCGATCGGCATCGGCTCCGTCGGGGCCATCCACGGGCAGGCGCTGGTGGAGATGTCGCTGGGCGTGGCCATCGGCGCCATCACCTTCACCGGCTCGGTCATCGCCTTCCTCAAGCTCGACGGGCGCATGAGCGGCAAGCCGATCCTGCTGCCCTCGCGCCACCTCATCAACATCGCGCTCGGGGCGGCCATGCTGCTCCTGATCGTGGTCTTCGCGATGACGGAAAGCCATCTGGCCTTCTGGCTGATCGTGGTGGTGGCGCTGGCGCTGGGCGTTCTGCTCATCGTGCCCATCGGCGGGGCGGACATGCCCGTCGTGGTCTCGATGCTGAACTCCTATTCGGGCTGGGCGGCGGCCGGCATCGGCTTCACGCTCCAGAACCTCGCGCTCATCATCACCGGCGCGCTGGTCGGCTCCTCGGGCGCGATCCTGTCCTACATCATGTGCAAGGGCATGAACCGCTCCTTCATCTCCGTCATCCTCGGCGGCTTCGGCGGAGATGCCGGCGCGGCGGCGGCTCAGGACCTTGGCGACCGCACGGTGAAGCAGGGCTCGGCGGACGATGCGGCCTATCTGATGAAGAACGCCTCCCGCGTCATCATCGTGCCGGGCTACGGCATGGCCGTGGCGCAGGCCCAGCACGCTCTGCGCGAGATGGCCGACCTCCTGAAGGCGGAAGGGGTGGAGGTGAAATACGCCATCCATCCCGTGGCCGGCCGCATGCCGGGCCACATGAACGTGCTGCTTGCGGAGGCCAACGTGCCCTATGACGAGGTGTTCGAGCTGGACGACATCAATTCCGAGTTCTCCCAGACGGACGTCGCCTTCGTCATCGGCGCCAACGACGTGACCAACCCGGCGGCGCGCGACGACAAGACCTCCCCGATCTACGGGATGCCGATCCTGAACGTCGACCAGGCGCAGACCTGCCTGTTCATCAAGCGCTCGCTCGGCTCCGGTTATGCCGGCATCGACAACACGCTGTTCTACAAGCCCAACACGATGATGCTCTTCGCCGACGCCAAGAAGATGGTCGAGGACATCAACAAGGCCCTGGCGAACTGACGCCTGGCTGGCTTGAAACGCAAAGGCCCGCCGGAGCGATCCGGCGGGCCTTTTTCGGTTGCGGCTTGGTGCCCTACTGGACGACGATCACCTCGGCCGCCGGCTCGACCGGAATGGCGGACGCGAGCGTGAATTCGGTGACGCCGAGCGCCGCGTTGACTCCCTCCTGCGCCTGAAGGCTGACGGGCTGAAGCGTGAAGCCTTCCGAAGAACCGCCGACGAGGAGATTGGCGCCCGCACCGATGGCGAAGGAGGCGCTGGCGCTGGCGCCCACATAGCGCCCGGCCAGCGCGCCCGGCGCGTAGACATCGGACGAGGCGGCCAGAACCGTCCATTCCATGACGGTCTCGCCGGTGACGCCGATGTCGAGCCCGAATTTCTCGAGCGTGCCGACATAGGTCTCCGAGGCCCCGCCGCCCACGGCCTCGAAGGTGCAGGCGACGTTTTCCGACGAACCGATGATATAGCCCGTGGAGCCTTCGCTGAGGCAGGTGAGGGAGCCGAGCGTGACCCCGGACTGCGCGTTTGCGGCCGGTGCGGCGCTGACCGCCGCAAGAAGAACGGAGCCGGCGGCAAGGCTGCGGGCAAGGCGGGGGAGGGACATGGAAACTGCTCCTGACAAACCGATTGTCCCATCACAACAATGTGCGGGGGCAAGAGGTTTCAGGAGGCGGGCATGAAAAGGGCCGGACAAGCCGGCCCTTGGGGAGTCGCGTGAGGAGAAGCGCCTCAGGCGCCCGCACCGCCCACGCGCGCCAGGCCCTCGCGGGCCGGGGCGTAGTTCGGGTCGAGCTGCGCGGCGCGGGCGAAGGCGCTGCGGGCCCGCTCGCGCTCGTTGGACGCCTCCAGCACGATGCCCTGGTTGACCCAGAACTCCGCCCGGTTCCCGTCCAGCCGCAACGCGTGATTGATATCGGCGCGCGCGTCCTCGTAATTGTTCAGCGCCGCATAGGAGATCGCCCGGCCCGAATAGGGCTCCGGCGAGCTGGCGTCGATGGAGATCGCCGCCGAGAAATCCTCGATGGCCTGCCGGTGCTGTCCGTCGAGCTGATAGAGCAGGCCGCGATTGTGGTAGGCGCGCGGGTCGGTGGTGTTGAGGTCGATGGCGCGCTGGAAGTCCGAGAGCGCCTCGCGGTTGCGCCCGGCCACGCGGTAGATGTTGCCGCGCCCGATATAGGCGGTGTCGTAGCTCGGATTGATCTGCAGGGCGCGATTGTAGTCCTCCACCGCGCGCACGTTCTCGTTCGTCTGCCGGTAGACCAGCGCCCGGTTGGCATAGGCCTGGTAGAAGTTCGGGTCGAGCCGGATGGCGGTGGAGAAGTCCTCCAGCGCCCGGCGGTAGTCGCCGCCGCGCGCATAGGCGCTGCCGCGCACATTGTACGGCTCGGGGTTGTTCTGGTCGGCGTTGACCGCCGCCGTGAGCGAGGCGATGTTCTCCGCCGAGCCCTGCGCCTGATCGAGGCTGATCGCCTGGAGCGACGGGCCGGTCGCGGACTGGCAGGCCGTGAGGAAAAGCGCGCCGGCCAGCCCGAGCGACAGGCGAAGCGGCAAGGCGCAGGGCCTTTGAGCGGTGCGGCGGATGGGGAAGGCGATCGGGCTCACGCTGCTTGGTCCTCCGGCAGGGGTGCGTTCGTTCTGTCAAACCTGCGGCCCGAGGCTGCGGGCCGGGGAAGCCGCCCCGGCGGCCGGGCGAGCCGCAAGGTCATGGCGACCGCAAGCATACGAAAAAGGCGGCGGGCCGAAAGGCCCCCGCCTTGTCGCTATCTCGCGAAACCGCCCGAAAGAAGGCGTATCAGCGCGTGGGCGCCACACGGCCGCCGGGAACGAGGCCTTCGCGCTGGGCGCGCTTGCGCGCCAGCTTGCGGGCGCGGCGCACCGCTTCGGCCTTTTCGCGTGCGCGCTTCTCCGAGGGCTTCTCGTAGAAGTTCCGCATCTTCATCTCGCGGAAGATACCCTCGCGCTGCATCTTCTTCTTGAGCGCGCGGAGGGCCTGATCGACGTTGTTATCGCGGACGAGTACCTGCAAGGAAAAGATCCGTATCTGGCGGTTTCGACGAGGCTGGAGAGGCCGGATCGAAAACCGAAAGAGGCCTCTCGCGAAAAGCGGGAGCCTTTCGCAAGTGGCGGGTCCATTAGCAGGCACGCGGCGGCTTGTCGAGAGGGTGCCCTTGAATTTCGAAAGATACGATTTCACGCGCGGGAGGCCTAGCCGGCGCCGGCGGCTTTCTATCTCTGGTGGTGCTGAACGTTGCAGCTCGTATCCGCATGAACGGAGTCACTGCCATGAGTACCATTATCGAGCGCGAATCCCCGGGTTTCCGGCGTATTTCCTGGGGCGCCATCATTGCCGGCACCATTCTGACGCTGGTCGTCCAGCTCATGCTCGGGCTTCTGGGCCTGGGCATTGGGCTTGCGACCATCGACCCGGAGGCGGCGGGCGCGAGCCCGGCGGCCGGGGCGCTGACCTCCGTCAGCGGCATCTACACGGTTCTCACCGTGCTCGTCGCCACCTTCGCGGGCGCCTATGCGGCGGCGCGCTTTGCCGGCGCTCATGCGCGGCGCGATGCGGCCCTGCACGGGATCACCACCTGGGCGACGGCCACGCTCCTGGCCGTCTATCTCCTGACGAGCGGCGTCAGCGCCGTGGTCGGCGGCACCTTCGCGGCCCTCGGCGGGGCGGTGCAGTCGCTGGGCTCGGCGACGGCCTCCATCACGCCCGATTCGCTCGATGCGCTGCCGCCGCAGCTTCGCGCACAGGCCGAGGCCCTTCTGGAGCGGGGCGAGCAGCAGGCGCAGGCGGCTGGCGACCAGGCCGAGGCGGCGGCGCAGGATGCGCGCGAGGCGGCCGGAACGCAGGATCTGGGGGCTGCTGCGAGCGAGATCTTCGCCGGAGTCCAGACCGACGCGACACCGGAAGAGCGGCAGGCCGCCGTCTCGCTCATCGCCTCGCAGGCAGGCATTTCGGAAGCGGAGGCTGAGCAGCGGCTGACGCAGTTCCAGGGCCAGTACGAGCAGGCCGTGACCGAGGCGCGCCAGGCCGCCGGCACCGCGGCCGACGCCTTGTCGGGTGCTGCCTTCGCGGCCTTCGTGGCGCTCCTGCTCGGCGCGATCGTCGCCGCGCTCGGCGGCATCGTTGGTCGCCCCGAACGTGTGCATCCGCTCTATCGCGACTGACCACGTCCTTCCGGGACCGGGAAGGGGAGGCGGGGCGTCGTGGCCCGCCTCCAGCCGCCCTCCGGGCTCCGATTCGGTTCCGATTCCCCCGCCGTCACCCTGCGCCTGGCGTTTGAACCGATTTTAATGTGGCCGGGCACGACCTTCCATCTTTACCTCGCGGGCGCGGCCTAGCAGAACGCAAGGCACGATCATTCGCGGCGCGCCACGCGCTGCTCATCCGAGAGGTCCCATGCTCAGAACCGAGACCGTCCGCAAGATCCTGTCCTGGTACGAGGGCGAGACGCCCGGCCTGAAGTCCAACCTGTCGCGCCTGCTCATGCACGGTCGTCTGGCGGGCACCGGCCGCCTCGTGATCCTGCCGGTCGACCAGGGCTTCGAGCACGGCCCGGCGCGCTCCTTCGCGCCCAACCCCGTCGCCTACGACCCGCATTATCTCTACGAGCTGGCCATCGAATCGGGCGTGTCCGGCTATGCCGCGCCGCTCGGCCTTCTGGAGGCGGGGGCCGACACCTTCGCCGGCGAGGTGCCGCTGATCCTCAAGCTCAATTCGGGCAACTCCCTCGTCACCAACCAGGACCAGGCACTGACGGGCACGGTCGAGGACGCGCTCCGCCTTGGCTGCGTGGGCGTCGGCTTCACCATCTATCCGGGCGCCGAAGCCTCCTACGGCATGATGGAGGAGCTGCGCGAGATCACGCTCCAGGCCAAGTCGCGCGGCCTGATGACGGTGGTGTGGTCCTATCCGCGCGGCGGCAAGGTGTCGAAGGAGGGCGAGACCGGCCTCGACATCATCGCCTATGCGGCTCACATGGCCGCCCTGCTCGGCGCCACCATCATCAAGGTGAAGCTGCCCACCTCCCATGTCGACCTGGCCGACGCCAAGGCGACCTACGAGAAGAACGAGATCCTGCGCGAGTCCGGGGCGGACCGCGTGCGCCACATCATGCAGGCGTCCTTCGCCGGCAAGCGCATCGTGGTGTTCTCCGGCGGCGCGGCCAAGAACACGTCCGAGCTTCTGGACGAGGTGCGCGCCATCCGCGACGGCGGCGGCAACGGCTCCATCATCGGCCGCAACTCCTTCCAGCGCTCCCGCGAGGATGCCATCAAGCTCCTCAACGAGGTGATGGACATCTACGCCTGAGCCCTGAGGCTCCCTTGTCATGCGAAAAGGGCCGGCATCCTCGCCGGCCCTTTTCGTTTCATCGGGCCGGATCGGCCAGGCAGGCGGCCAGTGCCGCCGCATTGGCCCGCATCATCTCCTCGTATTGAAGCGGGCCCGCCTCGATGGCCGCGCCGTTGGGGTCGAGCACGGCGATCCTCGTGCCATCGGCGGCCAGCATGTCCACCATCTCGCGCGGGAATTGCGGCTCGGCCACGAGGCATCGCGTGCCCGTTTCCGTGATCCGGGCCTGCAACTCGGCCACGCGCCTTGCGCCCGGCGCGATCTCGGGGCTGACGACCACCGAGCCGGTCGCCTGAAGGCCATAGGCCTCCTCGAAATACTGGAACGCGTCGTGGAAGACGAGGAAGCGGCGGCCGGCGACGGGCGCCATCCGTTCGGCGATCTCGCCGTCCAGCGCGCCGAGCCGCGCGTGCATCGCCCCGGCATTCTCGCGATAGGCTTCGGCGTTGCCGGGGTCCGCCGCCGCCAGCCGCTCGCCGAGCGCCGCGACGATGACCTGCGCGTTCGCCGGGTCCAGCCAGACATGGGCGTCGGGCATGTCATCGTGCCCATGCCCGTCTTCCGCGTGGTCATGCGGCTCGAAGAGGCCACCTTCGCGATAGGCAAGCCGTTTCAGCCCCTTGAGCGAGCCGGCCTCCACGATCTCGGCGCCGGGGGCGAGGGTGGCGAGCGCCCGGCCGAGGAAGCTTTCCACCCCGGCGCCGGCCCACACCACCATATCCGCCTCGGCCAGCTTGCCCGCGTCGGAGGGGCGCATCGCATAGGTGTGGGGCGAGACGGCTCCGTCCAGCAGCAGCTCGGGCTCCGCGACCCCCTGCATCACCGCCGCGACGAGGGAATGGATCGGCTTGATCGAAGCCACGACGCGGGGAGGCTCGGCGAGTGACGGGCCGGCCGAGAGGCCGAGCGTCAGGGCGCCCGCCACGAGAAGGCGAGAGGGCATGGAGGGTCCTGCTTGCATCCAGTTGTTATGTTATTCTATAACAATGCGCAGATCGAGCCTGTCAACCCGTGCCCCTCGTGCTCCGGCGCGAGGCCGCCCTGAGGAGTTGCCCTTGCGCCCCATTGTCGATGCGTTGTTGACGGGCCGTGGCCTGGGGGTGCGGCGAGGGGGACGCTGGCTGGTGCGCCATGTCGATCTTCGCGTCGCGCCGGGCGAGATCGTCACGCTGATCGGGCCGAACGGCTCGGGCAAGAGCACGACGGTGAAGGCGCTTCTGGGCATAGAGCGGCCCGATGAGGGGCAGGTGCTGCGGCGGGCGGGCCTGAACGTGGGCTATGTTCCGCAGAAGCTGGCCGTGGACGCCACCCTTCCGCTCGACGTGGAGCGCATGATGCGCCTGACGCGCCGCCTGCCCGAGCGCGACCTTCGCGCCGCGCTGGAGGAGACGGGCGTGCCCCATCTTCGCAAGGCGCGCATGGCCGAGCTTTCGGGCGGTGAGTTCCAGCGCGTGCTTCTGGCGCGCGCCATCGCCGGGCGGCCGGAGCTGCTGGTGCTCGACGAGCCGGTGCAGGGCGTCGACCACGCCGGGGAGATATCGCTCTACGAGCTGATCGCCGATATCCGCCGCCGCCTGGGCTGCGGCATCCTGCTCGTCTCGCACGATCTGCATATCGTGATGGCGCAGACCGATACGGTCATCTGCCTCAATGGCCATGTCTGCTGCCAGGGCTCGCCGCAAAGCGTTGCCCAGAGCCCGGAATACGTCTCTCTCTTCGGTGCTCGCGGCGCCGGTGCCCTGGCGCTCTACCGCCACGATCACGACCACGCGCATCTTTCGGACGGGCGCGTGGTGCCTGTGCCCCACGAGGCCGGCTGC
This sequence comes from Aureimonas populi, assembly GCF_017815515.1. Lineage (NCBI taxonomy): Bacteria > Pseudomonadati > Pseudomonadota > Alphaproteobacteria > Hyphomicrobiales > Aurantimonadaceae > Aureimonas > Aureimonas populi. Next base: position 2,038,089 of record NZ_CP072611.1, read on the forward strand.
GCCCATCACGCCCCCGCGCCGTTGCCCCATCTTCACGCGGAGGAGCCCCATGTTCGCTGAGTTCTTCCTGCGGGCGCTGGCGGCCGGCATGGGCGTGGCCGTCATCGCCGGGCCGCTCGGCTGCTTCGTCGTATGGCGGCGGATGGCCTATTTCGGCGAGACCATCGCCCACGCCTCCCTCCTCGGCGTCGGCCTCTCGCTCCTCACGGGCCTGCCGCCGGCGGCCACCATCTTCGCCACCGCGCTGGCCTTTGCCGGCCTGTTGGCCGCGCTGGAGCGCGTGGGCGGCTATTCCACGGATTCGCTTCTCGGCATCCTGTCCTATTCGGCCCTTTCCCTCGGCGTCGTCGTGGCGTCCTCCATGCCGGGGGTGCGGGTGGATCTGTCGAGCCTCCTCTTCGGCGACATCCTGGCCGTCGCCTGGGGCGACGTGGTGCTGATCGCGGTGGCGGGGGTCGCCATACTGAGCCTTCTCGCCTTCTTCTGGCGCGATCTCATCGCCTCGACCGTCAGCCCGGAGATCGCCGCGGCCGAGGGGCGCCGGCCGGAGGCGATGCGGCTTCTCCTGCTCGTTCTCGTGGCCGCCCTCGTGGCCGTCGCGATCAAGATCGTCGGCGTCCTGCTCGTCACCGCCATGCTGGTGATCCCGGCGGCGGCCGCACGCCGGCTTTCCGCCAACCCGGAGCGCATGGCCCTTGCGAGCGCTTGCATCGGCGTGGCGGCGGTGCTCGCGGGCCTCATGGGCTCGCTCGCTTTCGACACGCCGCCCGGCCCGGCCATCGTCGTCGCTGCGCTTACGGCGTTCCTGGCGGGGCTCGCGCTCCCCGGCGGGCGGGAGAGGAGGGCCGCGTCTTGAGACGGGAGGCGAAGCTGACGCGCAACGAGGCCCTCGTCCTCGCCGCGCTGCGCCGGGGCACGGGCGCTCAGACGGCCTACGCGCTGCTGGAGGCGCTGCGCGGCGAAGGCCTGCGCGCTCCACCGCAGATTTACCGGGCGCTGAAGAGCCTGGGGGAGAAGGGGCTGGTCCACCGGCTGGAAAGCCGAAACGCCTTTCTCGCCTGCGCGCACGAGCATATCCATGGGGCTGGGCCCCATGCCCTCGTCTTCCTCGTCTGCCAGCGCTGCTCCCATATCCGCGAGGTCTGCGACGAGGCGCTGGAGGCGCGTGTGAAAGCGATGACAACCGGGCAGGGATTCGCGCCCCACGCCGCGACGCTCGAAATCTCCGGCCTGTGCGCCGGCTGCCTGGCCGCCGGATAAAGCCAGTGTGACATTCCAGGACCGGTTGCATATGGATCGGGCGCGGCGTCTGACGTTTATGTGAATCGGTAGGGAAAACCGCGCTTTAGGCCGCTTTCTTGGCAAATTCCCCAATCCGGTCAGGGGGATGCGTTCGCCGCCCGGCTCGGCCGGCCTCCACTTTAAGTTGCAGCTTTGCAACAGGACTCGGGCAAGCCGAATCCACCGTCTTGTTCGCCCCGCCCGGTTGGACAATTGTCGAATCAGACGACGCGGTCAGGCCGAACCACCCTGGAGGGGGCAGGCCGACACGGGGTTCAGAACAATCGAAGGCGCCTCTGGCAGCCTGACTGGAGCATCCAACATGAAGCGCATCGCACTTCTTCTCGCCGCAACCGCCTTCTCGGCGCCCGCCTTCGCCGCCGACGTGATCTATGACGAGCCGGCGGCACCGGTCGTCCTCGCCCCGGTCGAGTCGGGCTGGACCGGCCTGTATCTCGGCCTTCAGGGCGGCGGCGCGTTCAACCCGTCCTCGCCGGACCGCCAGGGCATCTTCACCTCGTTCGGGGACACGGTCGCCAACTTCCCGGCCGGCTCGATCAGCGGCGCCTTCGGCAACAATTTCGACTCCTCCTTCGACAGCGGCTTCGTCGGCGGCGCGCATGTCGGCTACGATGTCCAGTTCGACCGCTTCGTGGTCGGCGGCATCCTCGACATCAACGCGACGGACATCGCGATGTCGCAGAGCTCCTTCTCCAACACGCCGGCGTTCTACACGATCGAGCGCGACCTGGACTATGTGGCGACCGCGCGCCTTCGCGCCGGCTACCTCATCACCCCCACCGTGCTCGCCTACGCCACGGGCGGCGCCGCCTATGGCGAGGTCGGCTATTCCTTCACCACCGACAGCCCGGCGGCCACGCCCGCCAATCCGGCCGTCGTCTTCAAGGACGAGGACCATTGGGGCTACTCGGTCGGCGGCGGCATGGAGCTGAAGATCACCGAGAACCTCTCCTTCGGCACCGAGTATCTCTACACCAACATGGGCGGCGGCGATTCCGTCACGCGGCTGAACGGCGGCCCGTTCGACGGTAACGCCGCTCCCGGCGTGACGGTCGACGGCGAGTTCACCGACTTCACCTCGCCCGGCGACTTCGACTTCCACACGATCACCGCGAAGCTCTCCTACCGCTTCAACTGAGATCACACTTCGTATCCGAACGTGAACGAGGCGGCCCTTCCAGGCCGCCCCGTTCAAGCTCATCCGCCGGGCATTAACTGATAGAATTTTCTGCATTAACTCAACCGCTTAAGTCTGTTTTAAGGTTGAGCTGCCATTGTGCTTCCGAACGCTGATAGCTGGTTCAGGGGCCATGTGGCCGCAACGCCACACAGCGGTCGGGAACGCGGAAACGCCACTGTCATTTGTGACCGCGCGACCATAATTCGCCTCAACCCCGGCCTAATTGGATCGGGTCACATCACTCGGGGGGACGCATCGTCGGCCCGGATGATCGAACGTCGCTTCGAGCGACATTTGGAGTATAGTCATGAACCGTTTTGCCCTTCTCCTGGCCTCCGCCGCCTTCGTCACGCCGGCCATGGCCGCCGACGTGATCTACGAAGAGCCGATGGCCCCGGCGGCCCCGATCGCCTTCGAGCCCGCCTTCACCTGGACCGGCTTCTACGCCGGTGGCCAGGCCGGCGTTGCCTTCAACCCGGACTCCGGCCCGTTCGAGCTCGGTTCCAGCGCCTTCGTCGGCGGTAACGACGACGGCGACGCCGGCTTCATCGGCGGCGTGCACGTCGGCTACGACTACCAGATCAACAACTTCATCGTCGGTGCGGTTGCGGACATCAGCTACATCGACGCCGAGAGCACCGCGTTCTACGGTCTCCCGGGCTCGACGAGCACGTTCGGCTCGACGTCGGAAATCGACTTCGTCGGCACCGTCCGCGCCAAGGCCGGCTTCGCGGCCGATCGCTTCGCGATCTACGCGACCGGTGGTCTGGCCTACGCCGACATCAGCCACACCTTCTCGGGCCCGGCTGCCATCGACATCGGCGGCTCGACCTACGCCGTCTCGGTTTCGGAAGACACCGATGACGTCGGTTACGCGGTTGGCGCTGGCGTCGATTACCTCGTGACGCAGAACTTCTCGGTCGGCGTGGAGTACCTGTACCACGACCTCGGCTCCTCGGACGTCACCGTCGCCTACGACGGCCCGGCCGGCGTGCAGGACTTCACGACCTCGTCCTCGACCGACCTCGACTTCCACACCGTGTGGGCCAAGGCTTCGTTCCGCTTCAACTAAGCGGACCGACGACCGGCTCGTCCGGTTCGAGTGTCAAGAAACCGCCGGCCCTCGGGTCGGCGGTTTCTTTTTGTCCGGCGCTTACCGCAGCGAGACCGTGCCGAAGGCGGGAATCTTCAAGGCAAGACGCAAGGGGTCGAACCCGGCGACCAGCCCCATGAAATGGGCCTCCACGCCCGACCTCATGCCGAGCGAAAAGCCGGCATAGCCAAGGAGCGAGACATGCAGGTCGCGCCCGTCGGCATCCACGGTGATGATGCGCCCGCCCGTGGGATAGTCGCGCCCCACGGCCGCCGGGGGCAGCACCGCGCCGATCTGCGGCACCTCGCGCAGCACGTGGGCGACGAAGCTGTTGGAGTTCGGCCCCGGAAACAGGCGGTAGCCGCCCTGTTCGGCGAAGGGGTAGCTCTCCACCGCCGCCAGCACCGCCGGGATCGCCGCCACCGCCGCCGCTCCGTCCATGCGCGCCACGACGCGCGGCACGTTGGAATACCACCGCGCATCCGCCGCATAGGCGTCGCGCCGGATCGGCCGGCCCCAGCCCACCTTGTCGAACCGCTCGTAGCGATTCGCGCCGGGGCGCTTGATGACGATCCAGGAATGCTCCGAGACCGCGCCCTTCAGCCCGCCCGTGCGCGCGGCGAGCACCATGATCTGCGCGCCATCGGCCGTGGGCGGGGAGGGCAGGATCGCCGCCGAGCTCCAGTCCGCGTCCCGCCAGGAGCGCGGATGCTCGCCCATATGCCACAGAAGCGCGGCGGCGATGGCCGGCAGGACGTAGACCACGCCGATGCCGAGAAGAATCAAACGCAAAAGGGTCATGAGCTGCCGGACAGGTGCTGGCGGGCGCGAGCGCGCTCGTATACGGCAGCTAGTCGCAGGACCGCCGCCTCTCAACCGGAATGCCGATGACTGACCCCTTTGTGATCGAGATCACCCGCGGCGCGCGGGTGGAGAGCCGCCATCGCGGCGCCGTCGCCGTCGTCGATGCGGCCGGCCGGCCCGTGTTCTCGCGCGGGGACCTTGAGGCCGCGATCTTCCCGCGCTCGGCCGTCAAGATATTCCAGGCGATCCCCTTGGTGGAGAGCGGCGCGGCGGATGCTTATGGATTCGGCGAGCGCGAATTGTCGCTCGCCTGCGCCTCCCATTCGGGCGAGGACGGGCATGTCGCGCTGGCCGGCGACATGCTGGCGCGCGCCGGACTGGAGGAGGGGGCGCTCGAATGCGGCTGCCACTGGCCCTTCGATCTGCCCGTGGCGCTGGACCTTGCCCGGCGCGGCGGCGCGCCCAGGCCGCTCGGCAACAACTGCTCGGGCAAGCATGCCGGTTTCCTCTGCACGGCCGTTCATCTCGGGGAGGCGACGGCCGGCTATGTGGAGGCCGGCCACGCGGTGCAGAAGCGGGTGAAGGGCGTGATCGAGGCGCTGGCGCGCACGAGGCTGGACGCCGATTCCTGCGGCACGGACGGGTGCTCCATCGCCACCTATGCCGCGCCGCTCGCCGCGTTCGCGCGCGGTTTTGCCTCCCTCGCCTCGGGCGAGGGTGTGGAGCCTGCGCGCGCGGAGGCCGGGCGCCGGCTGATGGCGGCGTGCATGGCCGAGCCGTGGGACATGTCGGGAACCGGCCGGGCCTGCGCGGCGCTGATGCAGGCCGCGCCCGGGCGCGTCTTCGCCAAGACCGGCGCGGAAGGCGTGTTCTGCGGGACGGTGCCAGAACTTGGCCTCGGCTTTGCCCTGAAGGTGGAGGATGGCGCGACCCGCGCCTCGGAGGCCGGCGTCGCCGCCACGCTGGCCGCCATCCTGCGCGACCACGACCCCGCCCTGTCCGAGCGCTACGATGCCCTGTCGCGCAAGACGATGCGCAACTGGGAAGGCCGTGAGACGGGAGAGATCCGCCCCACGGGCTTCTAGAGCGCTCGCGGCAAGTCGCGCGCCGATCCTGCCGCGCTTCGGATTGGGGGAGAAGCGCTAGGAGATCGACGTCGGAGCGTTGGAGTTGGCCGGCCGCTCCGACAGGTGCCAGCTCTCCTCGCCATTGTCGTTGAGCGCCGGCGGCTCGTTCATGCCGAGGCCGATCTGCCGTGAGAGGCCGAAGAGCTTCACCCTCTCGCGATGGGTGGAGGCGAAATGGGGATGGCGGGGGTAGACCGAGCGGCTGATCTCCTCCGAGCGCCCGGCGAGAAGGCCGAGCGGGCGCTTCAGGCTCTGGTACTGACGCGGGGGCGCCAGTACCTCCATGTCGCAGAACCTCCGGTAGAAGGGCGCATGTTCGGCGCGCACCGTCGCCAGGACATGGGTGGTCTGGAAGTGCTCCGCCGCCATGGCGGCGAGGCGCACGGTGGCGAAGGGAATCTGCGCCATCGCCCGGCGGAAGGTGCGGTCCACGACGAAGCGCGTGGGGTCCACGAAGGATTCGCCCCGATCCAGCATCGCGCCGAGAATTTCGGGGAAGGTCTCGAAACTCGCGCAGAACGGCATTTCGGGCGAGGCGACGTGGATGCGCAGCGAGGCCACCAGCGCGCCCTCCAGCTCCACGCCGAAGATGAAGACGTTGGGGTCCTCGTCGTATCGGTCCGCAAAGCGCGGCTCGGGCAGGGGGTCGATCATGCCTTCGCGGCGGTAGCAGCGATAGCGCAGGCGCACGATGTCTTCCAACTGCGCGTCGTTGACCACGCGGCGGTAGGAAAGCTCCGGCGCTTCGCTCTCCTTGCGGTCCCCGTTCGTTCTCTCCACGGCATCCGTCAAGGCTCGATCCTCTCGTTTGTTGCACCGCAGCGAAGGGGCGTGCGACAAGGAGGGTGAGCAAATTTCGATAAATTTTAATTAAAATTTACGGATATGGTTAAGGCGCACTTATGATTTCCCGGAACGAGGCGTCTCAGGCCGGGAGGGAGCGGTCTGACGGGGATGCGGGCGCGGCGGGCTGCTAGTGCAGGCGTGCCGACTGGGGCTCTTCACCGCCGGCGGCGCGGGGCTTGTCCACCCGGGCCGAGGCATGCAGGAAGTCGCGGATCGACGCGGCGGGCATGGGTGGGCCGAAGGCATAGCCCTGGAGATGCGATATGCCCTTCTCGGACAGGGCGAAGTGGATCTGGCTTTCCGTCTCCAGCCCTTCGAGCACGATCTCGAGGCCGAGCGGCGCGATGAACTGCACGGCGCCGCGCAGCACCGCGAGCGCCCGCTCGTCCGTCTCGATATCCTCCAGGAACTGCTTGTCGAGCTTGATCTTGTTGAAGGGCAGCCGCGCGATCTGCCCGAGATTGGAGTAGCCGGTGCCGAAGTCGTCGAGGGCCAGGCGAATGCCTTTGGCGCTGATTTCGTTGAGCTTCTCGCGGATGTTGGGCTGGAGGTCGAGCCGCATGTGCTCCGTCACCTCGATCTCCAGCCGCCGCGGGTCGAGCCGCGCCTCGGCCACTCTGGCCAGGATCATCTCGATGATGTCGTCCCGGCAGAGCTGGCTGGGCGAGAGGTTGATCGAGATGCCGATCGTCTCCGGCCAGGCCGCCGCCGCCTGGCAGCCCAACTCGAAGGTGCGGTCGGTCAGCGCGTTCATGAGGCCCGCTTCCTCCGCCACGGCCAGGAATTCACCCGGCGAGAGATTGCCGCGCGTGGCGTGGCGCCAGCGCACCAGCGCCTCGCAACTGGCGATCTTCAGCGAGCCGTTGAGCACGATGGGCTGGTAGTAGAGCTCGATGGAGCCGTCCTCCAGCGCGCGCCGCAACTCGCTTTCCAGCCGCAGGCGGTCGGCGGCCCGGTCGCGCATGCCGGGGCGTGACTGGACGATGCGTCCCCGGCCGCCCTCCTTGGCCTCGAAGAGCGCCATGTCGGCCAGATGGGCCAGCGCCTCGAAGCTAGCGGCATCGCGCGGATACTGGGCGATGCCGATGCTGCATCCCCCACGCATCGTCACGCCGTTGACGACGACGGGGCGGCTGAGCGCGGCAAGAAGCTCCTCCGCCAGCGCGGCGGGCGTGCGCTCCCTGCCGGAGATGAGCTGCAGGATGACGAACTCATCGCTGGAATAGCGCGAGACGACGCCCGATTGCCCCACCGCGCGCTGGAGCAGCGTCGCGGTCTGGCGCAGCAACTGGTCGCCCGCCAGATGGCCGAGCGTGTCGTTCACCCGCTTGAAATGGTCGAGATCGAGGAAGTGCAGCGCGAAGGGGTGCCCTCCCGCGATGGCGTTGCGGATGGCCTCCTGCATGCTGGGCCTGTTCGGCAGGCCCGTCAGCGCGTCCGTATGGGCAAGCTCCCAGTTCACGGCCGAGGTGCGGATCATGTCCCGGAAGATGCGGCGCAGATGCGCCGAGGTCTCCATGAAGGACATGTAGAAGGCGACGAGAAACAGGCTGAAGAAGATGCCCCAGACGGCCTCGCGCGCGTAGAAGGCCAGCAGCATCGGCAGGACGCAGGCCAGGAGCTGGAATCGCACGAGGCCGAGGCTGGAGAAGTTGCGCCCCTGCGTGCCGATCAGGTAGGCGAGCGCCGCCATCATACACAGGAGCTGCGAGAACTGGTCGTCCGTCTGCCAGAAGACCAGCGTGGTCCAGAAGCCGATGATGAACAGGTGCAGGACGCCGAGGCCCCAGTAGAGCCGTTTCCAGAAGCGCGGGTGCCGGTCGGCCTGCGACTGGTTGGCCAGGAAGATCTCGAAGGCGCAATAGCGGATGGTCGTCATCATGGCCATCAGCGCCGTGATGACCCAGAGGCTGAGCGTCTGCGCGTGCCAGGCCGTTATGCTGCCGGCGGCGGCAAGGGCGAACCCGCCGACCAGGAAGGATCGCCTCTCGCCGTAGAGCGACTCGACCACATGCGCACGCTCGTCTCGCGGGCGCGCTATGATCGACTTCAGAGGTCCAGATTCCATATGCTTACCAGTCGTCGCCACCTGGGCTTAACGGTGGAGACTGGCGCGGGAACCCGCAATTTTCCGTTACTGAGGGATGCAAAACACTGAATAACCGGCAAACCGATCTATTGGTTGCATCGAGGGTTAAGATCGCATTAACGCGGCGGGCAAGACGAGGATTTTTTCTCGCGCCGCGTGTGGTCGCGTCGGGGTCGGAGCTGTTCGCCGTGCGGCAGGCGCCATTCCGCCGCGCGGCCCAAAAAGCTAGACGAACTGCGCGAGCGCGGGAACGGAGGCGATCGCGTCGTCCACGGTCTCCTCGCCCAACTGGGCCTTGGAGAAGGAGACCAGCTCCTCGGCCACGGCGCGAATCTGGCCCATGTCGAGCCCCAGCGCCATCAGCCGGGCGCCCAGGCCCATGATTCCGCCGCTGCCGTCCGCTCCATCCGTCGCGGCCAGTGCCTCGCTCGCGCCCGGCGTTTCGGCGACCATGCGGCCCACCGCCGGATCGTCGCTCTCGGCCTGCATGAAGGCGAGGATGTGGGCGACGGACTGGCGGGCGACGTCCTCGGACGTGTCGGCGGCTCCGGCGATACGGGCGTAAAGATCCTGCATGACAATTCCTGACCTGGGCATGGCCCGCGACGGGCCGAAATCCGCTTGGGGCAATCGGTGCGAAAGATGGCAAAGCCGCCGACCCGGCGCAATGGTGAAATTGACGTTTACGGGAGCGTCAATCCAGCTTGGGGGCAGCCCGTGGTTTTGCTAGGCATGATGTCTGACTCGGCGGAGAGGGAATGCACATGCTGGAAGAGGGGCGGATCTATCTCGGGACGAGCCGGGCGCCGGACGACACGCGCCTTGCGGGCGAGTATCTCGACCTGCGCGCGGCCAACCGCCACGGGCTCGTGACCGGCGCCACCGGCACGGGCAAGACCGTGACGCTCCAGGTCCTGGCCGAGGGCTTTTCCGACGCCGGCGTGCCGGTGTTCTGCGCGGATGTAAAGGGCGACCTCTCGGGCATCGCCCTGCGCGGCGAGCCGAGGGACTTCCTGGTCGAGCGCGCCGCCGCCATCGGGCTCGAGCCCTATTACAACGATGTCTTCCCCACGGTCTTCTGGGACATTTGGGGCGAGAAGGGGCATCCGGTCCGCACCACGGTGTCGGAGATGGGCCCGCTCCTCCTCTCGCGGCTCATGGAACTGACGCCCGCGCAGGAGGGCGTCCTCAACATCGCCTTCCGCATCGCCGACGAGGAGGGCCTGCTTCTCCTGGACCTGAAGGATCTCCAGGCGACGCTCGCCCATCTCTCCGACAATGCCGACCGCATTTCGCGCCTCTACGGCAATGTCGCCAAGGCCTCGGTCGGCGCCATCCAGCGCCAGCTCCTCATCCTGGAGAACCAGGGGGCGGCGCTCTTCTTCGGCGAGCCGGCGCTGTCCATCGCCGACCTCATCCGCACGGACCGGGAAGGGCGGGGTATGGTCAACGTGCTGGCCGCCGACAGGCTGATGCGCTCGCCACGCCTTTATGCCACCTGCCTGCTCTGGCTGCTCTCCGAGCTTTTCGAGGAGCTGCCGGAGGTGGGCGACGCGGACAAGCCCAGGCTCGTCTTCTTCTTCGACGAGGCCCATCTCCTCTTCGCCGATGCGCCCAAGGCTCTGGTGGAGCGGGTGGAGCAGGTCGTCAAGCTGATCCGCTCCAAGGGGGTCGGCGTCTTCTTCGTCACGCAGAACCCGCTCGACCTGCCCGAGACGGTGCTCGCCCAGCTCGGCAACCGCGTCCAGCACGCGCTGCGGGCCTATACGCCGCGCGAGGAGAGGGCGGTGCGCACCGCCGCTTCCACCTTCCGCCCCAACCCGGATTTCGACAGTTTCGAGGCGATCACCCGGCTCGGCACCGGCGAGGCGCTGGTGTCCACCCTGGAGGCGGGCGGCGCGCCGAGCGTGGTGCAGCGAACGCTGATCCGCCCGCCCGCCGCGCGCGTCGGCCCGGCGAGCGAAGCGGAGCGGGCCGAGATCGTCGCCCGCAGCCCCGTCCTCGGGCGCTACGAGACCGCCGCGGACCGCCAGTCCGCCTATGAGATCCTGAACGGGCGCGCGGACGAGGAGCTGGCGAGGGAGGAGCAGGCCCGGGCGCAGGAGAGCGAGGCGAACGAGCGCCGCTCGCGCGAGGCCGAGCGCCGCGCCGAGGCGGCAAGGGCGCGCGCCGAAGCCCCGGCCGGGGACGAGCGCCGGCTGCCCATCCCCGATTTCGGCCGCGAGGACGCCGCGCCCGCGCCGCGCGGGCGCACCGCCTCGGTGCCGCGCTCGGGCTATCGCCGGCAGAGCATGGCCGAGACGGTGATGAAGCAGGTGGGGCGCACGGCTGCCTCCACCATCACGCGGGAAATCCTGCGCGGCCTGCTGGGCGGCCTGAAGAGGGGTCGCTGACCCTCGCATCGCGCCACGTCGCGACCTATCTGGAAGGACCGAATCGTACAGGAGAAACGCCGATGAAATCCGGCCCCGCGGCCTTCGTGCTCTGGCTCTGCTGCCTCATCGGCATCTGCGGGCTGCATCGCTTCTATCTCGGCCGGTTCTGGACCGGCCTCCTCTGGCTGCTCACCTTCGGCCTTCTGGGCATCGGCCAGCTCATCGACCTCTTCCTCCTGCCCTCCATGCTGCGCGAGCAGAATCTGGAGCGCCGGCTCATCCGCTCGGAGGAACAGCGCCTGGACGCCATGGCCGAGGCGCAGCGCGCGCGCTCCGGGCGCATCATAGAGGGCTGAGCGCCCACGAAAAAGGGCGGGCCCGCAGGCCCGCCCTTCCACATTCCGTCCGCTCCGGCCCTCAGACCGTGGCGGGGCCCTGGTTCACGATCACCGTCGCGCCATCCTCCGCGCGGTCGTAGAGGTCGATGATGTCGTGGTTCATGAAGCGCACGCAGCCTGAGGAGACGGCGCGCCCGATGGTCCAGTATTCCGGGGTTCCGTGCAGGCGGTAGAGCGTGTCCTCGCCGTTCTGGAAGAGATAGAGCGCGCGCGCGCCGAGCGGGTTGTCGAGACCGGGCGCCTGCCCGTCGGCAAACCGCTCCAGCTCGGGCTGGCGCGCGATCATCTCGCGCGGCGGCGTCCATGTCGGCCATTGGCGCTTGTACTGGACGCGGGCGCGACCGTCCCACTCGAACCCGTCGCGGCCGATGCCCACGCCGTAGCGGATGGCCCGGTTGCCCGGCCGCACGAGATAGGCGAAGCGAGTCGGCGTGTCGATGATGATCGTTCCGGGCGTCTCGGCGCCGAAATAATCCACCTCGCGGCGCAGATATTGCGGGTCGACTCGGGAAAAGTCGATGCCGGGAATGTTGAAGCCGCCGTCGCTGATCGGCCCGTAGGCCGCCGCATATTCGGGCGACACGGCGGGCCGGACCGGGGGGCGCTGGGGCGCATAGGCGGTGATCGGCGCCCGGCCGCCGGCCGACATGCAGCCGGTCAGCGAGAGCGCGGCGCCCGCGCCGAGCCCGAGAAGAAGATGCCTGCGGGAGAGTCCGCCATGGTTCAGGGTTTTGCTCATCGTCCAGCCTTCGGGAAAGCCGGCGCTCGCGTCCTTTGCGGATCGTCTCTTCAGCGCGTCGGCGTGTCGCTTTCACTCTCCAACAAATCAATGGCCAAATCGTTCCCTGCCGACACGTCCATCGTGACAAGAGGCCCACGTCGTCCTATCAGGCCGCTTGAGGATAGACGGATGGAACCGACCCGATGGCGCAAGAACTCTCCCGCACCCTGACCTTCGTGGACGGCGAGTGGCTGGAAGGAAACCCCGGCCTGATCGGCCCGCGCAGCCACGCCATGTGGCTGGGCTCCACGGTGTTCGACGGCGCGCGCTGGTTCGAGGGGCTCACCCCCGATCTCGACCTGCACTGCGCGCGCGTCAACGTTTCGGCCGAGGCGCTGGGCCTGTCGGCCACGGTGCCGGCCAGGGAGATCGAGCGGCTGACGCTGGAGGGGCTCGGCCGCTTCGACGGCGAGACGGCGGTCTATATCCGGCCGATGTACTGGGCCGAGGACGGCGGCTACATGGGCGTGCCGGCCGATCCGGCCTCGACGCGCTTCGCGCTCTGCCTCTACGAATCGCCGATGATCCCCTCGAGCGGCTTCTCGCTCGGCCTTTCGCCCTTCCGGCGCCCGACGCCCGAATCGGCGCCCACCGCCGCCAAGGCCGGCTGCCTCTACCCCAATAGCGGACGGGCCATCCTGGAGGCCAAGGCCCGCGGCTTCGACAACGCGCTCATCCGCGACGCCATCGGCAACATCGCCGAAACGGGCAGCTCCAACATCTTCATGGGCCGGGACGGCGTCGTCTTCACGCCCGCGCCCAACGGCACCTTCCTGAACGGCATCACCCGCCGCCGGGTGATCGAGCTCCTGCGGCAGGACGGCGTCGAGGTGGTCGAGGCATCGCTGACGGTGGAGGATTTCCTGAATGCCGACGAGGTGTTCTCCACCGGCAATCATTCCAAGGTCGTGCCTGTCACGCGCTTCGAGGGCCGCCAGTTCCAGCCCGGCCCCCGTTACGAGCGCGCGCGCGAGCTCTACTGGCGCTTCGCCCGGCAGGGCGCCGCCTAAAGGCCGATTTTCCCGCTTCCACCGCCTGTTTTGCAAAACAATGCCGCTGACAGGCGCGGTTTTATCCCTAGATTAGCCACGCGAGTTCATCGCGGCGAGGCGGGCCGGTTCCGGCCTTGCCGCGCAAGAGGAACCAGAAGGAGACGCCCAATGGCTTTCACCCTCCCCGAATTGCCCTACGCCTACGATGCCCTCCAGCCCTACATGTCCAAGGAGACGCTGGAGTACCATCACGACAAGCACCACAACGCCTATGTCGAGATGGGCAACAAGCTGGCCGCCGACGCCGGCCTCGGCGATGCGAGCGTCGAGGAGGTGGTGAAGCAGTCCTACGGGAAGAACCAGCCGCTCTTCAACAACGCAGCCCAGCACTACAACCACATCCATTTCTGGAAGTGGCTGGCGCCGAACGGCGGCGGCAAGAGTCTGCCCGGCGCTCTGCAGGCCGCCTTCGACAGCGACCTGGGCGGCTACGACAAGTTCCGCACGGACTTCATCGAGGCTGGCAAGGGCCAGTTCGGTTCCGGCTGGGCCTGGGTCTCGCTGAAGGACGGCAAGCTCGAGATCTCGAAGACGCCGAACGGCGAGAACCCGCTCGTACACGGCGCCACGCCCATTCTCGGCGTCGATGTCTGGGAGCATTCCTACTATATCGACTACCGCAACGCGCGGCCGAAATATCTCGAGGCCTTCGTCGACAACCTGATCAACTGGGACTACGTGCTGGAGCGCTACGAGGCCGCCCGCGGCTGAGCCCCATCGGTTTCAGGAGTTCGAAGGCCTCGCCCGGAAAGGGCGAGGCCTTTTTCGTTGGCCGAAGGCCGACGCCCTCAAGCCGCTTCGGCGGCCTGCTTCTTCTCCATCAGCCCCAGCGCGAAGGCGTAGATCGTCGCGGTTTCCTCCAGCCGCGCGAAGCGGCCGGAGGCGCCGGCGTGGCCGGCATCCATATTGATGCGCAGGAGCACCGGGTTGGCGTCGGTCTTGCGCGCACGCAGGCGGGCCACCCATTTGGCTGGCTCCCAATAGGTCACGCGCGGATCGGTCAGCCCGGCCAGCACCAGCATCGGCGGGTAGGCCTGCTCGCGCACATTATCGTAGGGGCTGTAGCCGGCGATCACCTCGTAGTCCTCGGGGGAGGCGATGGGGTTGCCCCATTCGGGCCATTCGGGCGGCGTCAGCGGTAGCGTGTCGTCCAGCATGGTGTTGAGCACGTCGACGAAGGGCACGACCGCGACGATGCCGCCGAACTTCTCCGGCGCCATGTTGGCGACAGCGCCCATCAGCATCCCGCCGGCCGAGCCTCCCTGCGCCACGATCCGCTCGTAGGAGGTGAAGCCCTGTGCCACGAGATGGTCGGCCGCGGCGATGAAGTCGGTGAAGGTGTTGGCCTTGTGCCGCCGCCGGCCGGCCTCGTACCAGCGGAAGCCCTTGTCCTTGCCCCCGCGCACATGGGCGATGGCATAGACGAAGCCGCGATCCACGAGGCTCAGCACATTGGTGCTGAACGAGGCGGGAATGGTGATGCCGTAGGAGCCATAGCCGTAGAGCATCAGCGGCGCGGTGCCGTCCAGCGGCGTGTCGCGGCGGTAGAGGAGGGAGACCGGCACGGTTTCGCCATCGGCCGCCGGCGCCATGATGCGGCGTGTGACATAGGCCGAGGCGTCATGGCCGGACGGCACCTCCTGCGTCTTCAGGAGCCGCTTCTCCCGCGTCTCGACATCGTAGTCGTAGGTCTGTGTGGGCGTCGTCATCGAGGAATAGGAGAAGCGGATGGTGGTGGTGTCGAACTCGTAGGTGCCGCCCAGCCCCAGCGAGTAGGCTTCCTCCTCGAAGGCGACCGCGTGCTCCTGCCCGTCCGAGAGGCGCTTGACGACGAGGCGCGGCAGCCCGTCGCGGCGCTCCAGCCAGACCAGATGGCGCTTGAGCACGAGATGGCCGAGGATCAGCCGCCCGTCCTCGTGCGGGACATAGTCGCTCCAGTGCTCGCGCCCGGGCAGGTGAGGGGGCGCGGTGACGATCTTGAAGTCGCGCGCGCCGTCCGCATTGGTCAGGATGAACAGCCTGTCCTCGCCCTCGTCCACGTCGTATTCCACCGCCGTCTCGCGCCTGGCTACAAGGCGCGGCTCGGCGGAGGGGTTCGAGGCGGGGATCAGCCAGGCTTCCGAGGTCTCGTGGTCGTGAATGTCGATCACGATATGGCTGCCGCCCTGCGTCTCGCCCACGCCCATGAAGAAGCCGCTGTCGGTTTCCTCGTAGATCAGGCGGTCGGAGGCCGGGTCGCTGCCGAGCGTGTGGTAGAAGACGCGGCTCGGCCGGTGGTTGGCGTCCAGCCGGGTGTAGAAGAAGCCCGTGCCGCGGTCGTTCCAGGCCACCGCGCCGCTCGTGTCCTCGATGCGGTAGGGCAGGTCCTCTCCCGTCGCGAGGTCGCGGATGGAGAGGGCGTAGAACTCCGAGCCCTTATCGTCATGCGCCCAGGCCAGATGCGTATGATCGGGCGAGTGCGAGACGCCGCCGAGCGCGAAATAGGCCCGGCTCGCCGCCTCCTTCTCCGCGTCCAGGAGCACCGTCTCCTCGCCGCCCTCCCGCTTCGTGCGCACGAAGCGCGGATATTCCGCGCCCGTCCGGTAGGCGATGCCGTAGGCGAAGGGGCCGTCGGGGGCGGGTACCGAGCTGTCGTCCTCCTTGATGCGCGCGCGCATCTCCGCCACCAGTTCGCGCGAAAGGGCTTCGCTGCCGGCCATCATCGCGCGCTGATAGGCGTTCTCGGCCTCCAGATGCGCGCGAATGGCCGGGTCGAGCAGGGCGGTGTCCTTGAACATCTCCTGCCAGTTGCCGGCGCGCAGCCAGGCATAGTCGTCCCGGCGCCTGCGTCCATGCCGCTCGTCCTCCACGGGGCGCATCTCGGCGTAGGGGGGCAGGGGAAGCGTGCGGTCGGTGTGGGGCATGGTCGGGGAACTCGTGCAGGGGCGAAGGGTGGTTCGCCGATAGGGGAAACGGGCGCCGGAGGCGCCGTCGCGGTCGAAGCCCGGCGCGTCGCGGCGCGGGCCGTAGGGCTGGTGGCCCGAAGGGCGTATCGGTAGCGCGAATCCTGGCCGCCGTCGCGCACCGTCGTCGCGCCTTCCATGTTCGTTTCTCCGCTCGTTTTCATGCGCGCCCTAGGTAGGCGGCTGGCCGTTTGGCGGCAAGCGGGGCGAAACGGCCCGAAAATTGCTGGGGTGGGGTTGAAAGCCGGCCCCGCGCCTTGCAAAAGCAACGAGCCGCCATAGGTTGCGCCTGGGGAACAACGCCCGGAGACACATCAGCCGAATCGAGGGGACCGCGCGCGAATGATCGCCTGGTACGAGCAGCTTTTCTATCTGGCGGTTGCGTTTCCCTTCATCGGCGCCCTTGTGGCATCGCCGGTGGTGCGCCTCACGGGGCGCCTGGCTCCCTACATACTGGCTCTCTTCCCCGCCGCGGGCTTCCTGCTGGTCTTCGCGTTGAGCGAGCAGATCCAGGGCCGGCAGATCATGGTGGCCGGCTTCGACTGGATTCCCTCGTTCGGCGTGCGATTCTCGTTCCGCCTCGACGGCCTGTCCTATGCCTTCGCGCTGCTGGTGCTGGGCATCGGCGCGCTGATCGTCCTGTATTCGGGCGGCTACCTGTCGAAGAGCGCCAAGCAGGGCCGCTTCTTCGCGTTCATCTTCATGTTCATGGGCTCGATGCTCGGCCTCGTCCTGTCGGACGACCTCATCACCCTGTTCATCTTCTGGGAGCTGACCTCGATCACCTCCTTCCTGCTCATCGGCTTCGAGCACGAGAGGGAGACGGCGCGGCGCGGCGCGTTGCAGGCGCTGGTGATCACGGGTGGCGGCGGGCTCGCCCTCTTCGCGGGGCTCATCCTCATCCGCGAGGTCACGGGCATCTCGTCCATGAGCGGGCTGATCGACGACCCGGAAGCGATCATGCGCTCGGGCGCCTATGTGCCGATCCTGATCCTCGTCCTTGCCGGTGCCTTCACCAAGTCGGCCCAGATGCCGTTCCACGTCTGGCTTCCCAACGCCATGGAGGCGCCGACGCCCGTCTCGGCCTATCTCCATTCGGCGACGATGGTGAAGGCCGGCATCTATCTCCTGATGCGCATGTTTCCGATGCTCGGCGGCACGCCGCTCTGGGAGATCGTGCTGCCTCTCTTCGGCGGCGTGACGCTGGTCGTCGGCGCGCTGCTCTCCATCCGGCAGAGCGACGTGAAGCTGATGCTGGCCTACACGACGGTCGCCTCGCTCGGCCTGCTGGTGATGCTCATCGGCATCGGCTCGGAGCTCGCGCTGGAAGCGGCCGTCCTCTACTTCATCGCCCACTCTCTGGCGAAGGCCTGCCTCTTCATGGTCGCGGGCTCCATCGACCACGGGGCGGGCACGCGCGATATCCGTGCGCTGGCGGGCCTGTGGCGCACCATGCCCGTCACCTTCGCCGCCGCGCTCCTGGGTGCCGCCGCCATGGGCGGCCTGCCGCCGCTCTTCGGCTTTCTGGCCAAGGAGGAGGTCTATGCGGCCGTCGCCGAGGCCGGGCCGGGGCTCTACGCCTATCTTGTCACGGCCGCCGCGCTGGTGGGCAACACCGTCATGTTCGCCACGATCCTGGTGGTGGCGCTCAAGCCCTTCGTCGGATCGCTGCCCTCCGGCCTGCGCAAGGCGCACGAGACCTCCTTCCTCGTCTGGTTCGGGCCGCTGCTGCTGGGCGTGATCGGGCTCCTGGCGGGCATCTTCTCGGAAGTGACCCACCAGTTCATCTCCAACCCCATGGCGCCTCCCTCCATCGACGAGGCCGTGGCGATCACCATCTCGGTCGGGTTCCACCTCGGGCCGGCGCTCTATCTGTCGATCGTCACCATCGTTGCCGGTGCGCTCCTGTACTGGAAGTCGCAGGCGGTGCGCGCGCGGATCGCGGGTATCCTGTCGGCGATCGGCTGGGGGCCCGATCGCGGCTTCGACCAGTTGATGCGCGGCCTGATCGCCGGGTCCTTCCGGCTGACCAACGTGCTCCAGCCCGGCCGGCTCGACTATTACATGCGCGTCACCTTCCTGGTGGTGGTGGTGGCCCTGTGGAGCGCGATGGTCTTCTCCGGCGCACTGCCCAGCGGCGTGCCCTTCCCGAGCCTTTATTTCTACGAATGGATGGTGCTCGGTCTCATCGTGCTCGGCCTGCTCGTGGTGGCCAACGCCAAGAGCCGCCTGGCGGCCGTCGTCTCGCTCGGCATCCAGGGTGTGGCCGTCGCGCTTCTGTTCATGCTGCTCGGCGCGCCCGACCTCTCCTTCACCCAGTTCATGGTCGAGATCCTCTCGGTCGCCATCCTGGCGCTCGTGATGACGCGCCTGCGCTTGATGCCGGCCGACCGCAGGCCGTGGCGCGAGGTCATTCCCGAGATGGCGCTCGCGGTCATGGGCGGGCTGGGCTTCGCCCTGTTCCTGATGTCCGTGACGCAGATGCCGTTCGATTCGTCCGTCTCGGAGTTCTTCACCCGCTACAGCTATACCGTGGCCCATGGCCGCAATATCGTGAACGTCATCCTGGTGGATTTCCGGGCGGTGGACACGATGGGCGAGATCGCGGTGGTGCTGACGACGGGCGCCGCGATCCTGGCGCTGGTGCGCATCCGCGTCTCCAAGAAGGATCGGCAGGGAACCCGGAAGAAGAAGCGCATGGCGCAGGCGGAGAGCCTATGAGAACCGTGATTTTCCGCGTCAGCGCGCCCTATCTCACCTCCCTCATGTTCCTCTTCTCGCTGTTCGTGCTCCTGCGCGGGCACAACGAGCCGGGCGGCGGCTTCATCGGCGGCCTCATCGCCGCCTCCGCCATCGCCGTCTACGGCATGGCCGTGGGCGTGGAGGCGGTGCGCCGCTCGCTCTACTTCCATCCCATCGTGTACGCCGCTTTCGGGCTGGCGATGGCGGTGCTCTCGGGCGCGGCGTCCGTGTTCGCCGGCTTCCAGTTCATGACCGGGCTGTGGGCCTTCCCGCAGGCGCTGGGCGGAGACGTGCCGATTTCCTCGACGCTGTTCTTCGACATCGGCGTCTATCTCGTCATCGTCGGGGCGATCTGCGCCATCGCCCTCTCGCTCGAGGAAAGGTATTCGGACTGATGGAGGTCGCCGTCGCCGCCGTTTCCGGCATCATGTTCTCCTTCGCGATCTACCTGCTGCTGTCGCGGCACATCATCCGCATGGTGATCGGCGTCGCGATCCTGGGCAATGCCGTGAACCTGTCGATCTTCACCGCCGGCCGCCTCGGGCCCATCGCGCCGCCGCTGATCCCGTCCGGTCTCGACATGCCGCCCACCGAGATCGCCAACCCGCTGCCGCAGGCGCTGGTGCTGACGGCGATCGTCATCTCGTTTTCGCTGTTCGTGTTCCTGCTGGTGCTGACCTATCGCGCCTATCAGGATCTCGAGACTGACGACACGCGCCGCATGCGTGTGGCCGAACCGGAGGACGAGGGGCTGCCGCCCCTCGGATATTGAAGCCTTGACCGCGACGCAGAGCCTCGACGACCTGATTGCCGACTCCATGGTGCTGGGGCAGGGATCGCTGGCCGACTGGCTGCTGATCCTGCCGATCCTCGTCTGCTTCCTGTTCGGCTCCGTGCTTCTGATGATGCGCCGACAGATGCACTGGCATCCGCCGGTCGCGATCACGGGGCTGGTGGTGCTGCTGGCCGTGGATATCGCGCTTCTGGTGGAGATCGCCAATAGCGGGCCGCGCTCCATGGCCATGGGCGGCTGGCGTCCGCCCTTCGGCATCAGCTTCGTCGCCGACATGACGAGCGCGATGTTCCTGGCGGTGTCCGGTTTCGTGGGGCTGGCCTGCGGCATCTACGCCATCGCCTCCATCGATTCGGAGGAAAGGCGCTACGGCTTCTATCCCTTCCTCTTCATGCTGATGGCGGGCGTGTCGGGCGCGTTTCTCACGGGCGACGTGTTCAACCTCTATGTCTGGTTCGAGGTGATGCTGATCGGCTCCTTCGGGCTCCTGATCCTCGGCTCGGAGCGCGAGCAACTGGACGGGGCGACGAAGTACTGCTTCCTCAACCTCATCGCCGCCACCATCTTCCTGCTCACCACGGGCTATCTTTACGGCATCTTCGGCACGCTCGACATGGCGGACATCGCGGTGAAGGCCGCCGAGATGGAGGGGCAGGGCGAGCTTCAGACCATCGCGGTGCTCTTCCTCGTCGCCTTCTCCATGAAGGCGGCGGCCTTCCCGCTGAACTTCTGGCTGCCGGCCTCCTACCACACGCCGCGCTTCGTGGTGTCGGCGCTCTTCGCGGGCTTGCTCACCAAGGTCGGCGTCTATGCGATGCTGCGTATCGTGCTGATGCTGTTTCCGCCTGAGCGCGAGGCGATGGGGCTTCTCATCGCCTGGATGGCGGGGCTGACGATGGTCATCGGCGCGCTCGGCGCCCTGTCGCAGACGGATGTGCGCCGGCTCCTGAACTATGTGGTCATCACGGGAATCGGCACGATCCTGGCCGGCTTCGCCGTGCCGCCCCTTCTGGAAAGCACCTCGATCATCACGACCGGGGCGGCCAGCGTCATCGAAAACCAGACGGCCGTGATGCGCGCCACCAACCTGGCCGCGCAGGGCACGCTCGCCAGCGGCCTTGCGGGCTCGATCTTCTATGCCATGCACTCCATCGTGGTGATGACCGCGCTTTATCTGGCGGCCGGCGTCGCCGCCTTCCGCAACGGCTCCTCCTCCTTGCACGAGATGGGCGGCCTGTGGCGGCGCCATCCGTTGTTCTCGGCGCTGTTCCTGGTGCTTCTGCTGGCCGTCTCCGGACTTCCGCCCTTTTCCGGCTTCTGGCCCAAGATGCTCCTGGTGCGCGCCACGCTCGCGGCGGACCTGCCCTGGCTCGCGGCCAGCGTCCTCTTCTCGGGCTTCCTCGTCACCATCGCCAGCATCCGCATCTTCACCCTCGGCTTCTGGCGGCCGCTGCCGGCGCTGGGGCGGGCGGCCGATCCGGCCGAGGCGAGGGAGATCGCGGAGGAGACCTTCCGCGCGCCACCGCCGGGCCGGCCGCTGGCGCTCATTCCGCTCGTCGGCCTGTGCCTCTTCGTCGTCATCGCCGGCGTGTGGCCCGAATGGCTGGCCTCGCTGAGCTATACCGCCGCAGGCGAGCTGCTCCGGCCCGCCGGTTATCTGAACGCCGTTCTGGGGGACGTTCGATGAACCTCTTCGTCGTCAACATCGTCCTGGCGCTCGTCTGGGTCATCGTCACCGCCACCTTCAGCCTGACGAACCTGGCGTTCGGCTTCGTGCTGGCCGCGATGGTTCTTTTCCTCATCCGCGAGCAGATCGGGACGGGCGGCTATCTCACGCGGGGCGTCAAGGTCTTCCAGCTCCTGGCCTTCCTCATCGCCGAGATTGCCGTGTCGGCGGTGAAGGTGGCGGGTGCCGTGCTGCGGCCGGGCCATGAGCTGAAGCCCGGCGTCTTCTCCTACCGCCTGATGGTGGATCGCGATTTCGAGATCGCGTGTCTGGCCAACCTCATCGGGCTGACGCCCGGCTCGCTCGTCTTCGACATTTCCGAGGACCGGACCACGCTCTACATCCATGCCCTCGACTGTTCCGATCCCGACGCGGAGCGCCGTCGCATCGCCCAAGGCTTCGAGCGCCGGCTTCTGGAGGCCCTGCGATGAGGCTGATCGACATTTCCGAGCGCATCCTCGACTTCTCGCTGAGCCTTGCGCTCTTCCTCCTGGGCGTGGCCTTCGTCATGACCATCTTCCGCATCTGGAAGGGGCCCACCCTGCCGGACCGCGTGCTGGGGCTCGACGTGCTGACGGCCAGCTCCATCGGCTTCGTGGCGGTCATCGGCATCGACACGGGCTATACGCTCTATGTGGACGTGGCCATCGCGCTCGGCCTCGTCGGCTTCCTGGCGACCATTTCCTTCGCCCGCTTCATCATGGCGCGCGGCGATACCGAGCGCTCGCCCGTGCAGGAAACGCCCAAGCGCGACATCGAGGAGCGGCACCGCCGGCGCGAGCCGTTCGACCGCGAGGAGATGCTCAAATGAGCGCGATCGCCAATATCATCGCCGGGCTGTTCGTCATCGCCGGCTCCTCCTTCGTGCTGATCGCCGCGCTCGGGCTCCTGCGCTTTCCCGACTTCTACACCCGTGTCCACGCCGCCGCGAAGGCGGGTACGGTGGGTTCGGCGCTGACCCTCGTCGCGCTGGCCATTGTCTCCAACGAGACGGCCGAGGTGCTGCGCGCCATCGCCGCCATCTTCTTCTTCTTCCTCACCGCCCCGCTTTCCGCGCATCTTCTGGGCAAGGCCGCTCATTCGGCCGGCTACCAGCTCTGGGAAGGCTCGGTGCAGGACGAACTGCCCTATGTGGAGCCCAAGCGCGAGGTAGAGCGGGCCGATCCCGAGCAGGACGATCGGCCCCGCCGGCGCGAGCCTGCCGATCCCGTCAGCCCAGGCAGCTAGGCCGTGGCCGCGCGGCTGCTTCTCCTCTTCGCGGCGCTGTTCGGGGCGGCCGGCGTCGCGGGCGCGGCCTATGCGGCTCATGGCGCCGAGGCGCGGCTTGCGGCCACGGCCGCGGCCATCGCGCTCGTCCACGCCCCGGCGCTTCTCGCGCTTGCACTTGCCGGCCCCGGCCGCATCCGGGCCGCCGCCTTGCCCGGCCTGTTCTGGATCGGCGGCGTCCTCCTGTTCTCGGGCGATCTTGCGGCGCGCCTGTTCCTCGAAACGCGTCTCTTTCCCAATGCGGCGCCGGCCGGGGGCGTGCTCCTGATGCTCGGCTGGCTGTCCTTGGCGCCGCTCGCCGTCCTTCCGGCCGGCAAGGGAAGGTAACGATCTTCTAAGACCGTTCGGCGACTATCGACCCGCCGTCCGAACGGGCGCCGGCCGGCATTCTTTGTTGCGTGAGGCGCCCCGCAGGCTTCTTCATGTCCATCAACGCGAAGCTGCTCTTCGGGGGCCTTCTGCTGGCTGCGATCGCGGTCGGCTCCTTTGTCCAGTCGCAGCTCGTGCAATCCGGCGCGAGCCAGATCGGCGCCCGGATCTTCACCTGGGGCGTGGAGCCCCTGTCCGCACTCCAGGCGGCGCAGGCGCGCACCGAGGCGCTCACGCTGCGCCTGGCCGAGGCGCAGGACATGCCTGGCGCTGGCAGCCGCCCCTTTACCGCCGAGTTCAACGATATCCTGCTGCGCCTCGGCAATCTGGCGCCCGCCGTTCCTCCCGGCAGCGCGGTGATCGGCACCATGGAGGAGATCCGCGTCATCCTCAGCCGCCTGAAGGCGGCGCAGGGCGATGTCAGCGCCCGGCTGATGCGCAGGGAGCTGGCGGCGGCGGGCGCCCTCTTCGACACGGCCGTCGCCGACATGCAGAACGAGATCGTGGAACTGCGAAACCGCAGCAACGCGGGATACGCGCAGGCCTTCCAGATCCAGGCGAGCGGGCTGGCGGGCCTGCTGCTGATGGGGCTTCTGGTGGCGGCCTACCTCTCCTCCAGCGTGGCGCGGCCGGTGCGCGCCGCCGCGCAGGCCGTGCGCTCCATAGAGAGCGACCCGTCCGCGCCCATCGAGGAAAGGGGGCTGGGGCCTTTCACCGAGCTGTTCGGCGCGCTCGTCTCCCTTCAGTCGCGCTTGCGCGAGCGCCAGGCCGAGCGCGAAAAGGGCTTCGCCGCCGGCACGGCCGCGCTCAAGGAGGAGGTGGACAAGCTGAAGCGGCGCTTCGAGGCCGCGATCGGCAACATGCCGCAGGGCTTCTGCATGCTGGACGAAAAGCGGAACCTCGTTGCCGCCAATGACAGTTTCCGGCGCATCTTCTCCTATCTCGGCACGCAGGTGACGGCCAAGGAGCTGCAGGCCGACCCCGAGCTGGAGCCGTTGTTTTCCGGCCAGGGCGGGGAGGTGGTGGTCCGCGAGACGCCGGACGGACAGGTCATCGAGGTGCGCCGGATGGGCCTCGACGGCCGGGGCGCGATCATCACCGTGGAAAACGTGACCGAGCAGCGCGAGGCGCGCCGGCGCATCGAGGAACTGGCCGGGCGCGACGCGCTGACGCAGCTTCCCAACCGCATCCGCTTCCACGACCACCTGAACGCGGCGCTTCGCCGGGAGAACCAGAAGAGCGACATCGGCGTCCTGTGCCTCGACATCGACGGCTTTCGCGGCATCAATTCCACCTATGGCAACGCCGTCGGCGACGCGGTGCTGCGCGAGGTGGCCGCCCGGCTCGAGGCCTGCATCGGCGACCGCGGCTATCTTGCCCGCATCGGCGCGGACGATTTCGCCATCGTCCAGAAGGGCCTGCCCCAGCCAGCCGGTTGCGAGGCGCTGGCGGCGGATATCCGGCAGGCCTGCCGGCCGCCGATCTCCGTGGAGGGAAGCACACTGCCGGCCAGCCTGAGCATAGGCATGGTGCAGATCAAGGCGCGCGGCCAGCGCGTGCCGCTCGACCCCTACACGGTCATGCAGGATGCGGAGCTGGCGCTGGCCCATGCGCAGCGGCAGGGTTTGGGTTCGGTCTGCCTTTTCGCATCCGCCATGCGCCAGGAGATGGACCAGCGGCGGCAATTGGAGGCCGACCTCCGGGCCGCGATCGGCAGCGACCAGCTCGAGCTGTTCTACCAGCCCTTCATCGACGTGACGCGCGGGCGTGTCTCGGGCTTCGAGGCGCTGATGCGCTGGCGCCACCCCGTGCGCGGCATGGTGCCGCCCGGCACCTTCATCCCGCTGGCCGAGGAGGTGGGCCTGATCGACGAGCTGGGCGTCTGGGCGCTGCGCGAGGCCTGCCGGCAGGCCACCGGCTGGCCGGGCGACCTCACCCTGTCGGTCAATCTGTCGCCTGTGCAGTTCCGCAGCGCGAGCCTCATCGACGACATCCGCACGGCCCTCAAGATGGCCGGCCTCGCCCCGCAGCGCCTTCAGCTCGAGGTGACGGAATCGCTGTTCCTCGACAATGACGAGGGCACGCTCGCCACGCTTCGCGCCTTGCGCGCGCTGGGCCTGACCATCTCCATGGACGATTTCGGCACCGGCTATTCCTCGCTCGGCTATCTGTCGCGCTTTCCCTTCGACAAGATCAAGATCGACCAGTCCTTCGTGCGCGCCATGGACAAGGCGGAGAACGCGGCCATCGTGCGGGCCGTCATCGGCCTGTCCTCGGCCATGAACATGTCGGTGATCGCGGAAGGCGTGGAGACGCCGGAGCAGTTCGAACGGCTCTGCCAGGAAGGGTGCCGCGAGATGCAGGGCTATCTCTTCAGCCGGCCCCGACCGGCCGCCGATCTGGCCCGGCTTATCCTGCGCATCAATTCCGCCTTCGCCCAGGGCGAGTTCGCGCAAGGGGCGCCCGCCGCGCGGCAGCGCGCCTGAGGCATCGTCGGCCGAGCGCCCTCAGGCGACGCCCATGCCCGCCTTCAGCATCCTCGAAAGGTCCTCGAAGGCGTCGGCCGGCACCGTGTCGGCCGGAGATTGCGAGATCGCCGAATACAGATGCGGCACGAGATCGACCGCCTGGTCGAGCCCCGCATCGGCGCCGCGATGGTAGCCGCCCAGGAGCCGCAGGTCGCGCGTGTCCTCGAAGCGCGCGATCATCGCCTTGAGCTTGCTCACGAGGTCGCGCTCGCCCCCGCTCCAGCCGAGTTCGGCCAGGCGCGAGATGGATTTCAGGACGTCGATGGCCGGAAACCGGCCTTCCTCCGCGATGGCGCGGTCCAGCACGATATGGCCGTCCAGCGTGCCCCGGATCGCGTCCGCGATAGGCTCGTTATGGTCGTCGCCGTCCACCAGCACGGCGAAGAGGCCGGTGATCGTGCCCGCGCCCTCCGCGCCCGGCCCCGCCCGCTCCAGCAGGCGCGGCAGCTCGGAGAAGACGCTGGGCGGATAGCCGCGCGCCACGGGCGGCTCGCCGGCCGCCAGCGCCACGTCGCGCGCGGCATGGGCAAGACGCGTGACCGAATCCACGATGAGGAGGACATCCTCCCCGAGGTCGCGGAAATGCTCGGCCACCGACATGGCTGTCTTGGGCGCGAGGCGGCGCATCATCGGGCTTTCGTCGCCGGTCGCCACCACGGTGACGACGCGCGAAAGCTCGCCCTTCATCGTCTCTTCCAGGAACTCGCGCACCTCGCGCCCGCGCTCGCCCACCAGCGCCACGACCACCGTGTCGAAGCCTCTGGCGCGCGCCAGCATTCCCATCAGCGTCGATTTGCCGACGCCAGAACCGGCGAAGATGCCCATGCGCTGGCCCTTGACCAGCGGGGTGAAGATGTCGATGGCCTTGATGCCGGTCTTCACCGGCGTCCTGATGCGCCCGCGCTTCATTGCGGCGTCGGGAAGGCGGTCCGCCACGGCCGCGCGCGGGCCCTGCTCGATGGGGCCGAGCCCGTCGCAGGGGCGGCCGAAAGCGTCCACGGCCCGCCCGCGCCAGCTCGTCGCCGGCGCCACGGTGATGGGGCCGGCGCGCCAGACCGAGGTGCGCACGCCGGAGCGGAAGCCGACCGCGAACGGCTTGACCGTCGCCGCGCTCTCCTCCACCCGCACCACCTCGCCCAGCTCCGGCCCGTCCGGGCCCTCGCAGGCCACGCAGTCGCCCAGGCGCACGAAGGGCGAGAGCCCCGCGACCTTGAAGGATTGCGCGCTGACATCGACGATCTGTCCGCAGATGCGGATGGTCGGGTCGTCCAGCCCCGGAAACGAAGCCGACGCCTCCTGCGGCGCCGGGGCGGCGATCGTCACTTGGGCGCCCCGAGCAGCGAGATCGCGCTATCGAGCGAGCGCTCGGAGGTCTGGGTGAGGTTGGCGGCCTGCTCGAAGGCCCGCTGCACCTCGATCAGCCGCGTGATCTCCAGGATGGGGTTGACGTTGGAGCCCTCCACGAAGCCCTGCACCACGTTGACCTCGTTGAAGTCGAGCATCGGCGTCGGCGCGCGGTCGGGCAGGACGCCGGAGGTGTCGGTGCGCGAGAGCTGCGTGCCGGGCTGCATCTGGAACAGGCCCACGGCCCCGAGCTGTGCGCCGTTCTGCGTGATCATCCCGTCCCGCGCGATGGCGATGGAGCCGCCGGCGGGATCGACGAGGAGGGGCGCGCCGCCGACATCGAGGATGGGGCGGCCGGTCAGGGTCAGGAGCTCGCCCTCCTCGCTCAGCTTCATGCGCCCGTCGCGGGTATAGGCGGTGCCGTTCGGGCCCTGGAACGCGAACCAGGCATCGCCCGAGATCGCCATGTCCAGCTCGTTGCCGGTCTGGTTCATCGGCCCCGTACGGGTGGAGATGAAGGTCTCGCCGGAGGAGACGAAGGCCGTGCGGCTGCGCGCGGTGGTGGACAGGTAGGATTCGAACTTCACCTCTTCGGCGCGAAAGCCGGCCGTGCCGACATTGGCGACGTTGTTGGCGATGGTCTCCATCCGCTTCTCCATCGCGATCTGGGCGGAAAGGGCGACCGGCAGGGAGGTTTGCATGGACACTCGGCTGAAATGAGGAGGAAAGTGGGACGGGCAGGGCGCGCCGTCACCATCGTTCCGCGACCATGGCCCGGCGAGCTTGTCCCAGCCTAGACGCCCGCATGGAAAGGTTCCTCCTGCGCCGCAAGGGCCGGACAGGCTCGCGCAAGTCGCTCTCCGTAGACCGCTTGGAGGCACTGCAACAGGATTTGGAAGCTATGGGTATCGTTCTGGGACTCGTCGTGACGCTCGCCTGTGTTCTGGGCGGCTTCATGGCGATGGGCGGTAATATAGCCGTCCTTGTTCAGCCCTTCGAATACGTCATCATTCTCGGCGCTTCGATCGGCACCTTCTTCGTCGCGAACCCGATGAAGGTCGTGAAGGACGCCGGCAAGGCGACGGTGGAAGCGTTCAAGAATGAGGTGCCCAAGCAGCGCGATTATCTCGACCTGCTCGGGCTCCTCCACTCGCTGATGCGCGAAATGCGCTCCAAGCCGCGCTCGGAGGTGGAGAACCACATCGACAGCCCTGAGACCTCGCCCATCTTCACCGCCTTCCCCTCGATCCTGAAGGACAAGGCGATGACGAGCTTCGTGTGCGATTACTGCCGCCTCATCATCATCGGCAATGTGCGCCCGCACGAGATCGAAAGCCTGATGGACGAGGAAATCCAGACCATCAGCCGCGATTCCATGAAGCCCAAGCACGCGCTTCAGGAAATGGCCGACGGGCTGCCCGCGCTCGGCATCGTCGCGGCGGTGCTCGGCATCGTCAAGGCGATGGGCGCGCTCGACCAGAGCCCCGAAGTGCTCGGCCATCTCATCGGCGCCGCGCTCGTCGGCACCTTCGCCGGCATCTTCTTCTCCTATGCCGTCGTCGGCCCCATCGCGGGCAAGGTGAAGAGCGTGCGCGAGAAGAAGCTGCGCCTCTACGTCATCGTGAAGCAGACGCTGATCGCCTACATGAACGGCGCCATGCCGCAGGTCGCGCTGGAATACGGCCGCAAGACCATCTCGGCCTATGACCGGCCGTCCATCGACCAGGTGGAGTCCGAGACCATCGGCGGCGGCGCTCCTGCCGCCCAGGCCGCCTGAGCGGGGGCCTGAACCATGGTCCTGACAGCAGAACGCAATATCGGCGCCAAGCTTCGCTCCGCCGCCCGTGTCGAGCCCGACCGCCTGCCTCGCCTGCGCGCCCTCGGGGCGGAATGGGCGCAGGGCGTGGCGCAGATGCTGGCGGCCGAGTTCGGCCAGGCGCCGCAGATCGAATTCACCGGCGCCTCCTCGCTGGCCCTTCGCGCGGGCGAGCCGCTCGCCAGCCCTGTGCGGCTGATGGCCCTGGCGCCCTCGCCCGGCTGGCCGCGCCCCGCCCTCGTCATGATCGAGGATGGAGTCGCCGACGTCGTCGTCGAGGGCCTGTTCGGCGGTGACGGCGGGGCAGGGCGTCCTTCCGGCCGGGCGCTGAGCGCGCTGGACCGGCGCTTCTGCCACCTCTTCGCCGAACGCCTCGTCTCCCACGGCAACCGCGTGTTCGAGCCGATCATGGCACCGGGCATGGCGGTCGAGAAGCTGATGGGGGAGGGCATCGAGGAGCATCTGTCGCAGATGTGCGAGGATGAGCCGCAGATCTTCGTGGAGATGAATTTCCGCGTGCATGTCGGCACCCTCAAGGCCCGCCTGCGCGTGGCCCTGCCGCAGGCCGCCCTCGCGCTCCACCGGCGCAAGCTGGACCGGCTGCCCGAGCCGGCACCCGCCCTGGCCGACGAGGGTTGGGCGCGAGACATGGAGGAGGGGCTCCAGCACGCGGACATGCATCTGCGCGCGCTGCTGGACGAACGCTCCACCACGCTCGGCGAGATCGCCCGCTTCACCGTGGGCCAGACCATCGTGCTCGACACCGGCACCGAGAGCCTCATCACCGTCGAGTGCGAGGAGCAGCGCCTCTTCCGGGGCCGCATGGGCCGCGACCGCGAATCCTACCTCGTGCGCATCGAGGAGAAGATCGACCCGACCGAGGAGTTCATCGATGATATCCTATCTCACTGATGCCATCCTCGTTCTGGCCCTGGCGGCCACGGCCTGGCGCACCGGCGTGCTCTATCGCGAGCTGCGCCTCCTGAGGAGCGAGAACTCCGAGTTCCGCCGCACGCTGGAAGCCTCCGAGGCCTCCATCAACCGCGCCGCCCATGCCGTGGTGATGCTCAAGAGCGAGGGCGTGCGCACGATCGGCGGCCTCGAGGAGCGCATCGCGCAGGCCCGCGCCGAGGGCGAGCGGCTGGACTACGCCATCCGCGTGGCCGACCTGCGCTTCGCTCTCGCCGAGGAGGCCGAGGCTTGCGCCCGCCGCGCCGAGCTGGCGGCCTGAACGGCCGCCATCGGCCCCGCGCCAGCCTGGGGCGCTAAGCCTTCATCACCCATTCTTCCGATGATTTTCACGATGCGAGCCGACTGATGAACGACGACGACGAGCTGACGATGGAGACCCCCTTTATCGAGGTCGAGGAAGAGGAGGAGGAGGCGGTCGCCGAGGCCAAGCCCAATCTCGACCTCATCATGGACATCCCCGTGAAGATGCAGGTCGTCCTGGGCAGCGCCGTCATGCCGGTGGCCAACCTCGTGAAGCTCGGCCGGGGCGCCGTGGTCAAGCTCGACACCAATGTCGGCGACCCGGTGGACCTGATGGTCAACGGCCGCGTCGTGGCGCGGGGCGAGGTCGTGGTCCTCGACAATGAGGAGACACGCTTCGGCATCACGCTGACCGAGATCGTCTCGCCTGGAACGCGGCCCGCCCGCGGCCGCTCCGTGACGGGCTGATAGGCGGATGGAATTCGGCACCTACAACCAGTTCGGCGCGCCGGCGCGCATCGTGGGCCCCGCGCGCGCCGCGGTGCTTCTCCTGGCCATGGGGCCGAGCGGCGCCTCGCGCCTCATCAAGCACCTGTCGCCGGCCGAGATCCGCATGTTGCGGCGCTCGGCGGCAGGCCAGTCCCCCGTTTCGGCCGAGGAGCTGGACGAGCTGGTCGGCGAGTTCCAGGAGGCCTTCAAGACGGGCCCCGGCCTCATCGGCCTCGACGGGCAGATGGAGAAGCTGCTTCTCGAATCGCTTTCCAAGGAAGAGCTTTCGGCGGTGCTGGAAGACGGCGGCGGCATGCCCGCGGCCGAATTCGAGATGCCCCTCTTCGAGCAGCTCGAGGCGATGGGCATCGCCGCCCTGTGCGACATCCTCAAGCGCGAGCACCCGCAGCTCGTCGCCATCATCCTCACGCGCCTGACGCCCGAGGCGGCGGCCGGCGTGGTCGCGGTGTTCGAGGCGCCGCTGCGCAACGAGATCCTGCGCCGGATGCTGCTCGTCAAGCCGCTCTCGCCGGCCGCGCAGGCGCTGATGGAGACGAGCCTGCGCCAGGCCTATATCGCCGATACGGACCGCGCCGGGCGCGACGAGCGCCACCGCAACCTGGCCGAGATCGTGAACCGGATGGAGAAGGCGCAGGCCGAGGAGCTTCTGGCGACCATCGCCGAGCGCCAACCGGAAGAGGCGGCCGCCATCCGGCGCCTGATCTTCTCCTTCGACGATTTGCCCTCGCTGACCAAGAAGGCCAGGCTCGTGCTCTTCGACGACGTGTCCTCCGACACCGTCATCACGGCCCTGACCGGTGCTGGCGACGAGTTGAAGGAGACGGTCCTCTCCTCCCTCGCGGCGCGCGCCCGGCGCATGGTGGAGGCCGAGCTTTCGCAGCCGCGCGCGCTCGACCCCAAGGACGTGGCGGCGGCGCGCCGCTCCATCGCCTCGCTCGCCCTGCGCCTTGCGAACGAAGGCCGCATCGCCCTCGTCGGTGAAGAGGAAGCCTGACCCGAATGCGTGCCCCCCGCCGGTTTCATTGGTAAGGCTGGGCGCGCGTGTCCGAATCCGCCGAGAAGAGCTCGAAAACCGAGCAGCCGACAGAGAAGAAGATCCGCGACACCGTCGAGAAGGGCAACCTGCCCGTCTCGCGCGAGGCGCCGATCCTCGGCTCCCTGTTCGCCGCCATGGCGTTCCTCTCCTTCCAGTTCCAGGACGTCGGAGAGCGCCTCTCGGCCTCCTTGCGCGCCACGTTCGAAAATCCCTCGCAATGGGATCTGGCGACGGGGCGCGACGCGCTGCACCTCCTGCACATGACGGGGCTGGAGATGGGGCGGTTCGCCGCCCCGGCCGCAGGCTTCTTCATCCTGGCCGGCATCCTCTCGGCCATCCTGCAGAACGCGCCGCAGATCAATGTGGAGCGCATCCGGCCCAAATGGTCCAACGTCTCGCTGCGCTCGGGCTGGCAGCGCCTGTTCGGCTTTCGCGGGCTCACCGAGTTCGGCAAGGCGCTGTTCAAGTTCGGCGCCATCTCGGTCATCGTCTCGATGTTCCTGGTGCGCGATCTCGAGGCGGCCGTCGGCACCATGTTCTCCGATCCGGCGCAACTGCCCGAGACGATCCTGTCCATGTCGATGCAGCTTCTCTCGGCCGTATCGATCGCCACCATCGTCCTCGTGGCCGCCGACCTGGTCTTCTCGCGCGTCCACTGGCGGCGCGACCTGAAGATGACCAAGCAGGAGATCAAGGACGAGCACAAGCAGGCCGAGGGCGACCCGATGGTCAAGGCGCGCCAGCGCCAGATCGCGCGTGATCGCACGCGCAAGCGCATGATGGCGGCGGTGCCGCAGGCCACGCTCGTCATCGCCAACCCGACTCACTACGCCATCGCCCTGCGCTATGTGCGCGAGGAGGGCGGCGCGCCGACCGTCCTGGCCAAGGGCACGGACCTCGTGGCGCTCAAGATTCGCGAGATCGCCGAAGCAAATGACGTTCCGGTGATCGAAGACAAGCTATTGGCAAGGTCGATGTACGATCATGTCGAAGTCGACCAGATGATTCCGCCACAGTTCTTCAAGGCCGTGGCCGAACTCATCTACTACCTGCATACGCGGGATGGGGCGAGGATGGACGTCGGGGCCGCCTGATCCGGAAGGCGGAACCCGTGCCCCGTGGGAGAAGCCCTACGCCAGGGCGCCGGCAGAGTCAGCAGTCGCAAGAACAGAGAAAGCGTCTCATGGGTTATCACGCCATGCTCGATATCCGGAACAAGCATTCCCTTGAGCGCGAGAAGCTTTTGGCCGGCGCGGTCAAGGAAGTCGCGGCCGAGCTGCGGCTGGTGGACGTCGCCGACTATGTGGCGTTCCTGCGCATGGACCAGCTCGGCAACATCGCCGACCTCGTGGAAAGCTCCAGCCAGCTCTATCTGCGCCCCGGCGCGCTGATCTTCGGCAATGGCGGCGACATCCACCTCACCTGGGGAACGCCGCCCTCCATCGACCTCGACCTCGAGTTTCGATCGGAAGGGGTGACGGCGCATTTCCGGCTGGGGCTGACGGCGACCAACGCTTCGGTGCGCATCACCTACATCGCCTTCGCCGAGCCGGACGCCGCGCCGGAGGCCAACACCGAGCGCCTGCGCGCGGCCATCGAATCCGCCCGCTATCATCCCGCGCGCTGAAGGCCGTCGAAAGTATCCCCGGACGGCGCGCCTGCGCCGTCCGAGTTAACGTTCCTTTAATTATATTGTTAATGACAAGTTAACGCGCGCAAAGCTGTTCCATTTCTTCTTAATAGGACAAGCTTCGCACAAGTGCCTATCTTTAGAACACGGTTAACCACGATCGCCGAGTTCTGAAGGGCCGGACATGAGCGGAATCTATCTCTTCGGGCTTGCCGCGCGGCAGGCCGACTGGCTGACGAACCGTCAGACCGTCGTTGCCGAGAACGTCGCCAACGCCGACACGCCGGGCTTCCGCGCCAAGGACGTCAAGAGCTTCTCCGAGACGCTGGAGACGACCCGCCTCCAGATGGCGGGCACGGACCGCATGCATCTGGCGGCCGCCGCCGGGCGCGCCGGCGGGGTGGAGGAGCGCGCCGCCGATCGCTGGGACGTGACCCATTCCGGCAACACGGTGAGCCTGGAGCAGGAGATGCTGAAATCCGGCGAGATCGCCCGCGATTACGCGCTCAACACCTCCATCACAAAGGCCTTCCACCGCATGTTCCTCACCACGATCCGGGGCTGACGCCGCATGTCCACCGATCCGATCTCCTCCACGCTCAAGATCGCCGCCTCCGCGCTCGAGGCGCAGTCCACGCGCCTTCGCATCGTGTCC
The DNA here is from genome assembly GCF_017815515.1 of Aureimonas populi. NCBI lineage: Bacteria > Pseudomonadati > Pseudomonadota > Alphaproteobacteria > Hyphomicrobiales > Aurantimonadaceae > Aureimonas > Aureimonas populi. The sequence goes on from NZ_CP072611.1 coordinate 2,071,705, forward strand.
GAGAACGTCGCCAACGCGCGCTCCACCGGGCAGACGCCGGGCTCCGACCCCTACCGCCGCCAGACCGTGACCTTCGCCGGCGAGATGGACCGGCTGTCGGGCGCGAGCCTTGTGCACGTTTCGAATATCGGCACGGACAAGGCCGAGTTCCGCAAGGAGCTGGACCCGGGCAACCCGGCCGCCGACGCCGAGGGCTACGTCAAGCTGCCCAACGTCAACATGCTGGTCGAGATGGCCGACATGCGCGAGGCGAACCGCTCCTACGAAGCCAATCTCCAGGTTGTGAAGCAGGCCCGCGAGCTCATCAACCTCGCCATCGACCTGATGAGGAACTGACCATGATCCCCGCCATCGGCGCCTCCTTCCCCCGTTTCGACACCGGCTCCGTCTCCGCGGCGGCCCCGTCCGCGGCCTCGGCCGCCCAAGGCGCGATGCCGGCGGACTTCTCCGCCGTCATGGCCGAGGTCGCCGGCAACGCGATGACCAGCCTGAAGACGGCCGAGACCGTCTCGATCCAGGGCGTCCAGGGCGGCGCTTCCACCCAGGCCGTCGTCGAGGCGGTGATGGATGCCGAGCGCACGCTCCAGACCGCCGTCGCGCTGCGCGACAAGGTGGTCTCCGCCTATCTCGAAATCTCGCGCATGGCGATCTGAGGACTTAAGACGATGAGAGCACTTGCGATCGCCGCCACCGGCATGAACGCGCAGCAGACCAATGTGGAGGTGATCGCCAACAACATCGCGAACATCAATACCACGGGCTTCAAGCGCGCGCGCGCCGAGTTCACCGACCTTCTCTACCAGATCGAACGCATGCAGGGCGTGCCCGCCCGAGGCGGCGAGAACGTGGTGCCCGAGGGGGCGGCCATCGGCCTGGGCGTGCGCACCGCCGCCGTGCGCAACGTGCATCTGCAGGGCGCGCTGGAGCAGACGGGCAACCGGCTGGACCTGGCCATCAACGGCGCCGGCTGGTTCCAGATCCAGGGCCCGGGCGGCGACATCCTCTATTCGCGCAACGGCGCCTTCAACACCAATGCCGACGGGCAACTCGTCACCCTCGACGGCTTCCAGGTGGAGCCGGCGATCGACGTGCCGGCCGAGACCATCGAGGTCATCGTCAACGACAGCGGCCAGGTCTTCGCGCGCCTCGACGGCGAGGAGGACCAGGAGCTCGGCCAGCTCACGCTCGTCACCTTCGCCAACGAGGCGGGCCTGCGCGCCGAGGGCGGCAACCTCTTCCGCGAGACGCTGGCCTCCGGCGCGCCGGTCGCCGGCGTTCCGGGCGATCCGGGCTATGGCATCCTCAAGCAGGGCTATCTGGAAAGCTCCAACGTCGATCCGGTGAAGGAGATTTCCGAGCTCATCTCGGCGCAGCGCGCCTACGAGATGAACTCCAAGGTCATCCAGGCCGCCGACGAAATGGCCGGCATCGTCTCCAAGGGTATCCGCTGATGCGCGAAGGCTCGGCCCGCGAGACGGTCGTCGTCGCGCTCTACGGCGCGGGCGTCCTCGTGCTCGCCCTCATCCTCCTCGCCATCCCGGTTCGCGCCTGGGCGGCGGATATCGACCTGCCGGTTCCCGCCGCCGTCGTTTATCCGGGCCAGAACGTGCTGGACCGGGGTATCATCTCGGCGCGCTTCCGCGTGCCGGGCGCCAGCCTCGCCTCCTACGTGGTCGAGCGCGGCATGTTGCGCGACAAGGTCGCCGCCCGCACGCTGCTGCCCAATAAGCCCATCATGCTGTCGGACCTGAAGTCGCCCGACGTGGTGCGCGCCGGCGTGCCGGTCACCATCGTCTACCGCGAGCCGGGCCTGTCCATCGCGGGTGTCGGCGTGCCGCTGGCCTCGGCCGGCGAGGGGCAGATGGTGCGCGTGCGCAACGCCGATTCCGGCGTCACCATTTCCGGTATCGTGGCCGCCGACGGGTCCATCGAGGTCGTCAACTGATGTCGCATCGCGCCCTGTCCCTCTTCCTGGCCTGTGCGCTGGCGCTGGGTGCCGTGCCGGCCCGCGCCGCAGACTATTTCGGCCCGTCCGGCCAGATGGGCATGGGCGCGCGCGAGCATTTCTCCAACCTCAACCGCTCCCCCGAAGCGCGCCGCACCGCCGGCGTGCGCATCAAGGACGTGACCACCGTCAAGGGCGTGCGCGAGAACCAGCTCGTCGGCTACGGCCTCGTGATCGGCCTGCAGGGCTCGGGCGACAGCCTGCGCAACTCGCCCTTCACGCAGCAGTCGCTCCAGTCGATGCTGGACCGGATGGGCGTCAATGTGCGCTCGGCCAACCCGCGCACCCGCAACGTGGCGGCCGTTGTCGTCACGGCGGAGCTGCCGGCCTTCGCCGGCCACGGCTCGCGCATCGACGTAACCGTCTCCTCGCTGGGCGACGCGTCCTCCCTCATGGGCGGCACGCTGATCATGACGCCGCTCTACGGCGCGGATGGCGAGATCTACGCCGTGGCGCAGGGGCCGCTCGCCGTCTCCGGCTTCACCGGCGAGGGCGTGAACGAGACCCTGACGCAGGGGGTGCCCACCGCCGGGCGCATTCCCAGCGGCGCTCTCATCGAGCGCGAGGTTTCGCGCCCCGATGTTGAAAGCCCCGTCATCACCATGGAGATGCGCAACCCCGACTACCGCACGGTGATCCGCGTGGTGGACGCCATCAACGCCTTCGCGAAGGCGCGATACGGCAAGCCGGTGGCCCGCGAGCAGGATATCCGCACCGTCACGCTCACGCGGCCGGCCGACTTCTCCTCCACGCGCTTTCTGGCCGAGATCGGCGACATCACCATCGAGCCCGACCAGACGGCGCGCGTGGTGATCGACGAGCGCACCGGCACGATCGTCATCGGCAAGGACGTGCAGATCTCCACCGTCGCCGTGACCCATGGCAGCCTGACGGTCCGCATCACCGACATGCCCGTCATCTCCCAGCCCGAGCCCTTCTCGGACGGGCAGACCGTGGTGACGGCCGACACCGTCGTCGATGCCGCGCAGGAGGGGGGTCAGCTCGCCCTCGTGCAGGGCGCCAATCTCGATTCGGTCGTTCGCGGCCTCAACCGCCTCGGCCTCCGCCCCACCGGGATCATCGCGATCCTTCAGGCGATCAAGTCCGCAGGCGCCCTCCAGGCCGATCTCGTGGTGCAGTGACATGAAAAGCGTCCGCCTCGCCCTTGCGGGCTTCACCCTCCTTTCCTCCCTCGCCCCCGCCGTCCTGGCGCAGGAGGGCGCGCCCCTCCAGCCGCGCCAGAGCGTGCGGGTGATCGGCGAGGACGGCACCGAGCAATCGGTGGCCCCGGTGGTCCTCAGCGATGTGGAGCGCTATTGCACCGCCATCGCCGACCCCGCCCGCGAGGCCCGCGAGGCCCTGCAGAGCGAGCGCCTGCGCGAGCTGGAGGCCGAGGTCGACAAGCGCATCGACGAGCTGGAGGCCAAGCGCGCCGAGTACCAGGAATGGCTCGACAAGCGCGAGGCCTTCCTGCGCTCCACCTCCTCCATCATGCTCGACATCTACGCGACCATGCGTCCGGACGCCGCCGCCGCCCAGCTCGCGGGCATCGACCGGGAAGCCGCCGCTGCGATCATCGCCAAGCTGAAGGCGCGCCAGGCCAGCGCGATCATGACCGAGATGCCCGCCACCGTGGCCTCCGAGCTGGCCGGCCTCATCGTGAAGCGCACCGACCGCAGCGCGGACCTCGAAACGGCCGGCGTCGGCGGGGAGGCCCGCTCGTGAGCCTCCTTCGCGCCTCGGCCTGCCTGACGGCGGTGCTCCTTCTCTCCGGCTGCATGACGAGCCGGCAGGACTTCCGCGCCGAGCCGGTGATGAGCCCGGTGGGCGCGGGCATCCACCACAACACCCCCGTGGTGCAGCCCACTTCCTTTCCGGCGGAGCTGCCGCGCCAGACGAACTCGCTCTGGACCGACCGCAACGCCGACTTCTTCCGCGACACCCGCGCGCTCAATGTCGGCGACATCGTCACGGTGCGCATCCAGATCCAGGACCAGGCCCAACTCAGCAACGACAGCCGTCGCTCGCGCACGGGCGAGACCGAGTTCGGCACCGATTTCGACGGCAACTGGCGCGGCCGCTCCTTTGGAACGCTCGGGCTCAATCTCGACGTGTCGAACGACACCAGCTCGCAGGGGCGCGGCTCGGTGCGCCGCTCGGAGCGGATCGACCTGTCGGTGGCCGCCGTCGTCACGCAGGTCCTGCCCAACGGCAACCTCTTCATCGCCGGCCAGCAGGAGGTGCGCGTCAATTACGAGCTGCGCGTGCTCCAGATCGCAGGCTTCATCCGGCCGGGCGACATCCTGCCCAACAACACCATTCCCTACGACAAGATCGCCGAGGCCCGTATCTCCTACGGCGGGCGCGGGCGCCTGTCGGAGGTGCAGCAGCCGGCCTGGGGCCAGCAGGTGCTCGACAACATCCTGCCGTACTGACCGGCCCGGGCCGACAAGGCCCGGGTCAGCCAGCCTCGTTAAGTCCTCGTTAAGAACCCGCCATGACGGCGGCCGGCCGGGCCTTGGCGCCTTCGGCATTCGCGAGGGGAACCGATGGCGGACGAGAACGCGCTGGCATTCGATCCAGGTCAGTTGATCGCCGGCGAGGGTGGCGCCAGGCCCGCCCGCATGCCCATCATCCTGGGCGTGGCGGCCGCCACCGCGATTGCCGTGGTGGCCGGCGGCGCCACCGGCTTCCTGATGAGCGAGATGCGCCAGCCCGACGCCGCCGGCGCCGAGGAGGGCGGGGAGGCCGGCGAGCCTGCCGCCCCCGCGGCCTACGGCGCCGGGCTCGGCCCGCTTGTCATCGTGCCGGTGGAGCCCATCGTCACCAACATCTCCTCGCCTCCCTCCACGATCCTGCGCGTCGAGGCCAGCCTCGTGCTGAAAGCCGAGCAGGCGGGCGACACCGACGTGCTCGCCGCGCAGGTCTCGGCCGACACGCTCGCTTTCGCCCGCTCGCTGGACCTTGCCCAGATCGAGGGCTCGCGCGGCCTCCTGCATCTGCGCGAGGACCTGAAGCAGCGCGCCATGCAGCGCTCGCCGGCCGTGGCCGACTACATCATCCACTCGCTGATCGCCCAATGAGGCTTTTCGTCCTCCTGCTGGCGCTTCTGGCCGCCGGCCCCGCTTTCGCGCAGGAGGCGGGCGGCGGGGGGCTGGGCGATCTCGCCTCCCTCATTCCCGCCGGAGACGCGGCGATCTCGGGGCGCATCGTCCAGCTCTTCGGCATCGTCACGGTGCTGTCCATCGCGCCCGGCCTCCTGGTGATGGTCACGTCCTTCACGCGCGTCGTCATCGCGCTGTCCATCCTGCGCATGGGCCTGGGGCTCCAGTCGACGCCGGCCAACCTCATCCTCATCTCGCTGTCGCTGTTCATCACCTTCTTCGTGATGACGCCGACCTTCGACCAGGCCTGGCGCGACGGGCTGCGTCCGCTTCTGCAGAACGAGATCACCGAGGAGGAGGCCTTCACCCGCATCGCCGACCCCTTCCGCGACTTCATGCTGTCCCAGGTGCGCGAGCAGGATTTGGCGCTCTTCGCCGACATCTCGGAAGCCTCGATGCGCGACCGCCTGCCGGAGGTGCAGCAGGGTTCGGGAGAGGAAGGCGCGGTCGAGCTGCGCATCCTGATCCCCGCCTTCATGATCTCCGAATTGCGGCGCGGCTTCGAGATCGGCTTCCTCATCGTCCTGCCCTTCCTCGTGATCGACCTGATCGTCGCGACGCTGACCATGTCCATGGGCATGATGATGCTGCCGCCCACCATCATTTCCCTGCCGTTCAAGATATTGTTCTTCGTCCTCATCGACGGCTGGAACATGCTGACGGGCTCTCTGGTGCGCTCCTTCTTCTGACGATGCTCCCCCTCGACGGCGTCTTTCCGGGCCCCGGTCTTCCGCAAGGAGGCCGGGGCTTTTGCGACGCTTGCGCCTGAAAGTCACACCTGTGTCATTCCTGCCCGAAAGCGGCCCCAATCCCCGTTCCGCACAAGCTTCCTCGCCCATGGTGCACCGCATCGAACGGTACGTGTGAAAGCAGAAACGGCATGTCCTTGGTCGTTGGGGCTCAAGCCCAGCAGCTCCTCTCCAATCTGAACGCACTTGGCACCCGCAAGCTCGCGGCGCTGGGCCTGATCGGCCTGCTCGTGGTCGCGCTGGTCTCGCTGGGGGCCTACGCGCTCTCGCGGCCACAGATGGAGACGCTTTATTCCGGCCTCGACAGGCAGGACGTGACGCGCATCGGCGCGGCGCTGACGGAGGCGGGCATTCCCTTCGACGTCAATGCGGCGGGCGATACCGTCCTGACCAATTTCTCGCAGACCGCGAGCGCCCGCATGTTGCTGGCAGAGCGCGGCCTGCCGCGATCGGACAATGCCGGCTACGAGCTGTTCGACCAGATCGGCTCCATGGGCCTGACTTCCTTCATGCAGCAGGTGACGCGCGTTCGCGCGCTGGAGGGCGAGATCGCCCGCACCGTGCAGTCTCTGAAGGACGTGCGCGCCGCGCGCGTCCACATCGTCATGCCGGAGGAGGGCTCCTTCCGCCGCGAGCGCCAGCCGCCCTCCGCCAGCGTCGTGATCCGCACCGACGACGTGGCCGCCTTCTCCTCCGCGCAGGCCATCCGCCATCTGGTGGCCAGCGCCATTCCCGGCATGAATGTCGACCAGGTCACGGTGCTCTCCACCGACGGCACGCTTCTGGCCTCGGGCGACGACGGGGTCTCCGCCGCGCCCTCCAAGCAGCTCGGCATGGAGGGGGTCGTCTCCCGGCAGGTGGAGGATTCCATCCGCCGCACGCTGGCGCCTTATCTGGGCGTGGGCAATTTCCAGTCCAGCGTGCAGGCCAAGCTCAACACGGACCGCCGCTCCGTCAACGCGCGCACCTTCGACCCCGACGGCCGCGTCGAGCGCTCCGTGCGCACGGTTCGCGAGACCGGGCAGGCGACGGACCGCGACAGCCAGACGCCGACCACGGTGGACCAGAACGTGCCGCAGGCCGAGGCGCAGGCCTCGCCCCAGGGCAATGAATCCTCCGAGGCGACCGAGCGGCGCGAGGAACTGACCAATTTCGAGATCAACGAGACCACCGTGCAGACGGTGAGCGATGGCTACGAGGTGGAGCGCCTGTCCGTCGCGGTCGTCGTCAACCGCAGCCGTCTGATGCAGACGGTGGGCGAGGGCGCGACGCCCGAGCAGTTGGATACGGCCCTGGCCGAGATCCGCGCGCTCGTCTCCTCCGCCGCCGGCTTCAGCCAGGCGCGGGGCGACCAGATCGAGGTGACGGCGGTGGACTTCCTGGCCAGCGGCGAGGAATTGCAGCCCGTCGAGCCCGTGGGCATCGGCGAGACGCTGGCCCGCCAGTCCGGCACGCTCATCAACGCGCTCACCATCCTTCTCGTGGCGGTGCTGCTCATCTGGTTCGGCCTCAAGCCCGCCATCAAGGCCATCGCCGCGCCCCAGCCCGAGGCGCTCGGCGCGGGCGGCCTGGGCGGCGAGCCCATCGAGCTGGGCAATGCCGGCTTCGGCGAGGGTGACGGCGCCCCGGCCTTCCCCGGGTTCGGCGCGGACTTCGGCTTCGGGGGCGGCGTCGGCGGGGGCGGGGGCATGGACCCCGATCTGCTGGAGGACCTGACGAGCCGCCGGGACCGCTCGCCGCAGGCGCGGCTGGAACAGCTCATCGATTTCGACGAGGCGCAGGCCGCCTCGATCCTGAAGCAGTGGATTCACCAGAAAGAGGCGGCTTAGCCCATGATCCCCTTGGCGCAGTATCTCAGCGACATCCAGGGCGAGGAGTTCGTGCCGCTGCGTGCGGTTTCCGAGCGCCGCGCCCCCGCCCGGCCCGCCGGCGACCCCCCCTTCGTGCGCACCCTGAAGCCCGTGGCCGCGCGCAAGCCCGTGCCGCTGGCGCAGGCCATGGCCCCCGCGCCGGAGGTGAAGAAGGTGCCTCTGGCCGAGCTGGAGGCCGAGCGCGCCGCATGGGCGGCCGAGCGTGAGGCGCTCCAGGCCGCCGTGGAGGAGGCCCGGCAGGAGGCGCGGGACGAAACGCAGGCCGCGGTGCGGGCCGAGATGGAGGCGGCCGGCGAGGCTGCCGGCGCGGCCGTGCGGGCCGAGATGGAATCAGCCCACGAGGAGGCCCTGGCCGCCGCGCGGGAGCGCTGGTCCAGCGAGCAGGCCGACAGGCTGGCGGACCTGATGATCCTCCAGCTCGCCGTGTTCGAGGACACGATGAAGGCGACGGTCAAGAACGTGCTGCGGCCGCTCGCCATGGATGCCCGCCAGCGCCGCGCGCTGGAGGACCTGGCCGACGCGGTGAAGGTGATCGCGCCGGAAGGCGCCGAGTTCCGCTTCGCCGCCACCGGCCCCAGCGACCTTCTGGAGAAGCTGCGCGAGAAGCTGGGCGACAAGGCCGGGCGCCTGTCCGTCAAGCCGGATGAGAGCCGCGTCGACATTCGCCTCGACGCGGACGCCACCACCATCGAAACCCGCCTCTCGGCATGGGGCAAGGCACTCGAGAAGGCCCTTTCGTGAGCGCACAGGACGGCGCGGCCATCAGCCGCCATGGCGACATCATCATCGTGCGCCGCAGGCACGAGGAGGAAGAGGCCCATCACGGAGGCGTCTGGAAGATCGCGTTCGCGGATTTCATGACGGCGCTGATGGCGTTCTTCCTGGTCATGTGGCTGGTGAACGCGTCGGACGAATCCACGCGGCGCCAGGTCGCGCAGTATTTCAACCCCATCAAGCTCAACGCCTCCACGCCGCCCACGCCCGGCCTCGACACGGGCGAGACGACCCCGGCCAGCCAGGAGCCGCTGCCCCTGTCCGGCGAGACGGAGGCGCCGGGCGCCTCGGACGGCAAGCCCGTGGGCGGCACGGAGACGGGCGGCGAGGATCAGGCGATCTTCCGCGACCCCTATGCGGTGCTGGCGGAAATCGTCGCCGAGGGCGGCGGGCCGGGCACGCAGACCGGCCGCAACGAGCCCGTGCCCGACGGCACGGGCCTGCCCGGCCTGAACGGCGGGGACGCCTATCGCGACCCCTTCGATCCGACCTCCTGGCAGCTCCAGCCCAATGCCGAGGGGCGTGCCGAGGCCGAGAGGGAGGCGCAGAGCCAGTTCGCGACGCTCGTCGTCGAGCCCACCCCCGCCGTGGCCACGGCCGCCGAGGCCGAGGCGCCGGAGGCCGTGGTGGAGGAACCGGCCGAGGCGCCCGCGCCGGCCGGCTCCGAGGCCGACCGGCTGGAGCAGCAACTGCGCATGACCACCACGCCCGGAACGGCCGCCGGCGTGGAGGTGAGCGAGGGCGAGGGCGGGATCACCATCTCGCTCGCCGACAGCCTGACCAGCGGCATGTTCGAGATCGGCTCGGCCAGGCCCAATGCCGCCACGATCAGCCTGATGGAGGAGATCGCCAGGGTCCTGTCCGAGCGCGAGGGAACCGTGATCATCCGCGGACACACGGACGCGCGGCCCTATCGGGGCGAGGAATTCGATAATTGGCGCCTGTCCACCGCGCGCGCCCACATGGCCTATTACATGCTCCTGCGCGGCGGCCTCGACGAGGCCCGCGTCTCGGCCATCGAGGGCTTCGCCGATCGCCGCCTGAAGAACCCGGCCGAGCCGGACGCCGCCGAGAACAGGCGCATCGAGATCCTGCTGCAAGAGCCGGCCGCGTGACCCACCGCCTCGTCCTTTCCGCCGTGCTCGCGCTCGGCCTTTGCGCGCCGGCCGGGGCGCAGGAAAGCCCGGCCGAGCCGACATCGGAGGCCGGCGCGGCGTCCACACGCTCGCCCATGCCCTTCGACATCATCCGCTCGCTCCAGTTCCTCCAGGATCAGGTGGCGCGCGGCAACGACCGGGCCATCCGTGTCCAGGCGCTTCTGCTCAAGCGCTTCGCGCCGGTCTTCCTGGCGGCCGACGCGCCCGTGTGGAGCGACCCGCGCAATCAGCGCGCCGCCGTGCTCTTCGTCCTGTCGGGCGGGCCGGCGGAGGTGCTGGAAGGGCTGATCGCCGCCGACGTGCTGCCGATCGAGGATCGCGGGCTCTATGACGGCGCCATCGCCTATGTGCGCAACGACGTGGCAAGGGCCCGCGATACCCTGTCGCTGGTCGATCTGTCGGACATGGAGCCGGGCCTTGCCGGCCATATCAACCTCGTCCTCGGCCAGCTCTGGCAGGAGGATGAGCCCGAGCGGGCGGCGGGCTATCTCGACCGCGCCCGGCTTCTGGCGCCCGGCGGCCTCATCGAGGAAGCCGCCCTGCGGCTGGAGGTGCTGATCGTCGACGGCCTTGGCCGGCACGATCAGGCCGACCGCCTGGCGCGCCAGTATTTCGACCGCTATTCAGCCTCCTCCTACAGCGCCAATTTCGAGGCGCGCTTCGCGGCCATCTTCTCGGCACGGGGCATGGGGGAGGCGGACAAGGCCATGGCGGCCATGACCGACGTCATCGCCGGCCTGCCGGCCGAGCGCCGCCGCACGCTCCTGCTCGCCGTGGCGCGCCGCGCGCTGGTGGAAGGGCGCATGGCCTTTGCCCATCAGGCCGCCGGCGCGGCGCTGGAGATCGGGGGCATGACGCCGGCCGACGAGGCGCGCGCCCGGCTCTATCATGCCGCCGCCGCCGTCGGCCCCGGCGATTCCGCCGGCGCGCGCCGGGCGCTGGCCGACATTCCCCGCGACCTTCTGCATCCGCAGGACGCCGCGCTGCTGGATGCGGCCGGCAACATCGTGGCCGAGATCGAGCGCGCGCCCTCGCTGCTCACGCAAATTTCCGAGGAACCCGTGGACGGCATGGCCTCGCCCGTCCTCGACCGGGCCGAACGGGTTCTGGGCCGCCTCAATTCCGAGTTTGGAACGCAAACGCAATGAACATTCCCGGTGCCCCGATGCCTCTCGACCGGGACGTGCTCCCAGCCGCAAAGGGGGGGCGGCGCGACGGCGCCGACGCGCGCGCCTTCGACGTCGAGGTGGGCAAGCTGGAAGGGCGGGGCGGTGAGACGCCGCGCCGGGCCGAGACGCGCCCCGAGGCAAGCGAGCAAGGGCTCGGCGATGCCCCCGAGAAAGCCCCGGACGATGAAGCGCCGGCCGAGCCCAGGCGGGCCGCCGGGGAAATGCTCGGCCTGATCGACGCAGCCAACCGCGCCCGCACTCCGCCGCCCGCCGAAGAGGCGCAGGCCGGGGAGCCGGCCGGGCACGAGGGGGCGGCGGACGACGCCGAGGTGCCTGCTTCGCCGCGCGCGGGGCGCGAGACCGCCGATGTGATCACGCTCGCCAGGGGCCGGGTGAAGCTCGAAGTCGTTCACATGGAAACGCATTTCGAGCCCGGCCAGGACGGCGGCGTGATCGTGCGCAAGGACGGCGAGGCGCAGGCTTCAGGCGAGGCGGCCGACGAGGACGCGCTCCTGCGCATCCTGTCCGGCCCTTCGGGCAAGGCGGACCGGGAGGCAGGTACGGAAACGGTGGCGATCCGCCCGCGCTTCGACGAGACGCTGGCGCGCCTCGGTGCCGCCGAGGGGGAGGCCGCCCCGGTGAGCAAGGCGGCGAGCGGGCGCTCGGCCGCCGGCCGCGCAACCCTGTTGGATGGGCGCTCGGCGCGCTTCGCCGCGCTGGAAGAGCGGTTCGCGCCTGCCGCCGCCCCCGCCGTCGCATCCTCGACCACCGCCCCGACCGGTAACGCGCTGCCCATGACGGGCCAGATCGCCGCGCGCATCGTCGATGCCTTCGCGCCGGGCTCGGGCGGGCCGAAGGGCGAGGCCGAGCTACCCTCCGGCGAGACCCATCTTCGCATGCGCGCCGGCGGCGCCGCGCTCAAGACGCTGACGATCCAGCTTCAGCCCGAGACGCTGGGCACGCTCGACGTTTCCATGCGCCTCGTGGACGGCCAACTGACCCTGGAACTCTCGGCCAGCCGCATGGAAACCGCCCGTGTCCTCCTGGAGGACAAGGCGAGCCTGAAGTCGCTTCTCGAAAAGGCGGGCTTCTCGGTGGACGAAAGCGCGATCACCGTGGTGGCGCGCGATACCGTTCCGGCCGCCCAGCGCGGCGCGGAGACAGGCGGCGAAGGGACCATGCAGCGCCAGGGCGAGCCGGCCGGGCAGGAGGCCGGGCGGCAAAATCGTCCACAGAAAGATTCGGAACCTGATCGACGGCAGCCGGATCGCGGAGGTGAAAACGCATCTTCAGCGCGTCAACCGTCGTCTTCCGTCTACCTCTGATCCTGGCCTTGCGAATCGAAATGCCACCGGATCGCCTTTTTTCGACCCGTGTCATTTTCGCGCAAGCTATTGGCAGATAAGGCGCAATGCCCCATTCGCGACACTTTTCGTTAACCCTATAGTGATTTTTAGGGATAGCTCCCCGGCGCCTTCACCGCCTATCAATAAATCACGGGGAAGCAAGTCGCAGGCGGTGGTGAGATGATTGTAGTTGTGGATGATCGTGATCTGGTCACGGGTGGTTACAAGTCGTTGTTCGGCAGCGAGGGGGTTTCGTCTGCCGGGTTCCAGGTAGAGGAGTTTCGGGACTGGGTTGAGAGCGCGTCGGATACCGACGTCTCGGCCGTCGAAGCTTTCCTGCTGGGCGATTTTCCCGAGCGCAATTCTTTCACGCGGCTCGTTCGGAGCCGCTCGACCGCGCCGATGATCGCGCTGGCCGAGACCAAGGCGCTGAACTCCACGCTCGACCTGTTCGCGGCCGGCATCGACGATGTCGTCACCAAGCCGGTGCACGTGAAGGAGATCCTGGCCCGTGTCGGCGCCATCCGCCGCCGCGAGGGGGTGGACCGGGCCCGCACCTCGGTGGACGAGATCTGCGTCTTCAACGACGGGCGCGATGCGGAAGTGGCGGGCGAGCCGATGGTGCTGCCGCGCCGCGAGCGGCGCATCCTGGAATATCTGGTCGCCAATCGCGGCCGCCGCGTCACCAAGCAGCAGCTCTTCTCGGCGATCTACGGCATTTTCGACGAGAACGTCGAGGAGAACGTCATCGAGAGCCATATCTCCAAGCTTCGCAAGAAGCTCAAGATGCGCCTCGGCTACGATCCGGTCTCGTCCAAGCGCTACCTTGGGTACGGGATTGGCGTCTGATATCAGTACAAAGTATTAACTAAGTATGAACCCCACATTCTGCTTCGGAATGTGGGGTTTTTGCTTTTTCAACCCCAAATTGCGATAGAAAATCTGCCCATCGCGCAGCCCCGCGCAAGCTTCGCAGGCTAAGTGTTGGTTAGGTTTGGAAGACAAAGTAAGGTAGCGCGATGAGCATCGGCGGTTTGATGCGGACCAGCGTGTCGGGGATGAATGCCCAGGCGACGCGTTTGGCCGGGGTTTCGGAAAACATCGCCAACGCCAACACCACGGGCTACAAGCGCCAGACCACCGAGTTCTCGGCGCTGGTCCTGGCGTCCGGTTCGGGCCAGTACAATTCGGGCGTGGTGGAAGCCAACACGCGCCAGCTCGTCAGCCAGCAGGGCGGGCTGACCTACACCTCCAACGCCAGCAGTTCGCAGGCCGTGGACCTCGCCATCCAGGGCAAGGGCATGATGGTGGTCTCCGACGGGTCGGGCGGCACCTTCCTGACGCGCGCCGGCTCCTTCGTGAAGAACGGCAATGGAGACCTCGTGAACGCTGCCGGCTACATCCTGCAGGGCTACCCGCTGCCGCTCGGCGACACGGAAGGGGTGCTGAACGGCTTCGCCGGCCTTCAGAACGTCAACCTCAACGCCTCGCAACTGCGCCTGACGCCCACCGATTCCGGTGTCTTCCGCGTCAACCTGCCCAAGGGCGGGGAGACGGTGGCCGACGCTGCGCTGCCGGGCGGAAACGCGGCGGACGCCGCCTACAGCTTCACCGACTCCATCGTCGTCTACGACAATGCCGGCAACGAGGTCATCCTCGATGTCTACATGACGCGCACCGTCGACGGCTCGCTGACGAACCCGGAGACGGAGAGCGAGTGGGAATATGCGATCTACGACCGTTCCGGCGCGGGCTCCGGCTCCGACACGCCGTTCCCCTACGATGCCGACGCGCAGGTGATGGCCCCGGTCCGCGTGACCTTCGACGCGGCCGGCAAGCTGGTGAACCCCAGCTCGCTCTCCTTCACCATTCCCAACGGCCAGCAGATGACGCTCGACATCTCGGGCACCTCGCAGGTCGGCGCCGCCTATCAGCCGCTTGCCGCCACGGTCAACGGCAACCCGCCGGGCAATGTGGACCAGATCGTCATCGCCGATGACGGCATCGTCTCGGCGCGCTTCGCCTCGGGCGAGCTCGTGCCGCTCTACAAGATCCCGCTCGCCATGGTGGAGAGCCCGGACAATCTTCGCTCCCTGCCGGGCAACGTCTTCGTGGCGGGCAAGGAGTCCGGCGAGATCATGCTGGGCTTCGGCGGCGAGAGCGGCCTTGGAACCCTGGTTCACGGCGCGCTGGAGCAGTCGACGGTCGATCTGGCCAGCGAGCTGACCACCATGATCGAGAGCCAGCGCAGCTACACCGCCAATTCCAAGGTCTTCCAGACCGGCTCGGAAATCCTCGACGTTCTCGTCAACCTCAAACGCTGATCGCGGTCCCCGGCTTCGCAGGCCGGGCCGGCCGTCCTTGTCTAGATAAATTCGCCGGAACCCTCAGCGATGTCGCTATCCTCTGCCCTCGACACGGCCAAATCCTCGCTGATCGCGTCTCAGACGCACACGGCGCTGGTCTCGCGCAACATCGCCAACCTGAACACGGAAGGCGCCACGCGCAAATACGCCAACGTCGTGACCGGCATCGGCGGGCGGGTGGAGGTGGCCTCCATCGCCCAGTCGCAGAATTCGGTCCTGTTTCGGAACATGCTGGATTCCTCCTCGGCGGTCGGGGCATGGTCGACGCTCGCTTCGGGCTACCAGCGCATCGACGAGGTGATCGGCGACACGACGCTCGCCCGCTCTCCGGCCGCGCGCATCTCCAACCTGTCGGATGCGTTGCAGGCCTATGCCTCCAACCCCTCCAGCAGCGAGTTCGCCCGCGCGGCGCTGGATGCCGCGCGCGACCTGACCACCTCCATCACCGAGGTGAACGCCACGGTCGAGACCGTGCGGCGCGATGCCGACAACTCGCTGGCGAGCGCGGCCGAGGACATGAACCGCCTGCTCGGCGAGATCGAGGCGCTGAACAAGAAGGTGGTCCAGGGCACCGCCGCCGGCACGGACGTGACCGACTTCGTGGACAAGCGCGACCAGGCGGTGACGGCGCTGTCGGAATATGTCGGCGTGACCGCGCGCATCCGCGGCGACAACGACCTCGTGCTGCACACCGATTCGGGCGTGACGCTGTTCGACACCAAGGCCCGGCTCGTCGAGTTCACGCCCACCAGCCCGCTGCAGCCGGGCGTTTCGGGCAACGCCTTCAAGATCGACGGCGTCACCGTGACGGGCGCCAGCGCCTCCATGCCGCTCAAGAGCGGCGCGGTGGTGGGGCTGACGACGCTTCGCGACGAGGTGGCCGTCACCTTCCAGACGCAGCTCGACGAGATCGCCCGCGCGCTGGTCCTCACCTTCGCGGAAAGCGACCAGAGGGCGGGCGGCACGCTCGGCTCCCTGCCGGGCCTCTTCACCGCCTCGGGCGGCAGCCTGGACCTTGCGCAACTGGAGAATGGCGAGGGCGTGGCTGGCCTCGCCGGCCGCCTCAAGATCGCCGATCGGGCGATCGAGACGCCCACCCTCATCCGCGACGGCGGCATCAATGTGGATCCCGACCATCCGGGCGCCTTCCTCTACAACAGCGAGGGCTCCGCGGGCTTCTCGACCCGCATCCTCGGCCTTGCCGATGCGCTGGGCGGCACGCGCGGCTTTTCGGCAGAGGCCGGCATCGGCACCAGCGCGACGCTGGTCGATTTCGCCGCCTCCTCGCTCGGCTGGCTCCAGGCGGGCCGGGCCGGCGCCCTCTCGGAGACCGAGTACCGCACCACGATCTTCCAGCGCACGCAGGAGACGCTCTCCAACGAGACCGGCGTCAACCTGGCTGAGGAGATGACGCTTCTGACCGATCTCCAGCGCTCCTACCAGGCGGCCGCCAAGCTGATCTCCACCGTGGACGACATGCTGGCCACCCTCCTGCAGAGCGTCTGAGCGCGCCTAGGGATATAGACTATGAGCATCTCGACGATCTCGTTCAACAACGCGGCCCGCGCGCAGATCATGCGCGTGGAATCGCAACTGCGCGACGCGCTCGTCGAGACCTCGACGAACCGCCACGCCGATGTCGGACGCACGCTCGGCCGGCAGACCGCCAACGCCGTGTCGCTTCGCTCGCAGGAGACGAGCCTCGACCGCCTGCTCCAGTCCAACAAGCTCGTCACCCAGCGCCTGACGCTGGCCGACGACACGCTGGAGACCGTGGCCACAACGGCCGAGGGCTTGCAGAACCAGCTCATCACCGGGCTGGGCAACGATGATTTCCTGAACAGCGCCCGGCAGGTCGCCGCCAATGCGCTCGACCAGCTCATCGGCTCCGCCAACCTCTCGGTCGGCGGCCAGTACATCTTTGCCGGCACCAACACCGACGTGCGCCCCCTGAACGGCTACGACGCGCCGCGCGTGGGGGAGGACGGCACGTCCCTGCCGAGCCCGAAGACGGTGGCGCAAACCCATTTCGACGATTTCGTCGCGGCGGCGACCGATGGCGGCGGCGTGTCCGCGCTCGCGGCCGGCGATCTCGAGGCCTATTTCTCGCAAGCCGGCTATACGGACGGGGAGGGCAACAACCACCGGTTCGACGACCTCTTCTCCGATCCCCGGTGGAACGAGGTGTGGTCGAACGCCAGCGACGATACGATCGAATCGCGCATCTCCAAGAGCGAGACCATCGACAGCTCCGTGAGCAGCAACGGGGCCGCCTTCCGCGACCTCATGGCCGGCTACGTCATGCTCGACCTCGCCTCCGGGGACATGGGCGAGGGCGCCCGCGCCGCGCTGTCCGCCGCCGCGCAAGGCAGGATTTCGGGAGGCTTCTCCGGCGTCACGGCCATCCGCTCCGACCTCGGCAACCGCATCTCGCGCGTCGAGGCGGCCGATGAGTCGCTCAAGCAGCAGAAGGACATCGTCGCCGCCTCTCTGGGCGCGCTGGAGGATGTCGACATGGTCGAGGCCGCCAACCGCGTGGCAGCGCTTCAGACCCAGCTCGAGGCATCCTACCGGGTCACGAGCCTGATCCGCGAGATCAACATCCTCGACTACCTCTGAACCGAACCCCGCCGGCCATGACGGCCGGTGAAGAACGTCCATGAACAAGGAACGGGCATGTATCAGTTCTCCTACGCCGAGATCGTCGAAGAGAGCTTCGCCACCTCGCGCGACCGCGAGCGCGAGGCGCTGGATCGCTCCATCGAGGCGATGAAGCGCGCGGAAGCGGCCGGGCCGAAGTCGCGCGAGGCGGTGGAGGCGGTCTATCTCGTGCGCAGCCTCTGGACGATCCTGGTGGAAGACCTCGCCAACCCGGAGAACACGCTGCCCGAGGACCTGCGGGCCTCGCTGATCTCCATCGGGCTCTGGGTCATGCGCGAGGCCGAGGCCATCCGGCTCGGCCGCGTGACGAGCTTCGCCAGCCTCATCGAGATCACCACCTCGATCCGCGAAGGGCTCGAGGCCTGATGTCAACGCTCAAGCTTTCCCTGAAGGCCGGCGAGCGGATTTTCATCAACGGCGCCGTCATGCGCGTCGACCGCCGCACGCAGCTCGAAATCCTGAACGACGTGACCTTCCTCCTGGAAAGCCACGTCATGCAGGCCGCCGATACGCGCACGCCGCTGCGCCAGCTCTACTTCATCGTGCAGATGATGCTGATCGACCCGGCCAATGCGGTCGATGCCAAGCGGGTGTTCGAAAGCACGGTGGCGCTTCTCCTGGCCGCTTTCGAGACGCCCTCCATCCGCGACGGGCTGGCCGAGGTGGAGGAACTGGTGCAGCGCGACCGGCCGTTCGACGCGCTGAAGCGCCTGCGGGCGCTCATTCCCATGGAAGACAGGGTGCTGGCCAATGACAGCGCGCCGCTGCCTTCGGCCGAGATTCTTCCCCTCGTTGCAGGAGCTGCGCGATGACCACCGTTTCCGGGACCACCGCCTCCAGCGCGGCCGCCGTCCAGACGACGAGCGAACTGAAGACGGGGATGGACTACGATGCCTTCCTCCAGCTCCTGATCGCCCAGATCAAGAACCAGGACCCGCTCTCGCCGATGGACCCGACCGAGCAGATGGGCCAGCTCGCCTCCTTCTCCAATGTCGAGCAGACCATCAAGCTGAACCAGAAGTTCGACGCCATGATCACCGTCTCCTCGCTGACGCAGGCCGACAGCCTGATCGGCCGGGTGCTGACGAGCGCGGACGGAACGACCAGCGGTTACGTGAAGTCCGTGCAGGTGGCGGGCAACGACGTTCTGGCAACCCTCACCAATGGCAGCACGGTCGCGCTCGCCGACGGCGTGACGATCGAATAGCCATGAACGAGGCAGACGCCATCGACATCGTGCAGTCCGCGATCTGGACCATCGTCGCCGCCTCCGGGCCGGCGGTCGCCGGCGCCATGATCGTGGGCGTGGTCATCGCCCTCTTCCAGGCGCTGACGCAGATCCAGGAGATCACGCTCACCTTCGTGCCGAAGATCCTGGCGATCTTCGTCATCATCGCCTTCACCGCCTCCTTCACCGGCGCGCAGGTCTGGGCCTTCACCCAGGAAGCCTTCGCCCGGATCGAGACGAGCTACTAAGAACTGCCGGCCGCGCAGATGTGCTGGCCGGACGATCCGACGCCGCGAAACGGGGCTGCCGACGAAACGGCCGCATCGGCTCGGCACCTCCTTTCGCGCCCGAGAACGCCTCCCGTAACCGGTCCGGCTCTTCCTTGACCGAGCGGAGGGCCCTCCCGCCGATCAGCGACTAATGTCCACGAGGGGAGAGAAGCCCCCGTAGATCATGCGCTTCCCGTCGAAGGGCATCTCGCCGATCTGCTCCATGCGCGGATCCTCCATCATCTGCTTGTGCCCGGCATCGCGCGTCGCCTTGTCCGGCCATTCGATCCAGGAAAACAGGACGACCTCGTCCTCGAGGGCCTTCACCGCGCCCCTGAAGTCGGTGATCTTGCCGTCCGGCACGTCATCGCCCCAGCACTCCACGCAGCGCGTCGCGCCGAACTCCAGGAACAGCTTCAGCGCGGCCTGTGCGTGAACGCGGTAGGCTTCCTTGTTGGCGGCCGGCACCGCCACGACGAATCCGTCAATGTAGGACATGGGGGCTTTCTCCTCTGCTTCGCGTGATCGTCAGCCGGCCATCGCGGCCGTGGCGGCCTCCATGTCCATCCACATCACTTCCCATATATGGCCGTCCGGGTCCTCGAAGGAGCGCCCGTACATGAAGCCGAAATCCTGGGTGGGCGTCGGATCCGGCGCGCCGCCCGCCTCCCGTGCCTTCTCCACGAGCCCATCCACCTCGCCGCGGCTTTCGGCCGAAACGCACAGGAGCACCTGCGCGCTCGCCTTGGCGTCGACGATGGGCTTGGGCGTGAACTGTGCGAATTTCCCGTGGGTGAGGAGCATGGCGTGGATCGTGTCGGAGAACACGAGGCAGGCCGCCGTCTCGTCGGTGCACTGCGGGTTCACCCGTCCGCCCACCGCCTCGTAGAAGGCCGTGGACCGTTTCAGGTCGCTGACCGGAAGGTTCACGAAAATCAGCTTGCTCATCGGGGCACCCTCCCTCTTGTGTGATTGGAAGAGCCTGCCAGAGGTAGTTATAAAAAACAACAATGAAGTTAGAAAAAATAACTGATATGGAATCCCCGCTTGGCAAGCGCCGCTACGAGGACGCCTGCGCGGCCGCCCATGCGCTCGACCTCTTCGGCGAGCGCTGGGCGCTCCTCGTGATGCGCGAACTCATGCTCGGCCCCCGGCGCTTCACGGACCTTCGCGCGGGCCTGCCCGGCATCAGCGCGAATGTGCTGACGCAGCGGCTGGAGGGGCTGGAGGCGGCGGGCGTGATCGAGCGCCGCCGCCTGCCGCCACCGTCCGGCGCGCCGGTCTACGAACTGACGGCATGGGGCTACGAGGCGGAGCCGATCTTTCAGGCGCTGGGGCGCTGGGCCTCGCGCTCGCCCTTCCACGATCCGACATTGCCCTTCAGCGCGGCCTCCTTCGCCCTTTCGCTGCGCACGATGATCGACGTGCGCGCGGCGAGGGGGATCGAGGCCCATATCGGCTTCCGCTTCGCGGGCGAGACCTACCGGGCGCGCCTGGCCGCGGGCGCCATCGACATCCGGCGCGAGGGAATCGAGGGGGCCGACCTTGTGTTCGAGGCCACGCCCGCCATCATGGCGTCTGCGATCTATGGCGGCAGGCCGCTGCGCGAGCTGGAGGAGGCAGGCGCCCTCTCCATCAGCGGCGAGCGCGCCCTCGCGGAGCGGTTCGTCACCCTGTTTCCGCTTCCGCCCAAGGCGGAGGCGCCGCGCGTTCAGCCCGGCAAAAGTTAACGCATCGATAAGGGAGGCGCGGGCCTGCCTTTCCTTCGGCCCGGCAAAGCCTGCCCGAGGAGCCGATGAGCGTCGACACATTGAAGCTTGCAAGGCCCGTGAAGGCCGCCGCCGTCGCGCGCCAGAGCACGCGCGACATCGGTTTCGCGGTGGGGATCGTCTTCATCCTCGCGGTGCTCTTCGTTCCGATTCCCGCGGTGCTGATCGACATGGGCCTCGTCCTGTCCATCGCGCTCTCGGTCCTGATCCTGATGGTGGCGCTCTGGATCCAGAAGCCGCTCGAATTCTCGGCCTTCCCGACGGTTCTGCTCATCGTCACCATGCTGCGCCTGTCGCTCAACGTGGCGACGACGCGCATCATCCTCTCGCACGGCAATGAGGGCGTGAACGCCGCCGGCTACGTGATCGGCGGCTTTTCCAGCTTCGTCATGGGCGGTGACTTCGTCATCGGCCTCGTCGTCTTCGCCATCCTGATCACCGTCAACTTCCTCGTCATCACCAAGGGCGCGACGCGTATCGCGGAAGTGGGCGCGCGTTTCACGCTCGACGCCATTCCCGGCAAGCAGATGGCCATCGACGCCGACCTGTCCGCCGGCCTGATCGACGAGAAGCAGGCGCAGGCCCGCCGCAAGGAGCTGGAGGAGGAAAGCTCCTTCTTCGGCTCCATGGACGGCGCCTCCAAATTCGTGCGCGGCGATGCCATCGCCGGCCTCATCATCACCGCCGTCACCATCTTCGGCGGCATCGTCATCGGCATCACGCGCCACGGCATGGACGCCGCGCACGCGGCCGACGTCTTCGTCAAGCTCTCGGTCGGCGACGGCCTGGTGACGCAGATTCCCGCGCTTATCGTTTCGCTCGCCGCCGGCCTGCTCGTCTCCAAGGGCGGCACCTCCGGCGCGGCCGAAACGGCGATCATGCGCCAGCTCGGCTATTATCCGCGCGCCCTTCTCGTGGCCGGCGCGCTGATGATCCTCCTGGCCATCCTGCCGGGCCTGCCGTTCCTGCCCTTCTTCACCATCGGCTCGATCCTGTGCCTGGCCGCCTATGTCATCCCCCGCCGCCGCGCGCAGGAGGCCAAGGTCGTGGAGGACGAGAAGCGGGCGGTCGAGGAGGAGGCGCTGGAGGCCGAGCGCCAGTCGGTGAAGGAAAGCCTTCGCATCGTCGAGATCGAGCTCGTCCTCGGCAAGCAGCTCTCGGCCCATCTTTCCTTCTCGCGCGACGAACTGGCGACCCGCGTGCAGAAGATGCGCCGCC
Organism: Aureimonas populi; assembly: GCF_017815515.1. NCBI lineage: Bacteria > Pseudomonadati > Pseudomonadota > Alphaproteobacteria > Hyphomicrobiales > Aurantimonadaceae > Aureimonas > Aureimonas populi. Next base: position 2,093,451 of record NZ_CP072611.1, read on the forward strand.
GCTTCGCCGCGCGCTACGGCTTCGTCGTGCCGGAGATCAAGCTCTCGGACGATCTGGCGGTCGATCCGAAATGCTACGAGATCAAGGTGCACGGCACGCGCGTGGCCAAGCAGGAGCTGCGGCTGGGCGATCTTCTGATCGTGCTCGGCGAGGCGCCCGAGCCCGACATTCCCCACGACCTCACCAAGGAGCCGGCCTTCGGACTGCGGGCCGCCTGGATTTCCGAGACCTTCGCCAGCGCCGCGCGCCGGGCGGGCTTCGAGCCGGTCGACACGCTCTCCATCGTGCTGACCCACCTGTCGGAGGTGATCCGCAACAATCTCGCCCATCTCCTGTCCTACAAGGACATGCGGGCGCTGCTGGACCGGCTGGAGCCGGAATACAAGCGGCTGATCGACGAGATCGTGCCCGCGCACATGTCCCATTCGGGCCTTCAGGCGGTGCTCAAGCTCCTGCTCGCCGAGCGCGTCTCCATCCGCAACCTCACGCTGATCCTGGAGGCCATCGCGGAAATCTCGCCGCATGTGCGCCGCTCGGAGAAGATCGTGGAGCATGTGCGCATGCGCATGGCGCAGCAGATCTGCGGCGACCTCCTGCACAACGGCCAGCTCGCGGTGCTGCGCCTGGGCAACCGCTGGGACCTGGCGTTCCACCAGGCGCTGAAGCGCGACGCCAAGGGCGACGTCATCGAATTCGACATCGACCCGCGCCTCGTGGAGGAGTTCGCGACCGAGGCCTCGAAGGTCATCCGCGAGAAGACGGCCGAGGGAGAGAACTTCGTGCTCGTCGCCTCCCCGGACGCGCGACCCTACGTGCGCATGATGATCGAGCGCATTTTCGTGAACCTTCCGGTACTCTCGCATCTGGAGATCGCGCGCGGCATCGACATCAAGGCGCTCGGAACGGTCTCGTGACGCCGGAGGCGACCAGCGTCATCCTGGCTCTCTTCCTGATCTTCTGCCGGATCGGGAGTTGCCTGATGCTGCTGCCGGGCTATTCCTCCCTCCGCATTCCCGCGCAGGTGCGCCTCTTCGTCGCCTTCGCGCTGTCGCTGGCCATCTCGCCCGGGCTTCTGCCGGACATCCTGCCGCTGGTGCGCGAGGGGGGCGACGATGCGCGGCTCCAGCTCATCGTCACCGAAATCCTCAACGGGGCGATGATCGGGCTTCTGGGGCGCGTCTTCCTGCTCGCGCTCCAGTTCGCCGGCAATTTCGTCGCCAACGCCATCGGCATGGGCATGGCGCTCGGCACGCCCATCGACGAGACCGACCCGGTGCCCGCGCTCGTCACCCTCATCACCATGACGGCGACGGTCATCATCTTCTCGCTGAACCTGCATGCCGAGGTGATCCTCGCGCTTCTGGCCTCCTACGCCACCTTGCCGGTGGCGATGGGCTTTGCGCCGCGCGCCGGGCTGATGGCGCTCGCCGATAATCTCGACGAGACCTTTCTCCTGTGCCTGCGGATCGCCAGCCCCTTCGTCGTCTACGCGGTGATCGTCAACTTCGCCATCGGCCTCGCCAACAAGCTGACGCCGCAGATCCCGGTCTACTTCATCTCGCTGCCCTTCGTTCTGATGGGCGGGCTGTTCCTGCTCGGATTTTCCATCGGCGATTTCCTCACGCAGTTCACCGAGGCGTTCCGCAACTGGGTGTACAACGGATGAGCGCCACACGCGCCCAGCGGCTGGAGCGCCTGCTCAAGGTGCAGGAGAAGCGCCGTGCCATGGAGGAGTGGCGGCTGGCCGAGCTGCGCCGGCAGGACGCGGCGCTGGAACGGGAGGCGCACGACATCCTCGCCAGCCTCGGCGAGCAGTCCCTCCTGAACGGCCTGTTCCTGGAGGCCAAGTCCAGCGCGCTGAAGCGCAAGGAGGCCGAGCGCGTTCGCCTGCTGGCGCAGGAGGAGACGGTCCGCGCCCGGCTTCTGGACGCCGCCGCCACCGAGAAGCGGCTGGAGCGCCTTTCGGGCGAGGCGCGGCTGGCGGAGGACGCGGCGGCCGAGGCCGCGCGGCTTTCCGATACGCTCGACACCTATCTGTCCGCGGCAAGGCGCGCAGGCGCAAGCCTCGAATAAGAGTGGTCGGCTACGTCTTTCGCCATGACGATCGCTTCTGTTTCCGCCCTTCAGCTCCCGCTTGCCGCCCAGCCGGCCGAGCCTTCCCGCGCCGCGTCCGACCGGCAGGCGGACGGCGCCTTCGCGGCGGAGCTGGGCGGGGTGGAGGCAAGGCGCGCGGGCGCGGCCGACATGCCGCCGGCCATCCACGGCAAGGGCGGCCAGAGCGGCAAGGCGGGCCCGCTCCAGCAGTTCGAGGGCTTCGTGCTGCGCACCTTCGTGGAAGCGATGCTGCCGCAGGAGAATACGAGCTTTTTCGGTTCCGGCACGGCGGGCGGCATCTGGCGCTCCATGCTGGCCGAGAAGCTGGGAGACGAGATCGCGGCCGCGGGCGGCATCGGCATCGCCGAGATGCTGGCCCGCGACCCCACCCTTGCGCCTGAGGCGCAGGACACGCTGCGCGACACGCAGGCGCGCCAGGACGCGGCCGGCGCCGCGAAGCTGACATCCATCTAAGAACCTCGAGGCGCCCCGGGACGGGGGCCTCCGCGTATCGGGAGCGAAGAGTTTTGGAAGCGGTTCTGACCCAGGCCATCAATCGACTTGAAGCGGTGCTCGCCGGCGAGACCACGGCGCTGCGCGCCGGCCGGCGCATCGACCTCGGCGAAACCAGCAATCGCAAGAACCAGAGCCTTCTCGAGCTCACCCGCATCGCGCGCGGGCTCGACCTGGGCACGGTGACGGACGGCCTTCAGGACCGCCTGTCCACGCTGCGCGCGCGCCTGGAGGACAACCGCCGTGTTCTCCAGCTCCACATGGAAGCCACCGACGAGATCGCCGGGCTCATCTCGCGCCAGATGGCGGCGGCCGAATCCGACGGCACCTACGGCGCCTCGGTCAACGGCGTGACGGTCTCGCGATGATCAAGATCCTTCTTCTCGGCCTCTGGGTCGCGGCCGTTTCGCTGGGGTCCACCTATGTGGTGGCCTCGGTGCGCTCGGGCACGGTCGCCGAGAAGGAGGAGCCGACCTACTTCGCCGGCCTCGACTATCGGCGCACCGATGCCATCTCCGTGCCGATCATCGCGGAGGGGAATATCCAGGGCTACGTGCTCGCCCGCTTCGTCTATACGATCGACGGGCAGACGGTGGCCACCATGGCCGTGCCGCCGGACCCCTTCGTGCTCGACGAGGCCTTCCGGCGGGTCTACTCCGTCAGCGGCTTCGATTTCGAGCGCCCGGAGCGCTACGATCTGGCGGCCCTGACGGGCGATATCCGCGTCGCCGTCAACGAGCGGCTCGGCCGCGACGTGGTGCGCGAGGTGCTGGTGGAGCAGTTCGATTTCCTGCCGCGCAACGAAATGGGCGGGGAAGGCATGAAGCGCTACCTCCAGTGAAGCCGTTCAGCTTGCGGTAACAGCTTTTCGTTAAGCATGACGGGCCGACCGACGGAAAGCCGCGATGATCTCCACCTTCTCCAATTACCGCTTCTACGCCAACGACATGGCAAGCTCGCTGGCGCGCATCGAGGCGGACGCCTCGGTCAAGCGCGAGGCGCAGTATTACGCCGACAATATCGGCAAGGTGGAGACGGTCGACGACTTCCTCTCCGACTATCGCCTCTCCTCATACGCGCTGAAGGCCTACGGGCTGGAAGCGCAGATCGGCTCCACGGCCTTCGTGCGGCAGATCCTCGAAAGCGACCTTTCGGACGCGACGAGCTTCGCCAACCGCCTGACCGATCCGCGCTATCGCGACTTCGCCAGCGCCTTCGACTTCGCCTCCGCCAGCGCGCCGACCTCCCTCCAGAGCCAGGCCCAGACGGACCGGCTGGTGGAGGCCTATTCGGAGCATGTCGTGCGCGCCGGCTCTCTCGCCGCGCAGAAGGCCTCCGCCTTCGAGACCATGATCGGCACCGCGACTTCGGTGGATCAGTTGCTGAACGACCCGGCCTCCTTCGAGATGATCGCCAGGATCGCCGGCTTCGATCCCAAGATCACCTCGAAGGAGTATGTCAGGGCGGTGATCCTGGGCGCTCCGTCGCAAGGGGCGGGCGGGATCGACTTCCTGTCGCGCGCCTTCTCGTTCGATTCGGCCGGAAAGGCGCCGGCCGGCGAGGCGCAGAGCGCGGCGAACACGGCGGACTTCATCGGGCGCTACCTCACGGCGGTGGGGCAGGGGAACAGCAGCCAGGCAGCGGCCTTCGAGGCCCGCCATTTCGAGCGCCAGATGGCGTCGATCACCACGGTCGAGCAACTGGTGGACGATCCGACGCTCTACCGCGTGATCGGCATCTCCTTCGGGCTCGATCCGGCGGCCGACACCCCCGCCTTCCTCCTCAAGGTGCTGACCCAGTCGCCGCAGGACGCCGACAGCGAGGTCTCCAAGCTCCTGAACGGCACGGAGGCGCAGAAGGCGCGGGGCGAGAAGCTGCTGGCCCTCGCTGAGGCGTTCGACTTCTCGGCCGAAGGCACGGCCGAGCCCGGCAAGGCCATCGGCGCGACGGCCGCCTCGGCGTTGACCGAAAAGTTCTACGCCGCCTATCCCTCCTCCTCGACGGCCGGCGATATCGCGCTGAAGACCAATTCCTTCCGCGTTCAGCTCACCAGGATGAACTCGATCAACGACCTTCTGGGGCGCGATCCCGTCTACGGAAAGGCGGCGTTCGACTACATCCTGAAGGCCTTCGACATCGACCCGACCTTCGAGAGCAACACCAAGATCCGCAAGGTCCTGCAAAGCGATCCTTCGGACCCGAATTCCTTCGTCCGCTCGCTGAACGACGAACGCTACGAGAAGCTGGCGGCCGCGTTCAACTTCGATGCGAACGGGCAGGTGCGCAGCGAGCGGCTGGTGCAATCCGTGCGCGTCCAGCAGAGCACGGCGGCCCTCTATTCGGCCAGCTTCGGCACCGACCAGAGCGACAGCGTGAAGGCCTCGGTGCGCGCCGCGACTGAAACCTATCTGGAACAGGTCGGCGGCATCCGTTCCCTGGAGGACTTCCTCGCCAGCGGGGACGTCCTCGCCTACGCCCTGAAGGCCCATGGGCTGGACCAGGAAAAGCTGACACCGGCCGAAATCCGCAAGCTCGTGACCAGCGACCTCGCCGACCCGGACAGCTACGCCAACGCCTTCGGCGACGCGCGCTACAGGGATTTCGCCGGAAGCTTCAACTTCCAGCCGGACGGGCGGATCGGCCTGGCGGGGGAGAGCGTCCAGCGCCCGGCCGACTTCCTCACCGCCCAGAACCTCTATCTCCTGCAATTGATGGAGTCGCAGGCCGGCGAGACGAGCGAGGGCACGCGGCTCGCGCTCTACTTCCTGCGCAAGTCGCCCGAAATCGAGAACGCCTTCTCGATCCTCGCCGACAAGGCGCTGTACGAGGTGGCGCGCACCGCGCTGGGGCTTCCCGCCTCCATGTCGCAGCTCGACATCGACCGGCAGGCCGCGATCCTGGAGCAGCGCCTGGATTTCGACGACTTCAAGGATCCGGCCAGGCTGGACCGTTTCATCTCCCGCTTCTCGGCGCTCTACGACATCGAGAACGGCACGGGATCGGCTTCCGCGCCGGTGCTCCAGCTCTTCGGCAACTCCGGCTCCAGCGGCGTGCTCGGCCTCTTCTGAGCCTCAGCGCACAGCGTAGTACGGGCCGGCGATCCGGGTCATCTCCCGGCGGTCCGGCTGCTCGGCAAGCCCCTCGCGAACAAGGCCGGCCTCGGTCTTCTCCTGCCACACGGCGCGGGCGGCCCAGCGCTCACCCTCCCGCTCGTCGAGAAGCAGGAACTCCTCCGGCAACGCGCCCGGCTCGAAGCGCCTGATCCGCACGCCAGCCGCCGAGCGGTCGAGAATCATGCAATCGGCGATGAACCCGCCCTTCATGTCCAGCAGCTTGCCGGGCCGCAGGCGTGTGCGCCGTCGCGGGTCGTTCCGCCGTTCCGCCATCGCCCCCATGCCTCCACCTCGCTCGCCGACGGAGAGTATAGGGCATGAAGCCGGCGCTGCGTCCATATCCTGAAGAAAACGTTAACGCGGGTCCCGCGCTTCACCGCTTCCTAACCATGTTGGCAGCTTGTCCCGCCCGTGAGCCCTTGCCGGCAAGGAGGGTTAACCGGTGGCGGGCGAGGATGGCCGCATCTGCCGAGCCGGAAGCCGCCGCCCATGTCCCTGCCAGACGCCCGCCCTGTTCTCCTCGAGAAAGCCCGTCCGTCCGACTTCTATCGCGAGGGCCTGCGCCGGGTGAACGGCTGGCTCGCCTCGCTGCCGGACGGGCGCGAATGGACGAGGATGGATGTCGTCTTCGCCGGCATCGTGGCGCTCCTGGCGCTGAGTTCCACGGGCTTCTTCACCACCGCCTATCGCATCTGGTCCAACGACCCCGACTATTTCTCCCGCCGGATGATCGCCTCCCTGCAGCAGGGCGGCAGCTCGATCGACCTGATCGAGACAGGCACGGTGGCGAACGCGGCCGAGGCGGATGGCACCTCCGGTGCCTTGCCCGTTCCACGCGTCGTGCGCGACAGGGAGCTTTCGCCCGCCGACTACGAGATCGTGATGATCTTCGGCGGCGAGGCGCTTCTGGCCACGGCCAGGGAGCTCATGCGCGCCAAGGTCGGCTCGGTGCTGCCGGGGCTGGGCGCGATCCTTTCCGTCAGTGAGGAAGGCGTCGCGGCGCAGAACGCCACGCTCAAGCCCGTGCCGGTGCCCGCGCCGGGCTCCTGACCTACTTCTTCTCAAGGAGGACCTGGCCCTCCTTGCGGATCTTGCCGGTCAGCTTGTCGGCGATGGCGGCCAGGAAGGCCGGCAGCTCGATCTCGACATGGACATGGTCGTCCATCACGTCGAGGCGCCCCGTCACCGACTGCATCATCACCTTGGCGCGAAAGTCGAGATGGTCGCCCGTCCAGGTGTCCTCGAACTTCACCAGCCCGCCCGTGGCGTCCGAGCGGATGCGGTCGAAGCCCTTGGCGATGCGCTCATGCGCCTCGGCCCGTGTGAGCTTGTGCGGAATATCGACCTTCACGGTCTCGGCCATGGAACGCTCCTGAAGTCGAACTGCCCCGCGATATGGCGAAGCCGGCGCGCGCGCGCAATGGCTGAACGAAAAAGGGGCGCCCGAGGCGCCCCTTTCCGACCGAATCAGCCGCGTGCTCAGGCGGGAGCCTGATGGCCCGCCCGCTGCGGCGCGCGGTTGCGCCGGCGTCCCTGGGGGGCCTGCGAGCGCTCGCCGCGCGCTTCCTGCGGGCGTCCCTCCTGCGGGCGCCCGCGCCGCTCGCCCTGCTTGGCGCCGCGCGGCGCTTTGCCGGCGTTCTGCTTGGGCGCGCCGCCGCGCCCGTTGCCCCGGCCGCGCGGGCCGCGATCCTCGCGCGGCGCGTCGGCCGGCAGGGCGGCCAGCGTGGCCGCGTCCATGAACTCGGTCGGCTGCACGGTGAAGCGCAGGCCCGTCAGCTTCTCCACCTGCCGCAGCTTGGCGCGCTCCGACGGGTCGCACAGCGTGACCGCGATGCCGGACTTGCCGGCGCGGGCGGTGCGGCCGATGCGGTGAACGTAGCTCTCCGCCTCTTCCGGCAGGTCGAAATTCACCACATGGGAGATGTCGTCCACATGGATGCCGCGCGCCACGATGTCGGTGGCCACCAGCACCTTGAGCTTGCCGGCATGGAACTCCGACAGCGCCTTCTGCCGCGCGCCCTGGCTCTTGTTGCCGTGGATCGCGAGCGCGCCGATGCCGGCCTTGGCAAGGTCTTCCGACAGGCGGTTGGCGCCGTGCTTGGTGCGCGTGAAGATCACCGCCTTCTCGAAGGCGGGCAGGTTCTTGATGAGCCAGTGCTTCTTGGCCTTCTGGGGCACCAGATGCACGCTCTGCTCGATCTTCTCGACAGTCACCACCTCCGGCGTCACCTCGACGCGGACCGGATCCTTGAGGATCTTGGCGGCCAGAGAGGCGATGTTCTGGGGCATGGTGGCCGAGAACAGCAGCGACTGGCGCTGCACCGGCAGGAGCTTCACGATGCGCATGATATCGCGCACGAAGCCCATGTCGAGCATCCGGTCGGCCTCGTCGAGCACAAGATGCTTCACGTCCGCCAGCGTCAGCGCGCGCTGCTCGACGAGGTCGAGCAGGCGGCCGGGCGTGGCGATGACGATGTCGACTCCCTTGAGCGCAGTCTGCATCTGCGGGCGGATGGAGACGCCGCCGAACACCACCATATGGCGGATCGGGGTGCCGGCGGTGAAGCCCTTGACGTTCTCGGCGATCTGCGAGGCGAGCTCACGGGTTGGCGCGAGGATCAGGACCTTGGTGGAATTGGCCTTCGGCCGGCCGCCGGCCTTGAGAAGGGCGTCGATGATCGGCAGCGAGAAGGCGGCCGTCTTGCCGGTGCCGGTCTGGGCGATGCCCAGCACGTCGCGGCCCTTGAGCACCGCGGGAATGGCCTGCGCCTGGATCGGCGTCGGCGTGGTGATGTCCATGCGCCCAAGCGCGGCAAGGATCGCGTCGGCAAGGCCGAGCGACTGGAAGTTCTGAATGGTCAAAGGATGCTTTCGAGCAGGATGCGAAACCGCGAGGGCCCCGCTGGAGCGGCCAATCGTCTTCGCGCTGAGAAAGCGACGGATTGGCACGGGCCGTGGCCTGAATGGGTCAGGCTTGACGCCGCGTCGAAAGCTTCGATGAGGAAGAGGACGGGCGCCGCGCGATCACGGCGTGACGAGCCTCATATCGGCTGCTTTGCCCTCCGCGTCAAGCACCGTTCGTTTGGCAAGGATTGCCAAGGGTCCGCACACTGCCCTTTCCGAAAGGCTTGCGCCATGGCGACGATGAAAGGGTTAGCCCTCCATCTCGCCTTTCAGCATCTCCAGTTCCAGCCATTCGTCCTCGGCCGCCGCAAGCCGGGCGCGCTTGGCCTCGATCTCCCGCGCGAGCGCGGCGAAGCGTTCGGGGCTGCGGGAGAACAGGGCGGGGTCGGCCATCTCGGCCTCGGCCCTCGATATCTCGCCCTCCAGCGCCGCGATCTCCTTCGGCAGGGTCTCCAGCGCGTATTTCTGCTTGAAGGAGAGCTTGGTGGAGGCGGCTGCGGGCCTGGCCGCGGGGGAGGGCGCGGCGGCCGGCTTCGGCTTCTCCGCCTTCCGGGCCTCCTTCTGCGCGCCCCGCTTCTGCGCGGCCATGTCCGAGTAGCCGCCGGCATATTCCAGCCACTCGCCGGGCCCCTGCGGCGAGATCACGCTCGTCACGGTCCGGTCGAGGAAGTCGCGGTCGTGGGAGACGAGGAGCACGGTGCCCGGATAGTTCGCGATCAGCTCCTGGAGAAGGTCGAGCGTCTCCATGTCGAGATCGTTCGTCGGCTCGTCGAGGACGAGGAGATTGGCCGGCGTCGCCAGCACCTTGGCCAGCAGGAGCCGCGCGCGCTCCCCGCCCGAAAGATTGCCGACGGGCGTGCGGATCTGCTCGGGATTGAACAGGAAGTCCTTGAGATAGCCGGCCACGTGCCGCGCCTCGCCATTGACCATCACCTGGTCGCCGCGCCCGTCCGTCAGGGCTTCGCTGACCGGCAGGTCGTCGCGCAGCGCGGCGCGCTTCTGGTCGAGGAAGGCGAGGTCGAGATTGGTGCCCAGCCGCACCCGGCCCGTGTCGGGCCTGGACTCGCCGATCAGCATCTTGAGCAACGTCGTCTTGCCCGCGCCGTTCGGGCCCACCAGGCCGATGCGGTCGCCGCGCTGGATGCGGGTGGAGAAGTCCTTCACCAGCACCCGCTCGCCATAGGCCTTCGAAATGCCGATGGCCTCGATCACGAGCTTGCCGCTCTCGCGCGTCTCGCCTGCCTGCATCTCCACCTGCCCCACCGCGCGGCGGGCGTTGCGCCGGTCCGCGCGCAACTGGTGCAGGGCCGCCAGCCGCCGCTCGTTGCGGGTGCGCCGCGCGGTCACGCCGTAGCGCAGCCAGTGTTCCTCGCGCACGATCTTGCGGTCCAGCTTCTGGAGGTCTCGCTCCTCCTCCTCCAGCACCTTGTCCCGCCAGCCCTCGAAGGCGGCGAAGCCCTCGTTCAGCCGCCGCGTCGTGCCGCGATCGAGCCACACGGTGGCCTCGGTCGTGCGCTCCAGGAAGCGCCGGTCGTGGCTGATGACCACGATGGCGCTGCGCGAGGCGCGGATCTCCTCCTCCAGCCACTCGATGGTGGGCAGGTCGAGATGGTTGGTCGGCTCGTCGAGGAGGACGATGTCAGGCTCGGGCGCCAGGACGCGGGCGAGCGCGGCGCGGCGGGCCTCCCCGCCGGAAAGGTCGGAGGGGCGCGCATCGGCCCTGAGGCCGAGGCCCTCCAGCAGCCGCGTCACGCGCCAGGCGTCGTCGGCCGGGCCCAATCCCGCCGCCACATAGGCCTCCACGCTCGGCGCCTCGCCGAAATCGGGCTCCTGCGCCAGATAGCGGATCGTCGCCTGCGGCTGGCGGAACAGCTCGCCGCCATCGGGCTCCACGAGCCCGGCGGCGATCTTGAGCAGCGTGGACTTGCCCGAGCCGTTGCGGCCGACAAGCGCGATGCGCTCCCCCGGCGAGACGCTCAAGGTGGCGTCGGACAGGAGGGGCGTGCCGCCGAAGGTCAGGCGGGCGCCGTCGAGGCGAAGAAGCGGAGGAAGAGCCATGAGGGCGCTTCTAGAGCATTTCCGGCGAAAGTGGGAACCGCTTTGCGGCCCGGAAAAGCTTGCGTTCGAACGTGCGCCTGTGCGGGGGCGTCACTCGGCCGGCGCCATCGGCGCGCGCGTGGCCTCGGCCAGTTGCCGGTCCAGCTCGGCCTGCGCGTGCGAGCCGGGCCGGGAGAAGCGCGCCAGCGCCAGATAGGCGATGGGCGTGAGATAGAGGGTGGCGACGGTGGCGAGGCCGAGGCCGCCGACGATCACGTAGCCGAGCGAGATGCGCGCCTCCGCCCCCGCGCCGGAGGACATGACGAGCGGCACGCCGCCCACCACCGTCGCGATCATCGTCATCATGATGGGGCGCAGGCGAATGAGGGAGGCCTCCTCGATGGCCTGGCGCACGTTGAGGCCCTCGTCGCGAAGCTGGTTGGCGAACTCGACCACGAGGATGCCGTTCTTGGCCATGATGCCGACGAGCAGGACGAGCCCGATCTGCGAGTAGAGGTTCAGGCTCTCCCCGAAGAAGGAAAGCGCGTAGACGGCGCAGGCCAGGCCGAAGGGCACGGTGGCGATGATGATGATGGAGGAGACGAAGCTCTCGAACTGCGCGGCCAGCACCAGGAAGACGATGACGATGGCAAAGCCGAAGACGAGGGCGAGGCCGCCCGAGGTTTCCTGAAGTGTGGCCGCCTCCGCCAGCGGCACCAGCCGCATCTCGGAGGGCAGGCGCTCGGCCGCGAAGGGCAGGAGCTGGTCCCAGCCCTCCTGCACGGTCAGGCCGGTGGAGAGGTCGGCCGACATGGAGACGGCGCGCGACTGGTTCTCCCGCGCCAGCGAGGGCGCGATGGCCTCTTCCTCCACGCCCACGATGCTCGACATGGGGATCATGCGCCCGTCGCCCGCCTGGACGAAGATGTTCTGCAGATCCGAGGGATCGGTGACCGGCAGGGCGGTGGAAACGAGCTGGATCGGCACCGAGCGGTCTTCCACATAGGTCGTGCCGATCTCCCGCCCGTCCAGCAGCGACTGGATGGCGGCGGCCAGGCCATCGATGTCGATGCCGAGATCGGAGGCCCGCTGCCGGTCGATCCTCACCGAAAGCTGCGGCTGGGTGGTGTCGAAGGAGAGCTCGGGCCGGCCCCAGCGGCCGTCGGCCGCCATCGCCTCGCGCAGGGATTCGGCGGCGTCCGAAAGCGCTTGGTAGTTCGGCCCGGCAATGGCGAAGGAAAGGCCGCGCCCGCCGCCCCGGATGCCCAGCGAGTTGGGCTGGATGGCCCGTGCCTGCACGCCGGGAATCTCGGCGAAGGCCGTGTTGATCTCCGTGACGATCTCGTTCTGCGAACGCTCGCGGGCGCTCCAGTCCGCCAGCGGCATGACGAGGAAGGCGCGGTTGCCGGTGCCCAGGCCCACGCGCGCGAGGAGGTTCGTCGCCTCGCCGCTGTCGAGATAGGGCTGGAGGATTTCCTCCACCGCCTGCATCTGCCCGTTCGTATAGTCGAGGCTGGCGCTTTGCGGTGCCGAGACGCTCATCAGGACGACGCCCCGGTCCTCCTGCGGCGTCAACTGGCTGCTGAGGTTCTGGAAGGCGAAGAAGGAGGCCCCCGCGAAGACGAGGGAAGCCGCAACCACCGCCAGCGGATAGTTCAGCGCGGCCCGCAGCGTAACGGCATAGAAGCCCGCCAGCTTGCCCCCGAACGCGCCGATGGCGCGCTTCACCGGGCCCGGTTCCTTGGGCGCGCCCAGAAGCCGCGAGGCCAGCATCGGGCAGAGCGTGAGGGCGATGAAGGAGGAGATCGTCACCGAGATGGCGAGCACGAAGCCGAATTCGCGGAAGAGCCCGCCCGCCACGCCCGGCAGGAAGGAGATGGGGACGAAGACGGCGGCCAGCGTGGCGGTGGTGGATATGACGGCGAAGAACACCTCGCGCGTGCCCACAACGGCCGCCGCCTGGGTTCCCATGCCCATCGCGCGCCGGCGCATGATGTTCTCCAGCACGATGATGGCGTCGTCCACCACCATGCCCGTGGCGAGCACCAGCGCGAGCAGCGTGATGATGTTGATGGAGAAGCCCGCCAGATAGATGCCGGCCACCACGCCGATCAGCGCGATGGGGATGGTCAGGGTCGGGATGAGGGTGGCGCGGAAGGACAGGAGGAAGACGTAGATCACGCCGACCACGATGATGACGGCCAGCAGCAGCGTGAGCTGGACCTCGTGGATCGCCCCGTTGATGAAGGTCGCCTCGTCGCTGGTGACGATGATGCGCGTGCCGTCGTTCATCGAGGCGTTCAGCTCGGCGGCGGCGGCCCGCACGCCCTCCGAGATGGCGATGGTCGAGGAGCCCGCCTGCCGAAGCACGTCGAGGCCGATGCCCGTCTGCCCGTTGACGCGCAGATACGACCCCGCCTCGTCCGGGCCGAAGCGGATGTCGGCCACATCCGACAGGCGTGTCTGGGCGTTCAGCATGATGGCGCCGAACTCGGCCGGGTTCGAGACATTGGCGTCGGCGCGCACGACGATGGTCTGGCGCGAGGATTCCAGCGATCCGGCCGGCGCGTCCAGCGCGGCATTGGCCAGAGCCGTGCCGATGTCGCCGATGGTGAGTCCGCGCGTCGCGAGCTGGTCGGCGCGGATGTCCACGAAGATCTGCCGCTCGCGGTCGCCCGAGAGCTGGACGGCGGCGACCCCCTCCACCGCCGCCAGCCGGTCGGCGATGCGCTCGTCCACCAGCGTCGTCAAATCCTCGATGGACAGGCCGGGGGAGAGGACCGACAGGCGGATGATGGCGTCGGCATCCGCGTCGGCCTTCACGATGCGCGGCTCGTCCGCGTCGTCTGGCAGGCGGTTGGCGATGGAGGAGACGGCGTCGCGCACGTCGCTGGCCGCCACGTTCAGGTCGGTCGAGGAGGAGAACTCGATCGTCACCTGGCTGGAGCCGAAGCGGGAATTGGAAGAGATGGAGACGATGCCCGGCACGCGCGCGACCGCGCCCTCGATGTCGGCCGTGACCTGCCGGTCCACCGCCTCGGGCGAGGCGCCCGTGAAGCTGGTGGAGACGGAGATGACCGGCCGGTCGACATTGGGCAGCTCGCGCACCTCCGCCGCCTGGAAAGCCGCAAGGCCGGCCACCACGATCAGGAGGTTCACCACGATGGTGAGGACGGGGCGCCGGATGAAGAGCGAGGTGAACTTCGTCACCGCGTCCGTCGCGGCGGCGTGCGGCCCGCTCATCGGGCGAATTCGCTGTTCGGGCCCTCGGCGTCGGCACGTTGGCCCGGCCCGGCCGGCTCGTCGGCCAGCGGCGTGCCGTCGCCCATCGCCTCGGGAAGGCCCGCGGAGGGAACGTCCTCGGCGGCGGGCACGGGCAGGGGGTTTCGCACGCGCACGGAGATGCCCTCGCGGAGCGACTGCACACCCTCCACGATCACGGCATCGCCCGCCCCGATGGCGTCGGACGCCACCAGGATGCGCTCGACATTGCGCTCCACGATGCGGATCGGCGCCTTGTGCGCCGTTTCCCCGCGCAGCGCCCACACGAAAGCGCCGCTGCGCTCCCACTGGACGGCGAGCGGGTCCACGGAAAGGAACTCCTGGCCAGCGAAGGCGACCTCGACGGAAAAGGACATGCCGGGCCGCAATTCGTCCGCCGCATTGTCGATGGCGGCCTCGACGCGGATCGTGCGGCTGGTCTCGTCGATGCGGCTGTCGATGGCTGAAATCTCGCCTTGATAAACCCGGCCGTTGCGCGTCGTCGGCGTGGCCTCCACCGGATGCCCGATGGACAGATCGGGCAGGAAGGCTTCGGGCGCGTGGAAGACGAGCTTCAGCTCCGTCCTGTCGTCCACCGTGGCCACGAGGGTCTGAGTGCCGATCAGGCTGCCGGTCTCCACCCCGGCAAGGCCGATGCGCCCGTCGATGGGCGAGACGATGGAGCGCCGGTCCAGCGCCAGCTCCGCCGCGCGCAGGTCGAGGCGGGCGGTGTCGGCGGCGCGGCGCATCTCGTCGATCTGCACGGTCGTGACGGAAGCGGAGGCGCCCAGCCGCTGGTAGCGGGCGAATTGCTCCTCGGCCGCCGCCAGCGCGATCTCGGCCCGCTCCACCGCCAGCCGCTGGTCGCGGTCGTCCAGCCGGGCCAGAAGCTCGCCTTCCGCCACGTCCTGGCCCGGCCGGAAGGCGACCTGCGTCACGATCCCGCTGTCCTGCGGGAAGATCGCCACGGAGCGGCGCGCCTCGCCCGTACCGACAGCCCGGAGCCTGTCGCGCGTCACGTCGGGAATCGCCGCATCCACCACAACCAGAGGCGCGAGCCCCTGCGTCCCCCCGCGCTGCGGCGTGGCGCCAACGGGCCCCGCCTCCGGCGCCCGCGCGATGGCCGCCACGGCCGGGCGAAGGGCGCCGGGCAGGGGCGAATCCTCCGCCAGGAGATAGCGACCCGGCGTCTCGTCCAGGCTGATCCAGACCATCGCCGCGATCAGGACGACCAGAAACGTGGCGAGGAGCTGCTTCAGAACGGCCATGAGCGTCTTTCGATAGGGGGCGCTCTTACGACGCCGTGGCCATAAGACCTCCTATGAATACTGCAACCGCGAACATCCTTCCCCATAAATTTTGGTAAGGTCCGCCCCGCCGCCCCAAGGACGTCCTCAGGCGAAGACGACGATCCCGAACAGGAAGAGCAGGAGAATGCCGAGGAGGACGATCAGGATCAGGAACTTGGCGACGCCTGCGGATGCGCCCGCGATGCCGCGAAAGCCCAGCAGACTGGCGATGGCCGCGACGATCAGGAGGATGACGATCCATTCGATCATGGGAAGCTCCGTGAGACGATGACCGGAAGCCGCGAGGCGGCCGCGTCCTGCGGCATAAATCCTAGGGCGCCCTCTTCCTTCTGCGAGCCCGGCGTTAAATGGTGGCGCAAGGCCCGAGCATCGGCCGGGCCGGACGCAGGAAGTTTGAGGCGATGCGGATCCACGCGATTCTGAACAAGGCCGGCGGCACGCTGAAGACCACCGACCTCAAGATCCTCGGGCAACTCATCGAGGACGAGTTCCGCATGCATGGCCATGAGATCGACGTGGAAGTGGTGGACGGCCGGCAGGTCGGCGGCGCGCTCGGCCGGGCCGCGCGCCGGACCGATCTCGACATCCTCCTCGTCGGCGGCGGCGACGGCACGGTCTCGGGCGCGGCCGCGGCCCTGATGGGCAAGGACATCGCCCTCGCCATCCTTCCCGCAGGCACGATGAACCTCTTCGCCCGCACGCTGCAGATTCCGCTCGAACTGGCCAGCGCGGTCTCGGCGCTGGCCGGCGGGCGCGTGACGGCGGTGGACCTTGCCGTGGTGAACGGCGAGCCCTTCGTCCATCAGTTCGCGGTGGGGCTCCATGCCCGCATGGTGCGCACCCGCGAGCGGTATGATTACGGCTCGCGCCTCGGCAAGATCTGGGCCACCACGCGCGCCATCGCCTCCGCCGTGCGCACGCTTCCCATGGTGCGCCTCCAGATCGACGTGGACGGCCGCACCGAGATCATCGAATCCCCGGCCGTGGCGGTGTCCAACAATCTCTACGGGGAAGGGCACATGCCCTTCGCCGACGATCCGACGGGCGGGGTTCTGGGCGTCTATATCTGCCGCACGCGTGATAGCGTGGCGACCGCCGGGCTGGCGCTCGACGTGCTGCGCGGAGCGTGGCGGGGCAGCAAGGGCATGACGATCGTGCCCGCCAAGCGCGTGCGGATCGAGCACGATTCCGGGCCGAAGGAGGATCGCGCCGTGCGCGACGGGGAACTGGTGAGGCTCGATCCGGTCTGCGACATCGAAATCCGCCCCCGCGCCCTCAAGGTGCTCGTCCCGCAGGAGGCCGGCTTCCTGCGCGAATGAACCGGGCGTGCCTGCGAGATGGGCCGCTACCCATGAACCTAAAAGGCCCGCCGGTTAGGCGGGCCTTTTAGGTCTTGCTCCATCCTCAGCGCTGAGGATCGTCTTCGTCGGGCGAGCGCGCGTCGCTGCGTGCCTCCGCGTCCAGCCCGGTGGAGGAGGCGGTTCCGTAGGCATGGCCGCCTTCCGCCAGCAGGGAAAGCGCCTCGGCGATCTGCGACTGCATGGGGCCGAACTCACCGCCCCGGTCGATGCTGTCGCGCGCGCCGAGGGCAGCCGCGATAGCCTCCAGGCGCTCGCGCCGCTCCTCGATCGGCATCCCGGCGTCGTTCACGAGATCGTCGATCTCGGCCTGGGTGATCGGCTGGGCGATCCCCGGCGAGTCTCCATCCTCGCCCACCGCCGCATCGACAGGAACGATCCGGCCGTCGTCATAGGGACTGCGCGACATGGTCGGGTTTCCTTTCCGGCTCGAATCTCAGTTCGCCGGGGCCGCCGGCTCGTCGGCGGGGGCGACCACGCTGCCGGCCGGCGCGGGCGTCTCGGACGGAGCCGCTCCGCTCTCCACGCCCGAGGGCGCGATTCCGCCGATGTTCTCGTCCGGCTGCGAGGCGCCGAAGAAGCCCATGCCGATGAAGGCGATGACCGCCAGCGCCAGCGCCGCGATGAGAACGTAGAGGACCGGGCGGCCCTCCCGTCCCTGGCGTGCGTCCTTCGGATCGATATTGGTCATGGCCAATCCTCCCAGAAATTGCGTTGCCGGCCGGAGGGGTCCGGCCGGCCCGATGTCGTTCGTCAGCGCCGGCGGATGGCCGACAGGGCGCGCACGGCGGCGAAGATGCCGATGCCCGCGACGGGAACCAGAAGCAGGGAACGCCGCCGCCGGACCGACCGCATGAGGAGCGGCAGGTTGGAGATGGCCGCGACGCTGGCCACGGACGCTATGTCGCGCTGAAGGCGATCGGAGGCCCTGTCCTTGGGCGGACGCCGAGCGATCATCAGCACGATGTAGAGGACCACCAGCCCCAGCAGGCAGGCGGCCGCAAAGCCCAGCGCCGTTGCCAGCGCGCCGTAGATCGACGCCAGCCAGATGAACAGCGCCCCCAGAAGGAAGCCCAGAAGCCCGAGCGCGAAAATCCCCATCACGGCATAGAGGATCGCCACCGTGCGCATGCGGGCGAAGAACACGCCCGCCTCGCCGGTGAAGATCTTGGTGATGAGCTGCGTCAGCATCAGTTCTTGAAGATACGCGCGTAGAAGTAGCCGACGGCCGCCGCGATGAGCACGGCCTTGATGGGCTCGGCGCGAACGCGTTCGCTGACCTGCTCCTCAAGCTCGCTGGCGGTTTCCTGCGCCTGCCGGAAATAGCGCTCGCCCGTCTCGCGCACATCGTCGCGCAGGGCGAAGGCCTGCCGCTTGGCGCTGTCGGCACGCTCGCCGGCCAGCGACTTCAGCGTCTCGGCCAGCCCCGACATATCCTCGCGCAGCTTGGCGACCTGCGCCTCGAGTTCCGCCTCGGAACGCTTGCCGCCCTCGGCCTCGAAGCCGTTCTCATTGGGGGTCGTGTTGGACATCGTTCGATCCTCTCAGCCATGCGTTTTTCTTTTGGGAGGGGACGCCATGGTCCTCTCGCCGGGATAATGCGCGCCTCGATCCGGCAGTTCCGGGCGCGCGCGCAAAACCGCTTCGTCCGCCGCGCCCGCTCAGGCCGCCGGGGCGATCCCGATGATCTGCGAGGCGATGGAATCGGGACCGTACTCCCCGTCGCCCTCGATGCCCAGCACGTCGGCCATCCGCGTGCGGGCCCGCGAGACACGGCTCTTGATCGTGCCCACGGCGCATTTGCAGATTTCGGCGGCCTCCTCATAGGAGAAGCCGGACGCGCCGATCAGGATCAGCGCCTCGCGCTGGTCGGCGGGCAGGAGGTCCATAGCACGCCGGAAATCCTGCAGGTCGAGATGGCCCTGCTGCTCGGGGTGGCCGGCAAGCTGCATGGCGTGGATGCCGTCGACATCCTGCACCTCGCGGCCCTTCTTGCGCATCTGGGTGTAGAACTCGTTGCGCAGGATGGTGAACAGCCACGCCTTCAGGTTCGTGCCCGGCTGGAAGGTGTGCTGCTTGTCCCAGGCCTTGACGAGCGTTTCCTGCACCAGGTCGTCCGCCCGGTCGAACGAGCCCGACAGGGAGGCGGCGAAGGCGCGCAGATTGGGGATGATGGCGATCAGCTCGCGCCGGAAGTCAGGCTCCTGACCCATGGTTCAGCCACGCCCCGTTCTCTTCGAGTCGGCCGCGTCGAGAGCGTCGAGCAGCGCCATGAAGCGATCGGGCACCGGTTCGCTCGCCACGTCATCGTAATAGGCCTTGAGCCTGCGGCCGATCGCCGAGCTGGCGCCCGCCTCCTGGCCGCCCGCCGCTGCGCTCGATTGTGCCGGCATCGTCTTTCCTTCGTCCTCGCGGTCGTCCATTCTGCCTCGCAGCGATCTTTTCGGGATGGTCCGCGCCAAGGTCCGCAGGCCCCGATCCCTTTGCAGCCTTAGGTGTGACAATGCGGCCGCTTCTCAAGTGCCCTGCCGCAGATTCATTTAATAGCACAAGGACCACTACCAAGCCGACAACGCGCGCCATATGTTGTTTTTCGGCCCGTGCCGGCGCAAGGCCGGGCTGCCTGGCGCGGGTTGCTCTCTGGACGGGGAGGCTGCTTCCCGCCGGCCAGGCCAAATCCGGTCCTCAAGTCCCGATCGTGGGGAGAGTTCATGTCGATGTCGTCGCGCATTGCGCCGCACATACCCTATCTTCGTCGCTACGCCCGTGCGCTCAGCGGCTCGCAAGCGAGCGGCGACGCCTATGTGGCGGCCGTTCTGGAGGCGCTGATCGCCGAGCCCAGCCTGTTCGACGATCAGGACAGCCCGCGCATCGCGCTCTACAAGCTGTTCTCGTCCCTCTGGCAGTCCGTGGAGGTGAACGTGCGGGAGGATGCGCCCGTCTCCGCGTGGGAGGAGAAGGCGTCCCGCAATCTGCGCGCGATCTCGCCTTTGCCGCGCCAGGCCTTCCTTCTCGTGGCCGTCGAGGGCTTCACCTCCGAGGAGGCCGCCGCCATCCTGCGTGTGGACGCGGCCGGGTTCTCCGGGCTGATCGACCAGGCGAGCACGGATATCGGCCGCCAGGTCTCCACCAACATCATGATCATCGAGGACGAGCCTCTGATCGCGATGGATATCGAGCAGATGGTCGAGAGCCTCGGGCACGGCGTGACGGGCATCGCGCGCACCCACAGGGAGGCGATCGAGCTGTTCGAGCAGCAGAAGCCGGGCATGGTGCTGGCCGACATCCAGCTCGCCGACGGCTCGTCCGGCATCGACGCCGTCAACGAGATCCTGTCCAAGGTCGCGGTTCCGGTGATCTTCATCACCGCCTTCCCCGAGCGCCTGCTGACGGGCGAGCGTCCCGAGCCTACCTTCCTCGTGACCAAGCCCTTCAACCCGGACATGGTGAAGGCGCTGATCAGCCAGGCGTTGTTCTTCGAGAACGACACGAAGGAAGCCGCCGCCTGAAGGCGTTTGCCGCAGCCGGGCGCGTCGCATCGTGCCCGGCCGGTGCGCCTCCATCATTGCCGGGAACTCTCCTGCCGAGGCGCTCGTTCAAGCCTTGGTCGGAACGGTCCGGCTCAAGTTCTGCAAAGAGGCTCCGTTAGCGCCTCGATATGTCCATACCCGGTGAACGATGAAACTTTCGGCCCTCGGCGAGACGGTGAAGCTTGGCGCGCATGAGCGGGCAAGGCGCGATGGTTTTCAGGCGATGTCGCGGCCGCCCTCCGGCTCGGCGCAATCCGGATGACGCCCTCCGAAAAAGCGCTCAAGGCTCTGGCCGGAACGGAGATAAGCCTCTTCGCTCAGGATCTGGATTTGCGCTATCGGTGGTGCTTCAACACGGAAGGCTCCTGGCTGGCCGGCGCGCAGCCGGGTTGCCGGGACGAGGATTTCCTGAGCCAGGCGGAAAGCGGGCAGGCCGCCGAGATCAAGCGCGGTGTGATCCTGAGCGGTCGCAGGGCGCGATTCGAGCTGCGGGTTGCCTCGCCGGACGGCGTCCGCTGGTTCGATGTGCGCCTCGATGCCGATCGCGACGCGCAGGGACAGATACAGGGCCTCGTCGGCAGCTCCGTCGAGATTACGGCCCAGAAGAAGCGCGAGGAAACCCTCAAGTCGCTCCTGCGCGAACTCTCCCATCGGTCCAAGAACCTTCTGGCGATCATCCAGTCGCTCGCCAGCCAGACTGCCCGCCATTCGGTGACGATCCCCGAATTCCTGGTGCGGTTCCGTGGTCGCATCCAGTCGCTTTCCTCCTCGCAGGACATCGTCACCGAGGCCGATTGGCGCGGGGCGGACCTGTCCAACCTCGTCACCATGCAGGTGGAGCGCTACGCGCCCGACGGTATGACGCAGGTTCGCTTCGAGGGGCCGGACGTCTACCTCTCTCCCACCGCCGCGCTGCATGTGGGCCTCGCGCTGCACGAGCTGGCGGTGAATGCCGCCTCCTACGGTTCCCTCTCGATCCATGGCGGAAAGGTGCTGATCCGTTCCGACTTCCTGGAGCGCGAGGGGCAGCGCTATCTGCGCTTGCGCTGGCAGGAGAAGGCGGGGCCGCTCGTTCCCCCGGAGCACGACACGCGCTTCGGCACCTCCACGCTGGAGCGCATCGTGCCCAATTCGGTCGGCGGGGAGGCGATCCTCAGCTACCAGCCCGAGGGCGTGTCCTACTCCCTCCTCATCCCCGAATCGCAGTTCGAGAGGATAGACGGGCCGCGATAGCCGACGGCCAGCTTGACAAAATGGCAGAGGCGAATGGAACCAACGAATCATCTTCCAGTTTAAGATGTAACTGGAGTTTGACGACATGGAACAGGTTTTCGCCTTCATGCTTCTGGTGGGTTGCAGCCCCGATGCCTCGCAGTGCTCGGAGATCCCCGTCGCAACGCCTACCTATTCTTCGATCGAGGAATGTAGGGCCGATCTTCCCTTGCAGATGCGTCTGACCGATACCTACGATGCTCGCGTGATGGGGGCGTGTGAGGCGGTCGATGAGGCCATGATGGAGCAGGATGCCACGGTGGAATGGGCCGTTAGCCGCAATGGTGAGCTGAAGGTCGCGCTCGTGCCGGTCGAGCCCGCCGCAACTGCCTCTCTGGATGCTTTGGAGGAAAATGTCCGTCTCGCCTCGCGCTGAGAGGGTATAAAGGCGTGGAAGACTCTTTTCACGTCTTGATGAAACCAACCTTTGTTGCAACTCGTTCGGTGAACGGGACATGCAGGCTGAGAGGCAGAACACGATGAAGAAGATGATGATCGCCGCGGTGTCGGCGTTGACGCTGGGGCTGGCGGGTTGCCAGTCGGTGGACCGCAACGTCGCCGTGCCGGCGGGCGTGGGCGCGCTGGGTGGCGCGCTTGTCGGCCAGGCGATCGGGGGCAATACCGAGAGCACGCTGATCGGTGCTGGCGTGGGTGCGGCGGCCGGCGCCTTGGTGGGCGCGGCGACGAACCGTCCTGGCGAATGCGTCTATCGCGATGGCCGCGGTCAGCGCTATGTCGCGGCTTGCCCCGCCGGCTACTGATCCTGCCAGCCTTTGATCGGAAAGCGGCGCCGGGCAACCGGCGCCGCTTTCGCGTTGTGTGCCGCCAGCAGAGGGAAGGACGACGAGATGAGCGATAGCGTGAAGGCCGCGATTCTGGCGGTGCTGAAGGAGATGCCGGCGCCCGACGGGGCGGGCGACATCGTTTCGCGCGGCCTCGTCTCCGATGTCTTCATCGCCGATGGAAAGGCGTTCTTCTCGCTCACCGTGCCGGCCGCGCTGGCCGAGCGGTTCGAGCCGTTCCGCCAGGAGGCCGAGCGCCGCGTCTCGCAGGTGGAAGGCGTCTCCTCCGCCATGATCGCGCTGACGGCCGAGCGCGCCGCGGGCTCCACGCCCGCACGCCCGCCGTCACCGCCGAAGCCAGCGCCCTCGCGCGCCCACGGCCATGCGCCGGGGCAGGCCAAGCCCGGCATCGCGGGCGTCACGCGCATCGTGGCCGTCGCCTCGGGCAAGGGCGGTGTCGGCAAGTCCACCACGGCCGTCAATCTCGCGCTGGGCTTTCAGGCGCTGGGGCTGAAGGTCGGCATTCTCGACGCCGATATCTATGGCCCCTCCATTCCCCGCCTGCTGAACCTGAAGGGCAAGCCCGAGACGGTCGGCGGGCGCAGCCTGCTGCCCATGGAGGCTTACGGGCTCAAGGCGATGTCCATGGGCTTCCTTGTGGAGGAGGAGACCCCGATGATCTGGCGCGGACCCATGGTCATGTCCGCGCTGACGCAGATGATGCGCGAGGTGGAATGGGCGCCGCTCGACCTTCTGGTGGTGGACATGCCGCCCGGCACGGGCGACGCGCAGCTCACCATGGCCCAGCAGGTGCCGCTCGCCGGCGCCGTCATCGTCTCCACCCCGCAGGACCTCGCCCTGATCGACGCCCGCAAGGGCCTTGCCATGTTCCGCAAGGTGGACGTGCCCGTCCTCGGCATCGTCGAGAACATGAGCTATTTCATCGCGCCCGACACCGGCAGACGCTACGATATCTTCGGTCACGGCGGGGCGAGGGCGGAGGCGACGCGCCTCGGCGTTCCCTTCCTGGGCGAGGTGCCGCTCGAAATGTCGATCCGCGAGACCTCCGATGCCGGCACGCCGGTGGTCGCCAGCCAGCCGGACGGGCCGCACGCGAAAATCTATCGCGAGATCGCGGCCAAGGCGTGGGATGAGATCGAGGGCCGATCCGCGCGCCGGGCGGCCCCCTCCATCGTCTTCGAGTAGGGCCTCAGCGCGCGGGCTTGTGGGTGAGGGCGGCGACGATCTGGCGGTCGCCGATCTGCCCGATCAGACGCCCGCCCTCCGTGACGCCCAGAACCCGCCCGCCCTCCAGCGCATCCATCACGCGCCGCACCGGCGTGTCGGGCCGGATCACGCCGGCAAGGCCAGCGTCCTGCGCCTGTGCGACCGGCGCCATGATGTCGGCGGCGGTCAGCACGTTCAGCGGGTTCAGGTGCGCCACGAAATCGGCCACGTAGGGGTTGGCCGGCGCGCGCACGATGTCCCGCGCCCCGCCGGACTGGACGATCCGCCCGCCCTGCATGATGGCGATGCGGTTGCCCAGCTTGAAGGCCTCGTCGAGGTCGTGGCTGACGAAGAGGATGGTCTTTCTCGCCCGTGCCTGGATGTCGAGAAGGTCGTCCTGCAATTTGGCGCGGATGAGCGGGTCGAGCGCGGAGAAGGGCTCGTCCATCAGCAGGATGGGCGCATCGGTGGCGAAGGCGCGGGCCAGCCCCACGCGCTGCTGCATCCCGCCCGAAAGCTCCGAGACCCGCGCCCCCGCCCAGTCCGAAAGGCCCACGAGTTCGAGCTGCGCGAGCGCGCGCTCGTGCCGCTCGCCCTTGGGCACCCCCGCGAACTGGAGGCCGAGCGCCACGTTCTGCGCCACGCTGCGCCACGGCAGGAGCGCGAATTGCTGGAACACCATCGCCACCTCGTGGCGGCGCAACCGGCGCAGGCGCGAGGACGGGCAGGCGGCGGGATCGACCGGGCCGGACCCCGTGTCCACGATCACCTGACCGCGCGTGACGGGCGCCAGCCCGTTGACGGCGCGGATAAGGGTGGATTTCCCCGAGCCCGACAGGCCCATCAGCACTGCGATCTCGCCGGGCTCGATGTCGAGGCTGGCCCCCGCGACGCCGAGCGTCGCGCCTGTCTTCTCGCGGATCTCCTCGCGGCTGGCGCCCCGGTCGATCAGGGGCAGCGCCGCCCGCGCGTCGCGGCCGAAGACGATGGAGACGTCGCGGAAGGAGACGGCCGGCGCGCTCATCGCCGCGCCTCCTCGTCGATGCGGAAGAAGCGGTCGAGGATGATGGCCAGGATCACGATGGCGAGCCCCGCTTCCAGCCCCTGCGCGATGTTGACCGTGTTGAGCGCCCGCAGCACGGGCACGCCCAGCCCCGGCGCGCCCACGAGCGCGGCGATGACGACCATGGAGAGCGAGAGCATGATGGTCTGTGTCAGGCCCGCCATGATCTGTGGCAGCGCGTGGGGAACCTCGATGGCGAAAAGCCGCTGCAGGCGCGTGGCGCCGAAGGAGTCGCCCGCTTCCAGAAGCTGGCGCGGCGTGGAGGCGATGCCGAGCCTCGTCAGCCGGATCGAGGCGGGCAGGGCGAAGATGACCGTCGCCACCAGCCCCGGCACGGTACCGAGGCCGAAGAGGATCAGGGCCGGAATGAGATAGACGAAGGTCGGGATCGTCTGCATGAGGTCGAGCACCGGCCGCATCCAGGCATAGAGCCAGTCCCGGCGCGCGGCGAGGATGCCGAGCGGCACGCCGATCGCCATGCACACGAAGCTGGCCGCCACCACGAGGGCCAGCGTCTGGATCGTCTCCTGCCAATAGCCCAGATTGATGATGAGAAGGAGCCCGGCCGCCGTGCCGAGCGCCGCCGCCACGCGCCGCCGCAACGCGAAGGCGAGCCCGGCGAAGGCTGCGACGACGAGGAGGGGATGCGGGCGCTCGAGAATGAACAGAATGCCCGCGATGATCGAGGAGAGGCCCGCGCTGATCGCATCGAAGACCCACAGGAAATTGCCGATCAGCCAGTCGATGGCGTCCGCGCCGGCCCGGCCGATGGGAATCTTGTTGCTGGTCAGCCAGTTCACGTGGGAGCCACACCTTCCTTCGAGAGAGCCCGCGGGGAGCCGATTGGATCATCCGGCAGGCGGCCGGGATGGGCGATTCGCGACATTTCTATGCATCTTTGCGCGCCGGAACCACCCGCCGCCCCGCGTTCCGGCCCGCCCCGCCGCTTCAGAGCACGATGGCGGTGGTGTTCTTGATCTCCTCCATCACCGCATAGGTGTGGGTCTCGCGGATGCCCGGCAGCTCCGTCAGCGCCTTGGCCAGGAAGGCGCGGTAGGCCTCCATGTCCTTCACCCGCGCCTTCAGGAGATAGTCGAAGCCGCCGGCCACCATGTGGCATTCCATGATGTCGCTGTTGGCGCGCGCGGCCCTGGCGAAGGCGTCGAACACGTCTTCCGTCGTGCGGTCCAGCTTCACCTCCACGAAGACGATCATGCCCCGGCCGAGCTTGGCGGCGTCGAGCTGGGCGACATAGCCCCTGATGAAGCCCGCCTCCGTCAGCCTCTTCACCCGCGCGGCGGTGGCGGTGGGCGAGAGATGCGCGCGCTCGGCCAGCTCCAGCGTCGTCAGCCGGCCCTGGGATTGCAGCGCCCGGAGGATCTTCCGGTCTTTCGCGTCGAGCGGCGGGGAAGTCTCCATGGCGGCGGTGGTCCGTGGCGATTGGCGTCGTTCGAACCGTCATAAACGGTGAGATGCGCGGCAGGGAAGCCGGTATGATCGTGCCTGTCCCGCAGCTCCCGTTCGTCGAGGCCCTTCCTCCATGAGTCTCCCGCCCTTTTCGGCCCCTTTCGCGCCCTCGGACGAGGAGGCCGCGCTCGCGCTCCTGAAGCGGGCGCAAGGCTGGCGTCACGACCGCGCCCGCGTGGAAGGCCGCGCGCGCGGCCTCATCGAGGCGATCCGCGGCAAGTCGCACGGCATCGGCGCGGTGGAGGATTTCCTGCGCGAGTTCGGCCTGTCGAGCCGCGAGGGTCTGGCGCTGATGGTCCTGTCCGAGGCGCTCCTGCGCGTGCCCGACAAGGCGACGCAGGACCGGCTGATCGAGGACAAGATCGGCGCCGGCGACTGGGCGAACCGCGAGCCGGTGGGCGACGGGGCGCTGATGGCGGCCTCGGCCTGGGCGCTCGGCCTCTCCGCGCGCATCATCCGCCCGGGCGAGACGCCCTCCGGCGTCCTGTCCGGCCTCGTCAAGCGTATCGGCGCGCCGGCCGTGCGCAACGCCACGCGGCAGGCCATGCGCTTTCTCGGCCGCCAGTTCGTGCTGGGCGAAACCATCGGGAACGCGCTGGAACGGGCGAGGGCGTCGGAGAAGAAGGGCTACCGCCATTCCTACGACATGCTGGGCGAAGGCGCCCGCACGCGCGAGGACGCGCGGCGTTATTTCCAGTCCTATGCCGATGCCATCGAGGCAATCGGCCGCAGCGCCGGAAACAAGCCCCTGCCGGACCGCCCCGGCATCTCGGTGAAGCTCTCGGCCCTGCATCCGCGCTATTTTCCCACCCATCGCGAGACGGTGCTGGCCGAGCTCGTGCCTCTTGTGCGCGACCTGGCGCAGAAGGCCGCCTCCTACGACCTCAACTTCACCGTGGATGCCGAGGAGGCCGAGCGGCTGGAGCTTTCGCTCGACGTGATCGATGCGGTGGTGCGCTCCTCGGACTTCTCCGGCTGGGGCGGCTTCGGCCTTGCCGTGCAGGCTTACCAGAAGCGCGCGCTCGCCGTCATCGAGCACGTGGACGCGCTTGCCGGAGAGGCCGGCATCCGCATGATGGTGCGCCTCGTGAAGGGCGCCTACTGGGACACGGAGATCAAGCTGGCGCAGGAGAAGGGCGCGGAGGGTTTTCCCGTGCACACCGTCAAGCCCGCCACGGACCTTTCCTATCTCGTCGCGGCGCAGGAGCTTCTGGACCGGCGAGCCCGGCTCTACCCGCAATTTGCCACCCACAACGCGGTGACGGTGGCGACCATCCTTGAAATGGCCGGCGACGACCCGTCCGGCTTCGAGTTCCAGCGCCTGCACGGCATGGGTGAGACGCTCTACGAGGCCGTGCGCGAGGAAACCGGCGGCACGCTTTCCTGCCGCATCTACGCGCCGGTCGGCGGCTATCGCGATCTCCTGGCCTATCTGGTGCGCCGCCTTCTGGAGAACGGGGCGAATTCCTCCTTCGTCGCCAGGGTGGGCGACCCCAAGGTGCCGGTGGAAGACCTCCTCGTGCAGCCGCAGGACGTGCTGGCGAAGGGCCGGCGCAGCCATTCGGGCATCACCGCGCCCGCCGCCTTGTTCGGCACGCGGGCAAATTCGAAAGGGCTGGAATTCGGCGACCGCAAGGCCGTGGCGGCGTTCATCGGAGAGCGGGACGGCGCGCGCCTTTCGGGGCTGGAGGCAAGGCCGGCCAAGGGCTTTGCCACCGCCGGCCGGCAGGACATCCGCTCGCCCGCCGACGGCCGCGTCGTCGGCGCGGTCTCGCCGCTTACGACGGACGGCGCGGCGGCGCTGGTGGCCGAGGCCGCCCGCCATGTCCGCGCCGCCGAGGCGGTGCCCGCCGCCACCCGCGCCGCGCGCCTGCGCCGCGCCGCCGAGCTGATGGATGAGCGGCAGGGCGCCCTTCTCGCGCTTCTGGCCGACGAGGCCGGCAAGACGGTGGAGGACGCCCTGGCGGAGCTGCGCGAGGCCGTGGATTTCTGCCGCTTTTATGCCGACGAGGCCGAGCGGCTGATGGGCGCGCCTGTGCCCCTGCCTGGCCCGACGGGGGAGGAGAACCGGCTTCTCTACCGCTCGCGGGGCGTGGCGCTCGCCATTTCGCCGTGGAACTTCCCCCTGGCGATCTTTATCGGCCAGGTCGCGGCCGCCTATGCGGCGGGCAATGTCGTGCTCGCCAAGCCGGCCGAGCAGACCCCGCTGATCGCCGCGCTCGCGGTGGATCTCCTGCACGAGGCCGGCGTGCCGAAGGAGCACCTCTTCCTCGCGCCCGGCGATGGCGGGGTGGGTGCCGCGCTGGTCTCTCATCCTGCCACCGCGCTCGTCGCCTTCACCGGCTCCACCGACACGGCCTTCGCCATCAACCGCGCGCTCGCCGCGCGCGATGCGCCCATCGCCCCCCTCATCGCCGAGACGGGGGGCATCAACGCCATGATCGTGGACGCCACCGCGCTGCCCGAGCAGGTGGCCGACGATGTGGTGCGCTCGGCCTTCCGCTCGGCCGGCCAGCGCTGCTCGGCCCTGCGCCTGCTGCTGGTGCAGGAGGACGTGGCCGAGCGCATCGTCTCCATGGTGGAGGGAGCGGCGCGCGAGCTGGCCATCGGCGCCCCGCGCGATCTGGCGACCGATATCGGCCCCGTGATCGACGCCGAGCAGGCGGCGATGCTGCGCGCGCATGTCGACGAGATGCGAAAGACCCAGCGCGTGCGCTTCGAGGCGGAGCTGTCGCGCGGCCTGCCGGAGGAGGGCCACTGGATCGCCCCCGCCATCGTGGAGCTGGACCGCCCGCAATCTCTGGCCAGGGAGGTGTTCGGGCCGATCCTGCATGTGGCCACCTGGAAGGCCGGGGAGCTTGCCGAGGTCTGCGACGCGGTGGAGGCCACCGGCTACGGGCTGACGCTCGGCATCCACAGCCGCATCGATTCCACCATCCGCGCCGTGTCGGAGCGCCTGTCCGTCGGCAATGTCTACGTCAACCGCAACATGATCGGCGCCATCGTCGGCTCCCAGCCCTTCGGCGGCTCGGGCCTCTCGGGCACCGGGCCCAAGGCGGGCGGGCCGAACTATCTGGCGCGCTTCTGCCGCGAGCAGGTGGTCTCCACCAACACCACGGCGGCCGGCGGCAATGCCAGCCTCGTCTCGTCCGCCGGCGCGTGAGGGCTTGGCAAGGCGAATGCTTCTGCGAAGCGCTGGCAATTGAGGCGCGGCGGCGATTTCGCGTTGCGGATGGTGTCGCGGCGCGTTATCGGTGGGCCATGAAGCGCACGACGAACGCACAGCTTTGGTGGCAGGCTCGCTGACAGGCGGCCCGTGAAGCTTTGCGCCCGTGCGCAGCAACGAAACGAAGGCCGCAGCGGATCATCCGGCGGCCTTTTTTGTATTCTGGCCGCCGGTCCGGGCATCGATGAAGGAAGGTCGGTCATGACCGTGGAAGCTATGCCGGACGGCGCCGAGCGCTATGTCACCGAAGGCGGGATCGCCGTCACGCGCCGCCGTGAGCCGATCGCCTACGAGGGCGCGATGGAGCCGGTCATCGACCGGCTCGACACGCGCCGCGGGGCGGTGTTCTCCTCCAATTACGAATATCCCGGCCGCTACACGCGCTGGGACACGGGCATCGTGGACCCGCCGCTGGTCCTCACCGCGCAGCGTCGCACGGTTCGCATCGAGGCGTTGAACGAGCGCGGGCGCGTGCTTTTGGGCTTCGTGGCCGGCGCGCTGCGCGACCACCCGGACCTCGCCGCCTTCTCGGCCGGCCAGGACCGTCTCGACCTGACGGTCAAGATGCCCGACCGGCCCTTCACGGAGGAGGAGCGCTCGCGCGCGCCCACCGTCTTCTCGGTGCTGCGCGCCATCGTCGCCCTGTTCAAGTCTCCGGCCAACGGCGATCTGGGGCTCTACGGCGCCTTCGGCTACGACCTGGCCTTCCAGTTCGACGCCATCGAGGAGACGCTGGAGCGCAGGCAGGACGGGCGCGACCTCGTCCTGTTCCTGCCGGACGAGATCCGCACCGTCGATCACTACACCGCCTCGGCCTATATCGACCGTTTCACCTTCGAGAGGGACGGGGTCTCCACGGAGGGCCTCGATGGCGGTGGGCCGGACGCGCCTTTCATGCGCGCCAACGCCATCCCGCCGCGCGGCGACCACCAGCCGGGCGAGTATGCCGCCCTCGTGCGCCGCGCCAAGGAGAAGTTCATGCGCGGCGACCTTTTCGAGGTCGTGCCGGGCCAGACCTTCTTCGAACGCTGCGAAAGCGCGCCCTCGGCCGTCTCGCGCAAGCTCAAGAGCATCAACCCCTCGCCCTATTCCTTCCTCATCAATCTGGGCGAGAACGAATTCCTCATCGGCGCGAGCCCGGAGATGTTCGTGCGCGTCAACGGCCGGCGCGTGGAGACCTGCCCGATCTCCGGCACCATCAAGCGCGGCGCGGACGCGATCTCCGATTCGGAGCAGATCCTCAAGCTCCTGAACTCCAAGAAGGACGAGTCCGAGCTGACCATGTGCTCGGACGTCGACCGCAACGACAAGAGCCGCGTGTGCGAGCCGGGCTCGGTGCGCGTCATCGGCCGGCGGCAGATCGAGATGTATTCGCGCCTCATCCACACGGTGGACCATATCGAGGGCCGCCTGCGCGAGGGCATGGACGCGATGGACGCCTTCCTCTCCCACGCCTGGGCGGTGACGGTGACGGGCGCGCCCAAGCTGTGGGCCATGCGCTTCCTGGAAAAGAACGAGCGCAGCCCGCGCGCCTGGTATGGCGGGGCGGTGGGCATGATGCATTTCAACGGCGACATGAACACCGGCCTGACGCTGCGCACCGTGCGCCTGAAGGACGGCATCGCCGAGGTGCGCGCGGGCGCCACGCTTCTCTACGATTCCAACCCGGAGGAGGAGGAGGCGGAGACCGAGCTGAAGGCCGCCGCCATGATCGCCGCCGTCCGCGAAGCCGGAACGACCGCCGCCTCGCCCGGCGCGCGCGCCGCCGCGCGGCCGGGCGAGGGCGTGTCCATCCTGCTGGTCGACCACGAGGACAGCTTCGTCCACACGCTGGCCAACTATTTCCGCCAGACGGGCGCCGAGGTCACGACCGTGCGCACCCCCGTGCCGGCCGAGATCTTCGACCGCGTGGCGCCCGACCTCGTCGTCCTGTCTCCGGGGCCGGGCAACCCGGACGATTTCGACTGCCGGAACACGATCGCCGAAGCGCGGCGGCGGCAGATGCCGATCTTCGGGGTGTGCCTGGGCCTCCAGGCGCTGGCCGAGGCCTATGGCGGAAGCCTTCGCACGCTGCACGTGCCCGTGCACGGCAAGCCCTCGCGCATCCGCGTGTCGAGGCCCGGCATCATCTTCTCCGGGCTTCCCTCCGAGGTCACGGTGGGGCGCTACCATTCGATCTTCGCCGATCCGGTGCGCCTGTCGAAGGATTTCGAGGTGACGGCGGAAACGGAGGACGGCGTGGTGATGGCCTTCGAGCACAAGACGGAGCCCGTGGCGGCCGTGCAGTTCCACCCCGAGAGCATCATGAGCCTTGGGGGAGAGGCGGGAATGCGGATGATCGAGAACATCGTGTCGCAACTGCCCCGCCGGGCCGGCGTCAAGGCAGCTTAGGGGCATGAGCCTGGGCATCGGAGCGCCTCCCTCGTCCATCGGGCGGGGGGTGCGCCGCATCGCCATGGCGACGGTGGCCGTCGCCATGCTGGTGCTCGGCCTGAAATATGTGGCCTATGCGCTGACCGGCTCGGTCGCGCTCTTCTCCGATGCGCTGGAATCGGTGGTCAACGTCGTGGCCGGGCTCGTGGCGCTCTGGGCCGTGCACGTCTCCTACATCCCGGCCGACAACGACCACCCGTTCGGCCACCACAAGGCGGAATATTTCTCCGCCGTGCTGGAGGGCGTCCTCATCGTCCTGGCGGCGCTCCTCATCCTGCGCGAGGCGTGGTTCGCCTATCTGGAGCCCCGCACGCTGGAGGCGCCGGCGCTCGGCATGGCGATCAACGGCGTCGCAACGCTCATCAACGCGGCCTGGGCGACGTTCCTGATCCGCAAGGGGCGCGAGCTGCGCTCGCCGGCGCTGAACGCGGACGGCCGGCATATCATGACCGACGTCGTCACCTCGGTCGGCGTGCTGGCAGGCCTGCTCCTGGCCATCGCCACGGGCTGGTCCATCCTCGACCCCGCCCTCGCCGCCCTCGTCGCGCTCAACATCCTGCGTGAAGGCTTCAAGGTGGTGACGAACTCCCTGTCCGGCCTGCTGGACCAGGCCATCGAGCCTTCCGAGGCCGAGGAGATGCGCCAGATCATTTCCGCCCATGCCGATGGCGCGCTGGAGGTGCACGACGTGAAGACCCGCGCCGCCGGCCGCGCCACCTTCATCGAATTCCACCTCGTGGTGCCGGGCAAGATGACGGTGGCCGATTCCCACTGCATCTGCGACCGCATCGAGGACGCCCTCCAGGCCCGCTTCGAGGACGCCCGCGTCATCATCCACGTGGAGCCCGAGGAAGAGGCGAAGCAGACCGGCGTGCCGGTTCTGTGAAGGGCAAGGGACCGGATGAGGATCGTGTCCCTGCGCCGGGAGCCCCGATGGCGAGCCACCGTCGCGGACCGTGTCTGGAATGCATGGTGGCGGGAAGAGGGCGCTTGGAGGGCGGCGTGGCGGGCCTGGATATTCTAACGCTCTCGCGGTGAAGCGGCGGCGAGGACCCGCTCGGCGAGCGATCGAGGCTCTTCGCGGCCATCGAGGCGCAGCAGCGGCGCGCTCTGTCTGCCCAGCCAGGCCTCGTGCCGGGCACGGCTTCTTCCCGCGAAGTTCGGGTCGTCATATCGCTCCGCCCATGCGACGAAGTCCGTATGGATGGCGTGCATGTCGCCGCCCGGCAGGATGCGCTCGCCGAATCGCTCCCTTTCGCGCCGCCTGAGGCGCTCCATGCGCAGGGCGGTCGGCGTATCGACGAAGACGATGAGGTCCGCGCCCTCCACAAGCGAATCGCCCCAGCCCATCAGGGACCCGGACAGGACCCATCCCTCCTCGCCGAGCGCGTCCGCCATCAGGCGAACGCGATCCTGAGGGGCGCGCTTGGTGCTGAAGGGCGGATCGGTCGGCATCCAGTAGAAGTCGTCGCTATCGACATGGGCAGCGCCGAGAACCGCCGCGAGCGTCTCGCCGAGCGTCGTCACGCCCGAGCAGGCGGCGCCGGTGATGTGCAGGCGAAGCGTGGTCATCGCTCGTCCGTCCGGTGGTTTCGCGAGGCCGGTTCTAATGCCGCCTTGCCGGCGCGGCAACGGCCTTGCGGAAATCGCCTTGCCTTTTGTGACGCGCCGCTGCATCTTCCCGGCCATGAACGCCGCCCAGACCATCGTCCCGGTCACGCCCCGCGCCTCCATGGCGCCGGTGCTTCTGCGTTCGCTCGGCCTTCTTCTCCTTAGCGGCGATCGCCGGGCCCGTTGAAGAAGGGGCGCCCGGCGGTCGAGCCGGCGCTTTGGCGTCTTGTCCCTTCGCCTTCACACCCAAGTTGAAATGAAGGATGACGCGTGACGTCCGCACGGACGCCCGTCATCGCCGAAAGGACAAGCGACATGAGCTCGACCCCCGTGATGGGCCAGGCCGGCACGAAATATCAGCCCTATCCCGCCGTGGACCTGCCCGATCGGCAATGGCCGACCAGGTCCATCGAGACCGCGCCGATCTGGTGCTCGGTCGATCTGCGCGACGGCAACCAGGCGCTGGTGGACCCGATGGGCCACGAGCGCAAGGCGCGCATGTTCGCCCTCCTGAAGGACATGAACTTCAAGGAGATCGAGATCGGCTTCCCCTCGGCCTCGCAGACCGATTTCGACTTCACGCGCTGGGCCATCGAGGAAGGGGGCGTCGCGGACGACGTGTCCCTCCAGGTGCTGGTGCAATGCCGGCCTGAACTGATCCAGCGCACTTTCGAGAGCCTTTCGGGCGCGCGCGCGCCCATCGTCCATTTCTACAACTCCACCAGCGAGTTGCAGCGCCGCGTCGTCTTCGCCAAGGATCGCGCCGGCATCCTGCGCATCGCCACGGATGCGGCGAAGATGATCGTGGACATGGCCGAGAAGGCCGGGGGCGGGTACCGCTTCGAATATTCGCCCGAGAGCTTCACCGG
Organism: Aureimonas populi; assembly: GCF_017815515.1. Taxonomy (NCBI): domain Bacteria; kingdom Pseudomonadati; phylum Pseudomonadota; class Alphaproteobacteria; order Hyphomicrobiales; family Aurantimonadaceae; genus Aureimonas; species Aureimonas populi. Next base: position 2,127,521 of record NZ_CP072611.1, read on the forward strand.
CACCGAGCTCGATTTCGCGCTGGAGATCTGCAACGCGGTGGCCGAGATCATCCGCCCGACGCCGCAGAACCGGCTGATCCTGAACCTGCCGGCCACGGTCGAGATGTCCACGCCCAACATCCACGCCGACCAGATCGAGTGGATGAGCCGCAATCTCGACAACCGCGAGAGCATCATCCTCTCCCTGCACCCGCACAACGACCGGGGAACGGCTGTCGCGGCCACCGAGCTGGGCCTCCTGGCCGGCGCCGACCGCGTGGAGGGCACGCTGTTCGGAAACGGCGAGCGCACGGGCAATGTCGATCTCGTCACGCTGGCGCTCAACATGTTCACCCAAGGGGTGGACCCGCAGCTCGACGTCTCCGACATCAACCGCATCAAGGACGTCTACGAATACTGCAACCAGCTCGCGATTCCCGAGCGCCACCCTTATGTGGGCGAGCTGGTCTACACCGCCTTCTCCGGCTCGCATCAGGACGCGATCAACAAGGGGATGAAGGCCAAGGAGGTCGCCAACACGGAGCTGTGGGAGGTGCCTTACCTGCCCATCGACCCGAAGGATGTGGGCCGCTCCTACGAGGCGATCATCCGCATCAACTCCCAGTCGGGCAAGGGCGGCATCGCCTATGTGCTCCAGGCCGACTACGGGTTGAACCTGCCGCGCAACCTCCAGATCGAGTTCCGCGAGGATATCCAGGCGATCACCGACGAGGAGGGGCGCGAGCTGCCCGTCAAGCGCATCTACGAGCGCTTCCTGGAAGCCTATGTCGAGCAACCCGGCGCGCGCATCGCCTTCCTCGACCATCACACGCAGGCCACGAAGGACCGGTCGGGCCGCGAGCTGGAGGCGACCATCCGCGACGACGGGCGCGAGATCGCGATCAAGGGCAAGGGGTCCGGCGCCATCGAGGGGTTCATCGACGCGCTGAACCGGCATCTGGGCCTCGACATGAGCATCGTCGATTATTCCGAGCACTCGCTCCAGCGCGGCTCGGACGCCTCCGCGATCACCTATATGGAGATCGAGCACGGCGGCGGGCGCGTCTTCGGCGCGGGGATCGACCGAAATGCCGTCACCTCCTCGCTCAAGGCCATCGTTTCGGCGGCCAATCGCATCCTCGCAAGGCCGTAAGGCCAGCGTCGGGCCAGCCTCGACGGCCAGATTGCTCGACGCCGGGGTGACGATACGTTAACCGATGCGGCGTCGAGCGATCGGGAGCACTTGTATGGCCGAGGCACGGGCAGGGCTGGCACTGGCGACGAGCGGGTCTCGGCGGCTCGCGGAGGCGGTGCGCGCCGCCAAGATCGCCTCCGCCCACCGCACCGATGTGGTCGTGGACATTCGCGAGGCCGACCGGGCCCGGCTCGAGATATTCGCCGAGGAGCTGCAACCCATCGTCGATGCGGTGCCGGCCGAGGACGATCTCTTCGACTTCTACCTGTCCGGCGGCCAGCAGCCGCGCTTCTGGGTCGACGGGACGGCGCATGTGATGATGGCGCGCGACCGGCGCACCTACCGCTTCGTGCGAGAGACACGGCTGGGGCGCACGACGCTGGCCGAATCGCCCGAGGCGCGCGTCATCGCCGAACGCGTGACCGACTATGTGGCGGAGCGGATCGTGGAGCGCGACAGGGCGCTGGCACTCGACGACGGCATGGCCGAGCGGCTCGCCGCCCGCGCCGGCGCGCGTATCGCTTCCGACGATCCCATTTTGGCGCAGACGCCCCGGCGCGGCACGCTCGCCGGCCATGGCGCGGCGCTGGCCCTCCTGGTGGCGGGCATCCTCATCGGCATGGGCGCGCTCGTCGCCTTCGCCGCCCTGCGCGGCGTGCCGCTGGTCTGAGGCGGCCTTAGCTGGCGAGCTTGGCCGGCGGCAGGTCCACGCGCGGCCTGGCGTCCACCGCCCGGCCGTCGGAAAGCAGCGTCCGCTCGCGAATCCAGTCTATGCCGCTGCCGTCGGCGCGCAGGCCGCGCTCGCGCTGCGTCAGCGTCCAGTCGCCCGGCCCGCCCTCGATCTCGAACAGGTTGTAGCGCGAGGCAGGCTTGTGGTCGCCGGCGTTCTGGCTGGCACTCGGCACGCCCACCACCGGCACCTTGGCCCCGTCCGGCCCCGTCAGCCAATAGAGCGTGTCGAGATGGGTGTGGCCATGCAGCACGAGCTCGGCGCCGAGATCCCGGATCATCTTGGAGAAGAGTTGCTTGCCGATCAGCCGCTTGGACCAGGCGGCCGCGCCGGAGATGGGCGGATGATGGATCAGGACCACGCGGAACAGGCCCTTGTCCCGGGTCTGGCGCAGCAGCCGCGCCCCCGCCAGCGCCTGCCCGCGCTTGAAGCTGCCGGTGGCGAAGAAGGGCGCCGTTGCCTCGGCGCTGGAAATGCCGATGATGGCGACATTGTCGCGGATGCGCAGATAGGGGAACTTGCGCATCCCGTTCCGGTAGCGGTCGCCGATCAGGTAGGGGTGCCATTCGCGATAGGCGCGGTTCAGCGCGCCGGGCACGTAGGCATCGTGATTGCCCGGCACCACGGAAACCCATTTCGGGTCGCCGAGGTCCTCCAGCCACTCCTTGGCGCCCTCCACCTCCTTGCGGGTTGCAAGGTTCACCAGATCGCCCGTCACCGCCACGTGGTCGGGCGCGCGCTCCTTCAGGTCGGCCACGAGCTGGATCAGCGTATCGCCGAACATCGCCCGCTTCCGGTTGCGCTGCCAGTTGATGTAGCCGGTGATCCGCTTCGAGACGAGCTCGCGATAGGACACTGCGGGAAGCGGGCCGAGATGGATGTCGGACAGATGGGCAAGGCGGAACATGCCGGCAATGTAACGGCCGGCTGCCGCAAAGGAAGGGCCGCCGGCATCGCGAATGGGTGATGCGGGCGTTTTCTCGCACGCCCTCCCGATGGCAGATGTCCCGTCAGGCGGCCTTCAAGCGCTCGCGGCCATGGGGGCGGTCGAGGTCCTGCCGGGGCCCCAGCGGCACGATGCGCGTCGGATTGATGGTGTCGTGGCTCTCGTAATAATGGTGCTTGATGTGGTGGAAGTTCACCGTTTCGCGCACGCCGGGCCATTGGTAGAGCTCGAGCATGGCGGAGAAGAGGTTCGGATAGTCCGCGATCCGGCGCAGATTGCATTTGAAATGGCCGTGATAGACCGCGTCGAAGCGGATCAGCGTGGTGAACAGCCGCCAGTCGGCCTCCGTGATGCGGCTTCCCGCCAGGTATCGCTGCCGCGAAAGGCGGGCCTCCAGCTCGTCCAGAGTCGCGAACAGTATGTGGAACGGCTTCTCATAGGCGTCCTGCGTGGTGGCGAAGCCGCATTTGTAGACGCCGTTGTTCACCGCCTCGTAGACCGTGCCGTTGATCGCGTCGATCTCGGCGCGAAGCTCGGGCGGGCAGAAGTCGAGCGTGTCGTCTCCGAAGGCGTCGAAGGAGGAATTCAGCATCCGGATGATCTCGGCCGACTCGTTGGAGACGATCGTGCCCTCCTGCTTGTCCCACAGGACGGGCACCGTCACGCGCCCGGAATAATGCGGGTCGGCCTTGAGGTAGATCTCGTAGAGCCGCGAGGCGCCGTTCACACTGTCGGGCACCGTGCCCGGCCGGTCGGAAAACTCCCAGCCGTTCTTGCCCATGAACCAGTCCACCACCGAGACCGAGATGACATCCTCCAGCTTCTTCAGCTTGCGGAAGATCAGTGTGCGATGCGCCCAGGGGCAGGCGAGCGAGACATAGAGGTGGTAGCGGCCTGCCTGCGCGGGAACGGCGTCCTGCCCGTCCGGGCCGGGCCGCCCGTCCGCCGTCACCCAGCGGCGGAAGCTCGTCGTGGTGCGCTGGAAGGAGCCGCCGCTCTTGGCGGTGTCGTACCATTGGTCGTGCCATTCGCCGTCGATCAACAGGCCCATCGTCCGCTCCTTGCGTGTCCTGTTGGGGGTAAAGCAGGCGCGGCTGCCGCGTTCCACCGGTTGCGGGCTCGACACAGCGTCAATCGATCGGCGCAAGACGATTTACGAGCGGCCCGGGGGGTGCTATGGGCGCATCGGATTTTCACGGTTGGGGCGAGCCCGATGCGCATTCTGCGACGACGAACGACGACGGCGGCAAGAGCCGCGGTCCGCAGCGCCGCTTCCGCCTGACGTCAAGCTCGGGCCGGGGCGGCGCCATGCCTGCCCTTTCGGAGCCCGATGCAGATGATGTCGCTGCCCGCCCATCTCGAAATCCATTTCCTGACCGAAACTCCCTCGTTCGACGATGCCGTCGAGGCGATGGCCGATGAGGCCTTCGGCCCCGGCCGCTTCGCGCGCGCGGCCTCGCGCGTTCGCGAGATGGCGCCGCACGACCGGTCCCTTTCCTTCGTGGCGGTGCGCCATGGGGAGCTGGTCGGCTCCGTGCGCCAGACCCGCGTCATGGTCGGCGCGCGTCCGGCCGTGATGCTCGGCCCGCTCGCCGTGCGCCCCGCCTGCAAGGGCAAGGGCGTGGGGCGCGCGCTGATGGCGCTGGCCGCCGATGCCGCGCGGGAGGCCGGGGAGGAGGTGATCTTCCTCGTCGGCGACCGGGCCTATTACATGCCGCTCGGCTATTCTCCGCTGCCCCGGGGCTCGCTGCGGATGCCGGGGCCGGTGGACGAGGCGCGCATCCTGGCGCTCGCGCTCAGGCCCGGCGCCCTTGAAGGGCTGGAGGGCCCGGTGGGCCCCCGCCTTACGTGAACGATTCCAGCATGGGGGAGGCCGTGCTGCGCTGTCCCACGGCCTCGTAGCTCTCCTCCATCCAGCGCAGGGCCGCCGCCCGCCCGAGGTCGCAAAGCCGCGAGAGGGCGGAGAGCCGCGTGTCGAGCTTGCCGGCCACGCCCCCTTCGCCAATCTCGGGGCCGGCCGCGATCATATGGACGCGCAGGGCCGCGGTCCGGCGCAGCACCGAATTCTCGAAGCGCTCGCCCCGTGCCAGCTTCTGGATTTCCGCCACCGTGCGCAGGTCGCGCAGGAGAGAGGAATTGAAGGTGATCTCGTTGACGCGGTTCATGATCTCGGCCGGCTGCCGCGGCGCCCCGGCGCGCTCGAAGGGCGTCACCTGCACGATCAAAAGGTCCGTGCAGTCGCAGTCGTCCGAGAAGAGCGGCGTCAGGACAGGATTGCCCGTATAGCCGCCGTCCCAATAGGAGCGCCCGTCGATCTCGACGGCGCGGAAGAGGTTCGGCAGGCAGGCCGAGGCCAGGAGCGCGTCTGCGCTCAGTTCGCGCCCGGTGAACAGGCGCGCCCGGCCACTCTCCACATCCGTTGCCGAAACGAAGGTCGGAATCATGGTCTGGCTCGCCAGAAGGCCAAGGTCGATCGTCGCCTCGATGACGCTTTTCAGCGCGTTGGCCGTGGGCAGGGCCGGGTGGTATGGCGAAACGAGCTGGCCGAACACCTTCATCCGCTCCAGCGCGCCCTCCATGAAGGGCATGGGCATGAAGGGCATCGCCCGCTCCACCACGCCGAGCGGCGAGCGCTCTGAGACGGCCTGCCAGAAGCGGGAGAGCCCCTCGCGGGCCTGCGAGGGGCCGCCCGCGACCAAGCCCGTCACGAGGGCGGCGGCGTTCATTGCGCCCGCGCTGGTGCCCGACACCGCCGTCACCTCGATGGCCTGCCGCTCCAGAAGCCGGTCGAGCACGCCCCAGGTGAAGGCTCCATGCGCGCCGCCGCCCTGCAGGGCCAGGCAGATGCGTTTGGCCAATCGGGCCTCCCGTGGGTTCGAGGCGTCGCGACGGCCGCTTCCCTAGCGGCCCTCGCGATACCAGGTGGCCGAGATACCCAGCAGCAGCACCGCCAGCCCCAGGAAGCCGGCGAAGAGCGGCGTGCGCTCCACCCCGCGCAGCACGGTCTCCTCGCTGCGGCGCAGCCCGATCCAGTTCTCGCCCGAGGCGGGGGCGCGGGGCGCGACGGTCTGGATGCGGGGCAGGGCGATGTCGCCCTCCGCCTGCGCCAGCCGCCGCACGCTGCCGCCGCTGTCCTGCGCGAGCGGCGCGAGCTTGTCTTGCGTCGAGATCGCCTCGCGGTATTCGCGCGGATTCACCGGCCCGACATTGACGAGCGTGCGCAGATCGCCGTTGGCGATCTGGTAGAGGCCGAGCTCGCCCGCCTCGATCCGGCCCGTCCAGAGACCTTCGCCGGTCTCCTCCAGCGCGAGGGTGGAGGCCGTGCCGCCGGGGGTGACGATGGTGGCCGGGCCCGGATTCTCCCCGATCGTGTTGCGCGTGACGGTGATGCCGTCCTCGCCCGCCACGGCCCGCAGCGCCTCCTCCTCCAGCTCCGGCTCCTTCATCAGCCAGTGCGCCAGCCGGCGGAACAGCGCGACATGGGGGCCGCCGCCGTCGAAGCCGCGCGACCAGAGCCAGCCATGGTCCGAAAGCAGGAGCGCGACGCGCCCTTCGCCGGCGCGGTCCAGCACCAGGAGCGGCTTCTCGTCCGGCCCCTCCATCACCACTTCGCCCGCCGTGCCGCCCACGTCGATGGAACGGAACCACGGGCTCCAGGCGGGCGGCGTCTGCTCGGCCCCCGGCAGGTCGCGCGTTACGGGATGCTTGCGGCCGAGGTCCGAGAGGGCGGCGCGGAAGGGCTGCTCGTCCACCGCGCCCGTCGGCAGCGCCGGCAGCACGGAGGCGAGCGGCGAGCTGGCGATGGAATCGCGCCCAGCATATTCCGGCCCTGCGGCGACGAGGATGGCCCCGCCATTCTCCACATATTGCGCGATATAGTCGTAATAGAGCGTCGGCAGCACGCCCCGGCGCTGGTAGCGGTCGAAGATGATGAGATCGAAATCCTCGATCCGCTCCACGAAGAGCTCGCGCGTGGGAAAGGCGATGAGCGAGAGTTCGTCGATCGGCGTGCCGTCCTGCTTCTCCGGCGGGCGCAGGATGGTGAAATGCACGAGGTCCACCGCCGCGTCGGACTTCAGGAGGTTGCGCCATGTGCGCTCGCCCGCATGGGGCTCGCCCGAGACGAGCAGGACGCGCAGGTTCTCGCGAATGCCGTCCACCACGGCGATGGCGCGGTTGTTGACGGTGGTGATCTCGCGCTCTTCTCCGGCCACGGAAAGCTCGACGATGCTTTCGCCCGCGCGCGGGAGCTGGAAGGCCAGCTCGCCCTCGCGCCCCGGCACCGCCGTCTGCCGGGCGAAGAGGTCGCCGTTCAGATAGGCGCGAAGCTCCACCGGCGCCTCGCCCGCGCCTTCGCCCTCCTCGATGATACGGTAGGTCAGGCGCTGCTCCTCTCCCACCACGCCGAAGCGCGGGGAGGAGACGATCTCCACGCGCCGGTCGAACTCGTCGGGCCGGCCGGTCACCAGCGCGTGGACGGGGGCGGCGAAGCCGAGTTCGGCCGCGCTTTCGGGAATGTCGTGCACCTGGCCGTCCGTCAGCAGGATCGCCCCGCCGACGCGGGCGGGCGAGACGTCCCGCAGCGCGGTTCCGAGGGCGGAGAAGAGGGCGGTGGTCCGTTCCGGGTCCGCGCCGGGCTCCGCGCCCGCTTCCACGACGCGCACTTCCAGCTCCGGGCGCTCGGCCAGTTCCGCCTGCAACCCCGCCAGCGCGGCGTCGGTCTGCGCGTTGCGTTCGCCGATGCCCTGGCTCTGGCTTCGGTCCACGACCAGCGCGACGACGCTGGAGAGGGGGTCGCGCTCCTCGCGCAGCGCCACGGGGTTGGCGAGCGCGAGCAGGAGCGCGGCCAGCGCCAGCACGCGCAGCACGGCCCCGCGCAGGCCCGAGAGCAGGAGAACCAGCGCGACGAGCCCCGCCACGGCCGCGAAGATGGCGATCTGCGCCCACGGGAAGACGGGGGCGAAGGCGATGGACCAGCTCATGTCACTGTCCCAGCCGTTCGAGAAGCGCCGGCACGTGCACCTGGTCGGCCTTGTAGTTGCCGGTCAGCACGTACATCACGATGTTGACCCCCGCCCGGTAGGCGAATTCGCGCTGTGCCGGGTCGGCGGAATCGGTGGGGAACACGAACATGCCCGAATCGTCCACCGCCCAGGCGGAGGCGAAGTCGTTCGAGGTGATCATGATGGAGGACACCCCGTCACCGGCGCTCGCCGGGCGCGCCTCGGCCTCATCGCCGCGCAGGCTGGCCTCCACCCAAAGGTCGGAGCCGGTGCGCCGGCCGGGAAAGTCGTCGAGGAGATAGAACGCCTTGGTCAGCACATGGTCGGCCGGCACCGGCTCCAGCGGCGCGATGTCGAGATCGGCCAGAATGTCGCGCAGGCGCCGCTGCCCCGCCGAAACGGTGCCGCCCAGCGCGTTCATCTCGTTGTCCTCCACATCGAAAAGCACCGTGCCGCCCTGCTTCATATAGGCGTCGATCCGGCTGATGGCGGCCTGGCTCGGCATCTGCGCGGCGGGGTCCACCGGCCAGTAGATCACGGGGAAGAAGGACAATTCGTCCGTCTCCAGATCCACTTCCATCGGCTCGCCCGGCTCCAGCGCCGTCTTGGCGGCGATGAAGCGGGAAAGGCCGGTGAGCCCTTGCCGCGAGATCTCGTCCCGCGCCCCGTCGCCGGTCTGCACATAGGCCAGGTGCGTGGCGGTGGTGGCGGCCAGCGCGCGGGCTGTGTCGACCTCGCCGAACTCCTGCGCCTGCGCCTGTCCGCCGGCCGCGAGCACGCAGGCCAGCGCCAGCACCGGCAGCGCGGCCGCGCCGCGCGGGCCGAGCCGGCGGCGCATGCGCGAGAAGCCGCCGTGCAGCCACAGGAGCGCGGCGGCGTCGAGCGCGAAAAGGGCAAGGGCGGCGAGGAGGAGGGCGGGTTTCAGGTCGGTGGAATCCATCAATCCGTAGGAAAGGCTCGTGGCGCCCGCGGCCGCCTCGGCGGGGAAGGGGGCCAGCGTGTCGCCCTCCTCGAACAGGTTGAGCGCGCGAAAGCCCAGGTCGCTTCCGTAGAGGCCCGGCGGGTTGGCGTTGTCGGCGGGCGTGCGCACGCCCGCCTCGATGACGAGAGGGCGCGTGGAGGACGCTGGCATCGTCATCAGCCCGCTCGCGTCGAGCGCGCGATAGGGCGCGAGCTGGCCGCTGGCCGGCGCCGCCGCCCCCGAGCGCGACAGGGCGACGATGCGCCGGAGCATCTCCACGAAGGTGCCGGAAAGCGGCAGGTTGGACCAGCTTGCGTCGGCGGCGGTGTGGACCAGCACCACCGTTCCCGCGCCGCGCGCGGCGGCGGTGACGATGGGCGTTCCGTCCGAGAGGTTCGCCCAGACCTGATGGTCGAGCGTGGCCGAGGGCTCGGCCAGAACCTGGCGCGTCACCGTCACGTCCGGCGGCACGGCAAGGCCGGCGAACGGGCTTTCGCCCGGCATGGGCGCGAAGGGCTGGGGCTGCGACCAGGACATCGCCCCGCCGAGCTGCCGCTCGCCCGCGCGCAGGCGCACGGGCACCAGCGTATCCTCGCCCACGCTGGCGGCCAGGCGCGGCCCGGCGAAGCGCAGGAGGATGCCGCCCTCCGCCACGAAGCCCTCCAGCGCCTCATGCACCGCGCCCGGCAGAACGCCGATATCGGCGAGGATCACCACCGAGGGCCCTTCCTCCAGAAGGCGCGGCACGGAGACGGAAAGATTGGCGCTGCCCGCGCGTTCCACGTCGGCGAAGGGCTCGATGGCCCGTGTGATGTAGTTCAGCGGCGAGAGCAGGGGCTGGCCGAGATCGGAGGCCTCGCCGGAGATCACCGCCACCTTGCGGCGGCGGAAGCTGTCGTCCACGAGGCGAACCTCGGCGGCGTTCGCAAAGCCCTCCGCTTCGATGCGGGCGATGTCGTTGCGCAGTTCCACCGGCACCTCGAAGCGCGCCGCGCCCTGCGTGTCGCCGGCCGGAAAGCTGAGCTCGGCCCGGCCGATCTCGCGGCCCTGCGCGTCGAGAAGCCGGAGAGGGCGCGACAGCCCCGTGGCGCCGGGCGGGCGGGTGGCGCTCACCGCCAGCGCGTCGCCGGCATTCTCGGCGCCCGTCAGGGCGATGAGCCCGTCGGTGGAGGGGCGGAACAGGACAGTCTGCGCGGGGCCGAGCGCGGCAAGGGCCGCGCCTGCCTCGGCGGTGCCGGGCGAATCGAGCCCGTCCGTCAGGAGTGCCAGGCTGGGCGCGGCGCCGCCCGCCAGCGCCGTCGAAAGGCGCTCGGCGGCGGCGAGCCGGTCCACCGGCACGGGAAGCGGGCCGGCGGCGGCCAGCCGCTCCAGCGCGGCGGCGGCCTCGATCGGCGTCGCGTCGCCGGCCGGGTCGGCCGAGAAGGCGAGGGCGACGGGGCGCCCCTGGTCGGCCGCCTCCCGGATCAGCGCCTCGGCGGCGGCCGTCCTCTCGTCCCAATCCCCCGCGCTTGCCCAGCCATTGTCCATGAGAATGGCAAGCGGCCCGTCGCCCGCCAGCGCGTTCTCGCGCGGGTTGAGGATGGGGGCGGCGAGCGCGAAGATGATCGCGGCGGCCAGGAGAAGGCGCAGGAGCGTGAGCCACCAGGGGCTGCGCGCGGGCGTCTCCTCGCGCTTGACGATCCGCTCCAGGATACGCCACGGCGGGAAGGCTTCCGTCTGCGGCCGAGGCGGCGTGAGGCGCAGCAGCCACCAGATCGCCGGCAGGGCCAGGAGCCCGGCCAGGATCAGCGGCGCGCCGAAGGACAGGCCGCCCATCAGCCCCGGCCCCCTGCCGCCGCCGGCGCGCCGGAGAGGCGGCCGTGCAGGGCCACCAGCGCCTCGGAGGCCAGCCTGTCGGTGCGGTGGGGCGTGAAGCTCCAGCCGAGCCGGCGGCAATGCTCGGCCAGGTGCTCGCGCCGGGCGTGGAAGAGCCGGCGATAGTCCTGCGCCAGCGTTTCGGCGCGCCCCGCCGTCAGCCGCGCGCCGCTTTCGGGGTCGCGAAACTCGGTGCGCCCGGTGAAGGGGAAGTCTTCCTCGGCCGGGTCGAACACCTGCACGAGGTGGCCGCGCACGCCCGAGCGGGCAAGGCGGTCGATGCGGGCGGTCGTCTCCTCGACGGGATCGAGGAAGTCGCCAATGGCGACGAACTCGCAATGCCGCTTCAGGCGCTCGGTGGCGGGAAAGCCGCCGGCCGGGCGGGCCGTGACAAGCGCGGCGGCGATCCGCTCGGCCGCGTTGCGGGCCGAGACGGGGTCCAGAACGCCGGGATAGCCGATCCGCTCGCCCGAGCGCGCGAGAAGCTCGGCCAGCGCCAGCGCCAGCACGAGCGCGCGCGATTCCTTGGAAACGCCGGCGCCGGCGGATTTGTAGAGCATGGACGGGGAGGGGTCGGCCCACAGCCACACGGTCTGCGCCGCCTCCCATTCGCGGTCGCGCAGGTAGACATGGTCGTCGCGGGCCGAGCGCCGCCAGTCGATGCGCGACACCGGCTCGCCGTCCACGAAGGGGCGGAACTGCCAGAAATTCTCGCCCTGGCCCCGCCGCCGCCGCCCGTGCCAGCCCGCCGTCACGCTCGCCACGATGCGCTGCGATTCCACCAGCAGGTCGGGCAACAGGCCCGCGTGCCGGCGCGCGCGGCCGAGCGCCTCGGGGCCGGGCGTGACATCCGTGATCGAGCCGATCGAGGCCATGAGCGAGCCCGCCCCTTAGATCGCGCGCGACAGCCGGCCGACCACGTCGCGCACATGGACGCCCTCGGCGCGGGCGGAGAAGTTCAGCGCCATGCGGTGCTGGAGGATCGGCTCGGCCAGTGCCTTCACGTCGTCGATGGAGGGGGCGAGGCGCCCGTCATAGAGGGCGCGGGCGCGCACGCAGGTCATCAGCGCCTGGCTGGCGCGCGGTCCCGGGCCCCAGGCGACATGCGCGTCCGTCTCGGCCGAGCCGTGCCCGGGCCGGGCGGAGCGCACGAGGGCGAGGATCGCCTCCACCACGGTGTCGCTCACCGGCATCCGGCGCACCAGGAGCTGGATCTCGCGCAGGCGCTCCGCGCTCATCACCGGCTCCGCCTTGTCCTCCTTCGCGCCCGTGGTCGCCAGCAGGATGCGCCGCTCGGCCTCGATGTCGGGATAGGCGACGTCGATCTGCATCAGGAAGCGGTCGAGCTGGGCCTCGGGCAGGGGATAGGTGCCTTCCTGCTCCAGCGGGTTCTGCGTCGCCAAAACGTGGAAGGGTGCGGGCAGGTCGTGGCGCTCGCCGGCCACCGTCACGTGGTATTCCTGCATGGCCTGGAGCAGGGCGGACTGCGTGCGCGGCGAGGCGCGGTTGATCTCGTCGGCCATCAGGAGCTGGGCGAAGACGGGCCCCTTCACGAAGCGGAAGGAGCGGCGTCCGCTCTCGTCCTGATCCATCACCTCCGTGCCCACGATGTCGGAGGGCATCAGGTCCGGCGTGAACTGGATGCGGCGCGCGTCGAGGCCGAGCGCCGTGCCCAGCGTCTCCACCAGCTTGGTCTTGGCAAGGCCCGGCACGCCCACCAGCAGCGCATGGCCGCCCGCCAGGATCGCGATGAGGCTCTGCTCCACCACCGTCTCCTGCCCGAAGATGACGCGCCCCACCGAGCGGCGCACATCGGCGATGTCGGACAGGGCCCGTTCGGCAAGGCCCACCATCGCGTCGGCGTCGAGCGTCTGGGTCTGCGGCTCGAGGATCGTCATGGCGGTTCTCCGTCGGAAGGGCGGCGAGGCGGCGGGCCGGCCGCCGGCGCCATGAAATCGCCCGGAGGCGCGGATGGCAAGCGTGGATCGGGGAACTATCTGGTGACTGGCAAGGCCGGCCAAAATAAGACTGCTCCGGCCCGCTCCCCCTTCCGGGAAGCGCGGACGATCAAGGACTTGTCATAGAAGCTTCGGCAAGGAGTGCAATTGGACGAGGAGAATCAGGCAGGCGCGGCGCACGAGCCGGGGGCGGGTCTGGCGGCCCTTCTGGCGCGAGCCGAGCGGGCCGGCAGGCAGGCGCCCCCGGTGGAGCGCTGGCACCCGGCGCGCTGCGGCGCCATCGACATGGTCATCCGCGCCGACGGAAGCTGGATGCACGAGGGTGCGCCTATCCGCCGCGAGGCTCTGGTGCGCCTGTTCTCCAGCGTCCTGCGCAAGGACGAGGACGGCACGACCTATCTGGTGACGCCCGCCGAGATGCTCTCGATCACCGTGGAGGACGCCCCCTTCCTGGCGGTGGAAATGAATCGCGCGACAAGGGGATGCGAGCCGGCGCTCACCTTCCGCACGAATGTGGGCGACGTGGTGGAGGCGGGCCCCGACCACCCCCTGCGCTTCCCGGCAGCGGGCGGAGCCTTCCGGCCCTATCTTCACGTTCGCGGCCGGCTGGAGGCGCGCCTGACGCGCCCGCTCGCGCTGGAACTGGCCGATTGCATCGAGTGGGAGGGGGAGGCCGCCTTCATCCGCTCGCGCGGCGCGCGCTTTCCCCTGCCGCCGGAAGCCTTCGCCGACCATGGCTGAGGCTTCCATACTGACGGGCGAGGATTTTCGCCGCCGCGTCCTGGCGCGGGGCGGCGAGCGGCTGGAGGAGGACCATGGCGACCATGTCCTCAATCCCGACCTCGACCAGCTTCTCGAAAGGGCCGGCGCGCGCGAGGCGGCGGTGCTCGTGCCCGTGGTGGACAGGCCGGAGGGCGCGCAGATCATCCTGACGACGCGTGCCCGCAGCCTGCGCAAGCATTCGGGGCAGGTGGCCTTTCCCGGCGGCTCCATCGACCCGCAGGACGCCTCGCCGGAGGCGGCGGCCCTGCGCGAGGCGCGAGAGGAGATCGACCTCGACCCCGCCTTCGTCGATCCGGTCGGCCGCCTGCCGCGCTACGTCACCACCACGGGCTTCCGCATCACGCCGGTGCTGGCCGTGGTGCGGCCCGGCTTCTCCCTGCGTCCCGACCCCGCCGAGGTGGAGGATGCCTTCGAGGTGCCGCTCGCCTTCCTGATGGACAAGGCCAACCATGCGCGGGAAAGCCGTGTATGGCAGGGGCGCGAACGGCATTATTACGTGATGCCCTTCGGCGAGCGCTTCATCTGGGGCGTGACGGCCGGCATCCTGCGCACTCTCTACGAAAGGCTCTATGCATGACCCATCGGATCGAGGCCGAATGGCTCGGCGATCCGCTTCTCCAGCGGGTTCTCTCCATCCTCGGGCGCGACGGGGAGGAGGCGCGGATCGTCGGCGGGGCGGTGCGCAATCATCTGATGGGCCACCCCATCACCGATGTGGACATCGCCACCACGGCGCTGCCGGAGACGGTGATCGAGCGCGGGCGGGAGGCGGGCTTCAAGCCGGTGCCCACCGGCGTCGAGCACGGCACGGTCACGCTGGTGGCGGAGGGTCGGCCCTTCGAGGTCACGACCCTGCGGCAGGACCGCGAGACGGACGGCCGCCATGCCACCGTGCTGTTCGGCCGCGACTGGAAGGCGGACGCCGAGCGGCGCGACTTCACCGTCAACGCGCTCTACTGCGATGGCGAGGGCCATGTGCTCGATCTGGTGGGCGGGCTCGCCGACATCGCCACGCGCACCGTGCGCTTCATCGGCGATCCGGCGGCGCGCATCGAGGAAGACTATTTGCGCATCCTGCGCTTCTACCGCTTCTTCGCCTGGTACGGCTCCGGCCGGCCGGACGCCGAAGGCATCCGCGCCACCACGCGGCTGAAGGGGGGCCTGTCGCGCCTGTCCGCCGAGCGTGTCTGGGCCGAGCTGAAGAAGCTGCTCGCCGCGCCCGATCCCTCCCGCGCGCTCCTGTGGATGCGCCAGACCGGGATCCTCACTGCGATCCTCCCCGAATCGGAGCGTTGGGGCATCGATGCGATCCACGGCCTCGTCGCGAGCGAAGCGGCGCGGGGCTGGGTGCCGGACGCGCTCCTGCGCCTGATGGCGATCGTGCCGCCCGACGAGGCACGCATGGTGGAGCTGGCCCGGCGCCTGCGCCTCTCCAACGCCGAACGCGATCGCCTCACCGCCTTCGCGATGACGCCGCCGCTGAATGCCGACACAGACGACGCCGCCCTGCGCGCCGCCCTCTATTTCGGCGAGCCGCGCGGCGTCCGCGACCGTCTGGCGCTGGCGCTGGCCGGCTCGGATGCGAAGGGCGCGCTGGAGGAGACCGCCGCTCTGGCGCGCCAGTTAGAGGCTGCCGCCAGCTTCCGCAAACCCCGCCTGCCCGTGAGCGGCGCGGATCTGACCGCCGCGGGGCTGGAGCCGGGGCCCGATTTCGGCCGCTCCCTCAAGCGCCTGGAAGCCGACTGGGTTTCCAGCGGCTTCACGCTCGACCGCGCCGCGCTTCTCTCGAGGCTCTGAGGACCGGCAATAAAAAACGGGCCGCCGGGGCCCGTTTTCGTTCGGCGTTTCAAAGAGCGCGCAAGCGCTCAATGCGCGGTTGCGGCTTCCGTCGTGGCCAGCCGGAATGCATCCATCATGGAGGGGGTGATTCGCTCTACGCCCAGTTGCTTGGCCTGGATAACGGCCTTGCGAA
This sequence comes from Aureimonas populi, assembly GCF_017815515.1. Classification (NCBI taxonomy): domain Bacteria; kingdom Pseudomonadati; phylum Pseudomonadota; class Alphaproteobacteria; order Hyphomicrobiales; family Aurantimonadaceae; genus Aureimonas; species Aureimonas populi. The sequence continues at coordinate 2,142,902 of NZ_CP072611.1, forward strand.
TGAGGTCCGCCTGGCTCTCGGCGCGAATGACGCGGTCGCATCCAGGAATGACACCAGCACAGTTGAGTTCGTACATGTCTGCCTCCCAGTGATCATTAACGTCTCTGTTGAAAAGATGGCGCGGTCAACTTGTATTTCAATGCGTAACCATCAATTCATCGCGCGTGAACGGGCGTGTTTCGCCGGCCCTACGGCCAGCGCACCACGGGCGGCATGGAAGAGAGGATCGACTGCACGTTGCCGCCCGTCTTCAGGCCGAAGAGCGTGCCCCGGTCGTAGAGGAGGTTGTACTCCACATAGCGCCCGCGCCGGATGAGCTGCTCCTCGCGCTCGGCCTCGTTCCAGGGCGTTGCGGCGTTCTGGCGAACGAGGTGCGGGTAGACGACGAGGAAGGCCTTGCCGACATCCTTGGTGAAGGCGAAATCGGCTTCCCAGCCGCCCTTCTCCTCCGGCGAGTGCAGCCAGTCGTAGAAGATGCCGCCCACGCCCCGGGGCTCGTTGCGGTGGGGCAGGAAGAAATATTCGTCGCACCAGTCCTTGTAGGCCTGGTGGTCCGCGACCTGCGAATGGCGGTCGCACACGAACTTCATCGCCTTGTGGAAGCCCACCGTGTCGCGGTCCTCCTGGTTGCGCCGCGCGTCGAGCATGGGGGTCAGGTCCGCCCCGCCGCCGAACCACTGGCCGGACGTCACCACCATGCGGGTGTTCATGTGCACGGCGGGCACGTGAGGGTTGCGCGTATGGGCGATGAGCGAGATGCCCGACGCCCAGAAGGTGCGGTCCTCCGAGGTGCCGGGAATCTGCTTGGCGAAATCCTCCGAAAGCTGGCCGAAGACGGTGGAGGTGTGCACGCCCACCTTCTCGAAGACGCGCCCGTGCATCATGGACATCACGCCGCCGCCGCCATCCTCGCCGCGATTCCAAGGCGTGCGCTCGAAGCGCCCGGCGGGTAGCCCGTCTTCGCCGCCGAACTCGTCCTCGAGCTCCTCGAAGGCGAGCAGGATCTTGTCGCGCAGCGTCTCGAACCAGATCCGGGCGCGCTCCTTCTTCTCCTCGATGTTCTCCGGCAGTCCTTTCGGCAGTTCGGGACGTTCCATCGTGCGCCTTCTCCAGGTTCTCCAAGCCGCCAAGCCCTTTCGAGCCCGCCTGTCCGGCAATGGCATGGCTCTGTCTGGAGAATGGGGCGCGGCGCGATTCGTCAAGTGCGCCGGGCGGCGTTATCTTGCCACACAGCCCTTCCGCATCCCGAGAGTTGCGCCGATGCCCTCCCTTCCGCCCCCGCCGCTGGAAAGCCTCCGCCGCCGCCTGCGCCAGGACAAGGCGCGCGCCCCGGCCGCTCCGCGCGGCGGGGCGGACAGCTTCCTGCGCGAGACCTTCACGCTCCCGCGCGAGGCCGCCCGCGCCAAGGCGCGCGAATGGTTCGAGCTCTATCCGAAGGCCGCCTACTGGACCGAGGTCGAAAGCTGGCGGCTCCTGCCCGGCGGCGAGGTCGAATTCACCATGCGCCGCCTGCCGAGCGCGGATTGAGGGCGTCAGTCTGCCGCAGCGCTTCTCCGGCGGCCATGGCGGCGCTGAGGGCGAGGTTCAGGCTGCGTGCGCCCGGGGCCATGGGGATGGTCACGCGCGCATCGGCGCTCTCGTGCACGTGGTCCGGCACGCCCGCGCTCTCGCGCCCGAACAGGAGCACGTCGTCGGGCCGGAAGGCGAAGTCCAGATAGCTCGTTCGTGCCTTGGTGGTGAACAGCACCAGTCGCCGGCCTGAGGACCGGCGCGTGGCCTCGAAGGTGGCCAGATCGAGATGGCGCACCAGCCGCGCCGTTTCCAGATAGTCCATGCCCGCCCGTTTCAGCGCGCGCCCGGACAGGTCGAACCCGGCCGGCTCGATGATCTCGATATCGATGGAAAGGCAAGCGCCGAGCCGCAGGAGCGTGCCCGTGTTGCCGGCGATGTCGGGCTGGTAAAGGGCGATGGAAAGCGTCATCCGGGCGTGATAGCCGGGCAGGGGCTCGGCGCAAAGATGGCGCGGCCTGGATGAAACCTCGGCGCCCCCGGCCTATATCGGGCGCCTCGCCCGTTCATGGCCGGCGCCGGGGCACGGCACCTGTCGGCAGCCCTTCATGGGAAGAATACATGTTCGCTTTCTTTGAGCGGCTCGTCGATCCGTTCCCCCTGGAGCGGCCCAAAAGCCCGCCTGCCGCCTTCTGGCCCTTCGTCTGGCACTATTGCCGCCCCATCTGGCCGCTGCTCGCCTTCATGGCGGTCACGTCGGCGGCGATCTCCATCGTCGAGGTCTCGCTCTTCGGCTTTCTCGGCACCATCGTCGACTGGCTGGGCGGGGCCTCGCGCGAGACCTTCCTGGCCGAGGAGGGCTGGCGGCTCGCCTTCATGGGCTTCGTCGTCCTCCTGGCCCTGCCGGGGCTCGTCTTCCTGCATTCGCTGATCTCGATCCAGGCGCTGTTCGGCAATTTCCCGATGCGCTTTCGCTGGAGCGTGCACAACTGGCTGCTCGACCAGTCGCTCGGCTTCTTCCAGGACGAGTTCGCCGGCCGCATCTCCACCAAGCTGATGCAGACCGCGCTCGCCCTGCGCGAGACGGTGATCAAGCTCGTCGACGTGATGCTTTACGTCGTCGTCTATTTCGCCGGCATCGTCTTCCTGGTGGCGGCGGCCGACTGGCAGTTGGCGCTGCCCTTCGCCGGCTGGCTGGTGCTCTATGTCCTGATGATGCGCTATTTCATCCCGCGCCTGATGGTGGTGGCCGAGCGGCAGGCCGACGCGCGCGCCCTGATGACCGGGCGCGTGGTGGACGCCTACGCCAATATCGGCACGGTCAAGCTCTTCGCGCACACGCAGCGCGAGGCGGACCATGCGCGCCGCTCGATGGGCTCCTTCCTCGCCACCGTCTACGGCCAGGGCCGCCTCATCACCGGCTACTACGTCTGCCTCCATCTCCTGAACGCGCTTCTGCTCTTCGCCGTGGGGGCGCTCGGCATAGGCCTGTGGCTGGGCGAACTCATCAGCATCGGTGCCATCGCGGTGGCCATCGGCCTCGTCCTGCGCCTTCACGGCATGTCGCAATGGATCATGTGGGAGGTCTCGGCGCTGTTCGAGAATATCGGCACCATCCGCGACGGCATCGCCAGCTTCACCATGCCGGTGGCGCTGGAGGACGCGCCGGACGCCGAGCCCCTGCGGGTGGAGAAGGGCGAGGTGCGCTTCGAGAATGTCGGCTTCGCCTATGGCGCCGCCAAGCCGCATCGCGCCGCCGGGCCGGTGGTGGACGGCTTCGACCTGACCATCGCGCCGGGCGAGAAGATCGGCCTCGTCGGGCGCTCGGGCGCAGGCAAGTCCACGCTGCTCAACCTCCTGCTGCGCTTCTACGACGTGCAGTCCGGCGCCATCCTCATCGACGGGCAGGACATCCGCCGCGTCACCCAGTCCTCGCTGCGCTCGCAGATCGGCATGGTCACGCAGGACACCTCGCTCCTCCACCGCACCATCGGCGAGAACATCCTCTATGGCCGGCCGGATGCGAGCGAGGAGGATGTGCGCCACGCCCTGCGGCGCGCCGAGGCGGAGGGCTTCGTGGAGGAGCTGACCGACCGGGAGGGCAGGAGCGGCCTGGAGGCCGAGGTCGGCGAGCGCGGCGTCAAGCTCTCGGGCGGCCAGCGCCAGCGCATCGCCATCGCGCGCGTGATGCTGAAGGACGCGCCGATACTGCTTCTCGACGAGGCCACGTCCGCGCTCGATTCCGAGGTGGAGGCGGCGATCGCGGAGAATCTCTATCGCCTGATGGAGGGCAAGACCGTCATCGCCGTCGCGCACCGTCTCTCCACCATCGCAGCGCTCGACCGCCTCGTCGTGCTCGACAAGGGCCGCATCGTGGAGGAGGGGCCCCATTCCGAACTCCTGGCCAAAGGCGGGCTCTACGCACAGCTCTGGAGCCGGCAGGTGGGCGGCTTCCTGCCGGAGGAGGCCGACGGCGCCCCCGAGGGGCTCGCGGCTCGATGAGCTGGTCGTTCCTGAAGCGCTTCGAGGGGCTGGTCCATCCGTTCGGCGACGCCGGGGGCGAGAGCGACATCCGGCGCGTGGGCGCGCTGGAGCCGCTGCCGCGCGAGGCCAACCGCTTCATCTGGCACTTCGCGGCCCAGGCGAAATGGCCCTTCGTGGCGCTGCTCGTCACCGGCGCGCTGACGGGCATCGTGGAGGCCGCGCTCTATGCCGGCGTGGGCTGGGTGGTGGACGCGCTGGAGCGCTCCTCGCCGCAGAGCCTGTTCGCCGACCACGGGCTGCTCCTCCTCGGCCTCGCCGTGATGACGCTGTTCGCGCGCACGGCGGTGCTTTTCGGCGCGACGGTGCTGGAACAGCAGGTGCTGGTGCCTTCCTTCTACAACCGCATCCGCTGGCAGTCCTATCGCCGGCTGATGGACCAGTCCTACACTTTCTTCCAGAACGACTTCGCCGGGCGCATCTCGCAAAAGGTGCAGCAGGTGGGCGAGGCGACGGGCGATTTCATCATCACGCTTCTCCAGACCTTCTGGAGCTTCATCACCTTCGCCGTGCTCACCGTGGCGATCCTGGGCGCGATGGACCCGTGGATGGGCGCGGTGCTGGCGCTGTGGACGCTGGGCTACGCGTGGATCGTGCGCGAGCTTCTGCCGCGCATCCGCCGCACGGGCCGCGCGGCGGCCGATGCGCGCTCCGTGGTGGCCGGCCGCGTGGTGGACAGCTTCACCAACATCCTGTCGGTGAAGCTGTTCGATACCGAGCGGCGGCAGGACGCCTTCGTGCGCGACGGTTTCGCCCACTCGCTGGAGGCCACCCGCGCCATGACGCGGGCCATCTCGGCGGTGCGCGTGGCCGTCTCCATCCTCAACGGCCTGATGATGACGGCGATCGGCGCCATCGCGGTGCTCTCCTGGCGGGCCGGCGGCATGTCCGCCGGCGACGTCGCCACCGCGCTCGGCCTCATCCTGCGGCTCAACCAGATGTCCGGCTGGATGATGTTCAACATCAATGGCCTGGTGCGCAATTACGGCACCATCCAGGACGCGGTGGCCACCGTCTCCGCGCCTCCGGCCCTCACCGACGCGCGGGACGCCGAGGCGCTGCCGCGCGCCGAGGGGCGCATCGAGTATCGCGGCGTCTCCTTCCATTACGGCAAGGGGGGCGGCATCATCGACGATTTCTCCCTCCTCATCCGCCCGGGCGAGAAGGTGGGGCTCGTCGGCCGCTCGGGATCGGGCAAGACGACGCTCGTCAACCTGCTGCTGCGCCTCTATGCGGTGGAAGGCGGGGCGATCCTCGTGGACGGGCGCGACATCGCCACGGTCACGCAGGCCTCCCTGCGCGCGCAGATCGGCGTGGTCACGCAGGACACCTCCCTTCTCCACCGCTCGATCCGCGACAACATCGCCTACGGCCGCCCGGACGCGACCGAAGGAGAGATCGAGGCGGCGGCGCGCCGCGCCAACGCGCTGGACTTCATCGCCGAGCTTCGCGACCCGCATGGCCGCAGCGGCTTCGACGCACATGTGGGCGAGCGCGGCATCAAGCTCTCGGGCGGCCAGCGCCAGCGCATCGCCATCGCCCGCGTGCTTTTGAAGAACGCCCCCATCCTCGTCCTCGACGAGGCGACGGCCGCGCTCGATTCGGAGGTCGAGGCGGCCATCAACGAGAATCTGGACGCGATGATGGAGGGCAAGACGGTGATCGCCATCGCCCACCGCCTGTCCACGATCGCGCATCTGGAGCGCCTGGTGGTGATCGATCGCGGCCGCATCGTGGAGGATGGCGCCCACGCCGAACTCGTGCGCGCCGGCGGGCTCTACGCCCGCCTCTGGGCCCGCCAGTCCGGCGGCTTCATCGCCAGCGGCGCCGCCGCCGAATGAGGCGCAGGGGCGCGCCGCCTTTGCAACGCCTCGTTGGATATTGTCGCCTGTTCTCGCCCTAGTCTGGACAAGTTCCAAGTCGGCGCTTAGTAAAAACGCCGGGATGGACTGGCTCCGCGCTCCGGTTGGCGCCTAAGGCGTTGTGCGGCTGTACGGGTTTCGTCCGCCCGTGTCTCAGGGGGCTGCGTACGCCCCGGCGACCTTCAAGGAGCGTCCATTCCCGTGAGCGTCAACCATTCGGACGAACCCACCCGCCGCGATTTCCTCTTCATCGCCACCGGCGCCGCCGGTGCGGTGGGCGCCGCGGCCGCCCTCTGGCCCTTCATCGACCAGATGAACCCGGACGCCGGCACGCTGGCGCTGGCGCAGGTGGACGTGGACGTAAGCCAGATCGCGGAGGGCCAGTCGGTCACGGCGCGCTGGCGCGGGCGGCCGGTCTTCATCCGGCACCGCACGGCGGCCGAAATCGAGGAGGGCAGGGGCGTCGATCCCGCATCGCTGCCCGACCCCGTCGCGCGCAACGAGAACCTTTCGCCCGACGCGCCGGCCACCGACGAGAACCGCGCCGCCGAGGGAGCCGAGCAGTGGCTGGTGATGGTGGGCGTGTGCACGCATCTGGGCTGCGTGCCGCTCGGCCAGTCGGGCGACTACAATGGCTGGTTCTGCCCGTGCCACGGCTCGCATTACGACACGGCCGGGCGCATCCGCTCGGGCCCCGCGCCACGGAACATGGACGTTCCGGTTTTCGAGTTCATTTCCGAATCCACCGTTCGCATCGGCTGAGGGGGCGCCGTCAAACATGTCTGGCCATTCGACTTACGTTCCCTCCGCCGGAATCATGCGCTGGCTCGACGCGCGCCTGCCCCTGCCGCGGCTCGTCTATGACAGTTTCGTGGCCTATCCGGTCCCGCGAAACCTGAATTACGCCTATACGTTCGGCGGCATCCTGGCGCTCTTCCTGGTCATCCAGATCCTGACGGGCGTCGTGCTCGCCATGCACTACGCCGCCTCCACGCAGCTCGCCTTCGGCTCGGTGGAGCGCATCATGCGCGACGTGAACTGGGGCTGGATGTTGCGCTACATGCACGCCAACGGCGCCTCCTTCTTCTTCGTCGCCGTCTACCTGCATATCGCGCGCGGCCTCTATTACGGCTCCTACAAGGCGCCGCGCGAGATCCTGTGGATTCTCGGCGTCGTCATCTTCCTCCTGATGATGGCCACCGCCTTCATGGGCTACGTCCTGCCCTGGGGGCAGATGTCCTTCTGGGGCGCGACGGTGATCACCTCGTTCTTCACCGCCTTCCCCATTGTCGGCCAGCCCATCCAGACGCTGCTCCTGGGCGGCTTCTCGGTGGACAACGCCACGCTGAACCGCTTCTTCTCGCTGCATTACCTGCTGCCCTTCATGATCGCGGGCGTGGCGGGGCTGCATGTCTGGGCGCTGCACGTCACAGGGCAGACCAACCCGACGGGGGTAGACGTCAAGAGCGAGAAGGACACCGTTCCCTTCACGCCCCACGCCACGGTGAAGGACGGGTTCGCGATGATCGTGTTCCTGGCCGCCTACGCCTATTTCGTCTTCTACATGCCGAACTATCTCGGCCACGCGGACAACTACATCCCCGCCAACCCGCTGGTGACGCCCTCGCATATCGTGCCGGAATGGTACTTCCTGCCCTTCTACGCCATGCTGCGCGCCATCGATTTCGACATCGGCCCCATCTCCGCCCAGCTCGGCGGCGTGCTGGTGATGTTCGGCTCCATCATCATCCTGTTCTTCCTGCCCTGGCTCGACACCTCGCGCGTCCGGTCCACCTCCTACCGTCCGGTGTACCGGATCTTCTTCTGGATCTTCGTCGTCAACGCCATCTTCCTCGGCTGGCTCGGCTCGCGCCCCGCCGAGGGCATCTATCCGCTGCTCTCGCTGATCGGCACGATCTACTATTTCGGCCACTTCCTGATCGTGCTTCCGGTCCTGGGCCTCGTGGAGACGCCCCGGAAGCTTCCGAACTCGATCACCGAGGCCGTGCTCGCGCGGCACGGCGCAAGGTCCGCCCCCGCCGGCGCCGCCGCGGCTGCGGAGCACAAAGGCTGATGAAGCTCTCGAAGGAATCCGCGATGAAACAGCTTCTGTCGGCCCTTCTGTCGGCGGGCCTCATGGCCTTCCCGGCCGCCGCACTGGCGCAGGAGCCGGCCGCGCCCGCCGGCACGGCGGCCCCGGCCGCTGAGCCGCAGACCCCGGCCGAGGGGGCGCAGGCCGCGCAGGACGCCGAGGACGCCCGCGATGCGGACGCCGAGTCGCCGGCCGGGGAGGCGCCCGCCGGGGGCGCGGCGGCGGATGGCGTGATCGAGGGCCCGGCGGCCGGGCAGGCCGACGAATCGGCCCGTGGCGCCGCGGCCGCCGTGGACGGCCCGGAGGCCGAGGAGCAGGAGACGCCGCACTACCCGCTGCGCAAGCCGGAGGAGATGAGCTGGAGCTTCGCCGGGCCGTTCGGCACGTGGGATATCGGCCAGCTCCAGCGCGGCCTGAAGATCTATCGCGAGGTCTGCGCGGCCTGCCACGGGCTGTCGCTCGTCTCCTTCCGCAACCTCGAGGCGCTCGGCTATTCCGACGCGCAGGTGCGCGCGCTGGCGGCCGAGTACCAGATCCAGGACCCGATGCCGAACGCCGAGGGCGAGATGTTCGAGCGCGCCGGCATTCCCTCCGACCGCTTCCCCAGCCCCTATGCCAATCCCGAGCAGGCGGCGGCCTCCAACGGCGGCGCCATCCCGCCGGACCTCTCGCTCATCGCCAAGGCGCGGGCGGTGGAGCGCGGCTTCCCGACCTTCATCTTCGACATCTTCACGCAGTACAACGAGAACGGCCCGGACTATCTGCGCGCGCTTCTCACCAGCTATGGCGAGGAGCCGCCCGCCCATTACGAGATCCAGCCGGGCACGCACTACAACCCGGCCTTCATCGGCGGCATCGCGCTGGCGATGGCCCAGCCCATCTCCGACGGGCAGGTGTCCTACGACGACGGCGCGCCCGAGACGCTGGACCAGTATTCGCGCGACATCGCCGCCTTCCTGATGTGGACGGCCGAGCCGCATCTGGTCGAGCGCAAGGCGACGGGCTTCGTGGTGATGATCTTCCTCATCATCTTCGGCGGCCTCGTCTACGCCGTGAAACGCCGCGTCTGGGCCGACACGCCACACTGAGCGTCCCTGGAAGGCGCATGGAAAAGGGGCCGGACGGCCCCTTTTTTCTGTCGGCGGAACGGGCTTTTCGCGCGCTCTCGCGCGCCGGCCTCAGACGTTGAACTTGAACAGCATGATGTCGCCGTCGTGGACGACATAGTCCTTGCCCTCGTCGCGCGCCTTGCCGGCCTCCTTGGCCGCCACCTCGCCGCCGAGCGAAACGTAGTCGTCATAGGCGATGGTCTGGGCGCGGATGAAGCCCTTCTCGAAATCGGTGTGGATCACGCCGGCCGCCTGCGGGGCCCGCGCGCCGCGCCGCACGGTCCAGGCGCGCGCCTCCTTCGGCCCCACCGTGAAGTAGGTGATGAGGTCGAGCAGCGAGTAGCCGGCGCGGATCAGGCGGTCCAGTCCGGGCTCGGACAGGCCCATCGCCTCCAGATAGTCGCCCACCTCGTCCTCGCCGAGCTGGGCGATCTCCGCCTCGATGGCGGCCGAGATGACGACCGTTCCGGCGCCCTGCCGCTCGGCCATGGCCGCCACGGCCGCCGAGTGCGCGTTGCCGTTCGCCGCATCCTCCTCGGCCACATTGCACACGTAGAGGACGGGCTTGGAGGTGAGGAGGTTCAGCCCGCGAAGCTCGCGCGCCTCCTCCGCGTCGAGGTCCTTGACGAGCGTGCGCACCGGCTCGCCGGCCTGGAGCCTGGCAAGGGCGGCCTCCATGACGGGAAGCTGCGCGAGGGCCTCCTTGTCCTTGCCCTGCGCCTTCTTGCGCGTGCCCACCACGCGCCGCTCCAGGCTGTCGAGGTCGGAGAGCATCAGCTCGGTCTCCACCGTCTCGGCGTCCGCCACCGGGTCGATGCGCCCTTCCACATGCGTGATGTCGTCATTCTCGAAGCAGCGCAGCACGTGGACGATGGCGTCCACCTCGCGGATATTGGCAAGGAACTGGTTGCCGAGCCCCTCGCCCTTGGAGGCGCCGCGCACCAGCCCGGCAATGTCCACGAAGGTGATGCGCGTCGGCACGATCTGCGCCGACTTGCCGATCCGGGCGATATCGCGCAGCCGCGGGTCCGGCACGCCCACATCGCCGGTGTTCGGCTCGATGGTGCAGAAGGGGTAGTTCGCCGCCTGCGCGGCGGCCGTCTTGGTCAGCGCGTTGAAGAGCGTCGACTTGCCGACATTGGGGAGCCCGACGATGCCGCAGCGAAAGCCCATGAGTTCGTCCTTCATGTCCATGAAGCGCCGGTCACGGCGCTGATCTCGGCCGGAAAGGCCGGTTCAGTCCTTGGTGCCGAAGAGCTTCTTCAGCATCGCGGCCATCGGGCCGCGGTCGGGGATGGCGGGCCCCGGCCCCGTGCCGCGGGCCTGGCGGATATGGCTTTGGCCCTTCGGCTTGCCCGCGCCCCTGGCCGAGGCCGGCTCCGGCGAGCCGAGCGCCTGCGCCATGCGGTTCATGAACTGCGCGTCCTCGCCCTTCACCAGCAGCGGCGCGTTCGCGGCCACCGCCGCCAGCAGCGGCTCCAGCCAGTCCCGGTCCGCCTTGGCGAAATCGGAAAGGACGTAAGGGGAAACGCGGTCCTTGTCGCCCGGATGGCCGATGCCCAGCCGCACGCGCCGATAGTCCTTGCCCAGATGCGAATCGATGGAGCGAAGGCCGTTGTGCCCGCCATGCCCGCCGCCCGTCTTCACGCGCACCTTGGCCGGCGGCAGATCCAGCTCGTCGTGCAGCACGACGATTCGCGCCGGCTCGATCTTGTAGAAGGACGCGGCGGCGTGGACCGACTGGCCGGATAGGTTCATGAAGGTCTGCGGCTTGAGCAGCAGCACCTTCTCGCCGCCGATCCGCCCTTCCGATATCTCGCCCTGGAACTTCTTCGACCAGGGGGAGAAGGAGGGGTCGCGATGGATCTCGTCCACCGCCATGAAGCCGATATTGTGCCGGTTGCCGGCATATTGGGGGCCGGGATTGCCCAATCCTGCGATGAGCAGCATGTTCCCGGCCTCCTGTGTTCGCTTTAGGGAAAGCGCCCGCTGGGGCGCTTCGGCCTCAGTTGCCGGACTTCGGCTCGTCCTCGACCGTGTTGTCGGTCTGGTTGATGACCTCGGTCGTCGGCGCCTCGGCCTCGGCCTCGTCCGTCTCCTCGGCCATCGGCGGCACGATGGTGGCGATGACGAAGTCCTCGCTGGACGAGAGCGTCACGCCCTTGGGCAGCTTCAGCGCCGAGACGTGGACCGCATCGCCGATATCGAGCCCGGTCAGGTCGACGGTGAAGGCCTCGGGGATCTGCTCGGCCGGGCAGTGCACCTCGATCTCGTGATGGACGACGTTCAGCGTGCCGTCCTTCGCCTTGATGCCGGGGGCCTCGTCCTCGTTCTCGAAGTGCACGGGGATGTTCACCGTCACCACGGTCCTGGCGGAAACGCGCAGGAAGTCGACGTGCTGGAGCGTGTCCTTGATCACGTCGAGCTGGTAGTCCTTGGGCAGGACGCGGATCGACTGGCCGCCCACCTCGATGGTGGCGATCGTGGTCAGGAAGCCGCCGGCGTGCAGGCGCAGGAAGGTTTCCTTGTAGGGGACGGCGATCGGCAGGGGCTCCTGCTTGTCGCCATAGATGACGGCGGGCACCATGCCCGTGCGGCGCAGATGTCTGGCGGCCCCCTTGCCGACCTTCTCGCGCGCCTCGGCCTTGACCGTGTAGCTCTCGCTCATGGGATTGTCCTTAAAAACAGCAGAGGATGCCGAACCGGCCCAATGCCGGAACGACGAAAAGCGGCCCTTGCGAGCCGCTTCCTCCCGCGCTGCCTCCAAGGGTGTCCGCGCGGGATGGCGTGCCTATAGCGCGCGCCGCGCACTCGGGCAAGGTCAGTGCGGGTCGCGAGGGAAGGACGGCAGGTCCGCCGCCGGGGCCGGCGCCAGCCGTTCCTCGGTCCAGATCTGGTAGCTTACCCGCACGGCCCGCGGCTCGTCGAGCGAGCCGAGCGAGACCGTGACCTCGCCGTCCCCGTCATAGAGCATGAACAGGGGCGTGCCGCAGGCGGCGCAGAAGCCCCTGTTGCAGGCGGCCGAGGAGCGCCGGTAGGCGGGGCGTCCGGCGAGGAGGGCGAAGTCCTTTTCGGGAATGCAGACCCAGGTCGTGAAGGCCGCGCCCGTGGCCTTGCGGCAGGCGCCGCAGTGGCAATGGACGGCCCGGTCGTAGCCCGTTGCCCGGTAGCGGATCGCGCCGCAAAGGCATCCTCCCGGGAGTTCGGTCGCTTCCTGCGTCATGAAGGGCGTCCTCGGATTTGAACGCGGCGCGCGGAACGCCGTCCGGAATTGTGCCTTACCCTCCCTGAGTGCCGTCGACCAGGAGAGGTGTTCCATGTCCAATATCGAGCCGAACATCGTGGACCCGACCAAGGGCCCGCCGCCGCCGCCCGATTCGCTGCCGGGGGAGGATTTGCCGGGCGGGGACCATGTGGGCGACGACGATATCCGCGAGCCGGACACCGACGTGCCGCCGATCGAGCCCGACCCGGAGGAGCGCCGGGGCCCCGGGCGAGACGATATCGAGCGCGCTCAGCGAAGGATGATCGGGCTGTAGACAGGCCGGGAAAGGGCGCGCAGCTCCCAGTCACGCGCGCGGGCGTCGGCCTCGCGGGAAAGGTCGATGCGCTGGAGGCATTCGGCGAAGGCGTCCGTTCCGGGCCTGAAGCCGTAGTCGCGGCAGGAGGCTTCGTCGCGGGCGCGCCGTTCCTGCGGGTCGACGGTGGTGCAGCCGGCGCAGACCAGCGCGGCCAGGATCAGGGTGCCAAGGGTGGCGCGCATGTCGCCGTCCTCCCGAAAGGGAAACCGGACCGGGATATAGGGTCGCCCGGCGGCGATGGCAGCCTCAGGCTCGTCAGTCGAAGAGGCTGGAGACCGATTCCTCGGCGGCGGTGCGCTGGATCGCCTCTCCGAGGAGGTTGGCGGTGGAGACGACGCGGATGTTCTTGGCCTCCACGATCGCCTTGGTGGGCTGGATCGAGTCGGTGATGACGAGTTCCTCGAGGCGCGAGGCCTCGATGCGCGCCACCGCGCCGCCCGAAAGCACGCCGTGGGTGATGTAGGCCCGCACGCTCCGGGCGCCCTGCGCCATCAGAGCGTCGGCCGCGTTGCAGAGCGTGCCGCCCGAATCGATGATGTCGTCCACGAGGATGCAGTGCCGGCCCGAGACGTCGCCGATGATGTTCATCACCTCCGACTCGCCCGGCTTCTCGCGGCGCTTGTCCACGATGGCGAGCATCGCGTCGAGCCGCTTGGCGAGCGAGCGGGCGCGCACCACGCCGCCCACGTCGGGCGAGACGACCATGCAGTTGTCGAGGTCGACATGCGCCTTGATGTCGCGCGAGAGCAGCGGCACGGAGAAGAGGTTGTCGGTCGGGATGTCGAAGAAGCCCTGGATCTGCCCGGCGTGCAGGTCGAGCGTCATCACGCGGTCGGCGCCCGCCTCGGTGATGAGGTTGGCGACGAGCTTGGCGGAGATGGGGGTCCGCCCGCCGGCCTTCCGGTCCTGCCGGGCATAGCCGAAATAGGGCACCACGGCGGTGATGCGGCGGGCGGAGGCGCGGCGCATCGCGTCGATCATGATGAGGAGTTCCATCAGATGGTCGTTCGCCGGATAGGCGGTCGACTGCACGATGAAGACATCCTCGCCGCGCACATTCTCCTGGATTTCGACGAAGATCTCCTGGTCGGCGAAGCGTCGGACCGTGGCGCGCCCGAGCGGCAACTCCAGATATTTCACGATCTGCTCGGCGAGCGCGACGTTGGAGTTGCCTGCGAAGAGTTTCATGCCTGTCCCGCCTGAAATGGGCCGCTGGGCCGCTCGAGGGGCGCTCCGTCCCCGCCCCGGCTGCCTATGGTCGGGCTCATAACAACATCAGGTGAAGATTCAAGGTTTCGATTTGGAATCGTTTCAGGGCTGCACCGAAACAAGCTCCAGCGGCAGGCGCGAGAGGGGCTCCGGCGGCCCCTGCGTCGTCAGGTAGGTGCGCCCCAGCGTCATCGCCGCGCCCTCCTCCGAATCCATGATGATCATGTGCGCGAAGAGCGTCATGCCGGGCTCGATGGGCTCGGCATTGCCCGAGACGAACATCTGCGGGTCCATCCAGGAGGGGGCGTAGCGCGCGCCGACCGAATAGCCGCAGGCGGCCAGCCGGTGGCGCACCAGCTTGTGCTCCTCCATCACGCGGGCATGGGCGTCGAACACGTCGCCGAAGGTGGAGCCGGGGCGCATGGCCTCCTCCACCGCCAGGAGCGCCTCCCGCGCGGCCTCGAACAGCTCCTCGTGGCGCATCAGCGGCTTGCCGAGGATGACGGTGCGCATGGCGGGCGCGTGGTACTGCGCCTTGACGCCCGCCCATTCCACGGTGAGCTGGTCCTGCGCGGAAAGCTTGCGGCGGCCCGACTTGTAGCGGCACAGGAGCGCGTCGGGGCCGGAGCCGAGGATGAAGGGGTTGGCCGGATAGTCGCCCCCCGCCCGCAGCACTTCCCCTTGCAGGGCATGGAGGAGGTCGGCCTCGTCCGCGCCCTCCTTCACCAGCGCCATCATGGCCTCGAAGGCATCGTCGCCGATCCGCGCTGCCTCGCGCGCATAGGCGATCTCGGCGGGGCTCTTGAGAAGGCGCAGCGAGGGCACGAGGTCCGAGGCGTCCTTCAGGCTCGCGAAGGAGCCCAGACGCTCCTGCACGAGCTGGCCGTTGGCGGCGGTCAGCCCGTGGGTGGCCCATTCCACGCCCAGCCGGCAGCCCAGCAGCCCCATGTCGTCGCACAGGTCGCGCAGGTCGATGGCCGGGTCCGCGCCCGCCCGGTCGCGCCACAGCGCGATGGTCTGGATGTTCGACGTATGGTGGGCCTGGCGCAGATCGGCCGAGCGGGTGAGAAGCCGCATCTCGCCGTCGCCCTTCACCACGAGGCACTGGAAGAAGCAGAAGCCGAACGTGTCGTAGCCCGTCAGCCAGTACATGGATTCCTGCGAGAACAGGAGGATGGCGTCGAGCTTGCGGGTGGCCATCTCGGCCGTCAGGCGGCCGAGCCGTCCTGCAAACTCCTCCGGCGCGAAGTGAAGCATGGGTCGTCCCCGTATCGGATGAAGGGAAGGTGTCAGCGGCCGATCGCGATGGCGGAGAGCTGCCGCCCGTAATCGGGCTCGCCGCGATGGGTGGTGCGGCGGAAGGAGAAGAAGCTCTCTTCCTCCGCATAGGTGCAGCGCCCCACGAAGCGCGCGCGGGTGCCCGCGCGCTCCAGCCGCGCGACGATGTAGGCCGGCAGGTCGAACTGCCGCTTGCCGGGCTTCGTCCCGGGCAAAAAGAAGCGTTCCGCCGTCGCGTCCTGCCGGGCGGCCGTCTCGGCCATGTCCTCGCCCACCTCGTAATGGGCGGCGGTGATGGAGGGGCCGAGCACGGCCAGGATGCCCGCGCGCCGGGCGCCCAGCCGCTCCATCGCCTCGATGGTCGCCTCCAGGACGCCGCCCACCGCGCCGCGCCAGCCGGCATGGGCCGCGCCCACCACCGCGCCGTCCTCGCTGGCCAGCAGCACCGGGCCGCAATCGGCGGTGACGACGCCGATGGCAAGGCCCGGCGTCGCGGTGACGATGGCGTCGGCCTTGGGCCGTTCGGAGCCGAAGGGCGCATCGACGATCACCGCGTCGGGCGAGTGCACCTGCCAGGGGGTCGCGATCTCCTCCATGCCGAGGAAGCGCGTGGCGCGCTCGCGGTTCTCCCGCACCGCCTCGGGCGCGTCCTGGCTGCCGAGCCCCGCGTTCAGGCCGCGATAGAGCCCTCGGGAGACGCCGCCGGCGCGCGTGAAGAAGCCGTGCCGCAGCCCGGGCAGGGCGGCGAGCCAGTCGTCGCTGACGATATCGTGCTCGCTCAAGGGCGATTCGGGGGGCCGGTCCAACATGGCGCGGATCGTGGTGGAGGGGGGTGGCGAAGTCAATCGAGGCCGCCCGCGCCGAAGGGCGGCAGTGCGAGCGGCCGCGAGGCCGCCGCCAGCACCTTGAACAGCGCGCCCATCTCCCCCGGCCCCCCGCCCGCCAGCCGCCGCGCATCTGACGCGACGCGCGCCCGGTCCTCGGGGCCCCGGTCTCGCGCGAGCCGCGCGGCGCGCTCGGCAAGGCCGAGGGAAAGCAGGAACTCGCCTTGCGTGCCGACGGGCGAGACGCTGGCTCCGGCCCCCGCCAGCGCGGCCGAGAGGCGGGCGAAATCCACATGGCTGGTGATGTCGTGAAGGCCGGGATCGGCCAGCGGGTCGGCGAAGGCATGGGCCCGCAGCGCCTGGAGCGTGTCGCCGAAGCCCGAGCGCGCATGGCCGTAGTCGATGAGGAGCGCCGCGCCCGGCCGCCGCGCCAGCCGCGAGCCGATCTCGGCCGCGATGGCCTCGCGCAGGGGCGAGACTTCCGCCACGTCGCCTGGCGCGGGCGTCCCCGCCCCGGGCAGCGGATGGGCGGTTCCGGCCTCGCCTTCCACGAAGCGCAGCGCCTCGCCGTCGAGGCTCACCAGCCGCTCGCGCCAGCCCTCGGCGCCGAAGACGAACTGGCGGATCGCCACCGCGTCGAACAATTCGTTGGCCACGAGAAGGAGCGGGCCGTCCTCCACTTCCGCCAGCCGCCTGGCGCGGCGCACGGGCAGGTCGAAGCGGGCAAGGGCGGCCGCCTGCTCGCCCGCCAGCCGGTCGCTCGTCTCCACCAGCCAGAGGCGCGCGGCGCCCGCGAAGGCCGGGTCGAGGCGGCGCGTGGTGCGCAGGAGGTCGGCCATCAGCGTGCCGCGCCCGGGCCCGATCTCGGCCAGGACAAAGGGCGATGGCCGCCCCAGCTTCCGCCAGGCGGCCACCAGCCATGCGCCCAGAAGCTCGCCGAACATCTGGCTGATTTCGGGCGCGGTGATGAAGTCGCCTTCGGCCCCGAAGGGGCGGCGGGCGGTATAGTAGCCGCCCTGGGGGTCGAACAGGGCGATGTTCCAGAAGCGTTCGAGGCTCATCGGCCCCCGCGAGGCGATCGCCTCGGCAATCCGCCGCCCGAGCGGCGTCAAGCGGCGCCCTCGCGCGCGGCCTCCAGCGCGCTCGGGCTGGGCGGGGAGACGCGCGGCCGCGCGGTTGCCACGGCCCACAGGCCGGCCAGCACCATGGGCAGCGACAGGACCATGCCCATGGTCAGCCAGCCGGTGCCCAGGAGATAGCCGATATGGGCGTCCGGCAGCCGGTAGAACTCCACGAAGATGCGCGCGCACCCATAGCCGAGGATGAACACGCCCGCCGTCAGCCGCGGGCGCGAGAGCGAGCCGAGATGGTGGGTCATGACGCGCAATACGATGAAGAGCAGCACGCCCTCCAGCGCCGCTTCGTAGAGCTGGCTCGGGTGGCGCGGCTCCGGGCCGGCGCCCGGAAACACCATCGCCCAGGGCACGCTGGTCGGCGCGCCGTAGAGCTCGGCATTGATGAAATTGGCGATGCGCCCGAAGAACAGGCCGAAGGGCACCGAGGCGGCCACCATGTCCACGAAGCTCCAGAGCGGCACCTTGCGCGAGCGGGCGAAGAGCAGGATGGCGATGGCGACGCCGATCAGCCCGCCATGGAAGGACATGCCGCCCTCCCACACGCGGAAAAGCGAAAGCGGATCGGCCAGCCAGCGGTCGAAATCGTAGAACAGGATGGAGCCCAGCCGCCCGCCGGCGACGATGCCGACGGTGATCCAGATGATGAAGTCGTCGATATCCGCCTTGGAGACCGGCGAAACGCCGTTGGGCCACAGGCGCGGCGTGCCCGCCAGGTGCCGGCCGTAGAGCCAGCCGCACAGGATGCCCACGACATAGGCCAGCCCGTACCAGCGGATCGCCAGCGGCCCGATCTGGAGCAGCACGGGGTCGATGGCCGGATAGGCCAGTACGCCGAGAAAGGGCAGGGTGGACATGGCTGGCTCTCCGGCTTTCTCGAAAAACGCGCGACGCGGCGCGGCGAGGTTTGGCGGCATGGCTCCCTCCGGTCAAGCCGCGCCATTGCCAAGCGGCGCGCTCCTGCCTACCTCAAGGTTCCAGACGAATCCGAAGGCGGAGCGCTTACCCATGTCCAACAGCCGAGGCCCGAGCCGGATGCTCGACGAGTTCGCCCGCATCGTCACAGACACGACGGGCGCGGCCCAGGGCGTGCGGCGCGAGATCGAGACGGCGGTTCGCTCGCAGACCGAGCGTCTCATCAACCAGCTCGAACTGGTTCAGCGCGAGGAGTTCGAGGTGGTCCGCGAGATGGCCATCCGCGCCCGCGCCGAGAACGAGGAGCTGAAGCGCCGCATCGCCGCCCTCGAGGCGCGCGGGGCCGCCACGCCGGATGCAGGACCCTCCGATCCCTCCATCTGAGGCGGTCGCGGACGGGTTGTCCACAGGCCGTCCACAGCTTGTTCGCAATGCGGGCGCTCGTTCCGCGTCGCGAAATTACCCTTCGCCATGAGTCTGTTAGGGCGGCCGATTCGCGCGCCCTCTCAAGCCCGCCCGCCGGGCGGTGGTTAATATTTCCTTTCCCCACTGGTGCCGTGACTCCGCGTCGATACACTGATTCCAAAGGGTGATTCGCGTTCGGCGACGCCCGATGGAGCCGGCGGCGGGGACGAGGACCCCCGCCGCCGGCTCCCCGAATGCGGCACGGGGATTTTGATATGCAACTGGCGGAAGTCCAATTCCGGCGACAATCCAATCCGGTGGACATGGTGGAGCTGGTCGCCGCCTCGCGTGACTGGGCCTTCGAGCGCCCTTGCGACGACGAGATCGAGATGAGCGTGGACGGGACCCGCGCCCGCTACTCGCTCTCCCTTTCCTGGATGGAGCATTGCGAGGCGCTGCATCTGGGGTGTGCGTTCGAGCTGAAGGTGCCCGCCCATCGCGAGGCCGAGGTGCTGCGCCTTCTGGCCCGCACCAACGAGGCGATGCTGCTCGGCCATTTCGATCTCTGGCCGGCGGAAGGGGCGGTGATGTTCCGCCACGCGCTGCTCCTCTCCGGCAATGCCGAGCCCACGAGCGAGCAGGCCGAGCGCCTGCTGACGCTCGCCCTGGAGAATTGCGAGCGCTATTTCGACGCCTTCCACTTCGTGATCTGGGCCAACAAGACGGCCGAGGAGGCGCTGGCCTGCGCCATGTTCGAAACGGTCGGCCACGCGTGAGCGCGTGGTTGGAACCGGGCCGGGTCCTGCTTCTGGGCGGCGGCAATATGGGCGCGGCCATGGCCGGCGGCTGGCTCGCGGCCGGCCTTGCGCCCGGGCGCCTCGTCGTGGTGGACCCGCGCGCCGGCGCCGCGCTTCGCCCGGTGCTCGATGCGGGCGCGGTTCATCTGGAGGCGCCGGGCGGCGAGGCGGCCGATATCGTGGTCCTCGCCGTCAAGCCGCAGGTGCTGGACGCCGCGCTTCCCGCGCTCCTGCCGGTGCTGAAGGAAAGCACGCTTCTCATCTCCATCGCCGCCGGGCGCACCATCGCCTCCATCGAGGCGGTGCTGGGTGCGCGGCCGGTGGTGCGCGCCATGCCCAACACGCCGGCGCTCATCGGGCGCGGCATCACCGGCGCCTTCGCCAATGGCCGCGTGAGCGATACGGCGCGCGCCTCCGCCGAGGCGCTCCTTTCCGCCTGCGGACCGATGGAATGGGTGGGCGAGGAAGGCGGGATCGATGCCGTGACGGCGGTTTCGGGCTCCGGCCCGGCCTATGTGTTCCTCATGGCCGAGGCGCTGGCCGAAGCCGGCGCCAAGGCGGGTCTCGCCCCGGATCTCGCCCTGCGGCTCGCGCGCCATACGGTGGCGGGCGCCGGCGAGCTGATGATCCGCTCGGGGGAGGAGCCGGCCCAGCTGCGCCGCAACGTCACCTCGCCGAACGGCACCACGCAGGCCGCGCTCGACGTGCTGATGGCCGAAGGTGGCCTTGGCCCGCTGCTGGAGCGCGCCGTGGCGGCGGCGAAGGCCCGCGCCGAAGAATTGTCCAGAAACTGAAGGCACCGATGAGCGACGAAACCTCCGCGCCACAGATTTCCTACGAGGATTTCCTGAAAGTGGACATCCGCGTCGGCACCATCGTCTCCGCCGATCCCTTCCCCGAAGCGCGCAAGCCCGCCTTCAAGCTGGCGATCGATTTCGGCGAGGGGATCGGGGTCAAGAAATCCTCCGCGCAGATCACGGTTCGCCATTCGCTGGAGGAGCTGGTGGGCCGGCAGGTCATGGCGGTCGTCAACTTTCCGCCGCGCCAGATCGGCCCGGTGCGCTCGGAAGTGCTGACGCTCGGCTTCCCGGACGAGGAGGGCAACGTCGTCCTTGCCGCCCTGTCCCACCCCGTCCCCAATGGCGGACGGCTGTTCTAGGCCGGAATCCTGATCTCGGCCTTCAGCCCGCCCAGCTCCGAGGCGGAGAGGCGAATGTCGCCGCCATGGCTGCGCGCGATGTCGCGGGCGATGGCAAGGCCGAGCCCGGTTCCGCCGTCGTCGATGTTGCGCGCGTCGTCGAGCCGCATGAAGGGCTTGAACGCGTCCTCGCGCTGCTCGGGCGCTATGCCGGGCCCGTCGTCCTCCACCGTGATGGTCAGCCAGCGGCCCTCGTGCCGGGCGCGAACGCGCACCGTTTCCCCGTAGCGCATGGCGTTGGACACGACATTGGTGACGAGCCGGGTGAAGCCGTCGGGGCGGACCCTGACCACCGGGTCGCCGGAAAGCTCGAAGGAGAAACGGCTGCCCTTCAGCCCCGCTTCCGTCTCGAATTTGGAGAGGACGGGCTCGAGGTCGAGCAGCCCCACCTCCTCGCCCGCCTCGCCCTTGGCGAAGGCCAGATAGCCCTCCAGCATACGCTGCATCTCGTCCGTGTCGCGCTCCAGCTCCCGCCGGTCCTCCGAATCGGAGAAGAAGGCCAGTTGCAGCCGGAACCGCGTGAGGACGGTGCGCAGATCGTGGCTGACGCCGTTGAGCATCTGCGTGCGCTGCTCGATCTGCCGCTCGATCCGGTCGCGCATCTGCAGGAAGGTCAGCGCGGCGCGCCGCACCTCCCGCGCCCCGCGCACACGAAAATCGGCCGGCAGCGGCTGGCCGCGCCCGAAGCTCTCGGCCGCCTCGGCCAGCTTCTGGATCGGGCGGATCTGGTTGCGCAGGAAGAGCACCGCGATGAGGATGAGGACCAGCGAGGTGCCCACCATCCATACGATGAAGATGTGCGTGTTGGACGCATAGGCCGAATTGCGCCGGGCGTAGACGCGCAGCATGTGCTCGTCGAGCAGGATGCGAATTTCCACCAGCCGCGAATCGCCCACCGTGTCGATCCAGAAGGGCCGGTCGATCTGGCGGGTGATCTCCTCGGAGAGGATGCCGTCGAGAATGTTGAAGAAGGGGCGCGGCGCCGGGGCGGGCAGGGGCTCCGGCGGCAGGACGAGGATGTTGAGGTCGAGCTTGTCGCGCGCGATCCGCGTGATCTGCGAGAAGTCCGGGTCCTGCGGAAAGGTCTCGATCGCGTCGATGATGGCCGAGATGTCGCGCACCACGGCGGTGGAAAGGCGCTGCGTCACCGTCGCCCAGTGGCGCTCCATGAAGACCACGGAGACCACCGTCTGGAGCAGCACCATCGGCGCGATGATGATGATGAGGGAGCGCGCGTAAAGGCCGGTGGGGGCGAACTTGCCCATCCAGCGGGGCAGGCGGGGCGCCTTCAGCCGAAACCGGCCGCTCGCGGGCAGCCGGTCGGCCAGCCTGCGCCGGAACGCCTGCGCGCCGGGGCGAAGGCGCTCCAGAACGCTCATCGGTCGATGTTCAGCCGGTAGCCGATGCCGCGCACGGTCTGGAGCCAGAGCGGGTTGGCCGGGTCGCTCTCGATCTTGCGCCGCAGGCGGTTGATCTGGACGTCCACCGTTCGCTCGCCGACCTCCGTCTCCTCCCCGATCAGCTCCTGGCGCTGGATCGTGTCGCCGGCGCGCGCGGCGAACTGCACCATCAACTCCTGCTCCCTGTCCGTGAGGCGGATCACCTCGTTCTCCCGCTTCAGCTCGCGGCGCGAGAGAGAGAAGGTGAAGGGGCCGAAGCGCACATTCTCCACCTTCTGGATCGGCGCGGGCGCGCCGCGCCGCAGGATGTTGTTGATGCGCAGCATCAGCTCGCGCGGATCGAAGGGCTTGGAGAGGTAGTCGTCCGCCCCCGCCTCCAGCCCCCCGATGCGGTCGTCGATCTCCGAGCGCGCCGTCAGCATCAGGATGGGGATGTCGCGCGCCTGCGACAGGCTGCGGGTGAGCTCCAGCCCGTTCTCCCCCGGCATCATCACGTCGACGACCAGAAGGTCGAAATCCAGCCCTTCCAGAATGCGCCGCGCCCCCGCCGCGTCGGCGGCGGTCGACACGCGAAAGCCGTGCTCGGAAAGGAAGCGCGACAGGAGGCTGCGGATGCGCCGGTCGTCGTCCACCACCAGGAGGTGGGCCGCGTCGTCTCCCGGCCCGGTCGGCACCGCGGCCAGTTCGCCCGGCGTCGGTCCTGCGTTCTGAAGCGTCAAGACGCGCCCTCCTTGACGATGCCCTTGCGGTGGAACCACTCGCGCGTCGTTTCCCGGTCGCACCCCATCTCGAACAGGAAGTCGCCGATCCAGCGCGAGTTCTGGAAACCGGACGCGGCGAGCGCCGCGTCGATCCGGCGCACCTGCGCCCGCGAAAGCTCCAGCGTCAGCTCGCGCCCCTTCTGGGTGGGATAGAGGCGGCGCTGCCGCCGGTCCTCGTCGCCCGGCAGTTGCACGATGAAGCCGTCCTCCACCAATTGCCGCAGAACGCGCGAGAGCGACTGCTTGGTGATCTGCAGGAGATCGAGAATGCCCGCGATCGTCATGCCCGGATCGCGGTTCACGAAATGCAGGATCCGATGATGCGCGCGCCCGAAGCCGTAGCGGTCCAGGATCTCGTCCGCATCTGCCGTGAATTCACGATAGGCGAAGAAGAACAGCTCGATCAGGCGGAAATCGAGCTCGCCGTGTGTCGGAAGCGCGTCCGTCGCGATCCGGTCGATCGGCTTTCGTGGGGTGGGATCGGGCAGGCGGGCATCCATCAAGATAGGTCAGCACTGTTGACGTATTCAGGCGTCATTGTTACACCCATCCCGACTTCCCGAACAGCCATCTTGCAGCTTGGGCAGCCTAGCGCGATCCTGGACCGCCCTCCATTCGATTCCGATCATCACCGCTTCGGCAGGCGAAATTCGGGCGTGAAGCGGCAGGATCTTCTTGCAGTCGGAAGAAGGCGCGTTCCGCGCCTTGGGAGAAACGGTCATGAGCGTTCCGTTCGATCAACTGGACGGCGAAATCTGGTTCAACGGCGAGTTCGTTCCCTGGAAGGACGCGAAGATTCACGTCCTGACCCACGGGCTGCACTATGCCAGCTCCGTGTTCGAGGGCGAGCGCGCTTATGGGGGCGAGATCTTCAAGCTGCGCGAGCACACCGAGCGGCTGATCGAATCGGGCCGCATCCTCGGCTTCAAGGTGCCCTACGGCGCCGACGAGATCGATGACGCCTGCAACGAGCTTCTGCGCCGCCAGGGCTTCACGGATGCCTATGTGCGCCCCATCGCCTGGCGCGGCTCGGAGATGATGGGCGTCTCCGCCCAGCACAACCGCATCAATGTGGCCATCGCCATCTGGCAGTGGCCGAGCTATTTCGACCCCGAGCAGCGCATGAAGGGCATCCGCCTGGACCTGGCCGAGTATCGCCGCCCGGACCCGCGCACCGCGCCCTCCAAATCCAAGGCGTCCGGCCTCTACATGATCTGCACCATCTCCAAGCACGCGGCCGAGGCCAAGGGCTATGCGGACGCGCTCATGCTGGACTGGCGCGGGCAGGTGGCCGAGGCGACCGGCGCCAACGTGTTCTTCGTCAAGGACGGCGTTATCCATACGCCCACGCCCGACTGCTTCCTGGACGGCATCACCCGGCGCACCGTCATCGAGCTGGCCCGGCGGCGCGGCTTCGAGGTGAAGGTGCGCGCCATCATGCCCGAGGAGATGGAAGGCTTCGAGGAGTGCTTCCTCTGCGGCACGGCCGCCGAGGTGACGCCCGTTTCCGAGATCGGCCCCTACCGTTTCACGCCGGGCGAGACCACGCGCCGGCTGGTGGAAGACTACATGGCCGAAGTGCAGCCCAAGCGCATGGCGGCCGAGTAGGGCGCGCCTCACGCTGAGAAAATGATAGGAAAAGGGCCGCGTTGCGCGGCCCTTTTTCCTTTGGCGCGACGGCCGCGCCGCCCTGGCTGCGGCCTCGAGATGTCCTTCCGGGAGTTTGCCCTATGAGCCTTCGCATGCAGATCGTTCCCGTCACGCCCTTCGAGCAGAACTGCTGCATCTTCTTCGACGAGCTTACGAAGCAGGCGGTGGTGGTCGATCCGGGCGGGGATGTGGAGCGCATCCTGGCGGCGGTGCGCGAGCGCGGGCTTGCGGTGGAGGCCATCTGGCTGACGCATGGCCATATCGACCATGCCGGCGGCGCGATGGACCTGAAGGACGCGCTCGGCGTCGAGATCGTCGGGCCGCACCGCGACGACCGCATGTTGCTCGACCGGCTGGAGGACCAAGCCAGGATGTTCGGCCTTCCCGGCTCGGTGCGCAACGCCCGGCCCGACCGCTGGCTGGAGGAGGGCGACACGCTCTCGCTCGGGGAGCATGTGTTCGAGGTCATCCACGCGCCGGGCCATGCGCCGGGCCATGTCGTCTTCTTCAACCGCGCGGCCAACTTCCTCCATGCCGGCGACGTGCTCTTCTCCGGCTCGATCGGCCGCACCGACCTGCCGGGCGGCGATCACGCCACGCTGATCGACACGATCAAGCGCAAGATCCTGCCGCTGGGCGACGATGTGGGCTTCATCTGCGGCCACGGGCCGGGCGGGCGCCTGGGCGAGGAACGGCGCACCAATCCCTTCCTGGTCTGACGGCGCCTACTCGCCCGTGCAGAAGCGGCGGCGGCCGGTCTCGTCGGTGTAGGTGCCGAGCGAGGCGTCGAAGGTCTCGTGGCGCTCGACGCAATCGCGCAGCCAGTCCTGCGTCCACGGCTCGAAGCCGGGCGAGGGCTCCGCTATCCGTTCCGGCTCCGCCGGCTCGGCGGGCACCTCGGCCGCCTCGGGAACCGGCACCTCCTCCGGCACGGCTGCCTCGCGCGCCGGAGCTTCCTCGGGAACCGGCACCGCCTCGCCGGCCGGTTCCTCCGGGTCGGGATAGACGACGAGGCCCGGCTCCTGAAGAGCGCGCGCGGCGAAGGCACGCCGGTCCTCGTCCGGCTGGGGCTCTGCCCGTGCCTCCGACCGCGCCCCCATGCCGGGGGAAAGGCGGATGATCTTGGTGGCGCCGGAATGGTCTATGCGAAAGCCCGCCGGGCCGGACGGCTGACGGTCGAGCCGCGCGGAGGCCACGTTGACGATCCTCGGCCCCGGTTCGCGCTCCACGAAGGCGGGGACGGGAAGACCGCCGGCGGAGCCTTGCGCGTTGGCGAACACGCCCGTGCCCCGGTAGTAGGACGAGCGGGGCAGGGCGACCACCCGCACCACCGAAGGGCTGGTGCGATCATGGCGGTAGTGGACCGGCTCGGCCGCGCCCGCGCCGGGCCCCAGGTCGATGAAGGAGCCGGCGGCCTGCGCGGGGCCACCGGCAAAAGCGAGCACGGCAAAGGCGAGCGCGCCGAGGCACGGCATCTGCGACATGACCCGTTCCCGTTCCGTTAACACTTCGGAAAGGAATAAGGCCCCGCGCGCCCCAGGGGAAGGGTAATGGAACGAAAGGTTAAAATGCAGTTAACACGGATACGGTTTCACGATACACGAACCGGCCGGAAGGGGAAAAGCCGAAGAACCCGCGCAAGACAACTCGCGCGGGCAGTGCACCGTGTGGCCGGCGGGCAAGCCGCCGTGCGATGGGGAAGCTTAGTCCGCGGTCTGCAGATTGACGGCCTTGGGGCCCTTGCCGCGCTTGTCGGGCTCGGTATCGTAGGAAACCTTCTGGTTCTCGACGAGGCCGTTGAGGCCCGAAGCCTGGACCGCCGAGATGTGCACGAAGATGTCCGCGCCGCCATTGTCCGGCTTGATGAAGCCGAAGCCCTTCTCGGTGTTGAAGAATTTGACCGTGCCGGTCTGCGCCATGTCGGAACCCTCTTCCCTTAGGCTTTCATAGAACGCCCTGAACGGGGCGGTGGCAGGCAAGTCTTGATGCGAGGAAAGGGAACCGATACATCGCGCTCCGCTTGCACGGACCGCCCGAAGGATGCGCCTCCGATACGCAATTCGTCCATCACCCGTGTTCGCGAAATTGCCCGAACACTAGAAGTCTTGCAAAGGAGCGATAGACTTTGCAAGCGAAAGTTTCGTGGCCCCGCGTCACAAATGGTTTGAGCGGCGATTTTGACCGCACGGTAGAACTCTCCGACCCTGCAAAGAAGTGTCGCTTCCTGCCTCCGTTTTGCCACCACGCTGCCGTGGGGGAAGGAGGGGCGGAAAGGGGAACGGCTGCGCGCGACGCCCGTTGGACCCACCAAAGGGCGGCGCGCGCGCTCGGCCGCCGCCCGGCATGGAAAACAGGACGAGACGCATGATGAAGGCAATTCTGATCGCCGCCTCCGTGGCGGCCTCCACCGGTGGCGCCGCTCTTGCGCAGGGCGCACCCTCGCCGGAGCCGCGTCCGATGACGTCGGCCGAGGGGCAGGCGGACGCAGGGGCGGACGTGGGCACGGTGCTGGGCTCGGGCGCATTGCCGGGCGTTGGCATCGGCACCGCCACGACGAGCGAGGAGAATGCGACCGCTGGCCCCGGCGCGCTTCAGAACGGCGTCGGCGCGACCGGCACGATGGCGCCCGACACGACGGGGGCCGCCGGCACTGTCGGCGGGGGGGCGCCCGGCACGGGCGGCGCGCCGGCCGGCACAGGCTTGCCGCTGGAGACGACGCCCGGCCAGCCCCTGGTGCCGCCGGCCAATTGAGCGGCCGCGAGGCCGGTCCCGCGGGCTCCGCCTTTGCCTCGCCGGAAGGCGCGTATGTCTTTTGACCCGCACCGCCTGGGGGCCGCCCCGCGAGGATGACGCGCGAGCGCGTTTCCGCGCCGCTTTGGCGGCCGGATCGGTGAGGGATGGTGCCGTTCCTGAGGGGAACGGGCGATGGAGCGCCGGAGGCTCGCCTCCGATTGGTATTTTATATGTGGCTCGCCTCCGGCGCCCCACGCGGCGTCTTCCAGACCCTGCGAAGGGTGCCAGCCTCCGCTCCGCTTCCCGGTCCGCGCCTGTCCAACGCCGGAACCTCGGCCCGATCTCCACCCCGGCTCTCACCACGGGGCGGTTGGGCTGTCTCCGGTTCCGCGCGGCGCCCCGTGACTTGGGGCCCCTCTCCTAGTGGAGGGACGCCCGGCCTGCGAGGGTCCGTCCGGGTCGCCGCCCCTCCGGAAGAGGCCGCGCCGCGGACGCCGCCCGCCGGCCCCCGAACGATCCCGGTGATCATTCGCGCCCATCCGCGGGCCGGCGGTGGGAGGAGTATGGGGCGTTGCGGAAATGGGGGGAAAGATCGCGCGGGAATCGGCCGGCGGCTTGCGTCCGCGCCTCGCCCGTACGCCCATCCTCACCTCACCTCACCTCACCTCACCTCACCTCACCTCACCTCACCTCACCTCACCTCACCTCACCTCACCTCACCTCGCCTCACCTCACCTTTCCTTCACCCTGCGCCTCACCTCACCCTCATCCTGAGCCTGTCGAAGGACGAGGGTGGGCGGCACGACCGCTGCACCAAGCGCCCCCCGTCCTTCGACAGGCTCAGGATGAGGGGCTATGCGGACGGCTCAGGATGAGGGGCGGTGCGGAGGGATCAGGGGGCGCGGCTGCGCAATGCGCTCGGGGTGAGGGCTGTGTGAAGGGCTCAGGGTGAGGGGCTGTGCGCGGGGCTCACGATGAGGGGCTAAGCGGAGGGCGCAGGATGAGGGGCTATGCGAACGGCTCGGGATGAGGGGGTATGCGAAGGGCCCAGGGCAGAGGCCATGCAAACGGGCTCGGAGACCGTCCGAGACTTCGGGCGGGTCGGTCCTGCGGGTCTTGTCCGCCGCCGCCGCGTCACCGATCCTCGCCCCCCGACCATCGGAGACATTCGACATCTTGCAAATGGTCCGATGGCGGACCATCCTGTGAATGCCGAAAATAGAGTTGCAGGTCGGTAGTTCCTGCGCCCGTCTATCGGGTTCTTCCCAGCCACGGCGCCAACCCAACTCGCTTGGGAAGGCGCTGACACGGGTTTGGCATCTTCCCGGCTGAATGCCGAGAAATTTCCGATGTTGCAACTTGCCATAGCTGCTCTCGTTTCGGCCGCGCTGTTCGCTGGCGCCGCGCTCTACATCAGCCTTGTCGAGCATCCGGCTCGCCTCGGATTGGCGGACGCTCCCCTGCTGGCGCAGTGGAAGCCCAGTTACAGGCGAGCGCTGCCGATCCAGTCCGGGCTGGCGCTGGCAGGGGGCGTGGCAGGAGTGATCGTCGGATATCTTGCGACGGATTGGATATGGTTTGCGGGAAGCGCCCTGTTGCTCGCCAACTGGCCGTTCACGCTGTCTGTCATCATGCCGGTCAACAAACGCTTGATGGCGATCGAGGAAAAGGAGGCGGGTGCTGAAAGCCGAGCACTGTTGGTGAAGTGGGGAAAGCTGCACAACATCAGGAGCGCACTCGGCGCAGCCACGACGCTGCTCTACGCGTGGGCGCTGGCAGGCGCGGGCTGACGGCTGCTTTCGGCCCTGTCCGCCCGTTCCCGACCTGAAATCGCGATCATCCGGCCCCTGCTGCCGTCCTCAACGCAGCCATCGGCCTCGCGCTTCAAGTCCTTGGATGCAGGGTTGGCGAGGCGATCGTCGTGATGGCTTGGAGGTCGCAACGGAAGGGGACGTCCCGTATGATGCCGGCATGTTCCGCGTTGTCGCATACGAGTTCGGCCCGCCCGAAGAAGCGCTGGCCTATGCATGGGCGGCCAAGCCCGTTCCCGATCAGGGAGACGTGCTGGTGCGGATGCGGGCGAGCGCGATCAATCCCTCGGATCTGATCCCGGTCACGGGCGCGTACCGGCATCGCACGGCCCTGCCGTTCGTGCCGGGTTACGATGGGGTCGGTGTCGTTGCCGACGTCGGACCGGGTGTCGATCCGGCGATGCTCGGCCGCCGCGTGCTGCCGCTCGGCTCGGCGGGCAACTGGTCGACATGGAAGGCCCTGCCGGCGGAATGGTGCATCGATGTGCCGGACGACATCGCGGACGAGCAGGCCGCGATGGCCTACATCAACCCGCTCACGGCAAGGCTGATGGTGCAGGCATTGTCGCCGAAGCCCGGCGCCCGGATCGGCATGACCGCTGGAGCCTCGAGCATCGGCCGCATGCTGATCCGCCTTCTGCATGCGGCCGGGGCGCTGCCCCTCGCGATCGTTCGTAGCGAGCGGTCGCGGCATGCCCTGCGTGGTGAGCCCGTCGAGATCATCGAGGAAAGCAGACCCCTTCCATCTCTGGACGCGGGGCTCGACGCGGTGGGCGGCCTTGCCGGGGCGCGTCTGGCGGCCGCCATCGAGCCTGCTGGCGTGCTGCTTCACTACGGCCTTCTTTCCGGTCGGCCCCTCACGGGCGCTCTATTGGAAAAGGCGAAGGCGAGCGTGCGGATGTTCCGGCTCCGGGACTGGGTCCATGCCTCACCCCGCTCGGACTTCCGAGCGGCGATGGCCGAGGCGTTCGGGGATATCAGAACGGGGCTTTCCGCCTCGCCCGTCGCGGCCGCCTATCCCCTTTCGGCCTTCCAGGACGCGCTCCTTCACAATGCGCGCCCCGATCGAAGGGGCAAAATCCTGCTGCGCCTTTGACGGCCAAATCTGGCGCGAGGGCAAGTTACATCGACTTCTCCGGTATCGCCGCCGAGAAACGGCCCGACAGGAAAAACCGCCGCCTCACCGCCCCGGCCGACCCGTTTTTCCCGGACGGCGCTTGCGGCGTTTCTCGTCCGAGGGGTCTTCGTAGGAGCCCAGCCCGACGCGCTCTCGCCGGATGGGGCGGGCGTCGTTGGGCGGGGAGGCGTCTTGTGGTTCGGGGGACTCCCCCTGGGGCGGTTGGGGGCGGCGCGATGGGGTCGGCTTGGCGGGGAGGGCGCCTTCGTGGCGGGGCTTCTCCGTGCGGCCGACGGTCATCTCGTCCAGCGTGTTCTTGCGGAAGAGGGGGCGGGCGGTGTCGGTGCCCGGGCCCATGTCGTCCAGCGAGGGCTTGGCGAAATAGGAGTTTTCGGCCTTGCCGGCGGGGCTCGCCTCGCCCCGGGGCGCCAGCGGCTCGCCCCTGGGGCCGAAGCGGGGGTTGGCGGGCGCGGGGCGGCGGCCCTTGCCGGTGCGCTTGTTGGCCGAGCCGCCCTCCGCGTCGATGTCGTATTCACGGGCCAGCGGGTCTTCCGACACGGCCAACTCCGTGGCCTGGAGGCGCTTGATCTCGTCGCGCAGGCGGGCGGCCTTCTCGAAGTCGAGATCGGCAGCCGCCTCGCGCATGGATTTTTCCAGATATTCCAGATGGCTCTTGAGATTGTTGCCGACGAGCGCGCCTTCCTTCGCGTCGCGCCCGGCATCCACGCGCACGTGGTCCTTCTCGTAATAGCTGTCGAGGATGTCGGCGATCCTGGCCTTCACCGATTCGGGCGTGATGCCGTTCTGCGCATTGTAGGCCTCCTGCTTCTCGCGGCGGCGGTTGGTCTCCGCGATGGCGCGCTCCATCGAGCCGGTGATGCGGTCGGCATAGAGCAGCACCTTGCCGTCCACGTTTCGCGCCGCGCGGCCGATGGTCTGGATCAGCGAGGTCTCCGAGCGCAGGAAGCCTTCCTTGTCCGCGTCGAGAATGGCAACGAGGCCGCATTCGGGAATGTCCAGCCCCTCGCGCAGGAGGTTGATGCCCACCAGCACGTCGAACGCACCCAGCCGCAGGTCGCGGATGATCTCGATGCGCTCCAGCGTGTCGATGTCGGAGTGCATGTAGCGCACCCGCACGCCCTGCTCGTGCAGATATTCGGTGAGATCCTCCGCCATGCGCTTGGTGAGCACGGTGGCCAGCACGCGATAGCCCTTGGCCGCCGTCTCGCGGATCTCGCCCAGGAGGTCGTCCACCTGTGCCTTGGCCGGGCGGATCTCCACCGGGGGATCGGTGAGGCCGGTGGGGCGGATGACCTGCTCGGCGAAGACGCCGCCGCTCTGCTCCAGCTCCCAGGCGCCGGGCGTGGCCGAGACGGCCACGGTGGGCGGGCGCATGGCGTTCCACTCCTCGAAGCGCAGGGGGCGGTTGTCCATGCAGGAGGGCAGGCGGAAGCCGTATTCGGCCAGCGTCGCCTTGCGCCGGAAGTCGCCGCGATACATCGCCCCGATCTGGGGGACGGTGACATGGCTCTCGTCGATGAAGACGAGGGCGTTGTCCGGCAGATATTCGAACAGCGTGGGCGGCGGGTGGCCGGGCTGGCGGCCGGTGAGATAGCGCGAATAGTTCTCGATGCCGTTGCACGAGCCCGTCGCCTCGATCATCTCGATGTCGAAGGTGACGCGCTGCTCCAGCCGCTGCGCCTCCAATAGGCGGCCGGCCTTGTTCAGCTCCACCAGCCGGGCCTTCAGCTCCTGCCGGATGGACTTCACCGCCTGCTGCAACGTGGGGCGCGGCGTGACGTAGTGCGAATTGGCGTAGATCTTCACCGACCTCAGGTCGTCGGTCTTCTGGCCCGTCAGCGGATCGAATTCGTGGATGGCCTCGATCTCGTCGCCGAAGAGGGAGATGCGCCAGGCGCGGTCCTCCAGATGGGCGGGGAAGAGCTCGATCGTATCGCCCCGCACGCGGAAGGAGCCGCGCTGGAAGTCCATCTCGCGGCGCTTGTACTGCTGGGCCACGAGGTCCGCGAGGAGCTGGCGCTGGTCCAGCCGGTCGCCGACGCTCATCTGGAAGGTCATCGCCGTATAGGTCTCGACCGAGCCGATACCGTAGATGCAGGAGACCGAGGCGACGATGATGACGTCGTCGCGTTCGAGCAGCGCGCGGGTAGCGGCGTGGCGCATCCGGTCGATCTGCTCGTTGATGGAGGATTCCTTCTCGATGAAGGTGTCCGAGCGGGGCACATAGGCCTCCGGCTGGTAATAGTCGTAATAGGAGACGAAATACTCCACCGCATTGTCGGGGAAGAAGTTCTTGAACTCCCCGTAGAGCTGCGCGGCGAGGGTCTTGTTGGGCGCCAGGATCAGCGCCGGGCGCTGCGTGCGCTCGATGACGTTGGCCACGGTGAAGGTCTTGCCCGAGCCGGTGACGCCGAGCAGCACCTGCGTCTGGTCGCCGTCCCCGATGCCGGAGACAAGGTCCTCGATGGCGGTCGGCTGGTCGCCCTTGGGCGTGTAGTCGGAGGCGATGCGGAACGGTTGGCCGCCCTCAGACTTGGCCGGCCGCTCGGGTCGGTGCGGCACCCAGATCTCACCGTTCTTCAGAAGGGGGTTGCCTTCCGAGATCAGCCGCGTCAGCGCCTCCACCGTGGCGGTGACGCCGCCTTCCGGCAGGGCGGCCGCGTCCTCCAGCGACACGTCCATCCCGGCGACGGGGTTGAGACCGGCGGCGGCGCGCGTCCTGGGGTCGGAGGTCGTGCCCATGGAGGTGCCGCGCGCCGTCTTGGCGCTCCTGGGCGCGGCGGGCTTCTTCCTCGCGGCGGGCCTGGGCTGCTCATCGGCCTTGCGCTCGGCCTCCACCTCGGCGGCCTGCGCGATCTCCTCCGCCCAGCCGGAGACCGGGCCGGCGAGGGGAGGCCCTTCGAAGCCGGTCTGCGGCGCTTCGGAGAAGCCCTTGTTCAGGCTTTCCGAGGCGTCGGAGAAATCCAGGATCGGCGAGCGCCGGGGCGACTTGCGGGGAGTATCGGCCATCGGGGCAATATGGGGAACAAAACGAGTTTGGAGAAGGGCTTTCACCCTTCTCCACTCCTGTTTCTCACCGCGCCGGGCGGATGGAATCCACGGCGATGGTGGTGCCCTGCATGCAGGTGGAAACCTCCGCCACCGCCCCGGTGATGCTCACGAGGTCGCCGGGCCGGAAGCCGCCGAGCGAGCCCGCCAGCGTGTAGAGCCGGCCGTTCCCGGCGCGCAGGGCAGGGCACTCGGCGCCCTCGTTGGTGAGCACGCCGCTGAGGGTGAGGCGCTCCGGGCCGGGCCTGCCGGGGCCGGGGCGTCCGGGCCGGCGCGGCTCCTCGCCGAGCCGGAACGCGCCGTCGGCCGCCACGCGCCCGCGCCCGTCGAATACCTCGTAGCCCCAGCGCTCGCCGGGGCGCGAGCGGGGCGGAATGTCCAGATGGAGAGTGGCGAGGCCGCGCCGGTCGGCGCGCGTTTCGGCCTCGGTGCCCCCGCGCCCGGAGCGGGGGCCGGCCTCGGCCGACACCGCGTCGCCGGGGCGCAGCCCCGAGACGAGGAGGCTCACCCCGCCGCCGGGGAAGTTCTCCCGCTCGTCGATCCGCACCTCGATCCCGGCCCTGTCCGGCCTGCCGGGGCCGGGGCGGCCGGGCGGCGGGGCGGGGGGCGTGCCCGGGCCGGCGAAATAGATGGTGCGGCCGACCTGGAGGTCGCGATCCGTCAGGCCCGGATTGGCCGCGCGCAGCGCCTGGAGCGAGATGCCGAAGGAGCGCGCGATGGAGGAGAGCGTATCGCCGGCGCGCACGACGTAGCCCTCCGGCCGCGCCGGGCCGCCGGGGCGCGGGCCGCCCCCGCCGCGAATGTCCAGATCGACCCGCTGGCCCACCTGGAGGCGGCGCCAGTCGATCTGCGGGTTTGCCGCCTCGATGGCGCCGGCGGGTATGCCGCAGGCGCGCGAGATCGCCGACAGGGTGTCGCCCGGCGAGACGCGCCACGTGGCGCCGCAGGAGGACTGCGCCTGGGCGGCCGGCATGGCGGCGGTGAGGACGGGTGCGGCGAGGATGCCGGCCAGCGCGAGGCGGATGACTGCGCGTTTGATCATGAATGTTCTCCCTACGGGCGGCCTGTCCGCGCTGGAGCGCCGGCCCATGACAGCCTCTAGCGGGACGAAGCTGAAGGCACCTTGAACGGGCCGGCGACGGTTTCGTTCATTTTCCGCACAGGGCTGTGGACAGAGAGTTTGATACGGGCTCGTTCATCCTTCGCTTACCAAACGCTCCTAGGCTTGCCTCATCCGCTCGAGTTTCGCGGTAGATGAAAGGCCGCTCCTGATGGTTCTGCGTAAAAGGGGATGGCGCATCGTCACGCTCGCCGCCGTGTGTTCCGCGGCGGCGGGCGCCTTTCCCGGCCTGCCGCTCGCGCAGGGCTTTTCGGATGCGTCTCAGGGGAACCTCGTGTGGGGCGGGCATGTGCCGCCGCCGCCGCGTCCCGGCGAGGCGCCGGTCTACGTGCCCAGTCCCGCCTACTCGGCCGAGCGCGGATACGAGACCCCGGCGCAATCGAATTTTCGCGGCGTGCAGCCCACCCCGCCGCAATTCCTCGAACCCGTGGCCCAGCCGCAGCCCCAGGCGATGGTCGCCCCGGATGAGCGCGGCCCGGGCGACTACGGCCGCACCTACCCGGTGCAGCCCGCCCCTCAGGACAGCTCCTATGGGCAGCCCGCGCCGGTGCAGGAGGCCGCCCTGCCGCCGCTGGAAGGCGGACGCGTGATCGACGATGCCGGCGGGGGCGGCCTCTACGGCTCCCGGCCGGACGAGGCGTTCGACCCGTGGGACGGATCGTCCGGGGCCGACCCCGTGCCTCGATCCGTGCCGGCGCCGATGGCGGCGCCCTCCGGGGGCCCCGTGCCGCGCGCGCCGATCTCCGGCCAGCCGGGCCAGGGCGCGGCTCGCGGCGCCGTCGCGCCGCCGGCCTCCGCGCCGCGCCCGGCCGCCGCCGTGCCGTCCTACGCGGCGGTGGAACAGGCACGGCCGGAGCGCCAGGAGGGTGGCCGGGGCTGGAACCCCTTCCGCTGGGGGCGTGGCGCGCTGGAGGACAAGACGCCGACCGGCTATCGCTCTCTGCCGCGCGGCGAGGCCATGTGCCGGCGCGAGCTGCAAAGGCTCGGCGTGCAGTTCACCGAGGTTTCCCCTGTGGGCAATGGCGGCGGCTGCGGCATCCAGAATCCGATCCGCGTCACGCAGGCGGCCAAGGGCATCGCCATGCAGCCGGCGGCGACGCTCTCCTGCCAGACCGCGCTCCAAACCGCGCGCTGGCTGGACAACGACGTGCGCTCCGCCGCCCGGTGGACCCTGTGGAAACGCCCGACGGCCGTTCTGAACGCCTCGTCCTACCGCTGCTCGCGCATCGCCGGCTCGCGCACCATCAGCGAGCACGCGCTGGGCAACGCGCTCGACATCCGGGGCTTCCGTTTCGCGGACGGCTCCACCATGGATGTGGAGCCCAAGGGCCTGTTCTCCCCGCGCGAGCGCAAGTTCCAGAACAATGTGCGCCGGGCCGGCTGCCGCTATTTCGGCACGGTGCTGGGGCCCGGCTACAACAAGGCGCATGACGACCACCTCCACTTCGACGTGAAGACGCGCTCGCGCTCGGTCTGCAAATAGTTCTCAGGCCGCTCCCGAAAGCCCGGCACGCATGAGGCGGCTGGCTTCGATGGGGGCGACGAGGTCGCGGCCGGCAAAGGGGCGGGCGAGCGGCATGACGAGGCGGCCCGCGCCGGCCACCAGGGTCAGCAGCGGGCGCAGCGCCGCTTGCACCTCGGGCGTGAGGAAGGGGCGGTAGGCGACCAGCGCCGCGCCCTGCGCCTCGGGCCGCACGCCCGCCGCCGCGAGCTGGCAGAAGAACAGCCACAGGTCTCGCGCCTGGGCGCTGGCCAGCGGCATCACGGCGCGGGGGTCCTCCTCGAAATCGAGAAAGCCGATGGCCCGGCCGTCATAGGTCAGGTCGCGAAGGCTGGGGCGGCCGTGGACGAGGCCGGCCGCGTGGGCGCGGCCGAGGGTCTCTGCCGCCATCCGCAGCACCTGCCCGAAGGCTTCGGCCGAAAGATGCTGGCGCACCGTGCCCAGATTGGGGCCGATATCGGACAGGATCAGCAGCCCCGGCGCCCGTGCGGCGATATCGGGCACGTGAAAGCCGGCGCGGCGGAAGGCCTCGATCCGTTGCGCCTCCCCGCCGGCGGCTGCGTCGCCGCCCCGGCTGACCGTGGGGCGCAGGATCGGCAGCGGCAGGGTGCGCGAGAGAAGGGCCTGCGCCGCGTGCCAGCGGCCGCCTTCCGCCGTGCCCGGCCGCTTGGCCCAGTAGGCCCGCCCGGCCAGTTCGATCCGCTCCACCCGCCGTGCGCCGCCGCGCGCCAATGCGAGGAGGGCGTGGCTGTCATGGACGGGGGACGAGGGTGCGGGGTCTGTCATGGCGGCGTCATAGAACGCCGCGCGGGCCCGGCGCAAATGCGCCGGGCGAGGCGCCCGATGCCTCTCAGGGCAGCGAGGGCGGCTCGGCCGGAACGGGGGTGGGGCGCCCCTCGCCGTCGAGCGCCACCTTGACGAAGGTGCCCTCCGTCACCTTCACGCGCTCATGATTGACATAGCGGCGCGCGAACGCTTCCACCGCCAGCGTCATGGAGCTTCGCCCGATCGATTCGACACTTGTGTAGACGCACAGGACGTCGCCCACCTTCACGGGGCGGCGGAAGACGAGGCTGTTGACGGCCATGGTGACGACCCGCCCGCCCGCGCGCTCGGCGCCGCGGATGCCGGCGGCCAGGTCCATCTGCGACATGACCCAGCCCCCGAAGATGTCGCCCGCCGCATTGGCGTCGGCCGGCATGGCGGGAACGCGGACGGTCAGCTCTCCGCGCGGCGTTTCCTCTTGTGCATCCATTCGTCTGCCTGCTTTCCTGATGATGATGATGGACGGGCCGCCCAAGGTCGCATCGGCACCAGCTCCACCGCAAGCATGGCGAGGAAGACCATGGCGCAACCCAGCCATGCGCCGGCGCTGAGCCGCTCGCCGAGGAGGATGAAGCTGAACAGGGCGGCGAAGAGCGCCTCGCCCGAAAGGAAGATCGCCACCTGCGAGGCGGGCGTATGGGCCTGCGCCACGACCTGGAGGGTGATGGCCAGGGCCGTGGCGACGAGCCCGCCATAGAGGATCTCCGGCAGCGCCGCCGCCAGGGCGGCGCCGGAGGGGGCTTCCACCACCGCGCCGGGCGCCGAGAGAAGCGCCACGATGGCGAACTGCACCAGCGACAGGGTGAAGGGGCCGCGATCCGCCCGGCCGAACCGCTCGATGGCGACGATGTGCAGAGCCCAGAACACGGCCCCCGCAATCACCAGCCCGTCGCCGGCATTGAGCCCGTCGAGGGCGCCTCCGGCGATGGCGGCGATGCCGCAGAAGGCGACGACGGCGGCCGGCCAGACCACCGGATGGGGCACGCTGCGCGTGAGCACCAGTGCGATGAGAGGCGTGAGGACGACGTAGAGGCCGGTGAGGAAGCCGGCATTCGTCACGCTCGTCTGGCTGATGCCGAATTGCTGAAGGCCGGCGGCCGCGAACAGGATGAGGCCCACCAGCGCGAAGCCCGCCAGCTTGCGCGGGGGCATGGGGCCGGCGCGGCGGCGCTCCGCCAGCGCGAAGGGCACGAGAACGGCGGCGGCCAGCCCGAACCGCGTCGCGTTGTAGGTCCACGGCCCGATCGCCTGCATGGCGGTGGACTGGGCGATGAAGCCCAGGCCCCAGATGGCGGCCGTCAGGCAAAGGAGGAGGTTGGCGCTGGCGCGGCTCATGCGGGCTTGGGGACGTCCTGTGGGGTGGGGCGCGTGTAGCACCGGGCGGCGCGAAGGGAAACGACGGGGGGAACCAATCGCCGCCGCCGTGCCTTTACCTGCCGAACAAGGCGGCCGAGACGAACCGCGGACCGGCCGCTTTTGCGTATCAGTACAGAAAGGCTTCTTTCATGAAGACGTTCGTTCTCGCCGCCGGCCTCGCCACTCTCATGAGCGGCGCCGCGATGGCCCAGACCACCGCGCCCGCCACCGAGGGCACCACGGCACCGGCCGCCGGCACCGAGGCCCCGATCGCCGGCTCCGCCACGCCGACCTCCGGCATGGAGGGCGGCTCGCCCATCGTGATGCTGCCCGAGGTTCAGGCCGGCGCCGCCCCGGCCCATTTCCTCGCCGACGATCTCGATGACGAGGAAGTCTACGGCGCCAATAACGAGGAGATCGGCGAGGTCGAGGACATCATCCTCTCCGCCGACGGCACGGTGGCCGCTGTGGTGATCGAGGTCGGCGGCTTCCTCGGCATCGGGGAGAAGGATGTGCTGGTCGACTGGAATGCCATCGAGGTGGCTGTCGAGGGCGACGACATCCGCCTGCTGGCCCCGACGCTGACGCGCGAGATGCTGGAGCAGGCCGAGGGCGTGGATCTCGACACGCTGCTGGTCGGCCGCAACTAAGCGCCGCGCCTTTCCAGGAAGGGCCGCTCCGGGAAACCGGGGCGGCCTTTTTTCATGGCGCATCCGGCAGCCATTGACGCGGGCGATAGCCGGGCAGGCCCTCGATGCGGGCGAGCCACGCCGCGACGGCGGGCCGGCCGGCAAGGTCGAAACCGCCTTCAGGCGCGCTGGCCGTGTAGGGATAGAGCGCGATGTCGGCGAGCGTCGGCCCGTCGCCCACGAAGAAGTCGCGCCCCGCCAGATGACGCTCCATCACGTCCAGCGCCGCATTGCCGCCGGCCAGCGTCAGCGCCATCCGCTCCGGGGTGGCCCCGGCCTTGCGGGACGGATAGACGCTGAGCGCGCGCCGCACCGCGACGCTGACCTCGTGCACGTTCTGCTCGAAGAACATCCAGCGCAGCATCCCGGCGCGCTCGAACGGATCGGCCGGCACGAAGGGCGTGCCGTCTCCCAGATAGCAGAGGATGGCGTTGGATTCGGCGAGCAGCCGCCCGTCCGGCAGGACGAGGAGAGGCACCTGCCCGGCGGGATTGAGGCGCAGGAACTCCTGCGTGCGCGTGGTGCCGTCCAGCGCGGAGACCTCCACATGGGCGAAGGGGCGGCCGAGCAGCGCCATGAGGAGGCGCGGCTTGTAGCAATTGCCGCTGTCGGACATGCCGTGAATCGCGATCATGGAAACTCCTTTTCCTCCGGTCCCAGCCTGGCACGTGGCGGGCCCGATGGCCAATTCGCGGGCGTGAACGAAGCCATCAGCCATATTCATGAGTGCGGCCGGCCCGGCGCCTTGCGCGGGCCCGGGGACCGACCTATGGTCCGCCGATTTTCGCGGGGATCGCCCGTGGAAGCCTGCCGCCCAGACGATTCCGGAGCCTGCCCCATGGCCTTTCTTGCGAGCGCCCTCGATCGCGTGAAGCCGTCCGCCACCATTGCCGTGACCCAGAAGGCGCGCGAACTGAAGGCGAAGGGCCGCGACGTCATCTCGCTCGGCGCCGGCGAGCCGGATTTCGACACGCCCGACAACATCAAGAACGCCGCCATCGACGCCATCCGCCGGGGCGAGACCAAATACACGCCGGTGGCCGGCATCGTGCCGCTGCGCGAGGCGATCGTCGCCAAGTTCAAGCGCGAGAACGGCCTCGACTACACCCCCGCGCAGACCATCGTGGGCACGGGCGGCAAGCAGATCCTCTTCAACGCCTTCATGGCCACGCTGAACCCCGGCGACGAGGTGATCATCCCCGCGCCCTACTGGGTGAGCTACCCGGAAATGGTGGCGCTGTGCGGCGGCACGCCCGTCTTCGTCGAGGGCAGGCTGGAGGACGCCTTCAAGGTGACGCCGCAGGCGCTGGACGCGGCGATCACGCCGAAGACCAAGTGGTTCCTGTTCAACTCGCCCTCCAACCCCTCGGGCGCGGCTTATACGCGCGACGAGCTGAAGGCGCTGGCCGACGTGCTGGTGAAGCATCCCCATGTCTGGGTGCTGACGGACGACATGTACGAGCATCTCGTCTATGGCGACTTCGTCTTCACCACGCCCGCGCAGGTGGAGCCCTCGCTCTACGATCGCACGCTGACGATGAACGGCGTTTCCAAGGCCTATGCCATGACCGGCTGGCGCATCGGCTATGCCGCCGGGCCGCTGCACCTCATCAAGGCGATGGACATGATCCAGGGCCAGCAGACCTCGGGCGCCTGCTCCATCGCGCAATGGGCGGCGGTGGAGGCGCTGAACGGGCCGCAGGACTATGTCGGCGAAAGCCGCAAGGCCTTCGAGAAGCGCCGCGACCTCGTCGTCTCCATGCTGAACCAGGCGACGGGCATCCAGTGCCCCGCGCCGGAGGGCGCCTTTTACGTCTACCCCTCGGTGCGCGAGCTGATCGGCGCGAAGACCCAGGGCGGCAAGGTGATCGAGACCGACGAGGATTTCGTCTCCGAGCTTCTGGAGGCGGAAGGCGTGGCGGTCGTCCATGGCGCGGCCTTCGGCCTCGGCCCCAACTTCCGCCTTTCCTACGCGGCCTCGGACGAGCAGCTCGAGGATGCCTGCGGGCGCATCCAGCGCTTCTGCGCCAGCCTGCGCCGGTAAAGGCGGGGCCGCTCGGACCATGAAAAAGGCCCGGTCGAAAGACCGGGCCTTTTTCATGTCGATCAGCCCTTCGGGCGCTTGCCGCGATGCGGACGCTCGCCCTGCGAGGCGCCCAGCTTCTTCTTGTAGAAGGGGCCGCGGGGCTTGCCCTCGGGCGGCTGGCCGAAGGACGACCTGCCGATGGGCGGCCGGCTCTTGTTGCGCGGCCCGGAGAAGGACTTGCCGTCGCCCTCCGGCGGCGCGCCGTCCGCCAGCGAGATGGTGATGTCGTCCAGCTCGCCGCCGGCCGACTTCAGGAACTTCTTGGCCGCTTCCTCCGCCACCTCGAACTTGGTCTCGCGGTCATAGATCTTGATGGCGCCGATCTCCTGCTTCGTCACCCGGCCGCGACGGCACAGGAGCGGCAGCAGCCATTTCGGGTCGGCCTCGTTGCGCCGGCCGATATCCAGGCGGAACCAGACGGTCGGCCCGCCGGGGCCGCGCTCCTTGCGGGGGCCGGGCTCGCGCGCCTCGCCCCCCTTGGGGTCGCGCCCGAAGCCGGGGTCGAACACATCCTCGGGCGCCGGCAACTTGAGCTGGTAGAGACGCGCGAGGGCGGCCGCCAGCTCCTCGGCCGAGCGGTTGTGCAGAAGCATGCGCGCGACGGCGAGGTCGTCCTCGCTGGGCTCCTGCGTCAGCACCGGGTCGGCCAGGAGCCGCTCCTCGTCGAGCTTGCGGATGGCGTCCGCCGCCGGCGCACCGCCCCATTGCGGCTGGATGCGCGCCTCGGCCAGGAGCCGCTCGGCCTTGCGGCGGCGCGAGATGGGCACGAGCATGACCGAGACGCCCTTGCGGCCCGCGCGCCCGGTGCGCCCCGAGCGGTGCTGGAGCGTTTCCGAATCGTTGGGCAACTCGGCATGGATGACGAGCCCCAGGCTCGGCAGGTCGATGCCGCGCGCGGCCACGTCCGTCGCCACGCAAACGCGCGCGCGCCCGTCGCGCAGCGACTGCATCGCGCTGTTGCGCTCGTTCTGGCCCAGCTCCCCGGACAGGGCCACGGCCGAGAAGCCGCGTTCCACCAGCCCCGAATGAAGATGGCGCACGGTCTCGCGCGTGTTGCAGAAGACGATGGCGCTCGGCGCCTCGTGGAAGCGCAGGATGTTGACGACCGCGTGCTCCATCTCGTTCGGCGCGATGCGGATCGCCTGATACTCGATGTCGGCATGGGCCTCGCGCTGGCGCGTGGCCTCGATACGCAGCGCATCGCGCTGATAGCGCTTGGCGAGCGCGGCGATGGTCTTGGGCAGCGTGGCGGAGAACAGGAGCGTGCGCCGCTGGGCGGGCGTCGCCTCCAGGATGAACTCCAGATCCTCGCGGAAGCCCAGATTGAGCATCTCGTCCGCCTCGTCGAGCACGAGGGCGCGCAGATTGCCGATCACCAGCCGCCCGCGCTCCAGATGGTCGCGCAGGCGCCCGGGCGTGCCGACGACGATATGGGCGCCTTGCGACAATTGCCGCGCCTCGGCGCGCGGATCCATGCCGCCCACGCAGGTGACGATCTGGGCGCGCGCGTCGGCATAAAGCCATTCCAGCTCGCGCTGCACCTGGAGCGCCAGCTCGCGGGTGGGAGCGACGACGAGCGCGAGCGGCGCGCCCGGCGCCGGCAGGCGGTTCTCGTCGGTGAGAAGGTCGCTCGCCATGGCGAGGCCGTAGGCCACCGTCTTGCCGGAGCCGGTTTGCGCCGAGACGAGCAGGTCGCGGCCTGCCACGCCCGGATCGATCATCGCCGCCTGCACGGGGGTTGGCTCCAGATAGGAGCGAGATTGCAGGGCGGACGCCAGGGGCGCGGGAAGGGAGTGGAACGGCAAGATGGGGTCCTTTGGAAAGCCCCTTGGCCGATAGCATGTCGGAGAGGCAGAAAAAAAGCCGGGCTCACGAAGAACCCGGCTGAAAAGTAAGGGCTATGAGCCCTTGGGAGGAAACGGCCGGGCGAGAAATGGGAGGAGGTATCCCTCGCAACCGACTACATGCAGATTAATCCTTAGCTGCGCAACGACCAGTGCTCATCCGGTATGCCTGCCATGCGAATATGCATAAGCGGTCAGAACGACCAGGTGCGCGCCTTGGAGATCAGGAAGTCGCGGAACACCTTGAGCTTGGCCGCGTCGCGTAGCTGCTCAGGGTAGCAGAGATAGGTGTCGAAGGAGGCCAGGTCCAGCTCCGGCAGCACCTGCACCAGCTTCGATTCCTTGTCGATCATGTAGTCCGGCAGGAGGGCGAGGCCGATGCCGCGCTCGATGGCCGTCTTCATCGCCATCAGATTGTTGATCTGCAACACGCTGTGGCGCGAGCGCCCTTCGGGCAGCCCCACCGTTTCCAGGATGTTGAGATTGCGCAGATAGTCCGGCGCCGGCTCGCCGAAGGTGATGATGCGGTGCTTGTCGATGTCCTCGATGGTCTCGGGCCGGCCGTAGCGCTGGAGATAGGCCGGCGAGGCGTAGACATGCATGTGCACGGTGAAGAGGCGGCGCTGGATGAGGTCCGGCTGCTGCGGCTGGCGCAGGCGGATGGCGCAGTCCGCCTTGCGCATGGTCAGGTCGATCTCCTCGTTGTCGAAGACGAGCTGGAGCTCGAGCTCGGGATAGAGCTCCAGGAACTCCTGCGCGCGCTGGGTCAGCCAGCCCGAGCCGAGGCCCACCGTGGTGGTGACGCGAAGCCGCCCCTGCGGCTTCTCCTTGGTCTCGGTGAGCTGCATGCGCACCGATTCGAGGCGCTTCAGGACATCGGTGGCGGTCTGGTAGAGGATCTCTCCCGATTCGGAGAGCACCAGCCCGCGCGCGTGCCGGTGGAAGAGCGGCGTGCCGATCTCGGTTTCCAGCGCCGCGACCTGGCGCGAGATCGCCGACTGGCTGAGATTCAGCGCGTTCGCCGCATGGGTGAAGGATCCGGCCTCGGCTGCCGCATGGAAGATGCGCAGCTTGTCCCAGTCGAGCGCCATTGTCCGTCCCCTCGTCGCCGGCTCTGTGAGCGGCCGGCTTGTCGTTTATTCCGCCGCCTGCGCGTGCTCCTCGGTGCGCTCGGCCGCGAGCCAGCGCTCCGCCTCCAGCGCCGCCATGCATCCCAGCCCTGCCGCCGTCACCGCCTGCCGATAGACGTCGTCGGCCACGTCGCCCGCCGCGAAGACGCCCTCCACAGACGTTTTCGTCGTGCCCGGCTCCACCCAGAGATAGCCGCCGGGCTTCTGGCGCAGCTTGCCCGCGAAAAGCTCGGTCGCCGGCGCATGGCCGATGGCGATGAAGACGCCGTCGGCCGCGATCTCGGATATCTCGCCGCTGGCGCGATGACGCAGCTTCACGCCCGTCACCGACTTCATCGGCTGGTGCGCGCCCACGATCTCGGCGATCTCGCTGTCCCACACGATCCGCACGTTCTCCAGCGCCATCAGGCGGTTCTGGAGGATGCGCTCGGCCCGGAACTCGGAGCGGCGGTGAACCACGGTGACGGATTTGGCGATGTGGGCGAGATAGAGCGCCTCCTCCACCGCCGTGTTGCCGC
The DNA here is from genome assembly GCF_017815515.1 of Aureimonas populi. NCBI lineage: Bacteria > Pseudomonadati > Pseudomonadota > Alphaproteobacteria > Hyphomicrobiales > Aurantimonadaceae > Aureimonas > Aureimonas populi. The sequence continues at coordinate 2,186,965 of NZ_CP072611.1, forward strand.
CGCCCACCACCACGACATCCTTGCCCCGGTAGAAGAAACCGTCGCAGGTGGCGCAGGCCGACACGCCGAAGCCCTGGAAATCGGCTTCCGAATCGAGGCCCAGCCACTTGGCCTGCGCGCCGGTGGCCACGATCAGCGCGTCGCAGGTGTAGATCTGCCCCCCGTCGCCGGTGAGCCGGAACGGACGGCGCGAGAGGTCGGCCTCCACGATGAGGTCGGAGACGATCTCGGCGCCGACATGGACGGCCTGCGCCTTCATCTCCTCCATCAGCCAAGGCCCCTGGATGGGATCGCGGAAGCCGGGATAGTTCTCCACATCGGTGGTGATGGTGAGCTGGCCGCCTTCCTGAAGGCCGGCGACGATCAACGGCTTCATCATGGCGCGGGCGGCATAGATGGCGGCGGTGTACCCCGCCGGGCCGGAGCCGATGATGAGAATGTCGGCGTGGCGTTCGGTCATGACAAGCGGTCCGTTCGATCACGCGGGCAGGTGGACGCCGCGCTGCCTGTTTTCAATAGTGGAGGGCAGGGGCCGACACAACAATGGTGCAGGATGGCAACAGTGAGGCGGCAGCGTTCGCCGGGCGGTTGCCCGGCGTGAGGGAAGCGGGCTAAACGGAAATTTCCCGGTCGAGCAAGATGGAGAGGGAGGCGCATGAATTCGATGTCGAACGCTGCTTTCCCAGGCGGATACGCCGTCTCCGTGGCCGGGCAGGGTCGCCCTTCGGCCTGACCCGCCGGCCAGCGCCGCCCGCGCTTCCCGCGCATTTTTCCATGACTGTTTGAGGACGCGCCGGCTTTTTAAGGCCCGCGACGCTCCATCGGGACGGTGCCTTCGGGCGCCGAAGACCATCATGAGCCATCACAAACGCCGCCGGCGCTCCGACGCGCTGGGCCGGGTCCTGTCCTTCACCTTCGGCAACTGGCGCGACGAGAAGCTGCTCGTCGGCTCCATCGCGGCCAGCATCACCGTGGCGACGCTCGCCGACATCCTCGTGCCGATCACGGCCGGCCGGCTGGTGGACGCCATCGCCGCCCATCCCGGCGACCCCGCCGCGGGGCTGGCGGGCGCCCTGCCGGCGCTCGCCGCCATGGCGGGGCTCGGCGTCACGTTTCTTCTCTTCCGCCATCTGGCGTGGAGCCTCATCGTGCCGATGACGCTGCGCATCATGGACAAGGTGTCGCGCGAGGGTTTCGCGCGCGTCCAGCGCTTCTCCACCGACTGGCACGCCAATGCCTTCTCCGGCTCGGTCGTGCGCCAGATCACGCGCGGCATGTGGTCGCTCGACATCCTGCACGACGTGCTGCTGCTGGCGCTGCTGCCCTCGGCGGTGGTGCTCGTCGGCACGGTCGCGCTGCTGGGCTGGACCTGGCCGGTGATGGGCCTTGTCATGGCGCTCGGCTCGGGCGCCTATGTGGCGGCGACGGTGCTGCTTGCCACGCGCTACGTCGCGCCCGTGGCGCGGGTCGCGAACCGGCTGGACACGCGCATGGGCGGCGTCCTGGCCGATGCGCTGGCCTGCAACGGCGTGGTGAAGGCCTTCGCGGCCGAGGAGCGGGAAGAGGAGCGCTTCGCCGGCGCGGTGCGGCGCTGGCGCCGGATGACGCGCCATGCCTGGATGCGCGGGACGCTGACAGGCACCTTGCAGAACGCGCTCCTGTGGACGATGCGCCTCGCCATCGCGGCGACCGCGCTGTGGCTGTGGGTGCGCGGGCAGGCGAGCCCCGGCGACGTGGCCTATGTGCTGACCACCTACTTCGTGGTGCACGGCTACCTGCGCGACATCGGCATGCATGTGAACAACCTCCAGCGCTCGGTGAACGAGATGGAGGAGCTGGTGGACCTCTACGGGGAGGAGCCGGGAATCGCCGATCGCCCGCAGGCGGAGCCGCTCTCGGTGGAGCGCGGCGAGATTCGCTTCGAGGCCGTGCGCTTCCGCTACGGCCGCCACGAGACGCCGCTCTACGACGACCTGTCGGTGACGATCGCCGGCGGGCAGAGCGTCGGGCTCGTGGGCCGCTCCGGCTCGGGCAAGACGACCTTCGTCAAGCTCGTGCAGCGGTTCTACGACGTGACGGACGGGCGGATCACGGTGGACGGGCGGGATATCTCGGCCGTGCGGCTGAGGGACCTGCGCCGGCAGATCGCGGTGGTGCCGCAGGAGCCGATCCTGTTCCACCGCACGCTCACCGAGAATATCGCCTATGGCCGGCCGGGCGCCAGCCGGGCCGAGGTGGAGCGGGCGGCGGAGCTGGCGAGCGCAAGCGGCTTCATCGACCGCCTGCCGCGCGGCTACGACACGCTGGTGGGCGAGCGGGGCGTGAAGCTCTCCGGGGGCGAGCGGCAGCGCATCGCGCTCGCCCGCGCCTTCCTGGCCGACGCGCCGATCCTCATTCTCGACGAGGCGACATCGAGCCTCGATTCGGAATCGGAGGCGCTGATCCAGGCGGCGATGGAGCGGCTGATGGCCGGGCGCACCGCGCTCGTCATCGCCCACCGCCTCTCCACGGTGCGCGACCTCGACCGCATCCTCGTCTTCGACCGGGGGCGCATCGTGGAGGACGGCAGCCACGCCGCCCTGATTCGCCGGGACGGGCTCTATCGACGCCTGTCGGAGCGGCAGGACGGCGCATTCGCCGCGCAAGCGGGCGGGCGGATTGCGCGCGAGGGGGCGAGCCGGTAGAAGGTGGGCGCCCCGACCGGCCGGCCTCGCCGGCCGGTCGGCCCAGCCGGGGGAGGCTCCCATCTTCAGGTCGCTCGCCCACGTCGCCTCGCTCTTCGGCATCGCGCTTGCCGCCGCGATGCTGCTGCCCGCGCTGGTGGACCATGCCGACCACAATGACGACTGGGTCGTCTTCATCGGATCGAGCGCGCTGGTGGCGGCGGTCTGCGCGCTGGTGGCCGTGGCCACGCGCGGCGAGCGCATCGTGATGACGCAGCGCCTCGGCTTCCTGCTCGTGACCTGCGTCTGGCTCACCGCCTCCGTCGTCGGCGCGCTGCCGCTTTATCTCTCCGGCCTCGGCATCACTTTCGAGACGGCCGTCTACGAGGCGGTCTCGGGCGTGACGACGACCGGCGGCACGGCGCTGACGGGGCTCGATTCCATGCCGCGCGGCGTGCTTCTGTGGCGCTCGCTCCTGCAATGGCTGGGCGGCATCGGCCTCGTGGCCATGATGGTGCTGATCCTGCCGCAGCTTCGCGGCGGCGGGCAGTCGCTGTTCCAGCTCGAAAGCTCGGACCGCTCCGACAAGCTCCTGCCGCGCTTCAGCCAGCTCGCCAGCGCGCTCGTCTGGGTCTACGGCGGGCTGACCTTCGCCTGCGCGGCGGCCTACTACCTCGCGGGCATGGGGCTGTTCGACGCCGTGAACCACGCCATGACGACCGTGACCACGGCCGGCTTCTCCACCCACGATGCTTCGCTGGGGCGCTACGGCACGCCCGCCATCCTCCTCGTCGCCATCCTGTTCATGACGCTGGGGGCGCTGCCGGCGGTCCTCTACATCCGCATCTTCCTGCCGCGCTCGTTCCAGCGCTGGTCGGACCCGCAGGTCCTGGTCTTCCTCGCCATCTGCCTCGTGTTCGGCCTCGCGCTCTCGGCCGTGCGCTATTTCCTGGAAGGCGTGGCGGCGGGCACCGCGCTGCTGACGGGCTTCTTCAACCTCATCTCGCTCATCACCACCACGGGCTTTTCCACGCAGGACTACATGCTCTGGCCGAACGCGGCGCTGGGCATCCTCCTTCCGGCGCTGTTCATCGGCGGCTGCGCGGGCTCGACGGCGGGCGGCTTCAAGGTCAACAGGCTCGTCATCCTCTTCTCTCTCGTCAGCGCCAATTTCCGCCGCCTCCTTCGCCCGCACGCGGTGGAGCGGCTGAAATACGGGCGGATCGACATCACTCCCGCGATGATCGAGACGCTGATGATCTTCATCACGCTCTATCTCGTGCTCGTCGTGGCCGGCACGATCGCGATGACGATGCTGGGCGTCGATTTCCTCTCCGCCTTCTCCGGCTCGCTTTCGGCGGTGGGCAATGTGGGGCCGGGCTTCGGGCCGCTCATCGGCCCGGCCGGCAATTTCTCCGCCCTGCCGGACGGCGCCCTCTGGGTGCTGTCCTTCCTGATGCTGGTGGGGCGGCTGGAGATCGTCACCGTGCTCATCCTCCTCTCCCCCGATTTCTGGAGGGACCGATGATCCCCTGCCGCTTTATCAATCTCGACCGGGCCGGGGAGCGCCGCCTGGCGATGGAGCGCCAGGGGCGGCGGCTGGGGCTGGGGCTGGAGCGGGTGCGGGCGGTGGAGGCGGCCGAGATCACGCCGGCCCGCGCGGCCGCGCTGGGGCGCTCCTGGGAGCGGCCGCTCTCGCTTCCCGAACTCGCCTGCTTCCTCTCGCACCACGCCCTCTGGGAGCGGATCGTGGAGGAGGGGCGGCCGGCGCTGATCCTGGAGGACGACGCCGTGCTGTCGCCGCGCATCCTCGACGCGCTGGCGGCGGCCGAGGCGCTGGAGGGCGTCGATCTTCTGAACTTCGAGGATTTCGGCAAGCGCCGCTTCGTGGCGCGCCATGGCGCGCGGCCGCTCGGGCCGGGACTCTCCCGCATCCGGCTCTATCGCGACAAGGCGGGTTCGGCGGCCTATCTCCTGTGGCCCTCGGGCGCGCGCAAGCTCCTTCTGCGGGCCGAGAAGGGCGCGGCCCCCGCCGACGCCTTCATCCACGGCGCGGGGCTGGAGGCCTGGCTCTGCGAGCCGGCGCTGGCCGCGCAGACGCATGTCCTCGCCCAGCGCGGGATCGGCGCCCAGGCCGCCAGCAGCGTGCAGGCGCGGCGCGAGAGGCTGGCCGTGGCGCCGGCCAATGCACGCTTCCTCGCCCGGCGCGTGGGCACGCAGCTCCGGCTCGCCCTGCACCATGCCGCCCGGCTGACGAGGGCCGACTACAGGCGCGTCGCGCTCGACGAGGGCGTGCGCCCGGACGCCGGGGAACCGCCCATCAGCCGCCGGTAGACCGCTTCCAGCGCCCGCGCCTCGTTTTCGATGGAAAAACGCGCGGCCACATGCGCGCGTGCATTCGCGCCGGCCGCGATGCGCCGGCCGTCCTCGTCCATCAGCGCGCCGGCGGCCCGCGCCATCGCGTCCGCTTGGCCGGCCGGCACGATGATGCCGGTCTCGCCCGACCCGGTGACGATGATTTCGCTGAAAGCCCCGACATCGGCCGCCACGACCGGCACGCCGCTCGCCATCGCCTCCAGCGGGGTGAGGCCGAAGCCCTCCCAGCGCTGCGGCGCGACGAAGAGATCGAGCGCGCGATACCAGGGGGGGATGTTCGTGTGCTCGCCGACGAAGAGGATACGCTCGGCAAGGCCCGCCTCCGCGACCCTGCGCCTCAAGCCGGCCTCGAAGGACTCGTGCGGGCCGGTGGCCCGGCCGGCGACGATGGCCGTCCAGCCGGGGCGCGCGGGCAGGAGCGCGATCATCGCATCGACGAAGAGGTCCGTGCCCTTCTGCCGGCGCACGCGCCCGAAACAGCCCACGATCTTCTGCTCCGCCGGCAGGCCGAGCGCGGCCTTGGCGGCCGCCTTGTCCGGCGCGGGATGGAAGCGCTGCGTGTCGATGCCGTGGAGGATGACCTCATGGGCGCCGTCGAGATAGGAGCCCGTGCGCGCGCTGGTGGCCACCACCGCGTCCATGCGGCCGATCAGCCATTTCGTATAGGCGGTGTGCCGGCGCTGGGAGGCGGAGGTGAAGACGAGCTTCAGCGGCATTCGCAACAGGTCGCGCATCACGATGCCGGGCAGCATCTCCACATTGCGGCGCGCGTGCCAGACGCGCACCATGCGCCCGCGCGGCGCGCGCCATAGACCGGGAAGCTGCGAGAGGCGAAGGCGCGGCAGGGAAGCGGGCAGGCCGGGGCCGAGCACCGCGATTCCCAGCGCCCGCGACTGCACGGGCACGAGCTGGATGATGGTGGAGGTGACGCCCGACAGCCGCTTCTTGAAGTTCGGGGCGATGACCTCGCATTCGCGCATGTCCATGGTCAGGCTTTCCCGGCCGCGGGCAGGAGGGCGCGGACCGACTCGCGATGCGAGACGGCCGGCGCGCTTGCCTCATGCGCCGCGCGGGCGACGGCTCCGGCCCTTGTTCGCGGCGTCACGGAATGCCGTCAGACCCAGCGGATCTCGAGCACCTCGTAGGAGCGCGCGCCGCCGGGGGCGGCCACTTCCACCGTGTCGCCCTCGCCCTTGCCGATGAGGGCGCGCGCGATGGGGGAGGTAACGGAGATGCGGCCCTGCTTCACGTCGGCTTCCTGCTCGCCGACGATCTGGTAGGTCTTCTCCTCCTCGGTGTCCTCGTCCACCAGCTTGACGGTGGCGCCGAACTTGATCTTCTCGCCCGAGAGCTTGGAGACGTCGATGACCTCGGCGCGCGCGGTCAGATCCTCCAGCTCGGAGATGCGGCCCTCGTTCAGGCTCTGCGATTCCTTGGCCGAATGATACTCGGCATTCTCCGAAAGGTCGCCATGGGCGCGCGCCTCCGAGATCGCCTGGATGATGCGCGGGCGCTCCTCCTGTTGGCGGCGGCGCAGCTCCTCCTTCAGGGCCTCGAACCCGCTCACGGTCATCGGGACCTTTTCCATGCCATCACCTCATCGCCGGGGCGCCGGCGTGCGTACCGGAGCCCCCTTCTTTCGTTGGCCGGCAGCCTTGCCGGATAAAATTGCGGACCGGCCCCTTGGAGGAGACCGGTCCCTGAGAGAATCAGTTGCACCCTGGGATCAGACACCCCGGCCGCAAAGAGTTCAAGCGGCTCGGAAGTAGGATTGAAGGGGGCGAACTTCAAGATTCCCGGCCTTCAGCGCGGCGATGGCCTCGGCCGCCGCGACCATGCCCGCGAGGGTGGTGTAGTAGGGCACCTTGTGCATCAGCGCCGCCCGGCGCAGCGAGCGCGAATCCGACACCGCCTTGGCGCCCTCGGTGGTGTTCAGCACGAGCTGCACCTGCCGGTTGCGGATGGCGTCCTCGATGTGGGGGCGGCCTTCCAGCACCTTGTTCACCTTCTCCGAGGCGATGCCCTTGCGCGCGAGGAAGAGATGGGTCCCCTCCGTCGCCGAGACGCGGAAGCCCTGTTCCACCAGCCGGCGCACCGGCGCCACCACGCCCTCCTTGTCGCCGTCGCGCACCGAGACGAAGACGGTGCCCTCGCGCGGCAGGTCGACGCCCGCGCCGAGCTGCGCCTTGGCGAAGGCCAGCGCATAGTCGAAATCGAGGCCCATGACCTCGCCGGTCGAGCGCATCTCCGGGCCGAGCAGCGTGTCGACGCCGGGAAAGCGCGCGAAGGGGAAGACGGCTTCCTTCACCGCGATGTGGCGCAGGCCCTTCACGTCCGGCTTGCCGCCATAGGCGGCGAAGGCCGCCTCCAGCGTCTCGCCCGCCATGATGCGCGCGGCGACCTTGGCGATGGGCGAGCCCACCGTCTTGGCCACGAAGGGCACGGTGCGCGAGGCGCGCGGGTTCACCTCGAGAACGTAGATCTCCTCGCCCTTGATGGCGAACTGCACGTTCATCAGCCCGCCCACCCTGAGGGCCAGAGCCATCTCGCGCGTCTGGCGCTCCAGCTCGTCGGTGATCTTCGCGCAGAGCGAATGCACCGGCAGCGAGCAGGCCGAATCACCCGAATGGATGCCCGCCTCCTCGATATGCTCCATGATGCCCGCCACGAAGGTGTCCGTGCCGTCGCTCAAGCAATCCACGTCCACCTCGATGGCGTCGGAGAGATAACTGTCGATGAGCACCGGCGACTTGCCGGAGACGACGACGGCCTCCTTCATGTATCGCTCGAACTGGTGCTCGCCGCGCACGATCTCCATCGCGCGCCCGCCGAGCACGTAGGAGGGGCGCACCACCACCGGATAGCCGATGCGCTCCACGATGACCCGCGCTTCCTCCACCGAACGGGCGATGCCGTTGTTGGGCTGGGTCAGCTTCAGGTCGTGCAGCAGCTTCTGGAAGCGGTCGCGGTCCTCGGCCAGGTCGATCGCATCCGGCGAGGTGCCCAGGATCGGGATGCCGGCCTTCTCCAGCGCCTCGGCGAGCTTGAGCGGCGTCTGGCCGCCGAACTGCACGATGACGCCGACAAGCTCGCCCTTCTCCTGCTCGGCCTTGAGGATCTCCAGAACGTCCTCGCCCGTCAGCGGCTCGAAATAGAGCCGGTCGGACGTGTCGTAGTCGGTGGAGACCGTCTCCGGGTTGCAGTTGATCATGATCGATTCGAAGCCGGCATCCTTCAGCGCGAAGGCGGCATGGCAGCAGCAATAGTCGAACTCGATGCCCTGGCCGATGCGGTTCGGCCCGCCGCCGAGGATGACCACCTTGCGCGCGCCCGAGACCTCGGCCTCCGAGCGCAGGGCGCCGGCGAAGGGCTTCTCGTAGGTCGAGTACATATAGGGGGTGGGGGAGGCGAACTCGGCGGCGCAGGTGTCGATCCGCTTGAAGGCGGGGCGCACGTCCAGCGATTCGCGAAGGCTGGCGACCTCCTCCTCCCGCCGGCCTGCGAGCCGGGCGAGGCGCGCGTCCGAGAAGCCCATGCTCTTCAGGAAGCGCAGATTGTCCGCGTCGGCCGGCAGGCCGTGCTCGCGCACTTTCGCCTCCATGTCGACAATGGCCTGGAGCCGATCGAGGAACCACGGGTCGATCTTGCAGGCCTGATGCACCTGCGCCTTCGACAGGCCCAGGCGCAGCGCCTGCACCACCTGGCGCAGCCGGTCGGGCGTCGGGCGGCCGAGCACTTCCAGGATGGCGTTCTTGTCCTCGCCCTCGCCGAGGCCGGGGATCTCGATCTCGTCCAGCCCGTCGAGGCCGGTTTCCAGGCCCCGCAGCGCCTTCTGGAGGCTTTCCTCGAAGGTGCGCCCGATGGCCATGACCTCGCCGACCGACTTCATGGCGGTGGTCAGCGTCGGCTCGGCGCCGGGGAACTTCTCGAAGGCGAAACGCGGAATCTTGGTGACGACATAGTCGATGGTCGGCTCGAAGGAGGCCGGGGTCGCGCCGCCGGTGATGTCGTTCTTCAGCTCGTCCAGCGTGTAGCCGACGGCGAGCTTGGCCGCGACCTTGGCGATGGGAAAGCCCGTGGCCTTGGAGGCCAGCGCGGACGAGCGCGAGACGCGCGGGTTCATCTCGATGACCACCAGCCGGCCGTCCGCCGGGTTGACGGCGAACTGCACGTTGGAGCCGCCCGTCTCGACCCCGATCTCGCGCAGCACCGCGATCGAGGCGTTGCGCATCACCTGGTATTCCTTGTCGGTGAGCGTCAGCGCCGGGGCGACCGTGATGGAATCGCCGGTGTGCACGCCCATCGGATCGACGTTCTCGATGGAGCAGACGATGATGCAGTTGTCCGCCTTGTCGCGGACGACCTCCATCTCGTACTCCTTCCAGCCGAGCACGGATTCCTCGATCAGCACCTCGGTGGTGGGGGAGGCGTCGAGCCCGCCTTCCACGATCTCGAAGAACTCCGAGCGGTTGTAGGCGATGCCGCCGCCGGTGCCGCCCATGGTGAAGGAGGGGCGGATGATCGCCGGCAAGCCGACATGCTCCAGCCCCTCGGCTGCGGCGGCGAGCGCGCGCGTCATGTAGCGCTGCTTGCGGTCGCTCTCGCCGAGGTTCCACTCGGTTTCCAGCGCGGCAAGGGCTTCCTCGCGGTCGTTCTCGGGTGTCTCGCGGATAAGGGCGGCCTTGCGCTCCTCATGCGCCAGCTTGTCGGCGTGCTTGGCCTCGGTGGCGTTGGCCAGGAAGGATTTGGGTGTCGCAAGGCCGATCTTGGACATCGCCTCTCGGAAGAGGGCGCGGTCCTCGGCCTTGTCGATGGCGGTCGCGTCCGCGCCGATCATCTCGACCTTGTACTTGTCGAGAACGCCCATGCGCTTGAGGGAGAGCGCGGTGTTCAGCGCGGTCTGGCCGCCCATGGTGGGCAGGATCGCATCCGGCCGCTCCCTGGCGATGATCTTGGCGACGACCTCGGGCGTGATCGGCTCGATATAGGTCGCGTCGGCGAGATCGGGATCTGTCATGATCGTCGCCGGGTTCGAATTGACGAGGACGATCCGGTAGCCCTCCTCGCGCAGGGCCTTGCAGGCCTGCGTACCGGAATAGTCGAACTCGCAGGCCTGCCCGATGATGATGGGCCCGGCGCCGACGATGAGGATGGATTTGATGTCGGTACGCTTGGGCATCGGGCCGTCCGTCTTGTTCGTGCGCGCGAAGACCCGGGCCGCATGGGGCGCGGCCGGGTGCGGCGTCGTCTGTCTAAAGGCTGGAAGCGGCTTATAGGCGAGGCGCAGCGCCGGGGGAACCCCCGCGAGGCGCTTCTCGACGCTTTGCCGGGTGGATAGGCTGGGAGGCGATGACGGGCTTGGCGCCGGGAGAGCGAATGACGGCGGAAGAAGGTGTGCAGCCACGAAAGCTGAGCGAGGGTGCACGAGAGAAGATCAAGCTGCGCGCGACCTATGTGAACGGCATCGCGAACGCGTTTATCGTGGCCGCGGTGCTGACCATCCCGCTCTCGATGCTGAGCGATATGCTTCATCCGGCGTCCGGCGTTCCATTCTCGGCACTTTGCCTTTTCGTCAGCCTGCGCCCACATTGGCTGGCGCAGGGCGCTCTCGACGGGCTGGACCGATGAACTGGGAAATCGCGATCTATTTCCTCTGGATGCCGCTCCTCGCCTGGGTAGCCATCGCGTCGTTGCGCTGGCACGACAGAGGCGCGGCGCAGGCGCTAGGCGCTTACGCCGCCCGTTTCGCGCGGTGCGCGTCGATCATGTCGAAGAAGCGCTGGAAGAGGTAGTGCGAATCCTGCGGGCCGGGTGAGGCTTCGGGATGGTGCTGCACGGAGAAGACCGGGGCGTCCTTCACCCGCAGGCCGCAATTGGTGCCGTCGAACAGGGAGACATGGGTCTCCTCCACGCTCGCGGGCAGCGAATCGGCGGCGACGGCGAAGCCGTGGTTCATAGAGACGATCTCGACCTTGCCGGTGGTGAAGTCCTTGACCGGATGGTTCGCGCCGTGGTGGCCCTGGTGCATCTTCTGCGTGGTGCCGCCCAGCGCCAGCGCCAGGAGCTGGTGGCCGAGGCAGATGCCGAACATGGGAATGCCGGTCGTGGCCAGCTCCCGGATGACGGGCACGGCATATTGCCCCGTTGCCGCCGGGTCGCCGGGGCCGTTGGAGAGGAAGATGCCGTCCGGGGCGTGGCTGAGCACCTCCTCGGCGCTGGCCGTCGGCGGCACGATGACGACGCGCGCCCCGTGGCCGGACATCAGCCGGAGGATGTTGCGCTTGGCGCCGTAGTCGATGGCGACGACGGTGTAGCGATGATCGGACGGGCGCCCGTAGCCGGCGTCCCAGGCCCAGGTGCCTTCTTCCCAGATCTCGGTGCGCGCGGAGGCGGCGTCCTTCGCCAGGTCCAGCCCCTCCAGCCCGCTCCAGCCGGCCGCGCGCCGGCGCAGGGCCTCCACGTCGAAGCGGCCGTCCGGCGAATGGGCGATGACGGCGTTGGGCATGCCCTTCTCGCGGATGAGGGCGGTGAGCGCGCGCGTGTCGATGCCCGACAGCGCGACGATGCCGCGCGCCTTCAGCCAGGCATCGAGAGGACCGGTGGACCGGTAGTTGGAGGGGGCAGAGACCTCCGCGCGGAAGATCGCGCCCACCGCGCCGACGCCATTCTCGGGAACGAGGTCTTCCAGATCCTCCTCGTTCGCCCCGACATTGCCGATATGGGGGAAGGTGAAGGTGACGATCTGCCGGGCGTAGGACGGATCGGTCAGGATCTCCTGGTAGCCGGTGAGCGAGGTGTTGAAGCACACCTCGCCGAGCGCCTTGCCCGTCGCGCCCAGCCCGTCGCCCTCGATGACCGTTCCGTCGGCCAGCACCAGAAGGGCGGTCGGCGTGCGTGTGCTCCAGCCTTCGCTCATCGCAAGGGTCTCCATTAGGCGGTCTTTGTCCGTTGATCGGGACCTCTTAGCGCCTCCCGGCCATTTGGGCAATCAGGCGAGCCAATACCAGAGCAGGGGAAGGAGAAGCGCCGTGGCGATGGCGTTCAGCCCCATGGCGAGGCCGGAGAAGGCGCCGGTCACCTCGCTCTCCTGAAAGGCGCGCGCCGTGCCGATGCCGTGCGAGGCGGTGCCGAGCGCCAGCCCGCGCGAGGCGGGATCGTCGATGCGCAGGAGGCTCAGCAGCGCGGGCCCCAGCATCGCCCCCAGCATGCCCGTCATCAGGACGAAGACCGCCGACAGCGAAGGCGGGCCGCCCAGCGCCTCGGTGATGGCCATGGCGACGGGCGTGGTCGCGGCCTTTGGCGCGAGCGCGGTGACGATGTCGCCGGGAGCCGAGAAGAGGCGCGCGATGCCCACGGCGGTGAGGATGGAGGTGAGCGACCCCGCCACGAGGCTGGCCAGGATGGCCTTCCAGCTCTTCCTGATGCGCTCGAACTGCCGGTAGAGCGGCACGGCGAGCGCGACGGTGGCCGGGCCGAGCAGGAAATGCACGAACTGCGCGCCGTCGAAATAGGTCTGGTAGCCCGTATCGGTGAGGAGGAGGACGCCCACCACGATGAGGATGGCCAGAAGCACCGGGTTGACGATGGCCATGAACCCGCTGCGCACGTGCAGCGCCATGCCGATCTGGTAGGCGACGAGCGTCAGCAGCAGCGCAAAGAGCGGCGTCGTCGCCAGATAGACCCAGATGTCGGGAACCGTATCGCGAATCATCGGGCGGCCTTCCCGGACAGCCGCCGCATCAGGAGACCGGTGACGGCGATGGTGGCCAGCGTCGAGACGAGAAGCGCGGCGGCGATGGCGGGCGCCGCCTCGCCGATGCGCCCCGCATGGAGGATGACGCCCGCGCCGGCGGGCACGAAGAGCAGCGAGAGATGGGACAGGAGGCCCTCGCCGACCGCGGCGATGCCCGCCGGCACCGAGCCGCGCAGGACGAGGAAGACGAAGAGAAGGACCATGCCCAGGACCGGCCCCGGCAGGGGAAGGCCCGAGAGCACGGCGATGAACTCGCCGATGAACTGGAACAGGAAGATCGCCGTGAACGCGCGAAGCAGCATGGAACGTGCGGGCCTTTCGAGACGGGCTGGTCGAGAAATTGCCTCCCTGCGCGTTTCTTACGCCTGTGGAAAGCTGTTGAGAACCATCCCCGGCTGGCATCTTGCTCCGCGCGGGGCGATATGGAGGCCATGCGCTTCTCACCCCAGTTCCTCGACGACATCCGTGCGCGCGTTCCCATCTCGGACGTGATCGGGCGGCGGGTGACGTGGGACCGGCGCAAGACGCAGAGCTCGCGCGGCGACTACTGGGCCTGCTGCCCGTTCCATGGCGAGAAATCGCCCTCCTTCCACTGCGAGGACGCCAAGGGCCGCTATCACTGCTTCGGCTGCGGCGTGTCCGGTGACCATTTCCGCTTCCTCACCGAGCTGGAGGGGATGAGCTTTCCCGAGGCGGTCGAGCGGCTGGCCGGCGAGGCCGGGCTCCCCATGCCGGCGCGCGACCCCGATGCGGAGCGGCACGAGAAGGAGCGCGCGAGCGTTCTGGACGCGCTGGCGCTGGCCGCCGGCTTCTTCCGGCAGAGCCTCAGCGAGGCGCCGGGGGCGAAGGCGCGGGCCTATCTGCGCGACCGGGGCCTGAACCCAGCCACGCAAAAGCTCTTCGGCCTCGGCTACGCGCCCGACAGCCGCTCGGCGCTGAAGGAGTTCCTCGCCGCCAGGAACGTCGGCAAGGCCGAGATCGAGGGGGCGGGGCTCGTGGTGCACGGCGAGGGAATCGCCGTGTCCTACGACCGCTTCCGCGACCGGGTGATGTTCCCCATCGAGGACGCGCGCGAAAGGATCATCGCCTTCGGCGGCCGGGCGCTCGGCCCCGGCGTGCCGGCGAAATATTTGAACTCGCCCGAGACCGAGGTCTTCCACAAGGGCGACAACCTCTTCAACCTCGCCCGGGCGCGGCGCGGCGCGAGGGACGCGGGAACGCTTCTGGTGGTGGAAGGCTACATGGATGTCATCGCCATCCATCAGGCCGGCTTCGAGAATGCCGTCGCCCCGCTCGGCACGGCGCTGACGGAGCGCCAGCTCGACCTTCTGTGGCGCAACGCCGCCGAGCCCGTCCTGTGCTTCGACGGCGACGCGGCGGGTCTGAAGGCCGCGCACCGGGCGGCGGAGCTGGCCTTGCCGCAGCTCAAGCCCGGCCGCTCCCTGCGCTTCGCGCTCCTGCCCGAGGGCAAGGACCCGGACGATCTCGTCCAGTCCGGCGGCCCCGAGGCCTTCCGCGCGGTGATCGAGGGCGCTCGCCCGCTGGCCGACCTCCTGTGGATGCGCGAGACGGCCGGCGGCGTCTTCGACACGCCCGAGCGCCGCGCCGACCTGGAGCAGCGCCTCAAGGGGCTGGCCCGCCGGATCGGCGACGAGAGCGTGCGGCGCCACTACGCGCAGGACATGGAGGAGCGGCTGGCCGGCTTCTTCGGCCCGCCCGCCGGCGCGCGGCGCGGGGAGGGGCGCCGGGGCGCGCGGCCGGAGCGCGACGCCGGGCGGGGCCGGCGCGGCGGCTCCAGCCCCAAGCGCTCCGTGGTGTCGGAACGGCTGATGCGCTCGGGGCTGATGCGCGGCGCCGGCGCCGCCTCCGCGAGCCCGAGGGAGATCGCCATCGTGGTCGGCTTCGTGAACCACCCCGCGCTGCTGGGCGAGGCCTTCGACCATTTCGCCGACCTGGAGCTGCCGGAGGGGGAGCTGGCGCGACTTCGCTCGGCGGTGCTGGACGTCTACGCCGACCATCTGCCCCATTCGCGCGAGGAGATCGTGGCGGAGCTCGCGCGGCGGGGCATGGGCGCGACCTTCGCCTCTTTCGAGGAGCGGCTGCGGATGCTGGGCGTCTGGTCGCTGCTGGAAGGGGCGGCGCTGGAGGATGCGCGCGAGACGATGCGCCAGGCGCTTCACTTGCAGCATCGGTTCCACTCCTTACATAGGGAGCTGCGTCAGGCGGAAGCGACGCTCGCGGCCGAGTTTTCCGAGATCGCCTATATCCAGATGATCGAGATCAAGCGCGAGATCGACAATTTCGCGGGGACGGAGGCGCTGATCGACGGCTTCGGCCTTCTTTCGGGCCGCCCCGCGCGAGGCGGATAGGAGCGGTGCCTCTCTTGAAGTGCGCCGTTTTCGTTCGATATGGGCCTTTTCGGCGTGGTGCGGAGGCGTATGTCGTTGAACGTCTTGACTCGGCGAGATGAAATCGTGGAGAGGGTCCAACGTTCGATCTTCGCCCGTGCGCGGCCGGCGGCGCGCAGGGAACGCGTTTTTTCCCCGGCCTGGCCGGGTATGGTTAATTGGACTTTAACGGCTGCCCGCGTATCAGCGTCGTTCGGGGCCGGTTCGGGGACCCATGGACCTCGGATAGCGCGCGAATGGCGCGAAACGGAGAAGAATTCGCATGGCGACTAGGGTCAAGGAAAGCGAGGCGGCGGTCGAGGAGCGTCCGGAGACGCCGGACAGTCCTTTGCTGGACCTGTCGGACGACGCCGTCAAGAAGATGATCAAGGCCGCCAAGAAGCGCGGCTTCGTCACGATGGACAAGCTCAACTCGGTCCTGAACACCGAGGAAGTGACCTCGGAGCAGATCGAGGACACGATGGCGATGCTCAACGACATGGGCATCAACGTCGTGGAGGACGACGAGAGCGAGGAAGGCGAGGAGAAGGCCGAGGACGAGAAGGAAGGCTCCACCGAGCTTGCCGAATCCGGCCCCACGGCCGTCGCCACCACGCAGAAGCGCGAGGCGGGCGACCGCACCGACGACCCCGTGCGCATGTATCTTCGCGAGATGGGCTCGGTCGAGCTTCTCTCGCGCGAGGGCGAGATCGCCATCGCCAAGCGCATCGAGGCCGGGCGCGAGACGATGATCGCCGGGCTCTGCGAGAGCCCGCTCACCTTCCAGGCCATCATCATCTGGCGCGACGATCTGAACGACGGCAACGTGATGCTGCGCGAGATCGTCGATCTCGAGGCGACCTATGCCGGGCCCGAGGCGAAGCTGCCGAGCGCCTCGCCCGTGAACGGCGAGGCCCCGGAGGCCGCGCCCGCCGCGCCGGGGGAGGGCAATCCCGAGGACGACGAGGACGACGACGACCTCGAGAACTCCCTGTCGCTCGCCGCCATGGAGGCCGAGATCCGGCCGCAGGTCATGGAGACCTTCGACCAGATCGCCGACGCCTACAAGCGCCTGCGCAAGCTCCAGGACCAGCAGGTGGAAGCGCGCCTCGCGGCGACGGGGGCCCTGTCCTCCTCGCAGGAGCGCTCCTACCGCAAGCTCAAGGAAGACCTCGTCGCGGCGGTGAAGGGCCTGTCCCTCAACCAGAACCGTATCGACAGCCTGGTCGCCCAGCTCTACGACATCAACAAGCGCCTCGTGGGCAACGAGGGCAAGCTCCTGCGGCTGGCCGAAGGGCACGGGGTGAAGCGCGACGAGTTCCTGAAGAGCTATTACGGCTCGGAGCTCGACCCCAACTGGACGCGCTCCATCGCCAATCTTTCGGGCAAGGGCTGGGCCAAGTTCGCGGCCTCCGAGAAGGACGGCATCCGGGGGCTTCGCCAGGAAATCCAGAATCTCGCCACGGAGACGGGCCTGGAGATCACCGAGTTCCGCCGCATCGTCCACATGGTGCAGAAGGGCGAGCGGGAGGCCCGGCAGGCCAAGAAGGAGATGGTGGAGGCCAATCTTCGCCTCGTCATCTCCATCGCCAAGAAGTACACGAACCGCGGCCTTCAGTTCCTGGACCTCATCCAGGAGGGCAATATCGGCCTGATGAAGGCGGTGGACAAGTTCGAGTACCGCCGCGGCTACAAGTTCTCGACCTACGCCACGTGGTGGATCCGGCAGGCGATCACCCGCTCGATCGCGGATCAGGCGCGGACCATCCGCATCCCGGTGCACATGATCGAGACGATCAACAAGATCGTGCGGACCTCGCGCCAGATGCTGCACGAGATCGGGCGCGAGCCGACGCCGGAAGAGCTGGCCGAGAAGCTGGCCATGCCGCTGGAGAAGGTGCGCAAGGTCCTGAAGATCGCCAAGGAGCCGATCTCCCTCGAAACGCCCGTGGGCGACGAGGAGGACAGCCATCTCGGCGACTTCATCGAGGACAAGAACGCCATCCTGCCGATCGACGCGGCGATCCAGGCCAATCTGCGCGAAACCACCACGCGCGTCCTGGCCTCGCTCACCCCGCGCGAGGAGCGCGTGCTGCGCATGCGCTTCGGCATCGGCATGAACACCGACCACACGCTGGAGGAGGTCGGCCAGCAGTTCTCGGTGACGCGCGAGCGCATCCGCCAGATCGAGGCCAAGGCCCTGCGCAAGCTCAAGCATCCTTCGCGCTCGCGCAAGCTGCGCTCCTTCCTCGATAGCTGATATCGCACGAGGCGTGAGGAGCTTAAGAGGCCGGGATCGCCATCCCGGCCTTTTTCATGCCTCTTCCTTCGCCGTCGCCCGCTTGTCCGCGCAGGCCTGCGGAAGCCGGGCGCGAAGCTCCTGCGCCGTCATGGCGTCCGAGAAATAAGGCCCGGTGAACATGGAGCAGCCGGCCGTGCGCGCCAGGACGAACTGCTCCTCGCTCGCCACGCCATCGGCCACGATCGGCAGGCCGAGGGCCGCCGCCACGCTGGCGAGCGCCGAGACCACGACATTGTCCGTCTCGCTTTTGCCCAGCCGCGCGATCTGCTGCTGCTTGATGCGCACGATGTCGGTGGGAAAGTCGCGCAGGCGCTCGAAGTCGCACACGATGGTGCTCAGATCGTCGAGCGAGATGCGCACGCCCAACTCGCGAAGCCGGTGAAGGCGGCGCTCCACATCCTGATGGCCGACGCGGGTGGCGGTCTGCTCCAGCACCAGGACCACGCGGTTCATCGCGATGCTCGCCTCCTCGCGGACCTTGCGGACCATGTGCACGATGCGCTCGCGTTTGAGCTGGCCGAGGGAGACGGGAATGCTCACCGTCAGGTTCTCGAACGAGCGGGCATCCTCGCAGGCCCGGCGGAACGACCATTCCCCCACCCGGTCGATCAGGGTCGTCATCGAGGCGACCGGGATGAAGGTTTCGGCCGGCACGGGCCCGAGCCAGGAGCTGTCCCACTGCAAAAGGGCGCGCGCGGCGATGATGCGCCCGCTCGCATCGTGGATCGGCTGGTAGAACTGGCGCAGCTCGTCCTTCTCCAGCCCGAGCTTCAGCTCCCGCTCGATCTGCCGTTCGCGGCGGAACTCGCCCAGCATTCGCGGGGTGAAGAGCGTGGCCTGCCCCCGGCCGGCGCGTTTGCCCTCATAGAGGGCAAGGTCGGAGAATTGCAGGGCTTCGGAAAGAAAGCTCGTATGGGACGGGATGAGGGCGATGCCGATCGTCGCCGAAAGGGTGATCTCGCTCCCCCGCAGGACGGAGGCCTTGCGGATGTCCTTCAGGAAGGAGGCGGCCACGGCGTATGCCTCCCGCTCGTCGGCGCAGGGCAACAGGAAGGCGAACTCGTCGCCGCCCAGCCGGCCGATGATGATGTCGTCGCCGGCCCGGCCCATGGCCTGCACGAGGCGGCGCAGCGCCCCGTCCCCCACCTCGTGGCCGAGGCTGTCGTTCAGGATCTTCAGATAATCCATGTCGACGGCGAAATAGCCGAGCGGCCGCTCGGGGGAGGCGGTTCGAACCGCCTGTTCGCACGCTTCCAGGAAGCAGCGGCGCGTGAGGGCGCCGGTGGCATGGTCGTAGGACGCCTCGTGTACGCGCTGGCGTTCCAGCTCGGCGATCTGCTCGTCCTGCCAGGCCGTCTGGATCTGGTTGGCGATGATGGTGCCGAGCGCGACGGCACTCAGGAGGAGGCCCACCGCAATCAGCCCGATGCGGGCGTCCGGTCCGTAGCCATGGAGAAGATCGGAAACGCCGAGCGATGCGGCCGCCGTGATGCAGGCGATCGACACGCTGGCACGGGAGTGGAAGATCGCGGTGAGAAGCTGCTTCAATTGCAATGATCCCTCACCCGCCCGCATTCATCCCGGCTGTGGCGGCCCAAGATAAGCCGCAAGAGCTAAGATGACCTTAAGGAAGAGGAACTTTTGCAACGTCTATACGCGTGGCAGGCGAGTCTCAGCCCGCCACGCGCCTTGCATTGCAAGGGTGTTACTGCGCGTCCTCCAGCTCGAAGACGACCCGAAGTTGCGTGCGCACCGTGTTCTCACCGGTCTGGATGGGAACGCCGGCATCGGCGGACGCGGCCATCATGCGCGCCTCGGCCATCGGCCGGGGAATGGAGGGACCGGCCTCGTCCGAGATCGAGACGACGCGGCCCAGCGTCACGCCGGCCGCTTCCGCGATGATGGTGGCGCTTTCGCGCGCCCGCGAGACGGCCTCGCGCCGGGCCTCGTCGCGCAGCGAGGAGGGATCTTCGATCTGGAAGGCGATGTCGCCGCCCTGGTTGACGCCGAGCGAGACCGCGCGGTCGAGCACCTCGCCGATCCGCGAGAGATCGCGGATGCGCACGGCCAGGGTGTTCCTCACCTCGTAGCCGACGAGCTCGGGCGGGGCGCTGGTGCCGTCCTGGCGGTTCTCGTAGCGATATTGCGGGGTGATGGAGAAGCCGCCGGTCTGGAGGTCTCGTGCCTCGATCCCCAGCTCGCCCATGGCCTCGGCCACCGCGCGCGCGGCCTCGTTGGCCTGCGACAGGGCCGCTTCCGCCGTCTCGGCCACGCGCAGGACGGTGAGGTTGGCCATGGCGAGGTCCGGGGCCCCGCTGGCTTCTCCCTCGCCCAGAACGGTAACGGTCGCTGCCTCGCGGTCCTCCTCGGCGGGTGCCTGGGCATGGGCCGCGGCGGGCAGGAGGAAGAGGGCAAGGGCAAGGGCGGTCCGGCAGTGAGGCGCGCGCATGGCGATCCTTTCGATTCGCGAGTGAACGATGCCGCTACTGTTCATCCGAATGCGGCGGAAGACGGGGCAGGCCAACGGCTTGCTTGAGGCCGCGCGAAGTTTCGGCTAGGGGAGGAGCGTCGGGCCTGTAGCTCAATGGTTAGAGCCGGCGGCTCATAACCGCTTGGTTGCAGGTTCGAATCCTGCCGGGCCCACCAGATGCTCCCCCATCCGCTCGGCGATGTGGGTTTCGAGGTTCTGTGTCTGGCGCTCGTCGAAGCGCAGGCCGAGCTTGGTGCGGCGCCACAGGATGTCCTGGGCGGTGCGGGCCCATTCCCGGTCCACCAGCCAGTTCACCTCCGCCTCGCTCAGCCCGTGGCCGAACTGGCGGCCAAGGGCGCCGGGGCGCAGGAAGGACCGCGCGTCCGTGCCGTAGGCGCGCACGAGGCGACGTACGGTGCGGGCGTCGAGCTCCGGCGCGATCTGTGTGAATTCGCGCTCCAGCGCCGCCACGCCGTCGACGGGGAAGTCGCCGCCGGGCAGGGGCTGCCGGCCGGTCCAGCTTTCGCCCTTCGGCCCCAGCGCCCGGCCGATCCGGGCCAGCACCTCCTCGGCCAGAACCCGGTAGGTCGTGATCTTTCCGCCGAACGCGTTGAGGAGCGGGGCCTCGCCCGGCTTCGTCTCCATCTTCAGCACATAGTCCCGCGTTGCCTCCTGCGCGCTGGAAGCGCCGTCGTCGAACAGGGGGCGCACGCCGGAATAGGTCCAGACCACGTCCTCGCGCGTGACCGGGACCTTCAGGTACTCAGCGGCGGCCGAGAGGAGATAGTCCGTTTCCTCCGGCGTGATGGCGGCATCCTCCGGCGCGCCGGAGAAATCCCGGTCCGTGGTGCCGAGGAGGGTGAAATCCTCCTCGTAGGGAATGGTGAAGATGATACGGCCGTCGGCATTCTGGAAGATGAAGGCCCGGTCGTGCTCGTAGAGCTTGCGCGTGACGAGATGGGAACCCTGCACGAGGCGGATGTTGTGCGCCTCGTTCTGGCCGAGGGCCTCTCGGATCACCGCGTCCACCCAGGGGCCGGCCGTGTTGACGAGGAAGGCCGCGCTCGCCTCGAAGGTCTCGCCCGTCCGGTGGTCGTCCAGCGTCAGGCGCCAGCGGCCCTTTTCCCGCCGCGCCGAGACGAGCCGGGTGCGCACCATGATGTCCGCGCCGCGCGCCTGCGCGTCCCGAGCGTTGAGGACCACGAGGCGCGCATCGTCCACCCGCGCGTCCGAATATTCGAAGCCCTTGGTGAATTCGGGCTTCAGCGGCGCGCCGAGGGGGCCGCGAAGATCGACGCCGGTGGTGCTCTTCAGGCGTTTGCGCCCGCCGATATGATCGTAGAGGAAGAGCCCGAGGCGCAGCAGCCAGGCGGGCCGCAGGCCCTTGTGATGGGGCAGGACGAAGCGAAGCGGGCGCACGATGTGCGGGGCGATCGACCAGAGCACCTCGCGCTCCAGAAGCGCGTGGCGCACGAGCCCGAACTCGTAATGCTCCAGATAGCGCAGGCCGCCGTGGATCAGCTTGGTGGACCAGGACGAGGTGCCGGAGGCGAGATCGTTCATCTCGCACAGCCCCACGCGATAGCCGCGCCCCGCCGCATCGCGCGCCACGCCGCAGCCGTTGATGCCGCCGCCGATGATGAAGACCTCGTATTCCTGCATGGGGCCCGCCCTTCCGTCTGCCGCCGTGATAATCGCCTTTGCGCGCGAAGCGAAGCGGGGGATGCGAGGGAGGTTGAAAACGGCTTCCTGGAATAGTCGGCTCAGGCGGGCCGCGCCATGTCGCCGGAGCGCGGCAGGTCCGCGCCCCGGCGCGAGCAGGTGATCGCCGCCGCCCGGCAGGCGAAGGCCAAAGCGCGCTCAATGAAGGCGAGGTCGAGCGTCTCCAGCGCCCCGCGCGTCATGCGCCCCTCCGCCTCGATGAAGGAGAGGAGCGCGGCGTGGAAGCTGTCCCCTGCGCCCACCGTATCGACCACCGTGACGGCCGGGCCCTGGAAGCGGACGCTGCCGAAGGCGCCGAAGGCGCGCACCGGCTGCGGCCCGTCCGTGACCAGCACGAGCGCGGGGCCCTGGCGCAGCCAGCCTCGCGCGATGGCCTCCACATCCGCGCCGGGGCCGAAGGCGTGGCCGATATCCTCCGTGCTGATCTTGACGATGGACGCGGCGCGGATCACCCGCTCGAAGCGGGCGCGCCATGCCGCGTCGTCCCCGATGAGGCCGGGGCGCACATTCGGGTCGAAGGAGACCACGCGCTCCCGCCCCATCCGCTCGGCCAGCCGCGTCACCGTCTCGCCCGCCGAGTCGAGCCCGAGCGTGTAGGAGCCGACGCTCACGCAACTCACCGCATCGCCCGGATCGGGCAGGTCGGTTTCGAGGAGGTCGTGGTCGGCCGCACCCTCGTTGCGGAAGGAATAGGCCACGAGGCCATCCTCGCCGACGGAGACGAAGCTCAGGGGGGAGGGGCGGCCCGTGCGCTTGGCGAATGAGAGGGAAACGCCTTCCTCCTCCAGCGCGCGGCGCAGGCGCTTGCCGAAGAAATCGTCCGAGAGCGCGCCGAAGAAGGCCACCTCGCGCCCGAGGCGCGCCGCGCCCACGGCCACGTTGAAGGGAGAGCCGCCGACATGGCCCTCCATGGCCAGCGCGCGCTCCCCCTTGCCGGTGGAGAAGAAGTCGATCAGCGCCTCGCCGCAGACCAGGATCATCGCGGGCGTCCTCCCATGGTTTCTAGAGCGCGCGCACCTCGCGCTCGGCGCGGCGCAGGATGTGATAGGCTCGGCGCCGGGCGTCGTGCAGGTCCCTCAGCGCGGGATTGGGCGCGATCTCCTCGCCGATGCCGCACATGGCGGCGGCCGCCGCCGAGAGGTCGGCGAAGGCCTTGCCCGCCACCGCGCCGATGATGGCGCTGCCAAGGAGCACGGGCTCGGCCGTGCGGGGCAGGGCGACGCGCATACCGGTGGCGTCCGCCAGGATGCGCCGCAGGAGCGGCGAGCGCGCGGCGCCGCCCGAGACCACGATGGTGCCCAGATCCACGCCCCGCTCGCGCATCGCCTCGACGATCTGCCCGGTCCCGTAGGACAGGCCGCAAAGCCCGGCGACGAAGAGGCGCACGAGGCTGGCCTCGCTCGTCTCCAGCCCCAGGCCGGCGATGACGGCGGTCGCGGCCGGGTCGGCCTCCGGCGAGCGGTTGCCGAGGAACTCGGGCACGATGTGCAGCTTGCCGGCAAGACGCGCCGCCTCTTCCACCGAACCGGCCATCTCCACCGCGCGCGCTTCCAGATGGTCGAGCACCGAGACGCCCTTGGCAGCGGCCGTTTCACGGGCGGCGGGAAAGGCCGGGTGCAGCGCCACGAGGTAATCGAGCGCGGCGCCATAGGCGGACTGCCCGCCTTCCAGCAGCCAGTATCCCGGCAGGAGCGAATCGCGATACGGGCCCCAGACGCCGTCCACGAAGGCCGCGTCGCGCGTGACCGCCATGGCGCAGGAGGAGGTGCCCATGATGAGGGCAAGCTCCGCGGCCGGATCGGCGGGCGCCCCGCCGCGGTCCGCCCCCAGCGTGCCGATGCCGCCGGCATGGGCGTCGATGGCCGGCGCGCCCACCGGCGTGCCGGGAGCAAGGCCGAGTTCCGCAGCCACCCCGGCCGTGAGCCCGGCTCCGAGCGGCGCGCCGATATCGACCACCTCTCTGCCGATGCGCGAGAAGCCCTCGTCCGCCAGCTCGCCGAGGCCCACCGTGCGGAAATAGCCGGGGTCCCAGCGGCGCTCGTGGGCCAGATAGGTCCATTTGCAGGTGAGGGTGCAGACCGAGCGCTGGAGGCTGCCCGTGGCGCGCCAGGAGAGATAATCGGCCAGATCGAAGAAATGCGCCGCGCGCGCGAAGATCTCGGGCCGCTTCTCCTTCAGCCACAGGAGCTTGGGCGTCTCCATCTCGGGCGAGACGGCGCCGCCCACATAGCGCAGCACCTCGTGGCCCGTTTCGTTGATGCGCCGCGTCTGGTCGAGCGCGCGATGGTCCATCCACACCACGATGTCGCGCGCCGCATCCTCCGAGGGGCCGACCGGCAGGCCCTTGCCGTCCTCGCCCACCACGACGAGCGAGCAGGTGGCGTCGAAGCCGAGCCCGCCGATGTCGGCCGGCGAGACGCCGGCCTTCGCCACCGCCTCGCGCACGGAGGCGACCACGGCCGCCCAG
The DNA here is from genome assembly GCF_017815515.1 of Aureimonas populi. Taxonomy (NCBI): domain Bacteria; kingdom Pseudomonadati; phylum Pseudomonadota; class Alphaproteobacteria; order Hyphomicrobiales; family Aurantimonadaceae; genus Aureimonas; species Aureimonas populi. The sequence goes on from NZ_CP072611.1 coordinate 2,211,105, forward strand.
ATGTCGGCCGAGGACTGCTCGACGATGCCATGGTCCTCCCGCCACAGGCGGATCTCGCGCTTGGCGGTGCCCAGAAGCTGTCCGCGCCGGTCGAAGACGCCCGCGCGCGCGCTTCCCGTGCCCACGTCCACGCCGATGAAGGCGTCACTCATCCCGTTCCTCCCGAGAGCTGCCGCAAGACCGCTCGCGCATGGCGCGAGCGGGCCTTGACTAGCACGATCCTTCGCGTGTCGCGAAGGCCCGGAGGGGGCCCATCACCAGCAGGTGTAGCCGCCATCGGCGACCACGATGGAGCCGGTGAGCAGGCTTGCGGCATCGGAGGCGAGGAAGTGGACGACGGAGGCGATCTCGTCCGGTTGGCCGACGCGGCCCATCGGCGTCATCTCGAGCCAGACCTTGTACATGTCCGGGTTCTCGTCCATGCCGAACTTCGTCAGCGGCGTTTCGATATAGGTGGGCGCCACGGCGTTCACCCGCACGCCCCTTTGGCCCCATTCGGCCGCCAGCGACTTGGTGAGATGGTGAACGGCGGCCTTGGAGGCGTTGTAGAAGCTCTGCGGCTGCGGCTTGTTGACGATGAAGCCGGACATGGAGCCGATATTGACGATCGAGCCCGAGCCGCCTTCCAGCATCTTGCGGCCGAACTCGCGGCAGCACCAGAACAGCCCGTCGAGGTTGACGTCCATGTGAAAGCGCCAGTGCTCGTCGCTCGTGTCCTCGGCGCGCACGTCGGACTTGGCGACGCCGGCATTGTTGACGAGGATGTCGACGCGGCCATGCTCGGCGACGATCCTATCGGCCAGCGCGGCGACATCGGCCGATCGCGTCACGTCCAGCGTCGCACCATGGGCCTTGATGCCCAGGGCCGTCAGGCGCGACAGGCAGGTCTCGACGCGCGAGGCGTCCATGTCCGCGATGATCACGGTCGCGCCGGCTTCGCCCAGCGCCGTGGCGCAGGCCTCGCCGATGCCCTGTCCGGCGCCGGTGACGACCGCGATCCGGCCGTCGAGTTTCAGTTTTTCCAGATACATCGTGGCGTTTCCCGTCAGCTCATCCAGTTTCCGCCGTCGACATTGTATGTCTGGGCGACGACGTAGTTGCTCTCGGCAGAGGCGAGGAAGATCGCCATGCCGGTCAGATCCTCGGGCGTTCCCATGCGCCCGAAGGGCACGGCCTCGCCCACCAGGCGCTTCTTCTCGCCAAGCGGCCGGTTCTCGTATCGGGCGAACAGCGAATCGACATGGCTCCAGTGCTCGCCGTCCACCACGCCGGGCGCGATGGCGTTGACGTTGATGCCGTGCCGGATGAGCGCCAGGCCCGCCGACTGGGTGAGGGAGATGACCGCCGCCTTGGTGGCGCAGTAGACCGTGACCAGGGCCTCGCCCCGGCGCCCCGCCTGGCTGGCCATGTTGATGATCTTGCCGCCCCGGCCCGCTTCGATCATGGCGCGCGAGACGGCGCGCATCATGAAGAGCGACCCCTTCACATTGACCGAAAAGAGCCTGTCGTAGGAGGCCTCGCTCACCTCGTTCACCGGCGCCATGTCGAACAGGGCGGCGTTGTTGACGAGGATGTCGATGGGCGCCACCGCCGCCAGCTCCGCCACCGCCGCGTCGATCTCGTCCGGCTTCGACACGTCGAGCCGGCGCGCCGAGGCGGCGGGGCCGATCGCGGCGGCCGCGCGGGTGGCGGCCTCGCCGTCGAGGTCGAGGAGAACCACGCTCGCGCCCTCGCGCACATAGGCCTGCGCGAAGGCCAGCCCGATGCCCCGCGCCCCGCCCGTGATCAGCGCCCGCTTTCCCGCCAGACGGCTCATGAGAGGGCGAGCCCCTTGTCGTCGAAGCGGTGCAGGCGGCCGTCCTCGGGCGTCAGCCACACCGTGTCGCCATGGCTGACGCGGTAGTCCCCGGCCGAGCGGGCGGTGATCTGCTCGCCATTGTCGAGCTTCACGTGCACGAACGTGTCCGAGCCGAGATGCTCGCAGACGCCGGCCGTGCCCTTCAGCGCGCCCTCGGTGGAAGAGATCGCCAGGTGCTCTGGCCGGATGCCGATGGCCGGCGCACCGAAGCGCGAGGCGTATTCGCCCTTCAGGATGTTCATCCTGGGCGAGCCGATGAAGCCGGCGACGAAGAGGTTGGCCGGGTTCTCGTAAAGCTCCAGCGGCGAGCCGACCTGCTCGACCCTGCCCCTGTTGAGGACGACGATCTTGTCTGCCATCGTCATCGCCTCCACCTGGTCGTGCGTGACGTAGATCATCGTCGTCTGGAGCTGCTGGTGCAGCTCGGAAAGCTCCAGGCGCATGTTGACGCGCAGCGCCGCGTCGAGGTTCGACAGCGGCTCGTCGAAGAGGAAGCCCTTGGGCTCGCGCACGATGGCGCGGCCGATGGCCACGCGCTGGCGCTGGCCGCCGGAAAGCTCGCGCGGGCGGCGGTCGAGATAGTCCGTCAGGTTCAGCGTGGCGGCGGCCGCCTCCACCTTGCGCGCGATCTCCGCCTTGGGCTGGCCGGCCATCTTGAGCGGGAAGCCGATATTGGCCCGCACGCTCATATGCGGATAGAGCGCATAGGACTGGAAGACCATGGCCAGCTCGCGCCGGGCGGGCGAGACGTTGGTCACGTCCCGCCCGTCGATGCTGATCTGCCCGCCCGACACATCCTCCAGCCCCGCGATGAGGCGCAGCAGCGTGGACTTGCCGCAGCCCGAGGGGCCGACGAAGACCACGAACTCGCCGTCGCGGATATCGAGGTCGAGGCCGGGGATGATGACGACATCGCCGAAGCGTTTCTGGACGTTGGAAAGGGTGATGGCGCTCATGAGGCTTGTCCTTACTTGACGGCGCCGAAGGTCAGGCCGCGCACGAGCTGCTTCTGCGAGAACCAGCCGATGATCAGGATCGGCGCGATGGCCATGGTCGAGGCCGCCGAAAGCTTGGCGTAGAAATTGCCCTGCGGGCTGGAGAAGGATGCGATGAAGGCCGAGAGGGGCGCGGCGTTGGTGGTGGTGAGGTTCAGCGTCCAGAACGCCTCGTTCCAGGCCAGGATCACCGACAGCAGCACGGTGGAGGCAATGCCCGGAACGGCCATGGGCGCCAGGACCTGCGTGATCTCCTTGGCGAGCGTTGCGCCGTCCATGCGCGCCGCCTCCAGGATCTCACCCGGGATCTCCTTGAAGTAAGTGTAGAGCATCCAGACCATGATCGGCAGGTTGATGAGGAACAGCACCCCGATCAGCCCCACGCGCGTGTCCAGGAGGTTGAAGTCGCGGAAGATCAGGGTGATCGGCACCAGCACGCCGACGGCCGGCAGCATCTTGGTGGACAGCATCCACAGGAGCACGTCCTTGGTGCGGGGCGTGGGCGAGAAGGCCATGGCCCAGGCCGCGGGTACGGCGAAGAGCAGGCCGACCAGCGTGGAGCCGAAGGCGAGGTAGACCGAGTTGAGCGCGAAGCGGAAATAGTTCGAGCGCTCGTGGATGGCGAAATAGTTCTCCAGCGTCCAGTCGAAGAAGACGAAGCGCGGCGGAATGGAGATCGCCTGAAGCTCGGTCTTGAACGAGGTGAGCACCGTCCAGAGAACGGGGAAGAAGATCAGGAATCCGACCGTCCAGCCGAGGATGGTGAAGCCGATCTTGCGGCGGGTGGAGACTGCGCGGGCCATGGATTCGTCTCCCTACGCGTCGAGATTCTTGCCGATGAGGCGGATGAGGAAGAAGGCGACGATATTGGCGAGGATGACCGCCACGATGCCGCCCGCCGAAGCGCCGCCCACATCGAACTGGAGGAGCGCCTGGGAGTAGACGAGATAGGGGATGTTCGTCGTCTGCAGGCCCGGCCCGCCGCTCGTCGTCACGTAGATCTCGGCGAAGATGGAGAGCAGGAAGATCGTCTGGATGAGGATCACGACGGTGATGGCGCGCGCCATGTGCGGCAGCGTGATGTACCAGAAGATCGAGAGCACGCCGGCCCCGTCCATCTCCGCCGCCTCCTTCTGGTCCTCCGAGAGGGACTGGAGGGCCGTGAGCAGGATCAGCGTGGAGAAGGGCAGCCATTGCCAGGCGACGATGATGATGACGGCGGTGAGCGGCGCGGTGGAGAACCAGTCGATCGCACCCAGGCCGATGAAGTTCAGGAACTGCCCGATCACCCCGTAGACGGGGTTCATCATCATGTTCTTCCACACCAGCGCCGCGACCGTGGGCATGACGAAGAAGGGCGCGATCACCAGAAGGCGCACGATGTTGACGCCGTAGAAGGCCTGGTCGAGCAGGAGCGCGAGCAGGATGCCGCCGCCGACCGTGATGACGAGGACGCCGAGCACGAGGGCCAGCGTGTTGCGCAGCGCGGTGAAGAAAGCCGGATCGGACAGGAAGAAGCGGTAGTTCGTCAGCCCGATGAAGGGCGTGTCGCCCGGATTGAACAGATTGTAGTTGAGCGTGGAGAAATAGAGCGTCAGCGACAGCGGCACGATCATCCAGATCAGGAGCGCGATCACCGAAGGCGCCATCATCAGGCGCGCGGCCGATTTGGTCTGTGTCGTCGCCATGGGTCCGGTGCCTTCCTCCAGGCTTTTCGCGTCATTCCGGCCCCTGGCCGGAATTCATGCCGTTCCTCGCCGAAAGCCGGGACGCCCGCCGTGCCGCCTCGTCGCCCATCCGGCGGCGCATGGCCCGGCATGGGTGCCGGCTCGGGGCCGGGACGACGAAGGGGGAAGGGCGGCGTTGCGTCATCGGCGGATCGGGCGGGACGCCCCCACGGGAGGGACGCCCCTTCGTCTCGCCTGGGAGGCGGTTACTGGATGTAGCCGGCGCGCGTCATCTCGCGGGTCGCGGCGGCCTGGGCCGAGGCGAGGGCCTGATCGACGCTCATGCTGCCGGAGACGGCGGCCGCCATCTGCTGGCCGACGGCGGTGCCGAGACCCTGGAACTCCGGGATCGCCGCGAACTGGAGGCCCACATAGGGCTTGTCGTCGGTGATCGAGGGGTCCGCGTTGTCGATCGCGTTCAGCGTCGCCTGCGCGAACGGCGCCTCGGCCGTATACTGCGCGTTCTCATAGAGCGAGGTGCGGGTGCCGGGAGGCACGTTGGCCCAGCCCTCGTTCTCGGCCACGAGCTCCAGATAGGCCCTGGAGGTCGCCCAGGCGATGAAGGTTTCCGCCGCTTCCGCCTTCTGCGAGCCGGCGGGGATGGCCAGCGACCACGCCCACAGCCAGTTCGCGCCGTTGTTCGGGCAATTGTCGATGCCGCACGGGAAGGGCGCGAAGCCGACATTCTCCGCGACCTGGCTCTCCTCGGGATTCGTCACGAAGGAGGCCGCCACGGTCGCGTCCATCCACATGGCGCAGCGGCCCTGGTTGAAGAGCGAGAGGTTCTCGTTGAAGCCGTTGGAGGCCGCACCCGGAGGGCCGTACTCGGTCATCATCTGCACATATTGCGTCACCGCCGTGCGCCAGCCCTCGCCTTCGAACTGCGGTTGCCAGCTCGCGTCGAAATAATTGGCGCCGAAGGAGCGGGCCATGGCGCCGAGGAAGGCCATGTTCTCGCCCCAGCCCGGCTTGCCGCGCAGGCAGATGCCGTAGACGTCCGAATTCTGCTCGGTGATGGTCCGGGCGGCCTCGGCGACGAACTCCCATGTCGGCGCTTCCGGCATCTCCAGCCCGGCCGCCTCGAAGAGGTCCGTGCGGTAGAGCGTCATCGCGCTCTCGGCGTAGAAGGGCGCGGCATAGAGCGTGCCGTCGGCCGAGAGAGCCTCGCGGATCGGGGGCAGGATGTCGTCGACATCGTAGTCCTCACCCAGATTGTTCAGCGGCAGCAGCCACTCGTTCGCGGCCCAGATCGGCACTTCGTAGGTGCCGATGGTCATCACGTCGAACTGCCCGCCGCTGGTGGCGATGTCGGTCGTCACGCGCTGGCGCAGGACGTTCTCCTCCAGCGTGACCCAGTTGAGCGCGATGTCGGGATGCTTCTCGGTGAAATCCTGCGTCAGACCCTGCATGCGGATCATGTCGCCGTTGTTGACGGTGCCGATGGTGAGCGTCGTCTGGGCTCCGGCGGTGCCGGCAAGGGCCAGCAACGAAACGGCGCCCGCAGCGAGTGCGCGGTGAAACATGTCGGAAAGCCTCCCAGCTCGTTTGAGCAAATACTCAATGCCGGGGCAAATTCTCACTACAACTGCACGCTGTCAACGGAAATGCGTTCCGCGTCGCACCATCGTGGCGACCGGCGATCACTCTCCTGCGTTGTAGTTCTTTGCCGTCAGGCGGCCAGCAGCCGCTCGCTCGTCGCCTCGTCGGTGATGAGCCCGCTGACGAGCCCGCCGCTGAGCGCCGCGCGAATCGCCGGCAGTTTCCGCTCTCCCATCGCCAGCGCGATGGATTCGGCCCCCGGCCCGGCCGGAAGCGGGACGCTGGCCACCCGCTCGTTATAGGCGCAGTCGATGATCCGCCCCTGCGCGTCGAAGGCCCAGCCGACGATCTCGCCCACCGCGCCGAGGCCCACGAGGTCCGCGCATTCCTCGGCCGTGATGTAGCCGTCCTTCACCAGGGGCGCGTCCGGGCCGATCTCGCCCACGCCCACGAAGACGACGCCGGCCCCGGCCGCGAGCGAGAGGGTGCGCCTGACCACCTTCTGCTCGTGCAGGAGCGCCCGCTCCTGAGGGCTGGAGACGACGACGGGCAGGGGCATGGGATGATGCGGCGCGCGGATCGCGTCCGCCATGGAGAAGATGACGTTGTAGACCGAGGCCGAGCCGTCGAGCGTGATGTTGCCCGTCAGCGATACGATGCGATGTTGCGGGCAGTCCATCGGCGGTAGGTGCTCGACGGCGGCCTTGAGCGTGCGCCCGGTTCCCATGGCGATGATCAGCGGCTCGCTCTGGCGCAGGCGCCGCTCCATCTCCGCCGCGCCGGCCAGCGCGATGCCGAGCGTGGTGGAGGGGGAGGACGCGTCCGAGGGCACGACTTCGGCGAAGGACAGGCCGAACCGCTCGCGCAGCCGCCGCGCGAGATCGAGGCAGGCCGCGATGGGGTGGTCGATCCGCACCTTCACAAGGCCCGCGCTGACCGACAGGGAAACGAGGCGCTGGGCGCTCTGGCGCGAGATCTGCAAGGTCTGGGCGATCTCGTCCTGCGTCTTGCCGGCCACGTAGTAGAGCCAGCCCGCGCGCGCCGCATCGTCGAGGCGTGCGGCCTCGTCCTGTCTCGTCCTCGCCATCTCGTCTTGCCTCCCGGCGGATTCCGGACCTCTATGTCGCGTGAAGCGCCGGCCGCGGCAAGCATCCTGTGGGTGCAGGGCTCCTGGCCTACCCCGCGCAGCGGTCCGTGTCCTGCCGGCGCTGGTCCTCCAGATGGGTGCAAAGGGCCGCAAGGTCGTCGATCACCAGATCGGCCAGGCCGTCGAGGGCGGCGCGCGCGGCCGGCGTGCGGGCCAGCCCCACGGCCAGCGCGCCGGCCGCCTTGGCGGCGGCCATGTCGTGGCCCGTGTCGCCGATCATCGCCACCTCCTCGGGCGCCGCGCCGATGGCGCGGGCGAAGGCGTGGACCATGCCCGGCCCGGGCTTGGAGCCATGGCCGCTGTCGTAGCCCGCCACGAAGGCGAAGCGCTCGCGCACGCCAAGGCGCTCCAGATGCGCATGGGCCGCGCTCTGCGTGTCGTTGGTGGCCAGGCCCACCGCCAGTCCCATGGCGAGGATCGCATCGAGGCCTGGCGCCACGTCCTCGTAGCCGGTCAGCGAGACGAGGCTGTGCTCGTGGAAGAGCGCGTTCATGCGGGCGGCGAACCGCGCGTCGAACGGCACGCCCAGAAGCCGCGCCCAGACGGGCCCGAACTCGTCCGGCGCGCCCGCGATGATGGGCGAGGCCACCTCGAAGCTTCTCTTCTGCGGATCGAACCCGGCGGCCTCGGCCAGCCGCGCGGCCTTGGCGGGGTCGCCCTGCGCCAGCGCGGCCACCACGGCGGCTGTCGCGGGCCCCCAGGTCGCCTCGAAGTCGAGCAGCGTCCCGTCCTTGTCGAAGAGGATGCCCTTCAGCGCCGGCCGGTCCCGCCTCATGCGCCCGCCCCCTCCAGGTCGCGCCTTTCCGCCAGAACCTCTTCCAGCCACCCGAGCCGCATCTCCGGCACCGAGGCCAGCAGCTTTTCGGTGTAGTCGTCGAAGGGCGGGGAGAGCACTTGCGACTTGGCGCCGAAGCGCACCACGCGGCCGCGATGCATGACGGCCACCGAATCGGCGATGGCGCGCACGGTGGCGATGTCGTGGGTGATGAAGAGGTAGGACAGGCCCTTTTCCGCCTGCAACCGCGCGAGAAGATCGAGAATGCCGTCGGCCACCAGAGGATCGAGCGCGGAGGTGGGCTCGTCGCACAGGATGATCTCGGGATCGGCCGCCAGCGCGCGGGCGATCGCCACGCGCTGCTTCTGCCCGCCCGAAAGCTCGGCCGGGTAGCGGTCGATGAAGCCTTCGCCCATCTCGATCTGGTCGAGAAGCTCCTTTACCCGCGCCGTCTTTCCGGCCCCGCGCAGGCCGAAATAGAAGGTGAGCGGGCGCCCGAGGATCTGGCGCACCGTATGGCGCGGATTCATGGCCGTGTCGGCCATCTGGTAGATCATCTGCACCTTGCGCAGATCCTCGCGCGTGCGATCCTTCAGCCGCGCGGTCAGCGGCTTGCCCTCGAACAGGACGGAGCCGGAGGAGGGGGCCAGAAGCCCCGTGACGACGCGCGCGAGGGTGGACTTGCCCGAGCCCGATTCGCCCACCACCGCGAGCGTCTGCCCCTTCGGCAGGTGCATGGACACGTCGAACAGGACGGGCGTCTGGCCGTAGGCCGCGGACACCCCCTCGATGGAGAGCGCCCGCCCGCCCTGGTCGGGCGCCTCCGGCTTCTCGTGACGGCGCACGCCGATGAGCTTGCGCGTATACTCCTCGCGCGGGGCCTCGATGATCTGCGCCGTCGGCCCGTATTCCACCGTCCGCCCGTGCCGCAGCACCATGATGTCGTCGGCGATCTGCGCGACGACGGCAAGGTCGTGCGTGACGTAGATCGCCGAGGAGCGCGTCTCCGCCAGCGCCGCCTTGATGGCGACGAGAACGCCGATCTGCGTCGTCACGTCGAGCGCGGTGGTGGGCTCGTCGAAGACGATGAGGTCGGGGCAGGTCACGAGCGCCATCGCCGTCATCGCCCGCTGGAGCTGGCCGCCCGAGACCTGATGGGGATAGCGCCGGCCGAAATGGTCCGGGTCCGGCAGGCCGAGGACCGTGAACAGGCGGCGCGCCCGGGTCTGGGCCTGCGCGCGGCTCATCGTGCCATGGGCCAGCGCCGTTTCCACGATCTGGTCCCCCAGCCGGTGGGCGGGGTTGAACGCGGCGGCCGCGGACTGCGCGACATAGGCGACGCGCGCGCCGCGAAGCTCGCGCACCTGCCCCGGCTTCATGGCCAGGAGGTCCTTGCCCAGAAGCCGCACCTTGCCGCCGGTGATCTCGACCCCGCCGCGCCCGTAGGCGAGGGCGGAAAGGCCGATGGTGGACTTGCCGGCGCCCGACTCGCCGATCAGCCCCAGCACCTTGCCGGGCGCGATGGAGAAGGACACGTCGTCCACGATGGTCAGCCGGCGCGGCGCCTCGCCGGGCGTGTGGGCGGTGGCCTCGATCCTGAGGTTCTCGACGGACAGAACGGTTTCCATCAGCCCCGCCCTCCCTTCAGGCTCGACGTGCGGTTCAGCAGCCAGTCCACCACCAGATTGACCGAGATGGACAGAAGGGCGATGGCCGCGCCGGGAATCAGCGCGGCGGAGACGCCGAACAGGATGCCGTCCCTGTTGTCGCGCACCATGCCGCCCCAGTCGGCGGCCGGCGGCTGGATGCCGAGGCCGAGGAAGGACAGGGTGGACAAAAAGAGCACCGCGAAGGCGAAGCGCAGGCCGAACTCGGCCAGCAGCGGGGAAAGCGCGTTGGGCAGGATCTCGCGGAACACGATCCACAGCGTGCCTTCGCCCCGCAGCCGTGCCGCTTCCACGAAGTCCATCACCGCGATGTCCACCGCCACGGCGCGGCCGAGGCGGAAGACGCGGGTGGAATCGAGCACCGCCATCACCGCGACCAGGATGCCGAGCTGCTGGGGCAGGGCCGCCAGCACGACGAGGGCGAAGATCAGCGTGGGGATCGACATGAGCAGGTCGTTGAAGCGCGACAGCACCTGGTCCGTCCAGCCGCGCATCGCCGCGGCCACGAAGGACAGGATCGTGCCGGCCAGGAAGGCCAGAACCGTGGCCGCCAGCGCGACGCCGATCGTGGTGCGCGCGCCCCAGATGAGGCGGGAGAGAAGGTCGCGGCCCAGATTGTCGGTGCCCAGCCAGAACTCGCCGCCGACCGGCAGCCAGACGTCGCCCACCACCTGCCGCTCCCCATAGGGCGCGATCCACGGCGCGAAGAGGGCGCAGGTGAGGGCGAGCGCGACGCCGGCCATGCCGATCCAGGCGGAAAAGGGAACGCGCCTCATCGCGGATGCCTCAGTCGTGGATTGCTCACGATGCCCAGAATGTCGGCCAGCGTGTTGAGGACGATGTAGACGGCGGCGAAGATGAGGCCGCAGGCCTGCACCACCGGCATGTCACGCACCGAGACCGCGTCCACCAGATACTGCCCCATGCCCGGATAGACGAAGACGACCTCCACCACGACCACGCCCACCACGAGGTAGGCAAGGTTCAGCGCCACCACGTTGATGACGGGCGCCAGGGCGTTCGGCGCGGCATGGCGGGCGATGACGGTGAGGCGCGACAGCCCCTTCAGCTCCGCCGTCTCGATATAGGCCGAGGACATGACGTTGAGGATCGCGGCGCGCGTCATGCGCATCATATGGGCCAGCACCACGAGCACGAGCGTGGCGCAGGGCAGCGCGATGGTGGCGAGCCGCTCGCCGAGGCCCATGCCGGAATGGACCGTCGCCGGAAAGGCGAACCACCCCGTGTTCACGGCGAAGAACAGGATGAGCAGGTAGCCGACGAAGAATTCCGGCAGCGAGATGGCCGCCAGCGAGACGACGTTGATCGCCCGGTCCGCGAGGCGGTCGCGATAGAGCACGGCCAGCATGCCGAGGCCGATGGCGAGCGGCACCGAGACGATGGCGGCGGCGGCGGCGAGGAACAGCGTGTTGCCCAGCCGCAGGCCGATCTGGTCGGCCACCGGCCGCCCGCTGGCCCAGGAGGAGCCGAAATCGCCCTGCACGATGCCGCCGAGCCACTGGAAGTAGCGGGTGAGCGCCGGCTGGTCGAGGCCGAGCTCGGCGCGGATATTGGCCACGGCCTGGGGCGTCGCGCTTTGGCCGAGATAGGTCTGCGCGAAGTCTCCCGGCAGCGCCTCCACGCCCAGGAAGAGCAGCATGGACACGGCGAGGAGGAGGCCGATGCCGAGCAATATCCGCTGCCCGATCAGCGAAAGGAGCGGATGGCGCGCGAACCAGGATGATGTCGAGCCGGGGGGCGGATTGGTAGGGAGGGGCTGGCCCGCAGAGGACGACGGGCCGGAGCCCGCCGCGCTGTCGTTCTGCGGGCCGGCGGTGTCGGCCTGCGAGGGAATCACGCTCAAGCGTCCAGCCACACGCGCGTGGCCACGTAGCCGTTCGAGGTGTCGTTGCCGATGTCGTGCACGAAGCCCTTCACCTCGGCGCGGGCCGCGTTCACGAAGTCGTTGAACATGGGGATGATGGCGCCGCCCTCGTCGCGCACGATGAGCGCCATCTCGCGGTAGAGCTCGCGGCGGCGGCCCTCGTCCAGCTCGGGCCGCGCCTCGAGGAGCAGGCTGTCGAAGCGCTCGTTGCTGAAGCGCGTGTCGTTCCAGTCCGCCCGCGAGTAATAGCCGGTGGAATAGAACTGGTCCTGCGTGGCGCGCCCGCCCCAGTAGGAGGCGCAGAAGGGCTGCACGTTCCACACATTGGACCAGTAGCCGTCGCCCGGCTCGCGCCGGATCTCAATCTGGATGCCGGCCTGCGCGCAGGTCTGCTGGTAGAGCTGCGCGGCGTCCACCGCGCCGGGAAAGGCCACGTCGGAAGTGCGCAGGAGGATCGGGCCTTCATGGCCGGATTCACGCAGGTGGAAGGCGGCCCGGTCCGGGTCGAACGGGCGCTGCTCGATATCGTCCGGGGCCAGCGCGTAGTTCTGGTTGATGGGAAAGTCGTTGCCCACCGAGCCGAAGCCGCGCAGCACGGTTTCCAGCATCGCCTCGCGGTCGATCGCGTATTTCAGCGCCAGCCGCAGGTCGTTGTTGTCGAACGGGGCCGTGTTGGTGTGGGCCGGGAAGAGGTAATGGCCGCGCCCCGAGGTCTGGAGAATCTCGATATTGGGAGCGCGCGCCAGGAGGTCGACCGTACGAGGCTCGACGCGGTTGACGAAATGGACCTGGCCGGAGGAGAGCGCCGCCGTCCGGGCCGTGGCGTCGTTGATGACGAGCAGTTCCACCGAGTCCACGAAGCCGCGATCGTCGCGCCAGTCGTTCTCGTTGCGCGTGAACATGATGCGCACGCCCGGCTCGAAACTCTCGATCCTGTAGGGCCCGGTGCCGATGCCGGCATTGGGGTCGTCGCGCCCGCCGTTCGGCTGGATGATCAGGTGATAGTCGGACAGGAGCAGCGGCAGGTCGGCGTCGCCCGTCGTCAGCGTGACGACGAGCTCGTCGCCATCCGCCTCCACGCTTTCCACGCCCTCCATGATGCCGAGCGCGGCGGAGTTCGATTCCGCGTCGGAGTGGCGCTGGAGCGTGGCCACGCAATCCTCCACCGTCAGCTCCTTGCCGTCGTGGAACTGCACGCCCCGGCGGATGCGCAGGCGCCAGACGCGCGCATCCTCGGAGGCTTCCCAGGATTCGGCCAGGCCCGGCAGCGGCAGGCCGGTCTCGGGGTGCGTCTCCACCAGCGTGTCGCCGAAATTGCGCCCGGTGATGAGCATGACGTTGGCCAGGTACAGGCCGGGGTCGAGAACGTCGGTGGAGCCGCCGCCCTGGATGCCGAGGCGCAGGTGCCCGCCGCGCCGGGGTGTCTCCTCCTGCGCCTTCGCGCCCGTCGTCAGCAGCCCGGTCGCGGTCGAGAGGCTCAGGCCGGCCGCGGCCGCCGCGCCCAGGAAGTCCCGCCGGCTCATGCCGCCGCGAGCAGCAATGCGAGCAAGATGGTGCATCCGATCGGTCAAAGGGAAAAATCTCCGTTCCAGGCTGGAAGACTATCGCGGCCCGTTCGCCATGCCGCGTCCATCAATTGTGGCCTAAAAACGGGCCGCGTCAAACCGGGGCCGCCGAATCGACGCCGGAAGGGGCCTTTTCGCAAGACGGTTAAGAGCGGCATTTCAGGGACTTGCAGCGCGTTAGGCCGGGCATCGGCGGCCATCCTGCTTGGCCGAAAGGATAGGCGGCTTGCGCGAATCCTTCGCTCTCGCCGGACGCTCGCCATTTTCTTTCCCCTAGGTCCGGGTTAGCGTGCCGCCGGAGGGGAAATGCCGCCATGCGGCCGCATGTTTCTATTTTTGCAAAAGGGGTTTCAATGCGCAAGGTACGCAAGGCCGTCTTTCCGGTGGCGGGTCTGGGAACCAGATTCCTGCCCGCCACGAAGGCGATCCCCAAGGAGATGCTCACGGTCGTGGACCGTCCCGTCATCCAGTATGTGGTGGACGAGGCGAGGCAGGCCGGGATCGAGCACCTGATCTTCGTGACCGGGCGCAACAAGGGCGTCATCGAGGACTATTTCGACATCCAGGTCGAGCTGGTCCACACCCTGTCCGACCGAGGCAAGCAGGCCGAGCTCGATCTTCTGGAACAGCTCCAGCCGACGCCGGGGACGGCCAGCTTCACTCGCCAGCAGTCGCCGCTGGGCCTCGGCCACGCGGTCTGGTGCGCGCGCGACCTCGTGGGGCCCGAGCCCTTCGCGCTGCTGCTCCCGGACATGATCATGCAGGCCGAACAGGGCTGCATGAAGCGCATGGTGGAGCTTTACGAGGAGACCGGCGGCAACGTCCTTTCCGTGGAACAGTGTGATCCCGCCGAGACGGCCAAATACGGCATCGTGGGGCGCGGCAACGACGTTTCCACCGGCTTTCGCATCGACGGCATGGTCGAGAAGCCCGCCCCGGCGCAGGCGCCCTCGAACTTCTTCATCTCCGGCCGCTACATCCTCCAGCCCGAGATCTTCGACATCCTGGCCACGCAGGAGAAGGGCGCGGGCAACGAGATCCAGTTGACCGACGGCATGTTGAAGCTGGCCGCCCGGCAGGAGTTCTACGGCTACCACTTCACCGGCCGCACCTTCGACTGCGGCTCGAAGGAGGGCTTCATCGAGGCCAATGTGGCCTTCGCGCTCTGGCGCCCGGACATTCGCGAGAAGGTCTACGACCATCTGCAGGAGCTGATCGACACGGTGGAGCCGGCCCAGAAGCGTAGCGCCGCCGAGTAGGCCCGCCTGCCTAGCGCTGCCAGCGCATGCCCATGCGCAGCGAGTTGGCGGTGTAGTCCGCGTCTCGCCCATCGCCCTCGAACCGCTCATGGCGGGCGAGGGCGGTGAGCGCGAGGGCGCGATTGAGCCAGTGGGTCACGCCCGCCTCGGCCGCATAGGTCACATCGTCCCGCGCGCCGGGCCCGTCTCCCTGGCGAAACGCCGCGCCGATCCGCCCGTTGAACTCGGTGCGCGCGGTGGCGCGGTGGCGCAGCGCGAGCGCGGTCTCGTAGACGGTCGATGTCGTCAGGTTCGATTCGTCCGGATCGAAATAGGTGGAGGCGGACAGGACGACATCCGTGCCCCGCCGTGGGGACCAGGCAAGGCTCATGTCCACCGTGGGGCTGGAGAGCGTCTCCAGGGCCCCGTCCTCCGGCGCGTTCCACGCGTAGCCGAGCGCCGCCTCGCCGGTAAGCTTCTCCGTGAAGTCGAAGGCCACGCCGGCGCGCAGGGCGTGGATCAGCGAATCGCCGCCATTGTCCGAATCGAATACACGCTGGCCGAGCGAAGCCGCCAGGAAGGGCCGGAGCGAGGGGGCGATCTCGTATCCCGCCCGCAGCCCGAGCGTGGCCGTGGTGAAGTCGCGGCTTTCGCCCGAGGGAGCCGAATCGCGCTCCTCGCGCACAAGGTCTCCGGCGACGGACAAGGTGAGGGGGCCGATGTCGCGGCGCAGCTCCGCGCCCCCCGAATAGGCCAGGATATCCGGCCGCTCGCTCGCGGGCAGGCCGGGCTCGGCGAGGATGGCGTCCTCGCGCGCGTAGGACAGCGCGCCGCGCAGCGTGCCGCTCCAGTCCTGCGCGATGTCCAGCCGAAGCTGGCCGTCCAGCCCGATGCGCGGCTCCTCGCGTGCCTCGCCGCTGAAATTGCGCCGGTAGCCGGCCATGGCGTTGATCTCCAGCGCGTGGCGCGACCAGTCCGACAGGAGCCGGGCCGAGGCCCGTGTCTCGGTGAAGGCGCCCGAGACCTCGGTCCTGTCGGCGCCGAGATTGTCCGAGTAGCCGACCTCCTGCTCGATGGAGGGCAGGAGGAGCAAGCGGCCGAGCCGCACGCCCTGCGCGGCAAAGGGGTCATCCCCACGCACCGGCAGGCTCGCGCGCAAGGCCGCCGAGGCCGGATCGACGCGGCCCTCCACCGGCACGGCGGCGAAGGTGGGGGAACGCACGGGCCCGAGCGTGGCAAAGGGCGCGGCGGCAGGGGCGGCGGCCGGCTCCGTCGGCCGGCCCTCGCCCGGCGTGCCGCTCGGCGCGGCGGTCCGCCCGGCCGGGCCGGCGGCCCCGCCCGGCAGGTTCTCGCGCCGGCTCACGGGCGTTTGCGGGCCCTCGAACAGGTCGAAGGGCAGAGCCTCCTCCTCCTCGTCCGGCGCGACCTCTTCCCGCGTCGTAGCGTCCTCCTCGGAGGCCGGGGGCGTGCGCAGAAGCGAGGGATCGTCCTCGATCCGTCCGTAATCCTGCGAGTCGAGCGTGCGAAGGTCGAGCGTGCCGGGGCGAAGCTCCTGGGCCGCCGCCGTCGCGCCTCCGGCGAGGAGCGCCAGCGCAATCACGGTCATCGGCGCGGCGCGTTGGGCCATGGCAAAGGGCTCTGTCGTCTCATGGCGCCGCCCGGCCGGCACGCGCGAAATCCTTTCCGAACCCTAAACAGGCAGGGTTAACGAAACATTGAGACGAGGCGCGCACGGCGCGCCGCTTTGCGCGAGCCTCGTCTTTGGGCTACAGCCGGGCCGACGCGACGAGCGGCGATGGATGCATATGGACAGCTTCGACAAGACGAGCCCCGCCGCCTCGGCGGCCCGCACGATCTCCACCGAAGCCGAAGGGCTGCGGGCTCTGGCCGGGGCCGTGGAAGGGCCGATGCGCGAGGCCTTCGGGCGCGTGGTGGACAGGCTCGCCGCCCTCAAGGGCCGTGTCATCGTAACGGGTATCGGCAAAAGCGGGCACATCGCCACCAAGCTGGCGGCCACCTTCGCCTCCACCGGCACGCCGGCCTTCTTCGTCCACCCGGTGGAGGCCAACCACGGCGACCTCGGCATGATCGGGCGCGGCGATGCGGTGCTGGCCATGTCCTGGTCGGGCGAATCGGCCGAGCTCAAGGGCATCGTGGCCTATACGCGCCGCTTCGCCATCCCGCTGGTCTGCATCACCTCGCGCCCGGCCTCGGCGCTGGCCAAGGAGAGCGACGAGGTGCTGCTGCTGCCGCGCGCGGCCGAGGCCTGCCCCCATGGCCTGGCGCCCACGACCTCCACCACCATGCAGCTCGCGCTCGGCGATGCGCTGGCCGTGGCGCTTCTGGAGCGGCGCGGCTTCTCGGCCGGCGACTTCCGCGTCTTCCATCCCGGCGGCCAGCTCGGCGCGAGCCTGACCCATGTCGGCGACATCATGCACACCGGCGAGACGCTGCCGCTGGTGCCGAGCGGCACGCCCATGTCGGAGGCCATCGTCGCCATCTCGCGCAAGGGGTTCGGCTGCGTCGCGGTGGTGGAGGGCGGGCGGCTGCTCGGCATCGTGACGGACGGCGACCTGCGCCGAAACCTTCACGCCGACCTGCTCTCGCGCACCGTCGACGAGGTGATGACGCGCGATCCCAAGACGATCTCGCCCGAAACGCTGGCGGTGAAGGCGCTGGAGATGCTGAACGCCGCCAACATCACCGCGCTGATGGTCGTGAGCGACGGCGCGCCGGTGGGCATCGTCCACCTGCACGATTTGCTGCGGATCGGCGTCGCCTGATCAGGACAGGTCGGGCGGGCCCGGCTCGGCCGGGCGCACCGTCAGGACGGAGCCGTCCGCGCCCTTGATGACCACGCGCGCGCCCCGGGGCAGGTCGGGGCCTTCCACGGTCCACCAGCCATCCTCGATGGAGACCCGCCCACGCCCGCCCTCGATGGCTTCGCTCAACGTGGCGGTGCGCCCGATCAGCCGGCGCGTGCGGTGGTTGAGGTCCGTCCCGTCCGTGCGCGTGCCGCGCTGCCCGTACCATTTGTGCCCCAGAAGCACGGCGACCAGCGAGACGACGGCGAAGCCGATCACTTCGCTCTGCCAGCCAAGGCCGGGAAAGAGAAAGGCGTTCGTGCCCACCACCAGCGCGGCGATGCCGAAGAAGAGAAGATAGACGCCGGGCGCCGCCAGCTCGAGGGCCAGCAGCACCAGCCCGAGAATCCACCAGCCATAGGTTGCGAGGATATCGGCCATCGCGCGCTATGCCCGTTCGCCCACCGTGGGAACGCCCGCCGGGTGGCGCCGCGTGGCGGCCGCCGGCGGGGCCGTGGTGCCGGGTGCCTGCGCCTCCGGGAAGCTGCTCCGGGCGATCTCGGCGATGCCGCCGATGGCCCCGATCAGCGAGGAGGCTTCGAGAGGCATGAGGACGACGCGCTGGTTCGGGGCCGAGGCGATCTTGGCGAGCGCCTCGGTGTATTTCTGCGCCACGAAATAGTTGATGGCCTGCACGTCGCCCGCCGCGATGGCCTCGGAGACCAGCCTAGTCGCGGTCGCCTCCGCCTCGGCCAGCCGTTCGCGCGCCTCGGCCTCGCGATAGGCCGCCTCGCGCTTGCCCTCCGCCTCCAGGATCTGCGACTGCTTCTCGCCCTCCGCGCGCAGGATCTTGGCGGCCCGCGCGCCCTCCGCCTCGAGGATCTCCGCGCGCTTCTCGCGCTCGGCCATCATCTGCCGGCCCATGGATTCCACGAGGTTGGCCGGCGGGTTGATGTCCTTGATCTCGATTCGCGTGATCTTGATGCCCCAGGAATGGGCCGCTTGGTCCACCACGCGCAGGATGCGCTCGGAAATGGCGTCGCGGTTCGACAGCAGGTCGTCGAGGTCCATGGAGCCCATGACGGAGCGCAGGTTGGTCATGACGAGATTGAGGATGGCGTTCTTCAGGCCGGAAACCTCGTAGGCCGCCGCCGCCGCGTCGAGGATCTGGTAGAAGGCCACGCCATCGGCCGCGACCGAGGCGTTGTCGCGGGTGATGACCTCTTGCGTGGGAACGTCGAGCACCTGCTCCATCATGTTCATCTTGTGCCCCACGCGCTCCACGAAGGGCACGATGAGGTTGAGGCCCGGCGTGAGCGTGCGGGTGTATTTGCCGAAATTCTCGATGGTGAAATTGTAGCCCTGCGGCACGATCTTGATGGCCGACAGAAGGGCGAGGACGGCGAAGACGAGAAGGACGATGACGACGAGACCGAAGCCGGTCACCGGAAAGCCGTCGAAAAGCATCGTCTCGTTCCTCCTGATCTGCCTCCCCCAGATACGGCCTTCGGCCGCGAAAGGCGAGGGCGTCTCAGCCGATCCACCCCGAAAGCTCGCGCCGCACCATATGTTCGATCACGTCCATTCCCTCGGCCGAATCGTTGAGGCACGGGATATGCGTGAAATGGGCGCCGCCATGCTCCCGGAAGATGTCGCCCGCCTCGCCCGCGATTTCCTCCAGCGTTTCCAGGCAGTCGGCGACGAAGCCGGGGTTGAAGACGGCGACGGAGCGGATGCCGTCCCTCGCCAACGCCTCCATCGTCTTGTCCGTATAGGGCTGGAGC
Organism: Aureimonas populi; assembly: GCF_017815515.1. Lineage (NCBI taxonomy): Bacteria > Pseudomonadati > Pseudomonadota > Alphaproteobacteria > Hyphomicrobiales > Aurantimonadaceae > Aureimonas > Aureimonas populi. The sequence goes on from NZ_CP072611.1 coordinate 2,230,089, forward strand.
CACTCCTCCGGGCCGAAGCGGGACTGGAAGGTGGTCATCAGCCGCCCCGGCGCCCAGCCGAGTCGCTCTTCCAGGAGGCGCGAGGTCTTCTGGCAGTGGCAGTGATAGGGGTCGCCGGCCTTGAAGTAGCTTTGCGGGATGCCGTGATAGGATGCGACGACGCGTTCCGGCTCGAAGTCCAGCCCCGCCAGATGCGTCTCGATGGAGCGGGCGAGGGCGTCGATATAGACCGGCTCGTCGTGATAGGGGGGCACGGTGCGCGCCGCGGGCATCCAGCGCTTGGTGCTCAGATGCTCGAAGAATTTGTCGTTCACCGTCGCCGTGGTCGCGGCGGAGTATTGCGGGTAGAGCGGGAAGCACAGGATGCGCTCGCACCCCTTCTCGATCAGCGCGTCCACCCGCTCGGCGATGGAGGGCTTGCCGTAGCGCATCCCCCAGTCCACCACGACGCTCCTCTCGCCCGACAGGCGCTCCGCCAGCTTCTCGCCCTGCGCGCGGGTGAAGGTGCGCAGGGGCGATTCGTTGCGCTCCCTGTTCCAGATCTGCTCATAGGCATGGCCGGACTTTTTGGGGCGCGTGTTGAGGACGATGCCGTACAGAATCGGATACCAGAGAGCGCGCGGCCACTCGATGACGCGGCGATCCGACAGGAATTCGCGCAGGTAGCGGCGCATCGGCCAGAAGTCCGTTCCATCCGGCGTGCCGAGATTGACCAGAAGGACCCCGACCTTCTTCGCCTTGACCGGCGGGTGCCCGGCCGGAAGCGGGCCGATGGCCGTTGCGGCTGCGGGCGTGAAGGGAGCGTTCATCGTGGGGAATCCGTGGCCTGTGCTGCAAGCGGGCGTTCAGGCCACGGAATATGGTTCATTCGCCGGAGCGTTTCCAGACGGCGCGGTGTCGCGCCTCAGGCGCGGCGCGTCAGTTCGAAGCGCGTGCCGCCCGCCGTCACGCAGGCCATGCGGTCGGCCGCCATCTGGCTGCAATTGATGGCCGATTCCTGCCCGCTGGTGTTGGAGCGGGAATTGATGGTGATCTGGCTGGGGCCGACATTGCGGTAGTTGCCGGTGGCCAGCGGCGCGCCCGTCGCGTCCTCGGTGGAGGAGAAGCTGCCGCCGGAGAAGGTGGCCGTGTAGGCCACCGGGCCGCCCACCGCGGCCCAGCGCCCCTCAATGCCGGTCTGGCGCGGCGCGATCTCCGCGCGCGTCAGCCGGTCGGATGGCGAGACGCAGGCCCCCAGGGCGAGCACGGCGGTCAGGATCGCGAGGGTGGGGACGTGGCGGTTCATGCGGGAAGGCTCCGGGCAGGGGATGGTTAGAACGGATTATGGAGGAAAACGCGCCGCTTGGAAGGGCACTGCGGCGCAATCACAGCGCGGCGACCTCGCTGCGCCGAGCGGGAAGCACGGAGTGCACCGAGCCGATGGTCTCGATGGCGCGGATGCGCGCGTCCGAGGTGAAGGAGAACCAGTACATGGTGGTGCCCGTGACGAGCGAGCCGTCGCGCTCGTCCTCGCGCGTCCAGTCGCAGCGGCTGGCCGCCGCGTCGCCGTCCACGATGATGCCGCGCTGCTCGAAGGAGATGTAGCGGGAGCGCTTGAGAAGCTCGCCGACGAAGGCCTTGGCCTCCGTCTCGCCGGCAAGGCGGTATTCGCCCTCCATCCGGTCGTACCAGGGCGCATCGATCAGCCCGGCATTGGAGCGGTTGGAAAAGACGGCGCCCGGCGCGAAATGGCGTGCAATCTCGCCCGCCTTGCCGGTCATCACCGCCTCCATCACGGCGCGAACCACCGCATGTTCCCTGCGGTCGTCCGTCCAGAAGTCCTCCATCCGCGTCTCCTCGGCGTCGCCCCCGATCAGGCGCCACGGGGACCCGGTCCTCGTCGATTCGGGATGGATCGGGAACGCAGCGCTCCCGATCCAAAGTCCTATATAGAACAAACCGTTCCTTCAGCGAACCAGAATGTTTCTGAACTGCCAGGGGTCCTTCTCGTCCAGATCCTCCGGAAAGAGGCCCGGCCGGTCGGCCAGCGGCGTCCAGTCCGTGTAGTAGCCCTTCACCGGGCCGAGATAGGGGGTCTGCACCTCGAGGCAGCGGCGATAGTCCATCTCGTCGGCTTCCACGATGCCGGCCTCGGGGTTCTCCAGCGCCCAGACCATGCCCGCCAGCACCGCCGACGTGACCTGGAGGCCCGTGGCGTTCTGGTAGGGCGCGATCCGGCGCGTCTCCTCCAGCGAGAGCTGGGAGCCGTACCAGTAGGCGTTCTTCGCGTGGCCGTAGAGCAGGACGCCCAGCTCGTCGATCCCGTCCGTCAGCTCGTCCTCGTCCAGAACATGATGTTCCGGCTGGATCCTGCCGGCCGCGCCGAACAATTCGTGCAGTGAGAGCACGGCGTCGTTGCACGGGTGGTAGGCGTAGTGCACCGTGGGGCGAAACGTCACCTCGTCGCTCTTGTTGCGATGGGTGAAGTAGTCCGCGATCGAGATCGACTCGTTGTGGGTGACGAGGAAGCCGTACTGCGCGCCCGGCGTGGGGCACCATGTGCGCACGCGCGTGTTGGCCCCGGGCTGCTCCAGATAGATCGCCGCCTTGCAGCCCTTTTCGTGATCGCGGGCGTTCTTGGGCCGCCACTTCTCGTGCGTGCCCCAGCCCAGCTCGGCCGGCTGCATGCCCTCCGACAGGAAGCCCTCGACCGACCAGGTGTTCCAGAACACGTTCATGGGCTTGGGCTTGACCGCGCGCTGCGTGTCCCGCTCGGCGATGTGCACGCCCTTCACGCCGCTCTTCTTCATGAGCTTCGCCCAGCCCTCGCGGTCGCCGGCCGCCGGCTCCTCGAACGTCATGCCCGTGTCGCGGCAGATGTCCACCAGCGCCTGCTTGACGAACCAGGAGACCATGCCCGGATTGGCGCCGCAGGTGGAAACCGCCGTGGTGCCGCCCGGACGGGCCCGCTTCTCCTTGCGCAGCGTCTCGCGCAGGGCGTAGTTCGTGCGGTCCGCGTTCGACATCGTGTCGTCGAAGTAGAAGCCGAGCCAGGGCTCGATCACCGTGTCGATGTAGAGCACGCCCAGCTCGCGGCACAGGCGCATGAGGTCGACCGAGCCGGTATCCACCGAGAGGTTGACGCAGAAGCCCTGGCCCTCGCCCTCGGTGAGAAGGGGAGTCAGCAATTCCTTGTAGTTGTTGCGCGTCACGGCCTCCTGCACGAAACGCACGCCGCGCTCGTCGAGGATGGCGCGGTTGTCCGCCTTGGGGTCGATCACCGTCAGGCGCGCCTTGTCGTACTCGAAATGGCGCTCGATCAGCGGCAGCGTGCCCCGTCCGATGGAGCCGAAGCCGATCATCACGATGGGGCCGGTGATCTTGCCGTGGATCGGGTGGTTTTCGTTCGCCATTTTCGATGAAGCTTCCTTGTGGGCGGCCGTGGCCTGTGAACTGGTCGGCTAGACCAGAATGAGGGGAATTGAAAGGGCGATGCCGATCATAGGCAAGGCTCGTGACTTTCGCGCGACGAAACGGCAAGAAGCTGGCCCATGGAACTGCCCGCCCCCTTGAGACGCGCCATAGAGGACGCACTGGCCGAGACGCCCCTCGACGCGCTGAGGCGCGCGGGCGAGACGCTTTCGCAACGCTACCGCGCCGAGACGCGCGACGGCCGGCTCCATATCGGCGACGATCTGCGCGCCAGGGCCTATGTGGCCGCCCGCATGCCCGCGACCTATGCCGCGATCCGCGAGGCGATGGCGCAGACGGCCGGGGCCCGGCCCGATCTCGCGCCGCGAAGCCTTCTGGATGTGGGCGCCGGCCCCGGCACGGTGCTCTGGGCGGCAGCCGACGCGTTCGATGGCCTTTGCGCCGCCACGCTTCTGGAGGCGAGCGACCCGATCCGGCGCATGGCCGAGCGGCTGGCTGGCGGCGCCTTCGCCTTCGCGCCCGCCTTCGTCGCCGGCGATGCCCGAAAGGCGCTGGCGGCCGCCGCGCCGGCCGATCTGGTGACGCTCTCCTACGTGCTGGATGAAGTATCGCCCGAAGAGGGGCGGCGCCTCGTCGCCGAGCTGTGGGGGCGCACGCAGGGCGTCCTCATCATCGTGGAGCCCGGAACGCCGGCCGGATGGCGGCGCATCCTCGCCGCGCGGGCGCAGCTTCTGGCAGGCGGCGCCCATCTCGTCGCACCATGCCCGCACCACGAGGCCTGTCCCGTGGCGGCGCCCGACTGGTGCCACTTCGCCCGGCGCCTGCCGCGCTCGCGCCTGCATCGGCTGGTGAAGGGCGGCGAGGCGCCCTTCGAGGACGAGAAATTCGCCTATCTCGCCGTGGCACGCACCCCCGCGCCCGGCCCGCGGGCCCGAATCCTCTCCATGCCGCGCGGCGGCGGCGGGCGCATCTCCCTCAAGCTCTGCCGGGACGACGGCGCGCTGGAGGAGCGCGTCGTCAGCCGGCGGGACGGGGAGGCATTCAAGGCCGCCCGCCGCGCCATGTGGGGCGGGGCCTTCTAGTCCTCCAGCGCTTCCAGCTCGTCGATCAGGCCGGCGATGACGCCGAGCCCCCTGGCCCAGAAGCCCGGATCGCTCGCGTCGAGCCCGAACGGTGCCAGAAGCTGCGAGTGGTGCTTGGTGCCACCGGCCCGCAGCATGGCGAAATACTTCTCCTGGAAGCCCTCTTCCGAGCCCTGGTAGACGGCATAGAGAGAGTTCACCAGACAGTCGCCGAAAGCGTAGGCATAGACGTAGAAGGGCGAGTGCACGAAATGCGGCACATAGGTCCAGAACGTCTCGTAGCCCGGGCCGAGATGGATGGAGGGGCCCAGGCTCTCGGCCTGCACCTCGCGCCAGATTCGCCCGATCTCCTCGGAGGTCAGCTCGCCCTCGCGCCGCGCCTCGTGCACGCGCCGCTCGAACAGGTAGAAGGCGATCTGGCGCACCACGGTGTTGATCATGTCCTCCACCTTGGAGGCCAGGAGCGCGCGGCGCTCGGTCTTGCCGGTGGTCCGCTCCAGCAGCGAGCGGAAGGTCAGCATCTCGCCGAACACCGAGGCCGTCTCGGCCAGCGTGAGGGGCGTGGGGGCCATCAGCGCGCCCTGTTCGGCGGCCAGCACCTGATGCACGCCATGGCCCAGCTCGTGCGCCAGCGTCATCACGTCGCGCTGCTTGCCCATGTAGTTGACGAGCACATAGGGGTGCGCGGAGGGCACGGTGGGATGGGCGAAGGCGCCGGGCGACTTGCCCGGCCGCACGCCCGCGTCGATCCACCCGCGATCGAAGAACCGGCTGGCGATCTCCGCCATGTCGCTCGAAAAACCAGCATAGGCCGAAAGCACCGTCTCGCGCGCCTCCCGCCAGGGAATGTCGTTGCGCTTCGGGCCGGGGAGGGGCGCGTTCCGGTCGTAGGATTCAAGCCGCTCCAGCCCGAGCCAACGGCTCTTCAACGCGTAGTAGCGATGCGAGATGGCCGGATAACTGGCCTGCACGGCCGTTGCCAGCGCATCGACCACCTCACGTTCGACCCGGTTGGCCAAATGGCGCGAATCGGCCACGTCGGAGAAGCCCCGCCAGCGGTCGGAGATCTCCTTGTCCTTGGCCAGCGTGTTGGTGACGAGGGTGAAGAGCCGCAGGTTCTGCGAGAAGACCTTGGTCAGCGCCTCCGAGGCCTTGCGCCTCACGTCGCGATTCTCGTCCTGGAGGAGGTTCAGCGTCTCCTCCAGCGCCAGCGTCCGCCCGTCCACATCGAAGCGCAGGGCCGTCATCGTCTCGTCGAAGAGGCGGTTCCACGCGCCCTGGCCCGTCACGGACTTCTCCAGGAACAGCTCCTCCACCCGCTCCTCGAGCTGGAAGGGCTTGTCTTGGCGCAGGTCCACGATCCACGGGCGGTAATGGGCCAGCGCGGCGTTGGCCTCCATCGCCCGGTCGACGACCGCGTCCTCGATCCCGTTCAGCTCCAGCGAGAAGAACAGGAGCCGCGCGGATATGTCGGTCAGCCGCCCCTGCATGTCCCCGTAGAACTTGGCATTGCGGGGCGAGGCGGTGTCGCCGGCGTAGAGAAGCCCGGCATAGGAGGCCAGTCGCCCGAGAAGCTCCTCCAGTGCCTCCAGCTCCGCCAGCGCCTCGGCCAGCGCCCCGCCGCCCGGGCTGGCCGCTTCCTGCGCCAGCTTGCCGCGAAAGCGCTCCTGAAACGCGAGCGCGCGCCGGCCCGCTTCCGCGAGGTCGGCGCCGATGCGCTCACTGTCCGGGCTCTCGTAGAGGTCGGCGAGATTCCACTCCGGCAGCGGCCCGTCTAGGGACTGGACTCGGGCCGTGGCTTCGGAAGCGCTGGTGCGGAAGGGCATGAAAACCTCGAATCTGATGGTCGCCGCCCTCGGGGCCCGGCCCGGAGCCAGGCGCGGAAGCGGCTTGTCGTGCCGCACCATATGGGGGAAGCGCGGGGCGTTGGAAGCTCCTTCGCGACGGCGGGCGAGGGCGGTTGCGCCGAATCGCACAGGGGCTGCAACGAAATTCACCGGGTGTTAACCGGTTTACTTTGTATTAGAGGTGAATTTGGGAGAACTGTCATCGTCGTGCCGCAGTTGCGGCGGACGAAGGACACAAATGACCCGATGACTTCAGTCCGGCCCGCCTGCGTTGGGGACAATCGCGAGCGAGTCGCCGATCCGAGGGGAAACGCCGGATGTTCGCTATGACCGGACGCGCCGTGCGCCGCTGGGCGCACGCAGCCGCCATCGCCGCCGCCAGCCTGATGCTGGTCGTCACCAGCGGCGGCACGGCCGAGGCCGAAACCCGGACATTGAAGCTCTACCACGTACACCTGCGCGAGAAGACCGAGATCACCTACAAGCGCAACGGCCGCTTCCTGCCCGACGGGCTGAAGAAGGCCAACTGGGCCCTGCGCGACTGGCGCGAGAGCAAGCCCACCGACATGGACCCCCATCTGCTGGACTTCCTCTGGGAAATCCAGCGCCGCTCCGGCACGCGCGACTACATCAACATCATCGGCGGCTACCGTTCGCCCAAGACCAACCGGACCCTGCGCTCGCGCTCCAGCGGTGTGGCGGACAACAGCCAGCACACGCGCGGCAAGGCCATCGACTTCTTCATCCCGGACGTGCCCCTCTCTCGCGTTCGCTCCATCGCCCTCCAGTTGCAGCTCGGCGGCGTCGGCTACTATCCGCGCTCCGGCTCGCCTTTCGTCCATATCGACATGGGCAATGGCCGCTACTGGCCGCGCATGAACCGCAACGAGCTGGCCAAGATCTTCCCGCAGGGGAACACGATCTATCTGCCGGCCGACGGCAAGCCCCTGCCGGGCTACCAGACCGCGCTCGCCTCGTACAACCAGCGCCGCAGCGGCGCCTCCGTGCAGATGGCCGATGCGCGCTCCGGCGGGCCCACGCTTCTCGCGCGCCTCTTCGGTGGCGGCGCGGACGAGGCCGAGGACGAGGCGGAAGCGGCCACCGCGCCCGTGCCGAGGCCCGCCGCGCCGGCCCGCCGCGCGCCGGCGCCAGCGCCGGCCGTCCAGGTCGCCGCCGCCCAGCCTTCGCGGCCCACGGCGCCCGCGCAGCTTCCGGCCGGCGTGCCCATGCCCGAGCGCAATGCCTTCGACACCTCCGCACGCAGCGGCGCGCGGGCCCCGGTGCCGGGCGCCGAGATTCCGCGCGAGCGGGAAGTCGCAGCCCTCGACCTTGCCCGTGTGCCCGTTCCCGCCAGCGCCCCGGCCCGGTCCGCGCCGGCCGTCGTTGCCGCCGCCGCCGAGGAAGCGCCCGTCGCCGGAACGGTTTCGCAGACGCTCGTCGCCGCGCTGGAAACGCCGGCGCCGAGCGCAGCCAGCGCCGGCCAGCTCGCCTATGTGCCGACGCCCAGCACGCGCCCGCCCTTCGAGGCCATCCTGCAGGCGTTGCCGGTGCCCCAGGCCGCGCCGGCCGTCGCCGCCGCGGACAGCGAGGACCAGCCCGTCGCCATGGCCTCGCTGGAGGCTTCCGCGCCCCTGCCGGTCGCCGCGCCTCCGGTTCCGGCCGCGCAGCCGGCGTCGGAAGAGCCTTCGCTCGCCGACGGGACACCCGTTCCCTCCGCGCTCGTCGCGGCGCTGGAGGAAGCGGCCGATATCGCCCCCACGGACCTGGCCGCCGCGCCCATGGACGAGCCGGCGCCCTCCCTGTCCGGCAAGGGCGGCCGCGTCCTGAGATCCGAGGCCGCGCGTGCCCAGCCGGCCGCGCCCAGGGTCATGGATGTGGACGAGATGATCGGTCGCCGGATCGAGGTCGCCTCGCTCGTGACGGGCCTGGAAGACCGCGCGCTGGAATCGCGCCCGGCCAGGCCGCGCGGCAACATGCTCGTGGTGGATGTTCCGGTGGCCGGGGTGGCCAGCGGCTTCGCGCCGGCCACAAGTGTTTCGGCCAGCGATCGCTTCAGCGGATCGGCGGTCAACTTCCTGCCGATGCAAAGGCTCAATTGAGTCTCGTCCGCCTTCTTGCCCGATTCCCGGCTTAAATTCGCAGCACGCTTCGGCGTGCTGCTTCGTATGGGGCGCGATGCTTTTGCGCGCTGGGTGTATGAGTTGCGTATTGCACACCCTCAAGTCGTGCATGGGCCATTTTCGAGCATATGCCCTTGTTTTGAATGTAAACCCGACCCGTCCGGCATTTCGGGAGCCTTGCCGCAACTTCGGCTGCGAAGACGAGGCTTGACATGCGATAACAATCTCTAAATACAAAGGCACGCGTAACGCAGGTCAATTGCGGTGCGGGCCATCATCCGGCGGGCCATCCGCCGTTTTGGCGCGGAAGCATAATCATCAGGACGCCGACGGAGCATCGCGTCCGTTTTCCAGGTGGGCTAGATGGAACAGAGCGAAAGCACCGATAACAACGAGATGCTGATGGAGCTGACGGCCGAGGTCGTGGCCGCCTATGTCAGCAACAACTCGCTGCCCGTTTCCGATCTCCCCGCGCTCATTTCCGACGTCTATGGCGCGCTCGGCCGCACCACGGCCGCCCCGCAGGCGCCGCAGGCGGAGAAGCCCAAGCCCGCCGTGCCGGTCAAGAAGTCGGTGACGGACGATTACATCATCTGTCTCGAGGACGGGAAGAAGTTCAAGTCGCTCAAGCGCCATCTCATGACGCATTACAACCTCTCGCCGGAGGAATACCGCGAGAAGTGGGACCTGCCGGCGGATTACCCGATGGTGGCGCCGAACTACGCGGCGGCCCGCTCGCGCCTCGCCAAGCAGATGGGCCTCGGCCACAAGCGCCGCCGCGCGCGCTGAGCGGCACCCTTCGCCGGCCCTGCCGGCCGCGAATCGAAAAAGGCGCCCGGGCAGAGCCCGCGGCGCCTTTTTCGCGTCCCCGTGACGATGCCTCGGCCTATTCGGAAGGGCCGGGCTGCATCCCGAGCGCCTGCAGATAGAGGTCGAGAATCGCCTCCTGCTCCTGCCGCTCGTTCTGGTCCTGCTTGCGCAGTGAAATCACCTTGCGCAGGACCTTGGTGTCGAAGCCGTTGCCCTTCGCCTCTGCATAGACATCCTTGATGTCGTCCGCGATGGTCTTCTTCTCTTCCTCGAGGCGCTCGATGCGCTCCACGAAGGAACGAAGCTGGTCCTGGGCGACCGTGCTTGCATCCATCATGCTGGTGAACCTCGTTTCAATTCGTCCGTCCCCGCGCCGATAGCAGAGTTCCGGCCGCGTTTGAACGGCCAAGCTTGCGCGGGGAGGGAATGCGGGCGCGCCTGGCCGCTCAATGATCCGGCTTGGCGGCCGAAAAGGCGGCCTGCTGCTCCGCGCTGGCCTCGCGCTGGTGCTTCTCGCGCCACTCCTCGTAAGGCATGCCGTAGACGATCTCGCGCGCACGCGCCTTGTCCAGCGGCTCCCCGGCGGCCAGGGAGGCGTCCGCATACCAGTTCGACAGGCAGTTGCGGCAGAAGCCGGCGAGATTCATCAGGTCGATGTTCTGCACGTCGGGCCGCGCGCGCAAATGGTCGCGCAGCCGGCGGAAGACGGCCGCCTCCAGCTCCAGCGTTCTGCGATCTTCATCCATGTCCATGCCTCATTCGATCCGCTTGACCCGATATCGGGGTGCCCGCCACGCGCTTCAACGCTTCAAGCCTTCGTAAGGCTTGCGGAAGACGCCTTGCCATTCCGATCTAATCGTTCGAAAAGGCATTCTCGTCATGGCAACGACAGCATTCATGCCTAGAAGAGTCCATGACCATCCGGACCGTTTGCGCCTTGCAGAGGATCCCCGCCCCATGCCTGCCTGCCCCTTCCGTGCCCGACAAATCCTGCGCGGCCTTGCGCCGGTGCTGCTGGCCGGCATCGCCTCGTTCGCGCCGCAGGCCATGGAGGAGGCGAGAGCCGACTTCCGCGTCTGCAACGGCACGCAGTCGCTCGTGGGCGTGGCCATCGGCTATCGCAACGAGGAGGGCTGGGTGAGCGAGGGCTGGTGGCGCATTCCCGCCACCACCTGCCGCTCCATCGTCGAGGGGCAGCTCAACTCTCGCTACTACTATCTCTATGCGGAGGACGCCGAGGGCGTCGGCCGCTGGGCCGGCGACATCGACCTCTGCATCGCCGAAAACGAATTTCGCGTGGTGGGCGTCAGCGACTGCTTCTCGCGCGGCTTCCAGGAAATGGGCTTCCGCGAATACGACACGGGCAGCCAGGCGAGCTGGATGGTGCAGCTTACGCCCGCCGCGCGCGACGGCGCGCCCGATGCCGCGGCGCCGCCTGCGGGCGAGCCGGACCTTTCCGACGAGGCGCAAGCGCCAGACGAGACAAGCAACGAAGGAAACGGAACCCCATGAAGCGTGAACGCCGGGTCAAGATCCTTGCGACCATCGGACCCGCCTCGTCCGAAGAGGCGATGATCCGCAGGCTGCACGAGGCGGGGGCGGATGCCTTTCGCATCAATATGAGCCACACCGACCACGAGATGATGCGCGAGCTGGTGCGCCGCATCCGCGCGGTGGAGGCCGCCGTCGGCCGGCCCATCGGAATCCTGGCCGATCTGCAGGGGCCCAAGCTGCGCGTCGGGCGCTTCGAGGAGACGAAGGTCGATCTCTCCGTGGGACAGGAATTCACGCTGGACGACGACCCGGCGCCTGGCAATGCCACGCGCGTCCACTTGCCGCATCCGGAGATTCTGGAGGCGGTGCGGCCCGGCCATCGCCTGCTCATCGACGACGGCCGCCTGCAACTGGTGGCCACGGAGTCCGACGGGCGCTCCATCAAGACCCGCGTCGTCGCCGGCTCGAAGATCTCCGACCGCAAGGGCGTCAGCCTGCCCGACACGACGCTGGGCACCGGCGCGCTGACCGAGAAGGACCGGCGCGATCTCGACGCCGTGCTGGCCGAGGGCGTCGACTGGGTGGCGCTGTCCTTCATCCAGCGGCCGGAAGACATCGCCGAGGCGCGCAAGATCGCGCGCGGGCGGGCCAGCCTGATGTCGAAGATCGAGAAGCCGCAGGCGGTGGAGCGGCTGGAGGAGATCATCGAGATGTCCGACGCCATCATGGTGGCGCGCGGCGATCTCGGCGTCGAGATGCCGCTGGAGGCGGTGCCGGGCATCCAGAAGCGCATGGTGCGCCTGGCGCGCAAGCGCGGCAAGCCCGTGGTGGTCGCCACCCAGATGCTCGAATCGATGATCTCGGCCCCGGTGCCGACCCGCGCCGAGGTGTCCGACGTCTCCATCGCCGTCTTCGAGGGCGCGGACGCGGTCATGCTCTCGGCCGAATCGGCGGCCGGCGACTTCCCCGTGGAGGCGGTGGAGACGATGAGCCGCATCGGCGTGCAGGTGGAGAAGGACCCGCTTTACCCGCAGATCATCACCGCGCAGCGCCCGGAAGCGGAATCGACGGGGGCCGACGCCGTCTCGCTGGCGGCTCGCCAGATGGCCGAGACGCTCAGCGTGGCGGCCATCGTCACCTACACGTCGACGGGCACCACGGGCCTGCGCACCGCGCGCGAGCGCCCTCAGCTCCCCATCATCGCCCTTTCGCCCGTGCTGGACACGGCGCGGCGGCTCAGCCTCGTCTGGGGGCTGCACTGCGTCGTCACGGAGGATGCCTCCAACCTGGACGAGATGGTGGACAAGGCCTGCCGCGTGGCCGTGGAGGAGGGGCATGCGCGGCCCGGCGAGCGGATCATCATCACCGCCGGCGTGCCGCTTCGCACCCCCGGCGCCACCAACATGCTGCGCATCGCCTATATCGCCTCGGACGGCCGCTCCGCCGTCTGAGGACTGGCGCTGCGCGTGCGCGCGGCGTGCCCTCGCCTCAGCGGCCCGATGCCCCGTTCTCCGCGAGATAGGACATGCAGCCGTCGATGATCGGGGCGCACAGCGAGTCGCGCCCCTGCGCCCCGTCATTGTCGCCGGCATAGGCGAGGCGCGTCAGGCGCCCGTCCACGAACTTGAACTGGGCGTGGCACGAACCGCCGCCGCTGAGGTTCAGATTGGTGTTGGCCACCCATAGCGGGGCGGAGAAGTTGACGCCGCCCGTCTGGTTGCGCAGCTCATAGCTCCAGATCTTGACCTCGTCCTCCTCGAACTGCCGCGTGGGAAAGCCCGCGCACATGCGCACGTCGCGCTCCGACAATCCGACGAGGGCGGTCTTGGCGGCATCGACGCGTTGAACCGCATAGGTCCCCGCGCAACCGCTGAGGAGAAGCAAGCTCGCCAACACGGCGAATCGCCGGCATCCGATGGTTGGCATGCGTTATCCTATCGTCCTGCAATATCCCGTCCGGGAAGAAGTCTATTGCAGTGCGAAATGGTTCCCGGAATGGCAAGCCCCCGCAAGACCGAAAGAGCTGCCGGTGTCGCCGGGGCGGCACGGTGCGGGATGTCCTACAGCGTTCGCCCCTCGGCGGCGTCGGACAGGCGGGCGAGCGCGTCCTGCGCCGCGCGCAGCGAAGGGTAGACCTCCAGCACGCGGCCATAGGCCTGCGCGGCATCGCTGTCGCGCCCGAGCGTTTCCAGGATTGCGCCGAGCCCCATCAGCGCGCCGAAATGGCGCGGCTCGCGAATCAGCGTCTGCTCGATGTCGGCGAGCGAGCGGCCGTAGCGGTCGAGGCCGTAGTTCAGCGTCGCGCGCCGGTTCCACGCCTCGGCGTAGTCCGGGGAAAGCACCATGACCTGTTCCAGGAGATCGAAGGCCGCGCCCTCGTTCTGTGTCGCGGCCGCCGCATCCGCCCATCCCATCAGCAGGTCGACCGTGGCGCTGCCACTGTCCAGCCAATGCGCCTCGATTCGGCCCGCCAGGCGCTCGGCCGCCTCCGGCGAGCGCTCTCTCCTCAACTCGGCGAACAGGCCATCGAGCGCCGATGCCGCCTCGTCGTCGCCGGAGGCGGGCGCGGAAGGCTCGGACAGGGGCGGCAGCGGTTGGGGCAGCACCTCGCTCTCGGGAAGCGGCGCTATGGGCGCTTCCTGCGAGTGCGATGGGGCAGGGGCTGCTGACAGGCCGGCGAGAAAGGCGCAAACGAAAAGAGCACGCATGGACCGAAGCTTATCGGTGCCATGCGTGCTCTTCAAGAAGTTCCACAAGCCGCGCCGGTGCTGGCGCAGGCCGTGCCTCAGCCCTGGCGGGCCTTGAAGCGCGGCGCTTCCTTGTTGATGATGTAGATGCGCCCCTTGCGGCGAACCATGCGGTTGGCGCGGTGGCGGCCCTTGAGAGCCTTCAGCGAATTCTTGATCTTCATGGGACCCGACCGTCTACGTTGGTGAACGCGACGATCCATGCCTCCATGCCGTCGCTTCGAAAGGCGAGTCCCGCAAGGGACGCGCCGTCAATGCCGCCGACATAAAGAGGGCCCCGTGAAAAGTCAACGCGGGGCGGGCCCCGTCAGGCGCGTCACATGCCCCATCTTGCGGCCCTGGCGCGCCTCGCCCTTGCCGTAAAGCGTCAGCACCGCGTCGGGCTCCGAAAGGATGGCGAAGGCCTTCAGGACTTCCTCTCCGATGAGGTTTTCCATCACGCAATCGCTATGGCGCGTGGTTCGCCCCAGCGGCCAGCCGGCGACCGCCCTGATATGCTGCTCGAATTGCGAGACGGCGCAGGCCGCTTCCGTCCAGTGGCCGGAATTGTGCACGCGCGGCGCGATCTCGTTGACGAGAAGGGCGCCCTCGCGCGTGAGGAAGAATTCCACCCCGATCACGCCCACATAGTTCAGCCGCGCCAGGATACGCCCGGCGATCTCCCCGGCCTGCGCGGCGATGTCCGCCCCGGCTCTGGCCGGCACGGTGGACCGGCGCAGGATGCCGACGCGGTGCTCGTTCTCCGCAAGGTCGTAGGCCTCGACCGTTCCGTCCAGGGCGCGCGCGGCGATCACCGAGACTTCGCGTTCGAACGCCACGCGCTTCTCCAGGATCGCGGGCACCGCCCCCAGGCTCTCGAACACGCCCTCGATGGGCGCGCCCGCCTTCAGGGCGGCCTGCCCCTTGCCGTCATAGCCCAGCCGGCGCGTCTTCAGGATACAGTCGCCCGACAGGTCGAGAAGCGCGTGCGCCAGCTCGGCCGGCTCGTCCACCGCCCGCCAGGCGGCCGTCGCGATGCCGATGCCGTTCAGAAACGCCTTCTCGGTCACGCGGTCCTGCGCCACCTCCAGCGCCTCCACCGGCGGGTAGACGGGGCGCTGCGCGCCCACCGCGCGCATCGCCTCCACCGGCACGTTCTCGAATTCGTAGGTGACGACCTCGCAGGCCCCGCACAGCGCCTCGAGCGCCGACGCATCATCATAGGCGGCCGCGATGATGCGGTTGGCGAGCTGCGCGGCGGGGCAGGCGGGATCGGGATCGAGCACGGCCGTCTTCAGCCCGAGGCGCGCGGCGGCGCCCGCCAGCATACGCCCCAATTGTCCGCCGCCCACGATGCCGATGGTGGCGCCGGGTGAAAGCGGGGCGGCCAGATGCGCCGCGCTCAAGGCGCGCTGCCTTCCGGCGTGCTCGGCCGCTCGGCCACCGCCCCGCTCTGGCGCTCGCGCCAGTGGTCGAGGCGCCGGGCGAGCTTCTCGTCGAACAGGGCCAGTACGCTCACCGCCAGAAGCGCGGCGTTGACCGCGCCGGCCTTGCCGATGGCCAGGGTGCCGACGGGGATGCCGGCCGGCATCTGCACGATGGAGAGGAGGCTGTCCTGCCCCGAAAGGGCGCGGCTTTCGATGGGAACGCCGAAGACGGGCAGCGGCGTCATCGCGGCGGTCATGCCCGGTAGATGGGCCGCCCCGCCGGCCCCGGCGATGACCACCTTGAAGCCCTCCTCCCTGGCGCTGCTGGCGAAATCGTAGAGCCGCCCGGGCGTGCGGTGCGCCGAGACGATGCGCGCGTCGAAGCTGACGCCCAGCGTCTCCAGCGTATCGGCCGCGTGCTTCATCGTCGGCCAGTCTGACTGGCTTCCCATGATGATGGCGACATCCGCCCGCGGGCGAGCCTCCTGGGTCCGGGGCTCGCTCACGCGATGATGTCCGGCAGGATCTGGTCTTCGAGGTCCTGAAGCTTGTCCTTGATGGACAGTTTCTTCTTCTTCATGCGCTGGATCTGCAGCCGGTCGCAGCCCACTGTCTCCATGGCGTTGATCGCCGCGTCGAAATCGGCATGTTCCTGCCGCATTCGCGCCGCCTGAAGCCTCAACGCCGCCTGCTCCTGATCCGACATCTCGTTCCCAAATGCCCTGCCGCCCCGCTCTCGAGGCCACCGATACCAGCCCGAGAGAAAATCGCCAACCGAATGCTTGTCCTCGCCATAGTCACGACCAACCTTTCGTGACACTCTCATGAAGCCGCCGGGGCCTTCCTGCGGGAGGCAGGGGCGGCGAAAGCAGCTAGAGGAGCTTGTAAATGTCCTTGGAGAGCCATCTCGAGACGTTGCAGCAGCGCCATTCGGCGCTGGACAGCGAAATCGCCGCGCTTCGGCAGAAGCCGGCCGCAGGTGACACCGAAATCCAGGAACTGAAGCGCAAGAAACTCGTCCTGAAGGACGAGATCGAAAGGCTGCGGATCAGCCGGAACTGAAGGCCGGCGCGAGCTTGCGAGGCGGGGTTCGGCGCGGCGCGCCGGGCCCCGTTTTCCGTTTCACGAGAGGCTTGCGGCGGTGCGGGCTTCAAATAGGGGCCGAACCCTGTCATCTTCCCCGAGGCGCGCGGCGTCTGGCCGCCGCCGCCCCCTCATTCCGTAAAGTATCATGACCATCGATTTCGTCCGTCCCCGCCTCGCCCTCGTCGCGTCCGCCCTTCCCGATGGTCCGGCGGGGCGCGAAGCGCTGTCGCGGGCGCTCGGCGGGGGCGACGTGGCCACCGTCTTCATCGGCGCGGCCGGGCGCGGGGAGGGCGCCTTCCAGGATTTCGCGCAAGGGCTCGTTCCGCTCGTCCAGGAGGCCGGCGCCGCTGCCATCGTGGCCGACGACACACGCTGCGCCGGGCGCGTGAAGGCCGATGGCCTGCACGTCTCCGGCGGCTCTCAGGAGGAACTGCGGGAGGCGATCGCGCGCTTCTCGCCCAAGCTCATCGTCGGCGGCTCCGGCTTCAAGACGCGGCACGACGCGCTGGAGGCGGGCGAGGCGCTGCCGGACTACCTCTTCTTCGGCCGGCTGAGCGGCGAGACCGACCCCGCTCCGCGCGATCGCGACGTGGAGCTTGCCGCATGGTGGGCGCAGATCGTGGAGATTCCTTGCGTCCTCATGGGCGGCTCGGACCTCGGCACGCTGATGGCGGCCGCCTCGACCGGCGTCGAGTTCGTCGCCCTGTCCGACGCCGTCTTCGGCTCGCCGGGCGCGGAAGGCGAGCGCGTGTCGGCGGCCAATGCCGTGTTCGACGAACTGGCGCGGAGCCGCGCGGCATGAGGGGCGCCGCGGCGCTCCTCGCGCTGGCGGCGGGGCTTGCGTTCGCCGCCGGGCCCGCGCGTGCGCAGGAGGACGCCCTGCCGCTCGGCGCGCCGCAAAGCGAGGCGCCCGCCGCCGCGCGCAGCCAGCTCCTGCCGGTGCCGACCATGCCGCAAGGGAGCGGGATGGAGTTTCCCGCCTCGAGCGACGCGGCCTTCGGCGCCTATCAGCGTGGCTACTATCTGTCGGCCCTGCGCATCGCCGAGCCGCTGGCCAATCTCGGCGACGCGGCGGCGCAGACGCTGATGGGAGAGCTCTACCTGCGCGGCCTCGGCGTCACCCGCAACGAGGCGGAGGCGGCCCGCTGGTATCGCGTGGCCGCCGAGGCGGGCGTGGCCGAGGCGCAGTTCCGCCTGGCCATGATGCTGGTCGACGGCATCGGCGTGCCGGCGGACCCGGCGGCCGCGCGCGACCTGATGAAGCAGGCCGCCGACGCCGACAACCCGCTCGCGGCCTTCAATTACGGGCAGATGCTGATCCAGTCCTCGCCGACGGGCGGTTTTGCCGAGGCGGCCGGCTATTTCCGCACGGCGGCCGAGGCCGGCGTTTCGGACGCGCAATACGCCTTGTCGCAGCTCTATGCCTATGGGCAGGGCGTGCCCGAGCAGAGCGACGTGTCGGCACGGCGCTGGCTTCATGCCGCTGCCGTGCGCGGCCACGAGACGGCGCAGATCGACCTCGGCATCTGGCTCATCAACGGCCGGGGAGGGCCGTCCGACCCGCTGGGCGGCTTTCGCTGGCTGAAGGGCGCGGCCGAACGGGGCAACCCGATCGCCGTGAACCGCGTCGCCCATCTTTACAAGGACGGCGTGGGGACGACGCGCGACACGGCGGAAGCGGCCAAATGGACCGTGCTCGCCCGGCGCATGCGTAACGCCGATCCCGCGCTCGACAGCTTCTTCCGCTCCCTGCCGCAGGAGGAGCAGCGCAGCGCCCTGGAGGCCGCCAACCGCCTCCGGATCGGCTGACGAAATCGACGGACGGTTGAAAAGACCCCTTCTTTGTGGTTTTGACCCGCCACGATCAAGCGGCCGCGCCTTCCTCCGGCCGGAACCCTCGGGCACATCGAAACCATGAAGATCAACGGAAACGAAATCCGTCCCGGCAACGTCATCGAGCACAATGGCGGGCTCTGGGCGGCCGTGAAGACGGCGCATGTCAAGCCCGGCAAGGGCGGCGCGTTCAATCAGGTCGAGCTGAAGAACCTGATCGACGGCACCAAGCTGAACGAGCGCTTCCGCGCCTCCGAGACGGTGGAGCGCATCCGCCTGGAGCAGAAGGACTACCAGTTCCTCTACGCCGAGGGCGAGATGCTGGTGTTCATGGACAACGAGACCTACGAGCAGCTCGAGCTGCAGAAGGATTTCGTCGGCGATCGCGCCGCCTTCCTCCAGGACGGCATGAAGGTGACGGTGGAGAGCCACGAGGACCGCCCCATCGGCATCTCGCTGCCCGACTACGTCACGCTCGAGATCGTCGAGGCCGACCCGGTGGTGAAGGGCCAGACGGCCACCTCCTCCTACAAGCCGGCCAAGATGGAGAATGGCATCCGCGTGATGGTGCCGCCCTTCATCGAAAGCGGCGAGCGCATCGTCGTCGATACCAACGAGATCACCTACGTCCGCCGCGCGGACTGAGCCCGGTTCGCGGATCGACCGGCCTTCCGGCCGCAGGAGACGCCCGCGTGGCGATTGAACGTCCCCGTTTCCGGGTGCCCGAAGGGGCGGGCCGAGGCGGCGGGACGCGCCGGCCGCCCCTTCGGCTGCGCCGGCGATGAAACGAGAGAAAGATCCTTTATGGCCCGTTCGGCGCTTCTGAACGTGATGGTGCAGGCGGCTATGAAGGCCGGCCGCTCGCTGACGCGCGATTTCGGCGAGGTGCAGAACCTCCAGGTCTCGATGAAGGGGCCGGCCGATTTCGTCTCCAACGCCGACCGCAAGGCGGAGGAGATCGTCTTCCAGGAGCTGTCGCGCGCGCGGCCCGACTGGGGCTTCCTCATGGAGGAGCGCGGCTCCGTGGAGGGCAAGGACAGCCAGCACCGCTGGATCGTCGATCCGCTGGACGGCACCACCAACTTCCTGCACGGCATCCCGAACTTCGCCGTCTCCATCGCGCTGGAGCGCGACGGGCAGATCGTGGCCGGCGTCATCTTCAACCCCGCGCAGGACGAGCTGTATACGGCCGAGAAGGGCGGCGGCGCCTTCTGCAACGACCGCCGCATCCGCGTGGCGGCGCGCCAGCATTTGCCCGAAATGCTGTTCGGCACCGGCATCCCCTTCCTGGGGCGCGGCGACCATGCCCGCTTCCTCTTCGAGATGCGCCATGTGATGGCGGAATGCTCGGGCGTGCGCCGCATCGGCGCGGCCTCGCTCGATCTGGCCTATGTCGCGGCCGGGCGGCTGGACGGGTTCTGGGAGCGGGATCTGGCGCCGTGGGACCTGGCGGCCGGCATCGCGCTGGTGCGCGAGGCGGGCGGCTTCGTGACCTCCATCGAGGGGCGGCCGGTCGACCACATGGCCGGCGATCTCGTGTGCGGCAACGAATTTGCCCACAAGACGCTGTCGGGCCTTCTGGCCCGTGCGCAGAAGGCCCGCGCGGTGGAAATCGTCCCCAAGGCCTGATGCCCGCCCGCACTGGCCGTAGCGGGCGCGGACCGCTAAAAGGAGGGCGGAACAACCGAATGGCCGCCAGGCGGCCCGATCCCGGAAGCGAAGCCGATGCAGGTCATGAACACGCCGAAGGAGGAGACGCGCAAGCTGGAGGATGCGCCGGAAGGCCTGTCCAGCCCGCTCGTCTATCTCTGGTCCATGCTCGTCTTCCTGGCGCTGGCGGGCTTCGTGGCGCTCATCCTCGGCCGACCGATCCTGTCCGCCTTCGGCACCAATCCCGGCCTTAACGGCCTGATCATCGGGGTTCTGGTCGTCGGAACCCTGCTCAGCCTCGGCCAGATTCTCCGGCTGCGGCGCGAGGTGCGCTGGATCAACGCCTATCGCAACGACCCGGCGGAAGCGGCGCGGGTGAAGCCGCCGGTCCTGCTCGCGGCGGTACAGGGGCTGATCGGCGCTAGCCGGGCGCCCCTCGCCCTCTCCACCCAGTCCGCCCGCTCGATCCTTGATTCGCTCGGCACGCGGCTGGACGAGACGCGCGACGTGGCCCGCTATCTCGTCGGCCTTCTGGTCTTTCTCGGCCTGCTCGGCACCTTCTGGGGCCTCCTTTCCACCATTGCCGCCATCTCCACCACCATCCAGACGCTGGATCCCGGTTCGAGCGATGCGGCGAGCGTGCTCGGCGCCGTGCAGTCGGGTCTCTCGGCGCCGCTTCAGGGCATGGGCACGGCTTTTTCCTCCTCGCTCTTCGGCCTCGCCGGTTCCATGGTGCTGGGCTTCCTCGACCTGCAGGTCGGGCGCGCGCAGAACCGGTTCTACACCGAGTTCGAGGACTGGCTGTCCTCGATCACCGATGTGGGCGCTGCGCTCGCCCTGCCGTCGCCGGTGGCGCTCGCGCCGGGCGCGAGCGGGGTGGAGGAGATGCGCGTCCTGTCCGACAAGCTGAACCGCCTCGTGCAGGACCAGGCCGCCGGGCCGCGCACCAGCGCGGCCATGGCCAGCCTTGCCGACAGCATCCAGGGCCTCGTGCAGCACATGCGCGCCGAGCAGCAGATGCTGCGCGATTTCGTGGAGAACCAGGCCAGCGAGCAGCGCGCCATGCGCAGCGTGCTGGACCGGCTTTCCGGCACGCTGGCCGAGCGCGAGCGCCGCTGACATGGCCCTGTCCAAGCGCTCCCGCAATCGCGAGATCAGCTATTGGCCGAGCTATGTGGACGCGCTCTCCACGCTCCTCCTCGCCATCATCTTCCTGCTCTCCGTCTTCGTCATCGCGCAGTTCCTGCTCAGTCGCGAGCTGTCCGGGCAGGACACCGTGCTCTCGCGCCTCAACGCGCAGATCGCCGAGCTGAACGAGCTTCTGGCGCTGGAGCGGGCGAGCGGCAGCGACTTTCAGGACGAGATCGCCGCCCTGCGCGCTTCGCTCGAAAGCGTGGAAAGCGAGCGTTCGCGCCTTCAGTCCGCGCTCGATGCGGGGGCGGGGAGTTCGGCCGGCACCGGCGTGCGGCTCGGGCAGCTCGAAGGCGAGTTGCAGTCCGAACGGCAGGTCTCCGAGCAGGCCCGCAACCAGATCGACCTCCTGAACCTCCAGCTTTCCGCGCTGCGCCAGCAGATCGGCGCTCTGGAAGGCGCGCTGGAGATGTCGGAAAGCCGCGACCGCGATAGCCAGGTGCAGATCGCCGATCTCGGCCGGCGCCTCAACGTGGCGCTGGCCCAGCGCGTGCAGGAGCTGGCGCGCTATCGCTCCGACTTCTTCGGACGGCTGCGCGAGATCCTGTCGGATCGCGAGAACATCCGCATCGTGGGCGACCGCTTCGTCTTCCAGTCCGAGGTGCTCTTCGGTTCCGGCTCGGACGTGCTCCAGCCGGAAGGGCGCGAGCAGATGGACGGGCTCGCCACGGCCATCATCGAGCTGAACCGCGAGATTCCCTCCGATATCAACTGGATCATCCGTGTCGACGGGCACACCGACAACGTGCCGATCACGGGCGGGCGCTTTTCGGACAACTGGCAGCTCTCCACGGACCGCGCGGGCGCGGTGGTGAAGTATCTCGTCAGTCAGGGCGTGCCGGCCAATCGCCTCGCCGCCACGGGCTTCGGCGAGTTCCAGCCGCTGGACACCGCCGATACGCCCGACGCGCGGGCCCGCAATCGCCGTATCGAACTGAAACTGACCGAGCGCTGACGGCCTATTCGGCCGCCGCCGCCTCGCCCGCGCCGAACTGGAGGCGGGCCAGGCGCGCATAGACGCCGCCGCGGGCGCTGAGCGAGGCGTGCGTCCCCTCTTCCACGATCCGCCCTTCCGAGAGGACAAGAATCCGGTCCGCCTTGAGGATGGTCGCGAGGCGGTGGGCGATGACCAGCGTCGTGCGCCCGGCCATCAGCTCGTCCAGCGCCTTCTGCACCAGCATCTCGCTCTCCGCGTCCAGCGCCGAGGTCGCCTCGTCCAGGAGAAGGATCGGTGCGTCGCGCAGGACGGCGCGGGCGATCGCGATGCGTTGCCGCTGGCCGCCCGAAAGGGTGACGCCGCGCTCGCCCAGAGGCGTATCGTAGCCTTGGGGCAGGCGCAGGATGAACTCGTGCGCATGGGCGGCCCTGGCCGCCGCCTCTACCGCCGCGCGCGACGCGCTGGCCACGCCGAAGCCGATATTGGCCGCCGCCGGGGCGGCGAACACCGCCACGTCCTGCGGAACGAGCGCGATGCGTGCGCGAAGCTCGGCGAGCGCCACGCGCGAGATATCCACCCCGTCGACGAGGATGCGCCCCGCATCGGGATCGTAGAATCGCTCGATCAGGGAGAAGATCGTCGATTTGCCCGCGCCCGACAGGCCCACCAGCGCCACTGTCTCGCCCGGTCGCACCTCGAACGAGATGTCGCGCAGGACCGGCCGCTCCGCGCCGTTCGGGTAGGCGAAGGACACGGCCTCGAACCGCACCGAGCCGAGGGGGCGGGCGGGCAGGGGCACGGGAGCCGTGGGGTCGGCGACGGGGGAGCGCTCGTCCAGAAGCTCGCACAGGCGCTCCGTCGCCCCGGCCGCCTGCGCCAGTTCCCCCCAGACCTCGGAGAGCTGCCCCAGCGAGGAGGCGGCGAAAACGGCGTAAAGCAGGAACTGGCCGAGCGTGCCCGCGCTCATCGTCCCGCCGATCACCTGCTGGGCGCCGACCCACAGGACGAGCACGACCGAGGTGAAGATGGTGAAGATCGCATAGCCCGTCAGCACCGAGCGCGAGACCACGGAGGAGCGCGCAGCCGCATAGGCCTTGTCCACCGCACTGCCGTAGCGCTCCCGCGCCTGGCGCTCGCCAGTGAAGGCCTGCACCGTGCGCACGGCGCCGATGGCCTCGCCGGCATAGGCGCTGGCCTCGGCCAGCGTGTCCTGCGCCAGCCGCGAGCGCCGGCGCACCGAGCGGCCGAAGGCGACCAGCGGCAGCACGACGAAGGGGATCGCGGCGATCACGATGAGGGAGAGGCCGGGCGCCGTCCACACCGTCATTCCCACTGCGCCCAGAAAGAGGATGAGGTTGCGCAGGGCGAGGGAGGCGCTGGCGCCGACCGTCGACTTGATCTGCGTCGTGTCGGCGGTGAGGCGCGAGACGATCTCGCCCGAAAGCGTGCGATCGTAGAAGGCGGGCGAAAGCTGTGTCACATGGCCGAACACGTCCTTGCGCAGGTCCGCCACAACCTTCTCGCCCAGCGCGATGACAAAGTAGTACCGCGCCCCGCTGGCGGCGGCGAGGACGAGGCTGAGCACCACCAGCATGGCGAAGTAGCTGTCCACGAATCGCGTGTCGCTGGCATCGAACCCCATGTCCACCACGCGCCGCACCGCGAGCGGCAGCGAGAGCGTGGTGGCCGAGGCGACGATGAGTGCCAGGAGCGCCCCCACCACGAGCCGGCGATGGCGCGACAGGTAGGGAAGGAGCCGCACGAGCGGCTTCAGGGAGCGTCTGCGCTCGGACGGCGATGGGGCGTCTTGCAAGAAAATCTCCGGGCGGTGCCGGCCCTTGTGCCTGCGTGGGCCCTGATGTATAGGCTCACCCTCGAATTTGAAAGCGACCGCGTCCCCGCATTCGCGGGTTCTTCAGCCGTTCCACAAGGGATGGACGAGTCGCTCGGCGGATTTGTCGCGACCGCGCGGCCTCGAAGGATCAGGATCGATGAAGAAAGACATCCACCCGGATTACCACACCATCACGGTCGTCATGACCAATGGGACGGAATACCAGACGCGCTCCACCTGGGGCTCCAATGGCGACAAGATGAACCTGGATATCGACCCGACCAGCCACCCGGCCTGGACGGGCGGCAACCAGCAGCTTCTGGACCGCGGCGGTCGCGTCTCGCGCTTCAAGAAGCGGTATGAGGGCCTGGGTATCTGATACCCTCGGCGGGAGGCCCGGCCTCCCGCGCTCATTTGCGGACAATAAAAAACCCGGCGGAGACGCCGGGTTTTTTATTGGGTCGTGAAAGGGAATTTCAGAGCGAGAAGGCCGCGTGGAGGAGGTGGATCTGCTCGCCCACCGGGTTGCGGCTCTCGCGGGCGGGCTCGGCCGAGCCATAGATCTCGCGGTCCAGCATCGCGATGCGCGTTTCAAGATTGATGGCCCGTTCCACCAGGCTGCGGAACGCCGCAGGCAACTCTCCGAAGGCCGGCATGTCGCGCCCGGTGCCGATGCCCTCGAGCCGCACCTTGACCTTCTCGGCCTCCACCTGCGCGCGCGACATGTCGCCCTGGTTCGCGGCCCGCTGGAGCAGCAGCCAGGAGGCGATCTGCATCAGGCGCGTGGTCAGGCGCATCGATTCGGCGGCATAAAGCGTCGAGGCAGCGCGCCCGAGCGCCCTGGCATCGTGGCGCCCCTCGCCGTCGAGATAGGTCGCCGTCTCGTCCACCAGCCCCATGCCCTCGTCGAAGATGGGCTGGAAGGACCGTGTGAAGGCGATGCGCTCGGCAAGCCGGATGGTTTCGCCCGCGCGGGCGGTATCGAGAATGGAACTGGTCATGACCCCGAAACCGGCATCCGCTCGCAAGAAGTTCAATGCGTAATGCGCGGGGAATCGATTTGGCTCCCGCGCCCGAAGCCGGAAGGTGCGTCCTGGGAGAGAACAAGGCAAGCGGCGACACGCGCCGTGGTTAACGCCAGGGCCCCGGCTAAGGAAAAAGGAGCCGTCCGAAGACGGCTCAAAGCTTCAACAGGGAGGGCGTCGAGCATCCCGAGGCGGGATGCTCATCCAACGAAATTGGATGAGCAGAGGATGGCGAAGAATGCCTAATGAAGGGTTAACCGCGTCAGCCGGCGTTGAAACTCCCTGCACCATCCGTCTTGCTGCGCGCGCGGGGCCCGGCTGTCCGGGGCGGCACGAAGCGCGTCGGCCTTCCTTGCGAAACACGGCTTGCGTGCCTATAGTGCAGCCAATTCCCGGACATGTGGCCAACGACCACAGCCTGCCTCTCCGGAGCGGGCGAACAGGAGACTATTATCCATGGCTCAGCAGCTTCTGATGCCCAAGGCGACGGCCGTCTGGCTCGTCGACAACACCTCGCTCTCCTTCGACCAGATCGCCGAGTTCTGCACCCTGCATCCGTTGGAGGTGAAGGCGATCGCGGACGGGGAGTCGGCGCAGGGCATCAAGGGCATGGACCCGATCATCACCGGCCAGCTCACGCGCGACGAGATCGTGCGCGGCGAGAACGATACGGCCTATCGCCTCAAGCTGGCGCCGCCCAAGGTCCGGGTGCCCGAGGCCAAGCGCAAGGGGCCGCGCTACACGCCCGTCTCCAAGCGGCAGGACCGGCCCAACGCCATTCTCTGGCTCGTGCGCAGCCATCCCGAGCTGAAGGACGCGCAGATTTCGCGCCTCGTGGGCACCACGAAGAACACGATCGAGCAGATCCGCGAGCGCACGCACTGGAACTCGGCCAATCTCCAGCCGATGGACCCGGTGACGCTGGGCCTCTGCTCGCAGATCGACCTCGACCTCGAGGTCGAGAAGGCCTCGCGCGGGATGCCGCGCCCCGAGGAGGTGGCGGAGGAGGAGCGGCTCCTGTCCGCCGCGCAGACGCAGAGCTGGCGCCCGTCCTCGGCCCCGGCCGAGGAGAAGGAGCTGGACGCCGCCGCCGTCTTCGCCAAGCTCACCTCCATGCGCCGGGCCGACCCGGAGGCGGACGAGGAAGACGAGAACCGCTGAAGACGCGGGTTTCTTGAGAATGGATGAAGGAAAGGCGCTCCGGGCAACCGCGGCGCCTTTCCCATTCTAGCCGCCGCCGCGAAACTCCGGGTAGAGCGTCATCGCTCCGTCCACGAAGATCGTCTGGCCGACGATGTAGTCGGCCGCGTCGGAGGCGAGCCAGGCCACGCACCGCCCCACATCGGCCGGCTGCCCCACGCGCCCGTAGGGGATGAGCTTGAGCATCTCCCGCTCCCCTTCGCCCTCGCGGTCCTGCGCGTTGATGGCGGTGGCGATGGCGCCGGGCGCCACGGCGTTGACGCGGATCTTCTCGCACGCCACCTCCTGCGCCAGCGATTCCATCAGAAGCCTCATCCCGCCTTTGGAGGCCGCGTAATTGGCCCGGAAGGCCCAGGGAATGCGCTGGTGGACGGAAGAGTTGAAGATCAGCTTGCCACGCGACGCGCCAACGCTTTCCGTATTGCGCCGGAAGCGCCGGATCGCCTCGCGCCCGACGAGGAAAGCGCCGGTCAGGTTGGTGCCGATCACTGCGTTCCAGTCGTCCAGCGACATGTCCGCGATCGGCGCATCCTTCTGGATTCCGGCGTTCGAGACGACGATGTCGATCGGGCCGAGGCACCGTTCGGCCTCGTCGAACAGCGCCTGCACCTCCGCCTCGCTCGAGACGTCGGCCCGGATCGAGGCAGCCTCCCGGCCGAGCGCCTGCACGCCGCGCACCACCTCTCCAGCCTTCTCGGCGCTGCCGTGGTAGTTCACCGCCACATCCGCGCCCGCGCGCGCCAGCTCCTCGGCGATGGCGCGGCCGATGCCGGCGGAAGCGCCGGTGACGAGCGCGCGCTGCCCCGCCAGCGACAGCAGATCAGATGATGCCATCGGGGTCCTCCAGGATTCCGTAGGAGACATGCGTCGGCTCGTGCCGGTCGCCGTTCAGCGCGCGGTCGAGCCATATGGCGGCCGAGATCAGCGACAGATGCGTGAGCCCTTGCGGGAAGTTGCCCAGATGGTCTCCCGAGGTCGAGAGCTCCTCCGAATAAAGGCCGAGATGATTGGCGTAGGAGTGCAGCTTCTCGAACAGCAGCCGCGCCTCCGCCACGTAGCCGGTGCGCGCCAGCGCCTCGACATACCAGAAGGAGCAGATGGTGAAGGCGCCCTCCTGGCCCTCCAGCCCGTCCGGGTTCTCATCCGTGTTGTGGTAGCGCATGACGAGGCAGTCGTGCACGAGCGTTTCGCGCACCGCCTTGAGCGTGGAGGTCCACAAGGGATCGCGCGGGTTGATGAAGCGCACGAGCGGCATGAGCAGGACGATGGCGTCCAGCCCCTTGCCGCCCTTCACCTGCGTGAAGGCCCCGACCTCCTCGTTCCAGAATTCCTCCAGGATCGACTTCTGGATGAGGTCGCGCTGCGTGCGCCAGTGAACGATGTCGGCCGGCAGGGAATGGCGCACCGCGATCCGCAGGCCGCGGTCGAGCGCGACCCAGGACATCAGGCGCGAGGAGAGATATTCCTTGTCCTCGCCCCGGCTCTCCCAGATGCCGCGGTCGGGCAGTCGCCAGTTCCCGCAGAGCCAGTCGATGATGCCCGCGAGCTTCGTCCAGACGGAGTAGGAAGGTTTGCCCCGTGCGCGCGTCGCGATGTAGATCGCGTCCATCAGCTCGCCATAGATGTCCATCTGCCGCTGGCTGTAGGCGGCATTGCCGATGCGCACGGGACGCGAGCCCGCATAGCCGGAGAGATGGTCGAGCTCGGTTTCGGGAATCTCGCCCTGTCCCTCCATCGAGTACATGATCTGGAGATGGGGCGCCTCTTCCACGGCGCGCTCCATGAGGAAATGGATGAAGGCCTCCGCCTCGTCGAAATAGTTGAGCCTGGAAAGCGCGTAGAGCGTGAAGGCGGCATCACGCACCCAGCAGAAGCGGTAATCCCAGTTCCGCTCCCCGCCCAGCGTTTCGGGTAGGCCGAAGGTTCCGGCGGCGGCGATCGAGCCGTATTTGGCGGAAGTGAGGAGCTTGAGCGTCAGCGCCGAGCGCACGACAAGATCGCGCCAGTAGGTGGGGTAGCTGCCCCTGGCCACCCATTCGTGCCAGTAGTCGCTGGTGGCGCGGAAGGCGGTCGCCACGTAATCCTCGTTCACCTGCGGCTGCTCGGCCCGGCCGGGGCACAGGACGGCGTGGCAGGTCTCGTCCTCCTTCAGCGTCACCGTGGCATACAGGCCGTCGGCCTCGATGCGCATGGGCGCCGAGCAGTAGAAATAGACGCTCTCTCCCGGCTCGCCCCATGCGACCTTCACCCCGCCCTCCACGGCCTCGAAACGGGCCTCCTGGCGCGCGTAGTCGGGGCGCGGGCGAATGCAGAGCGAGAACGTGACCTCGCCCACGATGGCCTTGGCGCGGCGCACGATACGGCCCGAGCCATCAACCGGCATGAAGTCCGTCACCTCGCCGATATGGCCTTCGGCCAGGAAGCGGGTCAGGAGGATATTGGTGTCGGGCAGGTAGATCTGCTTGAGCTTGACGTCCGCCTCGCCCACCCAGAAGCGGAACTCGCCGCCCTTGTCCGGGTCGAGCAGGCGGGCGAACAAGGTCGGCGAATCGATGTCGGGATGGCAGAAGAAGTCGATCCGCCCGTCGTCGGAGACGAGGGCCAGCGTTCGCATGTCGCCGATGACGCCGTGGCGGGCGATCGGCGTGGGCACATCGGAGGGGGGGGGTTCGGCCATGAACTCGTCGGGAAAAGCGCGGGCGGGCAGGAGAGAATTGGGCGTGAGGGCGCGAAGGCAAGCCGACATGCGCGCCGACGGGCCGGGGGCGCTCCCTTGAGCGCGTCGCATTTGTTGCGTAGGCAAGGGGAAAGATGCCGCGCGGCAAGAGCCGCCGGCAGCCCCGGGAGTGGCGATGAACGCGATGGAACAGAGCTTGCGTCGGGCGCTGGAGGGCGGCGATCCGAGCGATCCCGCTTTCCGCCTGTCGATCTACGAAGCGTCGGCGCGCGCCATGGAGCGCACGCTGGCCAACCGTGAGCGCGACAGCGCGCGCGACTCCTATGAGAGCGAACGCCTCGTCCAGACCATCGAGAGCGTCGAGGCCGAATACGCCGCGCGCTACGGCAATTATGCCCTCGGCGAGGCCGGCGCGCCGGGCGGGGAGGCGGGCGAGCCGCCCCTGAACCCGGCCGCCGACCCGTTCGCCGAGCCCGACGAGATCCGGCATTCCCGCCCGCCCGCCAGCTTCGAGCCCGCCGACGCGAACCCGGCCGCCGATGAGGGGGCGCAGGAGGCCCTCTGGCGGCCGGGGAGCGAGCGGGGCCCGGCGCGCCGCCGTGCCGGGGCAGGCCACGTGTTGCTCGGCCTCCTGTTCCTTGTCGTCCTCTTCGGCCTTGCCGCCTACGCGCTCGGCTTCTTCGGCGCCTCGAGCGCGCCGCAGAGCGATGAGCCGGCGGTCGAAGGGCAGGCGGACCGCGGCGCGCCGGCGCGGGAGGAGGCCGCCGAGGCGCCGGCGAACGGCCTGTCCTGGATCGGCGTCTTCTCCGGCGGCGAGCTGGAGCAGCTTGCCGCGCCCGACGGCGCACGCATGGAAACGGTCGATGAAGCCGGCCGCGCGGCCGTTCGCCTGTCCGTCCTGCCCGAAACCGAGGCCGAGGTTCTGGTGTCCCTCGGGCCGGGCCTCGTCCAGCAGATCGCGGGCTCCACGGTGCGCATCGAGTTGATCGCCGGCTCGCCGGACGAGGAGCTGCGCGAGTTTTCCGTGCGCTGCGTCTTCGGCAGCGAGAGCGTCTGCGAGCGGCAGCGCTTCGCCACAGCCATGCCGGAGGAAGCCTTCGTCTTCGACGTGGCGGTGCCGGGCGGCGCGACCGGCCCGGCCAGCCTCGCGATCGGGCCCGGGCTGGCGGAGACGGGCGCGGTGGACCTTTATTCGGTCCGCATGCGCATTCTCTGACCCCCTCCATGCCGATGCGCTTCGTCCCCGCGCTGCTCCTGTCGGCGCTCGGACTTCTGGTCCTGGTTTCTCCCACGGCCGGCGCGCTGGCCGCGCTGGCCGCCGCCTTCCTGTTCGCGGTGCTGGCGTTCTTTCGAGGGGCGAGCGCGCCGCCGGTCCTGCGCTCGCGAGAGCGCGCGGGACGCACCGGGCGCGCGGAGGAGGCGCGCGCCGGCCTTGCGCTAGAGGCCCTGCGCGAACCCCTGTTCCTCGTGGATGCGGCGCTGGGGCATCAATTCTCGAACCAGGCCGCCCGCAGCGCCTTCGGCCGGCTCCTGCCGGGCGATCCGGTGGTGATGCGGTTTCGGGACCCGAAGGTGCTGGCGGCGGCCGAGGAGGCGCTGGCGAGCGGCGAGATGCGCGAGATCGACTATGTCGAACGCGGCGCCGAGGCCCGGTTCTGGTCGCTCTCCATCCTGCCTTTGAGGGCCGAGGACCAGCCGGTGGAGTCGCTGCTCCTGCACTTTCGCGACCGCTCCGGCGAGCATCGCGCCGAGCGAATGCGCACCGATTTCGTCGCCAATGCCAGCCATGAGCTGCGCACGCCGCTCTCCTCCATCGTCGGCTTCATCGAGACGCTGGAAGGCCCGGCCCGCGACGACGCACAGGCGCGCGCGCGCTTCCTCTCCATCATGCGCGACCAGGCCGGGCGCATGTCCCGCCTCATCGACGATCTGCTCTCCCTCTCGCGGATCGAGACGCGGCCCCGGCTGACGCCGCAGGACAGGGCGGACCTGGCGGAGGTGCTGCGCATCGTCGCGCGGCAGATGCAGCCGGTGGCGGCCGAGGCCGGCCTCGTCATCGAGCTGGAGGGGATCGAGAGCCACGCCCCGGTGCGGGGCGACATGGACGAGCTGGTGCGCGTCTTCTCCAATCTGGTGGAGAATGCCTGCCGCTACGCGCCGGGCGGCGAGCGGATCGTCGTCGGGCTGAAGGTCGGCGCGGCGGGGTTCGAGGCCTATGTGCGCGATTTCGGCCCCGGCATCGAGGCGCGCCACATTCCCCGCCTCACGGAGCGCTTCTACCGCGTGGAGGAGGGCAGTGCGCTCTCCTTCAAGGGCACGGGCCTCGGCCTGTCCATCGTGCGCAACATTCTCGTCCGGCACGGAACGCGGCTCTCCATCCGCTCCGTTCCGGGGGAAGGGTCGGTCTTTTCCGTCGCACTGCGCCGCGCGATCGATGACGGGAATGAGAAAACGCAGCACTCTCAGTGAGATGCGTTGTCATAAAGCTGAAACCTCGCAGCCCTATAGGATCGGCCCATGATGTTGTTCGCGACCTCGGCGCGTTTGCGCAGGCTCCAGATGGCGGCGGCCCTGTCCGCCTGTGTCGCGGGCGGGCCCGCGTCCGCGCAGCTATCCGAGCCGATCCAGGTCGCCGGTTCCTCCACCGTGCTTCCCTATTCGCAGATCGTGGCGGAGAATTTCCGGGAGGTCTTCCCGGCCTTCCGCACCCCCATCGTGGAATCGGGCGGCACGGGCGGCGGGTTCACCCAGTTCTGCGCCGGCATCGGCTCCTCCACCATCGATATCGCCAACGCCTCGCGGCCCATCACGGAAAACGAGAAGCGGGCCTGCGCCGCCTCGGGTGTGACGGAAATCCAGGAAGTGCGCTTCGGCTATGACGGCATCGTCTTCGCCTCCGCCGCCCGCGGCGCGGCCTTCGAGCTCACCCCGCGCATCGTCTTCCAGGCGTTGGCGGCCCGCGTCGTGGTCGAGGGGCGGCTGGTCGACAATCCGTACACCCGCTGGTCGCAGATCGACCCAGCGCTGCCCGACCAGCCCATCGCCGCCTTCATCCCGGCCGAGAACCACGGCACGCGGGAAGTGTTCGACGAGACCCTGCTGGAGCCCGGCTGCGAGGCCAGCGGTGCGCTGGAGGCCTTGCTGGCGAGCGGCCTCGACCCTTCGGCTGCCGAGGATGCCTGCCTCCAGGTGCGGCGTGGCGGTTTCGTGGCCGACGTCTCGGGCGACTACACCGAGACGCTCTCGCGCATTGAGGCCAATCCGCAGGCCATCGGCGTCTTCGGCCTCGCCTTCTACGAGCAGAACCAGGACCGGCTGCGCGTGGCGAGCGTCGATGGCGTGGTGCCCTCGGTGGAGACGATCTCGGCCGGGGAATACGTCGTGTCGCGGCCGCTCTTCTTCTACGTCAAGAGCGCGCATGTCGGGATCATTCCGGGCCTGAAGGAGTTCGTGGACTTCTTCCTCGACGACCAGATGATCGGCCCGGATGGGCCGCTCGCGCGCTACGGCCTCGTTCCCGCCCCGGACGAGGAACGCGCCGCATACCGGGCCGGGTTCTCGGCCCGCACGCTTCTGGCTCTGTAAACAGGCCCCGCCGCAGGAAGAAACGATGCAGAGTTCGACCCTCGTCCTGATCGTCCTGGCGATCGCCGCGTTGAGCGCCTTCGGGGCGGCCCGCCGCTCGCGCGCCGTGGCGGCTGCGGGGGGAGGGGCGCGGCTGCATTCGCGGCCCGTCTACCACGGCGCCTATGCGGCCTGCCTCGCTGCCGTGCCGGCGCTCCTGCTGTTGGCCCTGTGGCTCGCCATCTCGCCGGCGGTGGTCTCGGGGCTGGTCCGCGAGACCTTCCCGGAGGATCTGGGGCCGCAGCTCTCCGCCTTTCCGGGACTCACCGAGGGCATCGTGGACGCGCTGTCGCGCGGCATCCGCTCCCTGCCGGCGGCCGAGCAGGCGGGCGTTACGGCCATGGGCATCGCCGAGCTGGGCCCCGCCCTGCAGCGGCGCGGCTTTCCCATCGCCGCCGCCGCGCAGGACTTCATGATCGGCTCCGCGACGGCGCGCATCGCGGCGGAGGACACGAGCCGGCAGGCCATGAGCGTGGCCGTCCTCGTACTGTCGCTGGCCGGCGCGGCCATCGGCGTTGCCGGCGTGAAGCTGCGGCTGAAGGCGCGCGACCGGGTGGAGGGCATCGTTCGCGCCTTCCTTATCCTGTGCTCCTCGCTCGCCATCCTCACCACGGTGGGCATCGTCTTCTCCATGCTGTTCCAGGCCATGGACTTCTTCTCCATGGTGCCGATCGGCGAGTTCCTCTTCGGCACGGTGTGGGACCCGCGCTTCGCCTCCGCCGGCTCCACGGCGGCGGGGCAGTTCGGCCTCGTCCCGCTTCTGGCCGGCACGCTCTACATCGCGCTTGTCGCCATGCTCTTCGCCGTGCCCATCGGCCTCTTCGCCGCCATCTACATGGCCGAATATGCGGGGCCGCGAACGCGCTCGCTCGTCAAGCCGCTGCTGGAGGTGCTGGCCGGCATCCCCACCATCGTCTACGGCTTCTTCGCGCTCATCACCGTCGGGCCCCTGCTTCGCGACCTCTCCGGCCAACTGAACGGGCTCCTCACGGGCAGCTACGCGACCTTCATTCAGGCGCAGTCGGTGCTCACGGCCGGCATCGTCATGGGCATCATGCTGATCCCCTTCGTCTCCTCGCTGTCCGACGACGTGATCACCGCCGTGCCGCGCTCGCTGCGCGACGGTTCGCTGGGCCTTGGCGCGACACGCTCGGAAACGGTGAAGAAGGTGGTGCTGCCCGCTGCGCTGCCCGGCATCGTCTCCGCGCTTCTGCTCACCGCCTCCCGCGCCATCGGCGAGACGATGATCGTGGTGCTCGCCGCCGGCATCGCGGCCAACATCACCATCAACCCCTTCGAGGCGATGACCACCGTGACGGTGAAGATCGTCAGCCAGCTCACCGGCGACATCGACTTCACCTCGCCGCAGAGCCTCGTCGCGTTCGCGCTCGGCCTCACGCTCTTCGTCATCACCTTGGCGCTGAACGTCTTCGCCCTCTACATCGTGCGCAAGTACCGGGAGCAATACGAATGAGCCGGACCCTCTCGAAAGCTCCCCCGCGCCGCGACATCGGCATCAGGCGCCGCTATGCTGCCGAGCGCCGCTTCAAGGCGTACGGCATCGCGGCGGTGGCCACCGGCCTGTTCTTCCTGGCCTGGCTGCTGTTCACCGTGGTGGGGCAGGGCTACACGGCCTTCTGGCAGACCCAGCTTCGTCTGCCCGTGACCTTCTCCGCCGAGGTGCTGGACCCGCAGGGAACCGGCGCGCCGGAGCCAGCCGCCCTGATGCGCGCGGACTATCCGCGCCTTGCCCGCGAGGCGATGGTGACGCGGCTGGGCATCGACGGGCAGGACCGCGCGGTGGCCGGCGAGGCCGGCGGCCTCGTCTCGGACGGCGTGCGCACGCTCCTGCGCGACATTGTGATGGACGACCCCTCCGTCATCGGTACCACGCAGGAGGTCTGGCTGCCCGCCCGCTCGACGGTGGACTCGGCCGTCAAGGGCCAGTTCGACCTGACGGTGGAGGAGAGCCGGCGCCCGCTGAACGACCGGCAGCTCGGCTGGATCGAGGAGCTTTCGGCCTCGGGCGACCTGTCCCAGCGCTTCAACACCGGCTTCTTCACCTTCGGCGCCTCCTCCCGCGCCGAGACGGCAGGGGTGGGCGTGGCCATCGTCGGCTCCTTCACGATGATGGCGATCGTGCTGGCGCTGGCGCTGCCCATCGGCGTGGCGGCCTCGATCTATCTGGAGGAGTTCGCGCCGAGGAACCGCTTCACCGATCTCATCGAGGTGAACATCAACAATCTGGCGGCGGTGCCCTCCATCGTCTTCGGCCTTCTGGGCCTTGCCATCTTCATCAATTTCTTCGGCCTGCCACGCTCGGCCGCGCTCGTCGGCGGGCTGGTGCTGACGCTGATGACGCTGCCCACGATCATCATCGCCACGCGCGCGGCGCTGCGGGCCGTCCCGCCCTCGATCCGCGCCGCCGCGCTGGGCCTTGGCGCATCGAAGAACCAGATGGTCTTCCACCACGTTCTGCCGCTGGCCGCGCCCGGCATCCTGACCGGCACGATCATCGGCCTCGCGCAGGCGCTGGGCGAGACCGCGCCGCTGCTGCTCATCGGCATGGTCGCCTTCGTCGCCGACTATCCGGGCGGGCCGATGAACCCCTCCACCGCGCTGCCGGTGCAGATCTTCATGTGGGCCAACGAGGCCGACCGCGCCTTCGTGGAGCGGACCTCGGGCGCCATCATCGTCCTCCTCCTCTTCCTCGCCGCGATGAACGTCGCGGCCGTCCTCCTGCGCCGCCGCTTCGAGCGGCGCTGGTAGAAAGGCACCCGATCCATGGACCAGACCGTGCCCCTCGCGCCGATGAAGATGCGCGGCAAAGGCGTCAGCGTATTCTACGGGGAGAAGCAGGCGCTCCACGGCGTCGACCTCGACGTGCCGGAGCGGCAGGTGACGGCGCTGATCGGCCCCTCCGGCTGCGGCAAGTCCACCTTCCTGCGCTGCCTGAACCGGATGAACGACACGGTGGAAGGCGCGCGCGTGGAGGGCGACATCACGCTCGACGGCGAGGACATCTATGCGCCCGAGCTCGACGTGGTGGAGCTGCGCGCGCGGGTGGGCATGGTGTTCCAGAAGCCCAACCCCTTCCCCAAGTCGATCTTCGACAATGTCGCCTACGGGCCGCGCATCCACGGCCTGGCCAGGGGCAAGGCGGAGCTGGAGGAGATCGTCGCCTCGAGCCTGAAGCGCGCCGGCTTGTTCGAGGAGGTGAAGGACCGGCTGCACGACGCGGGCACCGGCCTGTCCGGCGGCCAGCAGCAGCGGCTGTGCATCGCCCGCGCCATCGCCGTCTCGCCGGAGGTGATCCTGATGGACGAGCCCTGCTCTGCGCTCGACCCCATCGCCACGGCGACGGTGGAAGCCCTGATCGACGAGCTCAAGCAGAATTATACGATCGTCATCGTCACCCACTCCATGCAGCAGGCGGCGCGTGTTTCGCAGCAGACCGCGATGTTCCATCTCGGCAGGATCGTTGAGGTCGGCCCCACGGAGAAGATGTTCCAGAACCCGGACGACAAGCGCACGCGCGACTACGTCACCGGGCGCTTCGGCTGATTGGAGGAAGAACATGGTCGGTCATATCTCATCCACCTACGACGACGAGCTGAAGTCGATCCTGCGCCGGATCTCCGAAATGGGCGGGCAGGCCGAGCGCATCGTCGCGCGCGCGGTGGAAACGCTGATGCGCAGCGACGCGGAGGGCGCGCAGGCGGTGGTGAAGGAGGACAAGCTCCTCGACGCCGCCCAGCGCGAGCTGGACGAATATGCCATCCGCACCATCGCCAAGCGCCAGCCCATGGCGCAGGACCTGCGCGAGATCGTGGGCGCCATCCGCATCTCCAACGACCTGGAGCGCATCGGGGACCTGGGCAAGAACATCGCCAAGCGCGTCATCGCCATCCACGAGCACAAGCAGCCGGTGAAGCTGACCCGGGGGCTGGAGCACCTCTCGGAGCTGGCGCTGGAGCAGTTGAAGGACGTGCTCGACGCCTATGCGGTGCGCGACGAGAGCCGGGCGGAGAGGGTGCGGGCGCGAGACGAGGAGATCGACGCGATGTACACCTCGATCTTCCGCGAGCTTCTGACCTATATGATGGAGGACCCGCGCAACATCACCGCCTGCACGCATCTTCTGTTCTCGGCCAAGAACATCGAGCGGATCGGCGACCACGCCACCAACATCGCCGAGACGATCTACTACATCAAGACGGGGCACCAGATGGAGCTGGACCGGCCGAAGGACGACCGCACCCACGCCATCGTCGCGCCGGTCAAGAGCGACTGAGGCCGGCGATGGGCGCGCGCGTCACGGTGGTGGAAGACGAGGAGGCGCTCGGCATCCTCCTTCGCTACAATCTGGAGGCCGAGGGATACGAGGTGGAGGTCATCGCGCGCGGCGACGAGGCCGATATCCGCCTGCGCGAGGAGATGCCCGATCTCCTGATCCTCGACTGGATGCTGCCGGGCCTGTCGGGCGTCGAGCTTTGCCGGCGCCTGCGTATGCGGCCCGAGACACAGCGCCTGCCGATCATCCTGCTCACCGCGCGCGGCGAGGAGAGCGAGCGCGTGCAGGGGCTGGCGGTGGGGGCGGACGACTATGTCGTCAAGCCGTTCTCCACGCCCGAGCTGATGGCCCGCGTGCGCGCCATGCTGCGGCGCGCGAGCCCGGAGCGCATCTCGACGAGGCTGGGCGCCGGCGACCTGGAGCTGGACCGCGAAACGCACCGGGTGCGCCGGGCGGGGCGGGAGGTGAAGCTCGGCCCCACCGAGTTCCGCCTGCTGGAGTTCCTCCTCCAGGCGCCCGGCCGCGTCTTCTCCCGCGAGCAGCTTCTGGACGGGGTCTGGGGGCGGGACGTCTATGTGGACGAGCGGACCGTGGACGTCCATGTCGGGCGGCTGCGCCGGGCGATCAATCGCGGCAACCGGCCGGACCCGATCCGCACCGTGCGCGGTGCGGGCTACTCGCTGGACGAAACCTTCACCGGCGGCGCGTCAAGGCGCGCCTGATAAGAAAAAGGCGGCTCGCGCCGCCTTTTTCTTCAGCAGCCTCAGGCTTCGCCTTCGTCCTTCAGGAAGGGCTCGACCTCGCCCTTCAGCTTGATCGTCAGCGGCTTGCCCTTGCGGTCCAGCGTCTTGCCGGCCGCCACGCGCACCCAGCCTTCGCTGACGCAATATTCCTCGACATTGGTCTTCTCGACACC
This sequence comes from Aureimonas populi, assembly GCF_017815515.1. Lineage (NCBI taxonomy): Bacteria > Pseudomonadati > Pseudomonadota > Alphaproteobacteria > Hyphomicrobiales > Aurantimonadaceae > Aureimonas > Aureimonas populi. Next base: position 2,267,273 of record NZ_CP072611.1, read on the forward strand.
CTTGAAGCGGATGCCGATGCCGCGCGCGAGCAGCGCCTCGTCGTGGAACGGGCTGTCGGGATCGACCGAGAGGCGGTCGGGCAGCGTCTGGCTCATCGCCGCCTCGCTCAACGCACGCGCCGGCGCTCGGACACCGGCTGGAAGGCGATGCGGGCGTGATACTGGCAATAGGGCGAGGCATCGCCCGAGTGGTTGCCGCAGAAGCGGAAGTCCGGCGAAAGTGGGTCGCCCAGCGGCCACTTGCAGGTGCGCTCCGAGAGCTGGACGAGGGTGAGGTTGCGCGAGATGGGCACGATCTCGGCGCTGCGCGGCTCCTCGTGCAACTCGGGCGCGGCGACGACCTCTTCCTCCTCTTCCATCTTCAGCGCGGTCGCGCCCACGGCGCGCGCCATCGGCTGGCGGGCAACGGCGCTCTGCGAGGAGACGACGAGGCGGGGCGCCTCGGCGAGGATGCGCGGAGCCTCGGCCGGCTTGGCGCGCACCTCGACCACGGTCTCCTCGGCCACGGCCGGCACCGTCTTGATGCGGCTTTCGAGCTTGAGACGATGGACCTTGCCGATCACCGCATTGCGCGTCACCCCACCGAGTTCGCCGGCGATCTGGCTGGCGCTGTGGCCTTCCGACCAGCGCTTCTTCAACAATTCGATGCGTTCATCCGTCCAGCTCATTTGCGGGAGGCTCCTCGTTTCGGCTATCGCGCGGACGTTTGAATCCAATAACGTTCCCGGAGGGGAAATCCGGGTCGCGCACCATATGTGGGTGATATCTAGGGTTCGCCGCACGAAATCTAGTATGTGGGGGAGAAGTTACCTTATGGTGCGACTCGCTGACAAGAGTCGCGCACCCTCCGGCGAATCGTTTTTGTCTTTATCCCCAGCTTGCGCGGGCCTTGCGCCGTGCGCGAAGCGGGTGGCCGGCAGCTTCGTTGACAATCGCTGCGCCGGGCATGGTATATTGTTCCCTTCGATGTTCGAAGCAAAGGAAAGCCTGCCCGTGGCAGGCTTCGTTCGTTTAAAGAGCCCTCCCTCCCGCTTGGTAAGAAGCGAAACCCAGCCATGGCCTCTGCCGATCAGACCCTTTCTCCCCTCTATGCCACCTATGCGCGCGCCGACCTGCGCTTCGAGCGAGGCGAGGGCGTGTGGCTGGAGACGCAGGACGGGCGGCGCTTCCTGGATTTCGGCGGCGGCGTGGCCGTCAATTCGCTCGGCCATGCCCATCCGCATCTCGTGGAGGCGCTGAAGAGCCAGGCCGAGAAGCTCTGGCACGTCTCGAACCTCTACGAGATTCCCGGCCAGGCGCGGCTCGCGCAGCGGCTGGTTGAGGCCAGCTTCGCCGACCGCGCCTTCTTCACCAATTCGGGGGCGGAGGCGCTGGAATGCGCCATCAAGACGGCGCGCCGCTGGCATTATGTGAACGGCCGGCCGGAGCGCTTCACGATCCTCACCTTCGAGGGCGCCTTCCATGGCCGCACGCTCGCCACCATCGCGGCCGGCGGGCAGAAGAAGTATCTGGAAGGCTTCGGCCCCAAGGTGGAAGGCTTCGAGCAGCTTCCCTTCGGCGATATCGAGGCGGTGAAGGCCGCGATCGGCCCGCAGACGGCGGCGATCCTGATCGAGCCGATCCAGGGGGAGGGCGGCATCCGCGTCGTCCCGGCCGAGTTCCTGCGCGCCTTGCGGGCTTTGTGCGACGAGCACGGCCTGCTGCTGGTCTTCGACGAGGTGCAGACCGGCGTGGGGCGCACGGGGCGCTTCTACGCCTATGAGAATTCCGGCGTTGAGCCCGATATCCTCGCCTCCGCCAAGGGCATCGGCGGCGGCTTTCCGCTGGGCGTGTGCCTGGCCACGGAGGACGCCGCGCGCGGCATGACCGGCGGCACGCATGGCAGCACCTATGGCGGCAATCCGCTCGCCATGGCGGTCGGCAACGCGGTGCTGGACGTCGTGCTGGAGGAGGGGTTCCTGACCCATGTGCGCGACATGGCGCTGCTTTTCCGGCAGAGCCTGGAAGGCCTGAAGGACCGCTATCCCGACGTGATCGAGGAAATCCGCGGCGAGGGCCTCCTGCTCGGCATCAAGGCCAGGGTGCCGAACGCGGATCTCCTCATGTCGATGCGCGATAAGGGGCTGCTGGGCGTGCCGGCCGGCGACAATGTGGTACGCCTCCTGCCGCCGCTGATCGTCTCCGCGCAGGAGGTGCGCGAGGGCATGGCGCGGCTGGAGTCGGCGCTGGCCGCACTCTCCGTCTCGGGCGCCGCGATCGCGCGGGACGACGCGGCATGAGCGGGGACGCGAGCTTGCGGCATTTCCTGGACCTCTCGGCGGTGGACCGCCGGGATCTTCGCGCCATCCTCGAGGACGCCAAGGCCCGCAAGGCCGCCGGGCGCGCCGGCGCGCGCCCGCTGGAGGGGCGGGTGCTGGCGATGATCTTCGAGAAGCCCTCCACGCGCACGCGCGTGTCGTTCGACGTCGCCATGCGCCAGCTCGGCGGCGAGACGCTGTTTCTCTCTGGCGCCGAGATGCAGCTCGGCCGCTCCGAGACCATCGCCGACACCGCGCGCGTCCTCTCGCGCTATGTCGACGCGATCATGATCCGCACCACCGAGCATCTGCGCCTTCTGGAACTGGCCGAGGCCGCCACGGTGCCCGTGGTCAACGCCCTGACGGACGACACCCATCCCTGCCAGATCATGGCCGACCTGCTCACCTTCGAGGAGCATCGCGGCCCCGTGGCGGGCAAGACCTTCGCCTGGACGGGTGACGGCAACAACGTGCTCAATTCCTTCATCGAGGCGGCCTCCCGCTTCGACTTCTCCCTGCGCATCGCCACGCCCGAGGGCTCCGAGCCCGCCGGCCTCTACGTGCAGAAGGCGCTGGAGGAGGGGGCCTCGATCCTCATCACCCAGGACCCGCAGGAAGCGGTGGAGGGCGCCGACTGCGTCGTCACCGACACCTGGGTTTCCATGGGGCGCGAGGAGGAGGCGCGGGGCCACAACGTGTTCGTGCCCTATCAGGTCAACGAGGCGCTGATGGCGCGCGCCCGGCCCGACGCGCTCTTCATGCACTGCCTGCCCGCCCATCGCGGCGAGGAGGTGACGGATGCGGTGATCGACGGGCCGCAATCGGTGGTCTTCGACGAGGCCGAGAACAGGCTTCACGCGCAGAAGGCCGTTCTGGCCTGGATGTTCGGCGAGGTCCGCGCGCATGGATGACGACATGCCGGGCCTCGGCGAATTCGGCTTCGCGGGCGACGACGCCGTGGTGCCCTTCCAGGTGGAGGCGCTCGACGCACGCGGCCGGGCGGTGCAGCTCGGCGCCATGGTGGACGCCATCCTCGCGCGCCACGACTATCCGGAGCCGGTCTCGCGCCTTCTGGCGGAAATGATCGCGCTGACGGTGCTTCTGGGAACCTCGCTCAAGTTCGACGGCCGCTTCACCGCGCAGACGCAGACGGACGGGCCGGTCGATCTCCTCGTGGTGGATTTCTCCACGCCCTCCTCGGTGCGCGCCTATGCGCGCTTCGATGCCGAGCGCCTGGCCGAGGCGCAGGAGGCGAAGCGCACGGACCCCGAGAACCTCCTGGGCAAGGGCACGCTGGCGCTTACCGTCGACCAGGGCGCCAACATGCAGCGCTACCAGGGCATCGTGCCGCTCGACGGCTCGACGCTGGAGGCGGTGGCCGAATCCTATTTCCGCCAGTCCGAGCAGATTCCCACGGCCGTTCGCCTCGCCGTGGCGCGGATCGCCCGCCGGCGCGAGGGCGGCGGGTTCGAGGAAAGCTGGCGCGCCGGCGGCCTCGTCGCGCAGTTCCTGCCCCAGGCGCCCGAGCGGATGCGCATGCCCGATCTGCCGGGCGGCGACGCGCCGGAGGGCCTGGAGGAGTTCACGCTCGAACCCGACGATGCCTGGACCGAAACCCGCGCCCTGGTGGATACGGTCGAGCCGGCGGAACTGGCCGACCCGGACGTGGGGGTGGAGCGCCTCCTGTTCCGCCTGTTCCACGAACGCGGCGTGCGGGTGTTTCCCGCAACGCCGGTGATCGACGATTGCACGTGCTCCCGCGAGCGGATCGGCGAAGTCCTGTCCAGCTTCTCGGCCGAGGAGATCGAGGACTCCACCACCGACGGACGCATCGAGGTGGTTTGCGAGTTCTGCTCGAAAACCTACGAGTTCTCGCCGGACGAGTTCAAGAAGCTCAATTGAGAACGCGCGGCTGCGCCGGCGCGTCGAGCGAGAAGGCCGGCACGCAGGCGTCAAACGCGTGGCCGTCCTCGCACTCCATGCGAAAATGGCCGCGCATGATGCCCGAGGGCGTGCCCAACGGGCAGCCGGAGGTGTAGGTGAAGCTGTCGCCCGGCGCCAGCACCGGCTCCTCTCCTACCACGCCGATGCCGCGCACCTCCTCCACATGGCCGCTCTCGTCCATGATGTGCCAATAGCGCGAGCGAAGCTGCACGGTCCTGTCGGAGCCGTTGGCGATCTCGATCGTATAGGCGAACACCCAGCGCCGCTCCTCCGGCGAGGACCGGTCCTTCAGGAAGCTCGGCGTCACGCTGATCGTGATGCCCTCGGTGGTTTCTTGGTACATGATCGTCCGACAGGCAGGAGGAGCGGGGCATTCCACCCTGAAGTGGGACGCCCCTCGGCTGTTGCAAGCGGTTCAGGCCGCCGCCAGCGCCGCGTCCACGTCCTCCATCAGGTCCTCGATGTCCTCGATGCCCGCCGAGAACCGCAGGAGCCCGTCGCTGATGCCGAGTTCGGCGCGGGCCTCCGGTGCGAGATTCTTGTGCGTCGTCGTCGCCGGATGGGTGATGAGGCTCTTGGCGTCGCCCAGATTGTTGGTGATCTTCACCACCTGGAGCGCGTCGCAGAAGCGGAATGCCGCCGCCTTGCCGCCTTTTACCTCGAAGGCCAGAAGCGTCGACCCGCCCGTCATCTGGCGCGCGATGACGGCGGCGTCCGGGTGGTCGGCCCGGCCGGGATAGAGAATGCGCGAAACCTTGGGCGACTGCGCCAGATGGTCGGCCAGCCGCGCCGCGTTCGCGGTCTGGCACGCCACGCGCAACGGCAGCGTCTCCAGGCCCTTCAGGAGTACCCAGGCGTTGAAGGGCGAGAGCGAGGGGCCCGTATGGCGGAAAAAATCGTGCAGGTTCTCGTCGATCCATTCCTTGGAGGAAAGGATGACGCCGCCGAGGCACCGGCCCTGTCCGTCGATATGCTTGGTGGCCGAATAGACGACGACGTCGGCGCCCAGTTGCAGGGGCTTTTGCTGGAGCGGCGTGGCGAAGACGTTGTCCACCACCAGCTTGGCCCCGGCTGCATGGGCGATCTCGGCGACGGCGGCGATGTCGATCACCTCCAGCGTCGGATTGGTCGGACTCTCCATGAAGAAGAGCTTCGTTTCGGGCCGCACAGCCGCGCGCCATGCCTCGAGGTCGCGGCCGTTGACCAGCGTGCACGCCACCCCGGCCCGCCCGAGCACCGTTTCCAGGATGTAGCGACACGAGCCGAAGAGGGCGAGCGCGGCCACCACGTGGTCGCCGGCCTTCACCGAGCACTGGAGCGCGGCCCACACGGCGGCCATGCCCGACGCCGTGGCGCGCGCGTCTCCGGCGCCCTCCAGCGCCATCATCCGCTCCTCGAACATGCGGGTGGTGGGGTTGGAGTAGCGCGAATAGATGAAGCCGTCGTCCTCGCCCTTGAAGCGCGCCTCGGCGGCGGCCGCCGTGTCGTAGGCGAAGCCCTGCGTCAGGAAGAGCGCCTCGGACATCTCGCCGAAGCCCGAGCGCATGGTGCCGGCATGGACCAGTTGCGTTGCGGGGCGCAGCCGTCTTGGCTCTTGCGTCTTCGACATCTCTCGCTCTTCTCCTGCTCATGGGCCGCGAGGCACAAAAAAAACCGGCTCTTGCACGTCGCAAAGCCGGTCCGCGGACGTATTCGCCCCGCATCGGCCCCTTTAGCGACTTGTTTAACGTGGCTGCAAGCCGGCCGGCCAAATCACCACGGGAACGGTGCCGAAAATAGCCCCCTGATGGACTGCGGTCAATTCTCTGCTAAGAGCGCTGGAAAGCCGGGGGACGCAGCGATGGGGAACAGCGCAACATGAGGCAAGGCATCCTGCCGGATCGGGATATCGCGGCGCTGTTCGAGGCGGGCGCGATCGCGAGCGCGCGCGCGCTCGACGAGGACCAGATCCAGCCCGCCAGCCTCGACCTGCGCCTGGGGCCCACGGCCTACCGGGTGCGCGCAAGCTTCCTGCCCGGCCCCCGGCGCAGCGTGTCGCAGACGCTGGAGCGCTTCTCGCTGCACCAGTTCGACCTGTCGGAAGGGGCGGTCCTGGAAACGGGCTGCGTCTACATCGTGCCGCTGATGGAGAGCTTCGCGCTGCCGCAAGGCGTGCGGGCAGCGGCCAACCCGAAATCCTCCACCGGCCGCCTCGACATCTTCACCCGCATCATCGCCGACCATGGCCAGGAGTTCGACAAGATTCCGGCCGGCTATCGCGGCCCGCTCTTCATCGAGATCTCGCCGCGCACCTTCCCGGTGCTGGTGCGCACCGGCTCGCGCCTCTCGCAGATACGCTTCCGGGAAGGCAAGGCGCAGCTCACCGGCGAGGAGCTGGCGGGGCTGAACGCGGCCGAGCGGCTGACCAGCGCGGCCGACGCCAATATTTCCGGCGGCGGTATCGCGCTGTCGGTCGATCTCAACGGCGACGAGCAGGGGCTCGTCGGCTATCGCGGCAAGCGCCATACCGGCGTGGTGGATGTGGACCGGCGCGAGGCCCACAGGGTGGCCGAGTTCTGGGAGCCCATCCACCGCTCCGGGTCGGGTGAGCTCGTGCTGGACCCCAACGAGTTCTATATCCTCGTGTCCGAGGAGGCGGTGCACGTGCCGCCGCGCTTCGCGGCCGAAATGACGCCCTTCGACCCGCTCGTGGGCGAGTTCCGCGTCCATTATGCGGGCTTCTTCGATCCGGGCTTCGGCCATTCGGCGGCGGGCGGCACGGGCAGCCGCGCCGTGCTGGAGGTGCGCAGCCACGAGGTGCCCTTCATCCTGGAGCACGGCCAGATCGTCGGCCGGCTCATCTACGAGCGCATGGCGGCCGAGCCCGGCCGGCTCTACGGCGCCGACCTCAGGTCGAACTACCAGGCCCAGCGGCTGAAGCTTTCCAAGCACTTCCTCCCCTGATGGAACATCGCGCGCCCGGCCGGATTCCCGGTGATGGCAAGATCACCGACCGTTCAGACCGTCTTCAAGGAAGGCAAGGACGCGCATGAGCGCGGCCTGCTGCGTTCGCAGGTGCCCTACAAGAGGGGCTCGGCGCGCCGTGACGAGTGGCTGCTGGGCTGGGATGTCGTCCTGAAGGCGCGGCAGGGGCAGACTGGCCAGTTGCGCGCAAGGGCGGACGCGGTTCCGCTCGACGCGCCCGAGCTGGCCGACGACCGGTCCGAGGACGCCGGAATCCTCGGCGACCTGCCCAGGCAAAACTGAGCGCGTTCCGCTTTTCTGCTGTTTTCACCGCCGGGCAGGATCGGGATGGCCCCCATCCCGTTGCCATGGAAACAGGAGCCTTCGATGACCCTCACCGACAAAGCCCTCTCCATCCTCGCCTTCGCGGCCTATCATGCACTGGCCAGCGGCGAGAAGGTGCGCGACGTGACCCTGGCCGACGGCGCCGGGCACCGGGCCGACCCGCAAGGGGTGGACGAGCTGAAGGATGCCGGCCTCCTGACGGTGGAGGGCGATCGCGGCCGCCTGACCGAGGAAGGCGAGGCTACGCTCGATCGCGTGCTGGGCGCGATCCGCGCGACATGAGGCCGCGCGGGCGCCCGTTGGCGCCGTCTCGGCCGGATACGAAAGGGCTTCGATTCCACTTGCGCTCCAAACGCCCGTTCGTTACGGCTTGATACGGAGCGCGGGTGTAGTTCAGCGGTAGAACGCCAGCTTCCCAAGCTGGATGTCGTGGGTTCGATCCCCATCGCCCGCTCCAATCCTCCAGAGCTTTCATTCCTCTCTCGCCCTTCGGCGAAAATCCGTCCGCCGGGGGCCGGGAAAGCGGATTTTGGCCTTGATATGACGGTGAATGCTGCAATCTTCCGGGCGTAACGCGTGCAAACAGGAGAATGACATGGACGGAGTAGGCTGGATCGGGGCGATCATCATCGGCGGGCTGGCCGGGTGGTTCGCGACCATGTTCATGAAGAGCGATACCGGCGTCTTCCTGAACATCATTCTCGGGATCGTCGGCGCATCGGTCGCAAGCTTTCTGTTCGGCTTGCTCGGCGTTTCCTTCGGAGGGTGGCTCGGCTACCTGATCGCCGGCTTCATCGGCGCCTGCATCCTGATCGCCATCGCCCGCGCCGTCCGGGGCCGGTCCGTCAGGCACTGAGCATGTCCGGCGCCGCGCGGGCCCGCTCGTCGGCCCGCGCGGCGAGTGGCGTGCGTTGCACCCCGGTGCCGGCTCGAAGAGGAACATTGGCGCTGGCGCTGCGCGCGTCAGCCGCGCCGCTTGACGAAGGCGGCCATATGGAAGCCCTTGCCACGCGCCTGCGCGGCGAGCCGGCCTTTGCGCGCCAGCGCCCTGATGCCGCGCTGCTGCGCTACCCAGGGCTTTTGCGCCGCGTCATCGAAATCGACGACATGATGCAGAAGCACGATGCGCCCGCCCGGCGCCGTGGCGTGAAGGATCGCCCGGATGGCGGCGTGCGCTTGCCGGGCCGGTAGGTAATAGAGAAGCTCGGACACCACCACGAGGTCGAAGGGCCCGCGCGGCATCTGCGCCGGAAGCAGGGCTTGGCGCAGGGTCACACGCGGATTGCCCGCGAGACGCCGGCGCGCCTCGGCCAGTGCGCTCCCGGAGGCATCCACCCCCAGCACCCGCAGGCTTCGTTTGGCCAGAACCTTGGTCGTCTCGCCATTGGCGCAGGCAAGTTCCAGCGTGCGCCCGTGAAGGCTCGGCCCGCAGGCGCGCAGAAGCATTCGCCGCTTGTGCGCTTCGAAGGGCGAGGCAGCATAGTTCCAGGGATCGGGATCGCGCGCGAACTTCGCCTCGAACCCGTGAGCGTCGATCATCTTGCGCCGCATGGCCGCCAATAGACTTCGTCTCCCGCCGTCAGGCGCAGGATCGTGGCTTCGGAAAGGACGAAGGCCTCGGGATCGTCCGTGATGAGCCCGCCCAGTTGCGAGATGTGAGCGGCGACGGCCTCGCGCTTGGCCTGCCGTACGCCCCCGATCGGAAAAGCGATTCGCGCCATTTCCCCCGGCGCGGGATGGTCCGCCTCGACGCCGAGTTCATCCAGCCAGATGGCATATTCGAGGATGGCGCAGGGTGCCGCGAGCGTTGAAACGGCTTCCATCGCAAGACGCCAGGAATCGCGATGGTCGCGATGCGGGTCGCGACGCCAAGGCAACAGCGCAAGGCCAGGGGCGAACTGCGTGACAATCGCCGCCAGATCTCGCGCGGCGGCGGCCCGTTCGGGCGTGCCGGTGGCCGGCATGTCGGCATCGCGCAGGTGAAGGAAGCTGGCGTCCTCGTGGCCGAGGCCGAGGCGGGCCAGCGCTTCGCGGGCTTCCCCCGCGCGCTGTGCGGCCAGCCGCTCGCGGCTCCAGCTTGCGGAATGGGGGTGCGAGGCGCCGCCGTCGGTGATGAAGACGGTGTGAACGCGCCGCCCCGCCTGCGCGGCCAGGGCCATGAGGCCACCGCAGCCGAGGGCTTCGTCGTCGGGATGGGGAGCGATGACGAGGACGGGGCCGCTCGTGTCGGCCAGCGGATCGAACGCGCTCATGCAAGGCCGAGGCCTCGGCCCGGAGTCCACGCGCCGGTGGTGACGGCGGCCGCGAACTCGGTGGCCGCACCATCGGGGTTCGGCTGGCGAAGATAGGTGCGCAGATCGCGCGAGAGCCGCTCCAGGGGATGGGGGGCGATCAGCCCGGCCGCGCCCACGCCGCGCTCGGCCTCTTCCAGTATGTCGAGCCCCGCGCGCTCCACCGCGCCGCGCGCGCCTTCCACCACCGCCTTCAGATGCTCGCCCGCCTGCGCGTCGCTTGCCGCCTGCGCCGCTTCCCAGGCCTCGCCCGCGCGCGCCAGCCACAGATAGGCCGTCTCGACCGCGCATCCCATGCGGGCCAGCCGATGCGCCTGGTGCGGATCGCCGGCCCGGCCGGTGCGGGAGAGGTGATCGACAGCGGCATCGAACACGGCGTGCATTCCACCCGCCTGCACGGCCAGAAACCGTACCGCGCCGCCGGTGAAGAAGGGCTGGGTGATGTAGTCATCCGGCGCGCCGAGCCACCATTCCGGCCGGATTTCGAGCCCGCTCATGTCCACGATATGGCTGCCCGAGGCCCGCATACCCAGCGGGCGCCACCATGCGCGGTCCACCGGCAGCCCGGCCAGCGGCACGAGCAGCATTTGCCGGCCCCCGGCCACCGGCACGGTGACGATGGCTTGCGAGAGCCCGTCCACGCCCGATGCGAACGCCTTCTTCCCGGTCAGCCGCCCCGCCTCCACGCGCAGCGGGTCGGCCGGCAGGTCCGTGTTCCAGACGCCGAGAATGCCGCCTTCGTCCGCCGTCGCATGGGCCCGCTCCCGCTGCTCGTCCGTGCCGAAGCTGTCGATCAGGAAAAGCGCGTTGACATGCCCCTCGAAGATGCGTCCGGTGCTCAGGTCGCCCCGGCCCACCGTTGCCAGAAGGGCAAGGAGCGCCGCCATCTCGCCGGGGCCGGAAGGGGGATCGGCAAGCGCGCCGCAGGCATTCAGTTCATCGAAAGCCTCGCGCGGGAAGGCGCCGTCCGCGTCGCGCGCCGGCGCATGGAGGGCGATGGTATGGCGAAGACGGGCGAGGCGCTCGGCGCGGGTCGGTTCATGCCGCATCGGCCGATCCCTTCAATATCGCAAGATACTCCCGCACCGCCATGCAGGCGATCTCGACCAGCACGGTCGGGGGGGCGTCCGGTTCGTCCGGCGCGAGCCGCTCGACAAGGGCAGCGGCGGGCAAGCCCTCGGGCGCACCCCCCAGATCCAAGAGCGGAGGCCGGGCGGCGCCCGGAGGCAGGGCCGCGAGGGCACGCAAGGCCGAGCGCCTGCGAAACCGGGCCACGACGGCCTCCGGCGCCTCGACGAGGATCGGCTCGCCCTGCGCCTCGGCGCGCATCCACGCCTTCAGGCAGTCCGCCATGCCGCCGGGCGCGCGGCCGGAAAGGCGCGCCGAAACGGTGACGTTGACGCCCGGCGGATGGGCCAGCAGAAAGCCCGCCGCGCGAGCCTTGGAGACGAAGGCGAGGTCCTCGCGAAAGGGCAGGGGATCAAGCCCCCCGAGCGTGCGGTAGACATCCACCCGTACGGCGAGGCTTGCTCCCGTATGGTCGCGATGGCGCGGCCAGGGGTCATGAGGCAGGGGGTCGAGCAGCGAGGCCAACTCGTCGCACAACTCGTCATACATGGCGTGGGCGCGTGCCCGGCGCAGAAAGGCGGGGCCAAGCCGCGCTTCCTCTTGCTGATCCCCGGAAATGCGCCCGCCCACCAGATCGACGCCGTTGGCGATGCTTGCCAGCGTGGCGCTTACCCAGTCGTCTGCCGGCACGGCATCCGCGTCAGTGGTCAGGATCACCCCGCCGGAACGGTCGGCCACGAGGTCGGCTGCCATCTCCATCGCCAGCCTGCGGGCCGTTCCCACATGGGCGACGGCATCGGGAAGCGCGACTTCGGCAAGGATGAGCTGGATGCCGGGGCAAGCGTTCGCGGCGGCCTGCGCCGCCTCTCGCGAACGGTCCGTGCAATTGTTCAGGACGACCACGACCTGAAGCGAACCGGGCGCACCGCCCCACGCCACCTGCCGGCCGAGCGCGCGGATTAACGGTGGCAAGCGCGCTTCCTCGTTGCGGGCGGGCACGGCCACCACGGGCACGAGGTCGTGCCTCATCGGAAAAGCCTTTTCTCGCCTTGCCGGATCTTTGCTCGAACGGGGCCCATCCGCCTTTCTCCTCGCTTCGGCCTGTGAACGTCGGAAGATAGCGCCGCGATCCACCGTCTTGAGGGACCTTGCCGCGATTTGCATGACCGCCCACGAGAAGGGCGAATCGGGCACGGCGCCACCCTCGGAACGATGGTCTCACCCGCGACTCCCAAGAAAATGGCCCGGCCAAGGCAGCCGGGCCGCGGAGAAGTATTTCAGGATATCTGTCGAACCATCAGAAGACGAAGATCATCAGCAAGATGATGATCGGAATGGGGATGCCGATGAGCCAGAGCAGTCCACCTTTAAGCATTGATCTCTCCTTCTCGCAGTCGCTTGAAGGACGAACGGCAAGGCTGCACAGAGGTTCCATCGCCGCGTCTCGCATCGGCCGTTGCTGATGACGAAGGCGTGTTCGGAGCGATTTATTAAGATCGCAGGGTTAACACCGAAATCAGTGGAAAGGGTTGTTGTTGCCCTTTTGCATCGAGGCGTTGCGTTTTTGCCCGCTGCCCTGAAAGGGGCCGTTTGTTTGGCGAAGGCCGCCGCAACGATTCCCATCGGTTGGACAGTGCCATGACACATAAAGATGCTACTCGCCTCAGCCGCCGCGCTTTCGTGGCCGGCCTGCCGCTCGCGCTGGGCGCCTGCGTGCAGACGGGAAATCCGGGTATTGCGCCCGAGCCGCCCCGCAGGCGTATCGCTCCAGCCTATCTGGCCATGTATGCGGCGATCAACGACGAGCCGCATCCGGTTCCGGCCATCGACCTGACCAAGGTGGACGACCGCTATTTCCGGCAGATCGTGGCTTTCGCCGGGCCTGAGCAGCCCGGCTCGATCGTCGTCGATCCGCAGCGCCGGTTTCTTTATCTCGTGCAGGAGAACGGTGAGGCGCTGCGCTATGGCTGCGGCGTGGGACGCGCGGGCTTCGACTATCAGGGCGAGGCGACGGTGGCGCGCAAGGCTGCATGGCCCCGCTGGACGCCGACGCCGAACATGATCCGCCTCGACCCGGAGCGCAACCTGCCCTACCGGAACGGCATGGAGGGCGGGCCGACCAATCCGCTCGGCGCGCGTGCGCTCTACCTCTACCGCAACGGGCGGGACACGCTCTACCGCATCCACGGAACGCATCAGCCCTGGAGCATCGGCCGTTCAGTTTCCAGCGGCTGCGTGCGCATGTTCAACCACGACATCATCGACCTGCACCGTCGTGTTCCGACCGGCACGCGCGTGATGGTGCTGCCGCACGGTTCGGCGGACAGGACCGCCGGCGGCAGCGGCCCCGTCGCCTGAGGCGGAGAGGGACGTTCGGAACGAGAAGGAGCCCGCCATGCGGGCTCTCTTCGTTTTCGAAGAGCCGTCCCGCGTCTTGCCGGAACCCACCCTCCTGCGCCGCCGTTTCCGGGCGGAAGCGGCTTGAAAGGAGCGGGAGATGTCCGAACTGAAGTATGAAGTGGTCGAGCATGACGGCGGCTGGGCCTACAAGGTCGGCGGCGTCTTTTCCGAGACCTTCCCCGATCACGACACCGCGCTCGGCGCCGCGCGGGACGCAGCCGAGCGGCAGGGCCTTGCGGGCGAGACGGAAGGCATCGCCTTCCAGGACGAAAAGGGCCGCTGGCACGAGGAGGTCGCGCGGGGCGATGATCGCCCGATGACGGAGATCGTGGACGGCTCTGAGCCGCACTGACGATCGCTCATTCCGCGCGAGCGTCCCCCGCCTCGTTATGGGGCGTCTTTTCCCAGCCGGAGGGATTCGTCACAAGATGCGTGACGGCTCGCAGGCAGGCGAGGCTCAGCAACAGCCAGTAGGCCCAGAGCGTCCAGAGGCCGGGCAACAGCGTGCGCCTTTCCTGCCGGGTCACGACGCTGGCGGCGAGCAGGCCGAAGACCGCCAGGGCGGCGCAGATATTGAACAGGTCGAGGATCGCCCATCCGCCCAGGCCGAGAAAAGCCGGGTGCCCGGCAAGGAGCGCCGCGACCTCGACCAGCACGGCGCCGACGAAGATGGTGTGCATCACGCCGCCGCCCACCATGCTCAGGAACAGCAGTTGGAAGGTGGCGAACCGCCTGGGGCCCAATTCCTGCCAAAGCCGGACAGGCTGGCGCATATGGACGAGCCATGTCTGGCACCACCCCTTGATCCAGCGGGTTCGCTGGTTGCGCCAGTCGCGCCAGCGCAGCGGCGCGATCTCGCTCGTCGGCGCGTGGATCGTGCCGGTGTGGAAGCCCCGGCGGGATAGGCGGATGCCGAGATCGGCATCCTCGGCCACGTTGTGGCTGTCCCATGCGCCCACCGCCTCCAGCGCCTGACGGCGGAAATGGTTGGACGTGCCGCCGAGGGGGATCGGCAGGCCCCGCCGCGCGAGATAGGGGTGCGTGGCGCGGAAGAGCACGGCATATTCCAGGGCGAACAGGCGCGCGAACCACCCGTCGGCGCCGTTGCGGATCACCAGCGGGGCCTGAAGGCAGGCAAGCTCCGGCGGGCTTGCGCAGAAGACGTACCAGGCTTCCAGCAACTGGTCGGGATCCGGCCTGTCCTCGGCATCGTAGAGAACGACGTAGTCGCCGCGCGCAAGGGGCAGGGCATGGTTCAGCGCCTTGGGCTTGGTCCTTGGCCCGCCCGCTGGAACACGCACCAGCTCGAACCCAGCCCGCCCGCTCATGGCCCGTTCCACCGCCGCGATGGTAGTCGCGTCGTCCGCTTCGCAGATCAGCTTCACGTCGAGGCGCGAGGCGGGCCAGTTCAGCGCGGCGAGCGAGCGCACGAGCGGCTCGGCCATCTCTTCCTCCTGATACAGCGCCACGAGCACCGTGTAGATCGGCATGGGGCCGACCGGCAGGGAAAGGGTTTCGTCGCGCAAGCGCTCATCGGCCTGCCGCCGCCGCCGCTCGCGCGGCCGGTCGATAAGGATGTGCAGGCGAAACAGCGTCCATGCCGCGAAGAACAGGCCGAGCGCCGCGTGGCTCAGCGCCCAGAGCCCGTAGCCGAACCGCATTGCCGAAAACAGGAGGACGCATAGAAGAATGCCGCCGAAAAAGGCCTGGCCGGCGCTGAGCGTGCTGCGCGCCGAGAGGGTGGGGCTGGCGGTCGAAAGCCTGTCCACCGCCTCGCGCAGCCGCTGCGCCTCGCTGGCCTGCGCGCCATGGGCGCGGATGTCGGCGAGCGTCGCGACGAAGAGATGCTCCGGGCGGGAACGCCGCTCGCGCAGGCGGCCGGCCAGTGCGTCAAGCCCGTCCAGCGGTGGAGCGAGGAAGACGCGCGGACGCAATTGCGCCGTGCAGGTCTTCACGAAACGCTGGCGCGGGTGAGCGGCCCGCATGTCGAGAATGGTGTCGTCCGGCCCCGGCCGGCCGCGCGGAAGGCCGAGCACGCGCGCCACGGCGTCGGCGAGGCGCTCCTCGCTCGTCAGGCCGCCGGCCAGAAGCTCGGCGGACAGGTCGCTCCCGTTCATCCGACCCCGTTCGCGTGCGACCGCCACCTCGTGCGCCGGAAGGTCCAGCGCCCGCAGCACCGCCGCAAGGGCGCCTTCGGCCGGTTCCCGCTTTGCATGGCCCGGCGTGCGATCGTAAGGAAAGGAGGCCGCCTCGGCTTTCGGCGCGGACGAGGGCGGAACGCGATACAAGAGGGTTCTCCGTACGGGGAACTTCATCTTTGGCGAGAAAACGATGCGGAAAAAGAAACTGCTGCGAGAAACCCTCCTGGCTCTTTGGGCAGGTCTTCTCCTTTGGGTTGCATTCTTCTGGCCCGGTGGCGCTTCCGCGCAGCCCGTGGCCACGCCGAACTTCATCGACCAGCGCCAGGCGGGGCCGCGTCCTGTTCTGCCGACTGCGTCCCGTATCCGGTTCCTGACGAGCCTCGACTATCCGCCGTTCAACTTTCTCGATGCGCGGGGCCGTCTCACCGGCTTCCATGTCGAGCTGGCGCAACTGCTCTGCGACGAACTGGGGCTGATGGAGGTCTGCCAGATCGAAGCCCGGCCGTTCGACGAGCTTCTGCCCGCGCTGGAGGCCGGGGAGGGCGACGCGATCCTCGCCGGCCTTGCCATCACGTCCGACAGCCGCCGGCGTGTGGCCTTCACCGAATCCTTCTTCCGCTACCCGGCCCGTTTCGTGACCCGCGCCGACGCGCCGCTCGGCGCGGCCCTTCAGGCGGGCCTGCCGGCCGCGCGCATCGGCGTCGTCTCGGGCGCCGCGCACGAGGCGATGCTTGGCGCGTTCTTCCCGCGCGCCGAACGCGTCGGCTTCGCCAATCGCGAGGAGGCGCTGGAAGCGCTGAAAGGCGGGGAGATCGCCGCCGTCTTCGGCGACGGGGTGGGGCTGTCCTTCTGGCTCGCCGGAGAGGCGGCGGACGATTGCTGCGCCTTTTCGGGCGGGCCCTACTTCTCGGACGTCTTTCTGGGGGAGGGGCTGGCCGTGGCCGTGCGCCAAGACGACATCGCCCTCGCGCGGGCCTTCGACTACGCGCTGGCGCGCATCGTGGAAGAGCGGCGTTTCTCCGAGCTTCTCCTGCGCTACTTCCCGGTCAGCGCGTTCTGACGCCCCGTGTTGACGGGGACGGCCGGGTTTCCTAGACCCGCCGCAAGCGCGCGGGACCGCGCCTCCTGCCACGAGAAGCGGAACGAAAAGCCATGGCCGAAGCGTCGAGCGCGCGGACCGAAGCGCCGAGCCTGATCGAGGAGGCGACACGCTCGGCCGCCTGGCCGTTCGAGGAAGCGCGCAAGATTCTCGAACGCGGCAAGGGCGCCCCGGGAGGCGAGGTGCTGTTCGAGACCGGCTACGGCCCTTCAGGCCTGCCCCATATCGGCACCTTCGGCGAGGTGGCGCGCACCTCCATGGTGCGCCATGCCTTCCGCGTGCTGACGGCCGATGCCGTGCCCACGCGCCTCATCTGCTTTTCCGACGACATGGACGGGCTGCGCAAGGTGCCGGAGAACGTGCCGAACCGCGAGATGATGGCCGCCTTCATCGGCAAGCCCCTGAGCCGCGTGCCGGACCCGTTCTCCAACGAGTATCCCTCCTTCGGCGCGGCCAACAATGCACGCCTGCGCGCGTTCCTGGACCGCTTCGGCTTCGAGTACGAATTCGCCTCGGCGACCGACTACTACACATCCGGCCGCTTCGACGAGACGCTCCTGAAGATGCTGGCAGTCTACGACGAGGTGATGGAGATCATCCTGCCCACGCTCGGGCCGGATCGCCGCGCCACCTACTCGCCCTTCCTGCCGATCTGCCCTCGCACGGGCGTCGTTCTCCAGGTGCCCATGGTGGAGCGGGACGTTGCGGGCGGGCGCATCGCCTATGACGACCCGCAGACGGGCGAGCGCGTGTGGACGAGCGTCACCGGCGGCGCGGTGAAGTGCCAGTGGAAGGCGGACTGGGCGCTGCGCTGGGCCGCTCTCGGCGTGGATTACGAGATGGCCGGGAAGGACCTGATCGACAGCGTCACCCTCTCCTCGAAGATCTGCAAGGCGCTGGGCGCCGAGCCGCCGGCGGGCTTCAACTATGAGCTCTTCCTCGACGAGAAGGGGCAGAAGATCTCCAAGTCGAAGGGCAACGGGCTGACCATCGACGACTGGCTGACCTACGCCTCGCCCGAAAGCCTGTCCCTCTACATGTTCGGCAAGCCGCGCGCGGCCAAGAAGCTGCATTTCGACGTCATCCCCAAGGCTGTGGACGACTATTATTCCTTCGTCTCCGCCTATGGCCGGCAGGACGAGCGGCAGCGCCTGCAGAATCCGGTCTGGCACATCCATGGGGGCGAGCCGCCGCAAAGCCCCGTCTCGGTGCCTTTCGCCATGTTGCTGAACCTCGTCTCGGCCTCCAACGCCTCCAACAAGGAGACGCTCTGGGGCTTCATCTCGCGCTACGCCCCCGGCGTGACGGCGCAGAGCGAGCCGGAGCTCGACCGGCTCGTGGGCTACGCGCTGGCTTACTTCGAGGATTTCGTGCGCCCCTCCAAGCGCTTCCGCGCGCCCGACGAGGTGGAGCGCCGGGCCCTGGAGGAGCTCGACGCCAAGCTGGCCGGCCTGCCGCAAGGGGCCGACGCGGGCATGATCCAGGACGCGGTCCTGGATGTCGCCCGCCCGATCCCGCGCTATCAGGACGAGAAGAAGAAGGGGCCGGACGGCGGCCCCGGCGTTTCGGTGGAGTGGTTCTCCGCCCTCTACCAGATCCTCATCGGCCAGGAGCGCGGACCCCGCTTCGGCTCCTTCGTCGCGCTCTACGGCATTGAGGAGACCCGCGCCCTGATCCGCGAGGCGCTGGAGGGCCGGCTGGCAAGCCCGGCGGCCGGGAGCTAGAGCCCTCCGGCCGCCCAGAGGCCGCGTCCCGCTTCCCGCGCGCGAGCCTCGGCCTCCTCGTAGCGGCTGCCGGGCTGGGCCTCGGCCCAGCCATTGGCCACCACCCATTCGCCCACATCCTCTTCGCCCGCCAGGCAAGGCGCGGAGGCGCCGGCGGCAAGGGTTTCCGGCAGTGCGCAAAGCACCGGCTGGCGCGCCAGATAGGCCCTCAGCGCCTCGCGCGCCTCAGCGCCGCAGGCGGAGCCGTCCCGGCAGAGGGCATCGGCGGGCAGCGGCACCACGCCGCTCAGCGACACCGGCTGCTCGTCCAGAAGCAGCGTGCCGGAATCGGCAGCGCCCGGCGCGCGAAAGAGCCTGAACTGCGGCGGCCCGGACGGCGCGGCCTCCCGCGGCAGCGGCAGATCCTCTGGAGGGGGTGAATCGCTCGTTCCGCCCGGCGCGGGGGCCTGCGTCTCGGCCGGTGCGTCGGCTTCGGGCGGTTGCACGCTTCGCCCGGCCCCTTCGCGCAGGCGCTGAAGATGAAGCTGGCCGGGCGTCGGCGCGGGCGCCTCGGCCTGCGCGGTCTGCGTGCCGGCCGGCACCTCCGCGTCCTGCGGCGCCGGCGCTTCCACGGGAGGGGCCGAGGGGGCAGGGGCCTCCAGCCGCGCGCTGCCGGCCAGCAGCGCAGGGCTTTCGGGAAGGGCGAGAAGGCCGAGGCCGATCACCGCCGCAAGGCCCGCGCCGATCTTCAGGGATTGCTTCAAGGTCTCCATCTCACCTGCCTCGCCGACATGGGATCACGCCCAGTCCCATGCCATGGAAGATGATGCGCGGACAGCGTCGGGAAAGGCTATTGGCTGGCCCAGAGGATGCGGGCGATCCACTCGATCTCCTCCACCGCGAACTGCCGGTCGGGATAATCGGGATTGACGGAGGCCAGCTCGATGGTGCGTGCGGTGCGGCGCTGGAGCACCTTTACCATCACTTCGCCATCGCGCGTGCGCGCGACCACCCGGTCGCCCCGCCGCACCGGCGCGCCGGGCGCGACGATCACGGTGTCGCCGTCGCGGTAGAGCGGCATCATCGACTGGCCGGACACCTCCAGCGCATAAACCGGCTCGTTCGTGCCGGGGGGCAGCTCGATCTCGTCCCACCCCTGTCCGGCGGGAAAGCCGGCATCGTCGAAGAAACCGTTCGAGCCGGCCTCCGCGAAGCCGAGCAGCGGCACCGTGCGGCCGCCTTGCAGGAGGCGAGGGTCGGGC
Organism: Aureimonas populi; assembly: GCF_017815515.1. Taxonomy (NCBI): domain Bacteria; kingdom Pseudomonadati; phylum Pseudomonadota; class Alphaproteobacteria; order Hyphomicrobiales; family Aurantimonadaceae; genus Aureimonas; species Aureimonas populi. Next base: position 2,286,766 of record NZ_CP072611.1, read on the forward strand.
GGGGGCGCGACGAGGTCGGTGAAGCTCTCCAGCCGCGTTCCCGTCGCGTCCAGAATCTTCGAAAGCGATTCGGTGGAGGGCCAGCGCGCCCGCCCGTCCGCCGCCAGCCGCTTCGATTTGTTGAAGGTGGTGGGATCGAGCCCCGCGCGCCGCGCCAGCCCCGACGGCGAAAGGCCGTGGCGGGCCGCCAGGGCGTCTATCGCGCTCCAGATCCGCTCATGCGACAGCATCGGCCTTGGCCTTCCCGATGCGCGAGGCCCATCGCTCGGGCTGCGCTCCTGCACGAAAACTCTAGAGGAATATAAACCTTGTCGCAAGCAGCCACTGGCGTGGCGGAACTTCGGCGTTAATGTGGCATTGGATCGTGGGGGGCACTGGATCGGGTGTGTTTTCCCACGTCTGTTCGAGCGTCCACGCAGAGGAAGTCCCTCATGGCGGATAAAAGTCTCCGCTTCACCCCCTCCACGACCGACGAGATGCGCCGGCGCGCCAGCGAGCCGGGCAGGGGGCGGGATGCGGCCGGGCCGTTCGATATTCCTCCCGCCGGCTGGAAGGACATCGCCGCGAGGCTCTACGTCTCCTTCTTCGAGGATCGCATCATGCTGATCGCGGCAGGGGCGACCTTCTATCTGCTTCTGGCCCTTTTCCCGACTTTTGCGGTCTTCGTCTCCGCCTATGGCTACGTGGCGGACCCCAACACCATTGCGGACCACATCGCCTTCATCGGCCAGTTCCTGCCGCAGGCGGGGACCGACCTCCTGACGGCGCAGCTCGAGACGCTGATATCCCAGGACCCGGCATCCCTCTCCCTGACCTTCGTCACGGGCCTGCTCTTTGCCATGTGGAGCGCGAACAACGGGGTGAAGACGCTGTTCGAGGCGATGAACGTCGCCTATGGCGAGCAGGAGGATCGCAGCTTCATCAAGCTGAACGCGGTCGCCTTCTGCTTCACCATCGGCGGCATCCTGCTGGCCACGGTCATGCTCGTCGCGGTTGGCATCATCCCCGCGGTCATGGCGCTTGTCGGCGCGCAGAGCTTCACCGATGAGCTGGTCCTCCTGGGGCGCTGGCCGGCGGCGTTTGCCTTCATCGTGCTCGCCATCGCGCTGATCTACCGCTTCGGCCCGAGCCGCACCCGCGCGCAATGGCGCTGGGTGATGCTGGGGGCGGTGCTGACCGCCGCCGTCTGGCTCGTCGCCTCCATCGGGTTCTCCTGGTATCTCCAGAACTTCGCCAATTACGGCGCGATGTACGGCTCGCTCGGTGCGGTCATCGGCTTCATGATGTGGGTCTGGATCTCGTCGATGATCTTCATCGTCGGGGCCGAGATCAACGCCGAGATGGAGCACCAGACCGCGCGTGACACGACGAAGGCGGGCGACCGGCCGCTGGGCGCGCGCGGCGCGCGCGTGGCCGATACGATCGGCCAGTCCACCGCCAAGGTCCACGAGCCGACCCCCGAGAAGCGCAGCTTCATCAAGCGCAAGCGGCGCCGGCTCTGAAAAAAGGGCCGGTGGATCGCTCCACCGGCCCTTTGACGTCGGTCCGCCTCAGGCCGCCTGCGCGGTCTTCGGGGCGAAGCGCTTGTAGAAGCTGTCTCCGCTCGCGGCCATTTCGCGCAGGAGCGGCGTGGGGGCGAAGCGCTCGCCGTAGCGGGCTTCCAGCGCCTCGCACATCGCCACGAAGGCCTTGGCGCCCATGCCGTCGATATAGGAGATGGTGCCCCCGGTATAAGGCGCGTAGCCGAAGCCGAGGATCGAGCCGACATCGGCCTCGCGCGGGTCCACCACCACACCTTCCTCCATCGTGCGGGCCGCCTCCAGCGCCATGGTCACGAGGAAGCGCTGCTGCAACTCCGCGTAATCCACCTCTTCGGCCTTCTTCTGCGGGAAGAGGGCCTTGAGGCCGGACCAGAGATGCTTCCTGGCGGGCTTTTCAGGATAGTCGTAGAACCCCTTGCCGCCCTTGCGCCCGATCCGGCCTTCCTCGACCAGCCGGTTCACGAGCTGGAAGTGCTGCGGGTTCACCGCGGCCTCTCCCTCGTCGGCGATGGTCGCCTTCATGATCTTCTGGGAGAGGTCGATGGCGACCTCGTCGTTGAGCGCCAGCGGGCCGACCGGCATGCCGGCCGCCCGCGCGGCGTTCTCGATCATCGGGGCAGGCACGCCCTCCACGAGCATGTCGTAGGCTTCCGAGATGTAGCGCAGCACGCAGCGGTTGGCGAAGAAGCCGCGCGTGTCGTTGACGACGATCGGCGTTTTCCGGATCGCGCGCACGAAATCGAGCGCGGTCGCCAGCGCCTCGTCGCCCGTCTCCTCGCCGAGGATCACCTCCGTCAGCATCATCCGATCGACGGGTGAAAAGAAGTGAATGCCGATGAAGCGCTTCGTATCGGGGAAGCTGCCGGCAAGGCTGGTGATCGGGATGGTGGAGGTGTTGGAAGCGAAGATCGCGCCTTCCTTCATCGCCGCCGCCGCGCGCGCGATGACGTCCGCCTTGACCTTGCGGTCCTCGAACACCGCTTCCACCACCAGATCGACGTCGGACAGCGCCGAATAGTCGGGCGTGGCGGTGATCTTGGCCAGAAGCGCCTCCGCATCCTCCTTCGTCGCGCGGCCCTTCTTGACGAGGCCCTCCATCAGCGTCCGGGAATGCGCGCGGCCCTTGTCGGCCGCCTCCTGGTCGCGGTCGATGAGGACCACGTCGAGCCCGGCCCTGGCAGAGACATAGGCGATGCCCGCCCCCATGAAGCCCGCGCCGATGACGGCGACCTTCCCGAGCCTGGCCGCGGGCACGCCGGCGGGGCGCCGCGCGCCCTTGTTCAGCTCCTGCATCGAGACGAAGAGCGAGCGGATCATCATCGCGGCTTCGGTGGTCTGGAGCACGTGGGCGAAATAGCGCTGCTCGATCTTCAGCGCCGTGTCCATCGGCACGAGAAGCCCCTCATAGACGCATTTCACGATGGCGCGCGCGCCAGGGTAATTGTCGTAGGTCTCCTTGCGGTAGAGCGAGGCCACCGCCGGCCAGACCTGCGCGCCCGCCGCCGAGTAGACCGGCCCGGACGGCAGCTTGAAGCCCTTCTCGTCCCACGGCTTCACCGGCTTGAGGCCCGCCTTCAGCATCTCCCTGGCCTTGGCCACCAGCTCGTCCTCGCCGGCCACCACCTCGTCGATCAGCTTCATGCGCTTGGCCTTGTCGGCCGTGAGCGTCTGCCCCTGGAGCAGCATCTGAAGCGCGCTTTGCGTGTCGGCCATGCGCGGCACGCGCTGCGTGCCCCCGGCGCCGGGGAAGATGCCGACCTTCACCTCCGGCAGGCCCATCTTGGCGTCCTTGGCCGCCACGCGCCCGTGGCACGCCAGCGCCAGCTCGAAGCCACCGCCCATGCAGGTGCCGTTGATGGCCGCGACATAGGGCTTGCCCGAGGTTTCGAGCTTGCGCCAGATGCGCCCCATCTCGCCGCAGCGCTCGAACAGCTCGGCCACGGCGGCCTCGCGGTTCTCCGCGAGCTTGGCCTCGTAGGCGTCGAACATGCCGCGCAGCATCTTGAGGTCGGCGCCGCCGGTGAAGGAGCCCTTCTTGCCGGAGGTGATGACGACGCCCTTGACCGCCTCGTCGGCCGTCAGTTCGTCCACGAAGGCGTCGATCTCGCGCAGCACCTCCTCGGTGAACACGTTCATCGAGCGGTCGCTCATGTCCCAGGTGACGACGGCGATCCCGTCCTCGTCCCGCGAGAGCGTGAAGTTCCTGTAAGCCATCCGTCTTCTCCCTCAGACGCGTTCGATGATCGTCGCCGTGCCCATGCCCGCTCCGATGCAGAGCGTGACGAGGGCCGTGGTCTTGTTCTGCCGCTCCAGCTCGTCCAGCACCGTGCCGAGGATCATCGCCCCCGTGGCGCCCAGCGGATGGCCCATGGCGATGGCGCCGCCATTGACGTTCATCTGGTCCGGATCGATCTCGAAGGCCTGAAGATAGCGAAGGACGACCGCCGCGAAGGCCTCGTTCAGTTCGAACAGGTCGATATCGGAAAGCTGCATCCCGGCGCGCTTCAGGAGTTTCTCCGTCACGTCCACCGGGCCGGTCAGCATCAAAGCGGGGTCCGAGCCGATATTGGCGAAGGCGCGGATGCGCGCGCGCGGCTTGGCGCCGAGGATCGCGCCGCCTTCCCGGGAGCCCAGGAGCACGGCGCCCGCGCCGTCCACGATGCCGGACGAATTGCCGGCGTGATGGACGTGGTTCACCGCTTCAAGCTCGGGATGGGCCTGGATGCCCACCGCGTCATAGCCGCCCATCTCGCCATGCATGGCGAAGGAGGCGTTGAGCGAGCCCAGCGACTGCATGTCGGTGGCAGGGCGCATGTGCTCGTCGCGGTCGAGGATGGTGAGGCCGTTCTGGTCCTTCACCGGCACGACCGAGCGGGCGAACCGGCCTTCTTCCCAGCTTTTGGCGGCGCGCTTCTGGCTTTCCACCGCATAGGCGTCCACGTCGTCGCGCGAGAAGCCGTATTTCGTGGCGATGAGGTCGGCCGAGACGCCCTGCGGCATGAAATAGGAGGGGATGCCGACCGAGGGGTCCATGATCCACGCGCCGCCGGACATGCCCATGCCCACGCGCGACATGGATTCCACGCCGCCCGCGATGACGAGGTCGTCCGCCCCTTGCGCGATCTTGGCCGCCCCCAGATTGATGGCGTCGAGGCCCGACGCGCAGAAGCGCGAAATCTGGATGCCGGGCGCGGAGAAGGCGTATCCGGCCTCGAAGGCCGAGGCGCGCGGGATGACGGAGCCCGCTTCGCCCACCGGATCGACGCAGCCGAAGATGATGTCGTCCACCCGTGCCGTGTCGATCCCGTTGCGTGCCCGAAGCGCCTCCAGAACCTTGGCGCCGAGGCGCACGGCGGGCACCTCGTGGAGCGAGCCGTCCTTCTTGCCGCGACCGCGCGGCGTGCGAACGTGGTCGTAGATATAGGCCTCGGCCATGTTTCTCTCCCTTTGATGTCGTCGCATATGAGGTGGCCGGGCGCTCTCTCAAGGGCGCGCCCGGCCCGTCCGCCTCAGAAGGCCTCGGCGTCCAGCGCCATCATCGAATCGGCGCCCGAGGAGATGCGGGCCAGATGCGCCGCCGTCTCCGGCATCAGGCGCTCCATGAAGAATTTGCCCGTCACGAGCTTGGCCTTGAGGAACGCCTCGTCGCCGTCTCCGGCCGCCAGCTTCTCCTGCGCGGCCTTCACCGAAAGGCCCCACATGTAGCCGAGCGCGACGAGGCCGAAGAGGTGCATGTAGTCGTTGGAAGCCGCGCCCGCATGGTCGGGCTTGGCCATGGCGTTCTGCATCAGCCACATGGTGGCCTGCTGGAGGTCGTTCAGGCCCTTCTTGATCCCCTTGGTGTAGGGGGCCAGCGCCTCGTCGGAGCGGTTCTCCTCGGCGAACTTGCCGACCTCGGCGAAGAAGGCCTGGATGGCGCGCCCGCCATTGAGGCCGAGCTTGCGGCCCACGAGATCGAGCGCCTGGATGCCGTTCGCGCCCTCGTAGATCTGCGCGATGCGCGCGTCGCGCACGAACTGCTCCATGCCCCATTCGGCGATGTAGCCGTGGCCGCCATAGACCTGCTGCGCCATCACCGCGTTCTCGAAGCCCTTGTCGGTCAGAACGCCCTTGATGACCGGCGTGAGCAGGCCCATCCAGTCGTCCGCCGCCTGCCGCGCCGCCTCGTCCTCGGCCAGATGCGACAGGTCGCCCTTCAGCGCCGTGTAGAGAACGAGCGCCCGGCCCGCCTCGTTGACCGCGCGCATCGTCATCAGCATCCGGCGGATATCCGGATGGACGATAAGGGGATCGGCCGCCTTGTCCCTGGCCTTGGGCCCGGAGAGGGCGCGGCCCTGGAGGCGGTCCTTGGCGTAGGTCACGGCGTTCTGGTAAGCGATCTCGGAGATGGCCAGACCCTGGATGCCGACACCGAGCCGCGCCTCGTTCATCATCGTGAACATGGCGCGAAGGCCCTTGTGCGCCTCGCCGATGAGGTAGCCCGTCGCCTCGTCGTAGTTCATGACGCAGGTGGCGTTGCCGTGGATGCCCATCTTCTCCTCGATGGCGCCGCAGCTCACGCCGTTGCGCCCGCCCGCCTCGCCGGCATCGTCCGGCAGGAATTTCGGCACGATGAAGAGCGAGATGCCCTTGGTGCCCTCCGGCGCCCCGTCGATGCGCGCCAGCACCAGATGGATGATGTTGTCGGAGAGGTCGTGCTCGCCCGCCGAGATGAAGATCTTCTGGCCCGATATCCTGTAGCTGCCGTCCGCCTGCGGGGTGGCGCGGGTGCGCAGGAGTCCGAGATCCGTGCCGCAATGCGGCTCGGTGAGGTTCATCGTGCCGGTCCACGAACCCTCGATCATCCGCGGCAGATAGGCCTCCTTCTGCTCGGGCGAGCCGTGCTGCTGGATGGCCGCGATGGCCCCGCGGGTCAGCCCCGGATACATGGCGAAGGCCATGTTCGCCGAGGACATGAACTCGTTGACCGAAGCCGCCAGCACATGCGGAAGACCCTGTCCGCCATAGGCCGGATCGGCCGAAAGCCCGCCCCAGCCCGCCTCTCGGAACTGGTCGTAGGCCGCCTTGAAGCCCTGCGGGGTGGCCACGGAGCCGTCCTCGGCCCGCTTGCAACCCTCGCGATCGCCGATCTGGTTGAGCGGGTGGAACACCTCGGAGGCGAACTTGCCGCCCTCGCCGAGGATCGCCTCCACCACATCCGCCGAGGCATCCGAGAAGCCGGGCAGGTTGTCGTAGCGCGCGATCCGCAGAAGATCGTTCAGAACGAAGAGCGTGTCGGCGACGGGGGCTTGATAGACCGGCATGGGACTTCCTCCTCCGAACGGGCATGCGCCCGGTCGATTGACGTTTGCGTAAACGTAATTCTGCCGACAGATACCAACCGGCCGTCTTGCGCGCAAGGCGCAAGACGGCCGTGGACCATATCGGAGCCGGGAGCCGGGAGCCGGGAGCCGGGAGCCGGGGAGGGCTGAGAGGGGCGCTCAGCCCTTGCGCTTGGACAGCTCGCGCTTCACCAGCGCCAGCGAGGTCTCCATGGCCTTGAGCGATTGTTCGATCTCGCGCTTTTGTTCGAGCAGGATGGTCTGCTGCTCCTCGAAGCGTTCCAGCGCCACCTGGAGCTGGCGCCGGGGGCCGTCCGGCTGGTCGTAGATCTCGATCATCTGCTTGGCTTCGGTGAGCGAGAAGCCCAGAAGCTTGGCAAGCAGGATCAGCCGCAGGCGCATCCTGTCGCGCCGCGTGTAGAGGCGCGTCGTGCCCTGCCTCTGCGGGTTCAGAAGGCCGCGATCCTCATAGAAGCGCAGGCTGCGCAACGTCATGTCGAATTCACGGGCCAGATCGCCGATCTTGAAGATCTCCTTCTCGTGATCGGCGTCGGTCCGGATGCCGAGAAGGCGATCGATCTCGCTGATGAGGTCGTCCCTGTCGGTTCGCTGGGCAACGGTGGCTTGCTTCATGGGGTATCCGCGCATTTCAAACGGCCGGGGGAAGTCCTCGCAGTTCCAGACCGATTCGCCCCTAGAGTACCGAGGCTCTTCGAGCAGATCATTTAGCTATCTCTAGACTGGTGCAAGGCTGGTGCCTGTCAAATCCAGCCTCGGTCCCGGTTCCCTTTCTAGAACGTAAACAAGCCACGGCCGGATTAAGGCTTCGTAATCCTTCTTCCGGCCGGCCAGGAAGGGCGCGCTCCGGCGCCGCGCCGCCGTTCGAGGGAAACGTATGACCGCACGCGACAGGAATTCCCGGACCGAGGCAGTCGACCGTTCATCCGACGGCGATTCCATGTCGTCGTTGACCCGGACCCTGGAAGATCTGGAAGCGCGTCTGGGACGCCTCTCGCATGTGCACCCTGATACGGTGGAAGCGCGCGGTGGCTCCGATGTTCCCGAGACGCTGAGCGCCGTGCCGGAGACGCCCGGCGCGCCGGCCGCCGAGCGCCTGCGCAAGATGATCGAGCAGCGCATCGCCGCCTCCCGTTCCGGGCTCGAGGCTTCCTCCGGCATCGCCATCGACGCCGCCGCCCCGCCCCAGGCGCCGGGCGCGAAGAAACCGCGTCGGCGCAAGGCGTCCTCGCCCGCGCTCGACCGCCGCTTCGGCACCATCGCCGGCGAGGTGGAGCAGCTCCAGCTCCAGGGCCAGACGCTCCAGCTCATCAGCGGCGTGGCCGAGGAGCTTCAGGTTCTCAAGGCCGAGATCCGGCAGACCATGAGCGGTCGCGACGAGGCCGGTTTCGAGGCGCTGCGCACCTCCTTCGAGGAATTGCGGGCGCTCGTCGGCTCGCAGGGGCAGGGCGGACCGCAGGCGGGCGAGATCGCCTCTATCCTCGACCGCCTGTCCGCCATGCAGGCCGAGAGCGTCGACCGCGACGCCCTCGACCAGCTTCGGGGGGAGATCGACCGCGTCTCGCATCTCGTCGGCGAGATGGCGCGCCAGGATACGGTGGCCGCCGTCAACAAGCGCTGGGACGAGTTCGAGGCCCGGCTGTCGAAGCATGTGGAGCTGGACGGCGCGGCCAAGCGCGACCTCAATGCCGAGCTGGAACGGCTGCGCCTCTCCGTCGGCGCCCTGGCGAGCGAGGAGCAGATCCGCGCGGTGGAAAGCCGCTGGGTCGAGTTCGAATCGCGTTATCTGGATACTGTGCGCGGAGAGACGCAGGAGCATTTCACCCGCCTTCTGAAGGACGAGCTGGACACGCTGCGCGAGCGCATCGACGCGCTTGGCGCGGTGGGCGGGCCGGACGGCGCGCGCATGGACGCGCTCTCCGGGCGTATGGACGAGGCGCTCGGCCGCCTCTCCGGGCGGCTCGAGCAGATCGAGGAGGCGCTGGTCGCGCTGCCCGACATCTTCGGGATCGAGCGGCTGGAAGGGCGCATCCGCGCGCTCGGCGAAGGCATCGAGGCGCTCGCGGCGCGGGTGGACGATGCCGATCTCGAGCATTTCGTGATCCTGGAAGAGCGGCTGGACGAGATTTCCGAAGCGCTGGTGGCCTCCGCGACGCGGGGCGAGGCCGCCTTCGACATGGCGCCGATCGAGCGGATCGAGGCGCGGGTGGCCGATCTGGCCGCCCGCCTCGAGAAGCAGGCCGCGCAGGATGCGCCGGAGGGACTGGCCGAGCGAGTCGCCGAACTCTCCGCCCGCATCGAAGCTATGAGCGCCGAGCCGCGCATGGATGCCGTCGAGGCGCATATGCGGGCCTTTTCGGCGCGGATCGAGACGGCGATCGCGCAGATCGAGCAACCGACCGGGACGAACGAGGCGTTCGAGGCGCGCCTGTCCGCGCTCTCGGACAGGCTGGAGGAGGCCGCCGCCGCGCGCGTGGACGACGAGGTCGTGCGCTCGCTGGAAGCGCAGATCGGGCGGCTGGCCGAACAATTGTCGCAGAGCCTGCCCCTTTCCGGCGCATCCGAGGCCGACCCGGCGCTCGGCCAGCGCCTGGCCGCCATCGAGGAGCGCCTCGAGGCGGGCCGCGCCGATGTGATGACCGCCGCGCGGGCCGCCGCCGACGAGGCGGTGCGCCAGATGCGCGAGGACGGCGCGCGCCGCGAGGGCGAGCACGTGCTCAGCCTTTCGGAGGATCTTCGCAGCCTGGAGGCCCTTTGCCGCCAGACCGACGACCGTTCCATCCAGGTCTTCGAAGCCGTCCATGCGACGCTTCTGAAGATCGTCGAGCGGCTGACGACCATCGAGAAGGAGATGGCGGGCGGCGGCGCTGCCCCCCAGCCGGCTCCCGCCGCCGCGCCCGTCGTGGCGGCGCCCACGCGCGTCAGCGAGCCGGAGCCCGTTCTCGACACGGCGTCGGTCGCGCTCGACGCGCCCTTCGTGCGGGCCAGCGCGCCGGCGGACGAGGCACCCGGCGAGGCGCGCGGGCTCAGGGCGGCGATCGCCCGGCACTTCGGCGGGCGAGGCACGGCAAGCGCGGCGCCCAACCCGGCCGACCGCCTGCGCGCGGACAAGGCGCAGGCCGGCGATGCGGAGGCGCCCGCGCGCGCCGAGCTGGCCGATACGCCCTCGATCGACGCCGCCGACAGCATCTTCTCGCGCGAGGCCAACCGCCCGCTGGAGCCCGGTTCCGGCGCGCCCGACATCGCTTCCCTCCTGGAACGCGTACGCCAGCAGCAGAGCGGAAAGGGCGATGCCGAGCCGGTGGCCAAGGCGGACTTCATCGCCGCCGCCCGCAAGGCGGCGCTTGCCGCAGCGGCCGAGGCCGAGACGCTGAGCAGCGCGCCCGGCGAGGAGGGCCCCGCCCCCAAGGGCACGGGCCGGCACCGCAAGCCGATCCTCATGGCCGTCGGCGCGGTCCTGCTGGCGCTGATGGCCATGCCGCTCGGGCGCAGCTTCCTGGAGGAACGGGTGGCGCAGGCACCTGCGGACGACATCGTGGTGTCCGCCGTTCCCTCGCTCCCCCAGCCGGCCGAGCCCGCCACCTCCGAGCCGGCCTCCGCCTCCGAGACGCAATCCTCGGTCGTCTCCGCCACGCAGCCGGAACCCGTGCCGCAGGCCGAACCGGCCGCACCCCCGGTTGCCGAGGCTCCGGCGGTGCTGCCGGCCTCCGCGCCGGAGGAGGGGGCGTCCGGGTCCGCGACGCCCGCCGTCGAACTGGCGGAGGAGCGGCTGGACCCCGCCGCGCAGACCCAGCCCGCGAACGCCGAGGCAGCGACCGCCGAGGCGCCGGGCGCCCCGGATGCGTCGCTCCTGCTCGCGGCTTTGGAAAAGCTTCCCGGATCGGCGCGGGGCGACCTGCCGGCCGCGCCTTCGGCCATCGGCACCACGCCCCTGGTGGCCGCTGCCGAAGGGGGAGACCCGCGCGCGATCTTCGAGATTGGACTGCGCCTTCTGGAGGGCCGCACGGGAACGCCGCGTCCGGCCGAGGCGCTGGACTGGTTCGCCCATTCGGCCGCCCTCGGCTTCGCGCCGGCGCAGTACAGCCTCGGCACGCTGTTCGAAAAAGGCAACGGCGTGGACCGCAACGCCACGGCGGCGAGGGACTGGTACACGCTGGCCGCCGAGGCGGGCAATGTGCGCGCCATGCATAATCTCGCGGTGCTCTACGCCACGGGTATAGACGGTCGTTCGGAGCCGGAGACGGCGGCCAGATGGTTCGTCGAGGCGGCCGAGCGGGGCATGCGCGACAGCCAGTACAATCTGGGCATTCTCCATGCGCGCGGCGCGGGCGTGGCGCAGGATCTCGGCCAGTCCTACAAATGGTTCCAGATCGTCGGCCGGGCCGGTGACGCGGATGCGCTTGCCAAGGCCCAGGAAGTGGCCAAAGCGCTGAACGGCGAGGAGCTGGCCGCGCTCGACGAGGAGATCGCGGCCTGGACGCCGACCGAGCGGGTGGAGGCGGCGAACGCCGTGGACATCCCGTCCGAATGGGCCGGCGAGCCGCAGACGACCGCCTCGGTCGACATGACGCGGGCGATCCGCAACGTCCAGGCGATCCTCGCCAAGCTCGGCTACGACGCCGGGGTTCCGGACGGGATCGTCGGAGAGCGGACGACGCAGGCCGTGCGCGCTTTCCAGAAGGACAACGGAATGCCCGAGAGCGGCGAGATCGACGAGGCGCTGATCCGCGAGCTTCTCGAGCGCAACGTCTGACACGGTTTCCGGTCGATCGGACCGGCGTCGGGGTGAGAATACACGCGCCGGTTCACCATTCCCGCGCTTTGGGTTTGACTTGCAAAAGGGGTTCGGGCCATGACGGTTCGCACCCCTTTTTTCTTGTCCCGGCTTGCATGTCGGTATCGGGGACGAGAGCCGCGTGAATCTTTATCTTCCCATCGCCGAGATGTCGGTGAACGTCTTCGTGCTCGTCGGCATGGGCGCGGCGGTGGGTTTCCTCTCGGGCCTGTTCGGGGTCGGCGGGGGCTTCCTCATCACGCCGCTGCTGATCTTCTACAACATCCCGCCCGCCATCGCCGTGGCCACGGGCGCCAACCAGGTGATCGCCTCCTCCTTCTCCGGGGCGCTCGCCCATTTCAAGCGCGGCACGGTGGATTTCAAGCTGGCGGGAATGCTGCTTGCGGGGGGCGCGGCGGGCTCTGTCGCGGGCGTCTATCTTTTCACGGTTCTGCGCCGCTTCGGCCAGCTCGATCTTGCCGTGTCGCTTCTCTACGTCGTCATGCTGGGCGTCGTCGGCGGGCTGATGATGGTGGAGAGCGTGCAGGCGATGCGCCGCGTCCATGCCGGCGGCTCCGGCGAGGTCAAGCGCCCGGGCCACCACAACTGGGTGCACCGGCTGCCGCTGAAGGTGCGTTTCAAGCGCTCCAAGCTCTACGTCTCGGCCATTCCGGTCCTCGGGCTCGGCTTCTTCATCGGCGTGCTGGCGGCCGTCATGGGGGTGGGCGGCGGCTTCATCATGGTGCCGGCCATGATCTACCTCCTGCGCGTGCCCACCAGCGTCGTGGTGGGCACCTCGCTGGTGCAGGTGATGTTCACCGCCGCGGTGACGACCGTGCTGCAGGCGGCGACGAACCAGACGATCGACGTGCTCCTCGCCTTCCTCCTGATGATCGGCGGCGTGCTGGGCGCGCAGTTCGGGGCGGAGGCCGGCCGCAAGCTGCGCGGCGACCAACTGCGCGCGCTGCTCGCCCTCCTGGTGCTCTCGGTGGCGGTGAGACTCCTGTTCGAGCTCGTGACCATGCCGGACGAGCTGTTCTCGATCACGCTTTCGACGGGCGAGGAGCTGTGAGGCGCCGGCTCGCCGCGCTTCTCGCCGCGCTCCTCGTTGCGCTCGCGCCCGCCCGCGCGCAGGAGGCCGAGACCTTCGAGATCGGCCTTTCGACGGACGTGATCTCGGTGGGCACCAATTTCGCCGGCTCGCAGCTCGTGGTCTTCGGCGCGCTCGACAATGCCGACCAGCGCATCCTGCGCCAGGGCCGCTACGATATCGTCGTGGTTCTGGAGGGGCCGCGCCGGCCGCTGGTGGTGCGCGAACGGAGCCGCTTCCTCGGCCTCTGGATCAATCGCGGGGCGGAGCGCTTTTCGGACGTGCCCGTCTCCTATTCGGTCTCCGCCACGCGCCCCTTGCGCGACGTCGCCCCCCGCGAGACGTTGCAGCAGCTCTCGGTCGGTGCTTCGAACCTGCCCTTCAACCGTGTCGAGTCCGGGGACATTGAGCGCGCCGAATATGTGGCCGCACTGAACCGGCTACGCGCCGAATCGGGGCTTTACCAATCCACCCACGGCACCATCCAGTTCGTGTCGAACACGCTGTTCCGGGCCAATCTGACCCTGCCGGCCGACCTGCCCGTGGGGCGCCATGTCGTGCGCGCCTTCCTGTTCAGGGAAGGGGCCTTCCTGCGCAATCGAAGCCAGGACCTGTGGGTGCGCAAGACGGGCTTCGAAAGCCGGATCTCCAACTACGCCGCCAGCAACGGCCTCGCCTACGGGCTGATCGCCGTGGCGCTGGCCTTCCTTGTCGGCTGGTTCGGGCGCATCCTCTTCAAGCGCGACTGAGCCCTCATCGGCACAATGACGAGAACGAGATCGGGTAGACGCGCGTGCGCCCGATCACATGCGCGACGGCCCGCTCCACCGCGAAGAGGCCGGCGAAGGCCCGGTCCAGCACGTTGAGCCCGCCGGTCGTCACGCCGAAGGAGGGCATCACCATGCGCGAGCCGTCCGAGGCGAAGCAGGCGCCGCGCACCGAGCGCCCGTTGCCGGCCACGCGCGCGAAAGGGTGGAGATGGCCCGCCACCTCGCCCATGCGCGCAAAAGGGCTCGGCTCGTGGCGGAACACGAAGGGGCCGATGCGAACCTCCTCGCGCGTCTCGCCGCCCAGGAAGGCCGGCGGCTCGGGGTCGTGGTTCCCCGTGATCCAGATCCATTCCCGCCCGGCCATGAGCGAGACGAGGGTCTCGCGGAAGGGCAGGGGCATCAGCGCCGCGCCGGGCCGGTCGTGGAAGCTGTCGCCGAGGCACACGACCCGCGCCGGCTGGTAGCGCGCCAGCGCCGAGCCGAGAAGCGCAAGCGTGGCGGCCGTGTCGTAGGGCGGCAGCAACATGCCGCGCCGCGCGAAAGCCGCGCTCTTCTCCAGGTGAAGGTCGGAGACGACGAGAAGCCGCTCCTCGGGCGCGTAAAGGACGCCGGACGGATCGCAGACGAGGCGGCCCCCGTTCAGCGCCGTCTCCACCGCTTCGCCCCCGCTGTTCGCAACACGCTGCCGCAGCCTGTTCATGCCGGTCCGAATCAAGCCTGTTCCCGTTTCGTGCCCATGCTCATGCCAGAGCGATTCCGCCAAGGGAAGAGGCTGGCGGTCACGAGAGCGCGCGTTCGACCATCTCGCGCTCCATCGTTTCCTGAAGCAGCTCGTCGCGCGCCTCGCCCTCGATCCGCTCCCGGCCCATCTCCAGCATGATCGGCACGGCGAGGGGCGAAATCTCGTCCAGGTTGCGGTGGACGATGTGGTGGCGGATGCGCGCCAGGAGGTCGGATACGCGCTGCACGTCGAGAAGCCCCGTCGCCGCGTCCGCCCATGTGGCGCGCAGCAGGATGTGGTCGGGCTCGTGCGAGCGCAGGACGTCGTAGATGAGGTCCGCCGAGACCGTCACCTGCCGGCCGGTCTTCTCCCGCCCCGGATGGCGCTTGTGGATGAGGCCGGAGATCACGGCGCATTCGCGGAAGGTGCGCTTGAGCATCCACGAATCGGCCATCCACGCCTCCAGATCGTCGCCCAGCATGTCCTCGTCGAACAGCGCGTCGAGCGAAAGCCTGCCGTCGGCGATCATCGAGCCGAGGTCGCCCCGCCCCCAGACGGACAGGGCATAGTCGTTGGCCATGAAGCCGAGGGGCTTGGCACGGGCGCGCTCCAGCCGGCGCGTCAGCAGCATTCCGAGCGTCTGGTGCGCGAGGCGCCCCTCGAAGGGATAGGCGACCATGAAGAAGCGGTTGCCGTTCGGAAAGGTCTCGACGAGCAGGTCGTTCGGCCCGGGAATGATGGATTTGCGCTTCTGGATGGCCAGCCAGTCCCCCACCTGCGTCGGCAGCGCGCCCCAGCGCCGGGGGTCGGCCAGGATTTCGCGCACCTGCGCGGCGAGGAAGGTGGTGAGAGGGAATTTGGCGCCGCCGTAATAGGGCACCTTCGGCTCGTCGGACCGCGTGTCGGTGACGAGGCATTCCATCTCGTGGATGCCCTGGAAGGCCAGCACGCGCCCGGCGAAGAGGAACGTGTCGCCGGGCGAGAGCGTCTCGAGGAACATCTCCTCGATCTTGCCCAGCACCGGCCCGCCGCGCTGAATGGCCGAGCGCGTCTTCTTGCGGATCAGCCGCACGTTCAGCGCCTCGGCCTCCATGATGGTGCCGGCATTCATGCGGTACTGCTGCGCGATGGAGGGGTGGGACAGCCGCCATGTGCCGTCCTCGGTCAGCCTGATCTTGGCATATTGCTCGTAGACCTTGAGGGCGTACCCGCCCGTCGCCACGAACTCGACCACGCGGTCGAAGGTCTCCCGGTCCAGCGTGCGATAGGGCTCGGCCCCGCGCACCTCCTCGAACAGCTCGTCGGAGCGGAACGGCCCGGCCACCGCCATGCCGAGCACGTGCTGGGCCAGCACGTCCAGCGCGCCCTCGCGCAAGGGCGGGGTGTCCTGGGAGCCGAGATAGTTCGCGTCCAGCGCCGCCTGGCATTCCAAGATCTCGAAGCGGTTGGCCGGCACGAGGATGGCCTTGGACGGCTCGTCCATGCGGTGATTGGCGCGCCCGATGCGCTGGGCGAGGCGCGAGGCGCCCTTGGGCGCGCCGACATGCACCACGAGGTCGATGTCGCCCCAGTCGATGCCGAGGTCCAGCGTGGAGGTGGCCACCACCGCGCGCAGCTCGTTGCGCGCCATCGCCGCTTCCACCCGCCGCCTCTGCTGCGCGTCGAGCGAGCCGTGGTGCAGGCCGATGGGCAGCGTGTCCTCGTTGACGCGCCACAGCTCCTGGAACAGGAATTCGGCGCCCGAGCGCGTGTTGACGAAGAGCAGCGTCGTCTTGTGCGCCTTGATCGTCTCGTAGATCTCGCCCATCGCGTATCCGGCGCGGTGGCCTTGCCAGGGCACGCGGGTGGAGGATTTCAGGATGGTGATGTCGGGCCGTGCGCCCCCCTCCACCGTCACGAGGTTGGCGAGCGGCCTCGTGCCCTTGGCCTGCGGCACGAGCCAGGCCCGCAGCTCGTCCGGGTCCGCGACGGTGGCGGACAGGCCGATGGTCTGGAGCCCGGGCCGCAGCCTGCGCAGGCGCGCCAGGCCCAGCGCCAGCAGGTGCCCGCGCTTGGAGATGACGAGCGAGTGCAGCTCGTCGAAGATCACGTAGCGCAGGTCCGCGAAGAAATCCGCCGCGTCCCTCGCCGCGATCAGGAGCGCGAGCTGCTCGGGCGTGGTCAGCAGGATGTCCGGAGGCTTGAGCTTCTGGCGCTGGCGCTTGGACTGGGATGTGTCGCCCGTGCGCGTCTCCAGCTCCACCGCAAGGCCCATCTCCGAAACCGGCGTGGAGAGATTGCGGTGGATGTCGGTGGCCAGCGCCTTCAGCGGCGAGATGTAGAGCGTGTGGACGCCGGGCGGGCGCGTGCCGGGCTTGCGCTTCCCGCGCCGGTGCAGGTCCACCAGCGAGGGCAGGAAGCCCGCCAGTGTCTTGCCCGCGCCGGTGGGCGCGATCAACAGCACGCTGGCGCCGAGCCCGGTGCGCGACAAGAGTTCGAGCTGGTGCGCGCGCGGGTTCCAACCCTTGCCCGAGAACCATCGTGCGAAGGGTTCGGGAAGAAGCGGATGGGGATCGGGGCTCGGCAAGGCGCTCACGGTCAGGGAGATAAGGCGGCCTGCCGCCGAGCCCAAGGTCAGGCGGCGCGATAGCGGTCGTTGCGGTGGTTGATGGCCAGGAAGATGTTCAGGATCACCGCGCCGATGACTGAATAGAAGATTGCGAGCGGCGAGGCGACCGTGAAGGAGGCGGCCAGGATGGCAAGGTCGATGAGAAGCTGCGTGAGCCCGGCGCGCCAGCCGAACCGGTCCTGCAGATAGACGGCGAGGATGCCCACGCCCCCGGCCGAGGAGCGGTGGCGGAAAAGCGCCAGCAGGCCGAAGCCCATCAGCAGGCCGGCGAGCATGGAGCCGACCAGCGGGTCGATCTGCCCGAAGGTCAGGAAACGGTCGTCGAAGGCCGTCATCAGCGAGAGCGTGGTGATGCCGATGGCGGTCTTGATGGTGAAGGCGCGGCCCATCCGCCCCATGGCGAGCACGAAGAACGGCAGGTTGAGGAGGAAGAAGACAAGGCCGAAGTTCCAGCCCGTCGAATAGTGCAGCAGGAAGGCGAGCCCCGCCACGCCCCCGGTCAGAAGGCCGAGATGGGCGAGGATGGCGATGCCGAGCGCGGTGAGCGCCGTGCCGGCGAGGATGCCGAAGGCATCTTCCCACGGGCTGTGGTGGGTGGCGCTCGAGGCCCAGTTGCCGAAGCGATGCGCGCGGCGTACGTCCTGCGGAATATCGTCGTCGCCTTCGCCCCGCGCCCGCCCGTCCATATCCCGCCTCATTCTTCGCCTTGCCCAGGAAATAGACGCTCGCTCCGCCGAGCGAAAGCCTCAAGGCCGCAGGGCAGCCATGACGGCAAGCCCGGCGATGTCCGCGCCGCCGTCCTTGCGTACCGTGCAGGGCCGGCTTCGCGCGAGCGCCAGCCCCTCGCCGGCCAGAAGCCCCGCCAGCGAGCCCGCCGCATGCGCGTATCGCAGCGAGGGCCGTAGCACGAAGGGCTCCTCGCCCTCGTGGGTCTCGATGGAGA
Organism: Aureimonas populi; assembly: GCF_017815515.1. NCBI lineage: Bacteria > Pseudomonadati > Pseudomonadota > Alphaproteobacteria > Hyphomicrobiales > Aurantimonadaceae > Aureimonas > Aureimonas populi. Next base: position 2,304,552 of record NZ_CP072611.1, read on the forward strand.
AGGCGAACAGCCCGCCCGCCTTCAGCCGCCGCGCCACGCTGGCGAAGACGGGCCTGAGATCCCCCACATAGATCAGCACGTCGGCCGCCGTGACGAGGTCGTAGGCGGCCAGGCTTTCCAGAGCGGTGTCGAGGAGGTTGCCGGCCGTCAGGCTGTCGTAGATCCGCTTGGCGCGGGCCTTGCGCAGCATCGCCCCCGAGATGTCGAGGCCGTCGAGCCGACGGGCCATGGGGCGCAGCCGCTCGCCCATCAGCCCGGTGCCGCATCCCAGGTCCAGCACCGCGCCGAAGGGGCCGGCCGCGCCCATGGCGACCAGCTCCTCGCGAAGAATGTCGGGGATGCGGTAGCCGAGGCGCTCGACGAGCGAGTGCTCGAAGCGCTCCGCATACTGGTCGAAAAGGCCTTCCACGAAAGCCGGGGGCGCCGCTTGCGGGACGGGTGCGGCCCCGAGGGCGGCGAGCTTCAGCCCGGCGCCGAACCGCCCGTCCGGGTCGTCCGCGAGGCTCGCGGCCAACGTCGCCACCGCTGCCTCCCGCTCGCCGGCCGCTTCCTCGAACGCGGCAAGGCGCACGCGGCCCAGCGTCCAGTCGGGCGCGAGCTCCAGCGCCTGGCGCATGATCTCGGCGGCGGCCAGCGGATCGCCGGCACGCGCGTAGGATTCGGCGTGTTGCGCGCGCCGTGCCGCGCGCGGGTCGATTGTATCCGAGGAATCGTCGTTCAAGGCCGGTTTCGCCGCAAGCTGGTGCCAGCGATATGCGCCGGCGCGGTTTCGCCGACAAGAGCTTTCGGCCGGGGCGTGCCGGCCCTAGATGCTGGCCATGGCACGCTTCGAAGACCTTCTCCGCCCGACCCGCGAAGGGCTCTACTGCCCGCCGGGCGATTTCTACATCGACCCGGTCCTGCCGGTCGGCCGGGCGCTCGTCACCCACGGCCATGCCGACCATGCGCGGCCGGGCAACGGCAGGGTGCTGGCCACGCGGCGCACGCTCGACATCATGGCGCTGCGCTATGGCGAGGATTTCGCGAGCGAGCGGCAGGCCGCCGGCTGGGGCGAGGCGATCCGCATCGGGGATGTGGCGGTCTCCTTCCATCCGGCTGGTCACGTCCTCGGCTCGGCGCAGATCGCGGTGGAATGGGGCGGAATGCGGATCGTCGCCTCTGGCGACTACAAGCGCAGGGCCGACCCCACCGCCGAGGCTTTCGAGCCGGTGCCCTGCGACGTCTTCATCACCGAGGCGACCTTCGGCCTGCCGGTCTTCCGCCACCCGCCCGCACGCGAGGAGGCACGCAAGCTGCTGGCCTCCACCCGCCGCTTTCCCGAACGCGCCCATCTCGTGGGCGCTTACGCGCTGGGCAAGGCGCAGCGCATGATCCGGCTGATCCGCGACGAGGGCTATGACGAGCCGATCTACATTCATGGCGCGTTGAAGCGATTGTGCGACTTCTACCAAAGCGAGGGCATCGACCTCGGCGAACTGCGCCCTGCAACGCTGGAACGCGGCGCCAAGGCCGATTTCGCGGGCGCCATCGTGGTCGGCCCGCCCTCGGCCTTCGCCGACAAATGGGCGCGGCGCTTCCCCGACCCCGTCTCATGCTTCGCCAGCGGCTGGATGCGGGTGCGCCAGCGCGCCCGTCAGCGCGGGGTGGAGCTGCCCCTCATCGTCTCCGACCATTGCGACTGGGACGAGCTGGTGGAGACCATCGTCGAGATCGCCCCGCAGGAGGTCTGGGTCACGCATGGGCGGGAGGAGGCGCTGGTGCGCTGGTGCACGCTCAAGAACCTGCGCGCGCGGCCCCTGCACCTCGTGGGCTATGAGGACGAGAGCGACTGATCCGCCTTCGCCACCCGGTCGCCCAGCACATAGGCGGCCAAGTGCCCCGCCACATAGGCCTGGCCCTCGGCCGAGGCGTGGAAGCCATCGCGCGAGAAGCCGGCGGGCTCCACGCGCGGGATGGTGACGGAGGGCACCACGCCCCGCTCCAGGCACAGCCGTGCGCCGAGACGGCGTATGACGCGCGCCCGCAGCTCCAGCACATGCGCCAGACCCCGGGGCAGGGCCGGCACGCGCAGCATGTCGACGGGGGGCGACCAGACGATCCGCGCGTCGGGAAAACGCGCCTTCAGGGCGTAGAGCAGCCCGCCGAAGCCGCGCTTGAAGCGGCGCGCGCCGTGAAAATTCTTCAGATCGTTGGTGCCGACCGACAGGACGATATGGGTGAAGGGCTCGCGCGCCAGATTGGGCACGATGAAATCACGCAGGTCCGAGGAGACGGCCGAATTGGAGCCCACCGTGCGCCAGAAGACGCTGCGGCCCGACAGCGCGTGGAGCCGCCGGGCCAGGTTTGGCGCGAGACTGTCCTCGATGCGCTCCACCCCCACGCCCGCCGCCGAGGAGTCGCCCAGCACCAGGAGCCTGATGTCCGGATCGCCCGCCGCCCCGCCGACGCTGCCGCTCGTGCGCCCCTCGGGCGGGCGCATCCGCTCGATGCGCCGGCGTATGCCGACGCCTTGCCAGACATAGACCGGAAACATGAGCCAGGAGAGGACGGCATCGCGCAACGGGAAAGGCTCCGTAAAGGACAGGGCCGCCGCGCGATCGCGCGACGGCCCTTCGGGGTTCGGACAAGGGCCGGCTCGGCACCCCATCATACGGCGATGGATCGCAAGCGGTAGCCCAACCCGGCGTGATCGGCGCGAGGTGGCCTGCCACGATGGAGCGGCACGTTTCGTGGTCCATCGAACCGCAGCGCCCCTTTCCAGCGGCCCTCCTGCGGAGCACGCCTCGTTCGGCGATGCTGATCCTGAAATCCTTGCGCGTCCCGGCGGCCCTCATCCCGAAGCGGTCGAAGGCCGAGGGCGCGGGCCGGTCAGGCCTTGAGCGCCTCCACGCCGGGCAGGGGCTTGCCTTCCATCCATTCGAGGAACGCGCCGCCGGCGGTGGAAACATAGGTGAAGGCGTCGGTGACGCCCGCATGGGCCAGCGCCGCCACGGTGTCGCCGCCGCCCGCCACCGAAACGAGCGCGCCCTCGCGCGTGCGCTGGGCGGCGTGCCGGGCGGCCGAAACCGTCGCCGCGTCGAACGGCTCGATCTCGAAAGCCCCGAGCGGGCCGTTCCAGACCAGCGTTTTGGCCTTGTCGATCCACTCGTTGACCATGCCCACGCTGGCCGGCCCGACATCGAGGATCATCCCGTCCGCCGGAATCCGGTCCACCGATAGAACCTCGTTCTGCGCGCCTGCCTTGAACTCCTTGGCCACCACCGCGTCGGCCGGCAGGAGGATCACGCAGCCCGCCGCCTCGGCGGAGGCCACGATGGAGAGCGCGGTCTGCGCCAGGTCGTGCTCGCACAGCGACTTGCCGACATCCTTGCCCTGCGCGGCGAGGAAGGTGTTGGCCATGCCGCCGCCGATGACGAGGCAATCGACCTTCTTCACGAGGTTCGACAGAAGCTCGATCTTGGTGGAGACCTTCGCGCCGCCGACAATGGCCACGACCGGCTTCTCCGGATTGCCGAGGCCCTTTTCCAGCGCTTCCAGCTCGGCCTGCATGGCGCGGCCGGCATAGGAGGGCAGATGATGCGTCACCCCTTCCGTGGAGGCATGGGCGCGGTGGGCGGCCGAGAAGGCATCGTTGACGTAGAGGTCGCCGAGCGCGGCGAGCTGCGAGGCGAACTCGTCGTCGTTCGCCTCCTCGCCGGCGTGGAAGCGGGTGTTCTCCAGAAGCAGCACGTCGCCATCGGTCATGTTGGCGACGATGCCGTCCGCCACCGGGCCTACGCAATCGTCCGCGAAGCCCACCGGCTTGCCGAGCTGCCGGGACAGCACTTCAGCCACCGGCTCCAGCGACTGCGCCTTGTCCACCTTGCCCTTGGGCCGCCCGAAATGGGCGAGCAGGATGACGCGCCCGCCCTTGTCGGCGATCTCGCGCAGCGTGGGCAGCACGCGCTCGATGCGCGTTGCATCCGTAACCTTGCCGTCCTTCATGGGAACGTTCAGGTCCACGCGGCACAAAACGTGCTTTCCGGAAAGATCGGCGTCGTCGAGCGTCTTGAAGGGGGTCATCGGGCGGTCCTTAAACTCTGACGAAAAGGGTCGGATAGTCGGTCACGAAGCCGTCCTCGTCCACTGGCAGGTCGGCCGAGAAGCTGCGGTCGGTGGCCTGGTATCGGTAGAGCTGGCCGGGCAGGAGACAGGTGTAGCGCTGGCCGTCCACCATGGGCTCGAAACTGTCGAAGGGCACGTAGACCATCCGCAGATCCGCCGTGCCGTCCTGCGGCTGGAGGCCGAGCCGGCGGATGGGAAGCGTGTTGGTGAAGGGCGAACCGGCCAGGTCGATATCCACGCAGCCGTCGAGAGCGGGCAGGGGCGTGCCCTCCGCGCTTTTCCAGCGCCCCTCGCCGTCGCCGTCCAGCGCAAGGGTGCGCCCTCCCGTCTCGCGCAGGCGCAACTGCCGAACGCGCCACTGCGGATCGCAGGAAATCTGCCAGACGAGTCCATAGGGCGAGCCGCCCCGCTCGCCGATGACGACGGAGCGCACCGACACGCCCGAGGCGGTCGGCTCGACGGTGAGGTGCTCCAGCCCTTCGCCGGCGACGGGACGCCAGCGAAGGGTGCGGCGCGAGAGCGGCCGGAACATGGGGCTCGTCAGGCGAGCTTGCCCATGGCCACGGCCACGTCCGACATGCGGTTGGAGAAGCCCCACTCATTGTCGTACCAGGTGAGGATGCGCACCAGCGTGCCTTCCATGACCTTCACCTGATCCATGTGGAAGATCGAGGAATGCGGGTCGTGGTTGAAGTCGATGGAGACGTTCGGCGCATCGGTATAGCCGAGGACGCCCTTGAGCGGACCGTCGGCGGCGGCGCGGACGAGGTCCTGCACTTCCTGCACGGTGGTTTCGCGCTTGGCGACGAACTTGAGGTCCACCACCGAGACGTTGGGCGTCGGCACGCGGATGGCGGTGCCGTCGAGGCGCCCCTTCAGCTCCGGCAGCACGAGGCCGACGGCCTTGGCTGCGCCGGTGGAGGTGGGGATCATCGACAGCGCGGCGGCGCGGGCGCGGTAGAGGTCCTTGTGCATGGTGTCGAGCGTGGGCTGATCCCCCGTATAGGAGTGGATCGTGGTCATGAAGCCCTTCTCGATGCCGATGCCCTCATGCAGCACCTTGGCGACGGGGGCGAGGCAGTTGGTCGTGCAGGAGGCGTTCGAGACGACCTTGTGCTCGGCCGACAGCTTGTCGTGGTTGACGCCGTAGACGACCGTGAGGTCGGCGTTGTCGCCCGGCGCCGAGACGAGGACGCGCTTGGAGCCGTTCTCCAGATGCGCCGCCGCCTTGTCGCGGGCGGTGAAGAGGCCGGTGCACTCCAGCGCGATGTCGACGCCCAGATCGCCCCATTTCAGCGCCTTCGGGTCGCGCTCGGCCGAAACCTTGATCGGGCCCCGCCCCACATCGATCGTGTCGCCCGAGACCTTCACCTCGCCGGGGAAGCGGCCATGGACCGAATCGTAGCGGATGAGGTGGGCGTTGGTCTCGACCGGGCCGAGATCGTTGATGCCCACCACCTCGATGTCGGTGCGCCCGGATTCGACGATGGCGCGAAGGACGTTGCGCCCGATCCGACCGAACCCGTTGATTGCGACGCGAACTGCCATGTCATGCCTCCTGCTGGTTTGCCCCGCGGCGCCAGGCGGTGCCGCCGCTTTCCGCCAGCGTTCTAGCCGGTTTCGCGGGCGCGTAAAGCGCCCAAGAGCCCCCTTTGGCCCGCGCGGCGAGATTCAATCGTTCCAAAGCTCTCCATGCGTCTTCTCTTACCGCTTCTCAGGATGGTTCGGAGCCGCTAGGACGGAGCGGGGACGGTCAAATCGCGAATCCCGGAGGGCCGATGGCGGGAGACAAGTCGTTCGACGAGGCGTCGGCAAGGCTGCAGAAGGCGCTGGAGCGGCTGGAGGCCGCCGTCGAGGCGCGGCTCGACCGCGAGGGGCTGGTGCTCGGCGCCGAGGAGGAGGTGCAGCGCATGAGCGCCGATCGCGGCCGGCTGGCCGGCGATCTCGACGCCGCCCTCGCCAAGACGAAGCGGCTGGAGGAAGCCAACCGCGAAGTTTCGCGCCGGCTGGTGACGGCCATGGAGCAGATTCGCGGCGTCATGATGCGCGGCTGAGGAAGGAGCGGAGCGATGCCTCAGATCGTCGTCACCATAGACGGCAGGACCTATCGCATGGCCTGCGCGGAAGGCGAGGAGGACCACCTCGTCGGGCTCGCCGCGGATGTGGACGCGCGTGTGGCCGAGCTTCGCAAGAGCTTCGGCGAGATCGGCGACCAGCGCCTGACGGTGATGGCCGCCATCATGGCGAGCGACGAATTGTCGGAGGCGCGGGCGCGCGTCGCGGCGCTGGAAGCCGAGCTCGAGGCGGTGAACGGAAAGCGCGAGAACGCCTCGCGCAGCGCTGCGTCGGGCCGCGAGGTGCTGGTGGAGACCATGAACGGCGTTTCGGAACAGATCGAGCGGATCGCGGCCCGGCTCGAACGCGGGCGCTGAACTTTTACGAAAGCCTATGGCGGCCTGCCGCGCGGGGGCCTATATTGGTCTTGGCGGGCTGCACGGTTCGACAGGGATAACTTATTCCCCGGGGCCTTACGCATCCCAAAGGGAGCTGTTCCTGCCTTGGCCCGTGGGCTGGGGCATACGGCGCCCACCTACACTGTAGGTTCCCGGGATCGATCTTCTCATCGGCCGACGTGGCTCGCCACTTCCTTCTGGTCTCGCGAGGCGGAATGCACGACAGGCCGAGCGCCAAGGGCGCCCTGCGGCGCGAACTTCTGGCGCGAAGGGACGGCCTGGCCCCCGAGTTTCGCGCGAACGCCTCCCGCCTCGTCGCCGGGCGGATTCTGGCCGGGTTCGGCGTGGCGCCGGCCATCCTCGGCGCCTATCTTCCCATCCGCTCCGAAGTCGATCCCCGCTCCTTGATGACCGTGCTCGCGGAGCGCGGCGCGCGCGTCTGCGCGCCCGCCATCAAGGGCGATCATCTCGAATTCAGGGAATGGACGCCCGCCGCCGTCCTGGAGCCGCAGGGGCTGGGCACCCGGGCGCCGGGTCCGGCGGCGCCGGTGCTTCGCCCGGAAATCCTGCTGGTGCCCCTCGCGGGCTTCGACCGGCGCGGCCATCGGCTCGGCTACGGGCGCGGCTTCTACGACCGCGCCATCGCCCGGCTGCGCGCCGACGGCGCTCCGCTCCTCGCCATCGGGCTGGCCTTCAGCGCGCAGGAGGTGCCGGCCGTGCCGGACGATCCCTTCGACATCGCGCTCGACGCCATCGTCACCGAGGCAGAATGGGTCCGGCCGAGGGAAACGCCTCCGCCGTCCTAGGCGGGCGCTCGGCGCCGAAGATCTGCGTCCAGTAGGGCCGCCCGCTGCGGGTGTCGCGCGCCGCTGCGAAGCCGACCTCGGTGACGTTCGGGTTCATGAGGTTGCGCCGGTGCCCGGGCGAGCCGATCCATCCCTCCATGGCCGCCGAATAGGACGGGTAGCCGCGTCCCAGATTCTCCGCCGTCGCCGCCCAGTCGTAGCCCACCGCGCCCAGCCGGCGCGGCAGCGGGCCGATGACGTCGTGGCTCATCCGGTCCCGCGCGGCCATGGCGTTCGACTGCTCGGCGGCCGCCCGGTTCAGCCTCTCGTCGACGGAGAGCTCCGAAAGACCGTTGGCGCGCCGGAACGCGTTGACCTGCCCAAGCGCGTCGGCGCGGTCGAACATGATGGAGCGCACCGCGCCGGGGTCACCCGTCGAGGCGCACGCCTGGAGGGCAAGGAGAAGAACGGCGAGAGCGAGAAGGCGCAAGGCGGAGATTCCCATGGCGGCGGCGGGGGCTCATTTTCGGGCAGCCCCGTGCTATTTTGACGGTCGATTCGAGCGATGAGGACTTCCGTGATCGAACTGTTCACCTGGACCACGCCCAATGGCGAGAAGCCGATCATCATGCTCGAGGAGTGCGGGCTCGACTACGATCTCCATCTGATCGACATCTCGGCTGGAGAACAGAAGAAATCCGACTTTCTTGCGATCAACCCGAATGGGAAGATTCCCGCCCTTGTCGATGACGGGATTCGGGTTTTCGAATCGGGCGCGATCCTCATCTATCTCGCGGAGAAGAGCGGGCGCTTCCTGGCGCCCTCCGGCAAGGCGCGGGCCGAGGCGCTGGCCTGGACGTTCTTCCAGGCCGGCGGCACGGGGCCGATGCTCGGCCAGTGGTATCATTTCGAGAAGGCCGTGCCGGAGAAAATTCCTTACGCCGTGGAGCGTTACCGGGAGGAGTCGATTCGACTCCTGAGCGTCCTCGACGGACGTCTGGGCGATCGCGACTACCTGGCGGGGGAGTTCTCCATCGCCGACATCATGAACTATTCCTGGGCCGTGGCGGGGCTCGACGGTCTTGACGTGCGCGAGCGCTTTCCCGCCCTGTCCATGTGGGCCGGGCGGATGGGCGGGCGCGAGGCGCTGGCGCGCGGGCTGGACCGGTTGCGATCGGCCAAGGGCGGCCTTCGCGCGTGAGGTTCCTCTTCCTCGGCGACATGGTCGGCCGCTCCGGCCGCACGGCCGTGTTCGAACGGCTGCCGGGCCTCGTGGCGGACTGGCGGCTGGATTTCGTGGTCGTGAACGGGGAGAACGCCACCGGCGGCTTCGGCATCACCGAGGACATCTTCGAACAGACCATCGATTCGGGCGCCGACGTGGTGACGACGGGAAACCACGTCTGGGACCAGCGCGAGGCCCTGGCCTTCGCACCCCGGCACGACGCGTTCCTGCGCCCGGCCAACTACCCGCCCGGCACGCCGGGCCGCGGCTCGGGCCTGTTCGTGGCCCGCAACGGGGCGCGTGTGATGGTGGCCAACGTCATGGGCCGCGCCTTCATGCACCCCGAGCTGGACGACCCGTTCCGGGCGGCGGGTGAGATCGTGGCGAGTTGCCCTCTGGGCGAGCAGGCCGACGCCATCATCATCGACTTCCACGCCGAGGCGACCAGCGAGAAGCAGGCCATGGGCCATTATCTGGACGGGCGCGTCTCGGTGGTGGTGGGCACGCACACCCATGTGCCCACGGCCGATCATCAGATCCTTGTGAACGGCACCGCCTACCAGTCGGACGCCGGCATGTGCGGCGATTACGATTCCTCCCTCGGCATGGAGAAGGAGGAGCCGCTCAACCGCTTCCTGACCCGTGTGCCGCGCGGCCGTTTCGAAGCCGCGAGCGGCCCGGCGACGATCTGCGGCCTTGCGGTGGAGATTTCCGACCGCACGGGCCTGGCCGAGAAGGTCGCGGCCGTGCGCCTCGGCGCGCGCTTGTCGGAGGCGGTGCCGGATTTCTGGTAGGCATCACACGCCGGACAGGAGGATCACCGTCGGCCTCTCGGGCAGCCCCCGCATCGAGATGGTGAAGCTGGCCTCTGCCCGCCGCTCTACCTTAAAATCGGGAATCTGCGCCAGGAAGCGCTCGATGGGTGTGCGGAAGCGGTGCATCGGCAGCACGATGGAGGAGCGCAGCCGCGCGGCGATGTCGCCGATGCCGGTCTGGCTCATCGTGTAACCGCCGTCCACCGGCACCATGACGATGTCGAGGCGGCCGATGGCGGCGTAGTGGTCGTTCGTCAGTTCATGGTGCAGATGGCCCAGATGGCCGATGCAAAGGCCGGCCACCTCGAAGACGAAGATGGAGTTGCCGTCCTCCTCGAACGCGCCGTAGCGCTGGATATCGGTGGGCACGTTGCGGATATAGACGTCGCCCACCGTCTCGGCATGGCGCGCCGGGCCGCCTTCCGGGTTCCAGCCCCGCAGGACGAGGCCGATGCCGGGGTCCGGCGCCGGCGTGAAGTGGCTGGAATGCGCCTTGTTCATCGTCACCACGTCCGGCACCACGCCGGGCCCGGCATGGCCGGAATAGTCCGTGGCGACGACCACGCCTTCCGCGCTCTCGATGATATAGGTGGCGTGCTGGGCGTAGGTGATCCGCACCTCGTCCCGCTGGAGGGCGGCGACCCTGAAGGGCGCGGGCGAGGATGCCCTTTGCGAGACGAAGGAAACGCCCGGCATTTCCCGCGCCAGCGCGTAGCAGGTGCTCGGCACCATCTGCGCGCTCGCCGGGGCGGCGCCAAGGGCCGCGAGGGCGGCGATGAACAGGCGGGCAGACATGCGCACGGCCGATCCTCCGAGAGGGGCCTCCCGGAAAGGAAGCGTATCGCCATTCCCCGGCCGCGCGCATCATATTCTCGTCATCGGCGGCAAGTCCGGTTCTGGACGCCAGCGCGCTTGTTTTTTATACCAGCGGCACGCTCACCCGATTTTCTGACGCAAGGTGCCCGATGGCCGGTCATTCCCAATTCAAGAACATCATGCACCGCAAGGGGCGCCAGGACGCCGTGCGGTCCAAGATGTTCTCCAAGCTCGCGCGCGAGATCACCGTGGCGGCCAAGGCCGGCCTGCCGGACCCGGAGATGAACCCGCGCCTGCGCCTGGCGATCAACAACGCCAAGGCCCAGTCCATGCCCAAGGACAATATCGAGCGGGCGGTGAAGAAGGCCTCGGGCGGCGACACGGAGAACTACGACGAGGTCCGTTACGAGGGCTATGGCCCCGGCGGCGTGGCGGTGATCGTGGAAGCCTTGACCGACAACCGCAATCGCACCGCCTCCAATGTCCGCTCCTACTTCACCAAGTCGGGCGGGGCGCTGGGCGAGACCGGCTCGGTCGCCTTCATGTTCGACCGCGTGGGCGAGATCGTCTTCCCCGTCTCCGTGGGCGATGCCGACAAGGTGATGGAAGCGGCGATCGAGGGCGGGGCGGACGACGTGCAGTCCGACGAGGACGGCCACCGCATCATCACCGCCTTCGAGGATCTGGGCGAAGTCGCGGCCGCGCTGGAGAAGAGCCTGGGCGAGGCGGAAAGCGTCAAGGCGATCTGGCGTCCGCAGACCGGCACGCCGGTGGACGAGGAGAAGGCGCAGTCGGTCCTGCGCCTCATCGCCAATCTCGAGGACGACGACGACGTGCAGAACGTCTACGCCAATTTCGAGGTGGACGACGCGGTGATGGCCAAGCTCTCGGCCGCCTGACCGGGGGACCGCCATGCGCTTCCACGAGAAAGGCCGCCCACCGGGAGCTTTTCTCGCCCGCCGCATGGTCAACCGGACGTTAAGTTTGTTCAGCGATCATGGATGCTTGCCGTCGCAAGCGGATTCATCCCATGAACGCGCGCCTTCTCCTTCCTCTCCTCGCCCTCGGCGTGCTCGTTTCGGGTTGCGCCACCGCCCCGGTCAAGCGCATGGGCGAGATCGAGTGCATGGCGCGGGCCATGTATTTCGAGAGCAACCGCTCCAGCGAGGAGGGCATGATCGCGGTGGGCACCGTGGTCATGAACAGGGTCAACTCCTCCGAATTCCCAGACACGGTCTGCGCGGTCGTGGGCCAGAAGAACCAGTTCGCGCCCGGCGTCCTCACGCGTGAGATGGGCGCGGGGCGCGAGCTGGCCACGCGCACGGCCCAGAAGGTGCTGCGCGGCGCGCGCCATTCGCAGGTCGGGCGCCGCTCGATGTTCTTCCACACCGCCGGCCATTCCTTCCCCTATTCCAACATGCATTACGTGGCGATCGCGGGTGGCAATGCCTTCTACGAGAAGCGGCGCGACGCCAGCGTCACGCAGGAGGAGGTGCGCCGCCGCCAGGCCGGCCGCTCCGCCGGGCAGGCGGCAGCGGCCCCCACACCCGTTCGCGCCTCGCCGCCCGGGCCCGCCGCCGGCGCGGCGCTCGCACCCATGAGCATCGAGGACGTGATCCGCGCGTCGCGCTAGCCGCGCGGGCCGCTTCTGGCGGCCGGAACGATCTCCTCGGCGACCAGCCGGTGGAGGTCCCGCACATAGCCGCCGCGGCCGGAGGGGAGGCTCTCGTCCGAGGTGATCGCCACGGTCAGCTCGAGCGAGGGAATGACGTAGATCATCTGCCCGCCATAGCCCCAGCCGTAATAGCCCCGCTCCCCGCCGAATTCGGAGATGAACCAGCCATAGCCGTAGAGGCCGTCATGGAAGCGCGATTGGGTGCGCGGTGTCCAGCTCTGCTCGATCCACTGCGCCGAGACGATCCGCTCGCCCTCGGCTGTCTCCCCGCCGCGCCGGTAAAGCTCGCCGAAGGCCAGAAGCGAGCGCGGCGTCATGGCGGTCTGGTTGCCGCCCAGGTCGATGCCCTGCGGATCGCGCTCCCAGCCGTCCACGCGAATGCCGGCGGGCCCCAGCCATTCGCGCGCGAGCTGGCGCGTCGGCTGGCCGGACACGCGCGTCAGGATGGCGGACAGGAGATGGGTGGAGCCGGTGGAATAGAGCATGTTGCCGCCCGGCTCGTCCTCGAAGGGGCGGGCCAGCGCGTTCGCCACCCAGTCGCGGCTGGAGATCCAGCCGCCGTAATTGCCGCCCGAGGTGCGCTCCAGCCCGGCTTGCATCGAAAGAAGGTTGCCGATGGTGATCCGCGACAGGCGCGGGTCGGGGTCCGCCGGCAGCTTGTCCTCCAGGATTGGCGCGATGAGCTGGTCCGGCCCCTCCAGCAGCCCCTTGTCGATGGCGATGCCGACCAGGAGCGAGATCAGCGATTTCGAGGCCGACTTGATGTTCGCCGCGCGGTCCGTTCGGTATTCCCCGAAGCCTTCCTCCGCCACCGTCTCGCCGCCCTGCGCGATCATGATCGTGCGCAGATTGGGAAAGGTGTCGGCGCGGGCGATCGCGGCGTCGAAGGCGGCGCCGGCCGGCTGCTCGGAGGAGGCGGGCACCTGCGCCTGTGCGGAGCCGGACGGCGCGAGGGCGACGAGGGCAAGGGCGAGCAGAAGAGCGGATTTTTTCATCGGGCGAAGATAGGCCGGGCTCCCGGACGGGCATAGCGCGATCACCCGAAGGTGAAGCAAAGACCCCGGGCCATTTGTGCCGCCTCCGTTTTCCTTCCGTTCATGTTTTGTCTGTCCAATCCGCCGCGATTCGGGTAGAACAAAGGTTAACGAGATGTTTCAGGAGCGGATCATTCGTATCGTCGGCATCGATCCCGGATTGCGCCGGACGGGCTGGGGCGTGGTCGAGACCCTCGGCAATTCGCTTCGCTTCGTGGCGAGCGGCACCGTCACCTCCGACAACAAGCTCGACCTCGCCTCGCGCCTGCGCCAGTTGCACGACGGGCTGGCCCAGGTCATCCACGCTCATCAGCCGCACGAGGCGGCGGTGGAGCAGACCTTCGTCAACAAGGACGCCACCGCCACGCTGAAGCTGGGGCAGGCGAGGGGCGTGGCCATGCTGGTGCCGGCTCTGGCGGGCCTTCCCGTGGCGGAATATGCGCCCAACGCGGTGAAGAAGGCCGTGATCGGGGTCGGCCACGGGGACAAGAAGCAGATCCACATGATGGTGAAGGTGCTGCTGCCGAAGGCGAGTTTCGACACGGACGACGCGGCGGACGCCATCGCCATCGCCATCTGCCACACCCATCACCGCCAGTCCGCGCAGGCCCGCGCGGCCTTCGCCGCGCTTTAGATGTTCTTGACTTGTTCCTGTTGCGGCGATAGGTAATACCGAGGAGGTATTACCTGATGCGCGTCACCGAAAAGGGCCAGGTCACGATCCCGAAGCCCATCCGCGACAAGCTTGGCATCAAGCCCGGCAGCGAGGTGGAGTTCGTGAGCAGGCAGCACGGCATCGTTCTGGAGAAGAGGGACGATCGCGGGGATCGGGTCGATCCCGCCGAGGTGCTGTTGCGCCATGTCGATCGTCACGCCGGCCGGTTCGATCTGGACGGGTTGCAGGCCGATGACGTCATGCGCCTGCTGCGGGACTGAGGGATGGCCAAGACGCTCTGCGACACGAATATCCTGATCGACCTCTTCGGCGCCGGCCAGAACTGGCACGATTGGTCGAGACGGCAGGTGGCGGTGGCACGGGGGCAGGGGCCGCTCGCCGTCAACCCGCTGATCGTGGCGGAGTTCTCGGTCGGCTTTTCCGATGAGGGCGACGTCTTCGAGCTTTTGGGCAAGGATGCGTTCGAGCATGAGCCGCTGCCTTGGAACGCCGCTTTCCGGGCCGGCAGCGCCTTCCTGACCTATCGGCGGCGCGGCGGCGACAAACGGTCGCCCCTGCCGGACTTCTATATCGGGGCCCATGCCCTCCTCGCCGGCCACCGGCTGCTCACGCGAGATGCCGCTCGCTATCGCGCTTATTTTCCCGATCTGGAGATCGTCTGCCCGGAGACCCACCCGTGATCGGAAAGCTGAAGGGCACGCTCGACGAGATCGGCGAGGACCATGTGGTGGTGGACGTGCATGGCGTGGGCTATGTCGCCTTCTGCGGAGCGCGCACGCTCTCCTCTCTGGGCGGGGTGGGGGAGGCGGCGGTTCTGTTCATCGAGACCTATGTGCGCGAGGACATGATCCGCCTTTACGGTTTCGCCAGCGAGGCGGAGCGGGGATGGTTCCGCCTGCTTCAGAACGTTCAGGGCGTCGGCGCCAAGGTGGCGCTGGGGGTGCTCGGCACGCTCTCGCCAGGCGACCTTGCCAATGCCGTCGCGTTGCAGGACAAGGCGATGGTCGCCCGCGCACCGGGCGTCGGCCCCAAGGTCGCCGCGCGCATCGTCTCCGAGCTGAAGGACAAGGCCCCGGCCTTTTCAGGCGCGGCGGCGGAGGATATCGGCTTCAAGCGCAATCTGGGCGAGGGAGTCGCTCCCGCCCCGGCGGCGGACGCGGTCTCCGCGCTCGCCAATCTCGGCTATTCGCGGGATCAGGCGGCGGGCGCCGTCGCTGCCGCCGTCAAGGAAGCCGGCGAGGACGCCGCCTCACCGGTGCTGATCCGCCTCGCGCTCAAGGCGCTGAGCCGGTGAGCGCGGCACCGTGCATTGACAGGCGCGCGCCGAACCGCGAAGCGCTTCGCCCATGAGCGAGACACGCATCATCACGCCCGAGAAGCGCGGCGAGGATGTCGACACCACGCTGCGCCCGCAGCGGCTGGACGATTTCGTCGGGCAGGCCGCCGCCCGCTCGAACCTCAAGGTGTTCATCGAGGCGGCCCGCACGCGCGGCGAGGCACTGGACCATGTGCTGTTCGTCGGCCCTCCCGGGCTCGGCAAGACGACGCTGGCTCAGATCATGGCCAAGGAACTGGGCGTCAACTTCCGCTCCACCTCCGGCCCCGTCATCGCCAAGGCGGGGGACCTCGCCGCGCTGCTGACCAATCTGGAAGAGCGCGACGTTCTCTTCATCGACGAGATCCACCGTCTGAACCCGGCGGTGGAGGAAATCCTCTATCCGGCGATGGAGGATTTTCAACTCGACCTCATCATCGGCGAGGGGCCGGCGGCGCGCTCGGTGAAGATCGACCTGTCGAAGTTCACCCTCGTCGCGGCCACCACGCGCATCGGCCTTCTCACCACCCCGCTGCGCGACCGCTTCGGCATTCCGGTGCGGCTGAATTTCTATACGGTCGAGGAGCTGGAGCATATCGTCAAGCGCGGCGCGCGGCTGATGGGCCTTGCCATGGGCGAGGACGGGGCGCGCGAGATCGCGCGGCGCGCGCGCGGCACGCCGCGCATCGCCGGCCGTCTCCTGCGCCGGGTTCGCGACTTCGCCGATGTGGCCGGCGCCGGGCAGGTGGACCGACGCATCGCCGACGAGGCCCTTTCGCGGCTGGAGGTGGACAGCCTGGGGCTGGACCAGCTCGACCGCCGCTATCTGGACCTGATCGCCCTGAATTTCGGCGGCGGTCCTGTCGGTATCGAGACCATCGCCGCCGCCCTGTCGGAGCCGCGTGACGCCATCGAGGATATCGTGGAGCCCTATCTCCTCCAGCAGGGCTTCATCCAGCGCACGCCGCGCGGCCGGCTGCTGACGCCCCACGCGTTCCGCCATATCGGCCTGGCCGTTCCCCCGTCATGGCAGGGCGCGCAGGCAAGCCTCTTTACCGAGGGTGACGAGGGCTAGAACGTCGGATATGTGCCGCGCCGCCCGCGTCCCATTGTCCCTCCCGGTTGAAAATCATCCCGACGCATCCTTCATCCGGCCCGTTGCGTTGAGGGGCGAACCGGCCCCTCCCGCCGGCCGACTGAAAAGGAATGCCATATGATTGCGAGCTACGGCTTCGCCTGCACGGACGCGAACGAGCCCCTGAAGCCCTGGAGCTTCGAGCGGCGCGACCTTCGCGACGATGACGTGCGCATCGAGATCACCCATTGCGGCGTCTGCCACTCCGATATCCACCAGGCGCGGAACGACTGGGGATTTGCCGTCTATCCGCTGGTGCCCGGCCACGAGATCGTCGGGCGGGTCACGGAGGTCGGCTCGGCCGTATCCGGCTTCAAGGTGGGCGACCGGGTCGGCGTCGGCTGCATAGTCGACTCTTGCCAGGAATGCGCTGCCTGCGGCGAGGGCCTGGAGCAATATTGCGAAAACGGCATGACGCAGACCTATGCCGACACGGACCGGCGCGACGGCTCGACGACCTATGGCGGCTATTCCGACCAGATCGTCGTGCGCGACAAGTTCGTCTTGCGCATGCCCGAAACGCTCGACCAGGCCGCGGCCGCGCCGCTTCTCTGCGCCGGCATCACCACCTGGTCGCCGCTGCGCCACTGGAAGGTGGGCAAGGGCCACAAGCTCGGCGTCGTCGGGCTCGGCGGCCTCGGCCACATGGCGGTGAAGTTCGGCGTCGCGCTGGGCGCGGAGGTCACGCTCTTCACCCGCTCCCCGGAAAAGGAGCAGGAAGCGCGCGCGCTTGGGGCGACGAACGTGGTCCTTTCCACCGACCCCAAGCAGATGGAGGCCATCGCCGGCACGCTCGACTTCGTGCTGAACACGGTGCCCAACTCGCATGACGTCAACCCGTATCTCGCCGCGCTGAAGCGGGACGGGGCGCAGATCCTCGTCGGCGTCATCACGCCGCTCGATCCCCCGGTGGGCGGCGCGAACCTGATCATGCAGCGCAAGACGTTGGCCGGCTCGCTGATCGGCGGCATTGCCGAAACACAGGAGATGCTCGATTTCTGCGGTGAGCACGGCATCACCTGCGACATCGAGACGATCAAGATCGCCGACATCAACAAGGCCTTCGAACGCACGATGAAGGGCGACGTCCATTATCGCTTCGTGATCGACATGGCATCGCTCGCCGAAACGCGGCAGGCGGCCTGAAGCCGGCGCCGGGCCGCCGGGCCCGGCACCTTTGCCCGTGGGCGGCGGGTTCACACCGCGCCGCCCACGGGATAAGAGGCGGGCATGGAGCCAATGCTTTCCGGCCGCCTGATCGAGGGAGGCCATCGCCTCGACGTGCGGGTCTATTTCGAGGACACCGACTTCTCCGGCGTCGTCTACCACGCGCGCTACCTGCATTTCCTCGAACGCGGGCGTACCGACTATCTGCGCCTGCACGGCATCGGCCATCGCGAGCTGATGGACGGGCGCTTCGGCGAGCCCATGGCCTTCGCCGTGCGGCACATGGAGATCGACTTCCTGCGCCCGGCGCGGATCGACGACGTGCTCACGGTCGAAACGCGCACCGCGCTTCTGGGCGGCGCGCGCATCGTCCTCGACCAGCGTATTCTGCTTGACGGCGAGCCTTTGATGACGGCGCGGGTCAAGGTCGCCGTGATCTCGCCGGAAGGCAAGCCGCGGCGGATGCCGACCGCCGTCGCCGAGCGGCTGGGGGCAGGGCCCGCGGCCGAATGATGTGGCGGATCGGCAACGCCCGCTAACCGACTGTTAACCTTAACGCCCCATGATCGGCGCGTCTCGCACTCCACCTTCTTGCGCCATTCTTTCACCGGAATCGAACGCAAAGGAAGGTGGAAGGGGAGATCGGCTTCGCCCGACCGTCGGTGCGGCCGGATGACGAAACACGGGCACCTTGCCCGAACTGCCCGCTTCATCTGAGGGACGCAACGCATGAACGAAGTCGCCCAGACTGCGCTCGCCGCCCACGGCAGCGACATGTCTCTGCTCGGACTGTTCTGGCAGGCCGGCTTCATCGTCAAGCTGGTGATGATCGGTCTCCTGGCCGCCTCGGTCTGGACCTGGACGATCATCTTCGACAAGTTGGCGCGCTACGCTGCCTTCCGTCGCCAGCTCAACAATTTCGAGAACAACTTCTGGTCCGGCCAGTCCCTCGAGGAGCTGTACCAGACGCTGTCGGATCGCAAGACCTCGGGCATGGGCGCGCTCTTCGTCGCCGCCATGCGCGAATGGAAGAAGAGCTTCGAGAAGGGCGCCCGCTCCCCCATCGGCCTCCAGCAGCGGATCGAGAAGGCCATGGACGTCACGCTCGCCCGTGAGATGGACGGGCTGGAGTCGCGCCTGGGCTTTCTGGCCACCGTCGGCTCAGCCGCGCCCTTCGTCGGGCTCTTCGGCACGGTCGTCGGCATCATGACCTCCTTCCAGGCCATCGCCGCATCCGAGCAGACGAGCCTTGCGGTCGTCGCTCCCGGCATCGCGGAGGCGCTGCTGGCCACGGCCATCGGCCTCGTGGCCGCCATTCCCGCCGTCGTCGCCTACAACAAGCTCACGGCCGACGCCGGCAAGCTGGGCATGCGCCTCGAGGCCTTCGCAGACGAATTCTCCGCCATCCTCTCGCGCCAGATCGACGAACGCTCGTCGCAGGCGCGCTGAGGTCCTTTCCAAGGTTCGAACGGGCCGTTCATCGGCCGGAGGCTTGATCCATGGGTATGTCGACGGGCGCTTCATCCGCTTCGGGCGGCTCACGCCGCCGCCGGGGCGGGCGCCGCCGGGCCCCGATGAGCGAGATCAACGTCACCCCCTTCGTGGACGTGATGCTGGTGCTGCTCATCGTGTTCATGGTGGCCGCGCCGCTGATGACCGTGGGGGTGCCTCTGCAACTGCCCGAAACGCAGGCGCGCGCGCTGAACGCCGATACGCAGCCCATCACCATTTCCGTGCAGCAGGGGGGCGAGATCTTCCTTCAGGAAACGCCGGTGGCGGCCGAGGATATCGTCGCCCAGCTCCAGGCCATCGCCGAGGCCGGCTACGACGAGCGCATCTTCGTGCGCGGCGACCAGGCGACGGACTACGGCACGGTGATGCGCGTCATGGCGCAGATTTCCTCGGCCGGCTTCCGCAATATCGGCCTCGTCACCGCCGCCGAGACCGGGAACTGATCGCGTTTCGATGAAGCCCTTTGTCACCTCGACCGTCCTGCACACCGCGCTCCTCACCTGGGGCCTGTGGTCGTTCGGCCAGCCGGCGGCGCTCGACCTGACGCAGGGCGAGTCGCTGCCGGTGTCGATCGTGCCGATCGAGGAGTACAGCGCGTCGATGGTGGGCGAGAGCGAGGCGGAGATGACCGACACGCCCGCTCCCGAGCCCACGCAGACACCCGAGACCCTGCCGATGCCCGCCGAGAATATCGGCGAGAACGAGGTGGACCTGGCATCGCCGCCGCGCCCGGAGACGGCGCCGCGCGATCGCGTGCAGACCGCTACGGCCGAGGCGCCTCCGCCACCCCCGCCGCCGCCCGCGCCCGAACCCGAGCCGACCCCCGAGCCCGAGCCCGAGCCCGAGCCTGCGCCTGTGCCTGTGCCGGAGCCCGAAGTTTCCGAGCCGGCGCCGGCGCCCGAGCCGATGATCGACGAGGCCGCGCCCGAACTGGCCGAGACGCCGCCGGAGCCGGAGCCGACGCCCCAGAACGTGCCGCGCCCCGTGACGCGGCCCGCGCCCCCCGTTCGCACCGCCGAGGCCCCGCGCCAGACACCGCCCGCCGAGCCGGCGCGCCAAACGCCGCGCGAGGACAGCGCTCCGACGCAGAGCCAGTCCGAGCGCGAGCCGGAATTCGATGCGGACGAGATCGCCGCGCTGCTCGACCGCCAGAACTCGGCCGGTGGCGGCGCGCAGCGCTCCGACGCGCAGGCCTCGCTCGGCGGCACGCGCAACACCGGCCAGCGCCTCTCGCAAAGCGAACTCGATGCGCTGCGCGGGCAGATCGCGCGTTGCTGGAACCCGCCGGCGGGCGTGATGGAGGCGGGCTCGCTGCGCGTCTCGATCCAGATGAGCCTCGACCAGACCGGCGCTCTCCAGGGAATGCCGCAGATCGTGTCTGGCAGCGGCTCCTCCTCGGCCGAGCGTGCGGCCGGCGAGGCGGCGCTGCGCGCGGTTCGCCGCTGCGCGCCATACAATCTCCCGATTGAGAAGTACGAGACCTGGAGCCAGGTCCAGATCAACTTCGATCCGAGCGAGATGTTCTGAGGCATGACGGCCTCCAGCTCGCCGGCCCATTCCTTGTTGCCGACCAAGACAATTTGAACGGGAAGGTCCCGAGCATGAAGACAGTCGCCAAGGCCGCTTTTGCGGCCCTCCTTCTTGGCCTGGGATGTGCCGCCGCCACGGCGCCCGCCCACGCGCAGGTCGAGATCGACATCACCAGCGGCAATGTCGAGCCCTTGCCCGTCGCGCTTCCCGCCTTCGTTTCCAACGACGGCATCGGCACCCAGATCTCCGACGTGGTGACGGCCGACCTTCGCCGCTCCGGCCTGTTCGCGCCCATCGACCGGGCGGCCTTCATCCAGCGAGACGTGAGCCCCGATGCGACGCCGCGCTTCCAGGACTGGACGGTCATCAACGCGCAGGCGCTGGTGACCGGCAAGGTCACGCCCGAAGCCGACGGGCGGCTGCGCGTGGAGTTTCGGCTGTGGGACACCTATGCCGGGCAGCAGCTCGACGGGCAGCAGTTCTACACCAACCCGGAGAACTGGCGCCGCGTCGCCCACATCATATCCGACGCGATCTATGAGCGACTGACGGGCGAGCGCGGCTATTTCGACACCCGCATCGTCTTCGTGGACGAGACGGGCGCGAAGGACGCGCGGCGCAAGCGCCTGGCCATCATGGACCAGGACGGCGCCAATGTGCGCTTCCTCACCGAGGGCAACGACCTGGTGCTGACGCCGCGCTTCTCGCCGAACCGGCAGGAGATCACCTACATGTCGTTCGGGCAGGGCGAGCCGCGCGTCTACCTGCTCCAGCTCGAGACCGGCCAGCGCGAGATCGTGGGCAATTTTCCCGGAATGACCTTCTCGCCCCGCTTCTCGCCGGACGGCCAGCGCGTGATCATGAGCCTTCAGCAGGAAGGCAACTCGAACATCTACGCGATGGATCTGCGCTCTCGCGCCACGACGCGCCTGACCAGCACCAATGCGATCGACACCTCGCCCTCCTACTCGCCGGACGGTTCGCGCGTGGTCTTCGAGAGCGATCGGGGCGGGCGCCAGCAGCTCTACGTGATGGGTGCCGACGGCTCCAACCAGAACCGCATCTCCTTCGGCGACGGCTCCTATTCGACGCCCGTCTGGTCCCCGCGCGGCGACCTGATCGCCTTCACCAAGCAGTCGGGCGGGCAGTTCCAGATCGGCGTGATGCGGCCGGACGGCTCGGGGGAGCGCATCCTGACCTCCGGTTTCCACAATGAGGGGCCGACCTGGGCGCCGAACGGGCGGGTGCTGATGTTCTTCCGCGATCCGCAGGGCGGCTCCGGGCCGCAGCTCTACTCGATCGACCTGACGGGCCGGAACGAGCAGCGCGTGCCGACCCCCAATTTCGGCTCCGACCCCGCCTGGTCTCCCGCTCTCGAATAGGGGCGGGGGCCTTTCAGGCTTGCGTCAGGCTTGCGCCCCGCGATTTTGTCGCGGGGCGTTTTCGTTCGAAGGCGGCTCATGCCGCCTTTCCGACGCATTCTCGATTCATTCGCCTAAGGCAGGGACAGCGCGATTCACGCCGTCGCCGGCCTTGATGTTGACGGCTCCTTAACCCCGTCAGGGTAAACCGGCAGTGTAGCGAATCGACCGCATTTTAGGGGAAACGGCCATGAGCCGCATTGCACTCGTTCTGGCCGCCGCACTCCTCGTGACAGGCTGCGCGAACCGTAACCAGACCCTGCCGGACAACGCCGCCGGCCTCGGCCTCGGCGGGCCGGGCGGCATGGGAGGCGCCGGCGGCATGGGCGGCAGCGCGGCGCCGGGCACGAGCCAGGACTTCACGGTCAATGTCGGCGACCGCATCTTCTTCGATACCGATTCCTCCTCGATCCGCGCCGACGCGCAGGCCACGCTCGCCCGCCAGGCTCAGTGGCTGAACCAGTATCCCTCCTACGCCATCGTGGTGGAGGGCCATGCCGACGAGCGCGGCACGCGCGAATACAATCTGGCGCTGGGCGCCCGCCGCGCCGCCGCCACACGCGACTTCCTGGCCGCGCAGGGTGTGCCGGCCAACCGGATGCGCACGATCTCCTACGGCAAGGAGCGCCCCGTCGCGGTCTGCGACGACATCTCCTGCTGGTCGCAGAACCGCCGCGCCGTGACGGTTCTCTCGGGCGCCGGTTCCTGACGCTTTCCCGCAACACACGCTGAAGGATAGCGGCCTCCATCGAGGCCGTTTTCCGTTCATCGCGCGCTCCTCGGCGTTCGGCCAAACTTTGGCCGAACTCGCTGCCTTGTGCTGGTTTCCAGAATCCTGAAACGTTGACCTGCCTGCCCTTCGGTGCGAGCAGTTCCGCGTTGTGAGAGCGGAGCCGACAGTCATGGCCAATTTCCTCTTCCCGTCCTTCGCCTCGGCAGCGCTCGCCGTCGCGGTGAGCGCCGCTCCCGCCGCGGCCATTTCGCTTCCCTTCGATCTGGGTGGGCGCTCCTCCGAGCGCGCGGCGGCCTCGGCGGCCGAGGAGCGCCCGGTTCTGATGGCGCAGGCCTCGGACGTGTCCGTGCGAATCTCGCAGATGGAAGAGGAGATGCGGCGCCTGACGGGCAAGGTGGAGGAGATGTCTTTCCTGGTGTTGCAGTTGCAGGAGCAGCTTCGCAACACGCAGGAAGATAACGAGATGCGCTTCCAGGATTTGGAGGGCGGCTCCGGCGGTGGTGGGGCGGCGCCCGAACGGCGCAGCCAGGCCGTCCCTTCGGCCGGCAGCGGCGACGGCGAGTTCGCGCTCGGCCTTCCGGGTGCCGCCCCCCGGGCCCCGGAGGCCGCGCCGCAGGACGATGAGATCGGGGCGCTTCTCGACAATGCCAGCCTGCGCGATATCGGCGCCGGCCTCTCCGGCGGCGGCGCACCCGCCGCCTCCCCGGCGCCCGGCTCGCAGACCGTCGCCTCCATCGCGCCCAACGGCCCGGTGGAGCTTTACTCGCTGGCCTACAACTACATGCTGGCCGGCGACTACCACCTCGCCGAGCAGAGCTTCCGCCAGTATGCGCAGGCCTATCCCGATTCCGACGATACGCCCGACGCCCAATACTGGCTGGGGGAGAGCCTGTTCGCACAAAGCAAGTATCGCGATGCCGCCGAAGTGTTCCTGACCGCGCAGAAGGAGCACCCCGAAAGCGGCAAGGCGCCGGAGATGATGCTCAAGCTCGGAATGTCGCTGGCGCGCCTGGATAACCGCGAGACCGCCTGCGTGACCTATGCGGAGGTCCAGAAGCGCTATCCTTCGATGACCGCCAATGTGAAGCGCAAGCTCGACGAGGAGCGCAGCCAGGCGAGCTGCAGCTAGCAGCCGTGCTTCCGGGCTTGGCCCGCGTGCCGCGCCGGGCCATGCTCCAGCCCATGGAGCTTTTGAGCGACAGACCGATTTCGGCCGGGGAAGGGCTCGCCCTTCTCCGGCCTTGCCTTGCACCGGGCAGCCGGGCCGTTCTGGCCGTGTCGGGCGGCGCTGATTCGCTGGCGCTTCTGGTGCTGGCGGGCGAGGCCGCCCCGGCGCTGGCCGCCCTGGGCGTCTCGCTCTCCGTCGCAACGGTCGATCACGGATTGCGGCGCGAATCGGCGGACGAAGCGCGCTTCGTCGCGAAGATGGCCGCACGCTGCGGCCTGCCGCACACCATTCTTCGCTGGGACGGCGCGGGCGCGGCTCCCAACCTCTCGGCCCGGGCGCGCGAGGCGCGATATGCGCTTCTGGCCGAAGAAGCACGGGCGCGTGGCGCGGGCGCGGTGCTGACGGCGCACCATCGAGACGACCAGGTCGAGACACATCTTCTGGCGGCCGCGCGGGGCGCGACGGGCCCGCGTCTGGCCGGGATGCGCCCCGTCCGCGCGCTGGCGCCGGGCCTCGTCCTCGCGCGTCCGTTCCTCGGCGTTCCGGCGGCCCGGCTTCGCCGCAGCCTGTCCGCTCGCGGGCTGCGCTGGGTGGAAGACCCGACGAACAGCGACCCCGCCTATGCGCGCGCCCGCCTGCGCGCCCGGCTTGCGGCACAGGGCTTCGACGAGGCGGGAATCGCCGCCGCGCTGGCGCGCGCCGGGGAGGAGCGCGCGCAGGCCGAACGGGCCTTGGTGCGGTTCCTGCGGGGGCAGGCTGGTTTGAGCGTGGGGGAGGCGGGCGATATCCGCTTTTCGCAGGCTGCTTTCGCCGCCGCTCCGCTCTGCGTGGCGCTGGATTTTCTCGCCCGCGCCGTGACGGCGGCCGGTGGCTCGGCCCAGCCGGCCTCGCGAGAGAAGATCGCGCGGCTGGGCGGGCGCCTGCGCGGCGGCGGGATCGTCCACGCCACCCTGGGCGGCTGCCGGCTCGGTGCGGGGGCGGGGGCGGTTGCCCTCTCGCGCGAGTTCGGCCGGCGCGGTCCCGATGTCGTCCGCCCGGCCCCCGGCCGGCGCCATGCGGTGTTCGACGGCCGATTCGATGTCGTGCACGAAGAAGCGGCGGCCCGGATCGAGGCTTTCGGCCGGCTCGGCCGGGGCAACGCGCTGGAGGCGACCCTGCCTGTCGTGACGCAGGAAGGCGGGCGCGTCCTGGCGGCGCATCGCGGCCTTCTGCGCAAGCTCCCCAAGGGAACCGCCGTGCTGGCCGCCACGCAGCGGGTGGGATGGCGGCTGCTGGCCGATCTTGATATCGAAGAGGCCATGTTAACCGGCGTCGGGCAAATCGCCGCAAATCCGCCCGAGCCGGTTGGCAAGAAATGGGGGGATCACTATCTTCACCCGGACGGACGAGGCGTCGAGATCGACAGCGCGACCGCTCGTAACGAGGTCACGGCGCAATTCCAGGACGGCCCATGAACCAGAATTTCCGGAACTTCGCCCTCTGGGCGATCATCGCGCTTCTTCTGATCGCGCTCTTCCAGCTATTCTCGAATGGCTCGCAGCAGGCCGGCGCCCGCGAAATTCCCTATTCGCAGTTCCTCTCCGAGGTCGATAACAGCCGGGTGCGCTCGGTGACGATCCAGGGGCCGCGAATCACGGGCAACTACACCGATCAGTCCAGCGCCTTCCAGACCTATGCGCCGGAAGACCCAGCGCTGGTGCAGCGGCTGGAGAACGCCAACGTCCAGATCAACGCCGCGCCGCCCTCGGACAATTCCAATCCCATCTGGTCGATGCTCCTCTCCTTCGGCCCCATCCTCCTCATCCTCGGCGTCTGGATTTTCCTGATGCGCCAGATGCAGGGTGGCGCTGGTGGCAAGGCCATGGGCTTCGGCAAGTCCAAGGCCAAGCTCCTGACCGAGGCGCACGGCCGCGTCACCTTCGCCGATGTGGCGGGCGTGGACGAGGCCAAGCAGGATCTCGAGGAGATCGTGGAGTTCCTGCGCGAGCCGCAGAAGTTCCAGCGCCTGGGCGGCAAGATTCCGCGCGGCGTGCTGCTCGTCGGCCCTCCGGGCACGGGCAAGACGCTCACCGCGCGCGCCGTGGCGGGGGAGGCGAACGTGCCCTTCTTCACCATCTCCGGCTCGGACTTCGTGGAGATGTTCGTCGGCGTCGGCGCCAGCCGTGTGCGCGACATGTTCGAGCAGGCGAAGAAGAACGCGCCCTGCATCATCTTCATCGACGAGATCGACGCGGTCGGTCGCCATCGCGGCGCGGGCCTCGGCGGCGGCAATGACGAGCGCGAGCAGACGCTGAACCAGCTTCTCGTGGAGATGGACGGCTTCGAGGCGAACGAGGGCATCATCCTCATCGCCGCCACCAACCGCCCGGACGTTCTGGACCCCGCGCTTCTGCGCCCGGGCCGGTTCGACCGTCAGGTCATGGTGCCGAACCCCGATGTCGGCGGTCGCGAGAAGATCCTCAAGGTGCATGTGCGCAACGTCCCGCTGGCCCCCAATGTGGACCTGCGCACCATCGCGCGCGGCACGCCGGGCTTCTCGGGCGCGGACCTCGCCAACCTCGTCAACGAGGCGGCGCTGATGGCGGCCCGCCGCTCCAAGCGCCTCGTCACCATGCTGGAGTTCGAGGACGCCAAGGACAAGGTCATGATGGGGGCCGAGCGCCGCTCCATGGCCATGACCGAGGAAGAGAAGAAGCTGACGGCCTATCACGAGGCGGGCCACGCCCTTGTCGGCATCTTCGAGCCGTATAATGACCCGCTGCACAAGGTGACGATCATCCCGCGCGGGCGCGCGCTGGGCGTGACGATGAACCTGCCGGAGCGCGATCGCTACGGTATGCGCAAGAACGAGATGGAGGCGCGCCTTGCCATGATCTTCGGCGGCCGCGCCGCGGAGGAGATCATATACGGCCTCGACAATGTGACGACCGGCGCTTCCAACGACATCCAGCAGGCCACCAACATGGCCCGTGCGATGGTGATGGAATACGGCATGAGCGACAAGCTGGGCCGCCTGCGCTACCGGCAGAATCAGGAGGAGGTCTTCCTGGGCCACTCCGTGTCGCAGCAGCAGAACATGTCCGAGGACACCGCGCGGCTGATCGACTCGGAGGTGCGCGGCATCATCGAGGTGGCCGAGAACAAGGCGCGCAAGATCCTCAACGAGCACATCGACGATCTGCACACCCTCGCCAACG
Organism: Aureimonas populi; assembly: GCF_017815515.1. Taxonomy (NCBI): domain Bacteria; kingdom Pseudomonadati; phylum Pseudomonadota; class Alphaproteobacteria; order Hyphomicrobiales; family Aurantimonadaceae; genus Aureimonas; species Aureimonas populi. The sequence continues at coordinate 2,331,313 of NZ_CP072611.1, forward strand.
GGTTGCTCGAATACGAGACCCTCTCGGGCGATGAGGTGCGCGACCTTCTGGCTGGCAAGACGCTGGCACGCGACATGGGCGACGACACGCCGCCCTCGCGCGGCTCGGCTGTGCCGAAGGCCGGCCCGGCACGTCATCCGGGCTCGGAGGGCGGCAAGCCGGCAGGCGACTTCGAGCCTCAGCCGTCCACCTGAGGGCGTTGTCCGGCACACAATGCGCAAAGGCGGCCCTCGGGCCGCCTTTTTCATGTCGGCGCTGACATTCTTTTTTACTTTCAGCGCGATGATCGGCGCACTAGAGCATCGGGCCGGCAAACGGAACGCCGTCTCACTGCGGCCCCGTTACTTCATTCATGCGTTCGATCGCGCGCCGTCCGTTGGGACGAGAGGCCGATCGGAGGCCTTCGATCTTTCTGGAGAGACCCCCATGGGCAAGCGCTATTTCGGTACGGACGGCATTCGCGGCAAGGCGAACCTGCATCCGATGACGCCGGATGTGGCGATGAAGGTCGGCATGGCGGTGGGCCTCGCCTTCCGGCGCGGCAGCTACCGGCACCGGGTCGTCATCGGCAAGGACACTCGCCTTTCCGGCTACATGATCGAGAACGCCCTCGTCGCCGGCCTCACCTCGGCCGGCGTGGACGTCTTTCTCCTCGGCCCAATGCCCACCCCTGCGGTTGCCATGCTCACGCGCTCCATGCGCGCCGATATCGGCATCATGATCTCGGCCTCCCACAATCCCTTCGACGACAATGGCATCAAGCTGTTCGGGCCGGATGGCTACAAGCTGTCGGACGAGGTGGAGCGCACCATCGAATCCATGATCGAGGAGGATTTGTCGCCGCGCCTCGCCAAGGGAACGATGCTCGGCCGCGCCAAGCGCGTTGACGGAGTGCACGACCGCTACATCGAATTCGCCAAGCGCACCCTGCCGCGCGACTTCACGCTGGAGGGCCTGCGCGTGGCCATCGACTGCGCCAACGGCGCGGCCTACCGCGTGGCGCCGGCCGTGCTCTGGGAGCTGGGCGCGGAAATCGTCAAGATCGGGGTCGAGCCCGATGGCACCAATATCAACCTGAATTGCGGCTCCACCGAGCCGCTGGCCCTGCAGGACAAGGTCCGCGAGGTCCGCGCCGATATCGGCATCGCGCTGGACGGCGATGCGGACCGCGTCCTCATCGTGAACGAGCTGGGCGAAATCGTCGACGGCGACCAGCTCATGGCGGTCATCGCCGATAGCTGGGCGGGGGAGGGTCGCCTGGCAGCGGGCGGCGTTGTGGCAACCATCATGTCCAATCTCGGCCTGGAGCGCTTCCTGGAGACGAGGGGCCTGCAACTGGCCCGCACCAAGGTCGGTGACCGCTATGTCGTGGAGCACATGCGCGAGCACGGCTACAATTTCGGCGGCGAGCAGTCCGGCCACATCGTCATGTCCGATTTCGGCACGACGGGAGACGGCCTGGTCTCCGCGCTACAGATCCTCGATGTCGTGCGCCGCAGCGGCGGCACGGTTTCCGAGGTCTGCCGCAAGTTCGAGCCCGTGCCGCAGATCCTGAGGAATGTCCGCTTCGCCGGTGGGGAGCCGCTGGAGAAGGATACCGTGCGGCTTGCCATCGACAATGGGCGCGTGCGCCTGGGCAATGCCGGGCGTCTCGTGATCCGCCCATCCGGCACCGAGCCGCTGATCAGGGTCATGGCCGAAGGGGACGACCCCGCCCTGGTCGATTCCGTGGTGGATGACATTGTCGGGGCGCTCCAGGCAGCGGCCTGATACTTGCCGCAAGGTCGTTTTTCGCTTCGTCAGTAAACCTCGCGTTAATTATTAATATTTACGCTCTCCAGTATGCGGACGTGTAGCCGCGCCCATTCCTGGTCATATTGGAGACGTGACTCATGAACCGGCTCTTCGTCCTCGCCCTCGCAGGGGCGAGCGCATTCAACTTCGGCGTAGCTTCGGCTGCGGATATCTTCGTGCCCCCTCCCATAGAATATGTGGAGGAAGTCAAGCCTGATTATACCGGCTGGTATATCCGGGGAGATGCTGGATACTTGTTCGAGTCGAAGACCGACTGGAACTATCGCATGTTCGGGCAGGATGATTTCAGCGAGTATCACTACGACCGCGTGAAGCATAAGAGTGGTTATACCGTAGGTGCGGGCGTGGGTTATCGCTTCGCCGAGCATTTTCGCACAGATGTGTCTGCGGATTACTATTCCTTCGATATCGAAGGCAACAGCCGCTGTCCCATCGCGCCTTTCGCGGGCAGTTTCGGTCCCGGTTGCTCCTTCGACGACCGTTCGGACGCCGATGTCTGGACCGTGATGGCGAACGCCTATGTCGATCTTCCCTATTTCGGCCCGCTGACGCCCTACTTCGGTGCCGGCATCGGCTTCGCGCACGTCTCCTATGGCGACCTGAAGAACGATATCCGCGACGCGTCCGGCTCGGTCGTCTTCTCCGATGTCCATTCGGGCGAGGACTCCTGGCGCTTCGCCTCCTCGCTCATGGCCGGCGTAAGCTACGATGTGATCAAGAACGTCGCGCTCGATGTCGGCTACCGCTACACCCGCGTCTTCGACGGCGACGCCTATGGCTGGGACACCGAGGACACCGCACTGGGAGCGACCGGCGTGCAGACGCGCGACAACGGCTTCGACATCCACGCCGTGCGCGCGGGCCTGCGCTACACCTTCTTCTAGGTCGCGCCTTCACTGATCTCCGAAAGCCGCCGTGGCCAGCTCCACGGCGGCTTTTTCGTGCGTGCCCGCCTTTGCGAACGGCTCCGCCCAGCGCCGCGCAAGGTTAACGAACACGGTTAATCAACCCTTAACTCTATGCCCCGCATAACCGGATTAAGGATGGCAGGCCGGCTTGGGCCGGGCAGAGAAGAGGCGTTTGGGGCGATGAGAATCCGCAGGACCGTTCTTGCAACCTTGACGGTCGTCATGGCCGCGTCGACGGCGGCCAGCGCTGCCGACATGCCGGTCTATGGCGGTATGCTGAGCTCGGCGCCGGAGCTGGTGCCGGTGGAGATCGGCACGGGCTGGTATCTGCGCGGCGACGTTTCCTACGATATCGAGCAGGATTATGACGGCCGGGCCGGCCTCTACTCGCCCTTCGCCAGCGTGTCCACGGACTATGACGACCTGACGCTCGACGACGCGTTTTCCGGCGGTCTAGGCATCGGATACCAGTTCACCGACTTCCTGCGCGGCGACATCACGGCCCGCTACGGCAAGTCGGATGTGAGCGCCTTCACGGATCTGAACGGGGCCTGCTTCTTCGGCGCGACCTGCGACCTTCGCGGCACCGCCGAGATGGAAACCTGGGACCTGATGGCGAACGCCTATGTGGATCTGGGCACCTTCGCCGGCTTCACCCCCTATATCGGCGGGGGCCTGGGCGCCGTGAACGTCTCCTACCAGGATGCGAGCCTGGCTTATTGCGATACGGGCCTTGGCGGATGCGTGACCGATACGGTGGGCAGCGGCGAGGATTCCTGGCGTTTCGCCTATTCGCTGATGGCGGGCCTTGCCTACAATATCAACCGCAGCCTCGCCGTGGACATCGGATACCGCTATCTCAACGTGGACGGGGGTGACATGTACAATTTGGCGCTGGACGGCGATTTCGCCGGTTCGGGCCTGTCCTCGCAGGACGATGGATTCGACCGCCACAGCATCACGGCGGGCTTGCGCTACAAGCTCTGGTAGGCCGCAGCGTCCGTGAGAAAGAGAGGCCGGAGAAGCGGAGCGCTTCGCCGGCCTTTTTCGCGCGCGCCGGAGGCCGGCTCAGCGGCTGTCGCGCTTGCCCTGGGCATTCTTCACGAACTGCGAGACACGGCCCGCTTCCATGGGGCTGCCGATATCGTCGGCTCGCTCGTTCTCCACCGGGTTCATGCCCGTGTCCTTGGTGCGCCCGGCCGAGGGCCGCTTGGCGGCGGGCGCCTGGCGCTTCAATGTCAGCGCGCGCCGGGCATGGGCCTGAAGCTGCGTCCTCGCCTCGCCCTTGCGGCGGCGCGTGCGCTCCTTGTTGGCACGCGAGACAGCTTCGGCCAGGATCCCGGCCTTCTCCCGCATTCCGGTGCTGGCGTTCTGGTCGATCCCGCCGCCGCCGCGCCTGGCCTCGCCGCGCCGCCGCCGTGCCATATCGTGGGCACGGTCCCGCCGTTCGCGTAAGCGGGAGATCAGCTGGTTGAGATCGGTGTCGCCGATCTCGGCCAGAGCCGGGCGGTGGGTCTGCTCCACCATCTCGAGCTCGTCCTTGTCCAGAACCCGCTGTTCGTCCTTCCTGCGCGTCGCCATTCTCTCTCCTTTCGAAATCCACTGTGAAGGAATCCAACTCGTCATTCGCGGGCAGGGTTCCGTTCGAACGTGCTTGACGGGGCTGGCGGAGAGGCATAGAGGCGACGGCGGGACACCTCTCCCCAACGAGAGGCTTCTATCTGAAAGGGTAGCTATCAGATGGCGAACATCACCACGCCGGCATTGCGTCCGGCCGATCCCCGTTTCTCTTCCGGCCCTTGTGCCAAGCGTCCCGGCTGGACGCTGGACGCGCTCTCCGACGCCCCGCTCGGGCGCTCGCACCGCGCCAAGATCGGCAAGGCCAAGCTTCTCCAGGCGATCGAGGACACGCGCGAGGTTCTGCGCGTTCCGGCCGACTATCGCATCGGCATCGTGCCCGCTTCCGATACGGGCGCGGTGGAGATGGCCATGTGGTCGCTGCTCGGCGAGCGCGGCGTCGATCTCCTGGCCTGGGAAAGCTTCGGCGCCGGCTGGGTGACGGATGCGGTCAAGCAGCTCAAGCTTGCCGACGCGCGCGTCCTTGAGGCCGGCTACGGCGAGATCGTGGATTTCGCGAATGTCGATTTCGACCGCGACGTCGTCTTCACCTGGAACGGCACCACCTCCGGCGTGCGCGTGCCGAACGGCGAGGCCATTCCCGCCGACCGCGCCGGCCTGACGATCTGCGACGCCACCTCGGCGGCATTCGCCCAGGACCTGCCGTGGGACAAGCTCGATGTCGTCACCTTCTCCTGGCAGAAGGTGCTGGGCGGGGAGGCGGCGCACGGCATGTTGATCCTCTCGCCCCGCGCTGTCGAGCGGCTCGAAAGCTACAAGCCGGCCTGGCCGCTGCCCAAGATCTTCCGCCTCACCAAGGGCGGCAAGCTCATCGAGGGTATCTTCAAGGGCGAGACCATCAACACGCCCTCCATGCTGTGCGTGGAGGATTATCTCGATGCGCTGCAATGGGCGCGCTCGCTGGGCGGGCTGGACGGGCTGAAGGCGCGCGCGGACGCGAACCTGGCGGCGATCGAGCGCTTCGTGGAGGCGAACGACTGGATCGGCTTCCTGGCGAAGACGCCCGAGACGCGCTCCAACACGTCGGTCTGCCTCACCTTCACCGACCCCGCGATTACCGGCCTTTCCGCCGATGATCAGGCGGCCTTCGCCAAGGGCGTGGCCTCGGCGCTGGAGAAGGAGGGCGTCGCCCTCGATATCGGCGCCTATCGCGATGCCCCTCCGGGCCTGCGCATCTGGGCCGGCGCGACGGTGGAGACCGCCGACATCGAGGCACTGATGCCCTGGCTGGCCTATGCCTACGAGGCGCAAAAGGCTTCGCTGAAGCAGGCGGCCTGAAGACCGGCGTCACTCCCGCCTTTCCGTAAAGCGTCATCCCGGCCTCGAGCCGGGATGCATCCCAGATCGTCGAAACCGCCTTGCCGTCACCGGATCCGATGCGGCCATGCCTTGGGGCATGGTTCCCGCATGGAGGATGACGAGGCATCGAGGTTTCACCAGGGCCGTCCGTCCGGCGACGGCCGACACCAGTTCAGGATTTTCCCATGGCACCCCGCGTTCTCGTTTCCGACAAGCTTTCCAAGACCGCCGTCCAGATCTTCAAGGATCGCGGCGTCGAGGTGGATTATCTGCCCGACCTCGGCAAGGACAAGGAAAAGCTCCTCGAAGTCATCGGTCAGTATGATGGCCTTGCCATCCGCTCGGCGACGAAAGTGACCGAGAAGGTCATCGCCGCCGCGACCAATCTCAAGGTCGTCGGCCGCGCCGGCATCGGGGTCGATAATGTCGATATCCCGGCGGCGAGCCGCAAGGGCATCATCGTGATGAACACGCCCTTCGGCAATTCCATCACCACGGCCGAGCACGCCATCGCGCTGATGTTCGCGGTGGCGCGCCAGCTTCCGGCCGCCGATGTCTCGACCCATGCCGGCAAGTGGGAGAAGAACCGCTTCATGGGCGTGGAGATCACCGGCAAGACGCTCGGGATCATCGGTTGCGGCAATATCGGCTCGATCGTTGCCACGCGCGGCGTGGGCCTGAAGATGAAGGTCGTCGGCTTCGATCCCTTCCTCTCGCCCGAGCGCGCCAAGGAGCTCGGCATCGAGAAGGTGGAACTGGCGGATCTGTTCAAGCGGGCGGACTTCATCACCCTGCATACGCCGCTGACCGACAAGACCCGGGGCATCATCGACGCGGCCGCCATCGCCACGATGAAGGACGGCGTCCGCATCATCAATTGCGCGCGCGGCGGCCTGGTGGTCGAAAAGGATCTGGCCGAGGCGATCAAGGCCGGGAAGGTGGCCGGAGCGGGCATCGACGTGTTCGAGGCGGAGCCCGCCACCGATTCTCCGCTCTTCGGGCTGGAGAACGTGGTGTGCACGCCGCATCTGGGCGCCTCCACCTCCGAGGCGCAGGAGAATGTCGCGCTCCAGGTGGCCGAGCAGATGTCGGCCTATCTCATCGAGGGAGCGGTTTCCAACGCGCTCAACATGCCGTCGATCTCGGCCGAGGAGGCGCCCATTCTCACGCCCTTCGTCAAGCTGGCAGAGGTGCTGGGGGCCTTCGCCGGGCAACTGACGGAAGACCCCATCACGGAGGTCGAGATCCTGTTCGATGGCCAGCCGGCGGGGATGAACACCCGCGCGCTCGTCGCCGCCGCTCTCTCCGGCCTGCTCAAGCCGCAGATGCAGAGCGTCAACATGGTTTCCGCGCCTTTGATGGCCAAGGAGCGCGGCATCCAGGTTTCCGAGGTGCGGCGCGACAAGTCGGGCGTCTTCGACGGCTATATCCGCGTCACCATCAAGACTGCCGCCATGGAACGCTCGGTGGCCGGCACCTGCTTCTCTGACGGGAAGCCGCGCTTCATCCAGATCAAGGGCATCAACATGGAGGCCGATGTCGGCCGCTACATGCTCTACACCACCAACAAGGACGTGCCCGGCGTCATAGGCGAAATCGGCATGGCCTTCGGCAAGGCGGGAATCAACATCGCCAACTTCCATCTGGGCCGCGACGAGGAGGGCGGAAACGCCATCGCGCTCCTCTATCTGGACGAGCCGCTGACGCCGGCTTTCATCAAGGAGGTGGAGAGCTTGAACGCCATCGGCCAGGCCAAGCTCCTCGAATTCGACATCTAGGGCTCCGGCTTACAGCTGACTTGGAAACGAAGGGCGCTTCTTGGGAGCGCCCTTCGTCATTTGGCGGGCCGCCACGCCGCCCGGCCCGCGCGCTCGGCCAGCATGATGCCGCCGATCACCAGCGCCAGCGCGATGAAATGATAGGGCAGCAGCGCCTCTCCCAAAATCGCCACCGCCATGACGGCGCCGGTGATGGGGACGAGGTTGACGAAGAGATTGGCCCGGTTGGCGCCGATCAGTTCCACGCCGCGAATGTAGAAGACCTGGGCGGCGATGGAGGGCAGGATGGCAGTGAACAGCGCGATGGCCCATCCCGTGGCGTCCGGCGCCACGAAGCGACCTGTGGCTGTCTCCCACAGAAGCAGGGGGATCGCGGCCGCGAAGGCCGAGGCGCACAGGACGAAGATCAGGCTTATCCAGTGCAGGGGCGGCTTCAGCCGCAGAGCCACCGTGTAGCCGCCGTAGAGCAGCACCGCCCCCAGCATCATCGCGTCGCCGATATTGAGATCGAGCGTCAGGAGGGCCGTGGGGTCGCCCCGTGCGGCGGCGAGAAGCACGCCCGCCGCCGTGAGGGTGAAGCCCAGGACCTGCATCGGCAGAACCTTGACCTTGTAGAACAGGAACATGCCCAGGAACACGACGAGCGGCATGGCGGACTGCACGATCATTGCCTGGACGGCCGTGGTGTGGAGGAGCGCGGTGTAGAGAATGGCGTTGAACAGCGCCATCCCGCAGGTGCCCATCGTGAAGAGGAAGGGCAGGCGGGAGATGATCACCTGGCGGTCGGCGCGCAGCTTGTGCCAGGCGAAGGGCAGGAGAAGAAGCGTCGCCATGCCCCAGCGCAGGACGTTCAGCATCATGGGCGAGACGTGGCCGACGGCGAGCTTGCCCCCCACCGCATTCGCGCCCCAGAAAATGGCGGCCAGGACGAGGAACAGGTATGGGTGGGCGATGAGGCGCATGATCGGGCATCCATAGGCTGGCGCCCGAGCGCGCCGCAAGAGCGGTCTGCGTGCTGGGGAGCAGTCGCAAAAAGCGTATCGCGGCCCTCGCATCGCGGGTGCCGTTTGGCTATGGTCCGGCCGTTTTGCAAAGAGGGGTGAAAAGCCCGCCGGCATGGAAAGCGCATCCCGCTTCCAAGGAGAGTGAATGGCGAACGTCGTGGTGGTCGGCTCCCAGTGGGGCGACGAGGGCAAGGGCAAGATCGTCGACTGGCTGTCGGAGCGCGCCGATGTCGTCGTGCGCTTCCAGGGCGGGCACAATGCCGGCCACACGCTGGTGGTGGACGGGGTGTCCTACAAGCTCTCCCTGCTGCCCTCCGGCGTGGTGCGCAAGGGCAAGCTTTCGGTCATCGGCAACGGCGTCGTCTTCGACCCGCACGCCTTCGTGGCCGAGAAAAAGCGCCTGGAAGGGCAGGGGGTCGGTATCTCTCCCGACAGCCTTCGCATCGCCGACAATGCCGCGCTAATCCTCTCCGTCCACCGGGAGCTGGACGCCATCCGCGAAAATGCCGCCTCCGGCACCAAGATCGGCACCACGCGCCGCGGCATCGGCCCGGCCTATGAGGACAAGGTGGGGCGGCGCGCCATCCGTGTGATGGACCTTGCCGAGCCGGACAGGCTGGCCGAGCGCATCGAGCGCCTGCTCGCCCATCACAATCCGCTGCGGAGGGGCCTGGGAGAGGCGGAAGTCTCGGCCGAGGCGATCATGGACGAACTGACCTCCGTCGCCGGCGAGATCGTGCCCTATCTCGACCGCGTCTGGCGCCTTCTGGACGAGCGCCGCCGTGCGGGCGAGCGCATCCTGTTCGAGGGCGCGCAGGGCACGCTGCTCGATATCGACCATGGCACCTATCCCTTCGTCACCTCGTCCAACACGGTGGCGGGGCAGGCGGCGGCCGGCTCGGGCCTCGGCCCCTCCGCCATGGGCTTCGTCCTCGGCATCACCAAGGCCTATACGACACGCGTCGGCGAAGGGCCGTTTCCCACCGAGCAGGACAACGAGATCGGCCAGTTCCTGGGTGAGAAGGGGCATGAATTCGGCACGGTGACGGGCCGCAAGCGCCGCTGCGGCTGGTTCGACGCCGTGCTCGTGCGCCAGGCGGTGGCGATCAACGGCATTCACGGGCTTGCGCTGACCAAGCTCGACGTGCTCGACGGGCTGGACGAGATCCGCATCGCGGTGGGATACGAGCTGGACGGGCGGCAGATCGACTATTTCCCCGCCAGCCTCGCGGCCCAGATGCGCCTGAAGCCGATTTATCGCAGCTTCGAGGGGTGGAAGGATACGACGGCGGGGGCAAGATCGTGGGGCGACCTGCCGGCGCAGGCGGTCAAATATGTGCGCCAGATCGAAGAACTCGTGGGAGCGCCGGTCACGCTCCTGTCGACCTCGCCGGAGCGGGAGGATACGATCCTCGTCCGCGATCCGTTCGAGGACTGAACGCGGAGAATGCCGCTGGTCGGTCGAGATGACGCCCCAAAGAGCGCGCAGGGTGGCGGGCGAAAGCTTGCGGCCAGCCGGCCGCGCTATAGGGGGCGCTCCCACGCCGATGCGGTCACCTTATGAGCAGGGCATGACATGGCGGATTTGAGCGCCGTTCTGAAGAAGACGATCGACGCGCTGCCCTCGGCCAGCCCGCAGCTTCGGGCCAAGGTCTACGAGAAGGCGCGCGCCGCGATCGCTCGCCAAATCGCCAGCGCTGACCCGCCGCTGCCGCAGACGATGGTGGAGGCGCGCCAGCGCGCCCTCGAGGAAGCGATCGCCGCGACGGAAGCGCATTACGCGGCGGGCGAGGGCGGGCCGGTGCCGGCCGCCCCTGTCGCCGAGGCGCCGCGCCAGCCATCGCCGCCGCCACCGGCTCCCCGTGCGCCGGCCGCCGCGCCACCGCCACCGCCGCGCCGCCCCGAACCGACCCCGCCCCCTCCCGCGCGCCCCGTGCCCGACGAGGACGAGGCGCGCCCCGCGGTGATCTCGCAGGCGGAGCATCGCGCCCCGGTGGCCCCGCCCGCGCGCGAGGAGCCGCTGCGCTCCACCCCGCCGGCGGCCGGCGAGCCGCGCCGGGTGCCGCCGCCTCAGGCGCCTATCGCGCCGAAGAGGGAAGCGAGCCCGCTTGCGCCGCCCGAGCCCATCCGTGAGACGGAGCCGAGCGAAGGCTCGCTGGTCGACGATATTCCGGAGGCCGATCTCGCCGCGCCCGCTTATGCGCGCCGCCGCGCGAAGGGCGCGCGCAAGCCGCTGTATACGAGCCTTGCCGCGCTTCTCTTCATCGGCGGGCTGGGAGCGGCCGGCTATTTCTACAGCGACGAGATCGCTGGCGCGCTGAGCGGCAGAGAGCCGGAAGTCGCATCCTTGCCGGCCGAGGAACCCACGGCCGAACCGGGCGCGCAGCCGCCTGCGGAAGAGGGGGAGGCGACCGAGCCCGACGCCGCCGGGACCGCGCCCGATCCCTCCAGCCGCCAGTTCACCCAGCGGCTTCTGCCCGATGGGTCCGAAACGGATGAAGGGCCGGCCCAGAGCACCGCCAACGTGTTCGACGAGGGCACCGACGTCGCCGCCGCCTCACCCATCCTCACGCCTGAGCCGCCGGCCGCCGAATCGGTTTCCCCGCCGGCGGCGGACGCTGCCGGGGAGGATGGCGTGCCGGTGGGCCAGCGCGCGGTGTTCTACGAGGAGCGCTCCGCCAGCCAGCCGGGTTCGCAGCATGTCGGCAATGTCGTCTGGAGCATCGTCAACGAGCCGCCGGCGGCCGGCCAGCCGCCCGAGCCGGCGGTGAGGGCGCAGGCCGATATCACCGAAACAGGCCTGCGCCTGACCATGACGATCCGCCGGAACGCCGACGCCACGCTGCCGGCGAGTCATGTGATCGAGCTTCTGTTCGACACCCCGGCGGACTTCGCGGGCGGGGCGGTCGAGAACGTCCAGCGCCTGGCGCTGAAGCCGACCGAGCAGGCACGCGGCGAGCCCCTCATCGGCGTGGCCGGCAAGATTTCGGACGACTTCTTCATCATCGCGCTGAACGATCTCCAGCAGGCGGTCGACAACAATTTGAGCCTGATGGCCAACGAGCAGTGGATCGATATCCCGCTGGCTTACACCAGTGGCCAGCGCGCTCTCATGTCCCTTGAAAAAGGGATACCGGGAGAGCGCGTCTTCCGCGAGGCGCTGGACGCCTGGGCTACCAGAAGTTGAGAGCCGGCTTTTCCGACCGGGCATGAAAAAGCCGGCCTCCATTTGGGGCCGGCTTTTTCGTCTTCCGGTTTTCGGCGTCAGGCGTCTGCGAGAACCCGAAGCTGGCGCCGGGCGGCCTCGGCCGTGTCCTTCACGGCCTTCTGCACCTTCTCGAAGGCGCGCACCTCGATCTGGCGAACGCGCTCGCGGCTGATGTCGAACTCGCTCGACAGCGCTTCCAGCGTCAGCGGCTCCTCTGCCAGGCGCCGCGCCTCGAAGATGCGGCGCTCGCGATCGTTCAGGACCTCCATCGCGCCGCGCAACATGCCGCGCCGCTGCTCCAGCTCGTCCTGATCCGCCAGCATCTGCTCCTGGCTCTCGGACTGGTCCACGAGCCAATCCTGCCACTCGCCGGATTCGCCCTCCGTCGCGCGGATCGGCGCGTTCAACGAGGCATCGCCGGAGAGACGGCGGTTCATCGAAACGACCTCCTCCTCGGAAACGCCGAGCTGCGTGGCGATCTGCTGCACCTGATCGGGGCGCAAATCGCCGTCCTCGAGCGCCTGGATTCGGCTCTTCATCTTGCGCAGGTTGAAGAACAGGCGCTTCTGGTTGGCGGTGGTGCCCATTTTCACCAGGCTCCACGAACGCAGGATATATTCCTGGATCGAAGCCTTGATCCACCACATCGCATAGGTGGCGAGGCGGAAGCCCCGGTCCGCGTCGAAACGCTTGACGGCCTGCATGAGGCCGACATTGCCTTCCGAAACCACTTCGCCGATGGGAAGGCCGTAGCCGCGATAACCCATGGCGATCTTGGCCACGAGCCGCAGATGGCTCGTGACGAGCTTGTGAGCGGCATCGCGGTCGTCATGCTCAGCATAACGCTTGGCGAGCATGTATTCTTCCTGCGGCTCCAGCATGGGGAAGCGCCGGATTTCCTGGAGATAGCGGCTGAGGCCGCCCTCGCCGGAGGTAATGCTGGGAAGATTTGCCTGAGCCATCGAAGCCCTCCATCTCTTACAGCCGCGCCAAGACGCGCCGGCCGGTGGCCGCCCCGCTTGGAAAGCCGGAACGGCAGACGTTAATATGGGTGTCGAACAAGGCGATTGCACGTCCGCCCAAGGCCCCTGCGGGGCGACGCACCGTTCAAAAAACGCAACGTGCATCAATCGCTTGCGGCTATCCTTGCCGCTTCTTTCGAAAGTTTAATGTTCGAATGCGGCCATGAGTTCCGCCATGTCGGCGGGCGGCGGGGCCTCGAATGCCAGCCTTTCCCCCGTGCGCGGGTGCACGAAGCCGAGACGCTGGGCATGAAGGGCCTGGCGCGTGAACGCCCCGGCCAGCCGACCAGCCTCGTCCGGCAACGACGATGCCTTGGAGCGAAACCCGGCGCCGTACACGCCATCGCCCACCAGCGGATGGCCGATATGGGCGAGATGAACCCGGATCTGGTGCGTGCGCCCCGTTTCCAGCCGGCATCGCAGAAGCGCGGCGAAGGCCGGCGGTGGGCCGTAACGGGACACCACCTCCCAATGCGTCACGGCTTCGCGCGCATCGCTGCGCGCCGCCGGCACGACGCTGCGCTTGGTGCGGTCGCTGTTGGAGCGCCCCAGGGCAGCGTCCACCCGGCCGGAAGGACGGGCGGGCGCGCCCCAGACGAGCGCGAGATAGGCACGCTCCATCCGGCCGTCGCGGCCATGGGAGGCGAACTGAGCGGCAAGGCCGCGATGGGCCGCATCGTTCTTGGCCACCACCATCACCCCGCTCGTCTCCTTGTCGAGGCGGTGCACGATCCCGGGCCGCTTGACGCCGCCGATGCCCGAAAGGCTGTCGCCGCAGTGATGGAGGAGGGCGTTGACGAGGGTTCCGCTCCAATTGCCCGGGCCGGGATGAACGACCAGCCCGGCCGGCTTGTCCACGACGATCAGGTCCTCGTCCTCGTAGAGGACGCTGAGCGGGATCGCCTCGGGCTGCGGGTCGGGCGCCTCCGGTTCGGGCAGGAGAAGGGAGACGACCTCGCCCCGCGCCATCTTGCGGCTCGGCTGGACCGCGCGAGCCTCGTCGATCCCCACGCACCCCTCGCCGATCAGGGCCTGGAGGCGCGCGCGCGACACCTCGCCCTGCATCCGCCGGGCGAGGAACTGGTCGAGACGAAGCCCCGCCTCCTCCTCGCCCACGGTGAAGCGGGTTGCCTCGCGCTCTTCTTCACCTGTATCGACGGGCGGAATCGTTTCCTCCGAAAGGCTTATGGATGACCGAGATCGACGAGACGGCCGAAGAGCCGCTGGACCCCGCCACCGAGCGCGTCCGGCGCAAGATGGTGCGCCTTCTCGCCGTCTCCATCGGCATCATGCTGATCGGCGTTATGGCGGTGCTGGCCGCCGTTGTCTACCGCACGTCGGAAGGCGGCGGGCGGCTTGAAGCAGGCGCGAGCGTTCCCCTCGCGCTGCCCGTGGCGGGCGATGTCGTGCAGTCGTCGCTGGATGGCGACAGGCTTCTCCTGCAACTGCGCCCGGCGGGCGGAACGGACGAGCTTCTCGTGTTCGACAGGCGGGACGGAACGCTTCTCTCACGCCATCCGCTCGTCCTTCCGTGAACCATGCAGATTGGCGCGACAGGAGACTTGCCATCGCCGGATCGGCCGATTATACGGAGCCCACACTGGTTACGCGCCCATCGTCTAGCGGTTAGGACGGCGCCCTCTCACGGCGCAAACAGGGGTTCGATTCCCCTTGGGCGTACCAGTCTGTTCCCCGGTTTTATGGCGTTGAATTCGGTTTTGCACACGGTGTCCCGTGTCGGAGCCGGGATATGAGCGTCGGCGGCCATATTGCGCTGACGCCGATCGACGATCCGGCCGATTCGCGAATCGAGGTCTTTCGCGACATTCGCGAGCGCGATCTCGTGGGGCGCGGCGGCTTCATCGCCGAGGGGGCGGTCGTTCTCGACCAGCTTCTCGCCTCGTCCTTCTTCCAGCCCACCGCGCTTCTGGTTCTGCGCAATCGCCTGGCCGGCCTTATGCCGCGGCTGGCGGGGTTGCGGCCCGGCGTGCCGGTCTATGTCGCCGAGCGGGCGGTGTTCGATGCGGTCGCTGGTTTCCCGGTTCATCGCGGCGTGATGGCCCATGCCGTGCGCCGGCCGGAGAAACGGCCTCTTTCGCTTCCGGCCATGACCGCGCGGGGCGCTCTCTTCACCGTGGCGGCCGGCATTTCCAACCATGACAATATGGGCGCGATCTTCCGCAACGCAGCCGCCTTCGGCGTCGACGCGGTGATCCTGGACGAGACGAGCTGCGATCCGCTCTACCGGAAGGCCATCCGCGTGTCTGTCGGGAGCGTGCTGCGCGTGCCGTTCATCCGGCTTGGCGCGGTGGAGCAAATCGTGGAAGAGCTGGAGGGCCTAGGCGTCGAATGTCTGGCGCTGGCGCCCGGCGCGAGCGTTCCGCTCCAGCGCTGGCGTCCGGCGCCGTCATCGGCGCTCTTTCTGGGGGCCGAGGGGGAAGGGCTTCCGCCTGCCGTCTGGACACGGATGAAAGCGCTGCGGATCGAGATGGCGCCGGGGCTCGACAGCCTCAACGTCGCCCATTGCGCCGCGATCGCCCTCCACCACGCTTTTTTGCATCGCTCGCCCCCGGCCCGGTAGGGCTGGCCGGCGTATTGCCGGACGAGGGGCGCGCCGTGTCGGCCGCCGCAAGCTCGCGCACCCGTTCGGCAAGGCTGCGCGGGGCGCCGCGCTCTTTCCTCTCCGGGGCTTCGCCCGCCACCATCGCGGCGAGGGGCGATCCATCCCCCTCCTCGACGGCGGTCCGGTGAATCACATGGGCCGCGATTTCGGCCAGCCTCTCGCGGATATCGGCGTCCTGTTGCTCCCCTTGCGCAACGGGCAAGGCGCCCTCCATGGAGGGCGAGGCGGCGCTCGAAAGCGCCGCGACGCGCGTCCGGCTGGCCGAAAGCTCGACGCTCAGCTCGTCCCGCTCGGTCTCCAACTCGTCGATTCTGGCCAGAAGCGTGTCGATCTCCAGCGCGCGCTCCGTGATTTGCGCCTTCATCTCCGCATTGTCGGCCTCGAGCGCGGCCACCGTCTCGCTCAATGCCTCGCTGCGTTCGCGCAAGGAGGAAAGTTCTCCCCGCAGTGCATTGGCATCTGCCTCGAACTGCTCGCGAAAGTGCTTCATCTCGGCGTGAGAGGCCGTCAGGCGGCCGACCTTGGCGCGTTCCAGCGCGGCCTTCTCGCGTGCTTCGTGCGCCGCCATCTCGTGCCGGCGAACCGTCATGGCGGCCTCGGCGCGCACACGGTCCACCTCCGCGCGCAGCTCGTTCATCGTGGCCGGCATGGTGGCCACGAAGTCGCGCCGCGCCAGCCGCTGCGCGTTGCGCCACAGGATGGGAACGAACAGGAGGCAGAAGAGGATCGCGACAAGCGCGCCGAGAAGGAAGACGAGGCCGGTGGCGATCATGAAAATCCTGTTCGGGCGGCGGGGAGCCGTGCCGATAGTGAGGGCGCGCCGGCCGCTTTGCAAGGAGGCGGAGGGCCGGCGGAGCGGCCTTCCGCCTCAAAGCCTTAGAAGGGATTCCAGGTCGGAGCCGGCGTGAGCTTGAGATAGCCCAGATTGATGCCGAGACGCGCGCCGACACCCGTGCGGATGGGCACCATCACCACATTGTCGCGCTGAAGCACCGTCATGCCGAGCCCGCCGACCAGATAGGCGCTGCCCGTCACCCCGCCGAAGCGGCCATAGACGTTCTCCACGGCCGGCAGGTTGTAGACCAGCATCATCATCCGTGCACCATCGGCGCCAGCGTCGAGGCCGATGGAGGGCCCCTGCCAGAAGATCCGGTGCTCGCCCGCATTCTTGGTGAAGAGCGTACCCTCGCCGTAGCGCAGGCCGCCGATGAAGGCGCCGCCGGCTTCCTCTCCGAGGATATAGCCGTTGGGCAGGCCGAAGCTCTGGAAGGCGTGCTCGACGACGGAGGCGAGGCCCCCGGAGGTGGCGCCGAAGAAGCCGTGCCCCTCCTGGACGATCTCCTCCATCGTATAGCCGGCCGATTGCGCCGAAGCGGGCGCGGGGCCGGCGAGGACGGCTGCGGAAAGTGTCATCGCGACCGCGGCGATAAGGCGGATCTGCCTGAGCATGCGGATCATCGGGCGCATTCCTTCATCGGATGAGGCACGCGCCGGGCTTCGCCGCTCGCGGGCCTTTCGTAAGGGTCGGCTCCGATTGAAGCACCATATGGTTTGCAACTGCCTAACGAGCGCAAAGCGGCAACACTCGACTCCCATCGCGCCCGGCCGGGGAGGAGGCGGTTGACGCACGGGGCCAGCCGACTCATTCTCGCCGCGATTCGACCCCGACGGGCCCTTGCCGTTCGCCTTCGTGCAGCCGGTGCGTCCTGCCGGGCATGGGGATGCGCGCTCGCGAGGCGCCCACCAGAACTGGACGAAAAATGACGAACCTGCCTGCTTTGTCCGCCCCCGAGCTGGCCGCGCTTCTCGCAAGCCGGCTGTGCCACGACATCATCTCGCCGGTGGGGGCGGTGCAGAGCGGGCTCGAACTGCTCGACGAGATGCCGGACGACCCCGAATCCATGGCGCTCGTGCGCAACTCCACCAAAAGCGCCGTCGCCAAGCTCCAGTTCGCCCGCATCGCCTATGGGGCCTCGGGATCGACCACGGCCCAGATCGATCTCGGCGACGCGCAGCAGGTGGCGGAGGGCTTCATGTCCTTCGAGCGCGCCGGCCTCTCGTGGAGCGGCGAGCGCGCCTATGTGCCCAAGAACATCGCCAAGCTCATCCTGAACCTCGTCGTCATCGCCAACGCCTCCGTGCCGCGCGGCAAGGAAGTGGAGGTCGCGGTCGAGCGCCTTGAACCGACCGTGCGGGTGGTAGTCACGGCGCGCGGCGCTCCCTTGCGCGTGCCTGCCAAGTTCCGGGCCCTCCTGGCCGGAGAGGCGGACGACGAAGCCATCGACGCCCACGCCGTGCAGCCCTATTACACCCTGCTTCTGGCCGCCGAGGCCGGCCTCGGCGTGTCGCTGGAGCAGAAGGAGGGCGAGGCCGTCTTCACTGTCGAAAGCGCGGGGAGCGCGGCGAGCGAAGCCGCCTAGCGCATCCGTCCCTTCACCCTTTTTTGGCTATCTTCGGGAACCGCCCGGCAAGGAGAGGCGGGCATTCTGCACGTCCCTTGCCGGCCGCCGGCACGCCCCCCAAGGGGGCCGAGACTGTCCGGAGTTCCTGATGCAGACCTGCCTCGTGATCGACGAATCACCCGTGGTGCGCAAGATCGCCTGGCGCATCCTCTCCCTCTCGGGATACCGGCCCGAAACGGCCGGCAACATCGAGGAGGCCGAGAAGGTGCTGGCCGATCTGGAGCATCTGGACATCGCCATCGTTTCCGCCACCTTGCCGGACGAGCCGGTCGAGGCGGCCATCCGGCGGCTCAAGGCGCATCCGCATGCCGCCGGCTGCGTGGTGCTCGCATCGCTGGTGGAGGCCAATCTCGGCCTGATGACGCGTTCCAAGCGGGCAGGGGCCGCCGGCTTCACTTATCGCCCCTTCGACCGCGAAAGCCTGGCTGGCTGGCTGAAGCCCTATTCGCAGGCCCGCTCGGAACCGGCCTGAACGCAAAAAAGCCCGCGCGAGGCGGGCCTTTGAGCAGTGGTGCCGGGATGGGCCTCTCAGGCGGCGCGGGAATCCTCTTCAGGCTCGCGCAGCACATAGCCGCGGCCCCACACGGTCTCGATGTAGTTCTTGCCCTCGGTGGCCGTGGACAGCTTCTTGCGCAGCTTGCAGATGAAGACGTCGATGATCTTCAACTCCGGCTCGTCCATGCCGCCATAGAGGTGATTGAGGAACATTTCCTTCGTCAGCGTCGTGCCCTTGCGCAGCGAAAGAAGCTCCAGCATGGCATATTCCTTGCCGGTCAGGTGCACGCGCTGACCGTTCACCTCCACCGTCTTGGCATCGAGGTTCACCGTCAGGTCGCCGGTGTTGATGACCGACTGGGCATGGCCCTTGGAGCGGCGCACGATGGCGTGGATGCGCGCGACCAACTCGTCCTTGTGGAAGGGCTTGGTCATGTAGTCGTCGGCGCCGAAGCCGAGCCCGCGCACCTTGTCCTCGATGCCGGCCATGCCGGAGAGGATCAGGATCGGCGTCTTCACCTTGGACAGGCGCAGCGTGCGCAGCACCTCGTAGCCCGACATGTCGGGCAGGTTCAGGTCCAGGAGAATGATGTCGTAGTCGTAGAGCTTGCCGAGATCGACGCCCTCTTCGCCAAGGTCGGTCGTGTAGACGTTGAAGCTCTCGGACTTCAGCATCAGCTCGATGCTCTGCGCGATCGCGCTGTCATCCTCGATCAAAAGAACGCGCATCCAATTCCCCTCTCCGTCGATCCGGTCGCCCCTGTCGCCCGGATCGCGTTTCGTCTCTCATCTGCCAGGGATCGTGACATGGATTGGTTAACGAAGCCTTCCGTAACCATGATGTCCTCGCTCCCGCGATCGGTCCCTGCCAGTATCGCGGGCAGGGAACTTGCTGCGATGCTTCCTCGGGCAAACAGGCGCAGGACCGTCTTTTTCAACGATCCGAACGCTTGTCGCTCGAGGATTTACCCCGCCTTAAGTCATCGACCCCTAGGATTAACGTTGCGCGTAAACAGACGGTTAAGCGTGTAGCCTTCGAGGCTTGCGCGAACCCTCCGCGTCGGATGCAACGAGGCGCGTGCCCCCTTTTTCTCAGGGGAGCCGCGCGGCGCAAGCGAGGACACCGATTTCATGGCCAAGCGGGACAATCTCGTGAGACTGTCGCGGTTCAAGGTCGGCGAGAAGCGCCGGCAGGTCGACCAGCTCGAACTCATGATGGGCGAATTCGAGCGCATGGCGGGCGAGCTCGACGCGCAGATCGCCAGCGAGGAAAAGAAGGCCGGAATCACCGATACGACCCACTTCGCCTATCCGACCTTCGCCAAGGCGGCCCGCACGCGCCGCGACAATCTGATGGATTCGGTCTCGGAGCTGAAGGCGCAGATGAATGCCGCCCGCCTTGCCCTGGCCGAGGCCGAGGCCGAGCTTGCCAATGCCGAGAGGCTGGAGCAGATCGGCGAGGAGCGCCGCGCCGCCAGCGCCTGACGAGAGGCGGCGCACCGCCGAACGGCCCGCTTCGGCGGGCCTTTTTTCGTTCGGGCACCGGCCATGGAAAAAGGGCCGGCTCTTCTCGAACCGGCCCTTTCCTCAAGGCTTGAAGCGCGTGGCGCTCAGTGATGCAGGTCGACCTTCTTGCGGTATTCCTGAAGCTGGGTGGTCCGCAGGCCCGCAAGGCCGTGGCTGTCGATCGATACCTGCCAGGAGAGGAACTCCTCCACCGTCAGCGTATAACGCGAACATGCCTCATCGAGGCTCAGGAGCCCCCCGCGAACCGCGGCCACCACCTCCGCCTTGCGCCGGATGACCCAGCGCCGGGTGTTGGAAGGCGGCAGGTCCGCGATCGTCAGCGGGCTCCCGTCCGGGCCGATGACGTATTTCACTCTTGGTCTAACCTGATCGGTCATTGAACTCTCTACACAACGCAAGACCTAATCGCGATCGGACCTTAGGCTCCATGGATTGAAAATTTCGCTAAGCGGCTCGTAAGGATTCGATAAGAAGTCGAGACAAGTCCGCATGATCGCCGCGATTGTCCGCAAGGCCGCGGGCGTGCGATAAGGCGCGCAAGGGGCCTCTCCTCTTGCAAGCAACGGTGAGAAGGCCGAAATGAAGCCTATGGTGTGCTTGAGATGAACAGCCTGGATCTGCCGAAGGCGCCGGCCGAGACGCGCGTGGTCGTCGCCATGTCGGGCGGGGTCGATTCCTCCGTCACCGCCGCCCTGCTCAAGGAGGAGGGCTACGATGTCGTCGGCATCACGCTGCAGCTTTACGATGGCGGGGCGACGCCGCGCCGGGCCGGTTCCTGCTGCGCGGGGCAGGATATTCACGATGCGCGCCGCACGGCGGCTGTCCTCGGCATTCCTCATTATGTGCTGGATTACGAGCAGAAGTTCCGCGAGCAGGTGATCGACCCCTTCGCCGCCAGCTATCTTGCGGGCGAGACGCCGATCCCCTGCGTGGCCTGCAACCAGACGGTGAAGTTCAAGGATCTTCTCCAGACTGCCAGGGATCTGGGCGCCGATGCGCTGGCCACCGGCCATTACATCGAATCGCGCGCGGCCGGTGCCCATCGCAGCCTGCACCGCCCGGCCGATCTCGACCGGGACCAGAGCTATTTTCTCTACGCCACCACGCAGGCGCAGGTCGATTTCCTGCGCTTCCCGCTCGGCCGCCTGACCAAGCCCGAGACCCGCCGCATCGCGGAGGCGCACGGCCTGTCCGTCGCCGCCAAGCCCGACAGCCAGGACATCTGCTTCGTCTCGAAGGGGCGTTACTCGGATGTCGTGGCCAAGCTGCGGCCGGAGGCGGGAGAGCCCGGCGAGATCGTGCATCTGGACGGGCGGGGCCTCGGCCGGCACGAGGGCATCGTCAACTTCACCGTGGGGCAGCGCAAGGGGCTGAAGATCGCGGCTGGCGAGCCCCTTTATGTCGTGTCCATTGATGCCGCGACGCGGCGCGTCACCGTCGGCCCGCGCGAGGCGCTGCTCGTGCGCCGGCTCGCGCTGCGGGACGTCAACTGGCTGGGCGATGGCGTGGTGGGGGAAGCCGCCGGGCACGGCGAGGACCTCTTCGTCAAGGTTCGCTCGGCCCGCCCGCCCGCCCCGGCCAGGCTGCTGCGAGACGGCAACGAACTGGTGGTGGAACTCGCCGAGGGTGAGAGCGGCGTCTCGCCTGGCCAGGCCTGCGTCTTCTACGCGGGCGAGGGGGCCGGCGCGCGCGTTCTGGGCGGCGGCATTATCGCCCGCTCGTTCCCGGCCGGTTCATTCGCCAGCGCGGCTTGAAGGATAGGGCGAGGCGGCGGAAAGGATCCGCACCGTTTCCACCGCTTCCGCCGCGCCTGTTTCCGGCTCGCGGCGCGTTTCGATACATTCGATGAAATGGCGCAACTCCCGGTCGAGGGGCAGGCCGGGCACGGTTTCCAGATATTCCGGGTCGGCGTTGTGGAAGGCGAAGCCCGCGCCCTCGCGCCAGACCCGGTGCGCATAGAGCGCCAGCTTCTGCCCCTCCGGCGCCAGATCATCGAAGGTGATCATGCCTTGCGTGCCCACCACGGTGAAGCGGCGGTCGCGGAACGGCGATATGCGTGAGACGTGCACTTCGGCCGAAAGGCCGCCGGCGAAGTCCATGCGGATGTCGGCGACATCGATCTCGTCGCTGAGGACGCTGCGGGCCGAGGTCTCGATTCGCTCCGGCGCGCCGCCGGCGATCTTCAGAACCAGCGACAGGTCGTGCGGAGCCAGGTCCCAGATGGCGTCCATGCCGAGGAAGCGGCCGAGGCCCAGCCGGGTGGACACCATGTGGCGGATGTCGCCGATCCCCCCTCGCGACACGACCTCGCAGAGCCGCTCGAAGACCGGGTGGAAACGCAGGACATGGCCGACCATCAGGAGGCGCCCGCTCTCGCGCGCCACCTCGGCCGTGTGCGCGGCGTCGGCGGGATCGAGCGCGATCGGCTTTTCGATGAGAACGTCCTTGCCCGCCTTCAGCATCGTCCGCCCTGTCGGTCCGTGCAGGCGAGAGGGCAGGGCGAGGACGGCGGCGTCGATCTCTCGCGAGCCGGCGACCTCCTCGAGGCCGAGCGCGGGCACGCCGTAGCGCTCGGACATCGCGCGGGCGCGCGCCTCGTCATGGTCGGAGATGGCCGCCAGCGCGCCGAGCTCCGACAGGGTGCGCACATGGTTCTGGCCCCATTGGCCGCACCCGACGACGGCGATCCTCGGCTTGGACATCTCGGCTCCCGCGTGATGATTGCTGCGCCGAACTAGCCTTTCCGCCCCGAAGGCCGCAAGGCATGACGGCGAAGCTTGACAGGCGGGGCAGCCTCTCTCTATACCCCGGCCATCCAGCGGGCGGCGCTCTTTGAGGGCGCCTTCATGCGTGGCAGCGTAGCTCAGTTGGTTAGAGCACCGGACTCATAACCCGGGGGTCGGCAGTTCAAATCTGCCCGCTGCTACCATTCCTCCCAGTGTATTTCCGTTCACACCTAAGCTTGACAATCGTTCTTCTTGTTGTCTTTCCCCGTCTCCGTTAAGGTTTGCGGGCGGCAGCTCCTGACTCTTTCGTCGGAACGGACATGAAAACTCCAACGGGCTTTTGGTTTATCGCCGCGATCGCGGCCGTGGGCGGCGGGCTTCTCGCCGGTTACTGGCATTTTTCCGTCATCCTGCCGCATCCGGCCGATGCCGGCGCGCCGGCCGCTGCGACAACCGCATCTCAGGAAACCGTCCCGACGAACGAAGGCACACAGCCGCAAGCCGAGGCCCAGGTCGAGGCGGTGGTGCCGAGCTTCGAGTTGCTTCGGGTGGAGCCGGACGGGTCGGCCGTCATCGCGGGCATGGCGGCGCCCGGCTCGCAGGTCGTCCTGCGCCGTGGCGACGATGTGCTGGCCCGCGAAACGGCCGGGGCGGGCGGCGATTTCGCCTTCGCGCTCGCCGCCGTTCTGGATGTCGGAGAGCATCAGCTTCGCCTGGAGACGGAAACGGTGGAGGGCACCCTGTCCGCTTCGCGCGAGACGGCGCTCGTCAGCATCCCCCCGCGCGGCCGCGAAAGCGAGCTTCTGGTGATGCTGGAAGAGCCCGGCGCGCCCTCCCGCGTGGTCGCCGCGCCCGAACCCGATCTCACCACACCGGTGGCCGAGGTGGCGGCGCCTGCGCCGGGCGAAACGGCCCTGCTTGCCGCCGGCGGCCCGGATGTCCCGGGCCTTGCGGATACCTCCCTCGCGATCCGGGCGGTGGAGATCGAACGCGATCGTCTTTATGTGGCCGGTATCTCCCGCCCGGGCTCGACCGTTCGGCTTTATGTCGACGATGTCTTCGTGACCGAGGCGAAAGGCACAGGCGGCGAGGAGTTTCTCGCCTCGGCGCTGGCCGATGTCGCCGTGGGCGACCATATCGTGCGGATCGACGAACTGGCCGAGGACGGTTCGGTGATCGCGCGGGTGGAAGTGCCGTTCCAGCGGCCCGAAGGCGAGTCCGTGTCGGCCGTCGCCTCCCTGCTTCGCGGCGCGGCGGACGGGGCCGGCCAGGGCGCAGACGCGGCGGGCCGGCAGGCGGCGCTGGAGCCGGTGGAAGGCCGGGTCATCATCCGCCGGGGCGACACGCTCTGGCGCATCTCTCGCGAGACCTACGGTGCGGGAAGCCGCTACACCGTCATCTATCTCGCCAATGGCGAGCAGATCAGGAATCCGAACCTCATCTATCCCGGGCAGGTCTTTCTCCTGCCCGACGCCGACGGGTGACGATGGGCTGCGGGGTGGAAGCGCGGAACGCTCTCCTCTAGAACGCTTCTCGAAGGGTGGGCCGACGCATGGCCGCCCGCACGAGGACGTTTCCCCTTGGCTCCCACGAACCAGCCGGCCGTATCGGGCGAATCCGGTGCGCTCTTCACCACGCTTCGCAACCTCTGGCCCTATATGTGGCCGCGCGAGCGGCCTGATCTGCGCGCGCGCGTTCTCTGGGCGAGCTTCTACCTCCTCGTCGCTAAGCTGCTGACCGTCGGCGTTCCCTACTTCTACAAATGGGCCACGGACGCGCTCGACGGGACGCACTCGGCGCAGGCGTGGCTGCCGCTGGCGTTGACCGGCGCGGTGACGCTGGTCGTCGCCTATAATGTCGCGCGCGTTCTCTCCGTCGCGTTCAACCAGCTTCGCGACGCGATCTTCGCGCAGGTCGGCCAGTATGCGGTGCGCCGGCTGGCCTACCGAACCTTCGTCCACATGCACCAGCTTTCCCTGCGCTTCCATCTGGAGCGGCGCACCGGTGGCCTGTCGCGCATCATCGAGCGCGGCACCAAGGGCATCGAGACCATCGTGCGCTTCGCGGTGCTGAACACCGTCCCCACCATCCTGGAATTCCTGCTGACGGCGGCCATCTTCGGCTTCTCCTACGGCCTGTCCTACGTGGCCGTGGTGACGGCCACGGTCGCCGTCTATGCTTGGTTCACGGTGAAGGCGAGCGACTGGCGCATCGCCATTCGCCGCGAGATGAACGATTCGGACACGGACGCCAACACCAAGGCGATCGACAGCCTCCTGAATTTCGAGACCGTCAAATATTTCGGCAACGAGGGTATGGAGGCCGAGCGCTTCGACCGCTCCATGGCGCGCTACGAGAAGGCGGCGACCCAGACCTGGACCTCGCTCGGCTGGCTGAATTTCGGTCAGGGGGTGATCTTCTCGGCCGGCATGGGCGCGGTGATGGTGATGAGCGCGCTGGAGGTGCAGGCCGGCACGCAGACGCTCGGCGACTTCGTCTTTATCAATGCCCTGCTGATGCAGCTTTCGATCCCGCTCAACTTCATCGGCTTCGTCTACCGCGAAATCCGGCAGGGGCTGACCGACATGGAGAAGATGTTCGAGCTTCTGGGTGTGGAGGAAGAGGTGAAGGACCATCCGGACGCCCGCCCGCTCGCCGTCTCCAGCGGCGCCATCCGCTTCGAGGACGTCCGCTTCTCCTACGATCCCGAGCGCGAGATCCTGAAGGGCATCTCGTTCGAGGTGCCGCCGGGCAAGTCCGTCGCCATCGTCGGGCCCTCAGGCGCGGGCAAGTCCACCATATCGCGCCTGCTCTTCCGCTTCTACGACGTCACATCCGGGCGCATCACCATAGACGGGCAGGACATCGCGGCGGTGAGGCAGGATTCGCTTCGCGCGGCCATCGGCATCGTGCCGCAGGACACGGTGCTCTTCAACGACACTATTGCCTACAACATCCGCTACGGGCGCGTGGATGCGCCCGAGGACGAGGTGCGGCAGGCGGCCGAGCGCGCGCAGATCGGCCCCTTCATCGCGGCGCTGCCGGAGGGCTACGAGACGATGGTGGGCGAGCGCGGCCTCAAGCTTTCGGGCGGTGAGAAGCAGCGCGTGGCGATCGCCCGCACGCTCCTCAAGGCGCCGCCGATCCTCGTGCTGGACGAAGCCACTTCCGCGCTCGATACCCATACCGAGCAGGAAATCCAGGATGCGCTCGATCTCGTGTCGAGGAACCGAACCACGCTGACCATCGCCCATCGCCTTTCCACCATCGTGGCCGCCGACGAGATCATCGTGCTGAAGGCCGGTCAGATCGTCGAGCGCGGGTCGCACGGCGAACTGCTGGAGCGCGGCGGACTCTATGCCGAGATGTGGACCATGCAGCGCGAGGCCAGCGAGGCCGAGGAGGCGCTGCGCCGCGCCCGCGAGGCGGATGAGCAGGGCATCCTCCAGCGAAGGCGGGTGAACGATCCGGGCACCCGCGAGGAACCGATCCATGCCTCCGGGGCGTTTGACGACGATGGCGGTGCTTGAACGCGCGGCCCGCCATGCCTTAATGCGGGCCAAGCGCCCGTGCCCGACATCATGAGAAGGAAGACAAACGCACGATGGACATGATCCAGTCGATCCGAAACGTCCTCGTGCCGATCCACCGGCAGGGCTACCCCTTCATCGCCGGCTTCTTCGTGGCCTCCATCCTGCTCGGCTTCCTGTGGGAGCCGCTGTTCTGGCTGGGCCTCGTGCTCACGCTCTGGTGCGCCTATTTCTTTCGCGATCCCGAGCGCGTCACGCCGCAGGCGGAGCATCTGGCCGTCAGCCCGGCTGACGGCAAGGTCTCGCTGGTGGGCCATGTCCTGCCGCCGGCCGAGCTTGCACTGGGCGACGAGCCGATGCTGCGCATCTCCATCTTCATGAACGTGTTCGACTGCCACGTGAACCGCGCCCCGGTGCGCGGGCGCATCCTGCGCATGGCGTACAAGGAAGGCCAGTTCGCCAATGCGGAACTGGACAAGGCGAGCGAGGTGAACGAGCGCTCCTCCCTCGTCATCGACAGCCCGAAGGGTGAGGTGGGCGTGGTGCAGATCGCCGGCGCTGTGGCGCGGCGCATCGTGCCCTTCGTCTCGGCCGGCGAGCATCTGGAGACCGGCCAGCGTTTCGGCCTCATCCGCTTCGGCTCGCGCCTCGATATCTACCTGCCGGAAGGCTTCCAGCCGCGCGTTTCCGAGGGGCAGACGGCGCGTGCCGGCGAGACGGTGATCGCCGAGCACGGGGCGGGCCTCTCCGGCTGGGCCTTCCGGAGGGACTGACGGGATGAGCGACCAGACGCCGGAGCCCGGCGCCAGCTACCGCTCGCGCATTCCCATCCGGCAGATCGTGCCGAACCTCATCACCATCCTGTCCATCTGCGCCGGGATGACGGGGATACGCTTCGCCTTCGAGGGGCGGATCGAGCTGGCGGTCATCCTCGTGCTCGGCGCGGCCTTCCTCGACGGGATCGACGGGCGCATCGCGCGCCTTATGAACGGGCAGAGCCGCTTCGGCGCGGAGATGGATTCGCTGGCCGATATCGTCAATTTCGGCGTCGCGCCCGCCATGCTGCTCTATGCTTTCACGCTGCACGATGCGGGGGCCGTGGGCTGGACGGCGGCGCTGCTCTATGCGGCCGGCTCGGCGCTGCGGCTGGCGCGGTTCAACACCATGCTGGACGAGCCGAACAAGCCAGCGTGGAAGAGCGCGTATTTCGTCGGTGTTCCCGCTCCCGCAGGCGCCGGATTGGCCCTGTTCCCCATCTATCTGGGGCTCGCCGGGCCCGGCCTCGGCTTCCCGCAGATCACGGCGGTGGCAGCCTCCATCTATCTCGTCGTCGTCGGCCTGCTGATGGCAAGCCGCATCCCGACCTTCTCGGGCAAGACCATCGGCATCCCGCTGCGGCGTGAATGGGTCGTGCCGCTGATGCTGCTCGTGGTCTTCTACATCGCCATGCTTGTCGCCTTCACGTGGACGACGCTCACCATTTCGGTGCTGGTCTACTTCGCTACCATTCCCTTCTCGATCCGCTCCTATCGCCGCAGCGAGCGCATGCACGCCGCGCCCGGCCATTAGCTATTCGGGATCGCGATAGGTCAGGAAGCGGTTCTGCCGCACGTCGAAAAGGCGGCCGGTCTCGGCAAGGCCGGCAAAGGTGAGCGGCAGGATCTTCTCGGCCACCTCTGCCGGCGAGGGCAGGGTCTGCGGGTCCTCGCCGGGCATGGCCAGCGCGCGCATGGCCGTACGCGTCGCGCCGGGATTGACCGAGTTGACGCGCAGCGGAAGGCTGCGCGTTTCGTTGGCCCAGGACTTCACGAATGCCTCGCAAGCAGCCTTGCTGGCTGCGTAGAGCCCCCAATAGGCCTTGGCCGAATGGGCCGCGCCCGAGGACATGACCACCGCGCGCCCGGCATCGGAGCGGCGCAGCAAAAGGTCGGTCGCGCGGATGACGCGCCAGGTCGAATCGACATTGAGCCGCATGGTCTTGTCGTAGACCTTGGCCTGGATATGCCCGATGGGGGAGAGGACGCCCAGCATCCCGGCATTGGCGATGAGGATGTCCAGCTTTCCCCACCGCTCGTCGATGGCCCCGCCGAGGCGGTCGATGCCGTCCATGTCGAGGAGGTCGAGGGGAACGAGTGTCGCCGCGCCGCCCTGCGCCTTGATCGCGTCGTCGAGTTCTTCCAGCCCGCCCACGGTGCGGGCCACGGCGATCACATGCGCGCCTTCGCTCGCCAGCCGCAGGGCGAGGTGATAGCCTATACCGCGCGACGCGCCCGTGACGAGCGCGACCCGCCCTTCCAATGCCCCTGCCATGAAACGCCCCCGGATCGAGATGTCAGCCGTTGCCGGCCATCAGCGAAAGCCGGCGCACATTGGTGGCCGCCTCCCGGTCCACCAGCCGCGTGGGATAATCGCCGGTGAAGTAGTGGTCGGTGAATTGCGGCGCTGCCGCGTCGCGCGGCTTGCCACCGACAGCGCGATAAAGACCGTCGATGGACAGGAACTGGAGGGAATCGGCGCCGATGAAGCGGCACATGGAGGCCAGGTCGTCATGCTGGTTGGCCAGAAGCTTGTCGGCCTCCGGCGTATCGATGCCGTAGAAGTCCGGATGGTAGATCATCGGGCTCGCGACGCGGATATGGACCTCGCGCGCGCCCGCCTCCCGGATCATCTGGACGATCTTCACCGAGGTCGTGCCGCGCACGATGGAATCGTCCACCAGCACCACCCGCTTGCCCTCGATCATCGCGCGGTTGGCCGAATGCTTCAGCTTCACGCCGAAGGCGCGAATCTGCTGCGTCGGCTCGATGAAGGTGCGGCCCACATAATGATTGCGGATGATGCCCAGCTCGAACGGGATGCCGATCTCCTGCGCATAGCCGATGGCCGCCGGCGTGCCGCCATCCGGCACGGGCACCACCACATCTGCCTCCACCGGCGCTTCCCGGGCGAGGTTCTGCCCCATGTTCTTGCGCGCGACATAGACGTTGCGGCCGCCCACGATGGAATCGGGGCGGGCGAAATAGACATATTCGAAAAGGCAGATGCGCTCGGGGCGCTTCACCTGAGGTTTTCGCGCGTCCACGGTGATGGAGCCGTCGGGCTGAAGCTCGCAGATCACGACCTCGCCGTTCTCCACGTCGCGGACGAACTTGGCGCCGATGATGTCGAGCGCGCAGGTTTCCGAGGCGAAGATCGGCTTGCCGTCGAGATCGCCCATCACCAAGGGGCGCACGCCGTTCGGGTCGCGCGCTGCGATGAGCTTGGTGCGGGTGAGGGCGAGCATCGAATAGCCGCCCTCCACCTGCGAGATGGCGTCGGCGAACCGCTCGCCCGAGGAGGCGAGCTTGGAGCGGGCGATGAGGTGCAGCACCACCTCGGTGTCGGAGGTGGACTGGCAGATCGCGCCATTGGCGATGAGCTGGCGGCGCAGTGTGAGGCCGTTGGTGAAATTGCCGTTGTGCGCGATGGCGATGCCGCCCTCGTTCAGCTCGGCGAAAAGCGGCTGGACGTTGCGCAGGATCGTCTCGCCCGTGGTCGAGTAGCGCACATGGCCGATGGCCATGTCGCCGGGCAGGCGGGCGAGGGTGGCCGGGTCGGTGTAATGGTCGCCGACAAGGCCCATCCGCCGCTCGGAATGGAACTGGCGCCCGTCGAAGCAGACGATGCCGGCCGCCTCCTGCCCGCGATGCTGGAGCGCGTGCAGCCCCAGCGCCGTCAGCGTCGCGGCGTCGGGGTGCCCGAGAATGCCGAAGACGCCGCACTCCTCATGCAGCGTATCGTCGTCAAGGCCGAAAGGCGTCTCGTCCATGGGGATCACTCGCTCCGCCCGTGTCAGGAAACAGGCTCTTCAGGACCGGGCTTCCATATAGGAAGCGGACTTGTGCAACGCGAAACAATTTTCGCGGCAGGGCGCCGTTTCGCCCGGCCGCCATCTGTGAACGCAACCTTCGCGGCCTGCCTCAATTGGCGGGCGGGGCCTCGGCCGGCTGCTCGGCATCCTCGATCGCCCCCTCGATCGTGGCCGCCCCCTCGCCGGTCTGCGTCGCGGGCGCGTCCGGGCCGCCGAACTGCTGGCGGATGGTCTCTTCCGGGTTCTCCGGCAGCGCGGCCACGAGGCGCCCGCCCAGATCGTCGAGGAAGGGCTTGGAACTGGCCTGCGTCACCCATTCGGGCTGGTTCTCGGGCGTCAGCCAGTTGAAGAAGAGCATGGCCACCACCACCAGCAACAGCCCGCGCGCGGCGCCGAAGACGAAGCCCAGCGCACGGTCGAGCGGGCCGACGCGGCTGTCGATGATGAAGTCGGCGATCCGCAGGGTGATGAAGGAGACGATGATGAGCGCGATGAGGAAGATCGCCAGCGCCGAGGCGGCCATCGCGGCGGTCTCGGAGTTGATGTACTCCTGCGCATAGGGCGTGAGCAGCGGGTAGAAGTAGAAGGCCGCGAGGGCCGCCACGACCCAGGAGACGATGGAGAGGACTTCCCGCGAGAAGCCGCGAACCATCGCGAGGATCGCCGAGATCAGCATGATGACGACCAGGGTCGCATCGAGGAGGGTTACGGTCATTCCGGTCCTTTGGGGCTCGTCGGGCGGCTTCTGAAGGCTGTTGTGAACCTTGGTCGTTCTTACACTCGCGGATGCGGCGAAAATCAAGCGTCCGTTTGCGGCATGCGCCCCGCGACGGTCGCCACCAGATGCGCCAGCGTTTCCATTTCGTGCACCCCGGCCTCGCGCGACTTGGGCAGGTCGGCGCTTCCGGCCGGCATGACGGCGCTTCGGAAGCCGAGTTTTTCCGCCTCCTTCAGCCGCGCGCCGGCATGGGCCACCGGCCGCACCGCGCCCGAGAGGCTGATCTCGCCGAAATAGACGCTGTCGCCCGGCAGCGCCTTGCCGGAAAGGGACGAGACGAGGGCGGCGGCGACGGCGAGGTCCGCCGCCGGCTCGCTGATGCGATAGCCGCCCGCCACGTTCAGATAGACGTCATGCTGCCCCAGCCGCACGCCGCAATGGGCCTCCAGCACCGCCAGGACCATGGCCAGCCGCGGCTGGTCCCAGCCCAGCACGGAGCGGCGCGGCGTGCCGAGCGTGGAGGGCGCGACGAGGGCCTGGATCTCCACCAGCACCGGCCGCGTGCCTTCCATCCCGGCGAAGACGGCCGCGCCCGGTGCCTTCTCGTTGCGCTCGCCCAGGAAGAGCTCGGAGGGGTTCGACACCTCCCGCAGGCCCGAATCGCCCATTTCGAACACGCCGATCTCGTCGGTGGGGCCGAAGCGGTTCTTCACCGTTCTCAATACGCGGTAGTGATGGCCGCCTTCGCCCTCGAAATAGAGAACGGCATCGACCATGTGCTCCACCACGCGCGGGCCGGCGATCTGGCCCTCCTTCGTCACATGGCCGACGAGGATGACCGCTGCACCGGAGGATTTGGCATAGCGGATCAACGCCTGCGCGCCCGCGCGCACCTGCGTCACGGTGCCGGGCGCCGAATCGGCGATATCCGTCCACACCGTCTGGATCGAATCGACCACCACGAAGTCCGGCCGCTTCTGGGCCGAGAGGGTGGCGAGGATGTCCTCGATATTGGTCTCGGCCATCAGTTGCACGGAGGTGTCGGCCGCCTTGAGCCGCTGGGCGCGAAGGCGCACCTGAGCCACCGCCTCTTCGCCCGAGACATAGACCACGCTATGCCCGCCGCGCGCGAGGGCCGCCGCCGCCTGCATGAGCAGCGTGGACTTGCCGATTCCCGGATCGCCCCCCACCAGAAGCGCCGAACCGCGCACGAAGCCGCCGCCGGTCACGCGGTCGAGCTCGGGCAGGCCCGAGACGATGCGCGGCGCCTCCTCCATCTCGCCCGAGAGCGGCATGAGCGCGGCCACGCGGCCCTTGCGGCGCCCGCGCGAAGCGCCGCCGGGCCCACCGCCGATGCCACCGGCCTCGTTCTCCTCCACGATCGTGTTCCACTCGCCGCAGGCATCGCAGCGCCCCTGCCAGCGCGAGGTGACGGCGCCGCAGTTCTGGCAGACGAAGGTGGCGCGCGTCTTGACCGCCATCAGCGCCAGTTCCGCGAGACGCGGGGTCCCAGCGAGGTCAGGAGCTCGTAGCCGATGGTGCCGGCCCGCTCGGCCGTTTCGTCGATCGGGATGTTCGGGCCGAACACCTCGACCGTGTCGCCGGGGGCAAGATCGTCCTCGGGAATGTCCGTCACGTCCACCGTGGTCAGATCCATGGAGATGCGGCCGAGAATGGGCGCTCGCCGGCCGGCGGCGAAGACCTCCGCGCCCCGGCCCGAGAGGCAGCGCGGCAAGCCGTCCGCATAGCCGAGGCCGATGGTCGCCACGCGCGTGCGCCGCGCCAGCCTGGCGCTGGCGCCATAGCCCACGGCCTGGCCCTTGGCCGCCCAGCGAAGCTGGAGGATGTGGGCCTTGAGTGTCACGACGGGCCGGATCGAGCCGTCCGGGTCGAGCGAGGCCGCGCCCCCGTAGAGCGCGATGCCGGGGCGCGTCAGGTCGAAATGATAGGAGGGGTCCAGAAAGGTGCCGGCCGAATTGGCCAGCGAACGGCCGACATGCGGGAAATGCGCCGTCAGCGCCTGGAAGCGCTCGAGCTGGCCCTGGCTCTGCGTTCCGTCGCGGTCGTCGGCGCTCGCCAGATGGCTCATCACCAGAGCGAGGTCGAGCTTGCCTTCGGCCGCCAGCCGGGCGGCCCGCTTCGCCTCGGCCTCGTCGAGCCCGAGGCGGTTCATCCCGGTTTCGAGCTGGAGGGCGCAGACACCCGGCAGTTCACCGGCCGCCGTCTCTTGCCAAGTGGCGATGTCCTGGGGCGTGGACAGAACGGGGATCAGCCGATGCCGCCGGCAGATGGCGGCCGCCTGCGGGTCGAGGCCCTGAAGAACGAAAACGCGGAAGTTCTTGCCCGGCATCGCCTCGCGCACGCTGGCGCCTTCCTCGGCATAGGCCACGAAGAAGTCGCGGCAGCCCGCGCCGAACAGGGCCTTGGCCGTGGTCTCGACGCCCAGCCCGTAAGCGTCCGCCTTCACGGCGGCGGCGGTGCGCGCACGCCCGCTTGCCATGGCGAGCGAACGCCAATTGGCCTTGAGCGCCCAGGAATCGATCTCCACGAAGGGACGGCGCCCCGCCGCGGGGGCCGCGTGCAGGCTGGTGGAGATCGTGGTGGCGTCGGCGGGAAAAGAGGCGGTCTCGCTCATGTCTGTCTACTCGAAACGCTCGGGGAGATGGCTTTCCTCGGCAAGGTCGGTGAAGCGGGTGAACTCGGCCTGGAAGGCGAGGGGCACCGTCCCGGTCGGGCCGTGGCGCTGCTTGGCGATGATGACCTCGGCCTTGCCGCGCGCCTCGTTCATGGCCTGCTGCCATTTGAGATGCTCGTCGGTGCCTTCCTTGGGCTCCTTGCTCTGCAGGTAGTATTCGTCGCGATAGACGAACATCACCACGTCGGCATCCTGCTCGATGGAGCCCGATTCGCGAAGATCGGAGAGCTGGGGGCGCTTGTCCTCGCGGTTCTCCACCTGGCGCGAGAGCTGCGAGAGCGCGACGATGGGAACGTGCAGTTCCTTGGCCAGCGCCTTCAGCCCGGTGGTGATCTCGGTAATCTCCTGCACGCGGTTTTCCGATGCCTTGCGCGAGGAGCCCTGCATGAGCTGCACATAGTCGATGATGATGACGTCGAGCCCGCGCTGGCGCTTGAGCCGCCGCGCGCGCGCGGCCAGCTGGGCGATGGAGATGCCGCCGGTCTGGTCGATATAGAGCGGCGCGCGCTGCATCATCTCCGTGCAGGCGACCAGCTTGGAATATTCCGCATCGGTGATGGAGCCGCGCCGGATCTTGGAGGAGGAGACCTCGCTCTGCTCGGAGATGATGCGCGTGGCGAGCTGCTCGGCGCTCATTTCGAGGGAGAAGAAGCCGACGACCCCGCCGTTCTTGGCCTTGAAGGTGCCGTCCGCCTGCTCGGCCGGTTCGTAGGCGCCGGCAATGTTGAAGGCGATGTTGGTGACGAGCGAGGTCTTGCCCATGGCCGGGCGGCCGGCCAGGATGATGAGGTCGGAGGGCTGAAGCCCGCCCATGCGCCGGTCGAGTTCGCGGATGCCGGAGGAGATGCCGGAGAGGCCGCCGTCCCGGTCCTTGGCCGCGCCCGCCATCTCGATGGCAAGCGACATGGCGTCGGTGAAGGCCTGGAAGCCGCCGTCGTAGCGGCCCGTCTCGGCCAGCTCGAACAGCCGCCGCTCCGCCTCCTCGATCTGCACCTTGGGGGGCGTGTCGAGGGGGGCGTCGAAGGCGGTGTTCACCATCTCCTCCCCGATGCCGATCAGCGAGCGGCGCAGCGCCAGGTCGTAGATCGCCCGGCCGTAGTCGGCGGCGTTGATGATGGTGGTGGCCTCGGCCGCCAGCCGCGCCAGATACTGCGCCACGCTCATGTCGCCGACGCGGTCGTTGGCGGCCAGGAAGGTCTTGATCGTCACCGGATTGGCGATCTTGCCCATCCGGATCATCTCGGAGGTCTTGGAGAAGATTTCCCGGTGCAGCGGCTCGAAGAAGTGCTCGGGCTTGAGAAAATCGTGGACGATGTAATAGGCGTCGTTGTTGACGAGGATCGCGCCTATCAGTGCTTGCTCGGCCTCGATATTGGCCGGCGCCTCGCGATAGAGCGCGGCCTCCTCCTCGAACTTGCGCGCGGGCTCAGCCATGTCGCGACCCTTCCAGATCTTCGATGCGGGAAACGTGGCCGCCGGGGGCCGCGTCCCTTGTAGCGCCTGCCCCCGCCCGGCGCATCGGGCATCGGGCGAAGGCGGTTCCGCCGCCATGCGGCCTTTCCACAGGATCGGCCCCAAACGGGGAAGGCCCGGCGATGAAGCGCCGGGCCTTCCTGTAGATAAGCTGTGGAACGCCTGTGGGCAACCGCCCGCGGGCTCCTGGACCCGCGCCTTAGCGGGCCTCTTCCTCGACCGCCTCGGCGGCCTCTTCCTCGCCTTCGAAGGTCTCCTCCTCGGCCGGCAGTTCTTCTTCCTCCTCGTCGATGCCGTAGATGGCGTCGGCCGAGGTCAGGGTCTCGCCGCGCGCCTGGCGCTCGGCCTCGTCGGGCGAGCGGGCGACGTTGATCGTCACCTCGATCTCGACCTCGGCATGGAGGCCGATGGCCACCTTGTGCAGGCCGATGGTCTTGATCGGCAGGTTCAGCTCCACCGCGTTGCGGTTCACGGCGAAGCCCTCGGCCTTGAGCAGGTCGGAGATGTCGCGGGCCGAGACCGAGCCGTAGAGCTGGCCGGTCTCGCCGGCCGAGCGCACGATCACGAAGCTCTTGCCGTCCAGCGTCTCGCCGACCTTCTGGGCCTCGCTCTTGCGCTCTTCGTTGCGCGCGATGAGCTGGCTCTTCTGCGCCTCGAACTTGGCGCGGTTGGCCTCGTTGGCACGCAGGGCGCGGCCGGTCGGCAGAAGATAGTTGCGGGCGTAGCCGTCGCGCACGCGCACGGTGTCGCCGAGGCCGCCGAGGCGGCTGATGCGTTCGAGGAGGATGACGTCCATGGATATGTTCCTTCGGTTCTATGGATGGCTTGTCGGAGCCTCGTCCGCGCGCGCCGTTCGAAAGACGCCGTAGACGAGGAAGGCGATGAGCGGGAAGGTCAGGATGACGATCGCCGCGTAGAGGAGGAAGAGCAGCAGCCCGCGCGCCGGCCGCCCGCGTGTGCGCAGGTGGAACCCGGCGAGCCCGACCAGCGTGAAGGCGCAGGCGAAGGCGCCCGCGAACACGGCGGCGATGGCACCCGCGGAGCCGTCGAGGAAGGAGCCCGCCAGCGCCAGCGCGAAGACCGCCAGCGAGGCGCGGGGCAGGCCGGCTCCGGCCGGCACGTCGTCGCGCGGCCGCTGCAGCCGCCCGCTCGCCCGCGCGATGACGGCGGCGAGGTAGAGCGAGGCGACGAGGGTGCCGACGAGGAAGGCCGGCTGCACGAAGGGCACGAGCGCCACGACGGTCTCGGCCAGCATGGCGATCTGGGCCTCGTTGGTATCGAGGCCCGCCGCGCCCTGCGCGACCAGCGCCTCCGTCAGCATCGGGGCGGCGTCCGCCGGATCGAACCCCACGAGCCAGCCGAGGAACAGGCAGCCGAGCGCGGCCGACAGCGTGATGGCGAGGAGAATGCGGTCCAGCGGATACCAGTCGAGCGGCACGGGCGCGGGGCCGACGAGCGGCGGCGTCGATTGCCGGGTGGGGTCGTCGCTGGGGCGGGCGAGGCCGGCCAGATGACCCACGACGGCTGAGGACAGGCCCGTGGAGGCCAGGATCATCAGCCCACCCGCCGAAGTGCCGGTGAAGAGCGAGACCGCGCCTGCCGCCGCGAAGGCGGCCACGAAGCCGGAAGCGCTGCCCCAGCCGAGGCTGGCGAGAAGAATGGGAATGGGCGCCGCGAGCGACAGGCCGACCGCGCTCACCGATTGCGTCACGATCCCCGCGAAGAGGAGGGCGCTCGCAAGTCCGGCCAGAATGCCGACAAGGATCGATTGAGGGGCCATGTCGCTCGCTGTCCTGCGCTTTCGCAGTTAGAGGCATCGCGCCTCAACTCGGCTGTGTGCATCCGTCTCCCGACCGGCGCCGAACGAGGGCGGGAGGATGGCCGGCGCGATGGACGCGCCGGACGAATCTCGGTTCGGGGCGCCTTGAGGGCGCCCCCGGTCCTACTTGAGGACGTAGGGCAGAAGGCCCAGGAAGCGCGCGCGCTTGATCGCCTTGGCCAGCTCGCGCTGGTTCTTCTGCGAGACGGCGGTGATGCGCGAGGGCACGATCTTGCCGCGCTCGGAGATGTAGCGCTGCAGAAGGCGCACGTCCTTGTAGTCGATTTTCGGCGATTCGCCCGAGGCGAACGGATCGGACTTGCGGCGGCGATGGAACGGCCGGCGCGTGGGAAGCTGTGCGATGTCGACCATTTACGCGGCCTCCTCGTTGCGCGGACGGCGCGGGCGGTCGTCGTCCTCGCGGCGCGGGCGATCGTCGTCCCGGCGCGGGCGGTCTTCACGGCCGGGACGGTCATCGCGGCCGCCACGGCGCGGACGGTCGTCGCGCTTCTGCATCATGGCCGACTGGCCCTCGTCGTGCTCCTCGACCTTGATGGTCAGGTAGCGCAGGATGTCCTCGTTGAAGCGCATCTGGCGCTCCATCTCCTGGACAGCCGCCGCCGGAGCGTCGATGTTCATGAGGGTGTAGTAAGCCTTCCGGTTCTTCTTGATCCGGTAGGTGAGAGTCTTCAGACCCCAGTTCTCGACCTTGCCGACCTTGCCGCCATTGGCCTCGAGGATCCCGCGGAGATTCTCCACGAGCTGCTCGACCTGCTGGCCGCTGATGTCCTGTCGTGCAAGGAAAACGTGCTCGTAGAGCGCCATGAGCGGTCTCTCGCCTTTCCTTCGGGTTTCCGTTTCGCTCTGCCCGGGTCCGGCGGCTAAGCCTCTGCGACTCTCCGAGGGAAGACCGGAATCTTCGGGAAGGAAAGGCGCGTCATCGAGACGGTCGAGAGCGGGAACACGGGAAGCAGGCGATCGTCGGATCGCCATCCGCGTGGGAAATGGGCCCACGCGCCTTCCGTTCAGCTCCCGGCCGAACCGCAGGCAGTGACGGGCGCTCCTTAGCGCATTGTGTCTCCGCCCGCAAGCGAGGGGGGGCGGATCTCCCGCGCGCCCTCGGTTCCGCGCCCCCGCCCGGGCCTGGTGTGGCGAAAGGGCGGTCCGCCACGCGGACCGCGCCAGTTGTTTTCGGCCCGGTGAAGGCCCGTAGAATGGGCGTTCGAGGGCGCGAAGGCACCCTCCGCGCCGGTTGCGCGCTTGACATGGGAGGGGTCGCGCACCCATTCAGCCCGCGAAAGTGTGAACGGAAGGTAACGGCGATGAGCCTCGCACTCGTTTTTCCCGGGCAAGGCAGCCAGACGGTCGGCATGGGCCGACTGCTGGCCGACGCCTATCCGCAAGCGCGCGCCGTTTTCGAGGAGGTGGACGAGGCGCTGGGCGAGCGGCTCAGTGCCACGATCTTCGAGGGGCCCGAGGAGACGCTGACCCTGACCGCCAATGCGCAGCCGGCACTGATGGCCGTTTCGCTGGCCGCGTTGCGCAGCATGGAGTCGCGCGGGTTCGATCTGTCGCGGGCCGCCTTCGTGGCCGGGCATTCGCTCGGCGAATATTCCGCCCTCGCCGCCGCCGGCTCCCTCTCGGTGGCGGACACGGCCCGGCTCCTGCGCGTTCGCGGAGAGGCCATGCAGGCGGCGGTGCCGGCGGGGGAGGGCGCCATGGCGGCCATCATCGGCCTCGAGGCCGAGGCGCTCGCCGCGCTTTGCGAGGAGGCCGCCGAAGGCTCGGTCTGCCAGATCGCCAATGACAATGGCGGCGGCCAGCTCGTCATCTCCGGCAAGAAGGCGGCCGTGGAGCGGGCCATGGCGCTGGCCTCGGCGCGGGGCGCCAAGCGCGCCATCGCGCTGCCGGTCTCCGCGCCCTTCCACAGCGCGTTGATGCAGCCGGCTGCCGAGCGCATGGCCGAGGCGCTGCGCGAGGCGAGGATCGCGGCCCCCAAGGTGCCCCTCGTCGCCAATGTCCTGGCGGCGCCGATCGAGGACCCCGAGGATATCCGCGCCCGTCTCGTCGAGCAGGTGACGGGGCGGGTCCGCTGGCGGGAAAGCATGAGCTTCCTGGCGGATGAGGGCGTGAGCGAGCTTCTGGAAATCGGCAGCGGCAAGGTTCTGGCCGGACTTGCCAAACGCATCGACAAGCGCCTCTCGGCCCGCAGCGTCGGCACGCCTGCCGATATCGACGCTGCCCTGGCCTGAAGGCCAAGGACATCTCCTGGAAGGAAACGACATGTTCGATCTGACCGGCCGCAAGGCCCTCGTCACCGGTGCCAGCGGCGGCATCGGCGAGGCGATCGCCCGCACGCTTCATGCGGCGGGCGCCACAGTTGGCCTGCACGGTACGCGCCGCGAGAAGCTGGAGGAGTTGGCCGGCTCGCTGGGTGAGCGCGCCGTGGTGCTTCCGGCCGACCTTTCCGCGCGCGAGGACCAGAAGGAACTCGCCGCCAGGGCAGAGGAGACGCTGGAGGGCGTCGATATCCTCGTCAACAATGCCGGTATAACCCGGGACGGCCTGTTCGTCCGCATGTCGGACGAGGACTGGGACAAGGTGATCGAGGTCAATCTCACGGCGGCTTTCCGGCTGACGCGCGGCTTGACCCACGCCATGATGCGCCGACGCTACGGGCGCATCATCAACATCACCTCCATCGTCGGCGTCACGGGCAATCCCGGCCAGACGAACTACTGTGCGGCCAAGGCGGGCCTGATCGGCTTCTCCAAGTCGCTTGCCCAGGAGATCGCCTCGCGCAACGTGACGGTCAACTGCATCGCGCCCGGCTTCATCCGCAGTGCCATGACCGACAAGCTCAACGAGAAGCAGCAGGGCGCCATCATGGGCGCGATCCCGATGCGCCGCATGGGCGAATCGCAGGACATCGCCTCGGCCGCCCTCTTCCTGGCATCCGAGGAGGCCGGCTACGTCACCGGTCAGACCCTGCACGTCAACGGCGGCATGGCGATGATCTGACGGAACAAAGCCCGGCAAAATCGGGTTCCGACGCTCCCTGTCCCCGGTCGCCATGCGGCCGGGGCGGTGGGCAGCTTGATTAACAGCTTCCCCGCGTCTAACGAGGGCGACGAGGGAAATCTCAATAGAGGAATGAACATGAGCGACATCGCCGAGCGGGTGAAGAAGATCGTCGTCGAACATCTGGGCGTCGAACAGGAGAAGGTGACGGAGAACGCCAGCTTCATCGACGACCTTGGCGCGGACAGCCTCGACACGGTCGAGCTCGTCATGGCGTTCGAGGAAGAGTTCGGCGTCGAGATCCCCGATGATGCGGCCGAGACGATCCTCACGGTCGGCGACGCGGTCAAGTTCATCGAGAAGAACCAGGCCTGACGTTTCGGGCGGAAGCTGTCCGCTGAAACGAAAGGGAGTAGGATGAGACGAGTCGTCATAACCGGCGTCGGCATGGTCAGCCCTCTCGGCGCCAATGTCGACGTGACCTGGAAGCGCCTTCTGGATGGCCGGAGCGGTGCACGCAAGATCGAGGAATTCGAGGTTTCCGATCTTCCCTGCCGCATCGGCTGCCGTATTCCCCTGGGCGACGGCACCGACGGGAGCTTCAATCCGGATCTCTGGATGGAGCCCAAGGAGCAGCGCAAGGTCGGCGACTTCATCGTCTACGCCGTCGCAGCGGCCGCCGAGGCTCTGGACGATGCCAACTGGCACCCGGAATCCTACGAGGACCAGATCGCCACCGGCGTTCTGATCGGATCGGGGATCGGCGGGCTCGAAGGCATCGAGAAGACGTCGCTCATCCTGGCGGAGAAGGGGCCGAGGCGCATCAGCCCCTTCTTCATTCCCGGGGCGCTGATCAATCTCGCCTCCGGTCATGTTTCGATTCGAAACGGCTTGAAGGGCCCGAACCATTCGGTGGTGACGGCCTGTTCGACGGGCGCTCATGCCATCGGCGACGCCGCGCGCCTCATCGCGCTCGGCGACGCGGATGTCATGGTGGCGGGCGGCGCGGAATCGCCCGTCTGCCGTCTGTCGCTGGCCGGCTTTGCCGCCTGCCGCGCGCTCTCCACCGGCTATAACGACGATCCCACCGCCGCCTCGCGCCCCTACGACAAGGGCCGCGACGGTTTCGTCATGGGCGAGGGCGCCGGCATCGTCGTGCTGGAGGATTACGAGCACGCGAAGGCACGCGGCGCGCGCATCTATGCCGAGGTGATCGGCTACGGCCTGTCGGGCGACGCCTACCACATCACCGCCCCGGCGGAGGACGGAGACGGCGCCTATCGCTGCATGAAGGCCGCGTTGAAGCGCGCCGGCATCGAGCCTTCGCAGATCGACTACATCAACGCCCACGGAACCTCGACCCCGCTGGGCGACGAGATCGAGCTGCGGGCGATCGAGCGGCTTCTGGGCGATGCTGCGGCCGGCATCTCGATGTCGTCCACCAAGTCTGCCGTCGGCCACCTTCTGGGCGCCGCCGGCGCGGTGGAAGCGATCTTCTCGGCGCTGGCGATCCGCGACAATGTGGCGCCCCCTACGCTCAATCTGGACGATCCGTCCGTGGAAACGAAGATCGATCTCGTACCGCACAGGAAGCGCGAGAAGCAGATCGACGTCGTGCTGTCGAATTCCTTCGGCTTCGGCGGCACGAACGCCTCGCTCGTCCTGCGCCGCGTCGAGGCGTAGCCGCGTATCTGGAAACTTCGAAGGCCCGGCTCTTGCCGGGCCTTTCTGATGTCCCGTCTTTCGCCACAAAAGGGTGATGCTTCGGCAGGCTGGCGAAGGGCGGAAGACGGAGGGGAACGAGAACGTGGTGGATCGAACCGAAAACGGCCCCGCGCGGCGCGGGTTCTTCTCTCGCCGGCCGAAGGACAGACGGCCCTCGCGCGGCGCCCGGAACGGCTTCGTCATCTTCCTCAATTTCCTGTTCAGCCTCGCGGTCATCGGCCTTCTGGGCGGTGCGGCGGTGCTTTATTGGGGCAAGGCGCAGTTCGAGCGCCCCGGCCCACTCACCCAGGAAGCCACCTTCATGGTGCCCAGGGGCGGGGGGCTCGCCAGCATTTCGGCCGGCCTCGAGCGTGAGGGGATCATCGCCAGCGCGGAGATCTTCCAGGCGGGGGTGCGCGTATCCGGCGCCGGCAGCGGCCTGCGCGCCGGTGAGTACGCGTTCGAGCCCGGCGTCTCGATGCGCTCGGTCATGGATGCGCTGGTCGCCGGCCGCTCCATCCAGCACGCCGTGACCGTTCCCGAGGGCTGGACGGTGGACCGGGTGTGGGAAAGACTGGCGGCCAACGACGCCTTGGCCGGCGACTTGCCGGAAAAGCCGGCCGAAGGCACCATCCTGCCCGACACATACGTCTTCACGCGCGGCGCCACGCGCGCCGACATCGTTCGCCAGATGACCGAGGCTCACGCGTCCGTGGTCGAGGAGATCTGGGCCGGGCGCGACGAGGGCCTGCCCATCGACACGATCGAGGAGTTCGTCACCCTCGCTTCCATCGTCGAGCGAGAGACCGGCGTGGCGGAGGAGCGGCCCCATGTCGCCTCCGTCTTCATCAATCGCCTACGCGACGGAATGCGCCTGCAATCCGACCCGACCTTCATCTACGGCATCTGGGGCGGAGCCGGAAAGCCGCCGGGCGAGCCGCTGCGCCGCTCGCACATCCAGAGCGACACGCCCTACAACACCTATGTGATCAACGGCCTGCCGCCCGGCCCGATCGCCAATCCCGGCCGCGCCTCGCTGGAAGCGGTGGCTCATCCGCTGGATACGAACGACTATTACTTCGTGGCGGACGGCACCGGCGGGCACGCCTTCGCCCAGACGCTGGACCAGCACAACGCCAATGTGCGGGCCTATCGCGCCCTGATGGCCGAGCGCGCGGCGAGCGCCGAGGTGCAGGCCGAGGCCGAGGAAGACGCGACGTTGGTCGAGTGAGCGCGCCGATGCGACCGGAAGGGTGAGCGAATGCCCGTGGCCAGCATGACGGGCTTTGCCCGCACGGAAGGCGAGGCTGCCGGCGCTGCGCTGGTGTGGGAGCTGCGCTCCGTGAACGGCAAGGGGCTGGACCTGCGCCTGCGCCTGCCGCCCGGCTTCGATGCGCTGGAGCCGGAGATCAGGCGTCTGGCCGCTGCGCGGCTTTCGCGCGGCAATCTTCAGATCTCGCTCCAGCTGCGCGGAGCCAGCGCGCCCGGCTCCATCGCCGTCAACGAGGACGTGCTGGCGCGCTTCGTGGCCCTGGCTGACGAGCTGGTGCGCGGTGGCCATGCGGTGCAGCCGAGCGCCGATGGCCTCCTGGCCCTCAGGGGCGTGATCGAGAGCGGCGAAAGCGCGAGCGCCACCGCGCCGGAGGAGCCGTTGCGGCAGGCTGCCCTCCATGCCTTCGGCGGGGCGCTGGATGCCCTGGTGGCCGCGCGCGCGGCAGAAGGAGCGCGGCTGGCCGAAGCTCTCGGTCTGCGGCTGGACGAGATGGAAGCGCTGGCGAGCGCGGCCGAGGCCGACCCGTCGCGCAGCGCGGGCGCCATCGCCGAGCGCCTTCGCGCGCAGGTCGGCGCGCTCCTGTCGGCCGGTACGCCGGTGGACGAAGCGCGCCTTGCGCAGGAGGCGGCGATCCTGGCCACGAAGGCCGACATTCGCGAGGAACTGGATCGCCTCTCTGCCCATATCGCGGCCGCGCGCGCGCTTCTGGCGGCCGAGGGCCCGGTCGGGCGCAAGCTCGATTTCCTGTCGCAGGAATTCAATCGCGAATCGAACACGATTTGTTCTAAATCGAACTCGTCGTCGCTCACCCGCACCGGGTTGGAGCTCAAGGTCGTGATCGATCAGTTCAGGGAACAGGTACAGAATATCGAATGAGGCCGATCCTCGACACCGAATCCCCGATCCCCATCGCCCGCCGCGGGCTGATGCTGGTCATCTCCTCTCCGTCGGGCGCCGGCAAGTCGACGATCGCCCGCAATCTCCTGGAACTCGACAAGCGCTTCTCGCTCTCCGTCAGCGTGACCACGAGGAAGCGCCGCGCCAGCGAGATCGACGGCGTGCACTACCATTTCATCGGCCATGAGGAATTCGAGCGCCTGCGCGCGGGCGATGCGCTGCTGGAATGGGCCGAGGTGCACGGCAATTTCTACGGCACCCCGCGCGAGGCGGCCGAGCAGGCGATGCGCGAGGGGCGCGACATGCTTTTCGACATCGACTGGCAGGGAGCGCGCCAGCTTGTCGAGCAGGCCAAGACGGACATCGTTTCCATCTTCATCCTGCCGCCCTCCATGGAGGAGTTGAGGGCGCGCCTCCTGCGCCGGGCCGAGGATTCGGGCGACACGATCGCCATGCGCATGAAGAACGCCAGCGTCGAGATCGAGCGCTGGCGGGATTACGAATATGTCGTGGTCAATGACGACCTCGACCGCGCCTTCTCCGCCGTGCTTTCCATCGTGAATGCCGAGCGGCTGCGGCGCGACAGGCGGCCTGGCCTGTTCGACTT
Organism: Aureimonas populi; assembly: GCF_017815515.1. Lineage (NCBI taxonomy): Bacteria > Pseudomonadati > Pseudomonadota > Alphaproteobacteria > Hyphomicrobiales > Aurantimonadaceae > Aureimonas > Aureimonas populi. The sequence goes on from NZ_CP072611.1 coordinate 2,375,405, forward strand.
CACCGCGCAGTTGCTGGAAGAAGCCAAGACCCTGCAAACCTCCTAAAGGAGGTTCGCAAGGCTCACGAATTCGGGCACGGAAAGCGTCTCCGCGCGCCGTTGCGGGTCGATGCCGGCGCGGCCGAGCAGCGCTTCTCCGCCCAGGCTCTTCAGGCTCTGCCGCAGCATCTTGCGCCGTTGCCCGAAGGCGGCCGCCGTCACTTTCTCCAAGGTCGCCAGCTCGGCGGGCAATGGGGCGGGCCGGGGCACGAGGCGCACGACAGATGAAGTGACCTTGGGCGGCGGCGTGAAGGCGGCCGGCGGAACGTCGAACAGGATGTGCGCCTCCGTCCGCCAGCCGCACAGCACGCCGAGCCTGCCGAAATGCGGGTCGTTCTCCAGGGCGACGATGCGCTGCGCGACCTCCTTCTGGAACATCAGGACCAATTCGCTCCAAAGCGGCGGCCATGACGGCGCCGCGACGAGATCGAGCAGGATCTGCGTGCCGACATTGTAGGGAAGGTTCGCCACCACCTTGAAGGGCCCGCCGGCGAGGGCTGCCAGGTCCACCTTCAACGCGTCGGCCTCCACCACTTCCAGCCGTCCGGGATAGTGAGCCGAGATGTCGGCCAGTGCGGAAAGGCAGCGCGGATCCTTCTCCACCGCCACGACGCGCGATGCGCCGTGGGCAAGCAGCGCGCGCGTCAGCCCGCCGGGGCCGGGGCCGATCTCGACAACCGTCTCGCCCTCCAGAGGCAGGGCTTGCCGCGCGATCTTTCCCGTGAGGTTCAGGTCGAGCAGGAAATTCTGCCCCAGCGCCTTCTTCGGATCGAGCCCGTGCTGGGCTAGCACCTCGCGCAGCGGCGGCAGCGTGTCGAGGCTCACGAGGCAGCGGCCTTTTCGCGAGGCAGCCCGGCCATACGAGCGGCGAGGCGCAGGGCGCTGAAGAAGCTTTGCGGCCGTGCCGAGCCCGTCCCGGCGATGTCGGCCGCCGTGCCGTGGTCCGGCGAGGTGCGCACCAGCGGCAGGCCGAGCGTGACATTGACCGTTTCGTCGAAGGCCAGCGTCTTGGCCGGGATCAGCGCCTGATCGTGATACATGCAAAGGGCCACGTCGTAGCGCGCACGGGCAGGGGGGTGGAACATGGTGTCGGCGGGCAGGGGCCCCACCGCGTCGAACCCTTGCGCACGCAGGATCGCGACGGCCGGTGCGATCACCGCCTCGTCCTCCTGCCCGATCGCACCCCTTTCGCCCGCATGCGGGTTCAGGCCCGCGAGAGCCAGCCGCGGGGCCGCTATGCCGAAGCGCTCCTTCAGGTCACGCACCACGATCCGGGCGGTCTCCAGGATCAACTCCGTCGTCAAGAGCCTTGGAACATCGGCCAGCGGCACATGGATGGTGACGGGTACGGCCGAAAGCTCCGGGCCGGTCAGCATCATGACGGGCATCGCCTGCTTGCCGGTCAGTTCCTGGCAAAGCGCGGCCAGATACTCCGTGTGGCCAGGATGGGCGAAGCCGCAATCGTAGAGCGCCTTCTTGTCGATCGGTAAGGTGGTCAGCGCGGCGGCCTCGCCGCCCATCACCAGCCGCACGCCCCGATCTATGGCCTCGACGGTGCCGAAGGCGTTTGCCGGCTCGATCCGGCCCGGACTGTCGACATGCCGGTTGACGAGTGGCAGCACGGGCAGCGCGCGCGGGAAGACAAAAGCCGCCTGAACGGCGGTTTCCACGGGTTCGATGGCGATGTCGATATCCAGCCGGGCTGCGCGCGAGGCCAGCATCGTCGGGTCGGCCAGCAGGAAGAAGGGCGGCAGCCCCGCCTCCCGATTCCGCCGATAGGCCAGTAGCGCAAGGTCCGGCCCGACACCGGAAGGCTCGCCGACGCTGACGGCCAGAAGCGCGCCGCGCGCCGCGTGCGCGTTCATGGCCGGACGATGGTGGCCCGGTCCCGTAGCTGCTTCAGGAACTCGGCGTCCGGCTCGCTCTGGCTGAGCTGCTCCAGCTCCCGCGCCTGGAACACCAGCGTCGCCGCCCGGTCGTCCGAAATGGTGCGGGTGGAGCAGACGGCGATGAACTCGACGCCGCGTTCGGTCGTCTGCGGGCGCGTGGTCCGCCCGGCGGAGAGGGAGGAGACCTCGTCCTTCCAGCGGGGCGGCAGTTCCGGCTGCGCGACACGGCCCAGCTCACGCACGGTCACGTCGCGCAGCCCTTGCGCGAACTGATAGGTCGCCGGGCAGTTGGTGAAGCGCTGGCGCAGGGCGTTGGCCTCCTGCGTGCGCTGATTCATGATGCGAGACCGCTCGGCCTCCGGCACCACGAAGATCACCTGCTGCAGCGTGTATTCTGTCGTAGAGGGCTTGTCGCCGCCCTGTTGCAGCATCCGCTGCACGGCATCCTGCTCGCTGATCATCTCGGTCTGGCGGATGTTCATCTGAACGGCCTGCCCCCAGCCCATCTGGGTGCGGATATAATCCTTCATGCCAGCCTGGCTGAAGCCGGCCTGTCCCAGGAGCTGGTTCAACTGGCTGGCGTTCAGGCGGTTCTGCGCGGCAAAATTAGCATAGGCGTCATCCACCGCGCTGTCGGGGATGTTGATGCCGCGCCGCCGGATTTCCTGCTTCTTCAACTGCTCGTCGATCAGCTCGTTCAGGGCCGCCTCGTTGGAGGCCGGCGCGCGGCGAAGGCGCAGGAACGCGGCGCGCTGGGAGATCTGATAGCTGGTGATGGCCTCGCGGTTGACCACCGCACGAACCTCGGACTGCTGCGCCGCCGCCGGCGGGGCGGCGAGAATGGTGCCGGACGTCGCCAGAAGGACCATCAGGGCTGTTTGAGCGAGAAGGCGTCTCATCGGCTTACCGGAGCTCCCGTCGGCGCGCTGGAGTCGCGCAGCATGTCGAAATCGATGCGCCGTTCTGGCGCATGGACTTGTCAAAACAATGATTTTGCCCTTCCTAGAACATCACGCCTTCTTGTTGAAGGCCCTTTTCGGGCTGTCGTGCGCACGACGCGATCAGCCGTCGTCTCCCAGGTCGTAGCTGTACTCGGTCTCCACCAGCGTCCTGAGGGACAGGCGGAACATCACTCGCGATTCGGCCGATTGCAGCTGATAGCGGTCCGAGGTGCTCTCGTATTGCGCGATGAGGCTGAAGCACTCGTCGGCATAGCCCACGCCGAAGGAACGCGAGATCACGGATTCGTTCTCGATATCGTAGCTCAGCGAGCCGAAGGTGCTGAGCGTCTCGCTCAACCGCAGCGAGGCGGAGGCCGTCACCTGCTGGCGATCTTCCGCGAAGCCGTAGACGGGTTGCTCGGCGATATTGGAGTAGGTGAGCGAGCCGGAAAGGTTGTCCGTGCCATAGGCGGCCGAAAGGTCGGCGCGGCGAAGCGACAAATCCTCCTCGTCGAAGCGCCCCTGGGCGCCGAAGACGAGGCCGATCGGAGTCGTCAGGGCCAGCGACGACACATAGTCGGAACGGTCCGTCTCGAGCCCGGAATCGTAGCCCAGCAGCGCCAGGTCGGCCACCGCATAAGGGTTCTCGCCGCCCAGATGGAAGGACTGGCCGGCCACCGCGTCGAGGAAATAGCCCGCGCCGAGCACGCCGGCATATTTCACGCCGACATTGGCCCGCGTGCCGCCTTCCATCCGGTCGTAGCCGGAGAACTTGTCGAGCGAGAAGAGATTGGTGGTGTTGAAGACGAGGCTCTGCGCGTCCTCGTTGGGCAGGATGCCGGCCTCCATCTCGTCGGGCCGCACGATGAGCTGTCCGATGGGCTCGATGACGTGCGAAGTGCCGGCCGTCTCGATCAGCCAGGGATAGCGCGCCTCGATGGCGGCCGTCGCCATGGCGCGCCCTCCCGTCTCGTCCACCTCGATCCCGCCGAGCGTGGCGGTATCGAAGGGGAAGCCGGGGGAACTCATGTCGGCGCGGTGCAGGTCTCCGCGCCCCGTCAGCGTCGGGGTCAGCACGAGGCCGAAATCGGTCACGGTGCTCGTGCGCCACTGCGCTTCCGCCGTCGCGCGGGCATAGTCGCCTTCCAGCGCTGTGCGGCGGAACACGTCCGTGCGGAAGCGGTCCTCGATCGAGCCGCCCTCGCAGATGCCGTTGTTCAGGAAGGCCGACTGGCAGACCAGAAGCATGGCGGGCGAGGAATCGTCGCGGCGGATATTGGTGACGTTGATGTCGAGCTCCACCTCGCCGCCGAGAATGGGCGATTCGGAGATGTATTCGTAGTCCAGCGAGGGCAGCACATAGGGCTGTATGTCGTCGCTGAAGGTGTTCTCGGTCTGCGCCTCGAAGCGCTGGGCGCGAAGGTCGAAGAAGGACCGGTCGCCAAGGCCGGTCAGGTAAATCTCCGACGCCCGGTAGACGTCGCTGAAGCCCTCGATCTCGTAGACGTTGGAGAAGTTCGAATCCGTTTGAGCGAGCGCGTCCCAGCCGAAGGTCCAGCGCTCGTTGATGGCGAACTGGGCCTGCGAGCCGATCATTCCGCGATTGTCCGACGGCGTGTCCAGGACGGGCGGATTGACGCTGTCGAAGAAATAGTCGTCGAAGTCCTCCGGGTCGCGCTGCGCGATGCCGGCGGCCTTCAGCGTGAAATAGCCGCTCTCGAACGCCTGGCGGTACTCCGCCTCGGCGAGGAAGCCCTGTTTCGTGTAATAGGTGCCGGCGACGGTGACGTCCTTGTCGTCCGCGATGGCCCAGAAATAGGGGATGCGGATGCCGGTTCCCGTATCGCTCGACCCACGGAACTCCGGCGCCAGGAAACCGCTGCGGCGTTCCACGGTGGGGTCGGGCGAGGCGAAGTAGGGCAGGTAGGCGATAGGGGCGCCGAACAGCTCGAAGCGGGCGCCGTAGTAGCGCACCACCTGCGCCTCCTGGTCCCAGACGATCCGCCGCGCCTTCACCTGCCAGAGCGGGGCGCGCTCGGGGTGCTCGGCGCAGGCCTCGCAGGCGGTGTAGACGCCGCGCTCCAGCGTCATCACCGCCCCGTCCCGCCGGGCGGCCTGCGCGGAGGCGAAGCGCGTGTTGTCGGGCGTCTCGATGCGCAGCGCTTCCACGAAGCCGTCGGCGAAATCGTCCGTGATGTCCACGGCGTCGGCATATATGCGGTTGCCGCTCGGTTCGATCAGCTCCACATCGCCCGCCGCGACGAGGCGACGGGTCGCCTGGTCGTAGACGATGTTGCGCGCGACGAGCTGGTAGTCGCCATAGTCGATCTGGACCCCGCCCGAGGCGGTGACGGTGGAGGTTTCGCTGTCGTAGCTGACGGTGTCGGCCTCCAGGAAGAGCTGCGTGCCCTCCTGCACGGATACCGAGCCGCCGAGCGCGCCCAGCGATTCCTGCGCGAACGCCGGCTGCGCGGCGGCCAGCGCCCCCAGCGCGACGCCCACCAGAAGCGCGCCCTTCGCGCGGCCCCACATGGGCCGGCTATGGCGCGAGAACCCCCTCGGCCTCATTCTATCCATCCTCTTGATGGAGCAGGATCGTCGTCCCGAACAATCCTGCTGCCACGACCGGGAACCACGCCGCCGCGACGGCAGGAACCACGGCATTCGATCCCAGCGCTTGCGCCAGGAAGGTTACGACGTAGAGCACGAAGCCGGCCGTGATGCCACCGACGATCGTCGATGCCGACTGGCCGAGGCGCGAAAACCGCACCGCCACCGTCGCGGCCACCAGCGTCATGGCCATGAAGAGCGCGGGCGTGGCCAGCAGCGTGTGCAGGCGCATGGCAAAGGCGTCGGGGTTGAGTCCCAAGGCCCGCGCCGCCTCGATCTTGGGCCCCAGCTCCCAGATGGAAAGCGTTGCCGGATCGCCGATGCGCTGCTCGATATATTGCGGCAGGAGCGTCGTGGGAAGTTCCATGGAGGGGCGCGATTCCGGTGGATATCCCACGCGCCGCACGGTCGGGTTCTCCAGGAGCCAGTGCCCGTCGCCAAGGGTTGCGAGCGGTGCGTCGATGCGCTCGCGCACATTCCCGTTATCGTCGAACACGAAGGCGGTGACATCGCCGAGCGAGCGGCCGATATCGGCCACCGCCTTCGCTCCGATGATCGAATCGACCCCATCCCCGCGCTGGCGCAGCCAGGAGGGGCGCTCCTGATCCTGGACCGTTGCCTCGCCCGCGATCAGCGTCTCTATGCGGGCCGAGCCGGCCTGCGCCATGGCCGCAAGTGGGTTGTAGAGGGTGGCGGCGGCGACCCCGATGAGGAATGAGCCGGCCAGGAACGGCGCGAGAATCTGCCAGATCGAAACGCCGGCGGCGCGCGCCACGACGAGTTCGAGGCGCCGGTTCAGGGAGATGAGGGTGAAGATCGCGGCGAACAGGACGACGAACGGAAACGCCTGCTCCATGAAGGCGGGCACGCGCAACGCGGAGATAAGCGCCAGTGTGCTGAAGCCGACGCTTTCGAAGCGGCCGCGCCGGCTGATCTCGATCACATCCACGAGATAGACCAGCGCCGCCACCGCGACCAGCGCGGACAGGAAGGCGAGAAGGAAGCGGCCGAGGAAGTAGAGCGAGAGCGTGCGTGTCATGCTCGCTCTCCGCCGCGGACATAGCCGGGCAGCAGGCGCCCAATGGCGTTGCGCCCCGCTTCCAGGGCGCGCACGAAGCCCTGCACGGGGCGCGATTCCACGATGCTCACGTCGAAGTGGAAGATGACCGCGCTGATCGCGAAGAACCCGGCGGGCACGAGATAGGCGAGAGGCGCAAGGCGCACGTCGCCGCTGATGAGCGAGAGCGAGAGAAAGCCGCCGCCCTTTGCGATGAGCGCCGCGCCGAGGCCGATGGGCATGGCCGCGCCCGTGCCCTGGCGATGGGTCTGCGCGCGCCCTGCGACGACCACGGCCCAGAAGGAAAAGGCGATCGGGTAGAGCCAGTCCGTCCGGCGGGCGGTGATCTCCTCGGAGAAGCGGGCGGGGTTCTGTTGCAGTGTCGGGTCGCTGGGGTCGGGGCGCAGGAGTTCTGCGGTGGAGCGCTCGGACATGCGCACCCAGTCGCCGCTCGACATCGGCCGCAGGGTGGCCAGATCGAAGGCGTAGGCCTGGAACTCGATCACCGAGACCGCGCCGTCCGATTGCGTGCGGCGGTGGAGCTGGCCGTTCTGGAGGATCAGGAACGATTGCGCGCCCTGTTCCACGATCTGCGCCTGTCGCGCGAAGTACTGGACGTCGATGGCCGGGTCGCGCGTGTCGGACAGGAAGAGCCCCTCGATCTGCCGGCCGCGCGCCTCCTCGATGCCCACGACGAGCCCGTCCTGTATGGTCTCGAAGCGCCCGGGCCGGAGGAAGAGGCTGATGGCGTCGGCATTGATCGTCCGCAGGCCGTTCTGGAAGGCGCTGGAGGCGGCGGGGCCGACGACATGCGAGTTGAAGAGCACGAGAAGCCCGCCGAGAAGGCCGAGCAGGAGGATGGGATTGGCCACCGCCATCCGGGAAGCGCCCGCCGCCGCGATCACGGCCCGCTCCGAATCGGCGTTCAGCGCGTTGAGCGCCTGCACCGCGCCGATGACGACGGCGAAGGGAAGCACGCCGGCCATCAGGTCGGGCATCAGCATCAGTGCGATCCAGAAGATGTCGCCGGCCGCGCTGGCGCTGGTGCGCACGAAATCGATGCGCTGGAGGACCTGCACGATCCACACCACCGTGACGAGCGCAGCCAGCGACGACAGGCTGTAGAGAAGGGCCCGGCCGAAGATGTAGCGTTCAATGAGCGTCATCGACCGTCCGTAATGCTCCGCCGTTTGCGAATGCGCTGCCCGGCGCCCCGGTCTCCCGCCACTCCCCCTAGACTGGGGCAGCTTGGCTAAAGAAGGGCAAAGAGACGTGGTTAACGGTCCTGCCGCCAACCTTCTCTTGCAAAGATCGCGTGCTTTTCCAAGATAGGCGGGACGTTGGAGCGTCCAACAGGGCTCTCGGGGATCGGCTTGTCGGTTCTTTTCGCCATCGGGCGTCGTTGCCGTGCCGGGCCATGCATTGCATGGGCCGCGGCGCCTCACCGGCACGAAAATCCCTCGACAAGGCCGCGCCCGGAGGTTCTGTTAGGCGCTCCCGAGCGGCAAGCGCCGCGCGCCTTTCGGCGATTCCCCCTTTCGTGCCGGAGTTCTCATGGCCGCCAAACCCATCATCGAATTCGTCCCGCTCCAGACCCCGGCCGGCGGCGTGCTGGTCGCCTTCGCGCAGGATGGCGCGGCGCTTCCGGCCTCGCTCGGCGAAGACCTCTCCGCGCTTGCCGGCCGCGCGTCCTCGGTCGGCCAGTTCAAGGGCAAGAGCCTGTCTTCCGTCGAGGCGGTGACGGCCGAAGGACAGGGCATCGACCGCCTCGTGGTGATCGGCACCCACGCCGAAGGCGCCTATGGCGAGGAGGACTGGCTGAAGCTCGGCGGCACCGTCGCGGCCAAGGCCAAGGGGGCCGAATCCGTGACGGTGTGGGGCGAGCGGGCCGCCGGGCCGCTCTCTCCCGCCGAGGTCTCGGCCATCGCGGTGGGCGCCCTGCTGCGCGCCTATGAGTTCGATCGCTACAAGACCGAGAAGGCCAGCAAGAAGGAGAACGAGGCGCAGGAGAAGGCCCCGGCCACCCTGCGCTTCGCCGTGGCGGACGTGGAGGCGGCCCGCGCCGCCTTCGCCGCCTCGCAGGAGGTGGCCGAGGGCGTGCTCCTGGCGCGCGATCTGGTGAACGAGCCTGCCAACATTCTCACCACCATCGAATATGCGAGCCGCATCGCCGAGCTCTCGCAGGTGGGCGTCGATGTCGAGATTCTCGACGAGGCGAAGATGCGCGAATTGAAGATGCATGCGCTTCTGGGCGTGGCACAGGGCTCGGCCATGCCGCCGCGCCTGTGCATCATGCGCTGGAACGGCGCGGACAACGACGAGGCGCCCGTCGCCTTCGTGGGCAAGGGCGTGGTCTTCGACACCGGCGGCATCTCCATTAAGCCAGCCGCCGGCATGGAGGACATGAAGGGCGACATGGGCGGCTCGGCCGCCGTGGTCGGTCTGATGCGCGCCCTGGCGGGCCGCAAGGCCAGAGTCAACGCGGTGGGCGTGGTCGGCCTCGTGGAGAACGCGGTGGACGGCAAGGCCCAGCGCCCCGGCGACATCGTTACCGCCATGTCCGGCACCACGATCGAGGTGTTGAACACGGATGCGGAAGGCCGCCTCGTGCTGGCTGACGCGCTCTGGTACTGCCAGGATCGCTTCAAGCCGAAGTTCATGGTCAATCTGGCCACGCTCACCGGCGCGATCATCGTGGCGCTCGGCCACCATCACGCCGGCCTGTTCTCCAATAACGACGAATTGGCCGAGCGGCTTTCGGCGGCCGGGCGCGCCACGGGCGAGAAGGTCTGGCGCCTGCCGCTCGCCAAGGAATACGACAAGCTCATCGAGGGCAAGTTCGCCGACATCCGCAATATCGGCGGCGGGCGCGCGGCCGGCTCCATCACGGCGGCCCAGTTCCTCCAGCGCTTCGTCAACGACGTGCCCTGGGCGCATCTGGACGTCGCGGGAACGGCGATGGCTTCGCCCTCGAGCGAGTACAACCGCTCCTGGGCCTCGGGTTTCGGCGTGCGCCTGCTCGACCGGCTGGTGGCCGAGCATTACGAGGCGAAGTAGCGCGGCATGGCGGAAGTCCTCTTCTACCACCTGACCGAGAGCCGGCTGGAAGAGGCGCTGCCCGAGCTTCTGGAGCGCAGCCTCGCGCGCGGCTGGCGCGTCGTCGTCCAGACCGCGAGCGAGGAGCGGCGCGACGCGCTGGACGCGCATTTGTGGACCTACAAGGACGACAGCTTCCTGCCGCACGGCACGGATGTGGGGGGCAGCGGCGCGTTGCAGCCCATCCTCCTCACCATAGAGCCGGAAGCACGCGCCAACGATCCGCAGGTGCGCTTCATGGTGGAGGGCGCCGTGCCCTCCACGCTGGAGGGCTATGAGCGCGGCGTCTATCTCTTCGACGGCCACGACGAGGAGCAACTGGCCAGCGCGCGCGCGCGCTGGAAGGTCGAGAAGGCGGCCGGCCACGCCGTCACCTACTGGCAGCAGACCGAGGACCGCCGCTGGGCCAAGAAGGCGTGATACGGCGTCCCGACGGTCTTTGGACGCCGTTCGTTTCGAGAGCCCACATCCTGAACCCGTCGCAACAGCCCACATCCCGAGCTGGTCTCGGCAGCCCTCGTTCTGATCCCGTCTCAGCAGCCCTCATCCTGAGCCTGTCGAAGGACGAGGGCGCCCGGCACGGCCGCCGACTTTGCATGGGCGAGCGGAGGTCTCTTGATCCGATCACCTCCGAGAGCAGCATGAGGCGCTCTCCCGCGGCGTCCGCTCAGCCCTCGCCTAACGCCCGTTCAAGCTGAGCCCTGGTCATGGTCGAGCGGCCTGCGATCTTCCGGCGCTTCGCTTCCTCGTAGAGCTGCGCGCGCGTCGGCTCTCCCTTTCGGGCTCTGGCGGTCTTCTTCCTCACATCTCGGGCTGGCCGGAGAACTGCTTGCCCGCCTTCGTGTCGCGGCGCTTCTTCGCCGTCGTGCGGTCGTACTCGGCATGGGAGAGCTCGTCGCGCGCTTTCCTGGGCAGGTAGCGCTCACCCGTCCTTCCGCTGTCCTTGCCGGATCGGGTGCCCCAGTCCTCCTCCGTCCATTGCCGGAGGGCGTTGTCGGGCGACTTCCCGCCCTCATAGCCGCCGCCGCGCTCCTGGTAGAGCCGCGTGGCAAGCTGCGCCTTGCGGGCGGACCACTGGCCCTTGCGCCCTCCCTTCGTGCCGGCGGTGACTTCCGCCTTCACCCGCTCCCATAACGCCGGGTCGGTCCGTTTCGCGGTCTTGCCCATGTCCGTCGCTCCGTGAGGGTTCGCCCCACAGCGCGGCGGAGGGGGAGGGGGTTCCCTCCGGGCCCGGAAACTACTCGGCGGCCATCGCCGCGTCGTGCTCCTCGGTCAGCTCCATCCACTCGCCCTCGGCCTTCTGCAGCGTCTTCTCGGCATTGGCCTTCTGCTTGGCGAGGTCCGCCGCCCTCGCGGGGTCGCTGGTGTAGAGCGCGGGGTCAGCGAGCTTTGCGTCCAGATCGGCGATGGTCTTGTTCAGCCGCTCCATCTGGATCTCCAGCGTGGAGATCTTCTTCTTCAGCGGCTTGAGCGCTTCGCGCCTTTCGGCGGCGGCGCGTCGCTGGTCGACCTTGGAAACCTGCGGGACGGGCGTCTCGTAGGTCGTACCCTGGTTGCCGCCCCCGGCGCGTGCGCCCGAAAGGATCAGCTTCTTGTAGTCGTCGAGGTCGCCATCGTAGCGCGAGACCGTGCCGTCGCCCACGATCCAGAGCCGGTCCATCGTCGCCTCGACCATGTGCCGGTCGTGGCTGATGAGGATGACGGCGCCGGGATAGTCGTTCAGCGCGTGGACGAGGCTCTCGCGCGCCTCGATGTCCAGATGGTTCGTCGGCTCGTCGAGGATCAGGAGGTTCGGCGCGTCGATGGTGGCCAGCCCCATCAGCAGCCGCGCCTTCTCGCCGCCCGAAAGATCGTCGGCCACCGTGTCCATCTTGTGCGTGGAAAGGCCCATACGCGCCACCCTGGCGCGCACCCTGGCCTCCGGCGCGTCGGGCATGAAGCGGCGCACATGCTGCACGGCCGTCTCGCTGGGCCTCAGATCGTCGATCTGGTGCTGGGCAAACATGGCGATCTTCAACCCCGGCGCGCGGGTGATCGTGCCGGCCTGCTCCGTCAGGCGCTCGGCCAGGAGCTTGGCGAAGGTGGACTTGCCGTTGCCGTTGGCGCCCAGGAGCGCGATACGGTCGTCCGCGTCGATCCGAAGGTCGAGCCCGCGCAGGATGGAGCGGCCCGGCTCGTAGCCGACCGCCACCTGCTCCATGCGGATGATGGGGGAGGCCAGGATCTTCTCCGGCTCGGGGAAGGTGAAGGGGATCACCGTCTCCTCGATGATGGCGCCCAGCGGCTTCATCTTCTCCAGTGCCTTGAGGCGCGACTGGGCCTGCCGGGCCTTGGAGGCCTTGGCGCGGAAGCGCTCGACGAAAGCCTCCATGTGCTTGCGGGCCGCGTCCTGCTTGACGATGGCCTTCTGCAGAAGCTCCAGCTTCTCGGTGCGCTGGCGCACGAAGCTGTCGTAGTCGCCGCGATAGAAGACGAGCTTCTTCTGGTCGAGATGCACGATGGAGTTGACCGCGTTGTTCAGAACGTCCCGGTCGTGGCTGATCAGCAGCACGGTATAGGGGTAGCGGGAAACGAAATTCTCCAGCCACAGCGTGCCCTCGAGGTCGAGATAGTTCGTCGGCTCGTCGAGAAGCAGGAGGTCGGGCCGCGAGAAGAGAACGGCCGCCAGCGCCACGCGCATCCGCCATCCGCCCGAGAAGGAGGAAACGGGCCGCGCCTGCGCCTTCGCGTCGAAGCCGAGCCCGTCCAGGATGGAGGCGGCGCGCGCCTCCGCCGAATGGCTCTCTATGTCGGCCAGGCGCAGGTGGATGTCGGAGATGCGGTGCGGGTCGCTGGCCGTCTCGGCCTCGGCCAGAAGCGCCACGCGCTCCTCGTCGGCGGCCAGCACGATGTCGAGCAGGGAATCCTGCGTTCCAGGCGCTTCCTGCGCCACCTGCCCGATCCGCGTGTTCTTCGGGAACGAGACGTTGCCTGTCTCGGTCGCCATCTCGCCGGTGATGCAGCGGAAGAGCGTCGACTTGCCGGCGCCGTTGCGCCCGACGAGCCCGGCCTTGGTGCCGGCCGGCAGCGTCAGGCTGGCATGGTCGATGAGGAGGCGGCCGGCGACGCGCGCCGAGAGATCGTTGATCTGGAGCATGAGGACGCTTTTGCCACGCGCGCGGCCCGAGCGGAAGGCCCGAGGGCGCCACGACGCGCGGTCCACGACTTGCCGCAGGGGGAAGGCGCCGCTATAGAGCGCCCCACCCCTTTAAAACCGGACAATCCGAGGAACGACCGTATGGCGATCGAACGCACCTTCTCCATGATCAAGCCCGACGCGACCAAGCGCAACCTGACCGGCGCGATCACGCAGATGCTGGAGGAGGCCGGTCTTCGCGTCGTCGCGTCCAAGCGCGTCTTCATGAGCACGCGCCAGGCCGAGGGCTTCTATGCCGTCCACAAGGACCGCCCCTTCTTCGGCGAGCTGGTGGAGACCATGACGTCGGGCCCGACGGTCGTGCAGGTGCTGGAAGGCGAGAACGCGATCCTGAAGAACCGCGAGATCATGGGCGCCACCAACCCGGCGAATGCCGACGAGGGCACCATCCGCAAAGTCCACGCCTTGTCGATCGGCGAGAATTCGGTGCACGGCTCCGACGCGCCGGAGACGGCCAAGGCAGAGATCGCCTACTGGTTCTCCGAGACCGAAATCGTCGGCTGAACGCCAGGATCGGGATCGAAACGCCGGCCGCGAGGCCGGCGTTTTTCGTTTCAGAGGCGGTGCCAGCGATCGGCCGCGTGGTCGTCGGTGTCCTTCGCCGCCACCCAGCCGCCGACCGTGCCGTCCTTGAGGTGCTCGCGCTTCCAGAAGGGCGCGCGTGTCTTCATGAAGTCCATGATGAAGGCCGCGCCCTCGAAGGCGGCGCCCCGGTGGCGCGCGGCGCAGGCCACGAAGACGATCTCCTCGCCGGGCAGAACCTTGCCGAAGCGGTGGATCGCGCGAACCTCCATCAGAGGCCAGCGGGCCTCCGCTTCCCGGCAGACCGCCTCGATCTCGCGCTCCGCCATGCCGGGATAGTGCTCCAGCTCCAGCGCCTCGAGCCGGCCGTCCTCATCACGGCAATAGCCGCTGAAGGTCACGACGGCCCCCGCCTTCCCGTCGCGGCCCAGCGCCTCGGCCTGCGCGCCGATATCGATCCGCTCGGCCTGGACCCCGACGGCGATCATGACGGTCAGCCGCCCGTCATGGGGGGGAACAGGGCAATCTCGTGCGCCTGCCCGATGGGGTCGGAATGGTGGCAATGCTCCTGGTCCAGCGCCACGCGCACGATCTCGGGCGCCTGCAACGCGGCCTCGTAGCCCGGCCCACGGCCTTTCAGCCAGTGCAGGAGATCGGCAACCGTCACGATGCCGGCCGGCAGCGCCACCTCCTCCTCGGCCAATCCGATCCGCTCGCGAATCCACGCGAAGTAAACGAGCTTCATCGGTACCCCCTCCTCATCCTCGGTTAGGGCCTCAGATGGTGCGCGCGGCCTAAACGTCGATATGGCGCAGGCCGGCGCGGAAGTAGTCGTAACCGGTGTAAAGGGTGACGAGGGCCGAAACCCAGAGAAGGAAGATGCCGATCTCGGTCACGAAGGGCACGATCTGGTCGCCCGCAGGGCCGGCGAGAAGGAAGCCGATGGCGACCATCTGCGTTCCCGTCTTCCACTTGGCCAAGCGTGTGACCGGCACGGAAACCTTCAGTTCCGCCAGATACTCGCGCAGGCCGGAGACGAGGATTTCGCGGCACAGGATGACGATGGCGGCCCATACCGTCCAGCCCGCGATGGTCTCGAGCACCGCCAGCACCATCAGCGCCGCCGCCACCAGAAGCTTGTCTGCGATGGGATCGAGCATACGCCCTATGGTCGATGTCTGCTGCCAGATGCGCGCGAGGTAGCCGTCGAGCCAATCGGTCACGCTGGCCGCGATGAAGAGGAACAGCGCCCACCATCGCGCCGTATCGGAGTCGTGCAGGCGGCCCTCTTCGACGAAAAAGCAGAGCACCACCAGCGGCACCGCGACGATGCGCGCGTAGGTGAGGAGGTTCGGCAGGCTCAACGCCTTGGATGACATGGGTCGCGTCCGCTTCTTCGAGTCGAGCTTTTCAAACGCGGGCGAGCCTCCGCGTCAACATCGCGCAGCGCAGATTTCGGCGACGGCGCGTTCATCCGGCATCGTGGAAGTGATCGTAGATCGATTTGGCCATCGCTTCCGAGATGCCTTCCACCTTGCGCAGGTCGGCCAGCGCGGCGCGGGACACGGCCTTGGCCGTGCCGAAATGATGCAGAAGCGCCCGCTTGCGCGAGGGGCCGATTCCGGCGATCTCGTCCAGCGGGTTGGAAACCATCTCCTTCTTGCGGCGCGCCCGGTGCGAGCCGATGGCGAATCGGTGCGCCTCGTCGCGCAGGCGCTGCACGAAGTAGAGCACGGGGTCGCGCGGGGGCAGCGAGAAGGGTTCGCGCCCCTCCACCACGAACCGCTCGCGCCCCGCATCGCGGTCCACGCCCTTGGCCACGCCGATCGTCGTCACCTTGTCGGCAATGCCCAATTCCTCGAGGATCGCCCGCACCGCCGAGATCTGGCCCTTTCCGCCGTCGATCAGCACCAGGTCCGGCCAGGCCGGCATCTCGCCATTGTCCTGCGCCTCCTCCTCCGAGCCCTCGGGCTCGGCCGGCGCCTGCGGCCCCTGCGCATGTTCCTTGAGAAGGCGTGAGAAGCGGCGGGTCATCACTTCGCGCATCATCCCGAAATCGTCGCCCGGCGTGATGTCGGCGCCGCGAATGTTGAACTTGCGATACTGCCCCTTGGCGAAGCCCTCGGGCCCCGCCACGATCATGGCACCCACGGCGTTCGTGCCCATGATGTGCGAATTGTCGTAGACCTCGATCCGGCGCGGCGGGTGGGGTAGGGCGAAGGTCTCCTTCAGGCCGGCGAGCAGCCGCGTCTGGGAGGAGGATTCGGCCAGCCTGCGCCCCAGCGCCTCGCGCGCGTTCGCGGCCGCGTGCTCGACGAGGTCCTTCTTCTCGCCACGCGCCGGCACCGCGATCTGTACCTTGCGCCCCGCCTTCACGCACAGCGCCTCGGCCAGCAGCGCCTCCTCCTCGATCGCCATCGGCAGGAGGATCAGCGCGGCGGGCGGCTTGTCGTCGTAGAACTGAGCCAGGAAGGCCGCCATCACTTCCTGCGGCTCTATGGAAGGGTCCGCCTTCGGGAAATAGGCCCGGTTGCCCCAGTTCTGCCCGGTGCGGAAGAAGAAGACCTGGATGCAGGTCAGCCCGCCTTCCTGGTGAAGGGCGAACACGTCCGCCTCCTCCACGCCCTGCGGGTTGATGCCCTGGTGGCTCTGGATGTGGCTGAGTGCCGAAAGGCGGTCGCGGTAGATCGCCGCGCGCTCGAAATCCAGATCGGCGGAGGCCGCCTGCATGGCATCGGCGAGCCCCCGCTTCACCTGGCTGGAACGGCCCGACAGGAAGCCCTTGGCCTCGCCCACCAGCTCGCGATAGTCGGCAATCGAAATCTCGCCGGTGCAGGGGCCGGAGCAGCGCTTGATCTGGTAGAGAAGGCAGGGCCGCGTGCGGCTTTGATAGACGCTGTCGGTGCAGGTGCGCAGCAGGAAGGCGCGCTGGAGCGCGTTGACCGTGCGCCCCACCGACCCCGCCGAGGCGAAGGGGCCGAAATAGGCGCCCTTGCGCGAGCGCGCGCCGCGATGCTTCATGATGGCCGGGGCCTCGTGGTCCTCCGCCACCAGAATGTAAGGAAACGACTTGTCGTCCCGCATCAGCACGTTGAAGCGGGGGCGCAGGCGCTTGATGAGGTTGGCCTCGAGAAGCAGCGCCTCCGTCTCGGTGCGCGTCGTCACGAACTCCATCTGACGCGTCGCGCGGATCATCCGCACGATGCGGTTGTTGTGGCCCACGCCCCGCGCATAGGAGGCGACACGCTTCTTCAGCGACTTCGCCTTGCCGACATAGAGAACCTCGCCGGCCTCGTCGAGCATGCGGTAGACGCCCGGCCGGTTCGGCAGGCGCCTCACGAAGGCGGCGATCAGCTCCGCCCCCGCGAGGCCCGCCATCTCCTCCACGCCGCCGTCGCTCCAGTCGATGGATGGCGCGCGCACGGGATCGGCCGCCGGCTCCTCGCCGGGCGGGAAATCCTCGTCCGCCTCGTCGAAATCGTCGTCGATCTCGCTCAAGTCCAGTCCTTCTTCTGCCCGTCTCGCCGGGCGACTCGCGCCCGCGCCCTATATGGCGGCCCCGGGCCGGGATTGCACCCGCCCGATGGGCGCATCCGCCCGGTGCGGGCCGAGGCGATTTTCGCAGGCCGGTGTATCCTCCATGCAATTGGCAGGGGAGCGTTCGCTCGCCTATATCAGCCTGAGCCGGGCATCCCATCGAGGATCGAAGGCACGGCCGGGAACGGCCTTCGGTGCACGGGGTTCTCCCCGAAGAAGAGGTTCGGGGTCGCGGCATTCTCGCGATCCCTTTCGGAGTGGTGACGGTGAGATCGTTGCGCATCCTTTCGGTTCTCGGCGCCCTGGCGGCGTCTACGGCGTCCGCGCTGGGGGCCGATGCCGTGTTTGAACAGGATGCCGCGCCGTCCGTTTCGCTTCCCGCGCTCTACACCTGGACCGGCCCCTATGCCGGCGGCTTCGTGGGCTACAATTTCTCCAATTTCGACCAGAGCGGCGGCGCCGACTTCGACGGCGAGGGCTTCGTGGGCGGCGTCTATGCCGGCTACAATCTGCAGACCGACCAGCTCGTCTACGGCCTCGAGGCCGACATCGGCGGTTCGGACGTGGATGCGGGCGGCTTCAACAATGCCGCCGGCCTGCCGGTGGGATCGGACGGGAACGCCTTCGGCTCGCTGCGCGCGCGGCTGGGCTGGGCCTACGATTCGATCCTGCTCTTCGCCACCGGCGGCCTTGCCGTGTCCGGGAACGAATTGTCGCTGGCCGGGGCGGACGACCAAAACACCCATTTCGGCTACACGGTCGGCGCGGGCGTGGAGGCGGCGGTAACGGACAATCTGTCGTCGCGGCTGGAATACCGCTATTCGGATTTCGAATCGAAGGACTACAATCTCGGTAACGTCACCATCTCGTCGGGCTTCGACGAGCATTCGATCCGCGCCGGCCTTGCGCTGAAGTTCTGAGCCGCACGGGCGCATCGAAAAAAAAGGCGCCCAAGGGCGCCTTTTTTTATTTGAATCGCTGGCATCAGGCCCGGGGGCTGATCTCGGTAAAGGGCGCGAAGCGCCGTCCGAAGTCCTCCACGAAGAGCACGAGCCCGGGATGGCCGTCCTCCCATTTCCCCTTGAAGCGGAAATTCAGCCAGCCGAGTACGGCGGCCAAGGCGAAATGGCCGATATTGAGCGCCTCGGGAAGCTTGTCCACTTCCGCTTCGAGCCGGTCCAGCCCACGCACGGCGCGGGTCCATTGACGGTCCGTCCAGCCCTCGTGCCGCTTCTCGGCGGGGCGAAAGCGCTCCTCGTAGACGACGAGGATGGCCGCATCGGCGACGCCGTCCGCCAGCGCTTCCACCCGCTTGGCCTGGAGCCATTGCTCGGTGGTTTGCGGAATCAGCAGATTGCCGCTGATGCGGTCGAGATACTCGCAGATCACGCGGCTGTCATAGACTGTCCCGCCATCTTCCAGCACCAGCGTGGGGATCTTGCCGAGCGGGTTCGCCGCCACCAGGCCGGAGGGCTGGTCGGTCGTGTCGACGAACTCGAGCTCCAGCGGCAGGTCGCAGTGCTCGGCGGCGAGCCGCACCTTCACCGAGTAGGGCGAGGCGGGAGAGCAGAGAAGACGCATCGTGGCCCCTGTGTCGAAAGGATCAGAAGCGGCGCAGCGACTCGCAGTTCGCGCCGTAGATCTTCCACTTGTCGTAGCCGAGGAAGCACCCTTCCGCGCGCCAGCCGATGGAGGCAAAGCCCATCGGATGCTCGATCACGTAGTAGACCGTGGTGCGCGGCGAGCCGTCCTTCACGTCCACATTGGCGATGGTGGCCTCGCCCTGGCAGTAGCGCCGCTCGATCTGGCGCGGGCCTCCCTTGGGGAAGTAGGCGCGCTCGGCCAGCCGGCCGAACTCGGCCACATCCAGCGGCGCGGGAATGACGCGCACCGCGCCATATTCGAATTGGTCCTCCACCTGCGCCAGAACGCGCGGATCGTCGCACGCCGGAACAAGGGCCGGCTGCACCGCCATGGGGGCCGCCTCGGGCAGGGGGCGAAGATCGGCGGCCAGCGCGGGCTGGAGGCCGGAGAGAGCAAGGCACGCGGCCATCGCCGCGCTCGAAAGACGTTTCAGCATGGGCGGGACCCCTCCTCGCACGCATCGATTCTCTGGAAGGTATCGCATCAGCCCGCCTCGCTGGCCAGCGCAATGATGCCACAATGGGCGCTCTCATTCACGCCGAGCACGGGCAGGAGCGCTTTCATGATGTCCGTCGCCTCCTGTGCGAAGACGAAGGGCGGGTTGACGACGGCCAGCCCGGAGCCGACCAGCGTCTCGCCGGGCGTGAAGCCTTCGCGGAAGAATTCGGCCGCCAGGACATCGGGCATGCCGCTCTCGCGCAGCAGCCGATGCAGCTTCTCGCGCTCGGCGGGGCGCTTGATGGGATACCAGATCGCGTAGGTGCCGCCCGGCCAGCGCCGGTGCGCGCGGGCGACGGTCTGGACGATCCGCTCCGTCTCGCCGCCCTCCTCGAAGGGCGGGTCGATGAGGACGAGCCCCCGCTTCTCCTTCGGCGGCACATGCGCGCCGAGCGCCAGCCAGCCGTCGAGCTCGATGGCCTTGACCTGCACGTCGCCGGCGAACTCGGCGGCCAGGGCCTTCGCGTCCACCGGATGCAGCTCGTAGGCCGAGAGGCGGTCCTGCCGGCGCAGGAGGCGGCGGGCGAGCAGCGGCGAGCCGGGATAGGCCGCGCCTTGCGCCTGCGCCGTCACCTCGCGAACCACGGCGAGATAGTCGGCCAGCAGAGGGTGGCCGGCGGCCGGGGAGGCGAGGAGAGCGGTGATGCCGCCCAGATGCTCGCCCGTGCGTCTCGCCTCCTCGCCGGAAAGGTCGTAGCGCCCGCGCCCGGCATGGGTGTCGATGACGCGAAACGGCTTCTCCTTGCGCTTCAGATAGGCGACGAGCCGCGCCAGAAGCGCGTGCTTGACGACATCGGCGAAGTTTCCGGCATGGAAGGCGTGGCGGTAGTTCAAGGATGGCGGCTCCGCTGGGACGCTCCTCCCTATCGCGATGGCTTGCATTCGCGAAATGAATTTCGGCGTGGCGGCGGCGCAGGTTATAAGCATTCCATGAACAAGCCGCTCGATCACCGCACGGGCTTCACCGCCTGTCCGCACGACTGCCCGTCCACCTGCGCGCTGGAGGTCGATATTCTCGACCCGCGCACCATCGGGCGTGTGCGCGGGGCGGCCGGCAACAGCTACACGGCCGGGGTGATCTGCGCCAAGGTCGCCCGCTATGCCGAGCGCACCCACCATCCGGACCGCCTGATGAAGCCGCTGCGCCGGGTGGGTGCCAAGGGCGCCGGCGACTGGGGCGAGATATCGTGGGAGGACGCGCTCGACCTGGTGGCCGAAGCCTTCCTGAAGGCCGAGGCCCGCTACGGGCCGGAAGCGGTCTGGCCCTATTTCTATGCCGGGACGATGGGCCTCGTGCAGCGCGACGGCATCAACCGGCTGCGCCACGCCAAAGGCTATTCCAACCAGTTCGATTCCATCTGCACCAACACCGCCTGGACCGGCTTCGTCGCCGGCACCGGCAAGCTGATGGGCGTCGACCCGCGCGAGATGGCCGCATCCGATTGCGTCGTCATCTGGGGCACCAACGCGGTGGCGACGCAGGTCAACGTGATGACCCACGCGATCCGCGCCCGCAAGGAGCGCGGCGCGCGGATCGTCGTCGTCGACATCTACGACAACGCCACGATGAAGCAGGCCGACATGGGCCTGAAGCTGCGCCCCGGCACGGATGCGGCGCTGGCCTGCGCGCTGATGCATGTCGCCTTCCGCGACGGCACGGCCGACCGCGACTATCTGGCCCGCTACACGGACGACCCGGCGGGGCTCGAGGCGCATCTGCAAACGCGCACGCCGCAATGGGCGGCGTCGATCACCGGCTTGTCGGCGGAGGAGATCGAGGCCTTCGCCGGCCTTATCGGCTCCACGCCGCGCACCTTCTTCCGCCTCGGCTACGGCTTTACCCGCCAGCGCAACGGCGCGGTGGCCATGCATGCGGCGCTCAGCGTGCCGACCGTCTTCGGCCACTGGAAGAGCGAGGGCGGCGGCGCCTTCCACAATAACGGCGCGATCTGGAATCTCGACAAGAGGATCATCGAGGGCCACGAATTCCGCGATCCCTCCGTGCGCCATCTCGACCAGTCGAAGATCGGCCGCGTTCTCACCGGCGAGGCGCAGGCGCTGGCCGGCGGGCCGCCCGTCGCGGCGATGATCGTGCAGAACACCAATCCGATGAATGTCGCGCCGGAGCAGCGGCTGGTGCGGCAGGGCTTCGCGCGCGAGGACCTCTTCGTCTGCGTGCACGAGCAGTTCATGACCGATACGGCCGCCATGGCCGATCTCGTGCTGCCCGCGACCACCTTCCTGGAGCATGACGACATCTATCGCGGCGGCGGGCAGAGCCACATCCTCTTCGGCCCCAGGCTGGTGGAGGCGCCCGAGACCGTGCGCAGCAACCATTTCGTGGTGGAGGAGCTGGCAAGGCGGCTCGGCGTCTCCGACCGGCCGGGCTTCGGCCTGAGCGAGCGCGAGCAGGTGGACGCGCTGCTGCGCATCAGCGGCTATGGCGGGCTCGACCGGCTGGAGGCAGAGCGCTGGATCGACGTGCAGCCGAGCTTCGAGGAGGCGCATTTCCTGAAGGGTTTCCACAATCCGGACGGCCGGTTCCGCTTCAGGCCGGACTGGAAGGGCATGGCGGGGCCGAACCGCCCTCCGGCCTCCATGGGCCTGCTCGGGCCTGTCGAGGCGCTGCCGCAATTCCCGGACCATGCCGAGTTGAACGAGGCGGCGGACGAGGCCCATCCCTTCAAGCTTGCGACAGCACCGGCCCGCCAGTTCCTGAACTCGTCCTTCAGCGAGACCAAGGGGTCTGCCACCCGCGAGGGGCGGCCGGAGCTGATGGTGCATCCGCAGGACGCCGCGCGCCTCTCCCTGGCGGAGGGCGAGAAAGTGCTGATCGGCAACCGGCGCGGCGAGATCGCGCTGCCGGTGAAGATCACCGATGCGGTCAAGCCGGGCGTGGTGCTTCATGAAGGCCTGTGGCCGAACTCGGCCTTCGAGCGAGGCGAGGGGATCAACACGCTGGTCGGCGCCGATTCGCCCGCGCCCTTCGGCGGAGTCGCCTTCCACGACGTGGCCGTCTGGCTGCGCCCGGCGCTCTAGCTCGCGGCGGGCGACATCAGGAGGCCGGCGCCGTCCGCCTCCTCCATGTCGACGATCGCGCGCGCGCCCTCCATCCGGGCCCGGCCGCTGGCCACCAGCCGCAGCGCATGGGGGTAGAGCCGGTGCTCGGCCGCCAGGAGGCGGTTCTCCAGGTTCGCTATGGTGTCGCCGGGGCGCACGGGAATGGCGGCCTGGGCGATGATGGGGCCGCCATCCATCTCTTCGGTCACGAAATGCACCGTGCAGCCATGCAGGCGCATGCCCGCCTCCAGAGCCCGCCTGTGCGTGTCGAGGCCCGGAAAGAGCGGCAGCAGCGAGGGGTGGATGTTGATCATGCGGCCCGCGAAGCGGGCCACGAAGCGCGGCGTCAGAAGCCGCATGTAGCCGGCAAGGCACACGATCCGCGCGCCCGAGGCCTCGATGGCCTCGGCCACCTTCTCCTCATGCGCCTCGCGGGAGGAGAAGAGCTTCTGGTCCACCGCCACGGCCTCGATGCCGTGGCTGCGGGCGATGTCGAGTCCGGCCGCCGCCGGCTTGTTGGAGACGACGAGCACGATCTCGGCGGGGAAGTCGTTGTCCTTCGCCGCCTCGATCAGCGCGCTCATGTTGGAACCGCGGCCCGAGATCATTACCGCGACGCGTGTCTTGCCGGTGCTCATGAAAGCTTCAGCTCGCCGTCATAGGTCACGGCGTCCCGCGCCTCGCGCGGCAGGATACGGCCGAGCGGCACCACGCTCTCGCCCTCGCCCTGGAGGATCGCGGAGATCTCCACCGCGTCCGCCTCCGAGACGACGACAATCATGCCGATGCCGCAGTTGAAGGTGCGCAGCATCTCCGGCACGGCCACGCCGCCCTCCCGCGCTAGCCAGCCGAAGACGGGCGGCACCGGAATGGCGCCGAGGTCTATCTCGGCGCGCAGATGCTCGGGCAGGACGCGCGGGATGTTCTCGGGAAAGCCGCCGCCCGTGATGTGGGCCAGCGCCTTCACGCCGTCGCCCGCCCGGATCGCCGCCAGGAGCGGCTTCACATAGATGCGTGTCGGCGCCAGCAGTGCCTCGGCCAGCGTGCGGCCGGCATCGAACGGGGCGGGGGCCTCATAGGCCGCGCCGCTCGTCTCCACGATGCGGCGCACCAGCGAATAGCCGTTGGAATGGCAGCCGGAGGAGGCAAGGCCAAGGATCACGTCGCCGGAGGCGAGGTCCGCCGAGGGCAGGAGGCGCCCGCGCTCGGCCGCGCCGACGGCAAAGCCGGCAAGGTCGTAGTCCTCCTTGGCGTAGAGGCCGGGCATCTCGGCCGTCTCGCCCCCGATCAGCGCGCAGCCCGCCTGCCGGCAACCATCCGCGATCCCCGTGACAATGGCTTCGCCCTGCGCCGGATCGAGCTTGCCGGTGGCGAAATAATCGAGGAAGAACAAGGGCTCGGCGCCTTGCACCACCAGGTCGTTGACGCACATGGCCACGAGGTCGATGCCGATCGTGTCGTGCTTGCCGGTGTCGATGGCGATCTTCAGCTTGGTGCCGACGCCGTCATTGGCCGCCACCAGGACAGGGTCCGTGAAGCCGGCGGCCTTCAGGTCGAACAATCCGCCGAAGCCGCCGATCTCCCCGTCCGCGCCCGGGCGGCGCGTGGAGCGCACCAGAGGCTTGATGCGCCGGACGAGTTCGTTGCCCGCGTCGATGTCGACGCCCGCCTGCGCATAGGTCAGCCCGTTCTTGCCTTCCGCACTCATTCGGCGCCTCGCTCGTGTTCCATTGGTCGCTCGGTTGGCACGCGGATACGCGCGAGGCAAGCCCGCCGCCCTTGACCCGCCACTTTTCGCCCGCCTATCTCGTGGAAGGCAACGATGCCGCGCATGGAGACGGCCAAGATGATAGCGGACCGAAGCCGGCTCCTGCGCCGACAGGTTCTGTTCTGGGGCATCACCGCCATTCTGGTGTCGATGGCGTTGTGGCTGTTCCGCGGCATTCTCCTGCCCTTCGTGCTCGGCATGGTGCTGGCCTATTTCCTGGACCCCATCGCCGACTGGTTCACCAAGCGCGGCTTCTCGCGGCTGATGGCCTCGATCGTCATCACCATCATTTTCCTCGTCCTGTTCGCGGCGATCCTGCTCGTCGTCGTGCCGGTCATCGTCGGGCAGGTGGCCGCCTTCGCCGAGCGCCTGCCGCAATATCTCCAGCGGCTGGAGGAACTGGCCATCGAGGCGCGCGCCGGGCCGCTGTCCTTCCTGTTCGAGGATTCCGAGCAGACGATGAGCCAGGACTTCAACGCCATCGTGCGCGACAGCTCGGCCTTCGTCACCTCCTTCGTCGGCCAGATCTGGACATCGAGCCTGGCGGTGGTGAACTTCCTCGCGCTCTTCGTCGTCACGCCCGTGGTCGCCTTCTACCTGCTGCTCGACTGGGACCGGATGATCGACAAGATCGATAGCTGGGTGCCGCGCCAGCATCTCGTCACCGTGCGCCGGCTGGCGCGGGAGGTGGACCGCTCCGTCGCCGGTTTCGTGCGCGGGCAGGGCACGGTCTGCCTGCTCCTGGGCACCTATTATGCGGTGGGGCTGGCTCTGGTGGGGCTCAATTTCGGCCTTCTCATCGGCCTTTTCGCGGGGTTGATCTCCTTCATCCCCTATGTCGGCTCGGCGCTCGGCCTCGTCATCGCGCTGGGCGTGGCGCTGGTGCAGTTCTCGCCGGACTGGATCTGGATCGTCGCCACGCTCGCGGTCTTCTTCTCGGGCCAGTTTCTGGAAGGCAACATCCTCCAGCCCAAGCTGGTGGGCGCCTCGGTCGGCCTGCATCCGGTGTGGCTCATGTTCGCGCTCTTCGCCTTCGGTGCAATCTTCGGCTTCGTCGGCCTTCTCATCGCGGTGCCGGCGGCGGCGGCCATCGGCGTCCTCATGCGCTTTGCCATCACCAAGTATCTCGAGAGCGAAATGTATTTCGGACGCACCGTGGAGGCCGGCCCCGTGCCGCCCGCCATCGAAAGCAACGACCTTTCGAGCGCCCTCAAGGCCACCTTCGAGCCCGGGGAGGAGAAGCCGGGGGACGCCGCGTGAACCGCTCGCGCCAGCTTCCGCTGCTGTGGCCGCACCGGCCCTCGACCGCGCGGGACGACCTCGTGGTCGGCCCGTCCAACGAACTGGCGGTCGCCGCGCTGGACGCCTGGCCCGACTGGCCCCATCCGGTCCTCTACGTCGCGGGGCCCGAAGGGTCCGGCAAGAGCCATTTGGGCGCCGCCTGGAGCGAGAGGTCCGGGGCGCTGCCCTTCGCCCCCGGCATCGAGCGGAGCGAGGCCCCCTTTGCCGTCTTCCTCGACGATCTGGGGCGCGCGCGCCGTTCGGAGGAGGCGGTGTTCGCGCTCCTCAACGCCGCGCGGCTGGGCGGCGGCACGGTGCTCGTCGCGGCGCATGGCGCGCCGGCAACGCTCGACCTGCGCCTGCCGGACCTCGTGTCCCGGCTCCAGGCCGCCACCATGGTTACGCTCGGCGTGCCGGACGAGGCGCTTCTCTTAGGTGTTCTCGTCAAGCTCTTCGCCGACCGGCAGATCGAGATCGACCCGCGCCTGGTGGAGGCGATGCTGCCCCGCATGGAACGCTCGCTGGACGCCGCGCGGCGGCTGGTGGAGCGGATCGACCGGGAGACGCTGGCCTCGGGCCGCAAGGCCACGCGCGCGCTGGTGCTCGACCTTCTGGCCGAGATGGGCGACAAGGAGGGCGACCGTCGTGAAACCGTCAGGCAAGTGCCCTAACTCCCTCCGGTCCAGCATCTTTTAAAGAAGGGTCGGTCCGGTCCCCATGAGTGCGCCCATGTCATCCTCCCGCTCCGCCAAGACGCCAGACAAGACGGGGGAGCGCCCCAAGCGCAAGCGCCGTGCGCCGCGCACCTCCTCCGTCAGCGAAAGCGTGGTGGTGACGCAGGCGCCGGACGAGCCTTCCCCCGGCGCACCGGCGCCGCAGCCGGGCGAGCGCGCGCCCGACATCGTGCTCGTGCGGGAGGCCGAGCCGGAACGGCCCCTGATGGAGGCGATGGGCGAGGTGCCGGCCAGCGCGGAACTGCCGCCGGCTCCCCCGGCCGAGCTGCCGGCCGATCGCTTCATCAACCGCGAGATTTCCTGGCTCCAGTTCAACCGCCGCGTTCTGGAGGAGGCGGGCAACCCGGCTCACCCGCTGCTGGAGCGCGTGCGCTTCCTCTCCATTTCCGCCGGCAATCTCGATGAGTTCTTCATGGTGCGCGTCGCCGGCCTCGCGGGGCAGGTGCGCGAGAAGATCCCCGTGCGCTCCGACGACGGGCTGATGCCGCAGGAGGCGCTGGACAAGGTGCTGGACGAGGTGGGCGTGCTCCAGGAGGAGCAGCAGGCCGCGCTGGCCAGCCTCGTGCGCGAGCTGAAGCACGAGAAGATCATGATCGTCGCCGCCGGCGACCTGAAGAAGGACGACCGCGCCTGGCTCCAGCGCCATTTCGACGAGGCGATCTTCCCGGTCCTCACGCCGCTCTCCATCGACCCGGCGCACCCGTTCCCCTTCATTCCTAATCTCGGCTTCTCCATGGCGCTGGCGCTGGTGCGCGAGCGCGACAACCACAAGATGAACGCGCTGCTGCGCCTGCCGGTGGCGCTCCAGCGCTTCATCGAGATGCCGGTGACGGAGGGCGGGCAGTATCGCTTCGTCCCGCTGGAAAGCGTCGTCGCCGCTTTCATCGGCCGGCTCTTCCCGGGCTACAAGGTGCGCGGGCAGGGCACCTTCCGCATCATCCGCGATTCCGACATCGAGGTGGAGGAGGAGGCCGAGGACCTCGTGCGCCTGTTCGAGACGGCGCTGAAGCGCCGCCGGCGCGGCTCGGTGATCCGCATCGAGTTCGATTCGGTCATGCCCGAATCCCTGCGCAATTTCGTCGCCACGGAGCTGGGCGTGTCGGAGAACCGCGTCTCGGTGATGGACGGGATGCTGGCGCTGGATTCGGTGTCGCAGATCGTCCGGCTGCCGCGCGACGATTTGAAGTTCGACCCCTACATCCCGCGGTTTCCCGAGCGCATCCGCGAGCACAATGGCGATTGCTTCGCGGCCATCCGCGAGAAGGACATCGTCGTCCACCACCCCTATGAGAGCTTCGATGTGGTGGTGCAGTTCCTGCGCCAGGCGGCGATGGACCCCTGCGTCGTCGCCATCAAGCAGACGCTCTACCGCACCTCGAACGACAGCCCCATCGTGCGCGCGCTGATCGACGCGGCCGAATCCGGCAAGTCTGTCACGGCGCTGGTCGAGCTGAAGGCCCGCTTCGACGAGGAGGCCAACATCAAATGGGCGCGCGACCTGGAGCGAGCCGGCGTGCAGGTCGTGTTCGGCTTCATCGAGAAGAAGACGCATTCCAAGCTCTCGCTCGTGGTGCGCCGGGACGAGGGCAAGATCACCTCCTTCGTCCATGTCGGAACGGGCAACTACCACCCCATCACCGCGAAGATCTATACGGACCTGTCCTACTTCACGGCCGACCCGGACATCGCGCACGATGTGGGGCAGATCTTCAACTACATCACCGGCTATGCCGAGCCGACGGAGCTGCGCAAGGTCGCGATCTCGCCGCTCAATCTGCGCAAGCGCATCCTGTCCCTCATCGAGGCCGAGGTGGAGCACGAGCGCGCGGGGCGGCCCGGCCAGATCTGGATGAAGATGAACTCGCTGGTGGACGCCGATATCATCGACGCGCTCTACCGGGCCAGCCAGGCGGGCGTGGAGATCGACCTCGTGGTGCGCGGCATCTGTTGCCTGAAGCCGCGCGTCGCCGGCCTTTCGGACAATATCCGCGTCAAGTCGATCGTCGGCCGCTTCCTGGAGCACAGCCGCATCTTCTGCTTCGGCAACGGTCACGGCTTGCCGTCCGAGCACGCCATCGTCTACATGAGTTCGGCCGACCTGATGCCGCGCAATCTCGACCGGCGTGTGGAGACGATGATCCCGATCAACACGCCCACCGTGCACAGCCAGGTTCTCTCGCAGATCATGCTCGCCAATGTGCTCGACAACCAGCAGAGCTGGTCGGTGCTGTCCGATGGCACCTCTCGTCGGATGACGCCGGCCGAGGGCGAGCCGCCGTTCAACGCCCAGCGCTACTTCATGACCAATCCGAGTCTCTCGGGTCGGGGAAAGGCCCTCAAGTCCAATGCTCCGAAGCTCATTGCCAGGCAGCGGGCCGAGCATGGCCGATTCGATTGAGGCGAGGGGCGGGCGGATCGCCGGGCGAAAGCCCGTCGCCGTCGTCGACATCGGGTCCAACTCGGTGCGCCTCGTCATCTATGAAGGCAATGCGCGCGCGCCTTCCATCCTCTTCAACGAAAAGGTCCTCTCGGGGCTGGGCAAGGGCCTCGCCCAGACGGGCCGCCTGAACGACAAGGCCGTGGCGAGCGCGGTGGAGGCGCTCACGCGCTTTGCGGCTCTGGCGCGCCATAGCGGCGTGGAGGAACTTTATCCCATCGCCACCGCCGCCGCGCGCGAGGCGCAGAACGGCCCGGACTTCATCGAGGCGGCCCAGGCCGCGATCGGCCGGCCGATCGTCATCCTCTCCGGGCCGGACGAGGCGCGCTTCGCGGCCGAGGGGGTGGTGGCCGGCTTCCATGCGCCGGACGGGATTGCGGGGGATCTCGGCGGCGGCAGCCTCGAGCTTGTCTCCATCGACAGGGGCGAGATCGGGCAGGGCATCACCATGCCGCTCGGCGGCCTGCGCCTCCAGGACCTTTCGGGCTCCGACACGACCAGGGCCCGCACCATCGCCGACAGGCACATGGCCGCCGTGTCCTTTGCCGCGAGCGGCAAGGGTCGGCCCTTCTTCGCCGTCGGCGGCACGTGGCGAAACCTCGCCAAGCTCCATATCGAGCAGAGCGGCTACCCGCTGCACGTCATGCACGGCTACCGCCTGAAGCCGGACGACATCGCCGACTTCTTGGATCGCGTGGCGCGCGAGGACGCCGACAAGCTGCCGGGCATCCGCGCCGTCTCGCGCTCGCGCCGCCCGCTCCTGGCCTACGGCGCCGTCGCGCTCCAGAGCGTCATCGCCCATCTGGCCCCGTCCGAGGTGCTGATGTCCGCCTACGGCGTACGGGAGGGCTATCTCCACGCGCGCCTCCCGGAGGCGGAGAAGGCCAGGGACCCTCTCATCGAATCGGCGCGCGAGCTTTGCGTGCTGCGCTCGCGCGCCCCCGCGCACGAGGAGGAGCTGATCGCCTTCTCGGCGCAGACCTTCGTGGCCTTCGGCATAGACGAGACGCCGGAGGAGGAGCGCCTGCGAGCCGCCGCCTGCCTGCTCGCCGATGTCTCCTGGCGCGCGCATCCCGATTATCGCGGCCGGCAGAGCCTGCAACTGGTCGTCCACTCGAACTTTCCGGCCGTGGACCATGCCGGCCGCACCTATCTCGGGCTCGCCAACTACTTTCGCTACGAGGGCAATTTCGACCAGGATTCCATGCCGCAGATCGAGCGGCTGATCGAGCCGCGCCTGCTGCAGCGGGCGCGTATCCTCGCTTCGCTCTTTCGCGTCGCCTACCTCCTCACGGCGGCAACCCCCGGCATCCTGCCCCATCTTTCCTGGATACAGGACCCGCGCGGCGGCTTTACCCTGGCCGTGCCGCCGCGTTTCGCGGGCCTGATCGGCGAGCGCCCGCAGGCGCGCCTCCAGCACTTCGCCAAGGTGGTGGAGCGCACGCTGCGCATGGAAGTGCGCTAAAGCTCGACCACCGCCACCTTGCGGTCGCGGAAGGCGAGGGCGGCCTTGCCGTCCAGAAGTTCCAGCGCGCGCTCGCCGAACAGGGAGCGCCGCCATCCTTCCAGGGCCGCCACCTTGGCGTCGGGGCCGTGTACCGCGATCTTTTCCAGATCGTCGCCGGAGGCGATAAGCCGCGCCGCGACCCCGCTTTCCTCGGTCACGATCTTCAGGAGCACGCGCAGGAACTCCACGGCCGCCGCCGTGCCCTCCGGCGGTTGCGGCGGGCGCGGGATGGGCGGCAGCTCGCCCTTGGGGATCGCCAGGGCGCGCTGGATGGCCGCCACGATCTCCTTGCCGGCGGCCGAGCGCTCGAAGCCGCGCGGAATGGTGCGCAGGCGCGAGAGCGCCTCTTCGTCCTTCGGCTGCTGCTGGGCGATCTCGAAGATCGCGTCGTCCTTCAGGATGCGCCCGCGCGGCTGGTCGCGCTGGCGCGCCTCGCGCTCGCGCCAGGCGGCCACTTCCTTGAGAACCGCCAGCTCGAGGGGCTTTCGCACCCGCAGCTTGAGCCGTGTCCAGGCATCGTCGGGATGCAGGTCGTAGGTCTCGGGCGCGGAGAGGATGCTCATCTCCTGCGCCACCCAGTCGCCTCGCCCTTCCGCGTCGATCCTGGACCTCAGCGCCCGGTAGACGTCGCGAAGATGCGTCACGTCCGCCAGGGCGTATTCGAGCTGGTTTTCCGACAGCGGCCGGCGGCGCCAGTCGGTGAAGCGGGAGGTCTTGTCGATCCGCCCGCTGGTCGTGCGCGCCACGAGCTGGTCGTAGGCGATGCTCTCGCCGAAGCCGCAGACCATGGCCGCGACCTGCGTGTCGAAGAGCGGCGCGGGGATCACGTCGCCGAGCTTGTAGACGATCTCGATATCCTGGCGCGCCGCGTGGAAGACCTTCATCACGCCCGGATCGGCCATCAGCGCGAAGAAGGGCTTGAGGTCGATGTCCTCCGCCAGCGGATCGACGAGGACAGCCAGATCGTCCGACGCCATCTGGATCAGGCACAATTGCGGCCAGAAGGTCGTCTCGCGGATGAACTCGGTGTCGACGGTGACGAATTCCGCCCTTGCCAGGGTTTCGCAGGCGCCCTGGAGCGCGGCGGTGGTGGTGATGAGGTTCATGCGCACTCTGAACTGGAGAGGGGCGAAAATGTCTGCCTTCGTCTCTTAAAGCGCTTTTCCATCCGATAGAAGCGCCTGCGCGGGCGCTCGAGGCCCGCAAATCTTGACAGGCGGCGGCGTCCCGTGCGCTTGTCCCGCGAATTTGAAAGGCGCGTGGCTTCGCGCCGATGATGCGAACCTATCCGGAAAGACTGCCCATGCACCGCTACCGCAGCCACACCTGTGCGGCCCTTCGCAAGGACGATGTCGGCTCGAATGTCCGTCTTTCGGGCTGGGTGCACCGCGTCCGCGACCATGGCGGCCTGCTCTTCATCGACCTTCGCGATCATTACGGGCTGACGCAGATCGTGGTCGATCCCGATTCGCCGGCCTTCAAGGTGGCCGAAAGCGTGCGCGGCGAATGGGTGATCCGCGTGGACGGGGAGGTGAAGGCCCGCTCGCCCGAAACCGTGAACGCCAGGCTGCCGACGGGCGAGATCGAGCTTTTCGCCCGCGAGATCGAGGTGCTTTCCCAGGCCAGGGAGCTGCCGCTGCCGGTCTTCGGCGAGCCGGACTACCCGGAAGACATCCGCCTCACCTACCGCTTCCTCGACCTGCGCCGCGAAACGCTGCATCGCAACATCGTGCGCCGCACGCAGATCATCGCGGCGATGCGCCGGCGCATGGCGGAGGCGGGCTTCACCGAATTCTCCACGCCCATCCTCACCGCCTCCTCGCCCGAGGGCGCGCGCGACTTCCTGGTGCCCAGCCGCATCCACCAGGGCAGGTTCTACGCCCTGCCGCAGGCCCCGCAGCAGTACAAGCAGCTCATCATGATGAGCGGCTTCGACCGCTACTTCCAGATCGCCCCCTGCTTCCGCGACGAGGATCCGCGGGCCGACCGCCTGCCCGGCGAGTTCTACCAGCTCGACCTGGAGATGAGCTTCATCGAGCAGGAAGACGTGTTCCAGACCATGGAACCGGTCATCCGCTCCATCTTCGAGGAGTTCGCGGACGGCAAGCCCGTGAGCCAGAGCTTCCGCCGCATTCCCTATGCCGAGGCCATGGCGAAATACGGCTCCGACAAGCCGGACCTGCGCAACCCCATCGAGATGAGCCCGGTGACGGAGCATTTCGCCGGCTCGGGCTTCAAGGTCTTCGCCAACATGATCGCGAGCGATCCGAAGGTGCAGGTCTGGGCGATCCCGGCGAAGACCGGTGGTAGCCGTGCCTTCTGCGACCGCATGAACTCCTGGGCGCAGGGCGAGGGCCAGCCCGGTCTCGGATACATCTTCTGGCGCGAGGAGGAGGGCAAGGTCACGGGCGCGGGGCCGCTGGCCAAGAACATCGGCGAGGAGCGCACCGAGGCGGTGCGCGTCCAGCTCGGCCTGGAGGCGGGCGACGCCTGCTTCTTCGTCGCGGGTCTGCCGGAGAAGTTCGTGGACTTCGCGGGGTCGGCGCGCACGCGTGTCGGTGAGGAACTCGACCTCGTGGACCGCGACCGTTTCGAGCTGGCCTGGATCGTGGACTTCCCCTTCTACGAGTGGAACGAGGACGAGAAGAAGGTCGACTTCTCGCACAACCCCTTCTCCATGCCGCAGGGCGGCATCGAGGCGCTGGAAGGGCAGGAGCCGCTGACGATCAAGGCGTTCCAGTACGATATCGTCTGCAACGGCTTCGAGATCGCCTCCGGGGGCATCCGCAACCATCTGCCCGAGACGATGGTGAAGGCCTTCGAGGTGGCCGGCTATACGCGGCAGGACGTGGAGGAGCGCTTCGGCGCGCTCTATCGCGCCTTCCAGTACGGCCCGCCGCCGCATGGCGGCATGGCGGCTGGCATCGACCGCATCGTCATGCTGCTCTGCGGCGTCAGGAACCTGCGCGAGATCACCATGTTCCCGATGAACCAGCAGGCCCATGACCTTCTGATGAACGCTCCGGCCGAGGCCAGCCCCGCGCAGATGCGTGAACTGGGGCTGCGCGTCATACCGTCCGCCCCCAAGGCATGAAGAAAGGGCGCTCCGGCGCCCTTTTTCGATTCCCCTCGCAAGGGCTTAGGCCGGGTTCCTGAATCGGAATGCGAAGCGGCCGGCAGGCTCCACGGCCCCATGCGGTAGCGCCACAGCAGGAGCCCCTCCGCGTGGGCCGAAAGGGTTGGAAGTCCCGGGCGGTGGTCGCGGCGCTTGGCGAGGCGGCAAAGGGCCGGCTGCCCTTTCCGATATCGCGCGCGGGCGGGAAATGCCGCCGGCGCATGGTTTCGAAAAGCGAGGCCGAAGCGCCCCCGAGCGCCAGCGAGACGATCAGGGGCGCGTCATCCACTAATCGTTCGATCGCACGGTCAGCGAGAGCACCGCGGGCAGGGTCTGCGGGGCGCCCATGGCTGCGCCGATCACCTGCGTGGCCGGCACCGGGGCAGGCGGCTCGATGGCGACGACGATGTTGTCGGGCGCGCGCAGGAAGTTCTCGACCGCCTGCGTCACCTCCGCCTGGAACTGCGGGTTCTGGAGATAGCCGAGCGCGAGCGGAAGGGTCTGCAGCAACTGGTCGATCAGCGCGTCGCGGCTCTGGCCGTTCCGCTCGGCGTAATAGTCCAGGATCTTGTTCGTCAGCGAGGCGTCGTCGAAGGTCAGCTCGGCCGAGTTCAGGTAGAGCTGCGAGATCAGCCCGATCATGGCCATGCCGGTGGCGTTCTGCCCGTCCGGGTTCGCGGCCATCTGGCTCTGAAGCTGGGCCAGCGACTGCATGAAGGCCGGCGTGTAGCCGGTGATGGTGTAGGCGAAGGACAGCACGCCCGTGTCCTGCACATTGATGGCGAGCGGCGAGAGCGAGAGCTCGCCCGTTTCCGTGTTCCACAGCGCATTGCCGGAGATGTCGCCGCGCACCTGCGGATAGCCGATCTCGGCCATCGTGCGCGCGCCCTCCGAATCGGGGCTGATGGTTGAATCGAACATGAATTCTCGAACGGTGAAATCAGCCGAGAAGCCGCCCTGCGGGCCCGGCTGGTTGTTTATGGCCAGCCCAGACAGGCGGAACGCCTCGCCGCCCTCTCGCTCCACGATCATGGTTTCGAGCCCGGCACGCTCCGCCTGCAGATCCGTCATGGCATCTTCGGCGCCTTCCGGCGCGATGGTCAGCCCCTCGAACATGATGCCGGAGACCAGCGTCCGGCCACCCTCCTGCACGTGTTCGATATCCTCGAACGGCACCCGCTCGACGCGCCAGCCCTCGGCGTTCGATCCGGTGACGGTTTCGAATCGCACGGTCTCGAGCTCGAACGATTCCTCACCCGCCCCGACGCGAACGCCCGACAGGATCACATCCTCGCCCTCCGCCGTCGCGGCGGAGAACTCGAGCGGCGTTCCCTGTTCGGCGAAAACGCTTTGCAGCCGGGCCGCGAAGGCGTCCGCTTCCGCCGCGAGGGCGGAGGTGGAGCCGAGAAGGAGAAGGGCGAGGCCGCCACTCAGTCGGGTGATGCCGTTGCGGACCATGCGGAACCTTTCGGGGATGGCTTGAGGGGCGGCTCGCGCCGCCGGGGAATCGGTT
This sequence comes from Aureimonas populi, assembly GCF_017815515.1. NCBI lineage: Bacteria > Pseudomonadati > Pseudomonadota > Alphaproteobacteria > Hyphomicrobiales > Aurantimonadaceae > Aureimonas > Aureimonas populi. The sequence goes on from NZ_CP072611.1 coordinate 2,409,849, forward strand.
TGCGTGTTCTGACTTAGGAATAGCCGATAGGACGGCAAGCGGCATCTGGGGAGAGGCCCGCCCATGTGGATGGACCGGCCGAAAGCGGAAACTGTGTTTGTTCCGCTCTTGTTCCGGGCGAAACGATGCGCTAGCCCATAATTCATGGGCAAGCCAGTCGACCCTCCCGCCGGCGGCGGCGATATCGAGCCGATCGACCTGAAGGCCGCTCTCGAGGAGCGGTACCTCGCTTATGCGCTCTCCACCATCATGGGGCGGGCGCTTCCGGACGTGCGCGACGGGCTCAAGCCCGTTCACCGGCGCATCGTTCACGCCATGCGCGTGCTCAAGCTCGATCCGGGGCAGGGCTACAAGAAATGCGCGCGCATCGTCGGCGACGTGATGGGCAAGTTCCATCCGCACGGCGACGCCTCGATCTACGACGCGCTGGTGCGCCTGGCGCAGGACTTCGCCATCCGCTACCCGCTGATCGACGGGCAGGGCAATTTCGGCAATGTGGATGGCGATTCGGCCGCCGCCATGCGCTACACTGAAGCGCGGATGACCGATGTCGCAACGCTCCTCCTGCGCGGCATCGACGAGAACGCCATCGACTTCAGGCCCACTTACAACGAGGAGGACGAGGAGCCCGTCGTCCTGCCGGGCGCCTTCCCCAACCTGCTGGCCAACGGCGCTTCGGGCATCGCGGTGGGCATGGCGACCTCGATCCCGCCCCACAATGCCTCCGAGCTTTGCGACGCCGCGCTCAAGCTGATCGACAAGCCAGAGGCCGATATCGACGCGCTGCTGAAATTCGTGGAGGGGCCGGACTTCCCCACGGGCGGCATCATCGTGGACAGCCGCGCCGTCATCCGCGAGGCCTATGCCACCGGGCGCGGCTCCTTCCGCGTGCGCGCCCGCTGGGAGCGGGAGGAGCAGGGGCGGGGCGGCTATGTCTGCGTCGTCACCGAAATCCCCTATCAGGTGCAGAAGTCGAAGCTGATCGAGAAGATCGCCGAGCTTCTCAACGCGCGCCGGCTGCCGCTCCTGGCCGATGTGCGCGATGAATCGGCCGAGGACGTGCGCATCGTCTTCGAGCCGAAGGCGCGCACCGTCGATCCGGCGCTGCTGATGGAATCGCTGTTCCGGCTCACGGACCTGGAAAGCCGCGTGCCCTTGAACATGAATGTCCTGTCCGGCGGCAAGGTGCCGAAGGTCATGACGCTGAAGGAGGTTCTGGCCGAGTGGCTGGCGCATCGGCGCGAAGTGCTCGTGCGGCGCACCGCCTTCCGGCTCGCGCAGATCGACCGCCGGCTGGAGGTCGTTGCCGGCTACCTGATCGCCTTCCTCAATCTCGACGAGGTGATCCGCATCATCCGCGAGGAGGACGAGCCGAAGGCCGAACTGATGCGGACCTTCGAGCTCACCGACCTCCAGGCCGAATCGGTCTTGAACCTGCGCCTGCGCTCGCTGCGCAAGCTGGAGGAGATGGAGCTGAAGCGCGAACATGCGGCCTTGCGCGAGGAGAAGGCGCAGAAGGAGGCGCTGCTCGCCTCGCCCGAACTGCAATGGAAGGCGATCGCCGGCGAAATTCGCGAGGTGAAGGAGACCTTCTCGAAGAAGACGAGGATCGGCAAGCGCCGCACCACCTTCGCTGATGCACCGGCCCATAATCTGGACGACATCGCCGGCGCGCTCATCGAGAAGGAGCCGGTGACGATCGTCCTTTCGCAGAAGGGCTTCCTGCGCGCCATGCGCGGGCATCTGGCAGATTTCTCCGGGCTGACCTTCCGCGAGGGCGACGGGCTGAAGCTGGCCTTCCACGCGCTGACGACCGACAAGCTGGTCTTCCTCTCCACGAACGGGCGCGCCTTCACGCTGGGGGCCGACAAGCTGCCGGGCGGGCGCGGGCAGGGAGACCCCATCCGGCTGGCCTTCGAGCTGGAGGACGAGCAGGACATCGTGACCGGCTTCGTGGTCGATCCTACCTGCAAGCGGCTTGTCGTCTCCTCGGACGGCAACGGCTTCGTGGTGGGCGAGGGCGAGCTCCTCTCGGGCACGCGCAAGGGCAAGCAAATTCTCAACGTCTCGGGCAAGGTGCGCCTCGCGCTCGCGCAGCGGGTGGCGGGCGACCACGTCGCCACTGTTGGCGAAAACCGCAAGATGCTCGTCTTCCCGCTCATCCAGGTGCCGGAGATGACGCGCGGCAAGGGCGTGCGCCTCCAGCGCTACAAGGATGGCGGCATTCTCGACCTCAAGATATTCTCCCTGGCGGACGGGCTCTCCTGGACCGATCCCGCCGGGCGGGTATTCCAGCGCTCCTTCGACGACCTCCTGGAATGGCGCGGCGACCGCGCACAGGCCGGCCGCCTCGTGCCCAAGGGCTTCCCCAAGAGCGGCAGGTTCTCCGGATAGAGGCTGGCGGCAGTGCGGGGAGAAGCGGGCGGAGTTGCCTTCTTTCGACCCTTCGAAGTCGTACAGCGGTTCGAAAATCTTGGTTGTAAGCGGCGTTCCGATGTCGCAACGGTTCGCTCCTTGCTTCTCCAGTTGTGATCCCGCTAGCCTGTGAACGTTCTCAGGGGCCCTGCCCGTCTCTAAACCGGACGGGCAGGGAACCACCCAGACCCGCCGAACCGGCAACTCATTTCTCCTCCAGCGCCTCGAACCGCTCCCAGCCCTTGGGGCGCAGGTGCTCTTGGGGCTGGAAGCGTATCTTGTAGTCCATCTTGCGCGAGCCCTCGACCCAGTAGCCGAGATAGAGATAGGGCAGGCCCATGGCGCGGGCGCGCTCGACATGGTCGAGGATCATGTAGCTGCCGAGGCTGCGCTGCTCCTGCTCCGGCGCGTAGAAGGAGTAGACCATCGACAGCCCGTCTCCCATCACATCGGTGAGCGCGACGGCGGTCAGCTCGCCGTCCGAATGGGGGGTGAAGGACGAATCGGGGCCGCGGCGCCGGTACTGGATCAGGCGCGTGTCGACCTGGCTGTCCTCCACCATCATCGAATAGTCGAGGACACTCATTTCGGACATGCCGCCCGTCTTGTGCCGGGCGTCGAGATAGCGGCGGAAGAGAGCGTATTGCTCGGACGAGGCGGTGGCGGGCGCCATTCGGCCGATCAGGTCGCGATTGGCGGCCAGCGTGCGGCGCATCGAGCGCGTCGGCTCGAACTCGTTCACCAGAATACGCACGGAAACGCAGGCACGGCAGCGCTCGCAGGCCGGGCGATAGGCGATGTTCTGCGAGCGGCGAAACCCGCCCTGCGTCAGCAGGTCGAGAAGCTCCGGCGCGCGCAGCCCCACCAGATGGGTGAAGACTTTCCGCTCGAACTGCCCAGGCAGATAGGGGCAGACGGAGGGCGATGTCAGGAAGAATTGCGGCGTCTGCGAATGGGCCGTCATGGTCGTTCAGCCTTCCTCGCCCAAGCGGGCGAGGGGCAGTTTGGCGCAAAGCCGGCCGGACGGGAAGACGCCATCGCTTGGTCGGGAATTCAGACGGGCCGGCGGCGCACGGCGACGGTACCCAGGAGATAGTCGTGCAGCATCTGCTTTCTGCGCGTGAACAGCGCCATCAGGAGCACGAACGGCGTCAGCACCGAGCAGGAGGCCCAGAACAGGACGGCGTGGAGAACGGCGTAGACCGGGTCGATCTCCTGCCCGTCGAGCCTGGCCATGCGAACACCGCACAGGCGCATGCCGGGCGTGGCCTGCGCGCTGCCGCCCATGGTGAAGCCGACATAGAGAATGGCCAGGACAGGAAGCAGGAACGCGTAGAGCGCCCAGCCCAGCCCGAGCGTGACGACACCCAGAACGCCGATCACGAGGGCGGCGGGGATGGAGAGGATCAGGATCGCCGTGTAATCGAAGAGGAAGGCCAGCGAGCGGCGCGTGCGCACGCCGTCATAGGCGCGCACATCGTCCAGCGCCGTGGCCTGGGCGAAGCGGGGGCTCGATGGGGCGGTGTTCGTCATCTGGCGCTCCTTCCGTTCGTTCGCCAGACAAGATGGGAATGCGGCGGGGCCGGCGCAATGTCAGCCACGCCGGAGCGTGGCCGCCGCCCGGGGCGAGAAGTAGCTGAGAATGCCGGCCGCGCCCGCGCGCTTGTAGGCGCTGAGCGTTTCCATCATCGCGGCGTCCGGGTCGATGAAGCCGCGTTCGGCCGCCGCCATGATCATCGAGTACTCGCCGGAGGTCTGGTAGGCGAAGGTCGGCAGGTCCAGCTCGCGCGCCACCCGCGACAGGATGTCGAGATAGGGCAGGCCGGGCTTGATCATGATCATGTCCGCGCCCTCGGCGATGTCCTGTCGCGCCTCGCGCAGCGCCTCCTGCGAATTGCCGAAATCCATCTGGTAGCTGCGCTTGTCACCCTTCAGCGCCCCGGTGGAGCCCACGGCGTCGCGGAACGGGCCGTAGAAGGCCGAAGCGTATTTGGCCGCATAGGACATGATCATCGTGTCGGGCAGGCCGGCCTCGTCCAGCGCGGCGCGGATGCAGGCGACGCGCCCGTCCATCATGTCGGAGGGGCCGATGATGTCGCACCCGGCCTGCGCCTGCACCACGGCCTGCCGGCTCAGGATCTCGACCGTCTCGTCGTTGACGATCCGCCCGTCGCGCACGATCCCGTCATGGCCGTGGCTCGTATAGGGATCGAGCGCGACGTCGCACAGGATGCCCACCTCCGGCACCGCCTTCTTCATCGCGCGCACGGCCGAGCAGACGAGGTTGTTCGGGTCGAGCGCGCGGCTGCCCTGCTCGTCGCGATCCTCGGCGCTGGTGTAAGGAAAGAGCGCGATGACCGGGATTCCGAGGTCCGCGGCCTGCCGCGCCGCCTCCACGCATCCCTCGATCGACAGGCGGTCGACCCCCGGCATCGAGGGCACGGGTTCGGCCGCGCCGGCCCCCTCGCGCACGAAGATCGGCCAGATCAGGTCGTTCACCGAAAGTTGAGTCTCGCGCACGAGCCGGCGCGTCCAGTCGCCCTGGCGCAAGCGCCGCATCCGTCGCCCGCCGGTGGCCGCCGAAATCCTGCGGGTCACCTCGTCGATCGCGCCTGCGCTCATGATGCCTGGCCCCTTGCCGTTCCCAGTGGATTCGGCCGGACCCTAAGCGCGCCGAACGACAAATTCCACAGGCTTTGCGCAATGCGCTCTCCCGCCGCACCCGCGTTGACGCATCGCCGCCCGGCTTCTAGCTTCGCGCCGCCCGCCATGGGCACGATGTAAGCCGGTTCGGGAGCGCGATGACGATCGAGATCTTCAACCGGACCAAGGAAGCGAGCCTCGACAAGCGGCTCGGCGTGCTTCTTTGCCGGATCGTCGCGCTCGCACTGTTCACCCTCGGCGTCTTCTACTGGGTGCGCCTTGTGGGCGTCTATGACGGGCCGCTCTGGCGGTTCGATACGATGCCGCTGAGCTGGCGCATCGTCGCGTCCAGCCTTGCCGTCCTTTATCCCATTGCGGGCGTCGGGCTGTGGATGCCCTCGTCCTGGGGCGTCGTGGTGTGGGTTCTCGTCGCCGCCATCGAGGCCGGATGCGTTCTCGCCCTCCCGGCGGCGTTCGGCACCGACCTGTCGATCGCCGCCTTCCACGCCGGCGCGCTGGTGCTGCTGCTGGCCCTCAAGGCCTGGCCGATCGTGGTCCGCCGGATACGCAGGCTCAAGGTGTAGAACTGCTTAAGCGCGTGGATACGTTGCATTAGCCAATAGTTTGATTGGATTGGCGTAACGCAGCATTAAGGCTGGGGTTTAAGTCGAATTTTAGAGGCGTCGGTTCATCTTGGGTGCAAGAAGGGGCCGTCGCAAAAGCGCCCCGCAAAGCAACAGCGGAGCCGATACTATGACCAACGCCAAGATCCAGCGCGACGACATTTCCCAGGGCGGCGAGAAGGTTGAGCTGAAGTCGCTTTACCTCGAAACTCTTCAACTCGTCGAGCGGCTGCACCGCCGCCTTCTGGATGTGATCAAGGACGAGTTCGACCGCAACGGCCGCACCGATATCAACGCCGTCCAGGCATTGCTGCTCTTCAATATCGGCGATTCCGTCCTCACCGCCGGCGAGCTGCGCACCCGCGGCTTCTATCTCGGCTCCAACGTCTCATACAATCTGAAGAAGCTCGTCGAGCTCGGCTTCATCAACCATCAGAAGTCGCGGGTGGACCGTCGCTCGGTGCGGGTCTCCCTGACGAAGGAAGGGCTGGAGATCGCCGAGATCGTGGCCGAGCTCTACGAGCGCCATATCGGCTCCATCGACAAGGTGGGCGGCCTCGACGAGCAGGAGTTCCAGAAAATGAACAAGGCTCTCCAGCGCCTCGACCGCTTCTGGAACGATTCGATCATGTATCGCCTTTAAGGGTGAACGGTCCCTCGGGAACGGGGCCCTCCAGCCGCCTCCCGAAGCCCAAGACCCCGCGCCCTCGTCCGGGCTGCGGGGTCTCTCTTTTTACGGACTCCCGAGTGAACGCCCGGTGTGACAAGGACGCCGCACCTCGCAGTCTCGCGCCCGAGGCCCTCGCCAAGTTCACGCTTTGGCCATATTGGGCTTCGATAGCCGAGGCGGCGCGTGTTCTCTGGCGCCGCGACATTGTCGTTTGATTTACCATGCGCGCCGTAAGCTGCGCGGCAAGTCGAACGGCCTAACGGGCAAGGGGGTTCTCATGGACGACGGCAAGCCGCAGAACGGGCGCACGACCATCTCGCGCCGCCAATTCGTCGCGGGCGCGGCGGCGGCGGCGGGCGCGATGCTGCCCGGCATGGCCTTCGCGCAGTCTGCGATCGACAGCGTCCTTGCCGCTCCCTCGCGCGGCGGCTGGAACGATCAATTCGATACCCGCTCGGCCGGCTCCGGCAGCGTCGCCTCCTACCAGCCGGTGTTCTCGCAGAACACGGTTTCGGCGATGCAGAGCGCCATCCAGGGTTATAACCAGATTGTGATGGCGGGCGGCTGGCCCACCGTGCCGGAGGGCACCACGCTGCGTCTCGGCATGCAGCACCCCAACGTGCAGTTGATGCGCGAGCGCCTCGCCATCTCCGGCGACCTGCCGCGCGCGGCCGGCAATGGGCAGGCCTTCGATTCCTATGTGGACGCGGCCGTGAAGCGCTTCCAGGGGCGCCACGGCCTGCCGGCGGACGGCGTGGCCGCCGAGCACACCTTCAAGGCCATGAACGTGCCGGCCAATATTCGCCTCGGGCAGTTGCAGACCAATCTGTCGCGCGTCCAGTCCGAGAGCGTCGATCCCTCGCGCTTCGTCATGGTCAACATTCCGGGCGCCTTCGTGGAGGCGGTGGAGAACGGACGCGTCGTCCAGCGCCACACGGCCGTCGTCGGCAAGGTCGACCGGCAGACGCCGATCCTCCAGTCGCGCATCACCAACCTCAACCTCAACCCGTACTGGCATGCCCCGGCCTCGATCGTGCGCAAGGACATCATCCCGCTGATGCGGGAGGATCCGACCTATCTGGAGCGCAACGAGATCTATATCTACGCCTCCGACGGCAGCGTGATCCCGCCGAGCAGCATCGACTGGAACACGGAAGAGGCGGTGCGCTACCTGTTCCGGCAGGAGCCGGGGCCGAACAACGCCATGTCCTCGGTGCGCATCAACTTCCCGAACCCGCACTCCGTATTCATGCACGATACGCCCCAGCAGAGCACGTTCTCGCAGCTCATGCGATTCGAATCCTCGGGCTGCGTGCGCATCCAGAACATCCGCGACCTGATCGTCTGGATCGCGCGCGACGTGCCGGGCTGGGACCGCGCGACCATCGAACAGACCGTCGCCGCGCGCACGCGCAAGGACGTGGACCTCACGCGTCCCATCCCGCTGCACTTCTCCTACATCACCGCCTGGGCGACCGATCCCACGGTGGTGCAGTTCCGCGACGACATCTATCGCCGCGACGGCTCGGAGCAACTGGCGATGACGGACGCGCAGCCGGCCGCCTACCAGCCGGGCGAGCAGGCTTACGCCGACCTGCCGTTCTGATCGCGCTGTGCGGGGAGGGCGCCTGCCCCTCCTCGCATGTCTCCCATGAGCGGATGCGATGTGGCGAAGGCCACGTATCCGTGATAGAGCGCGCGCCATGACGGGGCCGCACTCCGCGTGACGTTGGCGGCCTCCATGACGAGGCCCACTCACCGGAGCTGACTGATGTCCGAGGCCAGAGCCATCGAAACGCCGTCGCGGCACGACGCCTTCTTCTCGCAGGGCATCGAGGCGGGCGATCCCGACCTCTTCGCGGCGATGAAGGACGAGCTTCACCGCCAGCAGCACGAGATCGAGCTGATCGCATCCGAGAACATCGTCTCGCGGGCGGTTCTGGAAGCGCAGGGCTCCGTTCTCACCAACAAATATGCCGAGGGTTATCCCGGCCGCCGCTATTACGGCGGCTGCGAGCATGTGGATGTGGTGGAGCAGCTCGCGATCGACCGCGCCAGGGAGCTGTTCGGCTGTGGCTTCGCCAATGTGCAGCCCAATTCCGGCAGCCAGGCCAACCAGGCCGTGCTCATGGCGCTCTCCAAGCCCGGCGACACCATCCTGGGCATGAGCCTGGACGCGGGCGGGCATCTGACCCATGGCGCCAAGCCGAACCTCTCCGGCCGCTGGTTCAACGCCGTCCAGTACGGACTCGACAACGAGACCGGCCTGATCGACTACGACCAGGTCGAGGCTCTGGCGCAGGAGACCCGGCCCGTCATCATCGTGGCCGGCGGCTCCGCCTATTCGCGCCGCATCGATTTCGAGCGCTTCCGCAGGATCGCCAACGCGGTCGGCGCCTATCTGTGGGTGGACATGGCCCATTTCGCGGGCCTCGTGGCCACGGGCCTGCACCCCAGCCCGTTCCCGCACGCCCATGTCGCTACCTCCACCACGCACAAGACGCTGCGCGGCCCGCGCGGCGGCCTCGTGCTGACGAATGACGCGGACATCGCCAAGAAGATCAATTCGGCGATTTTCCCCGGCCTCCAGGGCGGCCCGCTCATGCATGTCATCGCCGGCAAGGCGGTGGCTTTCAAGGAAGCGCTGCAGCCGGCCTACAAGGACTACATGAAGGCGGTGGCCGAGAACGCCCGCATCCTGGCCGAAACCGTGCGCGAAGGCGGGCTCGACATCGTTTCGGGCGGCACCGACACGCATCTGATGCTGGTGGACCTCCGGCCCAAGATGCTGACCGGCAAGGCTTCCGAGGCGGCCCTCGGCCGCGCGGGCATCACCTGCAACAAGAACGGCGTGCCCAGCGACCCGCAGAAGCCGGCGATCACCTCCGGCATCCGCCTGGGCACCCCGGCCGCCACGACGCGCGGCTTCGGGCCAGCCGAGTTCCGCGAGGTCGGGCGCCTGATCGTGGAGGTGCTCGACGGGTTGAAGGCGGCCAATTCGGAAGAGGGCAACGCGGCCGTCGAGGCGCGTGTGAAGGAGAAGGTGCTGGCGCTGACGGCGCGGTTCCCGATCTATCCGTCGCTCTGAGCGATGCGCTGTCCCTACTGCGGTTCGCTCGACAGCCAGGTGAAGGACAGCCGCCCCGCCGAGGACGGGGCGGCGATCCGTCGCCGCCGCGTCTGCCCCGATTGCTCCGGGCGCTTCACCACCTTCGAGCGCATCCAGCTTCGGGAGCTGACGGTGGCCAAGAAGTCGGGCCGCAAGGTTCCCTTCGAGCGCGACAAGCTGGCGCGCTCCGTGCACACCGCGCTGCGCAAGCGCTCGGCCGATCCCGAGCGGGTGGAGCGGATGATCTCCGGCATCATCCGCCGGCTGGAATCGAGCGGCGAGGCGGAGGTCTCCTCCAACGATATCGGCCTCCTCGTGATGGAGGCCCTTCGCGGCTTCGACGACGTGGCCTATGTGCGCTTCGCCTCGGTCTACCGGGACTTCCGCGAGGCGGGGGACTTCGGCGCGCTGCTGGAGGAACTGGCCGACAGCCCGGCCTCGCCCATCCCGCGCGAGGACGACAACTGAGATGGAGCCGGGCTTCAGCGAGACCGACCGGCGGCTGATGGCGGCCGCCATCCGTTATGCAGAGCGCCATGCCGGCCTCACCGGCACCAATCCTTCCGTCGCCACCCTCATCGTGCGCTTCGAAGGCGGCGTGCCGCTGATCGTGGGACGCGGCGTCACTGCCGTGGGCGGGCGTCCCCACGCCGAGACGGTGGCGCTGGCGGAGGCCGGCGCGCTTGCGCGCGGCGCGTGCGCCTATGTCACCCTAGAGCCCTGCGCCCATCATGGCCGCACGCCCCCCTGCGCCGAGGCCCTGGTGGCCGCCGGCATCGCGCGGGTGGTCTCGGCCGCCGCCGATCCCGACCCGCGCGTGGACGGCAGGGGGCACGACATCCTGCGTGCCGCGGGCATCGAGGTGGCACCCGGCCTGCTGGCGCGCGAGGCGCGCGAAACCCTCTCCGGCTACCTCGCGCGCGCGCTGAGAAAGCGCCCGGAAGTGACTCTCAAGATGGCGCTTTCCGCCGACGGGATGCTCGGCCGACGGGGGCAGGGGCGGGTGGCGATCACCGGCCCCGTCGCGAACGCTCAGACCCATCTGATGCGCGCCCGCTCCGAGGCGATCCTCGTGGGGATCGGCACCGTTCTGGCGGATGACCCGGCGCTGACCTGCCGGCTGCCGGGCCTGGAGGAACGCTCGCCCATGCGCATCGTGGTCGATCCGAGACTGGAGACCCCTCCGACCTCGCGGCTGGGCGCGGACGCGCGGGGTGTGCCCACCGTCCTTGCCGCCTTGGCCGGCGCCGACCCGCAGCGCGGCCGCGCGCTGCGCGAGGCCGGCTTCGAATTCCTCGCCGCCGAGCCGGACGAGAACGGCCGGGTGGCCTTGCCCGAACTTCTGGACGATCTGGGCGCGCGCGGCATTTCGACGCTCATGGTGGAAGGCGGCGCCATGCTGGGCGGCTCCTTCCTGAAGGAGGATCTGGTGGACCGGCTCGTCCTCGTGGTCGCTCCGGGGCGCATCGGGGAGGGCGGCGTTCCCGCGCCGCTGGACCCGCAGGAAGCCGGCCACCGCTTCGACCTGCGGCGCCAGCTGCGCTATGGCGATGATCTCTGGCTCGAATATATGCGGAAGGACGGCTGATGTTCACCGGAATCGTCACCGATATCGGAGAAGTCGAGGCCGTCGTGCCTCTGGATGAGGGGCGGCGCCTGCGCATCCGCACGGCCTACGACCCCGCCTCCATCGAGATCGGCGCCTCCATCGCCTGCTCGGGCGTGTGCCTCACCGTCACCGCGCTTCCCGAGCAGGGGGCCAATTCGCGCTGGTTCGAGGTGGAGGCCTGGGAGGAGGCGCTTCGGCTGACGACGGCCGGAAGCTGGGAGGTGGGCGCCGCGATCAACCTGGAGCGCGCGCTGAAGGTGGGCGACGAACTGGGCGGGCATCTGGTCTCCGGCCACGTCGATGGGACGGCCCGGATCGTGTCGGTGGAGGACGAGGGCGAGGCCCGGCGCTTTCGCATCCAGGCGCCTGCCGAGCTTGCGCGTTTCGTGGCGCAGAAGGGCTCCGTCTGTCTCGACGGAACCTCGCTGACCGTCAACGGCGTGGAGGGCGACGTCTTCGACGTCCTCCTCATCCGCCACTCGCTGGACGTCACGACATGGGGCCGGCGGAGCGTGGGCGACAGCGTGAACCTTGAGGTCGATCAGATTGCGCGCTATGCGGAGCGCTTGTTCGGCCCGCGTGCCTGAGACACGCGCCGATCCTCGTTTGAGTTTTGCAAGGATCGCTTGTGCGGAAGGCTTCTTCCGCTGCTGCGATCCCCTTTGTCCGAAAGAAGTGACCGTCCATGCCCGCACCCCATCTCCTGATCGTCGAGGCCCGGTTCTACGACCATATCGCCGACTTGCTGCTGGAAGGCGCCAAGGCCGAGATCGAGAAGGCGGGCGGCACGTTCGAGGTGGTGACGGTGCCGGGCGCGCTGGAAGTGCCGGCCGCCATCGGCTTCGCGCTGACGGGCGAGGGCGCCGGTGGCACCGCCTATGACGGCTTCGTCGCGCTGGGCTGCGTCATTCGCGGCGAGACCTACCATTTCGACATCGTGGCCAACGAGTCCTGCCGGGCCCTGATGGACATCGCGATTGCCGAGAACGCCGCGATCGGCAACGGCATCCTCACCGTGGAGAACGAGGCGCAGGCGCTGGAAAGGGCCCGACCCGACCGCCTCAACAAGGGCGCAGGCGCGGCGGCGGCGGCGCTGGCCATGATCGCGCTGCGCGAAAAACTGGGAGCCTGAGCCATGACCGCCGCTCCCACGCCCAAGCCCCTGCGCCCGGCCAACAAGCGTGGCGCAGCGCGCCTCGCCGCCGTGCAGGCGCTCTACCAGATGGATGTCGGCGGCACGAGCCTCGTCGAGACGGTGGCCGAGTACGAGAATTTCCGGCTCGGGCAGGAGGTGGACGGAGAAACCTATCGGGAGGCGGATGCCGCCTGGTTCCGCGACATCGTGTCGGGCGTGGTGCGCGGGCAGACCTTCGTCGATCCGCTCATCCACTCCTCGCTCACGGCCGACTGGCCGCTCTCGCGGCTCGACACCACGCTGCGCGCCATCCTGCGGGCCGGCACCTACGAGCTGACGAGCCGCAAGGACGTGCCTGTCGCCGTCATCGTGGCCGAATATGTCGATATCGCCAAGGCGTTCTATGCCGAGGACGAGCCGCGCCTCGTCAACGCGGTGCTCGACCGGGTCGCGCGCCGGTCGCGCGGCGAAGGGCGGGGGCGGGAGCTGGAAGACAAGTAGGAAAAAGCCGGGCGCTGGGCCCGGCTTTCTAACTGTCGTTCGATCAGCGCTCCGGCCCGATGTCGCCGGGGTCGCGGCGCGGGCCCAGAACACCGCCGGCCATGGGCGGCGCGTCCGACGACAGGAGCTGCCCGAGGAAGCTCTGGTCGCGCCCGCCGGTGGGCGTGGTGCGCGAGATGAAATCGAACACCCGGCCGTCCTGCAGCCCGTAATTGGCGATCTGGCGCACACGGTTGTCCGGGCCGAAATAGACGGCCAGGATACGCTGTTCCACCAGCCTCGGCTGCATGAAGGCCATGGGCCGAACACGCTTCTGGGAGATGTAGTAGAACACCTCGTTGTCGAATGTCGCCGTGGTGGAGGGGGAGCCGAGCGCGAGCACGACCTGCTCTCGCGAGGAGCCGACCGGCACCAGCGAGAGCGACTGCTCGTCGATCACATACCCCTGATTATAGACTTCCGCCGTCTGGCAGGCGGACAGCGCCAGAAGCGAGCCGAGCCCGGCGGCTGCAAGAAGCGGGCGGGCGGAACGGGCTGACGGTTTCACGCGGTCGATCTCCTCGCAGGTCTCTCCGGCCGATCCTGGCCAAGGAAGCGCGCGATAGTGAGGCGCCCACCCCGCCTGCCGGAGGACATGCCGCTTCGTAAACGACCTTCCGGACCGTTGCAATCGGCCGCCGGCCATGCGAACGCCGCTGGAAGATTCCTTGAGAGGACAGATGCTGGAGCGCTGGCGAAACCGAAGGCGGAACCGGGAAATCGTCGATCGCCTCTACGAGGCCCTCGTGGCGCGCGCGAGAAACCCGTTTCTCTATGAGGATGGCGGGTTGCCCGACACGGTGATGGGCCGTTACGAGGCGCTGTGTATCGAGGTCTTCCTGTTCCTGCGTCGCTGCCGGGGGGACAGTGCCCTGGCGCCGCTCGCGCAGGATGTCGTCGATCGCTTCATGCTCGACATGGACCATTCGCTTCGCGAGATCGGCATAGGCTATCAGGGCGTGCCGCGCCGGATGCGCAAGCTCGCCGCGCGCTTCTACGCGCGCGTCGCCGAGTTCGAGGCGCCGCTGGCGGGCGGCGACGAGGCCGCACTCACCCGCGCCGTGGCCGCGCGCAGCTTCGCGGAGGTGGCCGAGCCCGGAGGGGCGCCGGCCGTCATCGCAACTTATATGATCGAGGTCGACGCCGCCTATCGCAAGGTGGCGAACGCCGTTCTTCTCACCGGCCGTCTGAAGGAAGAAGGTGCCGAACATGCAGCCTGACGATCCGGCGGCGGCCGAGCCGCTGTCCTGCACCGTTCTCGTCTCGCGCCTGCCGCGCGAGGGCCTGCCCGTCGAGTTCGAGGCGGACGAGGCCGAGCGCGAGGCCCTGGCGCGCTTCCTTGGGATCGAGGCCGTGGAAAGCCTTGCCGCCGAGGTGCGCGTGGCGCCCTGGCGCCAGGGCGGCGTCTCGGTGAAGGGCCGGCTGAAGGCGGCGGCCGTGCAGGCCAGCGTGGTGACGCTGGAGCCGGTGCGCGAGGAGATCGACGAGGAGGTCGACCGCCTTTTCATCCCCGAGAATTCCAAGCTTTCGCGCATTCGCGGGGCCGATGAGGGCGAAATCCACCTCGACCCCGAGGGCGACGACATCCCCGACACCTTCACGGGCGAGCGCCTCGACCTCGGCGCCGCCTTCCGCGAGATCGTGGCCATGAGCCTCGACCCCTATCCGCGCGAGCCGGACATCGTCTTCGAAGGCGACGCCGGGGAAGAGGAGGCGCAGGACCGCCCGGTCTCTCCCTTCGCCGCGCTTGCCAGGCTGAAATCGCATGAGTCATGAAAGCGGCGCAACGCGCGCCCATATGGACGCCGTCCGGCCGCTTCCCGTGCCGAAAGCAGATTGTTTGGGGATTCTCACGTGACATCGGGCATTACCGTCGCGCTCGACGCGATGGGCGGCGATCATGGGCCGTCCGTCATTCTGCCGGGCGCCGAGATCGCCCTGACGCGCCATCCGGGCCTGCGCTTCGTCATCTTCGGCCAGGAAGATGCGGTGCGCCCGGTGCTGGAGGCGCATCCGAGGCTCAAGGCGGCCTCCACCTTCCATCATTGCGACGTGTCCATCCGCATGGACGAGAAGCCGAGCCAGGCGCTGCGGCAGGGGCGCTACAAATCCTCGATGTGGAAGGCGCTGGAGGCGGTGAAGGGGGGCGAGGCCGATGTCGCGGTCTCGGCCGGCAACACCGGGGCGCTCATGGCCATGGCCAAGTTCTGCCTGCGCACCATGCCCAATATCGAGCGGCCCGCCATCGCGGCGATCTGGCCCACCCTGCGCGGCGAGAGCGTCGTTCTGGACGTGGGCGCCACCATCGGCGCCGATTCCCAGCAGCTCGTCGATTTCTCGATGATGGGCGCGGCGATGGCGCGCGCCCTGCTGCATGTCGAGCGGCCGAGCGTGGGCCTGCTCAATATCGGCGTGGAGGAGGTGAAGGGCCAGGACGAGATCAAGGAAGCGGCGCGGCTCCTGAAGGAGGCGCGGCTCTCCGGCCTCGTCTATCACGGCTTCGTGGAGGGCGACGATCTGGGCAAGGGCACGGTGGACGTGGTGGTGACGGAGGGCTTCACGGGCAATATCGCGCTGAAGACCGCCGAGGGCACTGCCCGCCAGATCGCCTCCTATCTCCGCTCGGCCATGACGCGCACCTGGCTTGCCAAGCTCGGCTATCTTCTGGCCAAGGGCGCCTTCGACCGGCTGCGCGACAAGATGGACCCGCGCAAGGTCAATGGCGGCGTCTTCCTTGGGTTGAACGGCATCGTCATCAAGAGCCATGGCGGCTCGGACGCGGAGGGCACGGCGGCCGCCATCGACGTCGCCTTCGCCATGGCTTCGGCCCAGTTGCGTGAGAAGATCGAGAAGGATCTTCAGGACTTTTATCTCAGCGTGTCGGCGGATGCGGCGCAGAAACCGTTGGAGGCTCCGCAATGACCGTTCGTCGTTCCATCGTCATCGGCACGGGCTCGAGCCTGCCGGCGCGCCGCATGAGCAATCTCGACTTCGAGGGCATCGTCGAAACCTCCGACGAGTGGATTCGCCAGCGCACCGGAATCGCGAACCGCTACATCGCGGGGGAGGGCGAGACGACCGTTTCGCTGGGCGAGGCGGCCGCGCGCAAGGCGCTGGAGGCGGCAAATCTCCAGCCCTCCGACATCGACCTCATCGTCCTGGCCACCGCCACGCCCGACCGTACCTTCCCCGCCTCGGCCGTGCAGGTGCAGATGCGGCTCGGCATCACCCATGGCTTCGCCTTCGACATGCAGGCGGTCTGCTCGGGCTTCGTCTACGCCATCACCACGGCCGATCTCTACATCCGCAGCGGCATGGCGCGCCGCGCGCTGGTGATCGGCGCGGAGACCTTCTCGCGAATCGTGGACTGGAGCGACCGGACCACCTGCGTCCTGTTCGGCGACGGCGCCGGGGCCGTGGTGCTGGAGGCCGCCGAGGGCGAGGGCGGCCTCTCCGATCGCGGCGTGCTGGTCTCCAGGCTGCGTTCGGACGGCGCCCATCACGAGAAGCTCTATGTCGATGGCGGCCCGTCATCCACCGGCACCGTCGGCAAGCTGCGCATGGAAGGCCGCGAGGTCTTCAAGCACGCGGTGGGCATGATCACCGATGTCATCGAGGATTCGTTCGAGGCGCTTTCGATCACCGCCGAGGATGTCGACTGGTTCGTGCCCCACCAGGCCAACCGGCGCATCATCGACGCTTCGGCCAGGAAACTGGGCATCGCGCCCGAGAAGGTGGTGGTGACGGTGGACGACCACGGCAACACCTCTGCCGCCTCGATTCCGCTGGCGCTGGACCGCGCCGCGCGGGACGGGCGCCTGAAGCGCGGCGACCTGGTGCTGCTCGAAGCGATGGGCGGCGGCTTCACCTGGGGCGCCGTGCTGGTGCGCTGGTAGGCGCGAGTGCCTTGAACGACTTGGCGAATTCGGTATTGTCGGGGCCAATGGCGGGTTCGGCCCGGCGGCGAAGGACGAGAGGGGTTGGTATGGGAGAGCGGACGATCACTCGGGCCGATCTCGCAGAGGCGGTGTTTCGCAAGATCGGCTTGTCGCGCACGGAATCGGCCTATCTGGTGGAAACCGTCCTCGAGGAGGTCTGCGGAACCATCGCTCGGGGCGAGAGCGTCAAGATTTCCTCCTTCGGCTCTTTCCTGGTGCGCGAGAAGAACGAGCGCATCGGCCGAAACCCGAAGACGGGCGAGGAGGTGCCCATCTCGCCGCGCCGGGTCGCCGTCTTCAAGCCGTCCAACGTCATGAAGGCGCGTATTCTGCAAGCGCACGCCAAGCGAGGCGAGAGGGGCGAAGCGCCGCACGACCTCCTGAACGCGGCCGAGTGAGCCGGCAGCGCCCCTGAATGTCGGAGAAGAGCGCAGACGCGTTCCGCACCATCTCGGAGGTCGCGGAAGAACTGGATCTGCCGCAGCATGTCCTGCGCTTCTGGGAAACGCGCTTTCCCCAGATCAAGCCCATGAAGCGCGGCGGCGGCCGGCGCTATTACCGGCCCGACGATGTCGAACTGCTGAAGGGCATCCGCGTCCTCCTCTATGTGCGTGGCTTCACGATCAAGGGGGTGCAACGCATCCTGAAGGAGAACGGCAATCGCTTCGTGATCGCCGTCGGCGCCGGCGATCTCTCCGGGCTCGACCAGCCTTCCGCTCCGCCCGCGCCCGTTTTCGAGCCGGATGAGGCGGAGGCCGAGGACGCGCCCTCGGAGCGCAGCCGCTCGGGCCTTTCAGCGCTGCTGCGCCGGGACAGGGATCGGAACGGCTCTGCCCTTCCTCCCGGGCCGACCGCCGAACTCAACCGGGTGCTTCTGGAGCTTCTGGAACTGAAACGCATCCTCGATCAGGTTCGCTGACCGAATCATCCTTTCAGCGTCCGAAGGCCGGAATCGAAACGGCGCCGATGTCTTCCGACGTCGGCGCCATGCTTTTTTCGACACCCGGAGGGCGATCAGTCCTCCTCGACGAAGACCTCATCGCGCTTCCTGCGGATGGAGGGCATCAGCGCCAGGACGACGGCCAGGAGGCCGATGGCCAGCAGCATGGCGGAGATCGGACGCTCCAGGAACACCAGCGCGTTGCCGCGCGAGATGATCATGGCGCGCCGCAGATGCTCCTCCAGCAGCGGGCCGAGCACGAAGCCGAGAAGCAGCGGCGCGGGCTCGCACCCCATGCGGATCAGCACGTATCCGAGCACGCCGAAGACGGCGATGGCATAGACGTCGAACGGATTGTTGTTGATCGAGTAGCAGCCGATCGAGGCGAAGAGGACGATCGCCGGGAACAGCACCCGGTAGGGAATCGTCAGCATCTTCACCCAGAGGCCGATCAGCGGCAGGTTCAGCATCACCAGGAGGACGTTGCCGATCCACATGGAGGCGATGATGCCCCAGAAGAGCGCCGGCTGCGTATTGATGACGTTCGGACCGGGGGTGATGCCCTGGAGGATGAACGCCCCCACGATGAGCGCCATCACCGGATGGGCCGGGATGCCGAGCGTGAGAAGCGGTATGAAGGAGGTCTGCGCGGCGGCGTTGTTGGCGCTTTCCGGCCCCGCCACGCCCTCGATGGCGCCATGGCCGAACTCGGCCTTGTTCTTCGACAGGTTCTTTTCCATCGAATAGGAGGCGAAGGAGGACAGGACGTGGCCGCCACCCGGCAGCACGCCGAGGATGGAGCCGAGCGCCGTGCCGCGCAGCACCGGCATGGTGATGCGCTTGAAGTCGTCCTTCGTCAGCCAGAGGTTGGAGACCTTCTTCACCATCACCTCGCGGTCGCGCTCGTTCTCCAGGTTCCGGAAGATCTCCGAGACGCCGAAGACGCCCACCGCCACCGACACGAAGTTGATGCCCTGGTAGAGCTCCAGTTGGCCGAAGGTGAAGCGGGGCGTGCCGGTGTAGATGTCCTGCCCCACCGTGCCGAGCAGGAGCCCGAGCACGATCATGCCCAGCGCCTTGACGACCGAGCCGTGCGCCAGCGAGATGGACACCAGGAGGCCGAGCACGATCAGCGCGAAATATTCCGGTGCGCCGAAATTGAGCGCGACGGCCGCGAGCGGCGGCGCGGCGATGGCCAGGAGCAGCGTCGAGACGCAGCCCGCGAAGAACGAACCGAGCGCGGCCGTGGCCAGGGCCGGGCCCGCTCGCCCCTTTCTGGCCATCTGGTAGCCGTCGATCGCCGTGACCGCCGATGAGCTTTCCCCCGGCAGGTTGATGAGGATCGCCGTGGTCGAGCCGCCATATTGCGCGCCGTAATAGATGCCGGAGAGCATGATGAGGGCGGTGACGGGCGAGAAGGTGAAGGTGATCGGCAGCAGCATGGCGATGGTCGCCGTGGGGCCGATGCCGGGCAGGACGCCGACCAGCGTGCCGAGAAGGACGCCGATGAAGCACCAGAAGATGTTGACGGGCGTCAGCGCCGTCTCGAAGCCGAGGGCCAGATTCGCAAGGAGATCCATGAGTCCCGGCCTCCGTCAGAGGGCAAAGAGGGGACCGAAGGTCGGCAGCGTGATGCCGAGCCCGATCTTGAAGATGAGATAGCAGAGGATGGACATGGCCGCGGCGATGGTGAGCGCCGACAGGAGCGTGTTGTTGCGCGAGGCGAAGGCGGTGAGCGCCGTGCAGAGGAAAACGATCGGCACGAGCCCGAGCTGCCGGGCGAAGACGCCGAAGATGACGAGGCTGGCGACGACGAGGGCGCTGCCGGTCCACGAAACCGGGCTGGTCTCGACCGTCTCGTTCTTGCGTATCCCGGACACGATGATGACGACGCCGAGGATGGCGAGGATGATGGCCAGGGTCAGGGGAATGAACCCCGGCCCCATGCGAAGCGGTGTGCCCATCTCGTAGCCGAGGGAGATGAAGCCGAAGGTGGCGGCGATGGCGAGGAAGATGCCGCCAGCGATGATGTCGCGCTGCGATTTGGTATGGGTCGAACTATGCAACCCTGGTCCTCCGATAGGTGAAAAAAAAGCCGCGCTTCTCATGAAGCGCGGCCCGTCCCTTCGTCAGTCGGCGTATTGGCCGGCCGATTCTATGATCGGCCGCCACAGCTCGATCTGGGAGTTCAGCTCCTCGGCGAGGGCCGCCGGCGTGGCCTCCTCCGCCGTCACGGGAGCCGTTCCGAGATCGGCGAAGCGGGCGATCACCGTCTCGTCCGCCAGGGCCGTCTGGAGCGCGCCTTCCAGCTTCTCCACGATGGCCTCGTCCATGCCCGCCGGGCCGTAGAGGCCGTGCCAGACGCCGATCTGCAAGGCGGGAAGGTCGATTTCGGCGGTGGTGGGAAGATCGGGGAAGGATTCGATGCGCTCGGGCGTGGTGACGGCATAGGCCTTCACTTCGCCGCCCCTGATCTGGTTGGTGGTGTTGGTCGTCTGGTCGCAGAGCACATCGACCTGGCTGCCGAGGATGTCGGTCATCGCCGGGGCGGCCCCCTGGTAGGGAACCGTGATCATCTGTACGCCCAGCGCTTCCTGAAGCAACATGCCGCAGAGATGGGAGGCGGAGCCGATGCCGGCATTGGCGTAGGTCGTGTCCTCGCCGTTCTCGCGCAGGTAGGCGATGAACTCCTCGGCGGTCGTGGGCTCGAAGTCCCTGCGCGCCACGATGGTCATGGGCACCGAGGTGATGAGGCCCACGGGCGTGAAGTCGGTCTGCGGATCGAAGGCGAGCTGGCGATAGAGCGAGGGCGCAGTCGACATGCCGATATGGTGGAGGAGGAGCCTGTAGCCGTCCGGCTGGGCCTGCGCCACCTGGCCAGCGCCGAGCGTGCCGCCCGCGCCGCCGACATTCTCGATCAGCACCTGCTGGCCGAGCGTGGAGGACATCGACTGGGCGACCAGGCGTGCCACCGTGTCGGTCGGTCCACCGGCCGAGAAGGGCACGACGATGGTGATCGGCTGGGTGGGATAGTCCTGCGCCGTCGCAGAACCGCAACCGAGTGCGACAAGCGCAACGGCTGCCAACGCCTGAGCCTTGAATGTCATGAAATACCTCCCTGAAGAAACGTGCCCTGGACGGGGACCGTAACAGACCATCTGTTCTTGCCGATCCGCATGTTCGGACCTCCACCAGACAAGACGAGATGATTCGTCATAAACCCGTTGCAGCCGGTTTGCGATACGATTCCGTCGCCCGCTGCAAGATTTCGTGACAGACCGGGCCTGCGGGGCCGCGGGAGGTTCGGTGGCGGTCGCCGACAAGGCTCATGACAAGCCGCGCCGAGGCTTCTACCTATAGAAGCGGGGCAGGCATGCGCTGGCGGCGCAGGCAACGCCATCACCGCAAGAGGGAGGTTGGAAATGGACATTGGATTGCTGATCGACGGGCGCGATGTCGACGCGGCGGCGGAGGCCACGTTCGAGCGGCTCGACCCGGTGACGGGCTCGGTGGCCACGCGTGCGGCGGCCGCTCGCGCCGCCGACGTGGACACGGCGGTGGAGGCGGCGGCCCGTGCGTTTCCCGCCTGGTCGAGGACCGGCCCTTCCGAAAGGCGCGCCATCCTGAACAAGGCGGCTGACCTTCTGGAGGAGAAGACCGCCGAGTTCATCGAGGCAGGCATCGCCGAGACCGGCGCGACCGGTCCCTGGATGGGCTTCAACGTGATGTTCGCCGCCAAGATCCTGCGCGAGGCTGCGGCTGCAACCACGCAGATCAAGGGCGAGGTGATCCCGTCCGACAAGCCCGGCACGCTGGCCATGGGCTACCGCGAGCCCGTGGGCGTCCTCGTCGGCATGGCGCCGTGGAACGCGCCCGTCATCCTGGGGGTGCGCGCCGTCGCCATGCCCATCGCCTGCGGCAACACGGTGGTGCTGAAGGCCTCCGAGATGTGCCCCCGCACCCACCGCATGATCGCCGAGACGCTGGGCGAGGCGGGGCTGCCGGCGGGCGTTCTGAACGTCGTGACCCATTCGGCCGAGGATGCGCCCGAGGTCGTCAAAGCGCTGATCGCCCACAGGAAGGTAAAGCGCATCAACTTCACGGGCTCGACCAGGGTCGGCAAGATCATCGCGGCCGAGGCCGCCAGGTATCTCAAGCCCGTGCTCCTGGAACTCGGCGGCAAGGCGCCGCTGGTGATCCTCGACGACGCCGATCTCGACGCGGCCGTGAACGCGGCCGCCTTCGGGGCCTTCATGAACCAGGGGCAGATCTGCATGTCGACGGAGCGTATCATCGTCGACGAGAAGGTGGCCGACGCCTTCGTGGAGAAGTTTACCGCCAAGTCATCGAAGCTGCCCTTCGGGAACCCTCGCGACAAGGTGGTCCTCGGCTCGGTGGTCTCCCGTTCCACTGTCGAGCGGGTGGAGGAGCTGATCGAGGACGCGGTGCAGGCCGGAGCCAGCGTGACGACGGGCGGGGCGAGTTCCTCGACCATCATGCCGGCCACCATCGTGGACAAGGTGACGCCGCAGATGCGGCTCTTCCGCGAGGAAAGCTTCGGCCCCGTGGTCTGCGTGGTGCGCGCGAGAAACGCGGACCACGCGGTGGAGCTGGCCAACGATACCGAATACGGGCTTTCGGCCGGCGTGTTCGGGCGCGATGTCTCGCGCGCGCTCGACGTTGCCCGCCGCATCGAATCGGGCATCTGCCACGTGAACGGGCCGACGGTCGGCGACGAGGCGCAGATGCCTTTCGGCGGAATGAAGGCCTCCGGCTACGGCCGCTTCGGCGGAACCGCGAGCATCGCCGAGTTCACCGAACTGCGCTGGATCACCATCGAGGACCCGAACCAACATTATCCGTTCTGACCCGCGCGACGATCCCGGCACCAGGAGAGGGCCGCCGCATGATGCGGCGCCCGTCCCCTGGGCTCATGAAGGTGCCGCGCGGACGCCGAAACTGGACGGGGCATTGTTCGTGGAAAGACGCGCAGGGCACGGAATTCGCCATCGAGGCGCGAACCCGGCTCATCTGCACTTGGGCTGTGATTGGTCGGAGCGAGAGGATTCGAACCTCCGACCCCCTGAACCCCATTCAGGTGCGCTACCAGGCTGCGCTACGCTCCGACTGGCTCTCTATAGTCGCGCCGGGCCGCGAACTCAACTCGTCTCGAGTCCCCGGAAGCATGATTTTCATCGTATAGCGCCGGGCCTGCCAGGGGAACGGTGCACGACAGCGAGGTGGGCGGGGCGTTCGCCGCGTTCGCCAGGCGGTCGAAAGACCGTGGCGGGAACGCCGTCGATTGCGGGCGATTCGGCTCCGGCTCAGGAGCGGGCCAGCCGGGGCGCTGCGGTCTCGTGTCCGGCGAGCGCGGCGGCGCTGCCCCGCACCTCGCTGAGGAAGATCTCCAGCGCGGCCGTCATCTGCGCGGTGCGGCGTCGCGTGACGCCCACGGCGCCCAGCGTCTGCGAGGTGTCCATCGGAAGCCGGGCGAGCGTGCCCTCGGCGACGTCGGCCTCAACCACCCCCTCCGAGATGATCCACACCGCGTCGCTGACCCTCAGGTAACTGCGGCCGAACGCCAGCGAGACCGTTTCGATGGTGCGCTGCGGCCGCGCGATGCCCGAGGCCAGGAACAGGCGGTCGACCGTCGGCCGGATCACCGAGCCGGGCGGCGGCATCAGCACCTCGTGCTCGACGATCCGGCTCGGGTCGAATGGCCGCTCGGCCAGCAGCGGATGGCCTGGACGAACGGCGAAGCAAAGCTCCTCCGAATAAAGCGGCTCGAAGATGAACCCATCCATCTCGTGCGGCTCGGCCATGCGCCCGATCACGATGTCGAGCGCCCCCTCGCGAAGCTGGCCCATCAGGAAGGCGTTCGGCCCCGTGACGATGCGTGGCACCGCGCCCAGCCCTTCGGCGAGGAAGCGCTTGACCGCGAGCGGCATCAGCCGCGCCGAGACGGTGGGGAGCGCGCCGATGCGCAAGGGCAGCGCGCCCGGCGCCTTCGCCTCCTGGATGGAGCGCGCGCCCTCCCGGAACGAGAGCAGGCCCGCCTCCGCGTGGCGCAGGAAGATTTCGCCGAAGCGGGTCAGGGCCGCGCCGCGCCGCGAGCGGTCGAAAAGCTCCACCTCCAGAAGCATCTCCAGTTCGCGGATCGTCTTGGAAACGGCCGGCTGCGTGACGTGGAGGGTTCGCGCGGCGCGCACCAGACTCCCGGCGCGCGCCACCTCCACGAAAGCGCTCAAGTGACGCAGGCGCACGGCGGGATCGAGCACGGCAGGCAAAACCTCCTGGTTATACTGCCCGCCCATATCATTATTTTACATGACGAGGCGAGGCGTCTATCACGGGGCGGCATTCAGTGAGAGGAGCGCTGAAAGTTCATGTCATTCAAACGCGTCGGTCGGGTCGTCCTGCATTACAAGCGTGTGGGGAGCGGGCCGCGAGTCGTCCTCCTCAACTCGCTCGGCTCGGACCTGCGCATCTGGGACGAGGTGGTGGAGCGCCTGTCGGGCGAGTTCGAGATTCTCGCCTACGACAAGCGCGGCCACGGCCTGTCGGACGCGCCTCCCGCCCCCTACACCATTGCCGATCACGCAGGCGACCTGACGGGTCTCCTCGATGCGCTGGACTGGCCCCATGCGGCTCTGGTGGGGCTTTCCGTCGGCGGGCTGATAGCGCAGGAGATCGTGGCCCGCGCGCCCGAGCGAGTGTCCTCGCTCGTCCTGTGCGGCACAGCCGCCAGGATCGGCACGGCGGAGATGTGGGCGGAGCGGATCGCGGCTGTGGAGGGGCAGGGATTTCCCCCCATCTCCCGGAGCGTGATCGGCCGCTGGTTCACGCAAGGCTTCGCGGCTCAGCGTCCGGACGAATGGGCCGGCTGGCTGAACATGCTGGAGCGCACGCCGGGCGAGGGCTACGCCGGCACTTGCGCGGCCATTCGGGACGCCGATCTGACGGCCGAGGCCGGGCGTATCGCCATTCCCACGCTCGCCATCGTCGGCGATGAGGATATGTCCACGCCGCCCGATCTGGTGCGCGCCACCGCCGCGCTCATCCCCGGCTGCCGCTTCGAGACGATCGCGGGCGCGGCGCATCTGCCTTGTATCGAGAAGCCGGCCGAGACGGCGGCGCTCATCGCCTCCCATTTTCGAAAGGACGCCTGAATGAGCGAGGCCGGACCGCCCAGCGAGCGCTATCGCGCCGGCATGGCGGTTCGCCGCTCGGTGCTGGGAGATGCGCATGTGGACCGCGCGAGCGCGGCGATCACCGAATTCGACGAGCGCTTCCAGGCCTTCATCACCGAGGGTGCCTGGGGCACGGTCTGGGCGGGCGAGGGGTTCACCCGGCGCGAGCGGTCCATCGTCACCATCGCGCTGCTGGCCGCGCTCGGCCATGACGAGGAGGTGGCCATGCATGTGCGCGCGACGGGGAACACCGGAGCAAGCGAGGCCGATATCGCCGAGGCGATGATGCATGTCGCCGTCTATGCCGGCGTGCCGGCCGCCAACCGCGCGATCCGGATCGCCAAGAAGACCCTGGCGGAGATGAAGGCGGAAAAGGAGGAGGCGAAGTGAACGGTTCTTTCTTTCAGCGCGACCGCGCCTGGCATCCTCCGGCTTACACGCCGGGCTACAAGACCTCGGTTCTGCGCTCGCCCCGGAACGCGCTTCTCTCGCTGCCGGCGACCCTCTCCGAGATGACGGGGCCCGTCTTCGGCCATGATGCGATCGGCGAGCTGGACAACGATCTGATCCGCAACTTCGCCAGGACGGGTGATGCGATCGGGCAGCGCCTCGTCGTCCACGGCCGGGTTCTGGACGAGAACGCCCGGCCCGTGCCGGGCGCCCTGGTCGAGTTCTGGCAGGCCAATGCCGGCGGCCGCTACCGGCACAAGAAGGAAAGCTATCTGGCCGCCATCGACCCGAATTTCGGCGGATGCGGGCGCTGCATCACGGACGGGGAGGGGCGCTATTCCTTCCGCACCATCAAGCCGGGCGCGTATCCATGGCCGAACGGCGTCAACGACTGGCGGCCGGCGCATATCCACTTCTCGATCTTTGGGCAGGCTTTCGCCCAGCGGCTGATCACGCAGATGTACTTCGAAGGCGACCCGATGATCTGGCAGTGCCCGATCGTCCAGACCATCCCCGACAGGGCGGCGGTCGAGCAACTCGTCGCCGCGCTCGACCGCAACGCAACCATTCCCATGGATTCGCTGGCCTACAGGTTCGACATCGTCCTGCGCGGACGGCGCTCCACGATGTTCGAGAACCGCAGGGAGGGCAACTGAGATGGTCCAGCGGCTCGACTACCTGAAGGAATCCCCGTCCCAGACCGCCGGCCCCTACGTCCATATCGGCACCAACCCGAACTGGGTGGAGATCACGGGCGTCTACAGCCAGGATCTCGGCCTGGCCATCGTGGGGCCGCAGACGAGGGGCGAGCGCGTCATCCTGGAAGGCCATGTCTACGACGGCAACGGCGCGCCGGTGCGCGACGCGCTGGTGGAGATCTGGCAGGCCGATGCGCAGGGCCTGTACAATTCGCCGCACGAGACGCGCGGCGAGGCGGACCCGCACTTTGCCGGATGGGCGCGCCAGCCCGTTTCGGCGGACGAGGGGTTCTACCGGTTCGAGACCATCCGCCCCGGCGCGGCGCCCTATCCCGACGGGCGTCCGCAGGCGCCCCACGTCACCGTCTGGATTGTGGCGCGCGGCATCAATATCGGCCTGCACACGCGCCTCTATTTCGGTGACGAGGAGGAGGCGAACGGGGCCGATCCGCTGTTGGGCCGCATCGACGATCCGGCGCGCCGCGGCACCTTGATCGCCCCGCGCTCGGAGCGCGACGGCCTGCCCGTCTTCACCTTCGACATCCGCCTTCAGGGCGAGGGCGAAACCGTTTTCCTCGATATGTAAGCCGCTACGCTCACCGGCGCACCAAGAGCGAAGGAGAAATCCATTGGACAAGACGATCGCAAGTCTCCGGGACGCGGTGGCGGGCGTCGGGGACGGGGCGACGGTGATGATCGGGGGCTTTGGCGGCTCGGGCGCGCCGATCGAGCTGATCCACGCGCTGATCGACCGCTACGTGGCGACCGGCCACCCGAAGGACCTGACCGTGGTCAACAACAATGCGGGCAACGGCCATGTGGGGCTCGCCGCGCTGATCGGGCAGGGCATGGTGAAGAAGCTCATCTGCTCCTTCCCCCGCTCGGCGGACCCGCGCGTCTTCACCGATCTGTATCTAGCGGGCGGCATCGAGCTGGAGCTCGTGCCGCAGGGCACGCTGGCCGAGCGGATCAGGGCCGGCGGCGCCGGCATTCCGGCCTTCTACACCCCCACCTCCTTCGGCACGGATCTGGCGAAGGGCAAGCCGGTGGAGGAGTTCGACGGCCGCCCTTACGTGCGCGAGCGCTGGCTGAAGGCCGATTTCGCGCTGGTGAAGGCGCTGCGCGGCGACCGGCTGGGCAATTTGATCTACAACAAGGCGGCTCGCAATTTTAATCCGGTCATGTGCATGGCGGCGGCGGTGACGATCGCGCAGGTTTCGCAGATCGTGGAGCCGGGTGCGATAGACCCCGAGCATGTGGTGACGCCGGGCATCTTCGTGCAGGGCGTGGTGGAGGTGCCCGACCCCGCGCAGGAGGAGGAGCTGAACCGCGCAGACGCCCATTATCCGGAGGTTTCGCGATGACGGACCGACTTTCTTCCGCCCAGATCGCCTGGCGCGCGGCGCAGGACATCGCGGACGGCGCCTATGTCAATCTCGGCATCGGCCTGCCGGAGATGGTGGCCCGTTTCCAGCCTCCCGGCCGTGAAGCCATCTTCCACACCGAGAACGGCATTCTCGGCTTCGGTGGCGCGCCGGCCGCCGGCGAGGAGGATTGGGACCTCATCAATGCCGGCAAGAAGGCTGTCACGCAAAAGCCCGGCACGGCCTTCTTCCACCACGCCGACAGTTTCGCCATGGTGCGCGGGGGCCATCTCGACGTGGCGATCCTGGGCGCCTACGAGGTGGCCGAGACGGGCGACCTCGCCAACTGGTCGACCGGGCCGAAGGGCGTTCCGGCGGTGGGCGGGGCGATGGACCTCGTGCATGGCGCAAAGCGCGTCGCGGTGATCACCGATCACGTGACGAAGGACGGGCGACCCAAGCTGGTGAAGCGATGCGCGCTGCCGCTGACGGGCGTTTCCTGCGTCACGCGCGTCTACACCAGCCTTGCGGTGATCGATATCGAGAACGGGCGCTTCGTCCTGCGCGAGAAGCTGCCCGCCCTTTCGGTGGAAGAATTGCAAGCCAGGACCGGGGCCGAGCTCGTGCTCCCGGACATGATCGGCGACCTGACCGCCCCGGAGCTTTGAATATGGCTGAAGCCTTCATCTGCGCTTATCTGCGAACCCCTATCGGCCGCTTCGGCGGCGTCCTCTCCTCCGTGCGGGCGGACGATCTGGGCGCCGTCCCGCTGCGGGCGCTGATCGAGCGGCACCCGTCCGTGGACTTCGAGGCGGTGGACGACGTGATCTTCGGCTGCGCCAACCAGGCGGGGGAGGACAACCGCAATGTCGCGCGCATGTCCTTGCTCCTGGCCGGCTTGCCGGAAAAGGTGCCCGGCACCACGGTCAACCGACTCTGCGGCTCGGGGCTCGACGCGGTCATCATGGCCGCGCGCGCGATCAAGGCGGGTGAGGCGGAGCTGATGATCGCCGGCGGCGTGGAGAGCATGTCGCGTGCGCCCTTCGTCATGCCCAAGGCCGAAGCGGCCTTCTCGCGCCACGCCGAGATCCACGACACCACCATCGGCTGGCGCTTCGTTAACCCGTTGATGAAGGAGCAATACGGCGTCGATTCCATGCCGGAGACGGGCGAGAACGTGGCCGAGGAGTTCGGCGTATCGCGGCAGGACCAGGATGCCTTCGCGCTGCGCTCGCAGCAGAAGGCGGTGGCGGCGCAGGAGAACGGGCGACTGGCCGCCGAGATCGTTCCCGTCACCATCCCCCAGCGCAAGGGCGACCCGAAGCTGGTGGACAAGGACGAGCATCCGCGCGCCGACACGACGCTGGAAGGGCTCGCCAAGCTCAGGACCCCCTTCCGCAAGGGCGGCTCGGTGACGGCCGGCAACGCATCCGGCGTCAACGACGGCGCGGCCGCCCTCATCGTTGCCTCGGAGGCGGCGGCCCGCAAATATGGCCTGACGCCCATCGCGCGTATCCTCGGCGGGGCGGCTGCGGGCGTTCCCCCGCGCATCATGGGCATCGGCCCCGCGCCGGCCACGAGGAAGCTCTGCGAGCGGCTCAGGATCGCGCCGAGCGATTTCGATGTGATCGAACTCAACGAAGCTTTCGCCTCCCAGGGCATCGCAACCCTGCGCGATCTGGGGATCGCCGAGGATGCGGGCCATGTGAACCCCAATGGCGGCGCCATCGCGCTCGGCCATCCGCTCGGCATGTCGGGCGCGCGCATCGCCGGCACCGCCGCGCTGGAGCTGTCGCTGAACGGCGGCAAGCGCGCTCTCGCCACCATGTGCGTCGGCGTCGGGCAGGGCATCGCCATCGCGCTCGAGGTGGCTTGAGCCGATGAGCGGGCCGCTTCTCTCCAGCCTCGCCGGCGATGCGCAGATCGCGGCGCTCTTCGCACCGGAGGCAGACATCCGCGCGATGCTGGAGGTGGAGGCGGCCCTTGCCGAGGCGCAGGGGGCGTTGGGCATCTTATCGCCGGTGGTGGCGGCGCGCATCGCGTCCGTCTGCCGGGATATCCGGCCGGATGAAGAAGCCATTCGCCGGGGCCTTGTGCGCGACGGCGTGCCGGTCCCCGAGCTCGTCCGCCAGCTCCGGGCAGCCATCGATAGCGACCATGCGGACGACGTCCATGTCGGGGCGACCAGCCAGGACATCGTCGATACCGGCTCGATGCTGCGCCTGAAGGCGGTGTTCGGCCTCCTGAACGAGCGGCTCGTGGTGCTTCTGTCGATCCTCGATCGGCTCGCCGGGCGCCATGGCGCCCAGAGGCTGATGGCGCAGACCCGGATGCAGGCGGCGCTGCCGTTCACGGTGGCCGCGAAGCTGCGGACATGGCGCGACCCCTTGAGCCGCCATGCGCAACGGCTCGCGGAGGTGCGCGCCGCCTTGCCGGTCCAACTCGGCGGCCCTGTCGGGGACGGGTCGAGCTTCGGCGGCCACGCTGCCGCCCTTCGCGCCGCCATGGCCGAACGGCTCGGGCTTGCCGATGGCCTGCCCTGGCAGTCCGCGCGCGAGCCTGTGATGGAGGTAGGGCAGGCGCTGGCGCTCCTCTCCGGCACGATGGGCAAGATCGGGCAGGACATCGCGCTGATGGCGCAGAACGAAGTGGCCACGCTCAAGCTCTCGGGGGGCGGCGGCTCGTCCGCCATGGCCCATAAGCAGAACCCGGTTTCGGCTGAAGTCCTGGTGGCGCTGGCGCGTTTCAATGCCGGGCTGCTCGGCACGCTTCACCAGTCCATGGTTCACGAGAACGAGCGTTCGGGCGCCGCCTGGACCCTGGAATGGATGGTGCTGCCGCAGATGGCGGAAACCGCCGGCGCCAGCCTGCGCCATGCCGCTGCCCTGCTTGAGGGCGCCTCCTTTCCTGAAATTGCGCAATAGTATGTCTGCCTGATCATAAGGTCGTCGGATCGACAGGCCGTCGCGTGTCGCGTTGAATCAAGCTTGACCTCTCTTGTCAGGTTTATATAACTCCTCCCGAAGCTGGGAGGGTTGGATAGTTATTCTTGCAAGGTGTATGAGAGGTTCGATCTCGACGTAGATTAGAATGGCTCTATTCTGGAAAGTCTTCCTGCTTGAGGATTTCCAGCATCCTGCGCCTGCTCCCCTGGCTCCGGCGCCCTGCTTTGCGGGCGTCCGAGAATCGTAGTCAGGAGAATTCGTCGATGAAGAGAGCCCTTCTTTCAGGTCTGGCCGGCCTTGCGATCCTGGCGCCTACCGGCGCCGCCTTTTCGCAGGAGCTGACGGTCTATTCCGGCCGCGGCGAATCATTCGTCGCCCCGGTGATCGAGATGTTCGAAAACGAGACCGGGATCGATGTCGAAGTGCGCTACGGCGGAACCGCCGAGCTTGCAGCGCTTCTCCAGGAGGAGGGCGCGAACTCGCCCGCGGACGTGTTCTGGGCGCAGGACGGTGGCGCGCTGGGAGCGACGCAGGATCTGTTCGCGGAGATCCCGGCCAGCGTGAGCGAGGACCAGCCCGACCGCTACAAGAGCGCAGAGGGCCGGTGGATCGGCACGAGCGCCCGTGCCCGCGTGCTGGCCTATTCGCCGGAGCGCGCGCCGGAGGATACGCTTCCCGAGAGCGTGAAGGACCTGACCGCCGAGGAATGGAGCGACCGTGTCGGCTGGGCGCCCACCAACGGTTCCTTCCAGGCGTTCGTCACGGCGATGCGCGTGCATGAGGGCGAGGAAGCGGCGAAGGAATGGGTCGATGGCATGGTTGCCAACAACGCCAAGACCTATCGCAACAACGTGGCGCTCGTGCAGGCCATTGCCGATGGCGAGATCGATGTCGCGCTCACGAACAACTACTATCTGGGCCGCTTCAAGGGCCGGGACTCAAGCTTCCCGGTGGAGCAGACCTTCTTCGCGGAAGGCGATATCGGCAATCTGATCAATGTCGCCGGCGTCGGCATCCTGGAGACCAGCGACAGCAAGGAGGAGGCGCAGCGCTTCGCCGAATTCCTCCTGACGCCCGCCGTGCAGCAATATTTCACCTCGGCCGGCAACGAGTATCCGGTGATCGCGGGCGTGATTCCCAACGCCACGCTCGCCAGCGTCTCCACGGTCGAGACCGCCTCGCCGGAGGTGCCGCTGGACGAGCTGTCCGACCTGGAGGGCACGCTGGAACTCCTGCGGTCGGCCAACCTCCTCTAGGGGCCCTGCTGCCGCCGATGTCCCCGAACGCGGCCGCGCGGCGGCCCCCGCTTCTCCTGCTCGTCCCGGCGCTGGTCGTCGGGGCGGGCCTTGCGGTTCCGCTCGTCTATCTCGTGGTGCGGGCCTTCAGTGCGGAGTGGAGCGCGGTTCAGGCGCTCATCTTCCGCCCTTATACGGCGACCCTCCTTCTCAACACGCTGAAGTTGACGGCCGGCGTCCTGGCCACGACCACGCTCATCGCCCTGCCGCTCGCCTGGCTGATCGTGCGCAGCGACCTGCGCCACAAGAAGCTCCTGTCGATTCTGGCGGTCATGCCCCTGGCCGTGCCCGGCTATGTGATGGCCTATGCGCTGATCGGCCTGTCGGGCTATTACGGCTTTCTCAATCACTTCTTCGGCCTCACCGTCCCGCGCCTGCAGGGCTGGGCGGGTGCGACCGTGGCGCTGTCGCTCTACACGTTTCCCTATGTCTTCCTGAACCTGCGCGCTGCGCTTCTGGGCCTCGATCCCGCGCTGGAGGAAACGGCGCGAAGCCTTGGCCGCTCGCAGCGCGCCACGTTCTTCGCGGTCACGCTGCCGCATCTGGTGCCCGCGCTTCTCTCCGGCTGGCTGGTGATCGGCCTTTACGTCCTCGGTGATTTCGGCGTCGTGGCGCTGATGCGCTACGAGGTCTTCTCCTTCGCCATCTACAACCAGTATGCCGGCGCTTTCGATCGCTTCTATGCCGCTTGGCTCTCGCTGATGCTGATGGCGCTGACGCTCGGCTTCCTCGTCGCCGAGGGGCTGGCGCTGCGCGGGCGGCGCTTCTCGCGCGTCGGCACGGGCGTCGCGCGCCGCGCCTCGCTCGTGCCCCTCGGGCGCTGGCGTCCGCTCGCCCATGCCTTCCTCGCGCTCGTCTTCGCCGCCTCCCTCGGCCTGCCGCTGATGGTCATCCTGTTCTGGTTCGGCTTCGGCGCGGTGGAGGTGGACTGGGCGCTGCTGCGGGCAACGGCGCTGCGCACGGCCGGCGCGGCGCTGCCGGGGGCGGTGCTGGCCGCGCTGCTGGCGCTGCCGCTCGTCGTCCTGACGGTGCGCTATCCCTCCCGCACCTCCTGGGCCATCGAGCGGCTGGCCTATTTCGGCTACGCCGTGCCGCCGCTGGCCTTCGCGCTGGCCATGGTGTTCTTCGCGCTCGGCCTTGCTCCCTTCCTCTACCAGACGCTGCCGCTGCTCGTGGCCTCCTACGCGCTCAGCTTCGTGGCTCTCGCCATGGGCCCGGTGCGCAGCGCGCTTTTGCAAATGGGCGGGCGGGTGGAGGAGGCCGCGCGCGTCCTCGGCCGTGGCCCCGCCAGCGCCTTCGCCTCGGTTACGCTGCCGCTCCTGTCGCGCAGCCTCGTGGCGGGCGGGATGCTGGTCTTCATTCTCATCGTGAAGGAACTGCCGATCACCTTCCTTCTGGCCCCGACCGGCTATACGACGCTCTCCATGAACGTCTTTGCCCGCACCTCCGAGGGGATGCTTCTCGAAGCCGCCCCTTACGCGCTCGTCACCATCCTGTTCTCCAGCCTCTTCGTGGGCCTGATCCTGCGGTATGAGGGAGGGCGTTCATGAGCCGCGCGGCGCGACTGGAGGTTCGCGGCCTGTCCAGGGCGTTCGAGGGCGTGAAGGCGGTGGAGGGCGCCGGTTTCCACGTGGAGCCGGGGGAGATCGTGGCGCTCGTCGGCCCGTCCGGCTGCGGCAAGTCCACCACCCTGCGCATGATCGCCGGGCTGGAGACGCAGGACGAAGGCCAAATCTCGCTGGGCGGCGAGCGGATCGAGCATCTGGCGCCCGAAAGGCGCGCGATCGGCATCGTCTTTCAGGACTACGCGTTGTTCCCGCACCTCACGGTCCTTCGCAACGTCGCCTTCGCATTGGCCGATCTCAGGCGCGGCGAGAGGGAAGGGGCGGCCTTGCCCTATCTGAAGATGGTGGAACTGGAGGATCTGGCCGGCCGGTATCCGGACCAGCTCTCCGGCGGCCAGCAGCAGCGCGTGGCGCTGGCGCGGGCCTTCGCGGGCCGCCCCCGTCTGATCCTCCTCGACGAGCCCTTCTCCAATCTCGACGCCTCGCTGCGCCACGCGACGCGGCGCGAGGTCCGCGCGCTTCTCAAGAAGAGCGGCATCGGCGCCGTCCTCGTCACGCACGATCAGGAGGAGGCCCTGTCCTTCGCGGATCGCGTCAGCGTCATGCGCGCCGGGCGCATCGAGCAGACGGGCGAGCCCTCCGATCTCTACAGCCGCCCGAAAAACGCCTTCGTCGCCAGCTTCCTCGGCCGCACGAACCTCGTGCGGGCGACGGTTCGCGAGCGCATGGCCCACACCGTGCTCGGGCCTCTTCCCGTCGAAGGGGAGGGGGAGGGCGAAGTGCTGCTTTCCATACGGCCGGAATATCTGGAACTGGCGGAGGCCACGAACGGCGAGGCCGGGGCCGGGCTGGTTCTGGAACGCGAGTTCAAGGGGCACGACATGACCTGTTGGGTGGGCCTCGGCGGGGAGCAGTACCAGGTGGACACGGACTTCACCTGCCCCTTCCGGCCGGGCGATGCGGTGCGCCTCGTGGCGCGCGCGCCCGCCGTGATCGTGGCCGAGTAGGACGGATGGACAGGCAGCGGCTTCTCGTCGGGGTGGATGGCGGCGGCACCCACTGCCGGGCGCGGGTGGCGACGGCCGACGGCCTCGTCTTCGGCGAGGCGCGGGGCGGCAGCGCCAACATCTTCTCCGACCCCGGCGGAGCGGCGCTCGTCGTGCGCCGGACCGTCGAGGACGCCCTGGCTGCGGCTGGCCTCGATGCGACCGCCTTGGCGCGCTGCCATGCCGGGCTCGGCCTTGCCGGGGCCAATGTGCCGGATGCGGCGCGTGCCTTCGCGGCCGAGCCGCTGCCCTTCGCGTCCTATCGCCTGGCGAGCGACGCCGTGATCGCCTGCCTCGGCGCCCATGGCGGGGCCGATGGCGGCATCGCCATCTTCGGCACGGGAACGGCCTATGTGGCTCGCCGGCAAGGGAGCCATACGGTCTTCGGCGGCTGGGGGCTGGCCGTCTCTGATCGCGGCTCGGGTGCGGATATCGGGCGCGCGGCCCTTGCCGCCGCGCTCGACGCCCATGACGGGCTCGGCGAGCGCAGCGCGTTGACGGACGAGGTGATGGGCGGGTTCGACAACGATCCGGCTCATCTCGCGATCTTCGCCGGAAAGGCGCGGCCGGGCGATTTCGGCCGTTTCGCTCCGTTGGTCTGGGATCGGCTGGATGCGGGGGACGCGGTGGCCGAGGCCATCGTCGCGCGGGCGCTGGCGGCGGTCGAGCCCGCCCTTCGCCGGCTGCTGGCGCTCGGCGTGCCGGCCATCTCGCTGCTCGGCGGCATGGCGGGGCGTTACGCGCCGCTGCTGCCGGGGGACATCATTTCGTGCCTCGCTTCCCCGCTGGGCGACGGGCTGGACGGGGCGCTGGTTCTCGCCGCCGAGACGCTGCCTCAATAGGCGCTGGAGGAGCGCAGGAGCGTGAAGGGCGTGATGGCGAGGATATAGAGGTCGAACAGGACCGACCAGTTCTCGATGTAATGCAGATCGTGCTCGAAGCGCTTGGTGAGCTTGGCGGGGTCGTCGATCTCCCCGCGCCATCCCTTCACCTGCGCCCAGCCCGTGATCCCCGGCTTGACCTTGTGGCGGCCGAAATAGCCTTCCACGATCTCGACGAAGGCCTGGTTCATGCTGGACTTGGCGTAGACCGCGTGCGGCCGAGGCCCCACCAGCGACAATTCGCCCGTGATGACGTTGAAGAGTTGCGGCAGCTCGTCGATGGAGGTTTTGCGGATGAAGCGCCCGACGCGCGTCACGCGCGGGTCGCTCCTGGTCACGATCCGGCTGGCCGTGGGGTCCGCCATCTCGTGGCGAAGCGAGCGGAACTTGATGATGTCGATCACCTGATTGTTGAAGCCATGCCGCTTCTGCCGGAAGAAGACCGGACCGGGGCTGTCGAGCTTCACCAGAAGCGCCGTCACGAGCATCAGCGGCGAGAGGACGACGAGGGCGAGACTGGCGAAGGCCAGGTCGAAGGCGCGTTTGGCGATCCAGTCCCAGTCGGCCAGCGGCCGGTCCAGAACGTCGATGAACGGCACCTGCCCGACATAGGAATAGGTGCGCGGCCGAAAACGCAGGTCGGAGGACTGGGCGGAAAGGCGGATGTCGAGCGGCAGCACCCACAAATCCTTGAGCAGGGTCTGGATGCGCTTTTCCGCCGTCATCGGCAGTGTCACGATCAGCATGTCGATGCGCGCGATGCGGGCGAACTGGACCAGCTCGCGCACGCTGCCGAGCTTGGGGTAGCCCGCCACCAGTGGCGGCGAGCGGCGGTCGTCCCGGTCGTCGAAGATGCCGCAGATGCGGATGTCGCTGTCGCGCTGGCGTTCCAGGTTGCGGATCAGCGTCTCGGCCGCGCCCCCGCCGCCGACCAGCACGGCGCGGCGCTCCATCACTCCGTTGCGCGCCCAATGGCGCAGGCGCGCGCTCAAGGCCACGCGGGCAAGAAAGAGGGTGCAGAAGCCGAGCGCCGACCACAGGAGCAGCCAGACGCGGGAATAGTCGTCCTGCATCCGTACGAAGAACACCGCCAGCGCGACGATGGCCGCGCCGCCGGCGATGCCGCAGGCGAGCGCCGCCGTCTGCCGAAGCCGCCCGCGCAGCTCGGAAAGGCGATAGCCGCCGCATGCCCAGATGACGAGGACCGAGGCGAGCGCTGCGACGAAGCTGGAAAACAGGTATTGCGGAAGGAAGAGCCAGCTATGCCCGACATAAAGCGCGTAGGCGAGCATGCCCATGGCGAAGAGAGTGCAGAACTCGAACAGGCGCAGAAGGCCCGTCAACATGCGCGGGGAAAGGACACGGCGCGAGAATTGCCCGGCGGCCCGAAGGGCGGCGGGGTTCAGTTCCGGGTCCGGCGTGCCGCCCGGCACGACGGTCAGGACCGGCGCGAGATTGCCGTCCTTCTTCTCGCCGGATGCTGTCGTCCTCCGCATGGGCTCGTCCGATATACCTGACGCGATGCCATCGCGGGAACGCTAGTGGCCGAAGGTTGCGTTTCCTTTTAGACGAGAGGGCGCGTCCGCTCAATCAGAACAGGCGCTCGCGCACATACAGCGTGTCGCCGGGCACGATGGGGTCCGATACGAGCACGCGCCCCGTCATCACCTGCCCCTGCACCTGCCGGGTGATGTCCACGCTCTGCTGGTTGGCGCGTGGGGTGAAGCCGCCGGCCACCGCGATGGCGTTCTGCACCGTCATGCCCGGCACGTAGGAATACTGGCCGCCGGTCTGCACCTCGCCCATGATGAAGAAGGGCCGATACTGGTCGACCTCCACCGCCACATTCGGGTCGCGCAGGAAGCCGTCGGAGAGGCGCGAGGCCAGAACCGACTGGATCTCCCCCGTGGTCTTGCCGCGCGCGGGAACCTGCCCCACCAGCGGCAGGGCGAGGAAGCCGGCCTGATCGACCGCATAGGTGTTGGTCAGGCTCTCCTGCTCGAACACAGTGACGCGCACGCGATCTCCGGAATCGAGATGGTACGGGCCGTTCAGCTCCTCATGGAAGGCGGGGGGAACGGGCTGGTAGCTCGCGCAGGCAGGCAGGGCGGCCAGAGCGAGGCCGAGCGCGAAGATCCGCGTCCGCATGGGCTTGTAACTCCGAAACTCCCGCCGCTCGCGCGTCGAACGACTATCCACAGCATTATCCGCGTTAAGGTTAAATGACCGTAAATTCGCCTTTTGCTTGCTGCTTGAAGACACTTCACTATCGTTCGCACCGACCCGCGCAGGGAATGCCAACCCTGCTGCGACGATTCGAAAAGAGCAGGACATGAAGGACGGCGAGGGGGCGGGAAAGCGGAGGCGGCGGGGCATCGCGCGCGGTGCGCGCACGATCCTGTCGAGCGCGCTCGTCTTCGCCACCGCCGCCTTCCTTGCCCTGCAACTGGTGGCGCCCTCCTTCGAGGCGGTGGCGTTGGTCGATGTGCCGGCCGGAGTGGACCGTTCCGTGCCGGCCGCTCCGCCCGCCTTGGTCGAAGGGCTGACGGGGCGTGGGGGCGTTCGCGTCTCGCGGGAAGGCGATGCGCTTGTCGTGACGGCCCGCGCCGCCTCGGCCGAAGCCGCGCGACGCGGCGCGCTGGCGCGGGCCGAAGCGGAGGCGGCGACGATGTTGGATGAGAGCGGGGCGGAGCAGCGCGTCGCGGCGGCGGCCTCGCCCGAACTCCTCCGGCTTCGCGCCGAGCGTGCGCGCCTCGGCGAGAGCCTCGATGAATTGTCGCAAACCCTTCCGCCCGGGCATCCCCGGCTGGCGATCGTCGAGCTTCACCTCAACGACCTCGACGAGCGTGTCGCGCAGTTGGAAGCGGAGACCGGGGAACTGGCGCCGGCCGCCGCGATCCGGCCGCCCGGCGAGGCGCGCGCCGTGCCGCCCCCCGTGCTTTCCACCACGCTGGCGGCCGGTGCCTTCGGGGCGCTGGCCGGCCTGATCGGCGTTCTCCTCGGCGCGCTCGCGCGGCGCTGGACCGCCCGCGAGCCGTTTCCCGCTCCCGCGCCGGCCCGGCCCGTAGCGGCGCCCGCGCCGAAGGCCGTTCCGGCCGGCAGACTGCCCGAGCCGCCTGCCGGGGACGAGCCCGTCTCGCTGGATCATCTCGCCGAGGCGCTCGCGCATGAGCCGGTCTCGCGGCTTCTTGTCCTCTCGGCCCCGGATGCGTCGCCGGCCAGTCTCGATCTCGCGCGGCTCCTGAGCGAACGGGGCCAGCGCGTGCTGCTCGTCGATCTTTCACCGGCCCAGGAGGTGTGGAGCGCGGCCGCGCTGGGCGTCGCCTCGCCGGGGCTGGACGGGCTGGCCGCCGGCATCGACCTTTCCGCTCTTGTTCGCCGCGACAGGATGAGCGGCGCGCATCTCCTGCCGGCGGGCAAGCGCTGGCGCGAGCGCGCTCCGGGCCGCATTGAGGCGGCACTCGACACGGCGCGCCGGGCCTATGAGCAGGTGCTGGTGGAATGCGGAACGATGGAGCCGGGCGAGGTGGCGGCGCTGGCCGACACCGGCGCGGCGGTGCTGTTCGCGCCGGGCGAGACGCCGCAGGCGGCGCGGGCCCGGCGCCTGGCCGGGCTGGCCGAAGCCGGATTGCGCGATGTCCTCGTCGCTGAAGCGCCTCCGCGCGCTACCGCTTCGGTTCGCGCTCCATCCAGCGGATGAGCACCATCGCGGGCACGATCCAGATCAGACCCGTGAACAGGAAGTAGAGAAGATGCACCAGGCCGCTCGCCTCGCCGAGATACAGCGATGCGACGGCCGTGGCGAAGATCGCGTAGATCATCACCAGAAGCACCAGGACGATGGTCCCGATCAGCTTCTTCATCCGTACCGGCATCGTCTTCTCCTCGGGCCCTGTCATGAGCCTGCGACGAAACGCGTTCCTTGCGAAGGCGCGCGTTTGGGTTCACATGACGGTTGAAGCGCGTGAGCGCAAGCCCGACGAGACGCCCATGACCACGCTGCCCCTGATGGGCCTCGAACGCGAAGAGGCCGCCCTGACGCTGGAAGACGTGCGCAACCGCCGCGCCATCCGCCTCTGGCTTCATGTCGTCGCCCTGATGATCTTCGCCATCGTCCTGGTGGGCGGGGGCACGCGTATCATGGAGGCGGGCCTGTCCATCACCGAATGGAAGCCCATCCACGGCATCGTCCCGCCCTTGTCGGCGCAGGAATGGCAGGAGGAGTTCGACCTCTACCGGCAGATCCCGCAATATCAGCTCGTCAATCGCGGCATGAGCCTGGACGAGTTCAAGGTCATCTTCTGGTGGGAATGGGCGCATCGCTTCCTGGCGCGCGCCGTGGGCTTCGCCTTCGCCATCCCGCTCGCCTTCTTCTGGCTCACCGGCCGCGTGGAAAGCCGGCTGAAGCCACGCCTTCTCGCGCTTCTGGCGCTGGGCGGGCTCCAAGGAGCGGTCGGCTGGTGGATGGTGGCCTCCGGCCTCGTCGAGCGCACGGATGTCAGCCAGTACCGGCTCGCCGTCCACCTCACCCTGGCCTGCATCATCTTCACCGCCGTCCTCTGGGTGGCGGAGGGGCTGGCGGCGGACCGGCGGGCGGAGCGGCAGGGGCGGTTTCCGCTCGCCGCCGCTGTGCTCGGCCTGTCGCTCCTGCAGATCTATCTGGGCGGGCTCGTCGCGGGCCTGAACGCGGGGCTGACCTTCAACACATGGCCGCTGATGGACGGTCAGTGGGTGCCGGGCAATCTCCTGCGTATGGAGCCGCTCTGGCGAAATTTCTTCGAGAACGTCATGACGGTGCAGTTCACGCACCGCGTCGGCGCTTATGTGCTCTTCGGCGTGGTGCTGGCCTATGCGCTGCTGGCCCGCACCCGCGAAACGCGCTGGCTCCTGGCGCTGGTGACGATCCAGGCCGGCATCGGCATCGCCACCCTGCTTCTGGCTGTGCCGATGGATCTGGCGCTTCTGCACCAGGGCGGGGCCATCGTGGTGCTGGCCGCCGCCGTGGTCCACGCGCGGCGGCTGAAGGGGCCGTATCCGGCCCCCGTGGCGGCCTGATCGTTCAGGCGCTCAGCATCAGGTCCATGTTCTGCACGGCCGCGCCCGAAGCGCCCTTGCCCAGATTGTCCAGAAGGGCGACGAGGTTCGCCCGGCTGCCCGAGGGTGCGCCGAAGACGAAGAGCTTCATGCGGTCCGTCCCGGCCAGCTCCGTCGGGTCGAGGCGCTTCAGGCCGGCGCTCTCGGCCAGGGGCACGACCTCCACGAGATCCTGCCCCGCGTAATGCGCCGCGAGCGCGGCGTGCAGGTCGGATGCCGAGGCGCTTTCGAGTTGTAGCGGCACCTGCACGATCATACCCTGTGCGAAACGCCCGACGGAGGGTGCGAAGATCGGCTCGCGTGCCAGCAGCCCGTGCGCGCGCATCTCCGGCAGATGCTTGTGCGCGAGATCGAGGCCGTAGAGGAAATGCGGCGCGGCGATGTGATCCTCGCGGCTCGCATCCTCCATCTGCGCGATCATCTGCTTGCCGCCGCCGGTGTAGCCGGACACGGCGTTGACCGAGACGGGGTAGTCGTCGGGCAGCAGGCCTGCCTCGCGCAGGGGCCGCAGGAGGGCGATGGTGCCGGTCGGGTAGCATCCTGGATTGGCGACGAGCCGCGCGGCGGCGATCCGCGCGGCCTGCTCCTTCGTCATCTCGGCAAAGCCATAGACCCAGGCCGGATCGACCCGGTGCGCCGTGGAGGTGTCGATGATCCGCGTGGAATTGTTGCCGGAGAGGAAGGCGACGGCCTCGCGCGAGGCGTCGTCCGGCAGGCACAGGATCGCGATGTCGGCCTCGTTCAGGAGGTCCTCGCGCATCGCCGCGTTGCGCCGCTCCGCTTCCGGGATCGACAGGAGCTCGACATCGCCGCGCCCTTCCATGCGTGCGCGGATCTGAAGGCCGGTCGTGCCGTGCTCGCCGTCGATGAAGATGCGCGGTTTCATGGAAAGTCTCCTGCTTTCAGTCGCTTGGCCGGGCCGGCGGAATCAGGTCGTCAGCGCGTTCATGCATCGGGCGAGCCGCCCGCCGCCTCCGCCCGCAAGCCCAGCATATACATGGCGACGGTGGCCGCCGCGATAGCTGTCATGTCGGCATGGTCGTAGGCCGGCGCCACCTCCACCACATCCGCGCCCACCATGTCGAGCACTCCCAGCTTTCGCAGAACCGAGAGCATCTTCGCGCTGGAAGGGCCGCCCGCGACGGGCGTGCCGGTGCCCGGCGCGTAGGCGACGTCGAGGCAGTCGATGTCGAAGGTCAGATAGGTGCGCCGATTGCCCACGCGCCTGGCGATGCGCTCCGCGATGGCAGCGGCGCTCATGTCCTCCACCTCGTCGCCGTGCATGATCTCCAGCCCGCAGCTCTCCGGCGCGTGGGTGCGGATGCCGATCTGGATGGAGGCGGCCGGATCGACCAGCCCGGCTTCCACGGCCGCGATCAGGAAGGAGCCGTGGTCCACGCGGCTTTCGCCGGAGGGTGCGACGGCGATGGGCCAGGTGTCCTGATGCGCGTCGAAATGCACGAGCGCGAGGGGCCCGTGCTGTCCGGCGTGCGCCTGGAGAAGCGGGAAGGTGATCGAATGGTCGCCGCCCAGTGTCAGGAGAAATCCGGTTCGCTCCAGAAGCCAGGCGGCTTGCGTGCGGATCGCCTCGTGCGCCGTCTCCGGCAGACGATAGTCCAGGAGGCAGTCGCCGTAATCCACCACGCTCATCGCCTCGAACAGGTCGCGCGAGAAGGGGTATTGCGGGTCGTTGTCGAAGATCATCGAGGCGCGGCGGATGGCCTGCGGCCCGAAGCGCGCGCCCGGCCGGTTGGAGACGGAGGCGTCGAAGGGCACGCCCCAGACGGTCACGGCCGCGCCGTCCGGTTCCTTGGTGAAGCGGCGGCGCATGAAGGAGGGCGCGCCCGCATAGGTGGGATCGCTCGCTGCCCCGAGCGCGCTCGTCGCGGTGAAGGCGTGGTCTATGCACTTGCCGGCCATGGACATGCTCCTTTGAAAGGAGCGCCTATCACATCCACCCCTTGCCCTTGAAGAACAGGAACGGCAGCACCGCGAAAAGCGCCATGAGGCCGAGCGCATAAGGGTAACCGGCGGCCCACTGAAGCTCCGGCATTCTCTCGAAGTTCATGCCGTAGATCGAGGCGATCATGGTGGGCGGCATGAAGAAGACGGAGACGATGGAGAAGATCTTGATGATCTTGTTCTGCTCCAGCGTGATGAGGCCGAGCGTGGCATCGAGAAGGAAGGTGATCTTGTCGGAAAGGAAGATAGCGTGCTCGCCCAGCGAGGTGGCGTCGCGCTGCATCATCTTCACGCGCTGGCGGCTTTCACGGCTCACCTTGCGCTCGTCCGTCTCCGTCGCGGAAAGATATGTCACGACGCGCGAGAGCGAGACCATGCTTTCCTGGATCATGTTGATCAACTCGCCCTGGCGGCCGATTCGCCCGATCAGGCCCTCGAGGTCCCGCTCCTTGGCCTTCTCGCGCCCCCGCCGGTTGCGGAACACCTCGCGGGACAGGAGGTCGATCTCCGATGCGATCTGCTCCAGCGCATCGGCCAGCCGGTCGATCATGGATTCCAGAAGCCCCAGCATCACCAGCCCGCCGGAGTCGCAGGGGCCCGCCTTGGAGCGCGTGGCGCGCTTCTTGTAGCCGATGAAGGTCTTGATGTCGGCGTAGCGCTGGGTGACGAGAATCCCGTTCTTCAGGGCGAAGGTCACGGGGGTGCGGACCGGCTCGTCCGTATCGAGCCCGAACAGCGCGATCAGCGTCATGAAGCGCGCGCCGTCCTCCTCGTAGAGGCGGGAGGACAGCTCGATCTCCTGCATGTCGGCGAGCGTGGGCAGAGTGAGGTCGAGGCGCTTCTCCACCGCGCCGCTCTCCGCCGGGGAAGGCTCGATGAGGTCGATCCAGACCGGATCGGCGGGATCGTCCTGCGCCAGCTCTTCCAGGTGCTGGTTGCGGTGGGCGTAGGCGGTCAGCATGTCGCTCGGCGTCCGGTGGCCAGGGTCCTGCGCAGTAGATGATGGAGCAGTGCCAAAAGAAAATGCCCGGCGAAAGGCCGGGCATCCGATGTCTTGAAGAAAGCGCCGAAGCTTAGCGCTTCGAGAACTGGAAGGACCGGCGGGCCTTGGCCTTGCCGTACTTCTTGCGCTCCACGGTGCGCGAGTCGCGCGTCAGGAAGCCGCCCTTCTTGAGCACGGCGCGCAGGCCGGGCTCGTAGAAGGTGAGGGCGCGCGAGATGCCGTGGCGAACCGCGCCGGCCTGGCCGGAGAGCCCTCCGCCGGCGACGGTGGCGATGATGTCGAACTGGCCGTCACGGTCGGCCGCGACGATCGGCTGGCGCAGCACCATCTGCAGCACGGGGCGCGCGAAATACTCCGCGAACTCCTTGTCGTTGACGATGATCTTGCCCGAGCCGGGCTTGACCCAGACGCGGGCGACCGCGTCCTTGCGCTTGCCGGTGGCGTAGGCGCGCCCCTGCGCGTCGAGCTTCTGGACGTGGACCGGCGCGGCGGTCTCCACCTCGGCGGAGCCCAGGTCCTGGAGAGAGTTCAGATCGGCCATTATGCAGCCCTCGTGTTCTTCGAGTTGAGCGCCTTGACGTCCAGCGTCTCGGGCGACTGGGCCTCATGCGGATGCTCCGCGCCGGCGTAGACGCGCAGGTTCTTCAACTGGCGGCGGCCCAGCGGCCCGCGCGGCAGCATGCGCTCGACGGCCTTCTCGAGCACGCGCTCGGGGAAGCGGCCCTCGAGGATCTCGCGC
Organism: Aureimonas populi; assembly: GCF_017815515.1. Lineage (NCBI taxonomy): Bacteria > Pseudomonadati > Pseudomonadota > Alphaproteobacteria > Hyphomicrobiales > Aurantimonadaceae > Aureimonas > Aureimonas populi. Next base: position 2,453,703 of record NZ_CP072611.1, read on the forward strand.
GCCTTGCGCTCCTTGATGCCGCCGGCATAGCCGGTGTGCCAGTAGTAGGTCTTGTCCTGGTATTTCTTACCGGTGAACACGACCTTGTCCGCGTTGACGATGATGATGTTGTCGCCATCATCGACATGCGGGGTGAAGGTGGCTTTGTGCTTGCCGCGAAGGCGAAGCGCGACGAGGGAGGCGAGGCGGCCGACGACGAGCCCTTCGGCGTCGATCAGGACCCACTTCTTCACCACCGTCTCGTTCTTCTGCGAGAAGGTCTTCATGGTCGAACCCTTGGGTAATGTCGTTTCGCCGGGGAAACCGGCGCATCCGCCGCGCCCTTGCCGGACGCAGCTTCGAGAGCCGCCTTCTAGAGCCAATCCGCCCGGCGCGCAAGCCGAAATCCATCTTTGAAGACATGACTTCTCGGAAGAAAATCGCTTTATTTCAATAGCTTGCCGTTTGTGGTTTTATTATACCACAATAATGGTATTTCAATACCTCACGTGGTGAGCGTCGGAATGGCGTAGGTTCCCACGGCGTGGGCGCAGGGTTCGTCATCGGCTGCCGCGAAAACGGCCACTTCCGCCACGGCCAGACGGCGCCCCAGCTTCAGGAGGCGAGCCTCGGCGCGGATCAGGCCCGGCCGGGGCCGCTTGAGGAAGTTGATGGACATGTTCGTCGTCACCACATCTTTCGCCTGTGGGCCGAGATGGGCGACGACGGCCAGGTAAGCCCCGACATCGGCAAGCGCGAAGAGGCTGGGGCCGGACACCGTGCCGCCGGGCCGAAGGTGGCTTTCCTCGGCCGCGAGGCGCAGATGAACCGTGCCGGGGCCCACCGCATCGACTTCGATCGGGCTCTGGCCCGTCCTGATCTGCGGGAACTCGCTGTCCAGAAACGCGACGACCTCTTGGGCGGTCATGACCGGTCGGAACATGGAGGCCTCGCCTTTTTCTAGAACGCAAGGTCGAGGCGCGGCAGGCCCCGGAAGTGGAAGCTGTCGCGCGCCCGCGGCTCGCCCGCAAGGCGCAGGGCCGGCAGGCGGCGAAACAGCGTGGCCAGCGCCACGCGCAGTTCCAGCCGGGCGAGGGGCGCGCCGATGCAGAAATGGATGCCCGCGCCGAAGGCGACATGCCCGTTGCGCCCGCGCGCCGGATCGAACCGGTCGGGTGCGGCGAAGACGGCCGGATCGCGATTGGCCGCGCCGAGCATCAGCGCGATCTCCTCGCCGCGCCTCAGCCACCGGCCCTCGGCCAGCTCGATGTCCTGAAAGGCGACGCGGCGGAAGAGATGCAGAGGCGTATCGAAGCGCAGGACCTCCTCCACGCTCGCTTCCCCGCTTGCCTCGTCCGCGAAAAGGGCTTGCGGGTCGAGGCCGCTTTCGAGGATCGCCCGCGTGCCGTTGCCGATGGCATGGACAGTGGCCTCGTGGCCGGCGTTCAGGAGGACGGCCAGCGTCGAGATCATCTCGTCCTCGCTCAGGCGTCCCGATTCCGTTTCCGCCGCGATCAGCGCCGAGACGAGATCGTCCGCCGGAAACCGCCTCTTGCGGCGGATCGTCTCCTGCAGAAAGGCCCGGAACTCGCGCGACGCCCGGTCCGCCGCCTCCTCGACGGCGCGGTCGCGCAGGAAGCCGTACATCGCGACCATGGCGTGCGACCACTGGAGGAGCAGCGGCGCGTGCGAACGATCCACGCCGATGAGGTCGGAGATGATCGCGACGGGCAGCGGCTCGGCGAAGGCGGTCACCAGTTCGACCTCCCCGTCCGCCTCGAATGCATCGATCAGCCTGTTGGCGAGGGTTTCGATGGTTCCTTCCAGCCGCTCCACATTGCGCGAGACGAAGGCTTTGGAAACCAGGGCGCGAAGGCGCGTATGGGTGGGCGCCTCGAGGTCCAGGAGCGAGTGGGCCTCCAGCGCGTAGAAGGCTTCCAGATGCGCCGGCACGTCCCGGGCAGGCCGCCCGTCCGGCCCCGCCGGCAGAATACGGCCGAGCCGCCGGTCCTTCAGAAGTCGCGAGACCGTGGTGTGCTCGAAGGCCGCGATGCAGCCCGCCTCCTCCCAGAAGCCCAGCGGCGTGCGTTCGCGCAGGGCAGCGTAAGCGGGGTAGGGGTCGAGGTAGAAAACCGGTTCGCGCGGATCGAGGCGAAAGCAATCCTCGTTCGGGCCGAAGACGAGGCTGGCGGGAAGGTCGGTCGGTGGGGAGGGGTCTGTGCGGCGCATATGAGCTTGTGTCGCCGAACGGCGCGCAAAGGGCAAGACGGGCCGCGCCTGCCCCGCGAACGCCGGGAACGTTGGGGGGCCGCAATGCAAAGCGCCCGCCGAAGGGCGGGCGCGTTGGCACGGCAAGATCCGGAATTCAGCGCTCGACTTCGATCAGAATCTCGTTGCGCCGCATGAAGCCTGGCACCCACGGCGGGTTGTAGAAGGCATAGATCGGATCGCCCTTCTGCTTCAGCCCCTCGTCCGCGAGGTAGTTGTAGAGCGCCATCAGCTTCTTGCTGGCCAGCGAGGCGGTGAAGGAGCCGGAGAAGCTGACCGCCGCCATGCGCCGGGCCGGAATCTCCTCGATCGTCACCTCGTCCGAAACGGGCGTGGGCAGGCTGGCCTTGGTGTATTTCTTCGGCATGACGAAACGCACGGCCCAGCCTTTTGAGCGGCCTTCGCCCTCGGAAAGCTGCTGGAGAACCGGCGTCGTCATCGCGATTTTCTTGCCGGACCGGTTGTTGGCGCGGATGAAGTCGTAGAGCGTCTCGAACCCGGCGCGCCGCGCCTTCTCATGATAGCCGCTCTTGACCGTCTCGGCGATGATCATCGCGTCATAATCGCGGATCTCGACGTCGCCATCCTTGCGCACGGTCTCGTAGTCCGGCTCTTCCGCATGTTCGGCGATCTTCTTGGTGACGTAGAAGGTCGCCCCCACCGCCAGCACGGCGCCGCCCACGACCAGCGCCGTGGTCAGCTCGGGCCGGGCGCGGAAATAGTCCAGGCCCCGCTGCGCTTCGCGGCCGCGCCGGAAGCTGACGGAGCGCGGCGCGCGAAGCTCGGGCCAGTGCCAGTTGGAGAAGGTGGGAAGATGCTCGCGCGCCTCGTGCGCGCCCTCCGCAAGCGAGCGCTGCGCGCGCTTGAGCGAGCGCTGCGCCTCGGACGCGGTGGGAAGCGAGAGGCCGGACAGGAAGGAGGGCAGGTAGCCGGGCGTTTCGTGCGACAGGCCGGGCAGGCGCCCGATCTCGTGGCTGACGGTGCGGCGCAGCCGCTCCAGCCGGGAGGGCCTTGGGTTCACGCGCTCCACGAGCTGGGCCTCAAGCTCGGCGATCCGTTCCCCCATGTCGCCGAGCGCGTCCGTCATGCGTTCATAGGCCGATGGCTTGTCGCGGAACATCATCTTCTCCTGCCAAACATTGTCTTCTTAGGTCGCGAGCGCGAGGAACGGCGATGGTCCCACGCGACAGGTGCCACCGGCTTAACGCTTCATGCCCCGCATGGTTGCGCCGCACGCCAGCGGATGCAAGCGGCCAGGAGGAAGGATGGCAACCTTCCGCCGCCTGGCGAATTTAAGGTTATCAGGTTCTTCATGACCTGATACTCCAGCCAAATTGGGCGGCCCCGTGCCGCCCTTTTTTGCGCCTCTTACGGCCTCTTCAGGCCGCGTCGGCCTGCGCGCTCGTCTTGGGCGGCGAGACGCGCTCGATGAAGCCGTCGAAGCGCCTCACCCACCGCATCAGGAACTCGCGGGTCTTCTCATCCGCGACGCTGCCATCCGCCGCGAACAGCTCGGGCTTGAACTGGAAGTAGACCTCCGGCTGGCCCATCTGCACCGTATCGACGACGGTCAGCAGGCTCTTCAGCGCATTCTGCCCGGCCATCGCCCCGCCTGCGCCCGGGCTCGTGCCGATGACGGCGGACGGCTTGGATTCCCATGAATTCTGGCCCCACGGGCGGGTGCCCCAGTCGATGGCGTTCTTGATCGCGGGCGAGAAGGAACGATTGTATTCGGGCGTGACGAAGAGCACGGCGTCGGCCGCCTCGACCTCCCGCTTCAGGCGCAGCACGGATTCCGGCGGCTGCGCCCACAAATCCTCGTTGTAGAGAGGCAGGTCGCCGATCTCGACGAACTGAAAGCGCATCGATTCCGCTGCAAGGCCGGCGATCGCCTCGGCGAGCGTGCGATTGAGCGAATCCTTGCGCAGCGACCCGTTGATGACGGCAATGTTCTTCATGGCATGGCCTTTCCGTGAACCCGTTCTCGACATTTGCGCCCGCCATGGATGCGTTGCAAGAGCCGAAAGGCTTGAACAATGCGTCGGCTCCGGTGCCGGGAACCGGGCGCCTCGCCCGGCCTTTCGGGCGTCTTGCGTAAGATGCCCGGATTGACAGCCGGTCCGATCCGCAGCAAGCGGAAAGGGGAGGCGATGAACGCTCTCCATCCGATGGAGAGGAGCTTCGGCCATCACCGCGCCCGCCCGAAAGCAGCCTCGCCCCGTGCTCGCGAAGATGCGCCGCCTGCGCCACATCGGGCTGCCGCTGCTCGTCTTTCTCGTCGGCCTCATGGGCACGGCGGTGGTCACGCTCCAGTTCAAGCGCCTGAGCGACGCCCGAGACGCGGAGCGGTTCGAGCGCCTCGTGGATCAGCGCGTGGAGGCGATCTCGGACCGGATCGACACCTATGTCGCGCTCCTGCGCGGTGCGGCCGGCCTGTTTTCCGCCAACGAAACGGTCAGCCGGCAGGATTTCGCCAGCTATGTCGCGCGGCTGGCCGTCGCCGAGCTTTACCCGGGCATACAGGGCATCGGTTTCGCCGGCTGGTTCGACGCCGGCGAGCGCCGCGCCGTGGAAACGCAGATGCGCGAAGAGGGCTTCCCCGGGTTCCGCGTGACACCTCCCGAGCCGCGCGAGCAATACAGCGCCATCGTGTTCCTGGAACCGCAGGACGAGCGGAACGCGGCGGCGATCGGCTACGACATGTACACGGACCCCGTGCGCCGCGAGGCGATGGAGCGCGCGCGCGATCACGGCGTCCCGGCGCTGTCCGGCATGGTGGAGCTGGTCCAGGAGATCGACCAGGACAAGCAGCCCGGCTTCCTGATTTACCTGCCGGTCTACGAGGACAATCTCTTTCCCGTGACGGTGGAGGAGCGGCGGGCGCTGCTGGCCGGCTGGGCCTACAGCCCGTTCCGCGCCCGCGACCTCTTCAGCCGCGCCATCGACAAGACCGGCGCCTTCGGCGGGCGCGATCTCGTCTACAGCGTCCATGACGGCCTGGAGCCCTCGGCGGGCAATCTCCTCTATCGCTCCGCCGAGCTCGAGCGGACGCAAGGTGGCGGGGAGCCGACGGGCACGGCGACGCGGCAGGTGATAGAGATCGCGGGCCGGAGCTGGACCGTGGATTTCGCGCCCGGCGCGTCCTTCGCGCGCGACTCCTACGCCGACCTTCTGCCCTATCTGTTCGGGCTCGGCTTTCTTGCAACGCTCTTCCTGACGGCGGCCGCCTTCGCGCAGGCGCGCACCACACTGGAAGCGGAAAAGGCCCGCGCCGACCTGCAGGAGGAAACGGAGCGGCTGGAGCGGCTGAACCGCGTGGGCAACGCCCTGGCCTCCGAACTGGACATGGAGCGCCTCGTGCGCACCGTGATCGAGGCGGCGACCAGCCTCTCCGGTGCTGCCTACGGCGCATTCTTCGAGCGGATCGCGCCGGGCGTGGACGGCAATCCGGACGAGGCCTGGCGGCTCTTCAGCCTTGCCGGGGCCCCGCGCGAGGCCTTCACGCGGTTCGGCCTGCCGCGCCCCACCGACCTGTTCTCCCCCACCTTCGCGGGGGGCGGGGTTGTGCGCTCCGCCGACGTTTCGCGCGATGCACGCTACGGTTCGCTCGGCGGCATGCCCAAGGGGCACCTGCCGGTTCGCAGCTATCTCGCCGTTCCCGTCGTCTCCCGCTCCGGCGAGCGGCTGGGCGCGCTCCTGTTCGGCCATCCCGAGCCAGGTATGTTCGCCGAGAAGGAGGAGAAGCTGATCGCCGGCTTCGCGGGCCAGGCGGCGGCCGCGCTGGAGAATGCCCGGCTGCTCGCTTCCGTCAAGGCCGGGCAGGATCGCTTCAAGGCGGCGGTGCAGGCCGTTCGCGGCATCCTCTGGACCACCGACGCGAAGGGGCGAATGGTTGGCGAGCAGCCGGGATGGCAGAGCATGACCGGGCAGGCGGTCGAGCAATACCAGGACGGCGGCTGGTCGGCGGCGATCCATCCGGACGATCTGGCTCGGACACTGGAGCTCTGGAGCGCGGCTGTGGAGGAGAAGCGCACCTTCGTGCACGAGCACCGCGTGCTGCGTGTGGACGGCAGCTTCGGCACCTTCGCCGTGCGTGCGGTGCCCGTGCGCGATGCGGACGGTTCGGTGCGCGAATGGGTGGGCGTCCACACGGACATTACCGAGCAGCGGGAGGCCCAGACGGAGCTGAAGGAGTCCAACGAGGAGATCCAGCGCTTCGCCTACATCGTCAGCCACGATCTGCGCGCGCCGCTGGTGAACGTCATGGGCTTCACCAGCGAGCTTTCGGCGGTGAAGGACGAGCTTCTGGCCTCGGCCTCCAAGCCGGCAGACGATCCCGCCCGGATCGAGGCGGAGAGCGACTTCGACGAGGCGCTCGGCTTCATCAAGGCGGGTATCGTCAAGATGGAACGGCTGATCGCCGCCATCCTCAAGCTCTCGCGCGAAGGGCGGCGCACCTTTACCCCCGAGCCACTGGACATGCCCACTCTGCTGCAGGGGCTGGCCGACGCGCAGCGCCACCAGGCCGAGGAGATCGAGGCGACGGTCGAGATCGCGCCGGACCTCCCGCGCCTGGTCTCGGACAGGCTCAGCGTGGAGCAGATCTTCGGCAACCTCATCGACAACGCGATCAAGTACTCGCATCCCGACCGCCCCGCCCTCATCCGGATCACCGGTGAGGAGCGCGGCCAGCGCGTCGTCTACCGCGTGAAGGACAATGGGCGCGGGATCGAGGCCAAGGACCGCGATCGCGTGTTCGACCTGTTCCGCCGCGCCGGCCAGCAGGACAGGCCGGGCGAGGGGATCGGGCTGGCCCACGTGAAGGCGCTGGTGAGGGCCTTGGGCGGGCGCATCGAGCTGTCCTCGCAGGCCGGCGCGGGAACCACCTTCACGGTGGTGATGCCCAGGGTCGCCGCAAAGCCGCCGGAGGAATCGTAGGCCCGGATCGGCCTCAGGCGGGCGCGGCCGCGCGCGAGAGCGCCTTGGTGCCGAGATAGGTCTCGATCACGCGCGCGTCGCCTTCCAGGTCGCGCGCGGCCCCCTCCAGCACCACGCGCCCGCCCTCCAGCACATAGCCGTAATCGGCGATGCGCAGAGCCGCCCGCGCGTTCTGCTCCACCAGCAGGATGGAAACGCCGAGCGAGCGCAGCTCCGATACGATGGACAGGATGTCCTGCACGATCAGCGGCGCGAGGCCCAGGCTCGGCTCGTCCAGCATCAGGAGCCTCGGCTCGCCCATCAGCGCCCGGGCCATGGCCAGCATCTGCCGCTCTCCACCCGAAAGCGTGCCCGCAAGCTGCTTCCGCCGCTCCAGAAGCCGGGGGAACAATGCCCACATCCGCTCCAGACGCTGCGCCTCGCGCCCCTGGCGGCGCAGGCGGAAGCCGCCGAGCTTGAGATTGTCCTCCACGCTCATGGTCACGAACAGCTCCCGCCGCTCGGGCACGAGGCTGAGGCCGCGTCCGACGCGCTCTTCCACGTCGAGCCGGTCGAACGCCTCCCCGAAGCACTCCACCGAGCCGCGCGAGGGCAGGGCGCCCATCAGGGCGTTCAGAAGGGTGGACTTGCCCGCGCCGTTCGGCCCCAGGATGGTGACGACCTGGCCCGCGCGCATGTCGAGCGACAAATCGGGAATGACCTCGACATGGCCGTAGCCGGCTCGAAGGCCGCGAACCTTGAGGATGAGATCGCCCATCAAGCCGCTCCCAGATAGGCTTCGATGACGGCGGGGTTCGCCTGCACCTCGGCCGGGCGGCCCTTGGCGAGCTCGGAGCCGAAATTCATCACCACGAGGCGGTCCGTCAGGCCCATCACGAAATCCATGTCGTGCTCCACGAGGAGAACGGCCATGCCCTCGGCGCGCAGGGTGCCCAGAAGACCGGCAAGCGCTTCCTTTTCCGCATGGCGCAGCCCGGCGGCCGGCTCGTCGAGCAGAAGCAGCACCGGATCGAGGCACAGCGCACGGGCGATCTCCACCAGCCGCTGCTGGCCGAGCGCCAGGTCGGTCGCGACCGCGCCCTCGTGCGCGGCCAGCCCCACGCGCGCGATCTGCCGCCGTGCCTCGGCATAGAGCCGGGCTTCCTCGTCCGCGTCGAGTCCCAGAATGCCCCGGAGGGGGCCGGCGCGGCCGCGCAGATGCGCGCCGATGGCCACGTTGTCGATCACGCTCATGCCGTGGACCAGCTTGACGTGCTGGAAGGTGCGCGCGACCCCGCGCCGGGCGATGGCGCGCGCGGGGCGGCCGGAAATGGCTTCGCCCGCCAGCGTCACCGCCCCGGCCGTCGGCGAAAGGACGCCGGTGATCAGGTTGAAGCTCGTGCTCTTGCCCGCGCCGTTCGGCCCGATCAGCCCCACGATCTCGCCCGCGCGGATGTCGAAGCCGATATCGTCGACCGCCACGAGCCCGCCGAACTGCTTGCGCAGGCCCTCGACGGTCAGAAGCGGCCGGCCTCGCTGCGGCTGCGCGCGCTTTTCCAGGGGCCCGGCGCCTGCGAGGTCTCGCGTCTTCTCGCGCCGGCGGCGGGAGAACAGGTTTCTCACATGCGGCCAGAGGCCTTCCGGGGAGAATTGCAGGATGAGGATCAGCACCGCGCCGAAGACGATGATCTCAAAATTGCCCTGCGCGCCGATCAGCCCGGGCAGGATGCCTTGCAACTGGTCGCGCACGATGGTGACGAGGCCGGCCCCGAGGATGGCCCCGCCGATATGCCCCACGCCCCCGGCCACCGCCATCAGCAGGAAGTCGATGGAGGCGTTGAGGCTGAAGGGCGAGGGGTTCACCGCGCGCTGGAGATGGGCGTAGAGCCAGCCCGCGACGGCGGCCAGGATGCCGGCATAGACGAAGGCGAAGACGCGCGCGCGATAGGTGTCGATGCCGAAGGATTCGGCCGCCAGTGCCCCGCCCCGGAGCGAGCGCACCGCGCGGCCGATGCGCGAATCGAGAAGCTTGGCCGTCATCGCCACCACGAGGACGAGCGCCGCGAGCGCCAGATACCAGAAGTCCCGCGGGTCCGACAGGCTGGTGCCGAGGAAGCGCAGCGGCGGGATGCCGGAAATGCCGTCATAGCGGCGCAGGAAGTCGAGATTGCCCGCCAGGTAGAAGAAGCTCATGTTCCAGGCGATGGTGGCGACCGCCAGGTAATGGCCGTGCAGGCGCAGGGTGATGGCCCCCACGAACAGGCTCAGAATTCCGGTGACGAGGATCGCCGCCGGCAGGCCGAGCCACGGCGAGACCCCGTAGCGAGTGGTGAGGACGGCGGTCGTGTAGGCGCCGATGCCCATGAACATCGCCTGCCCGAAGGACAGGATGTTCGCCACCCCGGTGAGGATCACGATGCCGATGGCCACGATCGCGAAGATCGCGATGTAGCACAGGAGCGTAACCCAGAAGGGCGGGAATCCAGGCACGAGCGGCACCAGCGCGGCGGCGAGCGCCAGGGCGAGAAGCGGCAGGACCTTGCGCATCGCTCTACTCCTCGTCTTCCACCACGGGCGTCCGGAAGGAGCGCCACAGGAGAACGGGGATGATCATCATGAAGATGATCACTTCCTTGAAGGCGCTGGCGTAGAAGGAGGAGAAGGCCTCCACCACGCCCACGAGGACGGCCGCGAGCGCCGAGATCGGGTAGCTGACGAGCCCGCCGACGATGGCCGCCACGAAGCCCTTCAGCGCGATGATGAAGCCCGTGTCGTAGTAGATCGTCGTGAGCGACGACACGAGGATGCCCGACAGCGTCGCGATGGCGGTGGCGAGCACGAAGCCGAGCTTGCCGCACAGCACCGGCGAGACGCCGACGAGCCGCGCCCCCAGCCGGTTGACGGCCGTGGCGCGCAGCGCCTTGCCCATCAGCGTGCGGTCGAAGAACACGAAGAGCCCCGCGATCAGCGCGAGCGTGACGGCGACGACGGCGATGGCCTGGCCGGTGAGGAACAAGGGCCCCAGTTCGAGCGTGAGCGTGGAAAGCGGCTGGGTGCCGGACCCTTCCGCGCCGAAGAAGACGAGGCCGAGCCCGACCATGGCCAGATGCAGCGCCACGGAGACGACGAGCAGCACCAGCACGCTGGCATGGGCGATGGGGCGATAGACGATGTTGTAGAGATAGAGGCCGATGGGCGTGACGACCGCGAGCGCCGCCAGCACGCGCACATATTGCGAACCCTCCGCGAAGGAGAAGGTGCGGATGGCCAGGAACACGACGAGCGGCAGCACGACGCCCTCGCCGAGAATGCGCGCCACGCGCGCCGCCGTGAGGCCGTTTCTGGCGAACCAGAAAGAGATCAGCGTGGAGAGACCGCCGAGGATGAGGAGCAGCCAGACCGTTCCCGGCGCTCGCCCCGCCTCCAGCGCGGCGAGCGTGAGGGCGCCATAGGAGACGAAGTCCCCGATGGGCACGAACACGATGCGCGTGACGGTGAAGATCAGGACGAGGCCGAGCGCCAGAAGTGCGTAGATCGCGCCGTTCACGACGCCGTCCTGCAGGAGGATGAGGAAGATGCTGAAGTCCAACGGGCCGACCTTCGGGGCTATCTAGCGGCAACGGTTCCGGCCGGGGCTGACGCGGCCGGCCGGAAGGCGTCTCGATCGCCGAAGATCAGGGCAGGAGCTTCCAGCCGCCGTCCTCGATGGTGACGATGACGCGGGCGCGCTCGTCCTGGCCGATATGGTCGGTGGGGCTCATGGTGGCGACGCCGTTGACATAGGTCACGTCGCTGAGCCCCTCCAGCGCGTCGCGCAGCGCGGCGCGGAACTCCGGCGTTCCCGGCTCCGCGCTCCGGGCGGCCACCGGAATGGCGTTCTGCAGGAGGATGCCGGCATCGTGCGCGTAGGAGCCGAAGGCCGAGACGGAGCCAGCCCCGTGGGCCGCCTCGTAGGATTCCTTGTAGGCGACGGCAGCCTCCTTCGAGGGGTGGTCGTCCGGAAGTTGCTCGGCCACCACCACCGGGCCCACCGGCATGATGGCGCCGTTGACGGCCGCGCCGCCCACCCGCAGGAAATCGGAATTAGCCACGCCATGCGTCTGGTAGACGAGGCCCTGGTAGTTGCGCTGGACCAGCGCCTGCTGCGGCAGGACGGCCGGGGTTCCCGCGCCGATCACGAACACCGCGTCGGGCCGGGAGGAGGTGACGCGCAGCATCTGCCCGGTCACGCTGGTATCGGTGCGGGCGTATCGCTCGCTGGCCACGATCTCGATGCCCTTCTCCTCCAGGAGCGGGGTAACGACGCTGATCCAGTTGTCGCCGTAGGAATCGCTGAAGGCGATGATGCCGACCGTTTCGACCTCGTTGGCCGCCATGTGGTCTGCGATGGCCCCGGCCATCAGCGCGTCGTTCTGGGCGGTCTTGAACATCCATTCGCGCGCGCCCTCGACCGGCGTGACGATGGCGGCGGAGCCGGCGAGCGAGATGGTGGGAACCTGAAGCTCGCCCGCCACCTCCACCATGGCCAGCGAGGCCGGCGTGACGCTGGAGCCGATCACCGCGTCCACGCGATCCTCCGCGACGAGCTTGCGCATGGCGGTCACGGCGCGCGTGGCGTCAGACCCGTCGTCGAGGATGATGTACTGGATGTCGTGCCCGTCGACCTCGGTGGGCAAAAGGCGCAGCGAATTCGCCTCCGGGATGCCCAGCGAGGCGCCGGGGCCGGTCTCGGAGATCACCGCGCCGATCTTCACCGTCTGCGCGGTTGCGGGCACGACCAGAGCGGCCGTCCCCAGAAGGGCGGCAAACAAAGCTTTCATGATTTCCTCCCGTACCGGTCGCGACCGGATATTCCTCCCGGCGCAGGGGTAAGGCTGTACCTGCCCCGTCCCCTTCGCCAAAGGTATAATTGACCAATCGGACGGTTAATGCAAGCAGCGGGTTCAGCCCTCGCGCCAGCCTTCCAGCACCTCCACGAAGCGCGTCAGCCACGCATTGGCCTCGGCCCCGTCCACCACCCGATGGTCGATGGTGAGGGTGACATAGGCCATGGGACGGATGAGCAGCGCATCCGTGCCCTCCACCTGCCGCACGACGGCGCGCTTTTCCATCTTGCCCACGCCCAGGATGGCCGATTGCGGTTGGTTGATGACGATGGGGCTGGCCAGGATCGAGCCGGACACGCCGTGGTTGGAAATGGTGAAGGTGCCGTTGCGCACGTCCTCGCGCGCCAGCCGGCCGGCGCGCGCCTTGCCGGTCAGTTCGGTCAGGCGCGCGGCGATCCCTTCCAGCGACAGGGTCTGGGCGCGCTCCACCACCGGCACGATCAGGCCCTCGCCCCCGGCGAGGGCGGTTCCGATGCCGATATTGCAATCGTCGAAAAGCTCCAGCGCGTCCTCGTGCCAGCGGCTGTTGATGGCAGGCGCCGCCTTCATCGCCTCCACGCTGGCTGCGATGAAATAGGCCGTGGGCGTCAGGCCGACGCCCTTCTGGGCCAGGGCCGCCTTGTGGCGCGCGCGATGGGCGAGGATGGCCGACAGATCGGCCTCGAACACCGCCGTGACGTGCGGCGCGACCGCCACCGAATGCGCCATATGCTCGGCGATCCGCCGGCGCATCGGGCTATGCGGCACGCGTCTCCCCGCAGGCCCCGGCGCGGGCCGGGCGGCTGGGCCGGGCGCGGGCTTCGCCACTTCGGGCGCCGGCGCGCCGGCGGCGGCCGCGACGTCCGCGCGTGTCAGCCGGCCGTCCTTGCCGGTGCCGTCGAGGCCCGCGGGGTCGAGCCCGGTCTCCATCAGCAGCTTGCGCACGGAGGGAGAGAGCCGCAGTGCGGGGTCGAAATCGGAGATGGAGGCGCACCCGGCTGCCGGAGGGGCGGGCCGGTCAGGAGCGCTCTCGGGCGGGAGCGCTTCGACCGAGCCGCTTTCACCGGGGGAGATGCGCCCGAGCACCGCGCCCGGCGCGGCGGCCTCGTCGGTGACAAGGACGATCTCGACAAGCATTCCCGAAGCCGGGGAGGGCACCTCGACGGCAACCTTGTCCGTTTCCAGCTCGACCAGCGCCTCGCCTTCGGCAACGTGCTCGCCCACCGTCTTCAGCCAGGCGCGCACCACGGCCTTCGTGCCTTCCTGCTCCACCGGCGCGGTCACGTCGATGGCGGCGTCTGTCTCCCGGGCGCTCATCTCAATACTCCACCAGTTCGGCGATCCTGGCCGCGATCCGAGAGACGGAGGGGACGGCGTGGTCGAGCAGCGCGGGGCTGTGGGGGCTGGGAATGTCCGGCATGGTGAGGCGGCAGGCCGGCGCGTCGAGATCGAGAAAGGCCTCCTCGGCGACGGTGGCGACGATCTCGGCCCCGAAGCCGCCGGTCCTCAAATCCTCGTGCACCACGAGGCAGCGCCGCGTGCGGCGCACAGAGGCCAGCACGGCCCGCGCGTCCCACGGCATCAGGGTTCGCAGGTCCATCACCTCCACGGAATGCCCGCTCCGGCGCGCGGCCTCCTCGCAGCGCTCCACCATGGCGCCCCAGGTGACGATGGTCAGCGCCTCGCCCGCCATCGTCGTCCGCGCGCGCCCGAAGGGCAGCATGTAATCGTCGCCGGGATAGGCGCGCCGGGCCCAGCCCGCGTCCAGCATGGCGCGATGCTCCAGGAACATCACCGGATCGTCGCCGCGCAGCGCCGTGCGCAGGAGGCCGACCGCATCCTCCGCGTTCGAAGGCACTGCCACTTTCCAGCCCGGCGAATGGACGAACTGCACCTCGTTGGTCTGGCTGTGCCAAGGGTCGCCGCATTTGAAGAAGCCGATAGGCATCCGCAGCACCATGGGCGCGGCAAAGCGGTTGCCGGTGCGCCAGCGCACGGTGCCGGCGTCGTTGATCTGCTCCATCGCCGGGTCTGCATATTTGCGGAACTGGATTTCCGGCACGGGCATCAGCCCGGCCATCGCCATGCCGACCGCGCGCCCCACGATGCCTTCTTCCGAAAGGCTCGTATCGAAGACGCGGTGAGCCCCGTGCCGGGCCTGAAGGCCGAGCGTGACGCCGTGGACGCCGCCCTTCGGGCCGATATCCTCGCCGAACACCACCATGCTCTCGTTCAGGGCCAACTCGGCGTCCAGCACGCGGCGGATCGCCGTCACCATGTTGATGCGCGGGCCGGACGGAGCGGGCGTGTCGGTGCCGCCCCTCGGCTCGATGCCCTCGGCGCGAAGGCCGCCTGCCGCCTGCGGCTCGGCCTCGGAGAACACGAAGCGCGTGATGCCGTCGGGCCTCGGCACGGGCTGGGCCTCCGCATGGGCGAGCGCGGCCTCCACGGCCTCGCGCGCCTCGCTCTCGATCCGCTCCCATTCCGCCTCGCCCATCATGCCCGGCACGAGATGGCTCTTGAGGCGCGGCAGGGGATCGCGCCCCCACTCCGCCTCCACCGTCGCGGCCGGCTTGTAGGCCTGCGTGTCCTGGAAGCTGTGACCTTGAAGGCGCGGCACCCTCAGCCGCAACAGGCAGGGCGCGCGGCGCTCGCGCACGAAAGCGACGGCCTGCGCGGTGAGGCACGCGGCTTCCACGGGATCGACGCCATCGCCGGACAGGATGTGCAGGCCCTTGAAGCTCGCGAGATTGGCCGCGATGTCGGCCCCGGGGGTCTGGAGCGTGCCGGGCACGGAGATGCCATAGCCATTGTCCTCCACGTAGAAGAGCATGGGCAGGCAGAGCGTTGTCGCCATGGTGAGGGCGGACCAGAAGCCGTTCGTCGCCACCGAGGCGTCGCCGCCGAGCGCCACCGCGATGGCGCCCTCATAGGCCGCGTCCCGCAACACGGTGCGGCGATACTCCACCGCCTGCGCATGGCCGGCGGCGGGCGTGTACTGCGTGCCGACGCCGCCGCACATCGGCAGCGCGCTCGGCCCCTCGCGGCTGGAATGGTTGAACACGACGCCGATGTCGCGCCCGTCCGAATAGCCGCCCTCGCGCCCCATGGAGCCGGTCAGTGCGTGCTCGGGCGAGACGCCGAGCGCCAGGAGCAGCGGGCGCGAGCGGTAATAGCCGGCGACGGCGTCGTGGCGGTGGTGGAGCTGGAGACCGAGCAGGATCTGCGC
This sequence comes from Aureimonas populi, assembly GCF_017815515.1. Classification (NCBI taxonomy): domain Bacteria; kingdom Pseudomonadati; phylum Pseudomonadota; class Alphaproteobacteria; order Hyphomicrobiales; family Aurantimonadaceae; genus Aureimonas; species Aureimonas populi. Next base: position 2,468,961 of record NZ_CP072611.1, read on the forward strand.
CATGTCGTGGCCGCGCGCGGAGAACTGGTAGAGCACCTTTTTCTGCGGGATGAGGCGCGTTTCCTCCACCTCGTCGAGCCGGCGCGAGAGCGAGAGAAGGCGGACCACGCGCGGCCAGTCCACGGCGGGCGCGTCGTTCTCCTCGATGGCGTCGCGCTGTGCCGGCAGACTCATGGCCGTTCCTCCCGAAGCGTTGATGAGCAAGACCATGATGCGACGGCTCGCGGGGGGAAGCTTGCCTCATCCGCCTCCATGAGGAAGAATGCGGACCGGTTTGTTTCGGAAACCGCGTAAATTCGGGCAAAATATTTCGCGAAGCGAGGCGGGGGATGAATGAGATCGCAGGTCTGGACCGCCACGAGCGTGCGATCCTGGTGGCTCTCCAGCAGGATGCGCGGCTCAGCGTGCAGCAACTGGCCGAGATCGTCGGCCTCTCGCCCTCGCCGACATGGAGGCGGCTGAAGTCGCTGGAGCAGCGCGGCTTCATCCGCGACTATGTCGCGCGGCTGGACGGGCAGAGGCTCGGACTGGGGCAGACCGTCTTCTGCAACATCGTGCTCGCCCGCCACAACAGGCCGGACCTGGAAGCCTTCGAAGCGGTCGTGCTCGCGCGCCCGGAGGTGCTGGAGTTCTATTCGATGACGGGCGGGGCGGACTATCTGCTGCGCATCGTCACGCGCAGCCCGGCGGATTACGAGGCTTTCCTCAAGGAGGTGATCTTCTCCTCCCCCGCCTTCCAGCACGTGAACTCGAACTTCGCGCTTCGCGAGATCAAGCACACCAGCGCCCTGCCCATCGCCGAGGGCCCCGGCATAAATTGATCGACCGGACGGTCGGACATGATTATCCTGCGGCGGATTCTGGAAGGCATGGCGGAGCAGGACATGGCGCGGACGAGGGCGCAGGACTACGAGGAGAAGCGCGCGCTGATCCTGAAGCGCTCGGCCCGCCTCTTTGCCGAGCGCGGCTTCACCGGCGCCTCGATCATGATGATCGCCGATGCCTGCGGCGTCTCCAAGGCCCTGCTCTACCATTACTATCGCGACAAGGAATCGGTGCTGTTCGATATCGTGGACACGCATCTGCGAGAGCTCGTCGAGGTCGCGGAAGCGGCGTTGCGGCCCGACCTGTCGCCGGGCGACCAGCTCGACGCGCTCTGCGCCGCTCTGTTGGACGCCTATCGTGACGCGGACGCGGAGCATCAGGTGCAACTGGCCAATCTCAAGCTTCTCTCGCCGGAGCGGCAGGAAGCGCTCAAGAGCCTGGAGCGCCGGCTCGTGGCGATCTTTTCCGGCTCCATCGAGGCCGCCGTGCCGGCGCTGGCCGGGCGGCCCGCGCTTCTGAAGCCATTGACCATGTCGCTCTTCGGCATGTTGAACTGGCATTATCTCTGGTTCCGCGAAGGCAAGGGCATGTCGCGGCGCGACTATGCGCGCCTCGTGCGCGACCTCGTGCTGGCCGGGGCAGCCGCGCGCGTGGCCGCGCCGCAGCCCGAACCGGCCGCCTGACACCGGCCATGGACACCGTGCCCGCCGAACCCGGCGCCCTCCACCCGGCGCTGCAACCAGGGCTCTCGCTGCTGCGCACGCGCCCTTCCCGCGCATGGTCGCTGATCGTCACCTTCTACGGAGACGCGGTGGCCCCGCGCGGCGGCTCGCTCTGGCTCGGCACGCTCACGGCGCTTCTGGCCGAACTCGGCTACGGGCCGGGCGTCGTGCGCACGGCCATGTCGCGGCTGGCCGCCGACGGGTGGGTGGAACGCACCGCGCGAGGGCGCAACAGCCACTACCGCCTGACCGAGCGCGGGCGCGAGACGTTCGGCGCGGCCTCCGGGCACATCTACGATCCGCACCCGCCGGCCTGGGACGGGCGGCTGACGCTGCTGCTGGAGGATGTGGAGGAGGGCGGGCGCGATGCCCTGCGTGCCCGGCTGGCCGAAGCGGGTTTCGGCAGCCCGGCGCCGGGGCTCTGGATCGCGCCGAGGCGCGAGGCGCCCTTGCCGAAGGGCCTCTTCCGCCTGGAGGCCACGCTGGTGGAGGGCGAGGCGGCGCGACTGGCGGCGGCGACATGGCCGCTGGCGCGCCTCGCGCAGTCCTATACCCATTTCATCGAAGCCTTCGCACCGCTGCGCCGCGCGCTGGAAGCGGGCGAGGCTTTCGCGCCGCCGGAGGCAATGGCCGCGCGTCTGCTTCTCATCCATGAGTATCGTCGCATCATCCTGCGCGATCCCATCCTGCCGGCGGAGCTTCTGCCGGCCCACTGGCCGGGCGGCGAGGCGAGGGCGTTGTGCCGCATCGTCTATCCGCAGCTTCTCGCTCCCTCCGAACGCTGGCTGGACGAGCATGGAGAGAACGAGGACGGTCCGCTCCCTGCCGCCGGACCCGCCCTCGCGCGGCGCTTCGCCTGATGCGACATGTTACGAAATGGAATTGACGCAGAGAGATTTCGTAACATATAATGGTTCCAGATGCAGGGAGGCATTGTCATGTACACGCAGGCTCTCAACCAGGCCGATACGGACGCCCGCCCCATGGAGGATGCCGGCCTTGCCGCCCGCTTCCAGGAGCGCGTGGACGCCGAGGAGCGCATCGAGCCGAACGACTGGATGCCGGCCGCCTATCGCAAGACGCTGACGCGCCAGATTTCGCAGCACGCCCATTCCGAGATCGTGGGGATGCTGCCGGAGGGCAACTGGATCACGCGCGCCCCCTCGCTTCGCCGCAAGGCCGCGCTCCTGGCCAAGGTGCAGGACGAATGCGGCCACGGCCTCTACCTCTACGCGGCGGCCGAGACGCTGGGCGCGAGCCGCGAGGAGCTGGTGGACCAGCTTCTGGAGGGACGGGCCAAATATTCCTCCATCTTCAACTACCCGACGCTGACCTGGGCCGATATCGGCGCCGTCGGCTGGCTGGTGGACGGCGCGGCGATCATGAACCAGATTCCGCTCTGCCGCTGCTCCTACGGGCCTTATGCCCGCGCGATGATCCGCGTCTGCAAGGAGGAGAGCTTCCACCAGCGCCAGGGCTACGAGATCATGGTGACGCTGGCGAAGGGAACGCCCGAGCAGAAGGCGATGGCGCAGGATGCGCTGGACCGCTGGTGGTGGCCGTGCCTGATGATGTTCGGCCCGCCCGATGCCGCGAGCCAGCATTCGGACCAGTCCACCAGATGGAAGATCAAGCGCTTCTCCAACGACGAGCTGCGCCAGAAATTCGTCGATGCCACCGTGCCGCAGGCGCAATATCTGGGCCTGACGCTGCCCGACCCGGACCTTGCCTTCGACGAGGAAGCCGGCCACTGGCGCTATGGCGAGATCGACTGGGAGGAGTTCAAGGCGGTGCTGGCCGGCAATGGCCCGTGCAACCGCGACCGGCTTGCCGCGCGCCGCAAGGCGCATGAGGAGGGTGCCTGGGTGCGCGAGGCGGCGAGCGCCTATGCCGCCAAGCGCGAGGCGCGCGCGGCCCGGGCCGCGGCGTGAGGGAGGCAGGCATGGCGACGCCCAATTCGAGGCTCTGGGAGGTCTTCATCCGCTCGCGCAACGGCCTGGCGCACAAGCATGTCGGCTCGCTCCACGCCGCCGATGCGACGCTGGCTCTCCAGGCGGCGCGCGATCTGTACACGCGCCGGGGCGAGGGGCTCTCGGTCTGGGTCGTGCCCTCCGAGGCGATCACGGCCTCCGACCCGGCCGACAAGGCGATGATGTTCGAGCCGGCCGAGACCAAGGTCTACCGGCACCCGACCTTCTACGAGGTGCCGGACGAAGTCGGGCACATGTAGGCGGGCGACCCGCCGTTTCGATCCCTTTGAAGGAGGCGCCGCGCGGCCAGCCCGCCGGCGTGGGAGGCATGAAATGACCGCTTCGATCACCGTCGAGGAGACGCCGCTCGTTCTCTACGCGCTGCGCCGCGCCGACGATGCGCTCATCCTCGGCCACAGGCTTTCCGAATGGTGCGGCCACGCGCCCATGATGGAAGAGGACATGGCGCTCGCCAATATGGGGCTCGACCTCATCGGCCAGGCACGGGAACTCTATGCCTATGCCGCCCGGGCCGAGGGGCGCGGGAACGACGAGGACACGCTGGCCTATCTGCGCGACGTGCGCCAGTACCGCAACCTGCTGCTCGTCGAGCAGCCGAACGGCGACTTCGCGCGCACGATCCTGCGCCAGTTCCTCTACTCCGCGTTCGCCGACCCTTACTGGCGCGCGATGATGGACTGCTCGGACGAGACGCTGGCCGCCATCGCCGCCAAGTCGGAGAAGGAAAGCGCCTATCATCTGCGCCACTCGGCCGAATGGGTGCTGCGGCTCGGCGACGGCACGGATGAGAGCCACCGGCGCGCGCAGGAGGCGCTCGACGCGCTGTTCCCCTTCACCGGAGAACTGTTCCAGGTGGACGAGGCCGAACGCTCGCTGATCGCGGATGGACGGATCGTCGACCCCGAGAACCTGCGGGCCGGGTTCGAGCGCACCGTCTCCGCCGTGCTGGAGGAAGCTACCCTCACGCCGCCGCAGGGAAGCTGGATGCAGAAGGGCGGCCGGATAGGCCATCATTCCGAGCATCTCGGCCATATCCTGTCGGACCTGCAATATCTTCAGCGCTCCATGCCGGGCGCGAAATGGTAGCCGAGCCGGACCGGGCCCTGTGCCGGCGCGCCTGGGAGGCGGCCGCGCAGGTGGTGGACCCTGAGATTCCCGTTCTGACCATCGAGGATCTGGGCGTCCTGCGCAAGGTCACGGTGGGCGAGGGCGGCCAGGTGGAGGTGGCGATCACACCGACCTATTCGGGCTGTCCGGCGATGAACATGATCGCCTTCGAGATCGAGATCGCGCTGGAGAAGGCGGGCATCGCGCGCCCGAAGGTGCGCACCGTTCTTTCGCCCGCCTGGACCACGGACTGGATGAGCGAGGAGGGCCGCGCCAAGCTGAGGGCCTACGGCATCGCCCCGCCCGGGGCGGGCACAGGCCGGCGCGCGCTGTTCGGCGAGCAGGCGGTGGAATGCCCGCAATGCGGCTCGGCCGACACGCAGGTCCTGTCCGAGTTCGGCTCCACCTCGTGCAAGGCTCTCTGGCGCTGCCGGAGCTGCCGCGAGCCATTCGACTACTTCAAGTGCCATTGAGAGCCCGATGTCCCATCCCCGCTTCCACCGGCTGACCGTTTCCGACGTGCGCCGCGAGACGGCCGACGCCGTCTCGATCGCCTTCGACATTCCGGGCGAGCTGTCGTCCGACTACGGCTTCGCGCCGGGCCAGTACCTGACGCTGCGCAAGGAACTGGAGGGGGAGGATCTGCGCCGCTCCTATTCGATCTGCTCGGGGCCGGGCGAGGGCGAGCTGCGCATCGCGGTCAAGCGCGTGGATGGCGGCCTGTTTTCCTCCTACGTCACGCGCGAATTGAAGCGCGGCGACGCGCTGGACGTGATGACGCCAACCGGCCGCTTCGGCCTGGCGGCCGAGGGTGGCGAGGGCAGGGTCCATGTGGGCTTTGCCGCCGGCTCGGGCATCACGCCCATCCTGTCCATCGTGCGCGGCGTCCTGGCGCGCGAGAAGGAGAGCCGCTTCTTCCTCTTCTACGGCAACCGCTCCATGGCCGACATGCTCTTCCGCGAGGCGCTGGAGGAACTGAAGGACCGGTTCATGGGCCGCCTCTCCGTATTCCACATTCTCTCGCGCGAGGAGCAGGACGTGCCCATCCTCAACGGCCGGCTGGACGCGGAGAAGGTGCGGGTGCTCCTCACCTCCCTCGTTCCGGCGAGCGCGGTGGATCATGTCTTCGTCTGCGGGCCCGCCGGCATGAGCGATGAGGTGGAGGCGGCGTGCCGGGAAATGGGCCTCTCGGAGGAGCAGGTCCATGTGGAGCGCTTCGTTTCGGCGCTGGGCGGCAAGCCACGGCCGAAGCCGCCTGTGAAGGCCGGCGAGCCGCCCGCGACCGTCGCCTCCATGGTGGTGGACGGCAAGCGTGTGGACGTGCCGGTGGCCGAGGGCGAGGCGATCCTCGACGCGGCGCTGCGCGCCGGCATGGACCTGCCCTATGCCTGCAAGGGCGGCATGTGCTCCACCTGCCGCGCCAAGGTGGTGGCGGGCGAGGCGGAAATGACGGTGAACTACTCGCTGGAACCCTGGGAACTGGAAGCCGGCTTCGTACTCACCTGCCAGGCCCACGCGAAGACGCCCCGGATCACGATCGATTTCGACGCGATGTAGGACCGGCAGGCTCGAACGGCGAGAACGCCGGCCGCGACGCCGGCGTTCTCGCCGTTTCAGTGGGCGGTTGGCCGCGCGCTCATGGTCAGGAGGTCGTAGCGCGCCACCGTCTCGTCCTCCTGGTTGAATATCTCCACGTCCCAGCGCACCTCGCCATAGTCCGGCTCGCGCGCCGGGCGCTTGTTCTTCACCGTCAGGCGCACGCGAATGTCGTCGCCCGGCGAAACGGGCTTGAGGAAGCGCAGGTTGTCCAGGCCGTAATTGGCCAGCAGCGGGCCGGGCGCCGGGTCCACGAACAGCCCCGCCGCAAAGGACAGGATCAGGTATCCATGCGCCACGCGGCCGGGGAAGAACGGGTTCGCCGAAGCCGCTTCCTCGTCCATATGGGCATAGAACCTGTCACCCGTGAAGTCGGCGAAGTGCTCGATATCGGCCAGCGTGATCCGCCGCCGGGGCGTCTCCACCGTGTCGCCGACGGCCAGCGTCTCGAAATCGTGGCGGAAGGGGTGCTCGCCCTGCGTCTCCGTTCGCGCGCCGCGCACCCAGGAGCGGGTGAGGGCGGCGAGCCTTGCGGGCGAGCCCTGGATCGCGGTGCGCTGCATGTAGTGGAAGACGCCGCGAAGCCCGCCCAGCTCCTCGCCGCCGCCCGCCCGGCCGGGGCCGCCATGTACGAGCATCGGCAGCGGCGAGCCGTGGCCGGTGGATTCGCCGGCGCAGTCGCGGTCCAGCACATGGAGGCGGCCGTGATAGGGCGCGATGCCGAGGATCGCCTCTTGCGCTACGCCGTCGTCGTGGGTGTAGAGCGAGGCGACAAGGCTGCCTTCGCCCTTCCGCACGAGGTCGATGGCGTCCGCGAGCCCCTCATAGGCCATCAGCGTCGCCACGGGGCCGAAGGCCTCGGTGACATGGACATGCGCCGCGCTTTTGGGATCGCGCGCCTTGAGAAGCACGGGGCCCATGAAGGCACCCTTCTGCGTATCGACGCCATCGGCCGTGCAGTGATCGGGATCGCCGAAGACGATGTCTGCCTCCTCCCGCAATTTGGCAACCTGCCGGCGCACGTCCTCGCGCTGCTCCAGCCCGACAAGCGGGCCCATCACTTTCTCGCCGCCGCGCGGATCGCCCATCCGCACCCGCGAAAGCTTCTCGCAAAGCGCCGAGATCGCCGCCTCCTCCACGCCGCTCGGCACGAGGATGCGGCGGATGGCGGTGCATTTCTGGCCGGTCTTGGCCGTCATCTCGTTCACCACCTCGCGCACGAAGAGGTCGAATTCCGGCGTGCCGGGCTGCGCATCGGGGCCCAAGAGGGCGGCGTTCAGCGAATCCTGCTCGGCCACGAAGCGCACCGAGCGTTCCATGAGGCCCTTGTGGGCGCGCAGCCTGGCGGCGGTCGCGGCCGAGCCGGTGAAGGACACGATGTCCTGCCCGCCCAGATGATCCAGCAGATCGCCCGTCGAGCCCGCGATGAACTGGAAGGCGCCGTCCGGCAGGAGGCCCGATTCCACGATGAGCCGCGCCACGGCCTCGGCGACATAGGCCGTGACGGTGGCGGGCTTGGCGATCACCGGAACACCCGCGAGGATCGCGGGCGCGAACTTCTCCAGCATCCCCCAGCAGGGGAAGTTGAAGGCGTTGATGTGGACGGCGACACCCTCGAGCGGCGTCAGGATATGGAGGCCGGAAAAGCTGCCGCCCTTCGACAGCGTCTCGACCGGCCCGTCCACGATCAGCTTCTCGTCCGGCAACTCGCGCCGGCCGCGCGAGGAATAGGCGAAAAGCGTGCCGATGCCCCCGTCGATATCGACGAAATTGTCCCGCTTCGTCGCCCCGGTATCGCCGGCGAGTTCGTAAAGCGCGGGCTTGTGGGCGGTGAGGTGCTGGGCGAGGGATTTCAGCCTTTCCGCGCGCTGGTGGAAGGTCATCGCCCGCAGCGCTGCCCCGCCCACCTTCCGCGCATGAACGGCCATCGCTTCGAAATCCAGGCCCGCGCTGGAGGCGCGTGCCACCACGCGCCCGTCAACCGCGCTGTGGATATCGACCAGCCCTTCGCCCGCCCCGACCCAGCGGCCGAGCGCGTAGCTTTGCAGCGTCACTACCATGTTCATGGACCTCCACCCATCGGCGCCGCGTGGTCGCTTGACAGACGCGGCTTCCAACCTCAATGATTAGCCGATCGGTCGTTTAATTCAAGCGGCGTGATGGGAGGATGGGATGGAGGAGACGGTTCTCGTGGACCGGCATGGCGCGTGGGCGAAGGTCACGCTCAACCGCCCGGACCGGCTGAACGCCTTCAATGAGGAAATGCATCTCCGCCTGGCCTCGCTCCTGCGGGAACTGGGCGAGGATGCCGCCTGCCGCGCCGTTCTCCTGACCGGCGCCGGGCGGGGCTTCTGCGCCGGTCAAGACCTCGGCGACCGCAGGCCCGCGGCGGACGGGACGCCGCCGGACCTCGGCGCCACCATCGAGCGCTTCTACAACCCCCTCGTCCGGCGCATCCGCGCCCTGCGAAAGCCGGTGATCTGCGCCGTCAACGGCGTGGCGGCGGGCGCCGGGGCCAATATCGCCTTTGCCTGCGATATCGTGCTGGCCGCGCGCTCGGCCAAGTTCATCCAGTCCTTCTCCCGGATCGGCCTCGTGCCGGACAGCGGCGGCACCTATCTCCTGCCTCGCCTCGTCGGCGAGGCGCGGGCCAAGGCGTTGGCCATGCTGGCCGAGCCCCTCGCCGCCGAAAAGGCGGAGAGCTGGGGCCTGATCTGGAAGGCGGTGGACGACGAGGCGCTGGCCGCCGAGGCCGAAGCGCTGGCCGCGCATCTCGCCACGCAGCCGACCGAGGGGCTGGCGCTGATCAAGGAGGCGATCCACGCTTCGGCGCACAACACGCTCGACACGCAGCTCGACATGGAGCGCGATCTCCAGCGCCGCGCCGGACGCACGCCCGACTACGCCGAAGGCGTGAGCGCGTTTCTGGGCAAGCGCGCGCCCTCCTTCTCGGGCCGCGCCTCATGAGCCCGCAGGAGCTGGCGCTGGCCTGCGCGGCCGCCATGTGGGCGGAAGACAGGGCGAGCCAGGGTCTGGGCGTGGAGATCGCTTCCATCGCCCCCGGCGCGGCGGAACTTGCCATGAACGTGCGCGAGGACATGGTGAACGGCCATGGCACGGCGCATGGCGGCTTCATCTTCGCACTGGCCGACAGCGCCTTCGCCTTCGCCGCCAACACGCGGGACGAGCGTTGCGTGGCCGGCCAATGCCACATCGCCTACCTGCGACCGGCCCGCCTGGGCGACCGGCTGATGGCGCGGGCGAGCGAGGTCCGCCGCGTCGGGCGCTCCGGCATCTACGACGTATCCGTGTCCGCGAACGGGGAGGTGATTGCCGAGTTTCGCGGGCATTCGCGCACGGTGGGGCAGAAGCTCCTCACCTGAAGCTCACTTGGGAGGTGGGTCATGACAGCAACTCTTTCGAGGCCCGCGGCCGGCCCATCGGCCGGTCATGTCCAGCGGGACGATGCCGAAATCCTTTCGCGCGACGCGCTCGTCGCCCTTCAGACGAAGCGGCTCTCGCAGACGCTGCACCGCGTCTACGAGAACGTCCCGCATTATCGCCGCGCCTTCGACGAGAAGGGCGTGCACCCGTCAGACCTCCGCGAGCTTTCCGATCTCGCCAAGTTCCCCTTCACCGTGAAGGCGGACCTTCGCGATAACTACCCCTTCGGCCTCTTCGCCGTGCCGCGCGAGGAGGTGGCCCGCATCCACGGCTCATCGGGCACCACGGGCAAGCCCATCGTCGTCGGCTATACGCAGGCCGATATCGATATGTGGGCCGGTGTCATGGCGCGCTCCATCCGCGCGGCGGGCGGGCGCCGGGGGATGATGCTGCACAATGCCTATGGCTACGGCCTGTTCACCGGTGGCCTCGGCGCCCATTACGGCGCGGAAAGGCTCGGTTGCACGGTGGTGCCCATGTCGGGCGGCATGACCGAGCGCCAGGTGCAGCTCATCCATGACTTCCGGCCCGAGATCATCATGGTGACTCCGAGCTACATGCTCGCCATCCTCGACGAGTTCGTCCGGCAGGGGCTCGACCCGCGCAAGTCGTCGCTGAAATTCGGCATCTTCGGCGCCGAGCCTTGGACGAACGCGATGCGCGAGGAGATCGAGCAGGCCTTCGACATGCAGGCGACCGACATTTACGGCCTCTCGGAGGTGATCGGCCCGGGCGTGGCGCAGGAATGCGTGGAGACCAAGGACGGGCTGCACATCTGGGAGGACCATTTCTACCCGGAGGTGATCGACCCCGAGACCGGCGAGGTGCTGCCGGACGGGGAAAAGGGCGAGCTGGTCTTCACCTCGCTGACCAAGCAGGCCTTCCCCATCGTGCGCTACCGGACGCGCGACCTGACACGGCTGTTGCCCGGCACGGCGCGCCCGGCCATGCGCCGCATGGAGAAGGTGACGGGCCGCTCCGACGACATGATGATCCTGCGCGGCGTCAACGTCTTCCCCACGCAGGTCGAGGAGGCGCTTCTGGCCTGCGACTGGTGCGGTGGCCATTTCCAGATCGAGCTGACGCGCGAGGGGCGGATGGACCAGATGACCATCCGCGCCGAGGCGCGGCCCGAGGCGTGGGACGCCGGCGGCCATGAGGAACGCGCGCTCAAGATCGTGGAGATCGTCAAGAACACCATCGGCGTCACCACGCGCGTCGTGGTGGAAGCGCCGGGCGCGCTGCCCCGCTCGCAGGGCAAGGCCCGGCGCGTCTACGACAACCGGCCGAAGGATTAGCGGTCCCGCAAGGACGCGCTCAGCGCCTCCGCGAAGAGCGCCAGCTCCTCCGGCCGGCCCACGGTCACGCGGATCATCCGGTCGAGCGGCGGCTGGCCGGGCATGCGGATGAAGACGCCGCGCGAAATGACGCCGTCCAGGATGGCGCGGGCATGGGCGCCGTCGCCCCCGCAGTCCATCGCCACGAAATTCGTCGCCGAGGGCAGCGGGCGCAGCCCCGCGTCCAGCGCGATCGCGGCGAGCGTTTCGCGCGCTTGCGCGACCCGCGCCACCGTCTCCCGCAGATAGGCCTTGTCCGCCAGCGCCGCGATGGCGCCGGCCTGGGCCATGCGCGAGAGGCCGAAATGATTGCGGACCTTGTCGAAATGGACCAGCGTCTCCGGTGCGCCGAGCACATAGCCGATCCGCGCGCCCGCCATGCCATGGGCCTTGGAGAAGGTGCGGAAACGCAGGACGTTCGGCCGGAACGGCACCAGCGGCGGCAAGGCCGAACCGGGCGCGAAGTCGGCATAGGCCTCGTCGAGGACGAGGATCGTCTCCTCGGGCGTCGCCTCGATCAGGCGCTGGACGGCCGCGCCCTCGTGCCATGTGCCGGTCGGATTGTCGGGGTTGGCGAAATAGAGCAGCTTGGGGTGAAGCGCGGCGGCGCGCTCCGCAAGGGCCTCCGGGTCCTCGTGGTCATCGGCGCGGTAGGGCACGAAATCCAGCACCCCGCCATGGCCGACGACATGGTAGTTGAAGGTCGGATAGGCGCCGAGCGAGGTCACGACCTTGTCGCCCGGCTCCACCGTCAGGCGCACCAGCAGGCCCAGCAGGCCGTCGATTCCCTCGCCGACCGCGACGTTTTCCGGCCCCACCCCGTGATGGGCGGCAATCGCCGCCTTCACCTCGAAATGCTCCGGGTCGCCATAGGCCCAACTGTCGCGCGCGGCGGCCGCCATGGCGTCGACGACAGCGGGCGAGGGGCCGAACACGCTTTCATTGGCGCCCAGGCGCGCCTTGAAGGGGCGGCCGGTGCGCCGCTCCAGCGCTTCGGGGCCGACGAAGGGCACTGTGGAGGGCAGGCTCCGGGCGAGGGCAGTCAGGCTCATCTAGGGTCAGTCTTCGATGCGTTGAAGGCCGGCGGCAAAGCGCCGGGCGTTGGCGACATAATGTTCGGCGGACAGCTTCAGCCTCGCGGCGTCATCCTCGCCAAGGGTGCGCACGGCCCTGGCCGGCGCGCCCACGATGAGCGAGTTGTCCGGGAAAACCTTGCCCTCGGTGACGAGGGCGCCGGCACCGACGATGGAGTTGCGCCCGATCCGCGCGCCGTTGAGCACGGTCGCGCCCATGCCCACCAGCGAGTTCTCGCCGATCATGCAGCCATGGACGATGGCACCGTGGCCGAGCGTGCAGCCCGCGCCGATGGAGAGCGGAAAGCCGGAATCGGAATGGAGCGTGCAATTGTCCTGCACATTGGTGCGTGGGCCGATCTCGATCCACTCGTTGTCGCCGCGGATCACCGCGCCGAACCACACGCCGACATCCTCACCCAGCCGCACGCGCCCGACCACCGTCGCGCTTTCCGCCACGAAGTATCGGCCGTTTTCCGGCAGGTCCGGCCTGTCATTGTCCAGTGAGTAGATCGCCATCCGCTTCTCCCGCGCCGAGCGCGGCGGACCCTGCGACAGCAGCGGGCCCAAATCAAGCGTCGGCGCGCCTCAGGCGAAGCTTTGGCGCGCCCTGGCGGTGATGGACTGGCGCAGCTTGCCATAGCCCTCCCAGGGATCGGGCTTTTCCAGCCGCTCCAGCACTTGGGGGATGCGGAAGAGATTGGCCGCTTCCAGCGTTTCCAGCTCCGCCCATGAAACCGGCGCGGCAATGGGCGCGCCCTCGCGCGAGCGGGTCGAATAGGGCGCGACGGCGGTCTGCCCCCGCTCGTTGCGCAGCCAGTCGATGAAGATGCGGCCCTTTCGCTTGGCTTTCGACATGGTGGCCACGAAACGCTCCGGTTCGTCCTGGGCAAGGCGCGCCGCGACGGTGCGGGCAAAGTCCTTGACCTCCTCCCAGCCCTGTCGGCGGGACAGGGGCGCGACGAGGTGGACGCCCTTGCCGCCCGTGACGAGCGGGAAGGTGGCGAGCCCGGCCTTGTCCAGCCGCGCGCGCAGGTCCATGGCGGCGCGCCGGACATCGGAAAAGCCGAGGCTCTCGTCGGGGTCGAGATCGAAGACGAGACGGTCCGGGTTCTCCAGCCGGTCGTTTCGCGAGCCCCAGATGTGGAATTCCAGCGTGTTCATCTGCACGGCGGCAATCAGCCCGGCCGGGCCGGAGAGGGTGAGATAGGCGGCGGCCTCGCCATCCTTCTCCGTCACCTCCACATGGCCGATCGCGTCGGGGAAACCGCCCGTATCGTGCTTCTGGAAGAAGCATCGCTTCGCGCCCGTCTGCGGGCAGCGCACCAGTGAAAGCGGGCGCTGCCCGGCATGGGCCAGCATCCGCCCCGCGACCGCCTCGTAATAATGCGCCAGGTCGAGCTTGGTGACGCCATGGGCATGGAACACCTCCCGCCCGGGCGATGTAAGGCGCACGCCGCAGACGCTCACGGGCTCGCCAGCGCCCTTGCCCGCGCGGGGCCTTGCGGCTTCTTCGGCCTTTTGCGGGGAAGGCGGCTCGGCTGGCTTTTCGTCGGCCACTGTCTCGGCCTCCTTGTCCTCGCGCAGGCCCTTGAAGACGCCGTGCCGTACGGCGCCCTCGCTCGTCAACTCGGCGAAATCGACCTCCGCGATGAGCTTCGGCTCCACGAAGCGTGCCCCGCGCGCGATTTCGCGCGGCAGGCTTTCGAAGGGCTTGTCCTTGCGCGCGAGAGGCTTGAAGCGCTCCGCCAGCTCGGCCAGCGAGCGCTCGTCGAAGCCCGAGCCGACACGGCCGCGATAGACGAGGCGTCCATCCTCGAAGGCCCCGATCAGGATGGAGGCGAAGGCGCGCCCCTTCTTGTCGGAGGGCGAATAGCCGCCGATCACGAATTCCTGCCGGCGGCCGCACTTGGACTTCACCCAGGCCGTGCCGCGCCCGGCGCGATAGGGCGCATCGGCCAGCTTGGAAACGATCCCCTCGTGGCCCGCCTTGCACACCGTGCCCAGCACCGCCCCGCCGCTGCCGCGCACATGCTCGCTGTAGAGAAGCGCGGGGTCGGCCGCTGCGCGCATCAGCGCTTCCAGCCTGCGCTTGCGCTCGGTCAGCGGGCGGGCGGTCAGGTCCTCGCCGTCGAGTTCGAGAAGGTCGAAGGCGAAGCACGCCAGCGCTCCCCCCTCCTTCAACGCTTTCTGGAGCGAGGAGAAGTCCGGCGCGCCGTTCTCGTCATAGGCCACGATCTCGCCGTCGATGAGCGCGCTCTTGCAGGGCAGCGCGGAGAAGGACGGCGCGAGAGGCGCGAAGCGGTCCGTCCAGTCGAGTTCGTTGCGCGTGAACAGGCGCGCCGTCCCCCCGCCCACGGCGGCCAGAACGCGGTAGCCGTCATATTTCATCTCGTGCAGCCATTCGTTGCCCTGCGGCACCTCCGAAACGAGGGTGGCGAGCTGGAGCGGCCGGAAAGGCGGGGGCGTGCCGGCGGCCTTCGGGCGCCGGCGGGCCGAAGTCTGGCTGGACGCCGGCCTGTTCGGGCGCTTCGTCGGCCTCTTCCACGTTTCCCCGCCGCTCGCTATCTCCTCCAGGGAACGCCCCGTCTTCACGCTCCTGTCGAGCGCCAGGAGATCGCGATCCGGGTCGGCGAATTCGTCCTTCTCCTTGATGAGAAGCCAGTTCTCGCGGGTTTCCTTGCCACGCGGCTTCATGCGCACCAGCGCCCAGTGGCCGACCATCTTCTCGCCGTGAAGGTCGAGCTTCAGGCTGCCCTTCCGAAAGCCCTCGTCAGGGTCCTCGCGCGGCTCCCACAGGCCGAAATCCCAGAGCATCACCGTTCCCCCGCCATATTGGCCGGCGGGAATGGTGCCTTCGAAATCCCCGTAGTCCATGGGGTGGTCCTCGGTGCGCACGGCCAGGCGCTTTTCGGCCGTGTCGAGGCTCGGCCCGCGCGTCACCGCCCAGCTCTTGAGGACCCCCTCCCACTCGAAGCGGAAATCGTAGTGAAGGCGGGTGGCATCGTGCTTCTGGACCACGAAGACGAGACCCTGCGCGGAGGGCGCTCCGCCCGCCGGCTCCTGCGTCCGCGAGAAGTCGCGCTTCTCGCGATAGGCCTTCAGAAGCGCTTCCGCCGCGCCCGCCACGGCTCACGCACTCTTCTTGCGGCGGGGGGCGGCGCTTTTCGAGGCGGCGGCCTTGGTGCGGCGTGCGGGCGCCTTGCCGGTTCCGGAGGAGGAGGCCTTCGAACCCTTCTCGCCCTGCTCCAGGCTCTTCTTGAGGCTGGCCATCAGGTCCACGACATTGGATTTGGCGGGCCGGTCTTGATCCTCGTCCTCGTGGGTGACGGTCGCCTTGCCGTTGGTGCGGCGTTTCTCGGCGATCAGCTCCTTCAGCGCCGCCGTATAGCGGTTCTTGTACTCGCCCGCGTCGAAGGGTGCACTCTTGCGCTCGATCAGGACGGTCGCGACGTCCAGAAGGTCCTCGTCCGTTTTGTCGTTCGAAATCTCGGAGAACACCGTCTCGGACTTGCGGATCTCGTCCTCGTAATGCAGCGTTTCCAGAAGGAGGCCGCGCCCGCACGGGCGCAGCGCCACGAGATACTCCTTGCCGCGCATGGAAAGCTGGCCGAGCCCGGTCTTCTTCGCCTTGCGCATGGCGTCGCGCACCACGCGGAAGGCGTCCTCGGCGAGCTCGTCCTGCGGCACGACATAATAGGGCTTGTCGAAATAGAGCGGCGGGATCTCGTTGGTGTCGACGAACTGGACCAGCTCGAGCGTCTTCTTGGTCTCCAGCTTCACGTCCTCGATCTCCTCGTCGGTGAGGAGAACGTATTCGCCCTTGGAGACCTCGTAGCCCTTGACGATGTCGTCCTTGTCCACCGGGCCGATGCCGGGCGCGACCTTCTCGTACTGGATGCGCTTGCCGCTGGGCCGATGGATCTGGTTGAAGGCGATGGCCGCGCCGCTCTTGGTGGCGGTGAACATCTCCACGGGGATCGACACGAGCGAGAGGCGCATCTGCCCCTTCCAGATCGGACGCGGCGCCATGCTCGTACACTCCTGCCCATGGTTTGCGAGAACGCGACTCAACGCCGGGGAAGGGCGCGTGTTCCGGCTGCGCGCCCACGCGCCGAAAAGACGTTGATAATCCGCTCCCTGCGCTCTTGCCCGTCTTGCGCATGGGGGCGGGAAACGCCAGCTTGGCCGCCAATGATCCGCATTCTTCACACCGCCGACTGGCAGATCGGCAAGCCCTTCGGCGGCTTTTCCGGCGACCTGCCGGGGGAGTTGCGCGCCGAACGCTTCCGCGCGGTGGAGCGCATCGCGGCGCTGGCGACCGCGCGCCGCTGCGATGCCGTGCTCGTGGCGGGAGACGCGTTCGACGACAACACGGTCAAGCCGAGGGACCTGAGGCGCACGCTGGAGGCGCTGGCCGGCTTCGACGGGCCATGGGTCTTCCTGCCGGGCAATCACGATGCGGGGCTCGAGGTTTCCGTCTGGTCGCTGCTGCGCCAGATGGAGGACCGGCCGCCCAATATCCTGATCGCCGACAAGCCCGAGCCGATCATCCTGGCGCGGGAGCGCCTTGCCGTCCTCCCCGCGCCGCTCACCCGCCGCCATGAGGGCGCGGATGTGACCGGCTGGTTCGATACGGCCGATACACCGGAAGGCACGGTGCGGGTCGGTCTCGCGCATGGCTCCATCGCCAACCGCCTGCCCGAAAAGGCCGAGAGCGCCAACCCCATCGCCGACGATCGCGCCGTGCGGGCGCGGCTGGACTATCTGGCGCTGGGCGACTGGCACGGCTTCCTGGAGATCGCGCCGCGGACATTCTATTCGGGAACGCCCGAGCCGGACCGGCACCGCGCCAACGAGCCCGGACATGTCGCCTATGTGGAGATCGACGCGCCCGGCGCGTCGCCGCGCGTGGAGAAGATCCGCGTCGGGCGCTACGAATGGCTGTCGCTCGCGCTGCATCTCTATGGCGACTGCGCCGCCGTGGAGGAAGCGCTCGCGCGCATCGAAAGGCCGCGCGACACGCTTCTCCTCCTCGACCTCGCCGGCAGCCTGCCGCTGCGCGAGCGCGTGCGGCTGGGCGAGATCGTGGAAGGCTGGGCGCCGCGCCTGGCCGATCTGCGCCTGCGCGACCGCGACCTCGTGGACGAGCCGGACAGCGAGGACATGGACCGCATCGACCTGGCCGGCTTCGTGCGGGACGCGGTGGAGGAGCTGCGCCGCAAGGCCGCCGACCCGTCCGATCCCGAGCGCGCCGCCGCGGCGCTCGCGCTGCGCCTCGCTTATGCGGAGCACCGCCGCCTCCAGGGCGGGGCCTGAGATGCTGCTTCACAGCATTCGCGTGCGCGACCTGGCGGGGCTGGGGGATGTCTGCATCGAGGGGCTGGAGCCGGGCCTGACCGTTCTGGTCGGAGACAATGAGGCGGGCAAGTCCACCATCCTCACCGCGCTGCGCGCCGCGCTCTTCCACCGCCACGGCTCCGGCAGCCGGTTCGTGAAGAACCTTGCGCCCTACGGGCGGCAGGTTCGGCCGGAGATCGACCTCGAATTCGAGCTCGGGCAGACGCGCTACCGGCTGGAAAAGCGGTTCCTGCAAAAGCCGGAGGCCCGCCTTGTCTGGCCGGGCGGGGAGTTGATCGGCGACGCTGTGGAAGACCGTCTGGCCGAGCTTTTCGGCTTCTCGCCCTATTCGGGACGCGGGGAGTTCGACCATGAGCGGCACCAGGGCGCCTTCGGCCTTCTCTGGGTGGAGCAGGGGCGCGCGCCGGAAGGGATCGACATCGGCGTCGGCCGGGACGCGGTTCTCTCCTCCCTCGAGGCCGAGGTCGGGCAGATTCTGGGTGGGGAACGGGGGCGTGGGCTGCTCGGCGCGGCCAAGGCCCTGCGCGACCGGCACTTCACCGATGGCGGGCAGCTTCGGCGCAATGGCGAGCTGAGGGCGGCGGAAGACGAGCTTGCGGCGCTCGACGCCGATATCGCCGAACAGAAGGCCGCCAAGGCCACGCTGGACAGCCGCATCGACAGGCTGGCGGATCGGCGCGCGCGGCTTTCGGCCCTGCGGCGCGACCATGTGATCGAAGCGGCCGAGCGCGATCTCGCAAAGGCGGAAAGCGCCGACCGAGCGCGCGAGGACGCGCGCCGCGACCTGACGGAGGTGGAGCAGGCCCTGGCCCTGGCCGCCGCCGCCGTGGAAAAGGCCGCAGCCGATCTGAAGCGCCGGCAGGAGCTGGCCGAGGCTCTGGCGGAGGCCGAGCGCGCGGCCGCCATGGCCCGTGAAACGTCCGCCGAGGCGGCCGAGGCCGCCGCGACGCTGGAGGCGGGCCGGGAGGCGCTGCGCACGGCACGTGAAACCGCCGAGCGCGAGATGCGCCGCCTGGAGCAGCACCAGCGCGCGCAGGAGGGGCAGCGCGAGCGGGCGCGATTGCAGGAGCGCCTGGCGCGCCTTCGCGCGACGGTGGAAGCGGCGAGGGAGGCCGCCGGCCGCGCGGCCGAGGCCCGCCGGCTCCTGGCTTCGGCTCTCGACGAGAAGGGCTTGCGCGCGATCCTTTCGGCCGAGGCCGAACGGCGCGAGGCGGCCGCGCGCCGGGACGGGGCGGCGCCGTCCGTCATCTTCCATCCCGAGCCCGGCCGCACGGTCCGCGCCGGGGCCGCCGGCATGGTCGAGACGGCCCGGCCGTTGCGCGTGGCGCGCGATACCCTTTTCCATCTCGATGGGTTCGGGCGCGTAGAGATTCGCCCCGACACCGGCTCGCAGGAGCGGGAGGCCGCTTACGAAACGGCCGCACGCGCCCTCCGCGATCGCCTTTCGGCGGCAGGGCTCGACAGCGTGGATGCGGCGCATGAGGCAAGGGCTCGCGCATCCGAGTGGGAGGCCGGGCTGCGGGAAGCCTCGGCCCGCGTGAAGGCGCTGGCGCCCGCAGGCGTCGAGGCGCTTGCTTCGGAGATCTCCGCGCTGGAGCAGGCGCTGGCCGCGATCCCTTCTTCCGCGGAGGGACCGGCCGCCGCCGATGTCTGGGCGGAGCTGGAAAGGGCGCGGGCTGGATTTACGGCGGCGGACGCGGCGCTTCAGCGCCGGACGAGCGACATCCAGCTCGCGCGCGCTGAGGCGTCCCACGCGGCCGAACGGCACGAGGGCGCGGCGGCCGAGGCGGCCCGGCTGGCCGATCTGCTGGCTCGGAGCGAGGCACAGAACGCCTCCGCCGCCCTGCGCGAGCGCCTGGCCGCCGCAGAGGTCTCCAGGCAGGCCCAGGCCGTGTTGGCCGAGACGCGCCGGGCCGCCTACCAGATGCTTGATCCGGAGGTGATCTCGCTGGAGCTGAGACGCGCACGCGGCGCGCTGGCGAATCTGCGCCGCGATGTCGCGCAAGTCGAGAACGAGGTGCGAGAGCTGGAAACGGAGCTTCGCATCACTGGAGCGCAGGGGCTGGGCGAGGCGATCGAGCGGATGGAGGGCGAGCGGTCGAGCCTGGCCGAGCGCGTCGCGCGCCTGCGGCTCGAGGCGGACGCCGCGCGGCTTCTCTACGAGACGCTGGGCCGGGCCGAGGCGCGCCTGCGCGAGAAGTGGTTCGCGCCGATCCGGGCCGAGGTAGCGCCCTATCTGCGGCTCGTTCACCCGGAGGCGGAGATTGCCTTCGACGAGGAGACGTTGCGCGTGACCGGGGTGACGCGGCGCGGGGTGCCTGAGGAGTTCCACCGGCTTTCCCACGGGGCGAGGGAACAGGTCGCGGTGGTGACGCGGCTGGCGCTCGCGCAAGTGCTGCGGAAAGGAGGCCATCCGGCGACCGTCATTCTCGATGATGCGCTGGTGAACACGGACGAGGCTCGCCTCGCGCGAATGCACCTCGTTCTCCAGAAAGCGGCCGAGCATCTTCAGATCATCGTGCTGACCTGCCGCGAGCGTGACTTCCGCGGCCTTGGGGCCCCGCTCATCCGGCTGTAGGGGGTGGTGCGGGCCGGAGAATCAGGCGTTTGTGTGATCCCGATGCCTGTCGCTGGCGAAGCATGTGGGGCAAGTATCGACCGATCTTGGAGCCGTCGCTGGCAATAAGACTTTGGTAAGCTCCACGAAAGCTTGGCCGCTCGCGAGCTGCATTGGCTGCTGCCGCGAGATCTGTTTGCGTGGCGTTCGTGCAACAGGGGTGTGGCCAACACGCATTCCGGGCGGCAGCGTGGCCTTTTGGTGATTGCATCGAAAGTCGACATGCATAAGGTGGAGCAAGAAAGAGGGCGGGGGACGAACCTCCTTCTTTCAAGGGATGGGGCAGGGAAGGCTGTCCTTCGTATCAAAGGCCCAACCCTACCTTGTAAACTTGACTGGAGGTCAGGAAATGAACATCAAGAGCCTTCTTCTCGGCTCGGCCGCGGCCCTCGTTGCGGTGTCCGGCGCTCGCGCTGCGGACGTCATCATGGTCGAGCCGGAGCCGGTCGAATACGTTCGCGTCTGCGACGTGTACGGCGCTGGCTTCTTCTACCTGCCGGGCACCGAGACCTGCCTGCGCATCAGCGGCCAGGTCCGCTTGCAGATCAACGTCGCGGGCGACCCGGCGCAGAACCTCGAGGGTGACGACTACAACGTCGCCTCGCGCGTTCGTGCCCGTCTGAACTTCGACGTTCGCGAAGAGACCGAGCTCGGCCTCCTGCGCGCCTTCGCTCGTATCCAGGCGCAGAACACCTCGGGCGCCAACAACGGCGTCGACGTCACCCAGGGCTACGTGCAGCTCGGCGGCCTGCTCCTCGGCTACCGTGACTCGCTCTGGACCAACGATATCGGCGGCATCGAGGACGGTCTCCTCACCGATACCGATCTGATCGCGGGTGACTTCAGCCAGAACCAGATCTCCTACACCTTCGCCGCGGGCGGCTTCTCCGCGACGGTCGGTCTCGAGGACGACGGCACGGGCGACGCGGTTCCCGATGTCCACGGCAAGCTGGTCTACTCGGGTGCCTGGGGCGGCGCGTTCGTCTCGGCCGTCTATGACGAGACCGTCAACGCCGGCTTCGGCACCTTCGGAACCTCCTTCGCCGAGGACGAGTTCAATTCGGGCAACCTTCCGGGCGGCGTGAACTTCCCGTTCTTCGGTGGCTTCGATCTGCCGAGCCTTCTTGACGACGGCAGCAACGAAGCGTTCGCCATCAAGGCCGGCCTGAAGCTGCGCGATCTGCTCGTGGCGGACTCCACGCTTGCGATCGAAGGTCACTGGGCTTCCGATCCGACGCCGTATGCCGGCATGGGCGGCATCCTGGTCGGCGTTCCGGCTGGAGTCATCGGCGGCACCGCGTTCGGCGGCGGCAACGTGAACGTTCCGCTCATCGCCGAGTGGGCCATCGGCGCTGGCTATCGTCAGCAGGTCTCCGACTTCTCGGTCGCTGTCGCCGGTCAGTACGGTGAGCTCTTCGACACGAGCCTCACCTTCGTCAGCCCGGGCGCGACCTTCGAGACGGCCGCCTTCGGTGGCGACTTCTACCGCCTCGTCGGTAACGTCGGCTACAACTTCACCAACAATTTTGGTGTGTTGGCCGAAGTGGCGTACACGGACGTCAGCTTCGAGACGATCGACGGCGTGGACCTCGGCAGCTCGGACCAGACCACCGGCTTCCTGCGCTTCGCTCGCAACTTCTAATCGGTTTCACCGATATGAATGGGAAAGGGCCCGGCTCACGCCGGGCCCTTTTCGCGTCCGGCTGTCGTATAGGTTGAAAAATTCCACCTGTTGCATTTGCGTAATTTTCGCACATGCCTCCTCCGCGTATCGTGAGGGGACAAGAGGGCGGGGGACGAACCTCCTTCTTTCAGACAAACGGGTTGGGTGCGCCGGCTTCCGTCGGTCGCGGGCCCTACCTTGTAAACTTGACTGGAGGTCAGGAAATGAATATCAAGAGCCTTCTTCTCGGCTCGGCCGCGGCCCTCGTTGCGGTGTCCGGCGCTCGCGCTGCGGACGTCATCATGGTCGAGCCGGAGCCGGTCGAATACGTTCGCGTCTGCGACGTTTACGGCGCCGGCTTCTTCTACCTGCCGGGCACCGAGACCTGCCTGCGCATCAGCGGCCAGGTCCGCTTGCAGATCAACGTCGCGGGCGACCCGGCGGAAAATCTCGAGGGCGACGACTACGAGGTCAATTCCCGCGTCCGCGCGCGCCTGAACTTCGACGTTCGCGAAGAGACCGAGCTCGGCCTCCTGCGTGCCTACGCCCGTGTCCAGGCGCAGAACACCTCGGGCGCCGACAATGGCCTCGAGATGGAGCAGGCCTATGTCCAGCTCGGCGGGCTTCTGGTCGGCTATCGCGATACGCTGTGGACCAGCGACGTGGGCGGGATCGAGGATGGCCTCCTGACCGACACCGACCTCGTGCTCGGCGATTTCAACACCAACCAGATCTCCTACACCTTCGCTGCGGGCGGCTTCTCCGCGACGCTCGGCATCGAGGATGACGGCACGGGCGACGCGGTTCCCGATGTCCACGGCAAGCTGGTCTACTCGGGCGCCTGGGGCGGCGTGTTCCTCTCCGCCGTCTACGACGAGACGTTCAACACCGAGGATGCGCTCGGTTTCGGCCAGGTTCTGCCGGCTGAGCTCGGCGGCTTCGAATTCGTCGGCAGCCCGATCGGCCTTGCGGGCCTCCTGCCGCTGCTCGACGACGGAAGCAACGATGCCTTCGCCCTCAAGGCGGGCGCGAAGTTCGAGGACGTCTTCGTGGCGGGCTCCACGCTGGCGTTCGAGGGCAGCTACGCCTTCGATCCGACGGTCTATGCCACGGTCGGCGGTCTGGCGAGCACGTTCTCCATCAGCGAGGACAACGACACGATCTTCAACCCCCAGTCGGGCGCCGTTCCGCTGTTCGTCGAATGGTCGGTCGGTGCAGGTTACTCGCAGGCGGTGGGCGACTTCACCGTCGCGGTCGCCGGCCAGTACGGCGAGCTCTTCGAGACCACTTACCTGACCGGCTTCGTGCCGGGCACCGGCGCGCTGACCACCGCCACGGCGGGCGGCGACTACTACTCGCTGGTCGGCAATGTCGGCTACGACCTGACCAACAATTTCGGTGTCCTGGCGGAAGTCCAGTACACCGACGTGGACCTGAGCGAGCTCGGCTCGTTCGACCAGACCACGGGCTTCCTGCGCTTCGCGCGCAATTTCTGATCGCGCCATCGCGAGCGACAACACTAAGGGGCCCGGCGCAAGCCGGGCCCCTTTTCATGTCTGTATGCGCCGGCTCGTCGGCGCGTTGCCGATACGCAATTGGCTGAAAGGCTTCGCGGGGCGGTCGCTCCTCATTGTTCGCCCGGGAGCAGCCGGCCTGAAAGTGCGAGCACAAGGCGACGGCCCGATCGCAGGACACCTTCGCTGACGACGAGCAAAGGTAACGCCTGCCTGACAATGAAAAAGGCCGGCATGTGCCGGCCCTTCTGCTGCATTGGTGATAATGGACGCCGTCAGCTACGTCGGCCGTGGCGCAGGTCGCCCTCGATGTTGAAGCCGGCGCCCAGGCGCATCTTGTACACCTGGTAGTTCTCCATCACCCGTTGCACGTAGTTGCGGGTTTCGGTGAAGGGAATCTGCTCGACCCAATCCACCACCTCGTCGATGGGCCTGCCGCGTGGGTCGCCGAACCGCTCCACCCATTCGCGCGCGCGGCGCGGACCGGCATTGTACGCCGCGAAGGTCAAAACATAGGACCCGGCGAAGGTGTCGATCTGCTGGCCGAGATAGCGCGAGCCGAGCTGCGCGTTGTACGACACGTCGTTGAGGAGCTTGGCTTCGGAATAGGACGCGCCGATCTCCCGCGAGAGCGAGCGCGCCGTGCCCGGCATGAGCTGGAGGAGGCCCAGCGCGCCGGCCGGCGACTTGGCCTGCGGGTTGAAGGCGCTTTCCTGCCGGGCGATGGCGTAGGCGAGGGCCCTGCCGGAGGCGTTGATGTTCGCGCTCGCCGGGATCACGCCGACGGGAAAGGCGAGGGCCGGCGCATCGACGCCGCGCGCATAGGCGATCTTGCCCACGTCCAGGGCGAGCGCATGGTTGCCCCGCCGCTCGGCCATGGTCGAGAGAAGCGCCAGCTCGCCGGGGCTGTCCACCTCCTCGGCGAGGGCGCGATAGAGGCTGGCGGCCCGCCAGTCCGAGCCGATCTCCTGAAGCCGGGTAATGGCGCGCACGGCCTCGCGCCCGGAGAAGCGCCTGCGCTCGGCATCGCTGGGGCGCGGGAAGGCGATTTCGCCGGGGGTGCGGCCGAGCTTGGCGTTGGCGAGCTGCCCGTAATAGGTCGCGCCGTGCCGCGCCGCGCGGCCATAGAAATCGCGCGCGCTGCCCGGCCCGCCGGCTTCGGCCGCCCGCCCCATCCAGTAATATGCGCGGGACTGCGAGAGGGGCCGGTTGGAGACCTCGGCGATCTTGGCGAAGTGGCGGCTGGCACGGACGGGATCGTTGAGAAGGCGCAGGGCGTACCAGCCGGCATGGAACTCGGCTTCCACCGTGGAGACGAGCCCGCTGGAGGAGTGCTCGGCCGCAAGGCGGTAGGCCGTGCGGGCATCGCCCTTCCTCTCCACCAGCATGCGCGCGACGATCCGCCGCTCGTTCCACCACGCATCCGGGTCGATCAGCGCGGCCGGGTCGCGGGTGACGGAGAGAAGCACCGCCGCCGCCTCCTGCGGCCGGTCCGCCTTGCGCAGGTTCACCGCGCGCGCGAACTGGTAGCTGGGGTCCGAATGCTGGTTGGCCGGCACCGCCGAAAGCCGCGCGGCTGCGTTCTCACCCCGGATGGACGCGACGCGGGCGCGGAAGAGCGTCTCCGAATTGGCGAGCGAAGAGACGCGCTCGGCCTCGGTGATGCGGTTCGCGTAGAGCAGCTTCTCCATGCGGAACTTGTGGTCGTTCTTGGTCAGAAGCGAGCCGAAGGAGCGCAGCATCTCCGTCTCGAGCTCCCGCGTCAGCCGGTCGTTGCGCCAGGTTTCGGCGATGAGGCCGCGCGCCCGCTGGGTGTCGCCGGTCTCCTGGTAGGCGCGCGCCAGCACCATAGCGCCTTCCGGCGTCTGCGGACGTCCGCCCGCGAAGGCGTTGATGACGGTCGCGGCCGGCGGCTTCTCGCGGTGCAGCGCGCGCTCGGAGTTGGCGCGCAAGGTCGCCATGCCGGGCCAGGACGAAAGCTCGTGCGCGGCCCGGGCCACCTCGGCCGCCGGCACGTCGCTGCCGCCGCGCAAGGCGATCGCCCAGGTCAGGATCTGCCGGTCGAGTGAGCCGGGGGCCATGCCTTCCCGAATGGCGCGGGCCCTGGCCATGTTCTGGTGGGTGGCGTCGAGCCCGTCCTTCAGGCTGCCGCGCACGGGCGAGACGGCCGAGCGCGCGCCCATCGAGGCGATGGAGGCCGTGAAGGCCGTCGCCGAGGCCGGGGCGGCCGCTCCGCCACCGCGTGCGAGAGCGGGGTTGGCCGGCGTCGGCACCGGTGCGCCGAAGCGGGCCGAGTCCACGCCGCTCGTCGATGACGCCGCCGATACGCCCGAGCGCATGGTGGGCATGGGGCCGACGGACGGCAGCATGGATTCGGCCGTGCAACTGGCAAGCAGCAGGCCGGCGAGGGCTGTCTGCAGTCCAAGCGTGATGGCGGCGGATTTCGCGGTCATCGCGAGCCTTTCGGAGACGTGCTGGGCCGCCTTTGGCGCTAAGGGGAAGTGTGGCGGCATGGTGTGCAAATCTCTCATGGACGCAGTGAAGAGAACGTAAAGTTCGAAACGCGGCGGGCCCCGTGGGGCCGGATCGTTCGCCGCTTCGCATGTCCTTGTTTCGGTTGAGGGGCTTCACTATGGTGCCGCCATTCACGAGGGGCAAAGCGGCCGATCTGGGGCGCGGCCGATGACGAGGATGTGACCGTCGCGGCCGCACCGCCCGTTTGGAAGGAAATAGCATGTTCAAGGGTTCGCTGACGGCGCTCGTCACGCCTTTCCAGGAGGATGGCAGCCTGGACGAGGCGGCGTTCCGCGCGCTGGTGGAATGGCAGATCGAGGAGGGCACGCAGGGTCTGGTGCCGGTCGGCACCACCGGCGAGACGCCGACGCTGAGCCATGCCGAGCACCGGCGCGTGGTGGAGATCTGCATCGAGGTTGCAGGCGGGCGCGTGCCGGTGATGGCGGGCGCGGGCTCCAACAACACGGCCGAGGCCATCGACCTCGTGCGCTTCGCCGAAAAGGCCGGCGCGGACGGCGCGCTCGTGGTCACGCCTTATTACAACAGGCCGAGCCAGCGCGGCCTCTACGCCCATTTCGCGGCGGTTGCGCAGGCCACCGCGCTGCCGATCTTCATCTACAACATCCCGCCGCGCTCGGTTATCGACATGACGACCGAGACGATGGCGAGGCTGGCCCGCGATTTTCCGAACATCGTGGGCGTCAAGGACGCGACCGCCAGGATCGACCGCGTCTCGGAGCAGCGGGCGGCCTGCGGGCCGGACTTCATCCAGCTTTCGGGCGAGGACGCCACCGCGCTCGGCTACAACGCCCATGGCGGTCATGGCTGCATCTCGGTCACGTCCAACGTCGCGCCGCGCCTGTGCGCCGAGTTCCAGGCGGCGTGCCATGCGGGCGATTTCAAGCGCGCGCTCGAATATCAGGATCGCCTCATGCCGCTGCATCGGGCGCTGTTCCTCGAGCCCAACCCCAGCGGCCCGAAATATGCGCTCGCGCGCCTCGGCCGCCTGAAGAACCGGCTGCGCTCCCCCATGGTGACGGTGGAAAGCGAGACCGAGCGCGCCATCGACTCCGCTCTCGTCCACGCCGGCCTTCTGAATTGAACAATCGCCGCCAAACCCCATCTGGAAGGGAGAACGCAGGCACGAGGCGAGGGAAGGCGGGGCGCGCAGGCGCCCTGGACGGGGGCTGACATGGCCAAGGCCAAGGGCGAGAAGTCGAACATCGTTGCGGAAAACCGCAAGGCTCGCTTCCATTACGAGATCACTGACACGTTGGAGGCCGGGCTCGTGCTGACCGGCACGGAGGTCAAGTCGCTGCGGCTGGGCAAGGCCACCATCGCCGAGTCCTATGCGACGGAGGAGGGGGGCGAAATCTGGCTGATCAACTCCTTCGTGCCGGAATATCTCCAGGCCAACCGGTTCAACCATGAACCGAAGCGGCGGCGGAAGATCCTCGTGCACAAGACACAGCGCAACCGGCTCGCCGGCGCGGTCCAGCGCGACGGCATGACGCTCGTGCCGTTGAAGATCTATTTCAACGACCGGGGCATGGCCAAGCTGGAGCTTGCCGTGGCGCGCGGCAAGAACGCGCCGGACAAGCGCGAGACGCTCAAGGAGCGGGACTGGAACCGGCAGAAGCAGCGCGTCCTCAAGGAGGGCGGGCGCGACTGAACGCGGCGGCTTGACGCGAGCCCCGTTCGGACAGACCCTGCCCACGGAGGAAGGGAGGCCCGATGACGGATTTCGCGAACCTGCCCGACGGGCTGGAGCCACCGCAGGACGACGGCGCGGCCCGCCATCTCGAAGGGCGCTCCCTGCCGCACGTTTCTCTGGCGTCCACAGCCGGAGGCACTGTCGATCTCGGCGCGTTGCCCGGCTTGTGCGTGCTCTATTGCTATCCGCTGACCGGGCGCCCTGGCACCTCGCTGCCCGGCGGCTGGAACGAGATTCCCGGGGCGCGTGGATGCACCCCGCAGGCCTGCGCCTTCCGCGACCTTCACAAGGAATTCGTCCGGCGCGGCGTGGCGCATCTCTTCGGCATATCGACCCAGACCACCGCATGGCAGAAGGAGGCGGCCGAGCGCCTGCACCTGCCTTTCGCCCTGCTCTCGGACAGCAGCCTCGTCTTGCAGGACATGCTGGACCTGCCGGTCATGGACGTGGACGGCGAGGCGCTGCTCAAGCGGCTGACGATGATCAGCCGGGACGGGCGGATCGAGAAGGTGTTCTACCCCGTCTTCCCGCCGGATCGGAACGCCGACGAGGTGATCGCCTGGCGCGACACACACAGTTAGTGCGCGTCGAGGAACTCCCGGGCGGCGCGGAAGACGTCGGCGAACATTGGTTCCGTCAGGCGGCCCGTGTTGGTGTTGTAGCGCGAGCAATGATAGCTCGCCACGATGCGCAGTCCCGCTACCTCCGCCTCCGCGCCATGGCCGAAAGGCGCGTCCTTCAGCCGTCCGCCGAGCGCCCGCACGGTCGAATCATGAGCGATCCGGCCGAGCGTGACGATGGCGGCAAGGCGGGGCAGGCCATTCAGCACGGGCTTGAGGAACTGCCGGCAGGCGTTGATCTCCGGCCCGGTCGGCTTGTTCTCCGGCGGCACGCAGCGCACCGCGTTGGTCACCGCTGCGCCGACGAGTTCCAGGCTGTCGTCCGGCCGCGCCTCGAACTCGCCGCGGGCAAGGCCGAAGCGCTTCATCGTGGCATAAAGCAGGTCGCCGGCGTAATCGCCCGTGAAGGGGCGGCCCGTCCGGTTGGCGCCGCGAACGCCGGGGGCCAGGCCCACGACCAGAAGGCGCACGGCGCCCGCGCCGTCCGGCGGCAGGAAGGTGGGAACCGGGCCATTGTGCCAATGGGGCTCGCGCGCCCGCCATTCATGGCGGAAGGCGGCCAGGCGCGGGCAGATGGGGCAGTCGCGCGGCGGCGGGGCCGGCTCGGGCGGGAACGCACTCATCCTCGTCAACCGCGATCGAACTCGCCGCCCTCGGCAGGTTCCATCCGCCGGGCGGTGCGCTCGGCCGGATCGCGGGCGATCTCGGGCCGGAGGCTGGCAAGGTCGATGAAATGATCCGCCTGCCGTCTCAGATCGTCCGAGATCATCGGCGGCTGGGAGGAGAGCGTGGAGACCACCGAGACCTTGCGCCCCTTGCGCTGCAACGCCTCGACCAGCGAGCGGAAGTCGCCGTCGCCGGAAAACAGCACGAAATGGTCGACGAACTCGCTCATCTCCATCGCGTCGATGGCAAGCTCGATGTCCATGTTGCCCTTGATGCGCCGCCGCCCGGAGGAATCGGTGAACTCGCGCGCTGGCTTGGTGACGAGCGTGTAGCCGTTATAGTCCAGCCAGTCGATCAGCGGGCGGATCGGGGAGTAGTCCTGCTCCTCCAGAAGCGCGGTGTAGTAATAGGCGCGCAGGAGATAGCCCCGTGCCTGGAAAGCGGACAGCATCTTCTTGTAGTCGATGTCGAAACCGAGGCTGCGCGTGGCCGAATGCAGGTTGGCGCCGTCGATGAAGAGCGCGATCTTCTCGCGAGTGTCGAACATGAAAGGCTTTCGAGAAAAGGAAGAATCGAAGGAATGAGCGGGAAACGGCGGCATGGTAGGAGCATAGCCTGCCGCTGCCAATGCAGCGCGGCGGGGGCGGAGGCCTTTCCACAGCCGCCCTTGTGTTTCGAGGCCCGAAAGGCTAAACGGGCTTCTTAACCTCTCCATTTTCCGTTACCCGAGGAGACAGGCATGGCGCGTGTCACCGTAGAAGACTGCGTCGACAAGGTCGAGAACCGCTTCGAGCTGGTGCTCCTCGCCAGCCATCGGGCCCGCCAGATCGCGCAGGGCCAGCCGATCACCATCGACCGCGACAACGACAAGAACCCCGTCGTGGCGCTTCGCGAGATCGCCGACGAGACGCTCTCGCCCGGCGACCTGAAGGAAGACCTCATCCACTCGCTGCAGAAGCATGTGGAGGTGGACGAGCCCGAGCCGCAGGCGCCCGCCGCCGGCGCGATCGCCGAAAGCACGGCGGCCCCCGCCGCGAGCGAGGACGAGGGCGAGAACATCTCCTTCGACCGCATGTCGGAAGACGACCTCCTGGCCGGCATCGAAGGCCTCGTGCCGCCCGAGAAGAACGAAGACTACTGAGACGCGAGCGCGGCCTCTTTCGGAGTGGCTGCCCCGACGCCTATATTGAAAAGGCGCCCGCGATCGTTCGCGGGCGCCTTTTTCGATTCTCCTAAGGTGCCGCGCCCTCAATGATGCGCCAATATGAACTCGTCGAACGCGTCGCAGCCTACAAGCCCGACCTCGACGAAGGCCTTTTGAACCGGGCCTATGTCTACGCCATGCAGAAGCACGGCACGCAGAAGCGTGCCTCGGGCGACCCCTATTTCTCGCATCCGCTCGAGGTCGCGGCGATCCTCACGGACCTGCATCTCGACGAGGCCACGATCGCCGTCGCCCTTCTCCACGACACGATCGAGGACACGGATGCGACGCGCAAGGAGATCGACCAGCTCTTCGGCCCCCATATCGGCCAGTTGGTGGAGGGCCTGACGAAGCTGAAAAGGCTCGACCTCGTTTCCAAGAAGGCCGAGCAGGCCGAGAACCTGCGCAAGCTGCTTCTGGCCATCGCCGACGACATACGCGTCCTGCTCGTCAAGCTGGCGGACCGGCTGCACAACATGCGCACGCTGGACCATATGCGGCCCGACAAGCGGGCGCGCATCGCGCAGGAGACGCTCGACATCTACGGGCCGCTCGCGGGCCGCATGGGCATGCAGGAGATGCGCGAGGAGCTGGAGAACCTCGCGTTCCGCTATGTGAACATCGAGGCCTACGAGACCGTGACCGCGCGGCTCGGCGAGCTGCGCGAGAAACATTCTGCCACGATCGCCCAGATCGAGGAGACGCTGTCGAAGAGGCTGGCCGAGAGCGGCATCCACGCCGTTGTCTCGGGGCGCCAGAAGAAGCCCTATTCGGTGTTTTCCAAGATGCAGCGCAAGGCGCTCTCGCTGGAGCAGCTTTCCGACATCTTCGGTTTCAGGGTGATCGTGGAGACCGAGGAGGACTGCTACCGCACGCTGGGCATCGTGCACCGGACATGGCCGCTCGTGCCCGGCCGCTTCAAGGACTATATCTCCATCCCCAAGCAGAACGACTATCGTTCGATTCACACCACCATCGTCGGCCCCTCGCGCCAGCGCGTCGAACTGCAGATTCGCACGCGCGAGATGCACGAGGTGGCCGAATACGGCATCGCCGCCCACGAGCTCTACAAGGATGGCATCACGGGCGGCGAGGGCCGGCAGGCTTCCAACACCGAATCCTCGGCCTTCGCCTGGCTGCGGCGTACGATCGAGATGCTCTCGGAGGGCGACACGCCCGAGGAGTTCCTGGAAAACACCAAGCTCGAGCTGTTTCAGGACCAGGTCTTCTGCTTCACACCCAAGGGCCGGCTCATCGCCCTGCCGCGCCGCGCCACGCCCATCGACTTCGCCTATGCCGTCCATACCGATGTCGGGGACACCTGCGTCGGCTGCAAGATCAACGGCCGCATCATGCCGGTGGTGACGGAGCTGACGAATGGCGACGAAGTGGAGATCATCCGCTCCAAGGCCGCCACGCCCCCGCAGGCGTGGGAGGCCGTCGCCGTCACCGGCAAGGCGCGCGCGGCCATCCGCCGCGCGACCCGCATGTCGATCCGCCGGCAATATTCCGGCCTCGGGCAGCAGATCCTCGAACGCGCCTTCGCCCGCTCCGGCAAGACCTTCAGCAAGGAGGGGCTCAAGCCCTATCTCTCCAAGGTCGGGCACAAGGAGGTGGAGGACGCGCTGGCCGCGGTCGGGCGCGGGGAACTGTCCTCGGCCGATGTCCTGAAGGCCGTTCACCCCGATTTCCAGGACAGCCGCGCCGTGAAGTCGCCACCGCCGAGCGAGGAGGAAGGATGGTTCGGGCTGCGCCAGGCGGCCGGCATGATCTTCCGCATTCCCGGCCGCTCCAAGTCGGCGCGCAAGGAAGCCGAGCCCGCCGCCCTGCCGATTCGCGGTGCCGGCGATGACCTGCCCGTGCATTTCGGCCCGGACGGCGCGGTGCCTGGAGATCGGATCATCGGCATTCTGGAGCCGGGCAAGGGTATCACCATCTACCCCATCCAGTCACCCGCGCTCACCGCCTTCGACGACCAGCCGGAGCGCTGGGTGGACGTTCGCTGGGACCTCGACGCGGAGATGACGACGCGCTTCCACGCGCGGGTGCGCATCTCCGCCGTGAACGAGCCCGGCGCGCTCGCCGAGATCGCCGAGACCATCGCGGAGAACGACGCCAATATTCACGGCCTGTCCATGGTCGCGGCCGGCGCGGATGTGAGCGTCATGGTCATGGATCTGGAGGTCTGGAACCTCCAGCACCTCACCCGCACGCTCAATCAGCTTCGCGGCAGGACTTGCGTGACGGACGTGGTTCGTGTGAACGGCTGAGCGACCAAGGACCAACGGACGCTTCATGACCCGCGACGACGTGATAGACATCTTCCGGCAGGCCGGCGCCTTTCTGGAAGGCCACTTCATTCTCACTTCCGGCTTGCGTAGCCCGGTCTTCCTGCAGAAGGCCCGCGTCTTCATGCATCCGCCGCTGACCGAGCGCCTGTGCAAGGCGATGGCCGAGCGTATCCGCGCCGAGGTGGCGGGCGATATCGACTATGTGGTGGGGCCGGCCGTGGGCGGGCTCATCCCGGCCTACGAGACCTCCCGCCATCTCGGCGTTCCGGCGATCTGGGTGGAGCGGGAAGGGGGCGTCTTCCGCCTTCGCCGCTTCGAGATTCCGGCCGGCGCGCGTGTGGTCATCGTGGAGGATATCGTCACCACGGGCCTGTCCATCCGCGAAACGGTGGCCTGCCTGGAGGATCTGGGCGCCGAGGTCCTGGCGGCGGCGTGCATCGTGGACCGCTCGGCCGGCAAGGCCGATGTCGGCGTGCCGCTGATCGCCCTGTGCGAGTATGAGGTTCCGGCCTATTCCCCCGACGCGCTGCCGCCGGAGCTTGCCGCCATCGCGCCGGTCAAGCCCGGCAGCCGCTCGCTGTGATGCGCGCATGATCGTCGGGATCGGCAGCGACCTCATAGATATCCGGCGGGTGGAGCGGACGCTAAAGCGCCATGCCGGCCGGTTCGAGGCGCGGGTGTTCACCGAGGTCGAGCGGGCGAAATCCGATCGGCGCAAGCAGCGCGCGGCCTCCTACGCCAAGCGCTTCGCCGCCAAGGAGGCCTGCGCCAAGGCGCTCGGCACCGGCCTGTCGCAAGGCGTTTTCTGGCGTGACATGGGCGTCGTCAACCTGCCGAGCGGGCAGCCCACCATGCAACTGACCGGCGGCGCGGCGTCGCGCCTGGCGGCTCTGGTGCCAGCAGGGCACGTGCCCTTCATCCACCTGACGATCACCGACGACTTCCCGCTGGCGCAGGCCTTCGTGGTGATCGAGGCGCGGCCGGCCGTATGACGCCGCCGCGCGAAAGGCGCCGGCGCCACATTGCCGAAGCCTTGCCAAATCATTACTAAAGCGCGTGCGCCGGCCAAAGGCGCTTGGAACAGAAGGGCGTAGAATGGTCGAGCGTGCCGAACGCAAGGAGAAGGGCGGTTTCGGCGAGACCGTGAAAGTGATCGTGCAGGCGCTCCTTCTGGCGCTGGTGATCCGCACCTTCCTCTTCCAGCCCTTCTCCATCCCGTCCGGCTCCATGATGCCGACGTTGCTCGTGGGCGACTACCTGTTCGTCACGAAGTGGAGCTACGGCTTCAGCCGCTACTCTCTGCCGCTTTCGCCCAACCTCTTCGAAGGGCGCGTCCTGGCCTCGGATCCGGAACTGGGCGACGTCGTCGTCTTCCGCAAGCCGAACGAGCCGGAGGTGGACTATATCAAGCGCCTCGTCGGAATGCCGGGCGATACGGTGCAGATGCGCGACGGGGTGCTCTATCTGAACGGGCAGGCCGTGCCGAAGGAGCCGGTGGAGAGCTTCGCGGGTGGCGACGGCAACACGGTCGCCCAGTATCGCGAGACGCTGCCCAACGGCGTGAGCTACCTTACGCTCGATATCACGCCCGCCTCGGCCGGCGACAACACGCGTGAATTCGTGGTGCCCGAAGGCCATTATTTCATGATGGGCGACAATCGCGACAACTCCGCCGACAGCCGCTTCGACGTGGGCTACGTGCCGTTCGAGAACTTCGTGGGCAAGGCGCAGGTCATCTTCTTCTCCATCGACAACAATTACTCCCCGCTGGAAGTCTGGCAGTGGCCGACCAGCCTGCGGCCGAGCCGAATCCTCTCATGGCTCGGCTGACGCGCGGGGAGGAACTGGGCGGCCTCGAGGAGATCATCGGGCTTCGTTTCCCGGACCGCTCCAGGCTGGAGCGGGCGCTGACCCATGCGAGCCTCAAAAGCGCGAGCGAGCGGGCCAATTACGAGAGGCTGGAGTTCCTGGGCGACCGGGTTCTCGGCCTGACCATCGCCGAGCGCCTGTTCCAGCTTTATCCGAAGGCCGACGAAGGCGAGCTTTCGCTCCGGCTCAACGCGCTCGTCTCCGCCGAGACCTGCGCGGAGATCGCCGACGAGATCGGGCTGGAGCGCTTCATCCGCCATGGTGGCGACCTGAAGCGGATCGGCGGCGAGCGGAACCGGAACATCCGCGCCGACGTGGTGGAAGCCATGATCGCGGCCATCCATCTCGACCATGGCATCGAGGCGGCGCGCGACTTCATCCTCCGGTTCTGGGACAAGCGCTTGGGGCAGGCCGTCTTCGCGCGCCGCGATCCGAAGACGGCGTTGCAGGAGTGGGCGCACAAGAAGGCCGGGCGTCCGCCCTCTTATGATCTGGTGGAGCGTTCCGGCCCCGACCATGATCCGCTGTTCACGGTTCTGGCGCGTGTCGATGGCGTGGAACCCGCCACAGGGCAGGGGCGCTCCAAGCGGCTGGCCGAGCAGGAGGCTGCCGCAACGATTCTCGTGCGCGAAGGCGTCTGGAGCGCCGGCGCCTGAAGGCGTATGACGGCAGGAGCACAAGGCTCACAATCTGGAAAGAATCGCCGCACCTTGACCGACGACACAACTCCTCCGACCGACCGGATGCCCAATGCCGGCAACGGAACCCGCTCCGGCTTCGTCGCGCTGATCGGCGCGCCCAATGCCGGCAAGTCCACCCTGGTCAACCAACTCGTCGGCACGAAGGTCTCCATCGTCACCCACAAGGTGCAGACGACCCGCGCGCTGGTGCGCGGCATCGCCATCCGGGCGCGAACCCAGATCGTGCTCGTCGATACGCCGGGTGTCTTCTCGCCGAAAAGGCGTCTCGACCGCGCCATGGTGAAGACCGCCTGGAACGGCGCAAAGGACGCCGACCTCATCCTCGCCATCATCGACGCCGAGCGGGGCGTCTCGGATGAGGCCGGGATCATTCTGGAGCGACTGAAGGAAAGCGGGCGTCCGGCGATCCTGGTTCTCAACAAGGTGGATCGCATCAAGCGCGACAAACTGCTGGGCCTGACGCAGGAGATCACCGCCAAGGCCGAGTTCGAGCGCGTCTTCATGATCTCGGCGCTGAACGGCTCGGGCTGCGACGACCTGCTGGACTATCTGGCCGAGCGCCTGCCCGAGGGGCCGTGGTACTACCCGGAAGACCAGATCACCGACCTGCCGCTGCGCCAGCTTGCCGCCGAGATCACCCGCGAGAAGCTGTTCCTGCGTTTGCATCAGGAACTGCCCTATGCCTCCACGGTGGAGACCGAGCTGTGGGAGAAGCGCCCCGACGGCTCGGTGCGCATCGAGCAGACCATCTATGTCGAGCGCGACAGCCAGAAGGCCATCGTGCTGGGGCGCAAGGGCGAGACGATCAAGGCCATCGGACAGGCGGCCCGCAAGGAGATCGCCGAAGCGGCGGACGAGAAGGTGCACCTCTTCCTCTTCGTGAAAGTGCGCGAGAACTGGAGCGACGACCCCGAGCGCTATCGCGAGATGGGCCTCGATTTTTCCGGCTAGGATTCGTCCGGCCCGACAGGAGCAAGCCATGTCCTTGTCCATGCAGGCGATCATCGTCGAGACTCCGGGTGGGCCCGAGGCCCTCGCTTGCGTGGAAAGGCCGCGGCCTTTGCCGGGGCATGGCGAGATTCTCGTGCGGGTGAAGGCCGCCGGCGTCAATCGGCCGGATGTCATGCAGCGCAAGGGCAAGTATCCGCCGCCGCCCGGCGCCCCCGACATTCTGGGCCTGGAGCTCGCCGGCATCGTGGAAGCGGCGGGGGAGGGCGCCACGCGTTATGCCCCCGGCGACCGCGTCATGGCGCTGGTCGCCGGCGGCGCCTATGCGCAATATGCCGTGGTTCACGAGACGAACGCCCTGCCGGTGCCGGACGCGCTTTCCTTCGTGGAAGCCGGCGCGATCCCTGAAACCTACTTCACCGTCTGGTCCAACGTCTTCGTGCGCGCGGGCCTGCGTGCGGGCGAGACGATCCTCGTCCACGGCGGCAGTTCGGGCATCGGCACGACCGCGATCCAACTGGCCAAGGCGTTCGGCGCGAAGGTTCTGGTGACGGCGGGCAACAAGGAGAAGTGCGAGGCGTGCCGCCGGCTCGGCGCCGACCGGGCCATTCATTACGGCGAGGAAGACTATGTGCAGGCCGCGCTGGAGGCGACGGAGGGCCGGGGCGTCGATGTGATCCTCGACATGGTGGGCGGCGACTACATCCAGCGCAATCTCAAGGCTGCTGCCGCGGACGGGCGAATCGCCCAGATCGCCTTCCTGCAGGGGCCCAAGGTCGCGCTCGACTTGACGCCGCTGCTTCTGAAGCGCCTGACGCTAACGGGTTCCACCCTGCGCGCGCGGCCGGTGGCGATGAAGGCGGAACTGGCCCGCGACCTGGAGGAGAAGGTCGTGCCGCTTCTGGCGCGGGGCGAGGTGGGGCCGATCATCGACAGCGTCTTTCCCTTCGCGGAGGTCGCCGCCGCTCATCGCCGCATGGATGAAGGCGCCCATATCGGCAAGATCGTTCTGGAAATGGCGTGAACGCCGCCACTGTTGCCCATGCGTGCCAGCAGGAACTGAAAGCGACGTTCCTCAAGCCCCGGGGCAGGTTCGCAATGCCGCTTCGCTTGACCGGGCGCGCGGCCGCGTCATCCTGCGGCCCGCATGAGCCATATCCCTGCCATCTCTCCGATCCGGTATCGCACCGCGCCTGAAACGCTGCCACCCGTCGCCGTCTTCGATCTCGACGGAACGCTGGTGGACACGGCTCCTGACCTGGCTGCGAGCCTGAACCATTGTCTCGACCGGGCAGGGTTGCCGCCGGTGGCGCTGGAAGACGTGCGCCCCCATGCCGGCCATGGCGCGCGCGCAATGATCGAGCATGCCTTCGCGCAAGCCGGGCGCCCGCTGGCCGAAGCCGAGATGGGCCGCCAGATCGAGCGCTTCCTTCGCTACTACGAGGCGCATATCGCCGACCTCTCGCGACTGTTTCCCGGCGCGGTGGCCCTGTTGGATCGCATGGAGGCGGCTGGATTTCGCCTCGCGGTCTGCACGAACAAGACACAGGCGCTCTCGGAAGGGCTCCTGCGGGCGTTCGGGCTCGCCGGGCGCTTTTCCGCCATTTGCGGGGCGGATACGTTTCATCGGCGCAAGCCCGATCCGGTGCACCTCCTCGGCACCATCGAAAACGCGGGCGGGGGCGTGGCCGGGTCGGTGATGATCGGTGACACCCGCACCGATGTGGATGCGGCCTTCGCGGCCGGCATTCCTTCCGTGCTGGTCGACTTCGGCTATTGCGCCGACGATGCGACGAAAGCAGCCGCGCGGCTGGTGATTTCAAGCTTCGATGCGCTCGACGCAGCGGCGGTGCACAGACTTTCCCGTTCCGCCGTCGAGAGCGGTTGACGACGAGGCCCATTGCCGCCTATATCGCCACACCCGACACGGCCTCGCCGCCGTGCTCTGAAGGGCGCGTAGCTCAGCGGGAGAGCACCTCGTTCACACCGAGGGGGTCACAGGTTCGATCCCTGTCGCGCCCACCATTCAAGCCGCTGATTTGCAAGGTTATTTCCCTTCAATGGCGTGGTTTTGCAAGTTTACCACTAGGTTCATCGAACTTCAAACGTCGAGACTTGCCGCCAGCTTGCGCAGGTGATCCGGGCTGTAGCGGGAATAAACCCGCTCCGTGAGTCGGCTATCGGCGTGGCCGAGATACTGCGCGATCTCGCTCATCGAATGCCCGGCCTCGGCCATCCATACGGCGGCCGAATGCCGGAAGACATGCGGCGAGACATTCGGCTGCTTCGCGGCGGCGGCAGCAGCCTTGATCCCGCGCTTGATCGACTGCACCGGCATGCCGCCATACTCGATCACGTAGGGGGATAGGGCGCCGGTCTTTGCCTCCTTCAAAGCCTCCATCAGGCTATCGTTGATTGGCACCGTCGCTCGGCCTTTCCTGCGCGCCTTGTCGAACGGATTGCGCAGGTGAATCAGCTTGCGCACCATGTCCACGCGATCCCACGTCAGTTCCAGTGCTGCCGTCACACGCCCGCCAGTTCCGATCAGAAGCCGAATCGCCAGAGCGATGTGCGGCACCTTTGCGCACTCGATCATTCTCGCTACCTGGGCGCGGGTGAGATAGTCCGACTTGGGCTCTGGCTTGGCGGGGCGCTCGATGGCCGGGGCGCGATCAATCAGGCGATGCGCTTCAGCCCACTTCAGGACCGTACGCAGGTGCCCAAGCTCAGTGTGGATCGTGCCATCACTGATCCCCGCTGCCTGCCGTTCCTTGGTGTGCTGCCGGCATAAAGCGATAGTGATCTGATCGGCTGTGAGGGGGCCAAAGCGCGGCTTGAGAACGCCCCACGTGCAATCCATCGTCTTAAGTACGGCTCGGCCCTCTCGGTCGCGCACATAGCCGTTCCATAGATCCGCGACAGTCGATCCGCGAGGCCGAGTCAGTTCCGCGTATCGAGCCTGGGCGCGGCGGGCCGCCTCTGCCTGGTCATCCGTTCCAAGTCGATAACGTCGGCGGACATCTCCGTCCTGCCATGTGACGCAGAATTCTCCTTGTAGTCGGGTAAGTCGCCATTCTGGCATTCGAAACTATCCACATCGTCCGCACGGATGCGGAGCAATCTGCCTCCCAGCCGGAACGACGGCAACTCTCCTGATTTGCACATGCGCCTGATATGTCTCGCGGAGCACCCCCACCGCTCGGCCAACGTCTCGGGTGTGTATGGCCGCCCCATGCTACTTCTCCTCGACAGGTGGCGGGGGAAGGGGCTGCCATGCCGTTGGAAGGTCTCCGGTTAGGTCCTCGCCGCTGGTGGAGAACCAGAAGAAGTCTCCTTCCGGCGGGCGGTCTGGAGTCGATATGTGGGCGTCTTCCTCGACGAAGGTGGCGCGTGACTCGGCGCTGATCGTGGCGAGTGGCTACATCGACGGCCGCTATCGGGATCGTTTCCCCGGTCGGAAGGCTGGCGGACGGGCTCAGTCCCTGGAATGGCCCCGGTTTAACGCAGTGGACGCCTCCGGTGAGGGGATCGCCGAAGACGAGGTGCCAGTCGAGGTCGAGCACGCTGTCTATGAAGCCGCGTTGCGCGAGGTCCAGGCGCCGGGTTCGCTTTCACCCGACTTCGACGCCACCGCGCTCGTGAAGCGCGAGCGGGTGGATGTCATCGAGACTGAGTATGTCGTGCCGACCGATGCCACCGCGGCTCGGCTCGTCGTCTCGATCATCGACGACATTCTGTCCGGTCTGCTCGTGCGCAAGGAAGCGCGCCGGACGGTCTCGTTCCTGGCGAGGGCCTGACCGTGGCGAACATCATCAACATAGCTGACCGCCAGAAGAATGGCGCGCCTGTCATCGATCCCGTCTGGCGCTTTGATCTTCGCGTCTGGGACACAGAGGGCGGGCCGGAGGCGCTGGTGACGGACTTCTTCGATGGAGATGGGCTGGAGGCGGCCGATCGCCTTCGCCAGTTCGCGGCAATGCTCGACACCATCTCCTACTGCTTGATGCAGCAGGCGCATCACATGGATCCGAACGACGACGGTCAAATTCTCGCGAAGGTGGCCGTTTTCGAAAACAGCCGCGTCCGTCTTCGCGTTAACGACGACATGATCCAGACAATCGAGCAGGAGGAATGGCTGCGCCGCCGGTTCGATGACGCCAAGGCGATCGTGAACGAGGACCGATCCGCGCCTGCGAATACGAGGGCCTGACGTGACCTCCTTCGACTACGCCAAGACCGCTGCCACGGCCGAACGCCTGCTTGCCCGGTTCGGCCAGGAGGGGGCGATCCGGGTGCAGGGCGTGCGGGAATCTGATTGGGATGATGAGCCCGGCCCTCCTGTGGATCACCCCTGCCGCCTCGCTGTCCTGCCCATTGCGGACAGGGACATTGATGGCGCGCTGATTAAGGCTGGAGACGTGAAAATCCTTGTCTCGACGGTGGGCCTGTCCATCACGCCGACGACGGTCAACACGGTGATCGCGGCCAATGGCACATTCACCATCGTTCGCGTGAAGACCCTCGCACCGGCTGGCGTGGCGGTGCTGCATGATCTCATGGGTAGACGTTGATGGCCGGTTTTGCCGATCAGATAGCCGCTTGGTCCGAGAAGACGCGAGAGAAGTTGGAGACCGCCGTTCGCAAGATCGCGCTCGACGCCTTCACCGAGGTAATCCTCATGTCGCCGGTCGATACGGGCCGCTTCCGTGGGAACTGGCAGGTGGCCATCGGCAATATCCCAACGGGCACGGTGGAGATCGACGACAAAACCGGCACCGCAACGATCGGAAAGGTGCAGGCCGAGACGCTGAAACTGCAAGCCGGCCAGACGATCTTTCTCGTCAACAACCTGCCCTACGCACAGGCTCTCGAATACGGCCATTCGCAGCAAGCGCCTGGCGGCATGGTCCGCCTCACCGCGCAGCGCTTCACGCCCATTGTCGACGCCGTGGCGCGCGAATTGAACAAGGGCTGACCTATGTCGGCAATCGAAGCGTCCATCCACACAGCGCTGGAACAGCACCTGCGGGCGTTCGCAGAGCCTCGTGGGTTGCGGGTGGCGAGGCAGGGGTATGACTTCACGCCGCCTGACGGGGAGTATCTACGATCCTCGTTCATGCCGAACCGCACGACGAACCCATGGACGGCATTCTCCGATCCATCCGTCTTCCAAGGCATTTTCCAGATCACCGTCGTCTGGCCTGCGGGCGGGGGCGTTGATCCCGCCCTGACACTCGCGGCCGACATCGCCAACCACTTCGGCCGGGGAACTCGCATCCCCGCCGCCGACCCGCCCATGACCATCGAAGAACGCCCGTCCATCGCCTCGCCCTTGCAGGATGCGTCGTCGTTGGAAGTGCCGATTTCCATTCGCTACCGGCTGATCCGCTGAAAGGAACCCCCATGGCCGATCCATTCAACAACCAGGGCTCCACGCTCTACGTCTGCGAGACCCCGCAGAATGCCGACCTGACCGAGGCGGGCTTCAAGGCTCTGACCTACGTCAAGATTTCCAACGTCGGCGAGATGCCCGAACTGGGCGTCTCCACGAACGCCACGAGCTACGACACGACGGAAACCATCGTCTCGAAGCAGGACAAGGGCGTTTCGACCGCCGGCACCGGCACGTTCGCTTGCGGGCATGACCCCGAGGACGCGGGCCAGACGATCCTTCGCGCCATCGGCCATCCGACCGACAAGAGCAACTACGCCCTGGCCCGCGTCTCGGCTGATCCGCAGCAGACGACGTTCTTCTATCGCGGCAAGATCGCCGGTCCCGTTACGAGCGGCGGTGGCGTCGAGGATTACGTGGTCGATACTTACTCGATCATGGGGAACCAAGTGCCGATCCAGACGGTCGGCGGGATCACGGTTGGGGGCTGATTTATGGACATCGCCGGCCTGTATGACTACGAGCAGACTTTCGCTCTCCACCTCGTCAACCCAACGACCGAGGAAGAGCTCGGGATCGTCTTCCAGATTCGCTCGGCCGAGAGCGACGAGGCGAAGAAGGTCCAGCGGGAGCAGATCGACGATATGCTGGAACGCCAGCAGCGCGGCAAGCTGATCAAGGGTGAGCAGGCCATCAATCGCGAACTCGAGAAGGCGGTGTCCTACATCGCCTCCTGGGACTGGGGCGAGCGGCGCCAACGCGATGCCCGGTTCGGCCGTTCTCACCCGGAGGTCAAATGGCCGGTGATCGGCTCTCACCTGCTCGAATGGTTCTGGGAACTGAGCGCCGCTCGCAGGCAGGGCATGAACGGGCCCGATCCTATCGCCTTCGCCGATATCGCTGCATGGGTCAGGCTAACCGGAACCATCATCCGCCGCGACGAACTGACGATCCTTCGGCAAATGGATGCGGCCTATCGCTCGGCGGTCTCGGAAGAACATGCCGATGCCCGGCGGCGGTCAGAGGCGCGCAGCAAGGCCCAGGCGGCAGCGAAGGCTATGGTCGGGAGGTGATGGCTACTTCCTCATCAGTTCCTCGTGCTTGGACGGGTCTAGCCATTGCTTGCCGTCCTTTTCACTATGACAGGGATCACCGAAAAGCTTCGGGTCGGGGATCTCATCCATTTGCTTGACTGCGGTCCTGACGGATCGGCGCTCACGACGATGTTCTGCCGCTTTGAACGCTTTGTCGGAAGTGGCCGTGGTCATCCCGACAACGGGCGTCCGGCGGTGGGACCGAGCCATGGTCATGCCCTCTCAGTCAGATGATATGGACGCACGAGAAGGTCAGCCGGAATATGCCACTGGCTGGAAATCTTGTGCACCATATCGACAGTCAGAGCCCGGCGACGATTCAAGACTTCGGACGCACGAGGACGGGAGCCGAGAAGATCGGCTAGTTCCGCCTGAGTGTGCCCGAGATCGCTGATCGCATAGCGGATCACCTCGACGGGATCGGGGGCCTCAATAGGCCAGCGCTTCTCCTCATACGCTTCAACGAGAGTGGCAAGCACATCGAGCTTGTCGCCTTCCGGCGAGCCAACAGGAGTGCCCCAGAGGCGTTCGATCTCGGCAAGGGCCTCGGCGTGGTCCTCGTCGGAGCGGATCGGTCGAATGTCCATGGCGTCCTCCTAGAACTGCGAGACGGTGAGGGCGTCGATACGGTCATATTCCGCATGCGTGCCCACGAATTTGATGAAGGCGATCTGCCTTGCGAAATCGAAGGCGGCGATCAGCCTGTAGTTGCCGCCAGAAACTTCGAACCGGACGCGCTCGGCGTTCAAAACCTTGGCCTTGGAAAAGCTGGCTTGAACTTCCGCCGTCGTCTTCCACGAAGCCGCCTTGGCGACCGAGAACCAACGCTCAAGAGACGGCTTGGCCTCGGGGTGTTCGGTGTAGAACAAAACAAGCGTCTGGCGGGCGATGATCCTCATGCCCATTGTCTAGCATGTTCTCGCATTGGGAACAAGGGTAATTCTCAATTTGGGAACGGGTGGGCCGGAGTTGGAGGGGAGGGTCATTTCGGTGTTTTCAGGTCCTCGCCTTGGAAGCCGCATTCCGAACAAAGCCGAACCACGATGCGGACGCCTACATCACCCAACTCTGGGTGAG
The DNA here is from genome assembly GCF_017815515.1 of Aureimonas populi. Taxonomy (NCBI): domain Bacteria; kingdom Pseudomonadati; phylum Pseudomonadota; class Alphaproteobacteria; order Hyphomicrobiales; family Aurantimonadaceae; genus Aureimonas; species Aureimonas populi. The sequence goes on from NZ_CP072611.1 coordinate 2,512,301, forward strand.
CCTTCTCCTCTTTGACGCGATATTCCATGGCTCCGCAGCGGGGGGCATGCCTGACCCGGGGCGGGCGCTCCGCACTACCGCGAAAGCGGGCACGCCATGGTTGAGGTGCGTCTCATCTTGCCAAGGCAGAGAGGCCGGAGGTTAATCCCTCCGGCCTTTCGCATCGAGCTAGATACCGACGAGATTCCGCACCATGTCGATCGCCGCTGTGGCAGCCTGCCCCGCGGCGGTGTCGCGCAGTACCGTTGCCATCCAGATCAGCGCTCCGATGAGAACAGTCGTAATCGCGTTGAGCCGCCATGACGCAGGCGCAGGCAACGCTTGCATCCGCACGGGCGTCAAACACCGCATCAACCGCTGAAAAGGCGGCTGCGCTTGCGGCTGTCCAAAACGAGCGCGCTTCCTTCGCCTCGGCCAGAGCGGAGCGGGACAAATCTGCTGCTGCGCTTGCTGCGGCAAAAGCCTTCGATGAGCAGGCGCGGGCCATCCGGTCCCTGCATGTCGCGAACGGGAACAGACAGACGGGCGGTTCGGCCGCGAGCAACGTGGAGCGCATGGGCGGGAGCATGTCCGGGCTTGCGGCGCAGTTCCAGGATGTTGCCGTAACTGCGGGCATGGGCATGAACCCCTTGATGATTGCCTTGCAGCAGGGCACCCAGATTACCGGGCAGCTTGAAGCGGCCGCGCAGGGCGGGGCATCAGCCATTCAGGTGCTCGGACAATCGTTCAAGTCGCTGTTCTCGCCACTGGCATTCGCGACGATTGCTATCACGGCGCTGTCTGCGGCCGGGCTGCAAATGGTGGATTGGACCGGGCTCGCCGCAGGCGCACTCGACTTTCTCGCGGACCACATCCAGACGATTGCCCCTTATGCCACCGCTGCGGCCGCTGCATTGGCGCTTCTCTACGCCCCGGCGATGATCTCCGGGATCGTCCAGATCATCGCCTTGATGGGGAGGCTTGCGGTCTCGGCAGGTATAGCGGCTGCGGCCATGGCGGCGGCGAATCCCGCGCTTGTGTTCGTCGCCGGGCTGACCGTGGCGATCACGGCAATGAACCTCTTCCGCGATGATCTCGCACGAATCTTCGGCGTCGATGTGGTCGGGGTCGTGAAGGACGCCGTCAACGCGGTAATCGGAGCCTTCGTTGGCGGTTATCGAGGCATCAAGGCTGCTTGGTCAGCACTGCCGGGGGCGTTGGGCGACATCGTTTACTCAACCGCCAACATCGTCCTTGGCGGCATTGAAACGATGATCAACAAAGCAGGGGACATGGTAAACGCCTTCATAGGCTATGCGAACAACATGCTAGGAGCGGTAAGCGACGAGCTGCTCATTGAGGGTGTTATTGGGCCCGTTAAGTTTGGCATCAACAACCCCTACAAGGGGGCTGCCGAGAACGTGATGGCAAAGGTGCAGAAGGAGATCGAGGCAGCCCAAGGCCAAGATTACCTCGGCCAGATCGGGGAGGGAATATCTTCCATGGCATCGGCTGCCGCTGGGAAGCTCCGCGAGTGGTCCAGCGCTCTCACGTCAGTCGAAGATGCGTCGAAGAAGGCCGGGAAGGCAGCCAAGGACGCCGCCGACGAAGCCCGCAAGCAGGCTGAAGCATACACGGGCATCGTGAACGACTCCACGCTGCGCGTCATGTCCATGCTGAACGAGCAGGCCGCCCTTGGCATGACGGCAGAAGAAGCCGCCCGCCTCCGCTACGAGACCGATCTTCTCAACCAGGCGCAGAACGCCGGCATCACTCTCACCGCCGGGCAGAAGGCGGAGCTTCAGGGCCTCGCCGCCACGATGGCCTCCGTCGAAGCCGAGACCGCACGGATGAAGGAGCAGATGGATTTCGCGAAGGGGGCGACCAACAGCTTCCTCTCGGACCTCCGCAATGGCCTGAACAGCGGCAAGGGCTTCTTCGAAAGCTTCGGCAACGCGGCCATGAATGTCCTGAACAAAATCATCGACAAGCTCCAGAATGAGCTGGTGGATGCACTGTTCTCGATCAATGGCGCCGGGGGGAAGGGCGGGGGCGGCCTGTTCGGGGGCATACTCGGCGGGATCGGCAAGCTCTTCGGCTTCCAGTCCGGCGGCTATACCGGCAATGGCCCGGAAGGACGGGTCGCGGGCGTTGTTCATGGCCGTGAGTTCGTGATGAACGCCGGGGCGACTGCGCAGTATCGCCCGATGCTGGAGGCGATGAACGACAATCGGTTCAAGATGCCAGCAGCGATGCCTGCGGCCCGCGGCGCTTCCACGCCACAGGTGATCGACGTTCGCCTGACAGACGATACCGGGCGGATGGCAAACATAGCCAACCAGCAGATTCAAACGGCCTCTGGCGACATCGTCCGAGTATCGGTCTCTGAAAGCACCCGTGTCGGCAAGGCGCAGTACCCGACCTACGAGGCCGATCGGACGCGGAGGACGGGCTAATGGCGCTGCCTTGGCCCAACATCCTGTTCCCCGGCGCCCTGATGTGGATGCTGGAGAACACCTCTCGTGGCGGCGGTATCTCAACGAACGGTATGGAGCAATTCGTTGGCTCCGGGTCGAGCCGGTGGCGAGCCGACTACGAGAGCGTTCCTATCCAGACAGAAGATGAAGTGCTCGCATGGCGGGCCTTTCTTGCCGCGATGCGGGGCAGGGCGGGCACGGTGCTGCTCCCCGTCATCGACTGGAGACGTTCTCCGTGGCCTCGTGATGCCTATGGGCGCCTGATGTCGCCCCGGAGCGTTCGCCATGACCGGTTGGACAACACGCAGTTCGCCGACCCCGCCATCCCTTCGCACCGCCTGACACCGCCACCCATTCATTGCATGCCGGGCCGCCCTTCGAGGCGGCTTTTTCTATGGAGCCTTATCTATGGCCATCACCGAGCATAAGCCCGTCCTTCGCGCCCCTCGCTCGATCGGCGATCCGCTGATCGTGTCGGCTGCGGAGTCCGCGGTGAACCGGCCCGGAGACGCGCGCTCGCTCTTCGCCGGGTCGCTGACGGGGCCGGCGAGGCTGCTGGCGCCGCTGACGATCGGGACGGTGGTCGTGAACGATGACGGCGCGGCCCTGCGCGTGCCGTCCGGCAGCAACCCGGTTCTCGTCGCGCACCGGCAGGACTTCGCGGTGGAGACCGGGCTCGTCTACGCGGCCCGATGGGTGCTGCGGCGTGCGGCCGACACGTCCGACCCGTATGGCGATGCGGTGGAGTGCAAGCTCGCCTGGCTCGACAGGAACAAGGGGCTGATTTCGACCACGACCGTCGCGGCGCGAGCCTTGACCGTCGCGGACGGACGTTTCGTCGCCAATGCGACGTTCTCGCTCGATGGGGAGGGCGTCGATGCGAAGGCCCCGTCCGGTGCGCGCTACGTGCGGCCCTATGTCCGGCTGCTGGGCGGCAACGGCCAGACCGACATTTCCGTGCTCGACCGCTGGGTGACGACCGGGCTGCCGGGGCCGAAAGGCGCTGACGGTCGAGAGCCGGAATACTTCCTCGATGAGGACGCGGAGACGATCCGCTGGCGCCAGGCAGACGGCACGATCGGACCGGCGCTGGACATCGGGTCAGCAAGGAAGAAGGCTGAGGCGGCGAGGGATATAGCGCAGGGTTTTGCCTGCGATATCGTCAGCCAGGGCAATGTGCCGATCTACGCTTCGCGGGTTGGCATTGCCTTCCTCACGGTCCCCGCAGGTATCAGCGCGTTGCGAACGAATGGCTATTACGTTGCCGGCGACGGCGGCGGCGCGCTTTACAAGCGAGTAGGGGTGGAACCGTCGCATGCCGGTAAGTTCCAGAGCGCGGACGGGGCGTGGTGGGAGCTCTTGGAAGCCGTTCGCGATGTCAGGATGTACGGCGCAAGGGGCGATGGGGCTTCCGACGATACCCCGGCTTTCAGGGCTGCTTTCGCATTGCCTTGTGCCGTTCGCATCGGGTTTGCACTCGGGTCCTGGGTTCTGTTCGGAACGGTTGCACTGACTGTCACCCTGATGGTTCGGGTTGAGGGCCGACCCCGGATTGTCAACACGTGCAACGGCGAAAATGTTGGGTTTCAGTTCCCGCACGGCTGCATCAACTCCCACTTGATCGGAGATTTCGATCTTGAGCACAAGGTTGAGATGGCCGGCGCCGACACAAGCCCGGCGATCATCTTCGGTGGCGGGTATTACTGGAACGATGGCGCACCACCTGTTTGCGACGGCTGCTCTGTCGAGGGCGATATCAGGATCAACCTGACCGGCTCGGTAAACTCCAAGGCGGTCTATATCTTCGGCCACGTCACCAACTGGCTGGTGAAAGGCGTTAAGGCCAAGGGCCTGACGAACTTCTGCTTTGCCGGACACTGGGTTCGCAACGGTGTGAACGACGCTTCCGCCCCGACAATGACGTGGCATCCCGATCTGGGGCGCCTGGAGGATTGCAAAGCTGATGGTACGGGCATCACGACATTTCGCGCCTTCCGTTTCTCGGCTCTCGGGCGAGCGGACATGTGCGCTGCCGCGCCCGGAATGCCGGCACTCTATCCTTCGATTGCTTCGTGGGTGACTATGGGTTCGCCTTTGCGCAGAACCTCCTTGCCGGCCAGTTCATGCGCCACGTGCTGGAGGATTGCGAAGCCGAGAACGGCGGCGTTTCCCTCACGGTGGACGGCATCTCGGTCGGGCTCAACGGCGCGCCGGTGTGGGCGGGGTGCGACTATGGCGCATCGGTCCAGTTGCGCGGCACTTTCAAGATCAGGAGCGCGTCGGGTTACACGGGCGATCTCATGGGGGTGGCTGGCCTCGATCAGTTCAAAGCCGATAGTCTGGATGTGATCGAAAGGAGCGCTGCCGGGGTTGGCGGCGACCTGATCAAGCTCACGACCATCAACCGCGTCGAGGCCAACGGTCGGGCTGTTGTCGGTAGGGGCCCCTTGGTTCGAAACTGCGGGGAAGTGGTCTGGAAGGTCAGCGAGAAGGCGAAGGAACCCAACCCGCAAGCCTCCCGATTCGGGTTTAGCGCCTCTGCCGTGTCGGCTGTCACGACCACCACGGCGGCCCGGAATGCAGGAGACACCACTATACCGTTGGCGCAGGCCACGCCGAACGTGGGGGCCGGACCGGGCGGGTTTATCCGTTACGACGACGGGAGCGAGGTCTACGAAATCGCAGTTCGGTCCCATACCGCCCCGACGACCTCCGCCGTGGTCCTTGCGTGCGATCCTCTACCGGTCGCGATTCTCGGCGGGGCAATCGTCACGGTCATTTCGACCGTTCGGGCGATCACGATGGACGAGGCGACGATAGACGGGTTCGCTGCCGGTTTTCGCACCACTGGATCGGCCACAGCCAAGCCGCGCGATATCAACCTCAGCGACAAGCTGCAAATCTCCCGTTGGCTGAACATCGGCGCCGATATCATTGCGGGTGACGGCGGGACGGTTCGAGCATCCTTCGACAACGGCGGGTTGGCCGCCTCCGGGGTCAAATACGGGGTCAGCCTCGGCGATGACGCAGAGGGAATCCGGGTTGCCCCGAGGCATGGCAAGAACAACCGCCGTATTCGTTACGGGGTAGCGGCGTCTGCCGGCACCGCGAACTGCCTGATCGACGGAGGCGTCTACCTGTCCATCGACGGGACGGCGGTCAGCCCGGCGGCGATCTTCGTGCCCACTGGCGCCGTCAACGTGAAAGTCGGCGCGAACAATCTCGTGGCATCAGGCATCACTCCGCAATTCCCCACCCCAGCTTGAGGACCATCCCATGAACGACAAAGAACTCTGGATCGGCGACCGCCGGGTTTTCGAAGGCGACAAGGTCACGACGAACGACGGATTTGAGGTCGTTGTCGTTCGGGTCGATGAGCAAACCGGGAAGGTCATGCTTCAGCCGGACACGGAAAACCCGGAACGTTGGAACGAGATCAACGAGCAGCTGAACACCTTTGACCTGCCGGCGAGGATCGGCGCGGAGATGTGGGTGAAGCTCGCCTGACGCACTTCAACCACCAGCAGATCATAGGGCCGCCGCGAGCGGCCTTTCTTTTGGAGATTCATATGCCCGCAATTGACCCCTACCTCTACTCGGCCTCCACCGCGTCCGGCCCGGCCGTGTTGAAGGACGGCGCGAGCAGCTTAGCGTTTTCGTTGAAGCGCCTACTCGCCAGCTTCCGGCGAGAGACGAGGTCATAGGGCAAAGGCGGCAGGCCGGAGTTTGAGGGGAGGGTCATGAAGCTCGGTCTGGTTGCGGTTTTTGTGCGCCATCTATCTTCGCTAGATGCGCACCTAAATCTTCTCGGCATGTCAGCATCAGCGGGAGTTTTTTGTGTTTCCCAGTGACCACCGATGCGAAGATTATAGAGTCTGCAACATAATAATTTTCAAAAGACCCCCAACTGCGCAGTTCGCGTCCGCTTGAAAGCGGACCGATTCCGAATTTCGTTTCGTCCTGAGCTATCGTCACCCATGCGCGCTCGCCGGGTCTTAAGGAGAAGACGTCCCCACGGTCGCTTACGAACCGCTCATTGATCCGCGTTCCATGCTTTTGTTTGGAGACCCGAATCTCGTCCAAAATTACTGAGATTGCATCGACGGTACTGCCGGATACATTTTCTAATAAAATATAAAAGGTCGTGTAGTGGGAAGGGGTGATCCTTCTTTCCGCCGCCGGCTGCGTTATTTTCAAGGGATATTCTTGGCTTGGGCTCGGGGGCTCGGGGGACCTTGGTCTGGAATCCCAATAAACTAGGGCCAACCCACATACGATAAGCGGCACGGTCGTCCAAGCTGGTGGGGCTATTAGGAAGCTCGCCAGAAACCCAACCCAACCCGGCTCCTGTACTCGCGAAACAAGGAAATCTACATCGCCTCCGAGTTGGATGACGAAGCGAATGAACTGCCACAGCGGTAGTATGAAAAGGCCAATTCCTAGAAGGGCACGCCAGCGACCGGTCGGCAGAGTCACTCCCAACTACCTCTCTCGGGCCGGAAGATCGAGCTTGTTCAAGGGCTCAGTCATCATTCCCAGCATTCAGGTCCTCGGGCCGGGTGCCGCGTTCGGGGTCGCGTTTGAGATAGCCGCGATCCACCAGCGCATCCTTCAGAAGCCGGCGGACAGCCTCGGGCCGGGAAGGAGCGTCGGTCTCGGATGCGCTGAATGCGTCGAGAGGAGATAGGAGGTCATGGTGAAGGCGAACGACCACCTGTTGGCCCTTGCCGGTAGGCGCAGGACCTCGTTTCTTTTTCTGTGCTATCACGGTTGTTGACCCTCTCATAAAACCGTGCTACCACAATAGCGGGCCGGCAGGAAGCGCCAACTTCCACACCGGCCCTAACCGAAACGACGATCCTACGGAGATCATCGAATGGCTACCTGCGCCCATACCACGACTCTGTCCGCCAGCGCCATTATGAAGGCTGCCTGGGCTTCCTACCGCGATCTGTTCGGCTCGCAGCGGTTCGACCGAAAGGCCTTCTCCAACTGCCTGTGGGCCGCCTGGAACGAAGCGAAGGCGGACGTTGAGACCGCTGCTCGCATCGCCGAGGCCAAGGCTGCGAACACCGCTCGCCGGGCCGCCGATCCGGTTGCTGCTGCGATCGAGGATCAGATCGCCTCGCTGGCTTATCTGCCGGCTCACATGAGCGTGCAGCGGCGGGTCGCCGAGCTGCGCCGTTCGGCCGCGTAAGGGGAGGGAAGGACATGGAACTGTTCCCCGTCACCCTGCCTGCGGACACGTTCCGCTCGACCAAGCTGCGGCTGGAGCCGGTTCGCGGCGATGGAATGGAGCCTACCCTTCGGGGTGGCCGCGACTTCGTGTTGATCAAGCCGACGCACACCTATGAAGGAGAAGCCATCTACCTGATCGACCTGGACGGCGATGGCGAGCACGTCGGCCTGCGCCGCTGCGACCGCATGTTGGGCCGTAGCAATGGCGGCGCGATCCGCCTGATGCTCGACAATCCAGTCTACGGGCGAAGCGGGCCGACCGTTGTCAGCCGCGAGGTGTTCGACGGCGCCGTTCTCGGGATTGTGGTGGCGGACGTGAAGGTGCGGGCGGACCACGTCCTGCACGATGTTCTGGAAGGGAGGGCAGCGTGATGGGTGCTGCACGGAAGGCTGTTGCTTACACCGTTCCCGAGGTCGTCGGCATTCTGCGGACGATGGATGATGCATCGGTCGTTCAGACGCTGGAGGCGATCAAGCAGGAGAGGAAGGCACCGGCGGGACCGGCGAACTTCCGCGAAGCCTTCAAGGAAATGGACGACCCGATCGAGCGCGCCCGATCCTTCGCCCACGTCCTTGATACGCTCGTCATGATCGCGGAGGAGGACGGCGAGGACAACGCCTCTCGCACGCATGAATCGCTGATGTTCATCGGCCGCGAAACCTTCCTCGCAGTTGCCGCGATCCACGACCACTACCACGAACTGTGGAACGAGCATCACGACCGCGAATTTGCGGAAGCGACGCGGAGGGCTGCTTGATGGACGCCCTCATCACTCAAGACGCCGCTCGCTCCCCCGTCGTCCGCATCGTCGGTGGGGAGGCGATGGCCGATAGTCGGGACGTCTCCCGATTTTTCGGGAAACGGCACGACCACGTTCTGGAGGCTATCCGGAAGGCCAACTGTTCGACCGAATTCCGTCAGCGCAATTTTGCGCCCACGCAGGAATTGCAGAAGGTTGGCGCCGTCGAACGCCTCGTGCCCCTCGTCCAGATGACGAAGAACGGCTTCGCCTTCGTGGCGATGGGCTTCACCGGATCGCGGGCTGGAGCGTTCAAGGAAGCGTATATCCTCCAGTTTGATGCAATGGAGGCAGAGCTTCGCAGGCAGGCAGCACCGGCCATGGTGCCGCAGACCCTGCCAGAAGCCCTGCGCCTCGCGGCGGACCTTGCGGAAGAGAACGAGCGCCAGAAGCGGCTTCTGATCGAAGTGCAGCCGAAGGCACAGGCTCTCGACCGGATCGCAACGGCCGAAGGCAGCCTGTGCGTCACCGACGCGGCGAAAGTGCTCCAGATCAAGCCGAAAGACCTCTTCGGCTTCCTGAGGTCACCTGCAATGCGTGAGGACATGGTGAGGGTCGGGATGGGAACGGCCGATCTTCGCTATCGCGGTGAGTTCGCTGATTGGCATGCCAAGCTGCTCGTCCGCTACAACGCAAACGTCCTCTCGGAGAGCCAAATCCTGAACATCCTGAATGTCGCCGGCTTCGCGGTCGGGGTTGGGGAGTGGCGGCCGGAGCGAGATGGCATGAGCGGCATGTCTCACGTCGCGACCGAGGCAGACATGGAGAAGCTGGAGGCGGCGGAACTGCCGAAAGCCGCATGAGGATCGCGGGGTTCGAATTCGCGGAAGGTGCTCGGTTTCAGCCGGGCGTCATCAAGGACGCCAAGTCGGTCGGCGAGCATATCGAGATGCTACGCGCCCGTTGCAAAGGAGAGCTGACCCCGGACGATATTCTGGAGGATGCGAAACACGACAACAGCCCGCTTCATTCGTTCTTCGAATGGTCGGACACAGAGGCGGCGCGGCAGTACCGGCTCCAGCAGGCGAGGGGGCTCATCCGGGCCGTGGTCGCGGTCTACGTCTCGGACGACAAGCCAGCGGTGCGGCAAAAGGCGTACGTTCATATCGCGGAGACCGGCGCGCCGCATTATCGCGAAAGCGGCCACGCCATGTCCCAGGCAAAGACGCGGCAGATCGTTCTGCAACGCGCATGGAAGGAGTTGCAGGCGTGGCGGAAGCGCTATGCCGATCTGGTCGAGTTCAGCGAGCTTTTTGAGGTCGTAGATGCCTGCGAGGGAGAACTGAAGCGGATCGAACGCAGATGAGAATGGCGCGGAGCCGGATGCCCGTCCGGCTGGCGAGGATCATGGTAGGGCAGGCAGGGATTGGATAGGCCAGGCTTGGCTAGGTGAGGCAGGCGATATTGCGTATGGCGAGTATCCAAGGTCAAGTCGCCTTCCAATTGTTTCAAAACGCCCCATGGCAATGCTTGTACTTCCTGCCACTGCCACAAGGGCACAAATCGTTTCTGCGAACTTGGTTTGGTTTGAGGCCCTGAGGCCAAGCGTTCCGTGCTTCTTCAAGGTTGGGCTGCAACTGGTCAGCTGGACCGAAAACCATTGGCCCCATGAGTAGCCCATAGCTCTTGGGGTCTGGGGCGAGGCGTTCCATGTCCGGCCGAAGGGTCCTCAAAATTTCGTGCGCGATCTGTCTGATGGCAGCTCGTTCAGCTCCTGTTACTGTAACTAGATTGCCGAACTGATCGGGGGCTGACACGTCAGTAAGAGCGCCGCTTATGAGGGCAGAGTACATCTCATCAAGAGATGGGTCCACATGACCTCCCCCATCTTGATTTGCAGCGGTTAAAACAAGATCTCGTCGTGAAAGTGTGCCCATCTCCCTGCGCGTAAATGCAGGAGCGTTCCACCACTCCTCGAATGTTTTTCTTACCACGCCGTTGGGGTGCTCATCTAGGAAGGCTATGTATCGCGCTTCTTTGTTGGGGCTCGGAGGGGCTCCGAAGACAACAAGACCACCGAAAGGGGCTACATTGCCAGGAACTACCGGATACGCGGTGTCGCGGAGCATGAGGGACGCTTTCCATCCCAACTGATTGAAAAGGCTGGAGCTCGTTCTTGTGTCATGCAAAAGAACCCGTATAGTTAGTGCAATTCTTTTGTACTCCTCTTCAAAACCTTCATCAAATGATTTGCACGATCTTTTTAGGAAGCCAATCTGGTGCTCGTAGTGAGTCAATAACTCATCTCTCGTAATTGGTCTTCTACTCATTAAGCAGCCTCCGAAAGCCGACGCATGAAGGAAGCCAATGTCAGCGTAGCCGCTGCTTAAGGAAAAAGGCTAGGCCCTCGATTCCCGTAGCCTGCACGGTCAATCCTACCAGGTTCTTACCGGGTGCCTTCCCCATGCTCCTCAGGCCTCCGACGCGGTTTGCTATGTCTGTCAGGCGCCCTCCGGGGCGCCTTTTTCATGTCCACGGCTCGCTTCGGCGGGCCTTTTTCTTTTGGAGCCCCACGAATGTCGATCACCGACCCCTACCTCTACTCGGCGTCCACCGCGTCCGGCCCGGCCAATCGCCTGTTTGCCGTGACACCCTCCGATACGCAGAGCCTGCCCTTCGTGACGACGGGGCTCTATGTCGGCGGTGCCGGCGATCTGGCGGTGCTGGATCGGGCGACCGGCCAGACGGTGGTGCTGCGGGCCGTTCCCGCCGGGAGCGTCCTGCCGATCCGGGTGGCGCGGGTTCTGGCGACCGGGACCACCGCCACCGATATCGTCGGGCTGGCCTGATGCCGGGCCTTGGCCTTGGCCTGGCGTTCGGGAGGCCGGCAAGGGCAGGCGGGGCGGGGCCCGAGCCCGTAGGCCTCGCCATGGCACAGCTTGAGCCCGGCCGGGTCTACCAGCGCGAGACGGCCTCTGGCGGCGGCGCGGGCAAGAGCGCAGGCACGATCACCGTGCCCATCACGCTCGCCGCGCCGGCGGCCTCGATCCAGTATCGCCTGCGCGATGCGCTCGCGTCCGGCCATCCCGTCGTCAAGGGATGGACCACGGCTGCCACGGGCGTTTCCGCCTCGGCGGTGTCCGTGGACTGCGTCGGCATCTCGCCGATGCCCGCCGCTATTTCCTCGATCTGCGCGCCAATGGCGATGACGAGCAGATCGCGCTTGGCACCTCGCCCGTCATGATGGGCGGCATTACGCTGATGGCAGGGCAGAGCCAGACGGTGCGGCAGATCACGGTTCCCACGGCCTATGCCGGAACCCTGTCCAGCCTCGGCGTGGCGGTCTCGGACTTCTGCGGCGTCTATGCCCGGACGAAGGACAGCGCGGCAGGCGCACAGGTGGATACGCCGGCATGGCAGGCCCCAAGCGAGGGCGGCCTCTACAAGTCCACCTTCGCCGCCGAGTTCCTGCGCCGGAAGGTGGAGAAAGAGGGCGTTGCGTGGGCCATCTCAGGCTACGCTGCGGGCTCCACGACCATCGCCTATTTTGCCCCCGGCGCGGAGGGCGACGTGCGGCTGCGCGCGGTCCTCGACCATATCAAGGCGTTCGAGGAATTCTATTGGCATCAGGGCGGCGACGACGCGGGCGACGGGACGACATATGCGGCCTACAAAACGGCCTTGACGCAAGTGTTCAGCGATGCTGCTTCGCAAAACCAGCGCGGCACGAACTTCAAGAAGGCCGTCACGACGATGGCAACGCGCACCAGCGCGGGTAGGGGCACGACGGCGCAGGTTCAGGCCATCCGCACAGCCGGTCTAGACTGGTCGAGCGAGAACGGTGCCGTCTACGCCGAGCCGCACGATATCGACCTTGTGGATTCGGTGCATCAGGGGCAGGCTGGCAATATCGTTCTCGCGCACCATGTGTTCCGCGTCTTCAACGGCAACGACAATGGGCCGACCCTCGGCGCGGGCACGCGGTCGGGCAACACGATCACGATCCCCGTGACGCTGCCGGCTGGCGCGACCGCGCTGGCGATCACAGGCAATCCGGGCAGCCGATTCCATGTGTTCCCGGCGGGCACGACGGCCAACGCGGTGGCGGTGTCCGCTGTCGCCTATGACGAAGGCGAGCAGGCGATGAAGCTGACGCTCGCCGCCGCGCCGGCCAATGACGTCGCCCTCGACGTCTATTTCTGCCGGCATCCCGACCCGAGCCAGAGCGCCTATGGCAGCATGATCCGCGACGACCGGATGGAGGACGGCCTGCCTGTCGGCCGCAATCTCGAACCCGCGACGGTCAACGGCGTCGCGGCCGTGGCGGCGCCCGGCGGGGAGGAGCCCGCAGAGCCTGCGCCCGAGCCCCTGCCGGTCGGAGCCCGTATCCTTCTCAACACCTATCACAGCCAGCGAAACGCCAGCGAACCGAGCTTCTTCGCGGGCTCGGCGGCGGCGGGCTGGAACAGCCTGAATGCTCGCGCCAACAACAGCGCATCGGCCAGGCTGCCGTTGACGAGCAGCGATGGCGTCGCCACGCCGGTGAAGGCCCATGCCGAGTATTCCACGGGGCGCGGGGGCAGCACCACGCTGACGGGGTCTGTCGTTCCGAACGATGTGCTCCAGACGAACATGTTCATCAGCCGGACGGCGGCGGCGAGCTATGCCGCGTCCACGTCCGCGCGCGTCCGGATCACCGATCTGCCCGCCGGCACGCAGTGGAAGGTCGATGTGCTGGCGTCCGCGCAGGGGACGGGCGTGCGCAACCAGACTATCGCCATCGGGAGCGATACGCGGGTGGTCGATGTGATGAACAACACGGGCATCTCCGCGACCTTCGACGGCGTCACCCCCGATAGCGGTGAGATCGCGGTCGCCTTCACCCAGGTCGATGCCGAGCAGTTCGCCTACCTGACCGCCGTGATCCTCACGCGCGTCGGCTGATCATCGCCCGCTGATCCTGCCCGTCCCAACCGACCACCCACCGCCCGCTGACAGCGGGCTTTTTTGTGTCTGCATCAAAGGAGAGACCCGATGGCGACCGGGAACCCGATCACCTATCGCACCGCCCTGGAGATCGCCTCGCACGAGGCCATTGTCCGGCAGGCCTACAAGGACAGCGTCGGCGTCTGGACGTGGTCCGTTGGCCTGACCAATGCCACCGGCCACAATGTCGAGCGCTATATCGGCAAGCCCCAGACGATGGAGCATTGCCTGCGCATCTACGTATGGGCGCTGGAGGAGAAGTACGCCCCGGCCGTGCGCAAGGCGTTTGCCGGCCACACGCTGACCGAGGCGCAGTTCGCGGCCGCGCTGTCCTTCCACTGGAACACGGGGGCCATCTCGCGTGCCTCCTGGGTTCGCCTCTGGAAAGAGGGCAAGATCGCCGAGGCGAAGAAAGCCTTCATGGATTGGAGCCGCCCGGCAGAGATCGTGCCGCGCCGGCAGAAGGAGCGTGACCTGTTCTTCGACGGCAAGTGGTCGAACAACGGCACCATCACCGAATACACCCGCGTGGCGGCCAGTGGAACGCCCGTCTGGAGCAGCGCGATGCGGGTGAACATCGAGGCGGACCTGCGCGTGGCGCTGGGGCAGGGCGGCGCCGAGCCGGCCCCTACGCCCGCAGAGCCCACGCCCGAACCGCCGGCCCCAGCCCGCACCCCCGCCGCCATCCTCGCCGAAATCCGCGTCCTCCAGGACGAACTCGAAACCCTCATCGGAGCCTGAACCATGCAGACCGCCCTCGAAATCCTCGCGCCCATCCTCGCCACCCTGGCCTCAGCCCTCGTGCCCATCCTCGTCGCGGCCCTCGTCCAGTGGTTCCGCAAGCTCGGCATCGAGATCGAAGCGAACCACCGCGATGCGCTTCAGTCGGCCCTGACCAATGCCGCCATGCTCGCGCTCGCCCGAGGCGCCGGCCAGAACGCCCCGCAGGTCGCCATCGACTACGTGAAGCGCTCCGTGCCGGACGCGGTGAAGACCTTCGGCCTCGACAACCGCCGCATTGCCGAACTGCTCCTGCCCAAGATCACCGAGGCGAAGGTGCAGGCCGGCAAGCCGGTGGAACCTTCCGCATAAGCCATGCCCGACCCTCTGACGCTTGAAGCCTCCCGGCAGTTCCTCGACTGGGGACCGCCGGGGGCGCTGATCATTCTTCTCATGGCGGTGATCGTGTTCCAGCACCGGGTGCACCGCTCCGATGTGAAGGGCGAGCAGGACGCGCACCAGAAGACGCGGGAGGCGCATCTGGCCGACATTCGCGCCTTCGCCACCATCGGGGAAAGCATCCGGGAACAGCAGCGCGCTTCCGAGGCGGCGATCAACCGTGTCCTCGATCTCGTCTCCGAGAGGGACCGCAGATGAACTGGCGAAGCCTATTCCGATGCAAGCCCGATCCGATCCGGGAGGCGCAGCAGCGCCACGAAGAGCGGACCATCGAACGAGAGCGCGGCAACCTGCGCAATCAGATCCAGTCGATCCATTCGCATTCCCGCAGGCTGACGGTCATGGCGGGCACCCTCGCGCTCAAGGGGAGCTACGATGACGAGAGCCGATAACAATCATCTCGTGCTATGGGCGATCGCTCTGCTCGTCGTCTACGTGGCGGGAGCCATCATCATGCCATGGGGGTGGTTCTCCGCCTTCTTCTCGGCGGCCCAGATGGTGGCGGGGGTGATCGTCTTCCTGGGCTGGGCGCCCGATGCGTGGCGCGTGTTCCGCGAGCGCCGGATCGAGGCGAGCCATCTCGCGCTTCTCGGCGTCACCATGCTCGCCGCCGGCATGAGCTATTCGGGCGCGTTCAGCCTGGCGTGGGCGCTGGCGAACCGGCCGGAAAGCTGGGTGGGGACACCGTTCAGCTCATTCGGCCGGGCACTGGTGACGGGCGGGTTCCTCATGTTCATCATCAGCCCCGAGGCCACGCGCGAGGGCATCCGCCGGCCCCGATGGTATGTCGTCGCCATCAGCCTCGTGGCGGTGGGGATCGTCGCCTTCCTCCTCGGGCTCCAGTGGGACCCGGCGGCGATG
This sequence comes from Aureimonas populi, assembly GCF_017815515.1. NCBI lineage: Bacteria > Pseudomonadati > Pseudomonadota > Alphaproteobacteria > Hyphomicrobiales > Aurantimonadaceae > Aureimonas > Aureimonas populi. Next base: position 2,527,761 of record NZ_CP072611.1, read on the forward strand.
AGGCCGTAGGTCACCCGCCCTCCTTCAGCGACCCGTGGTTTGTGGGGCGGCGACGGTACTGCACATCACGCCGCTTGTACGTCTCCATTCCATCATAGACCGGGCATGTTAGGATGCGAAACTCCCCGCGCCCCCATATCACCTCACCATGAATGCCAATCCCGGCAGAATGAAGAAGGCTGGTGTCCAATCTTTCGAGAGCCGCCACATGCTCATCCCGCGCTCTCCTGCAAGGCGACGCGGCCTGACGCGTCGCGCTCGTTCGTTAGGTGGCCGCGCAGGACATGCGCAGTGCGCTATCCAGTCGAAGCCGGGAGAGGATAATTTCCAGCGCTCTCGCGGTTTCACGATGGCGCTCGGCTTCCGTCAGCCTCACCGTCTTCCTCTCCTCACTCACGGGCTGATTCATCCTGGTCATGTGGCAAGCGCCTTTCGCGCCAGCCTAAGGTGCTTTCCTTTCGGCCGGACTTCGCAGATCACGCGCGCTGCATCACACTGATAGCTCAGACCGAGCTGGCGACAGTCTGGATCGTGCTCAACCTCTCCAACCGGCTCCACCCGATAAACCGTCCCCTTGTCGATCACCGAAGCGTAGAGAACGGCCGCCCCGTATTCCGTGGTGACGTAGACCTTCGAGCGGAGGCATGCGGCAGGGTCAAGCTCGGCTGCGATGCTGCGCTTCCCTGTCTTGATCGGCGGCAGGATTTCGCGAAGGCCACGAGGGCCGCCATGCCAATAGGTCACTGGCGCTTCGGCTCGCCCGCTCATCCCTTCGCCCCAGCATGGGCGGGGGCGCCTCTTCGGCCACGGATAGACGGGCGACGGAAGCTCAGGGTGCTCAATATCCTTGCCCGAGAGGAACACGACATCAGCTTCGCCGCGCGTGGAGCCGACGCCTGAATGTGGCTCCTTCGCTCGTTTGATCGCTGTTTCTGCCGTCCAGTCCGACTGGTTGATGATCCACTGCTCATAGAATCCGTCGCCATACCAGGCGGCGAGCGGCTTGCCGAAACGGTCGAGGCAATATTCCAGAACGACCGCGAACGACGCATCGGTGATGATGTAGGTGTGGCGATGGTAGCCGCGCCCCTCGGTCGAATCGAAAGAGCTGATGACCTTGTAGACCTTCAGCCCTTCGATGCGCTTCGCGTTGGCCGCGGTCTGGCGCTCGTGGGCCTGACAGGCCTCAACGGTGTCGAACACCTTCCCGTCGTCCGAGACGTAGACTTCTCGCTTCTCGCTACGCATTCCCCACCTCCCGGCTGGAGGCAGGAAGGGGCGGGCGGGGATCGGCGCGGGCGATGGGCCTGCCGGTAGCCTTGGAATAGTCGAGGCGGTACCAGCGCGGATCAAACGTGAGGTCGATAGCCTCGGCGATCTCTCGAACGGTGTCTTCGTCCTCGTGGATCCGCTGATCCATCCAGCCGAACCAGATAAGATCGTCGCCGTAGGTTTGCGCAATGTTGAAGTCGTCCGAGCCGCGCAGCTTCCAGCCGTGCTTGATGGCGTCGTTCCGATTGTTGAACCGCTCGCCATCCCAGCCGTAGTGGATGCCAAAGCCGCTCTCGTTCATCCATACCGACTGGCAGAGGACGATGAACTCGGGGTCGATGTTGGGAAGCCGGCCGCTCATCGTCCTGCCTCCCCGAAGGTCGCAGGGTGGGGCGCTTTACGAGTTGCCCATAGGTTCGCCGAACCTAGTTTCGCGAACGTAGAGGGAACGAGTGTCCCGAGGTTCGCCTGTATAAGTGGCTCTCTTCCGAGAGTTGCGGGCATGTCCCATATGGGCGCAATGTTCACACCGAGGGGGTCACAGGTTCGATCCCTGTCGCGCCCACCATTCAAGCCGCTGGGCTGAAACATCATCTCACTCCGAAATACGAAGCTTCGGCGATAGCTTTCAGGCTCATCGCAGCACATTCTCGCCTGCCGCCTCGATCTGGCTGAGGTGAAGGCGGGATAGCCCGGCAAGACCGGCGGGCCCATATGCTTACGTACGGCGCGGTGGGTTTTTTGGCAGGGATGCCCGGGCAAAGGGCTTCGAACCCGGTTTGGCGAGGACGACAGGGCGTTCGGCGGCGCTATGCTCAGCCGCCGGAGGAGACCTCGCCACGGGCTTCGCGCACCGCGTTTACGCCGCGCGCGCCCTCGCGGCTTCCTGCGCGGGCGGCGGCGGCGAAGACGCGCTCGGCATCGCGATAGCGGCGCAATTCGAGATAGGCGTAGCCGCGCAGGACCATGAGGTCGAGCCGCTCGGGGGCGATGCGCGCGCGCTCGTCCAGCGCCATCAGCGTTTCCACGGGACGGCGCGATTCGAAGGCGCTGGTCGCCTGGTCCGTCAGGAGTGCGATCTCCAACTCGAGCTGGCGCTCGCGCGGCTGCGGTGCCTTGGTGGCGGCGACGGCGGCCTTGTCCGAGAGACCGGCCCTTAGATAGGCCAGGCTTTGACCATAGGCCGCGTCGCGCCGTGTCGCGTCGGAGCGGGAGAGCAGGGCAACCTCGAAGGCCGGTGCCGCCTCCAACGGCCGGTCGATCTCCATGAGGCACCAGCCCCGCGAGAGGGCTGCATCCGGCGAGAGCGTGCGAGGATCGACCGTGGAGCGGCAGCCGGCGGTCCGTGATGCGCCGCCTCCCTGCCGGGCCGCGCGCAGGGGCTCGCTTGTCGTAGCGGCGGCGGATGCCGTCGGCTGCGCGCTCGCCTGCATCTGCGCAGCCGAAGACGAGGCGGCCTGCGGCTGCGCGGGCGCCACAAAGGTCGTGGCCGGGGCGGCGGCCGGCCGGGTAGAGGCTGGCGCGGGTGCGTTGGCCGCGATGGCCGAAGGCGCGCCGGCGGGCCCTTGGCCGACAGCGGCGATGCGGGGCGAGCTGGGGCTCCATGCGGCCTTGAGCTGCGCCAGCCCGCTCGCGTCCCCTAGCCTTTCGCGCGCCAGCGCCAGCCCGAAGGCCGCCGGTTCCTCGTCCGGCTTCCACGCCAGCGCCGTTTCGAACCACTGCCCGGCCGTCGCGAACTGGTTCAGCGCGTAGGAGTACCAGCCGAGTTGCTGAGCTGTGTTCGCCTCGCGCAGCGCTGCGGTGACGGCGACGATGCGCGTGAGCTGCTCGGCGGAAAGGGGCGGCGTTGGCTCCTGCGCCAGAAGGCTGGCGGCTGCCGCGGCGTAGACGGCCCGGCTCTCGTCGGAGTCCTCGGCATAGGGGCGCACGGCCGCCTCCGCGTCCTGCGCCCGGTCGAGATCGAGCAGCGCCAGGGCGAGCCCCCGCGCCGCGTCCGCCGAGGGGGAAGCCGCGTTCGAGCGGCGGAAGAAGTCCTCGGCCCGCGCTCCATCGCCATGCGTCAGCTCGTACCAGCCGAGAAGAAGGAGATCGGACGCCGAGCCCGTTTCGGCCGCGCTCGCGTTGAGAAGCGAGAGGTCCTCGGGCGAAGCCACGGTATCGGCATCCTCGCCGGCCGCCGCCACGCCCTGGCGGGCAATGTCGAGGCGCAGCGAGGCGAATTCCCCGATGCCCTGGGCGTCCGTTCGCTCCAGCTCCAGAAGCTGGTCGAGGGCCGGGCGGTCGAGCTGCTGGCTCGCCATTTGCACGCTCGCCAGCCTTTCGCCGGAATCGTCGCAATTGGTCAGGATGTAGCGGTAGGCGTCCAGCGCGCGCGCGGACCGATCGGTCTCGACGAAGGCGCGCGCCACCCGCCATAGAACGTCCACCTCCGAGCAGGTCAGAAGGCTCGGCGTTTCCGCCGCCACGCGCACCACGGTCTCGTATTGCTGGAGGTTGGATGCGTTGACGAGGCGCTGACGTGCCTCCGCGACGGCAAGGCGGTCCAGAAGGTCGGCCGGCGGCTGCCAGCCGGGCTGGCTTTCCTGCCGCGCCGCGATGGCCTCCCGCACCTCGCCGTAGCGCCCCTGCGAGTAGAGCTCCCACATCCGGTCCAGCTCTGGGTCGCCGGCATCGGGAACGTCCAGCGGGTTTTCCGGTGGCGTCCAGTCCGGGTAGAGCGCGCGCAAACGGGCGATTTCCGCTTCCAGCCGGCGCGTGTCGCCGGCGCGGGCGAAATAGCGCAGCGCCGTCTCGTCCACCTGCGGCGGGGCGGCGGCGCCGGCAGCGGGGGAGGGCGTCTGCGCATGGGCGGAGCCGGGCGCCTGCGCGACAAGCTGCTGTGCCGCCTCGTCCCCTTGCATCGTGGGCAGTGCCGTCTCCTGCCTCAGCATGCCCCTGGGCATGAAAAGGCCTTCGGCGGTCACGAGCGCCGCGGCAACGGCAAGGAGAAGCGGCCGGTTCAAGAAAGGCACTCCGGCCTGGCCTGCCGCAGATGCGACAGGGCAAGCAGATGCAGGGTCGAGGGATAGTAGAGCGTGGGCTCGAAGCTCCGCAAATCGTCCGGCACGGGGGTGCCTGAAACCGCACAGGCGACCAGCGCTGGAATGATGCGGTAGCCGGCGTCCGCGAGCGTTTCCCGCGTCTCCCCCGATTCCAGATCGACCAAGGCCACGGAGCCGTCCGGATCGCTCATGCCGTCCGCCAGCGCGGTGAGAAGCGCCTCGTCTCCGGCCCCGGCCCGCACCATGTAGAGCGGGATACGCACCGCGTTATAGCCGAACTCGGCTGCGAAGCCCTGGGCGGGCCGTTCGGTGGTGGCGATGGAAAGCCATTCGGGCGGCAGCGCGCGCGGGCCCGTCAGAGAGGCGCGCAGCGTTTCCAGCCCGCCGTCCGAGATGGCCTGCCAGTCCGTGTCCGGCGCCAGCCGGGCCAGTACGGGGAAGGCCTCGTAGATCCAGTAGGACGGATTGATCACCGGCCCGTCCGGCCGCTCGTCGCGCCCGTAGCCCTCGCGGGCCGGCGGCAGGGTCAGGCGGCCGTCCTGCGTGTAGGCGAGCGTGCCGATCGCCTCTGCCAGCGCCGTGGCGGCCTGTGTGAAGTCCTCGCGTCGCCAAGCCTCGCCCGCCTGCGCGAGCGCGTAGGCGATCAGCATGTCGCCATCGGTGGCGTTGTTGATGTCGGTGACGTGCGGATCGGCGTCCGGGCTCCATTTCCACGCCGCCAGCCCGTCATCGCGCAACATCAGCTCGGTACGCGTGAAGGACCAGATGCGCTCGAAGGTTGCCTGGTCGCCCGCGAGGAAAGCGAGAGTGAGCCCGTAGCCCTGGCCCTCGCTGTGGCTGATGCCGCCATTGCCGTCGTCGATCACGCGGCCCTGCTCGTCCACGAAACGCTCGAGATAGGCGCTCCATTCCGGTGCCAGCACGGTTTCCTCCTGCGCTACCGCCGGCGATCCGAGGCCGGAGAGGGCGATCGACGCCGCGCAGACAAGATGGACAAACCTCATCGCCGCCTCCCCAGCACACCTGTCAGCGCGCCTGTCGCCACCCCCAGGATGAGGGACGCGACAGCCAGCAGCAGAGCATAGGCCAAGGCGTTCTCCGAAAGCCAGTTCGCCGCGACGAGCCGAAGGTTGGAGAACGAGGTCGGTACGGAAGGGACGAGGCGGGTGTCGGTCGCCGGAAGCTGGGCGTAGCTCGCCTGCACGGGATCGTAGAGCGTGAGGCGGCCCGAGAGCTGATCCCAGTTCTCCTCGCGCGCCAGAAACGCCGCCCCGTCGGCCAGCTCGGCGCCGGTGCGCCCCACAACCAGGGTCCATGTGTGCCCGTCGCTCGGGTCGCGGCCCTGCGCGACGATCATGGAGGAATCGGCCGGCGGCGAGAAGGGTGGGGGCGCCTGGCGCGTCAGGCGCAGAGCATCTACGGACAGGTCGAAGCGCTGCGACAGCCATTCCTCGATGGCCACGAAGGGGCGACGCCAGCCGCTACCCACCTGTTGCTGCCAGCGCGCGATGGATGCGTCGGTCTGCCGCGTCACCGCGCCCGTTCCGCTTTCGCTCCAGCCGAGGCGCAGCCCCTCCGCGACGCCCACCTGCGGCAGGATGCCCACCGGAATGCGCGAGGCCGGGCCGATGAACAGCGCATCGCGGCCTTGCGCGGAAGCCACGCTCAGCGATGTGTCGAAGGGAAGCGGCCGCCCGGCGACGAGCGCGAGACGCCCGGCCAGCGTAGCGGCGGCCGACAGGGTGGCGGCCGAAGTTTCGCCGAGCGCCAGCGGGATCGGGCCATCCGCGCGGTTGAACGGAAAGCCGACGCCGGAAAGGGCGGAGAGGTCCGGTCGTTGGCTGATGCGGGCGAAATCGGGCATGGCGAACCGGGAGGAATCGAACAACGCGAACCGCGTGGGCGCATCGCTGGTCGTCCCAGGCAGGCAGATGGCGTCGGAATCGGTGTCGAGGATGGCTTCCATCGTGATGGTGTTGGCGCCGGGCCGGAAATGGCGAAGCGTGAGGGAGACCGGATAGCCACGCAGCACGGCTCCGCTCGCGCCGCCGACGGGCAGCGTCGTTGCGATATCGTCGTTCACATAGACGTCGATCCGGCTGCCGGGCTTCACCTCCTCGGTATAGGCCGCGTCCAGCAGAAGCGTCGCCTCGCCGTAGGCCGCGGCATAGAAGTCGGCCGGCACGCCAACGGTGAACTCGGTGCGGAAGCGCCGGCCGGAGAATTCCCGGGTCGCGACCCCGAGGTCGCGGAACGAGAGAGAGGACGCGGCGAAGAAGAGCGGGGTGTCCGGATTGCGCCAGCCCGGTTCGGTCAGACGCGAGCGCTGCACGTAGAACGGCTGCTCGACCGGCGCGATGACGCGCCCAATGGCGGCATCCACCGCCGCCCAGTTCGGGCCGGAAAGCACGAGCGCGCCACGTCCCTCACCGAGATCGACAAAGCCGGCCGAGGGCCCCTGCCGCGCATCCGTCGGCAGTTCCGGCACAAGGGCTGCGATCTCCTCGGCGGGCCCGGCGAGGACGGTGAGACCCCCGGGCGTGGAAGGAGGCAGGCTGCCTTCCGATACCCGGATCTGCTGGTTCGGCATCGCACCCAGAAGGGCCAGCCCCTGCGCCAGCCGCAGCGTGGAGGCGCTGCCCTCGGCCAGTTCCCCGGCCGGCAGGACGATGTCGTAGCGCGTGCTTCCCGTGGAATCGAAGCCAACGGCCCTGATGTCCTCGAGCTGGCGCAGGGCGAGGTCGCTGGACGGGGCGAAGCCGATCGACGTGCGCGGGCCTGAAACCTCCGTCCACAGATCGTAGGTGGACTGGATGCTGCAATCGGTGCGGTGGCGCAGCGAGACGTCGAATTCGACGGTGTTGAAGCCCGCTTGCAGCAGGTCCGGGGGAAGCTCGACCGCGATGTCGGCAACGGCCTCGGGCGACTGGACGGGCGTGTCGATCACGACCTGGCCATTGATCGAGACACGCAGCCTGGAGCTTTCGGGCGCGACGAAGATCGAGTTCTGGTAGCCGATGCGCATGGTCTCGCCGGCCTGCGCCTCTGCCTCGCTAAGGAAGATGGACCAGCTTCGGCGCGCCGTCTCTCCGCCCAGCGTCAGGCGCTCCATGGGCAGGAGGTAGCGAACCGGGGTCGCGGTCGTTTCCGGCGCCGGGGCGGCCGGCGGCGCGGGCCGGCTCGGGCGGGCCGGCGCTGTGGCCGGGGGCGGCTCGGTGGCAGGCACGGGGCGCGCGGCGGGGGCGCGGGGCTGGGGCGGGCCCTCGTCGGACATGTCGAACGGCGCAGGCTGGGCGGCGGCCGCCGCCGTCAGCGCCAGCAGCAGGGCGAGGCTGGAGGCGGCCCGCGTCATGGCTGCCCCGCCAGCCTGCCTTGCCGGGCAGCGGTGCGCTTGGCAGTCGAGCCGCGCACTAGGTAGACGAAGCCGCGATAGGTCTGGAAGACGCAAAGCCAATAGAACCAGAGCGTTCCGCGCAGGACGCCCGGATTGCGGCGGCGCGAGAGCTGGAAGTCGCGCCACTGGCCGGAATTGCCGAAAACGAGATCGGCGACCAGAAAATGCTCGCTCGTCTCCGATGTGGCGTAGCTGACGCCGAGCGTCGCGCCATCGGCCTCCTGCCGGAAGCTGCGCAAGATGACGGGTAGTCCCGAAAATTCGCTGGAGCCCGCGGGCCGAAAGCGCAGGGTAGCGGGCGCCTGATCAGCCGCCTCCGCGGGCAGGGTGCCGAACACGCGCACGCGCGCGCCGCCCACCGATACATCCTCGATGGTGGCCGGCAGCACCGTCTCGCCGAACACGACTTCGCCCCGCCGCGCCACCTTGACGCGCCGCGATTGCGCGCGCGTGCCGCGCTCCGAAACGACGCCCAGCGCGCAGCCGGCGAGCAGTAGGTTGAGGACGTTCCAGGCGCCGACGACCAGCGTCAGGTCCGCCCGGTACGGTTCGGCATAAACCCGCCACGCGGTGGCCGCCACGCCCAGCAGCAGCACGAAGAAGATTGCGAAGAAGGGGAGGCTCAGCTCGGAAAGGCGCGAATAGAGGATCGACTCGTCCTTGGCCGTCACCTTGAAGGTCGGCTTGCTGGGATTGAGGGCGACCGACACCACCGCCGGGAGGAGATGCACGGTCTGGACGTATTCGTAGAGTTCCGAAATCCAGGGCCAGCGGAATCGGCCGTACATGTAGTTCTGCATCATCAGGTTCACCATCATGTAGGTGAGCGTGTAGGCGAGGAACTCGCCGCCCGATGCGGTGAAGATCTCCAGGTCGAAGAAGAGGTAGAAGAGCGGCGCGACCAGGAAGATCGCTCGCGGGAAGGGAAACAGCCAGAACAGTGTGGAGGACATGTAGCAAAGCCGCTGCGGCAGCGAGAGCCCGCCCTTGAGCAGCGGAAACCGGTAGCGCAGGATCTGCATCATGCCCTGCGCCCAGCGCGAGCGCTGCCCGATAAAGGATGCGAAGGTCGCCGGCTGGAGGCCTGCGATCAGCGGCTTGTCCACATAGATGGAGTTCCAGCCGCGCGAATGCAGCTCCAGCGCCGTCTCGCAATCCTCGGTGATGGAAAGGCCCGAAAAACCCTTCGATTCGGTCAGCGCCGCGCGGCTGAGAACGGCGGCCGAGCCGCAGAAGAACGCCGCGTTCCATTTATCGAGGCCGCGCTGGATGACACCGTAGAACATCTCGTTCTCGGAGGGCATCCGGTCGAAGGTCCGCAGGTTCCGTTCCACGGGGTCGGGGTTGAGGAAGAAGTGCGGTGTCTGGACGAGGAAGAGGCGCGGATCTTCGTCGAAATAGCCGACCGTTTCGAGAAGAAAGTCGCGCGCGGGCGCATGGTCGGCATCGAACACCGCCACAAGGTCGCCGGTGGAGTGCTTCAGGCCGTTGTTCAGATTGCCGGCCTTGGCGTGCTCGTTACGCTCGCGCGTGAGGTAGGTCGCGCCCAGCTCATCGCACAGCGCGTTCAACTCGCGATGGCGCCGCTCGGCCGCCTGCGCTTCGCCGGCATGTTCCGAATTTCGCTTCTGGAGCGAGCCGCCATCGTCGAGGAGCCACACCTTGAGCCGGTCGGACGGGTAGTCCATCTGAAGCGCGGCGGCCAGGGTGTTGGCGAGCAGGCCCGGCTCCTCGTTGTAAGTGGGCACGAACACATCGACGCTTGGAAAACGGTCGGAGGCTTCCTGCGCGCGAGACGGGCGCGGCGCCAGGGGCGCGGCGACGACGAAGAGGCTGAGGCCCAGCATGAAGACCGAATACATCTCGGCCAGATAAAGCAGGAAGCCCGGAATGAAGTTCTGGATCTGGTTGATCGGCGGCAGCGTGCCTGTCGTGCGCCAGTAGACGTATCGCAGCACCACGGCGGTGCCGAGCGCCAGCGCCACGAGGCGCCAGCGGCCGCCGAGGTCGAGGAACTTCAGGATCACCATCACCGAAAGCACCAGAAGCACCGCGATGAGCTGGGACTGGACGCTGATCGGAAGCGTGATGACGAAGAGGGCGAAAGCGGATGCCACCGCCCAGACGAGGACCGTGGCAAATTTCAGCACGCACCCGCCTCCCGCTGCGCCGGCGTGCAGTTCGCCGAGGGCGGAGGCGGCACCACGACATCCGCGGCGGGCGGCACGGTCGCCTCACGCGCCGGCACCGTTGAGGCAGCCGCGCTGCCGGGCGGCGGCGGAACGATGGGGCCGACCGGGGCGGGCAAGGGCGGCGGGGCCGGAGCTACCGCCGGCGCCGCAGGGCGTGCGGCGGCGGGGCGCGGCGGCGGCGGCGCCGGCTGGTCGGGCGCATCGGCGAGAATGCCCTCGAAGCCGCCTGCGCCCTCCGGCAACATGGGCTCGCCCAAGGCGCCCAGCCTTGCGTCGGCTTCCTTCGGTGCACCATACGGATTCCACTGCAAGTTGCTGAAGAACGCCCGGATCGTGAAGCCATACATGGAGAAGAGCAGCCGCTCCTCGCTGGCCTCCTGGTCGCACAGGCGGAACCGGATCTGGATCGTGCCGCGGTCGCGCAAAAGCAGCGTCGAGGTGTCCACCCCGGCAATCCGCTGCCAGGCGTAGATGCATGTATCGCCCGAAGCGGCGCGGCCGACGGCATAGCCGAACGGCCCGTAGCGATTCTGCACGTAGATCTGCGAGCGGCTCATGGGCACGGTGGGAACCGCCTGGCGAATCTCCCGCGTCATGTTGGTGGCGGCGATAGAACGGTTGTCCAGCGGCGTGCGTCCGGTCCCCGAGTTGCCGACGGGGCCGAAGAACTGCACCTGAAGGTAGTTCTCTCCGGGCACTGCCGAGCGGTTGGCAAGGAGAATGCGCTGCTCGGTCGCGTTCGGATATCGCTGTTGGACGACGTCGAGGATCTGCGGCCCGCCGACCGGTGGGGCGACGAAGGCATCCTCGAGCGCCACCGAGCGTTGCCGTGACGAAAGCTCCGGCTGCCCGCCCTGAACGCACGCGGACAGCATGAGGGCCGCCAGGACCGGGACGAGCCCCGGAACCAAGCGCCTCTTGCGGCTGGTGACGTATCGCCCGATCGCCATGGCGCTCCCTTCAGGCAGATATCGGCGGACCGGCATTCGAAACTGCCTGAACAACAACAAGTTGCAACATGCGCCCTTCCATAGCCGATCATGAAGCCGCGACCTTGTGGCAAAATGAACAAAGCCTTTAGATTCGCGGGGCGTTGTTTCGGTATTGACATTCCGGGGACCGGCATCGCGTCTTCACTCCCGTCGACACGGCCATCGTTCCGGGCGCTTTGGAGACAGGACAGCGGGGGGCGGTTCGTCCGAAAGACGGGGCGGCCGGGCGCGCGCGGGCGATGCCTGCGGCGCGACAGGGGCGGGACAGTGTGTTGCTTGCGCGGGATGTCGCGGCGCGCCTTGCGCGGGCGCCTGCCCGAAGCCGGGGTCAGTGGTGGATGGCCGGTGATCCGCTGCCTTCGACGGCGCGTTCCTCCAGCCGCTCGGCGGCGGCGCGAAGATGCTTGATCGTGGCCTCGTCCGCATGAACCATGCGCGCCAGCACCAGCGCGTCGTAGACATGGCCAAGAAGGTCCCCCACACGCTCCTCACGCGTCACGACTTTGTGTTCCGACATAACAGCCTCGGCTTCGTGGAAATCCCGGGATTCGACGAAGAGAACGCAATCGACGCGGAAACGATCCTCGAGCCAGCCCGCTCTGGCGCGCGGGGTGGTGTAGCAGAGCTCAGAAATCCAGAGGGGCGTTGTCCACCACCTCCTTCATCACGAAGAAGGTTCGCGTCTGGCGCACGCCGGGCAGGGCGATCAACTCGTCGCCGTGAAAGCGGTTGAAATCCGCCATGTCGCCCACCCTGATCTTCAGGAAATAGTCGAAGTCGCCCGCCACGAGATGGCAGTCGAGGACGAATTTGAGCTTGGCGACCGCTTTCTCGAAGATCGCGAAACTCTCGGGTGTCGATCGGTCGAGCACGACGCCCACCATCACCAGGGCACCCCGGCCCAGTTTCTGCGGCGAGACGATCGCCCTCACATGGTCGATGTAACCCTCCGCGAACAGGCGCTGCGTGCGGCGATGGCATGTTGCTGGACTGACGGAGACGGCCTGCGCCAACTCGGCGTTGGTCAGCCGCCCGTCGGCCTGAAGCAGGCGTAGGATCTTCGTGTCGATACGGTCCAGCGCACTAGGCATGAAAGAATCTTCCGATTTTCAGGTATATATCACAATCATGTTGCAACATGCTGTTGGGAAGAGCGTGTAAGGAGCACATAAATCACGAAAAATCGAGAGCACCTTTCATTATGCGAATGGTAGCTTCCTGGTCTCACCGAGGTAAGGCTGGAAGGGGCCCATCATGCTGCAGAAATTCGAGCGCTATCCGCTGACATTCGGTCCGACCCCCATCGAGCCGCTACCCCGTCTCTCGCAGGCCCTGGGGGGCAAGGTGGAAATCTTCGCCAAGCGCGAGGATTGCAATTCGGGCCTGGCGATGGGCGGCAACAAGCTGCGCAAGCTGGAATATATCGTGCCGGACGCCATCGCTTCGGGGGCGGATACGCTGGTGTCGATCGGCGGCGTGCAGTCCAACCACACGCGCATGGTGGCGGCCACGGCGGCCAAGATCGGCATGAAGTGCCGGTTGGTGCAGGAGAAGTGGGTGCCGCACTACGACGCCGTGTACGACCGCGTCGGCAATATCCTGATGACGCGCCTGATGGGCGCCGATTCGCGGCTCGTGGAGGACGGCTTCGACATCGGCATCCGCAAGAGCTGGGAGGATGCGATGCAGGAGGTGCGCGATTCGGGCGGCGTGCCCTACGGCATCCCGGCCGGCGCCTCGGTGCACAAATATGGCGGCCTCGGCTATGTCGGCTTCGCCGAGGAGGTGCGCGCGCAGGAGAAGGAACTCGGCTTCAAGTTCGACTATATCGTCGTCTGCGTGGTGACGGGCTCCACGCAGGCCGGCATGATCGTCGGCTTCGCTGCGGACGACCGGGCGGACAGGGTGATCGGCATCGACGCCTCCGGCACGCCCGAGCAGACCCGCACCCAGGTGCGCGAGATCGTGGACCGCACGGCCGACCTCGTGGAGCTTGGCCGCCCCGTGCGCGACGACGAGATCGTCATCAATCCGGATTACGCCTACCCGGCCTATGGCGTGCCCTCGGAGGAGACCAACGATGCGATCCGCCTTGCGGCGCGCACCGAGGCAATGATCACCGACCCGGTCTATGAGGGCAAGTCGATGCAGGGGATGATCGACCTCGTCGGGAAGGGCTTCTTCTTCGAAGGCGCGCGCGTTCTCTACGCCCATCTGGGCGGGGTGCCCGCGATCAACGGCTACAGCTACTACTACAAGGAGGGGTGACGCGTCCGCCGGGCGCTCATCAGCCTTTAAGCCTGCCGGGGAAGCCGTGACATGACCATTGCCGAAACCAGCCGCGACGAGGTGATCGAGCGCGCCCGGCGCTACGTGACCGGCGGCGAGTTCGCCGCCGAACTCGCCCCGCGCGTGGCCATTCCCTCCGAAAGCCCGCGCGAGGACAGCGGCCCCGACCAGCTCCGCTACCTCGACGCGTTGCGGCCGGGGCTGGAGGCGATGGGCTTCTCGGTCCGCGTTCTCGACAATCCCGTCCTGCCGCGGCTGCCCGCCCTCTTCGCCGCGCGCATCGAGGACGAGGCGCTGCCCACCGTCCTGACCTACGGCCATGGCGATGTCCTTTGGGGCATGGGCGGCGACTGGCGGGACGGTCGCGACCCGTGGGTGCTGGATGACACGGGTGAGCGCCTCTACGGACGCGGAACGGTGGACAACAAGGGCCAGCACACGATCAACCTCGCGGCCCTGCGTTGCGTGCTGGAGGCGCGCGGCCGTCTCGGCTTCAACATAAAGCTCCTGATCGAAATGGGCGAGGAATCGGGCTCGCCGGGCCTCGACGAGATGGCGCAGGCGAACCGGGACCTGCTGGCCGCCGACGTGCTCATCGCCTCCGACGGGCCGCGCACCGCCACCCACACGCCTACGGTCTTTCTGGGCGCGCGCGGCGGCATGGGCTTCCACCTCGTTGCGGATGAGCGCGAGGGGGCCTACCATTCCGGCAACTGGGGCGGCCTTCTCGTCAACCCGGGCATCCGGCTGGCCCACGCGCTGGCCACGATCACCGATGCGAAGGGGCGGCTGGCCATTCGCGAGTGGACGCCGGGCGCAATTCCGGCGAACGTGCGGGCGGCCCTGGCCGACATCGTTCTGGAGAAGGACGCGAGCGACCCGGCGATCGACCCGGAATGGGGAGAGCCCGGCCTGTCGGGGCCCGAACAGGTGTTCGGCTGGTGCAACTTCGAAGTGCTCGCCTATACGTGCGGCAGGCCGGAGGCCCCGGTCAACGCCGTGCCGGGAAGCGCGCGCGCGACATGCCAGTTGCGCTATGTGGTCGGCGTGGATCGAGAGCGCATCCTGCCGGCGCTGCGCGAGCATCTGGACGCGCATGGCTTCCGGGACATCAGGATCGAGCCCATGAAGCGCGGCTTCTTCAAGGCCACGCGGACCGACCCCGACAATGACTGGGTGCGCCTCGTGGTGGGCTCCATCGAGCAGACCACGGCCAAGGCGCCGGCGCTGCTTCCCAATCTCGGCGGATCGCTGCCCAACGAGGTGTTCGCGGAAACCCTCGGCATGCCCACCGTCTGGGTTCCGCACTCGCACCGCGCCTGCGGCCAGCATGCGCCCGACGAGCACATGCTGCTCTCGATCGCGGAGGAGGCTGCGGCGATGATGGCGGGCATCTTCTACGATATCGGCACGCGATAAGTCAGGGCACGAGGCTCTCCGCCGCACCCACCATCTGCGGTTCGCGAGCGTCCAGAAAGCCCCGCACGGTCGCCGGCAGCTCCTGCGCATCCTCCTCGAACACGCCGCAGCGGGCCAGCACGGCGCGCGCGCTGGCCTTGGGGCCCAGGAACCGCCAGATCATCCGCGAGGCATAGGGCAGATTGTCCTTGCGCCACGACACGCCCGTCGTGACCCCCTTGAGATAGACGCGCTGGTGCACCTCGAACGGCAGGAGGATGGTCTGCGCGATCATCGCCTCCGCGCCGAGGCTCCGCTCCACGATGAAGATCCTGTTACGGCGATAGGCGGCCTGTCCCTCGTATTTGGAAAGCTGGCGGATTTCGTTCTCGCGATCGACGATGCGCTCGATCGACTTGACGAGCACCATGCCGCCCTCCTCGTGCAGCCGGGTGCAGGAGCACACGATCCGGCCGGGCCACGACAGGGAGCGGTGATAGGTCTGGTAGAGGCCCAGATAGCGCCGGAGGGCCGGCAGGTCGCCGGGAAAGGCGCCTTGCAGCATGTCTCCCCGCACGGCCGGGGCGGCGGCCCCGCTCAGGCGGAGGCGGAAGCTTTCGGCGGGCAGAAGGAAATCCTCCGCCGCCAGCCCGAAATGGCCGGCGATCCGCAACAGGTTATGAGGGGAGGGCAGGACCTGTCCGTTGATGTAGCGGTTGAACTGCTGGCGGTTGATCCCGATCCGGCGACAGATGTCGGAGACGGACCGGCGGGTGCTGCACGCCTCCTTGAGGTTCAGCGTGAAGGTTTCGGGCTTATGCGGCATGGGAACTGTCTCCTTGCCGGAAGCGTAAGAGCGCGTAAAGCCGCGTCAAGTCACGAAGTTGCATCCGCATCGCCCAAGCTGACAATTCCAGCAGTTTCCACCGTCAGGTTCGAGGTTGCCCGCATGGTTGACGATCGTCGTGAGTTTTCGGGACGCCGCGTGGAAGCGGGCTCGCTCAGCCGCCGCCGCTTCATCGAGGGCGCGGCGGCCACCGGGCTGGCTCTGGCTGCATCGCCCCTCCTCATGGGCAGCGCCCGTGCGCAGGAGCCCAAACGCGGCGGCCATCTGCGCCTCGGCTTGAGCGGCGGCGCGACGACCGACTCGCTCGATCCCGCGCTCGCCAGCGGCACCGTACCCTTCGTCATCGCCCATTGCTGGGGCGACACGCTGGTCGAATCCGACCCGGCCACCGGCGAGGCGCTGCCCTCGCTCGCCGAATCCTGGTCGCCTTCGGCCGATGCGAAGGTGTGGACGTTCAAGATCCGCCAGGGCGTGTCGTTTCATGACGGGCGCCCGATGACCCTCCCGGACGTGGTGGCGACGCTGAAGCGGCATACGGATGAGGGCTCCCAGTCCGGTGCGCTCGGCCTTCTGGGTTCCGTCACCGCCATCGAGGAGCGCGGGGGCGATCTCGTCATCACCCTGTCGGACGGCGATGCCGACCTGCCGCTCATCCTGACCGATTACCACCTGCAGATCCAGCCGAACGGCGGCCTCGATGCGCCGGACGCCGCCATCGGCACCGGCCCCTACAAGCTGGCCGACCACCAGGCCGGCGTGCGTACCAGCTTCGAGCGCAATACGGACGATTGGCGTGACGGTCGCGGCTTCGTGGAAAGCGTCGAGATCGTCGTGATGAACGATTCCACCGCGCGCATGGCCGCGCTCTCCTCCGGCCAGGTCCACTTCATCAACACGGTCGAGCCGCGCACGGTGGGCCTCCTGGCGCGCGCGCCGAACGTGCAGATCCTGAGGACGGCGGGCAAGGGCTTCTACAGCTTCCTCATGCACTGCGACACCGCGCCCTTCGACAATAACGACCTGCGGCTGGCCTTGAAATACGCCATCGACCGGCAGGCGATCCTCGACAGCGTGGTGGGCGGATACGGCACGCTCGGCAACGACTACCCGGTGAACGAGGCCTATGCGCTTGCGCCCGAGGGCATCGAGCAGCGCGCCTACGATCCCGAGAAGGCCGCCTTCCACTTCCGCCAGTCGGGCCACGAGGGGCCTGTCCTGCTGCGAACGTCCGAAGCGGCGTTCCCCGGTGCAGTGGACGCGGCGGTGCTCTTCCAGGAGAGTGCGGCGGCCGCGGGCATCCAGATCGAGGTGAGGCGCGAGCCGACGGACGGCTACTGGTCGAACGTATGGAACGTGCAGCCCTTCTGCGCCTCCTATTGGGGCGGCCGGCCGACGCAGGATTCGCGCTACTCCACCTCCTACCTGTCGAGCGCGGAGTGGAACGACACGCGGTTCCGCGATGCCGATTTCGACCGGATGCTGCTGGAGGCGCGGGCCGAGCTCGATCCCGAGCCGCGCCGCGAGCTCTACCACCGGATGGCCGTGATGGTGCGCGACGAGGGCGGACTGATCCTGCCCGTCTTCAACGACTATGTGAACGCGGCCTCCCGACAGCTCCATGGCTTCGTGGACGATATCGGCAACGACATCTCCAACGGCCGCATCGCCAGCCGGGTCTGGCTCGACGCCTGAGCGCCGAGCCGACCGGCCCGGGCCGGTATCGGCCACCGGCCAAGCCCCTCTGCCACGGAATGAACGCATGTCCCAGACCGCATACACCGTCCTCGAGAACGAATGGATCGTGCTCAAGGACGGCACCCGACTGGCCGCCCGCATCTGGTTGCCGGATGGCGCGCCGGCGCCGGCGGTCCTCGAATTCCTGCCCTATCGCAAACGAAACGGCACGAGCCCGCGCGACGAATCCACCTATCCGGTCTTCGCGGCGGCCGGCATCGCCGGGGTGCGCGTGGACATTCGCGGATCGGGCGAATCGGAGGGGGTGATCGACGGCGAGTATACGCCCCGCGAACTGTCCGACGCATGCGAGATCATCGAGTGGATCGCCGCGCAGCCGTGGTCGAACGGCAAGGTGGGGATGATGGGAATCTCCTGGGGTGGCTTCAACTGCCTGCAGGTGGCCGCCCTTTGCCCGCCCGCGCTCAAGGCGGTGATCTCGATCGCCTCCACCGTCGATCGCTACAATGACGACATTCACTACAAGGACGGCACCCACCTCTCGGCGCAGCTTTCCTGGGCGGCCACGATGCTCGCCTACCAGTCGCGCTCGCCGGACCCGGAGCTGGTGGGCGAGCGCTGGCGCGAGATGTGGCTGGAGCGGCTGGAGAACGAACCCTTCTTCATGGAGGAGTGGCTGTCGCACCAGCGCCGGGACGACTTCTGGAAGCACGGTTCCATCTGCGAGGATTTCGGCGCGGTGGCGATCCCCGCTCTGGTGATCGCCGGTTGGGCGGACGGCTATCGCAACACGCCCCTGAAGGCGGTTGAAGGGCTCGGTCCCCGCGCCAAGGCGCTTCTCGGGCCCTGGGTGCACAAATATCCGCATTTCGCCTGGCCCCGACCCCGCGCCGACTTCCACGCCGAGGCCATCGCCTGGTGGAACCGCTGGCTGCGCGACGAGCCGAACGGCGCCGAGGATTGGCCGCAGGTGCGCGCCTATGTTCTGGACGGGCCGAAGCCGGCCCTGCGGCGCGAGCATGAGCCGGGGTTCTGGGTCGCCAAGGACCGCTGGTCCAAGCCGTCCATGCTGGCCTTTGCCGTGGATGCCGCCGGCCAATTGGCCGGTGAGGGAGGGCAGGGCCCGGGCCCGGATGAAAGCAGCATCCTGCGCTCGCCTCTGGACACCGGCACCGCAGCCGGCGAATGGTTCACGCTCAAGCCCGATGCCGAGATGGCCGGGGACCAGCGCCTCGATGACGCCGGCTCGCTGGTCTTCGAGACGGCACCCTTGCATGAGGAGCTTTCCATCCTCGGGCGGCCGGTGCTGTCGCTCGAACTCGAGTGCGACGCGCCGGCTGCGAATCTGTGTGCGCGCATCGTGGACGTGCACCCGGACGGCACGGCGACGCGCGTGTCCTTCGGCGTCCTGAACCTCGCCCACCGGGAAGGCAGCGCCGAGCCCCTCGCCATGACGCCCGGCAGGCCGGCGAGCGTGGCCCTGACGCTGGACGCATGCGGCTACCGCTTCGCGCCCGGCCACCGTATCCGCTTGTCGCTCTCCACCGCCTATTGGCCGATGGTCCTGCCGCAACCCGTGGACCCGACCCTTGCCATCCCGCACGGAGCGCTGAGGCTTGAAGTTCCGCTTCTGGGCGAGCACGAGCGGATCGCCGTTCCGGAGCCGGAGGACGAGAACCCGCTGCCGGAATACGAGACCCTGAAGGAAGGGGATACGCGGCGTAGCGTCGAGCGCGACCTGATGTCCGGCGTCACGCACTACCGCATTTATGAGGACACGGGCCTGACGCGCCACCCGCAAAACGGGCTGGCTTCGCGCGACGTTCGCGATGAGGTATGGTCGATCGACCCGCGCGATCCGCTTTCGGCAACGGGTCTCTCGACATGGACATGCGTCCTGCAACGGGACGGCTGGTCCACGCGCACCCATTGCGTCGCATCGCTGCGCTGCTCGGCGGACTACTGGTTCGTTTCCGCGCGCGTCACGGCTTACGAGGGTGAGGAGCTGATCTTCGAGAAGAGCTTCGAGAAGACCATCGTCCGCGATTTCATGTAGGCGACGATCCGCTAGTTCGTGCGGCCGGCGAGGCAGCGGTCATAGGCCCGGTCGGCCGTCGCGCGTGCCCTCTCTCGCGCAAAGCCACGGGCCCCGAAGCCTTCGCCGCGCTCGGTAAGGTCCTCGACGGTGTTCAGATAGGTCTGTTCCGCGTAATGCTCGCAGAAGGTGGGCGGGCGCTCGGTGACGGCGAAGGTGCCGTAGGTGAGCGATGTCTGTGCCGCGACGCATCCCGACAGCGCGGCGGCGAGAGGCAGGATCATCAGGATCGGGCGGGGCATGGCGGCTGTTCCTTCCAGCGTTCCCGAAGGGAGGTAGCGCCCGTGTTCGGCGATGTCATGTCGCGCTTGCCTGCGTGGCGAGCGCCGACTAAGGGAACAGCGACGGAACGGCGCTCGGAAAAGGGGTCTCCCTGATGAACTTCGCCCAGGCACGCACGAAGATGGTCGACAACCAGATCAGGACGACCGACGTCACCGATCTGGAGTTGCTGCGCGCCTTCCTGACGGTCCCCCGCGAGCGTTTCGTGCCGGAGGCGCGCCGCGAGCTGGCCTATATCGGCGCCGATGTGCCGCTGGGCCGCTCCCGCTTCCTGATGGAGGCTTCGCCTCTGGCCAAGCTGCTGCAACTTGCGCAGGTGCGGTCTGGCGAGCGAGCGCTCGATGTGGGCGCGGGCCTCGGCTACGCCACAGCCGTTCTCGCCGAAGTTGGGGCATCCGTCGTCGCTCTCGAGGAGGACGAGGAATTGGCGCAGCGGGCGCAGGAGGCTCTCTCCGCGTCGGCGGCCGGCGCATGGGAACTGGCGCGCGGGCCGCTGAACGCGGGCTGGAGCGCTGGCGCGCCTTACGACGTGATTCTCGTAGAAGGCTCGGTGGACCGGGTGCCGCAGGTGCTGTTCGACCAGCTCGCCGACCGCGGTCGGCTTGTTGCCGTCATCGGCCACGGCAATGCCGGAATGGCCAAGCTGTTCGTGAAGGACGGCGATCTCGTCTCGGACCGTTTCGGCTTCAATTGCAGCCTGAAGCCGCTTCCCGGTTTCGTGGAAAAGCCCTCCTTCGCGTTCTGAGCGGCACCGGGGGGCCGGTCCTGTATGCTGACGGCCACACCGGCCGGGAAATAAACAATTCTTAACGAACGAAAGGCTGGCGCAATCAATCTGGTTGATGTCAATCATTCGGACGAGTGCGCGCGCTTGGGGTGCCCGCTCGCTTTTGGAGCCGGGGTCGCTTCTTCGGCTTCACGGTAATGAGGGGATACAATGCGCAAGAAAC